>NZ_JARCJD010000001.1 GCF_028890115.1 Phaeobacter sp. QD34_24
ACCCCAAGCGAGGCATTCAGAGAAGAGATGATGAAGCTAAGATAGAGAAAAACGTCGCAACGACCCTTGAACCATCACGCGTCGGGTCATCTATGGCTGCCCTTCCAGGGATCCGGCTCCCCTCGCATCACGCAGTCCAATTCACGGGTCGTAAGCGATCTGGTGGGAACTGCCCGTTTCAAGGGCATCCAAGGTTGCCATCCTTTCAATGTTCTTTGCCAATCAAATTCACCTGGAACACACTCCTGCGGAACCAAAAAATCTGTTCCGTAAACATGCCTGAGAAGTGGGTAGAAGTCATCCCAATCATCACCCCAGATCCCCAGATCTGTAACGATCTGGGTTTGAGACGTGACAGATGCCAACGCAGACTTTGACAGTCCATAACGTCTGAGCGCCAACAAAACACGACCTGGCGCATCATCGGATGTTGCTCTCACGTGAGACCCTCCCGGGACGTGAATGCCCCACGGCGAAGATCTCGGGCCAGGCTTCCGATGGTTTAGCCTGGCAGTTTCTCCACCGATTTCAGGCTTTCGAAGGCCTCATTCTGGGACAGGAAGATCTCTCCGGTCAATGCATCAAGGAAATGGCTGCGCTTCAGGCGATCCATCACAGGCCCCTTGACCTCGGACAAATGCAGAATCACCCCCATGTCAGACAGGCGTTGATTGATTTCCTCTAGCGATTCCAATGCGCTCAAGTCGATTTCATTCACTGCCGAACACATGAGCACTACATGTTTGATCTGATCGCGCCCGGCATGAACGCGCGCCAGGATCATGTCCTCCATCCGCCGGGCATTGGCGAAATACAGGCTTTCGTCGATGCGCAGCGTCACCAGGGACGGATCGGTCACAACCTCGTGGCGGTGGATATTGCGGAAATGTTCGGTCCCGGGCACCTGCCCCACTTCGGCGACATGCGGACGCGAGGTTTTCCAGACGAACAGAAGCAAAGACACGAGGACGCCCGCGGCCACGCCCATTTCAACCCCGACGATCAGCGTCAAAAGAATGGTCGTCAGGACCGCGGCAAAATCGGCCTTGGAATAGGTCCAGGCTGTTTTCAGGATCTTCAGATCCACCAGCGACAGCACCGCGATGATGATCGTCGCCGCCAGGGTCGCCTTGGGCAGGAAGTACAACAGCGGTGTCAGGAACAGCGCCGCGAATGTCAGGCCCACGGCGGTAAAGGCCCCGGCTGCGGGGGTTCGGGCACCAGCATCGAAGTTCACCACCGAACGGGCAAAGCCGCCCGTGACCGAATAGCCCCCGGACAGAGCTGAGGCGAGGTTGGCTGCACCGAGCGCCTTAAGTTCCTGGTTCGGATCGATTTTCTGACGCCGCTTGGCGGCAAGGGTTTGGGCGACCGAGACGCTTTCGACATAGCCGATGATGGTGATCAAGGCCGCAGGCCCGATCAACGCCGGGATAAGCGCCCAATCGATGTCGGGCAGACCAAGAGGCGGCAGGCCGGTCGGAACCGCGCCAACCACGGCAACGCCCCGTTCCGGCAGATTCAGCGCCCAGGACAGCAGGATGGTGCCGATCACCGCGAATACCGGACCGACCCGGGCTGCGGTTCCGGCTGCCTCTTTCGAAAGACCAATCCGTGTATGGAGGACGCCCGCCATGGAGCGGCGGACCCAGAACAGAAACCCAAGGGCGGCAGCGCCAACTGCCAGGGTCCAAAGGTTGGTTGCATCCGCCCCCTGCCCCAGCGAATACAGGATCTCGGGCAAATTGTGCCCATGGGCTGGAATGCCCAGCAGGTGTTTCAACTGGCTGACCGCAATCAGCAGGCCTGAGGCGGTGATGAACCCTGCGATCACCGGATGGGACAGCAGATTGGCGACAACGCCCAGTCGCAGCACCCCCATGGCCACCAACATCAGGCCCGACAGCAGCGCCAGAACCCCGGCCGACGCGGTGAATTCTGCCACCGTCTCCAGCCCCAAGGGCGCCAGAGCTGAGGCGCTCATCAGCGAAACAACCGCCACGGGCCCTACCGCCAGAGCGCGCGAGGTGCCGAAAATCGCATAGGCCACCAGGGGCAGGATCGATGCGTAAAGCCCGACCTCGGCCGGAAGCCCCGCCAGCAACGCGTAGGCCAGCGACTGCGGGATCAGCATGATGGTGACGATCACCGCCGCTGTCATATCCCCGGCAAAGTCCGGTCGATCATAGCGTCGGCCCCAGTCGAGCACGGGAAACAGGGATTTCAGATCGAGGCGTGACAAGGGCGATGGCATTTGGGTGACGATCCTCAACAAGCGCCGCAGGGCCTGGTCGGGCGCGCAGATCGGCTTAACATATTCCAAAAACCACATATAACTGCTTGAGGCTGGAGAAAACCCCTTTTGTTAAATTTATCTGCGTTTGGGGATCGACCGACAGCCTGTGAGATGTTAAAAATAAGTGAATACTCAGGTGCTTACGCAAAGGATTGGCGTTCATTGGGTGTTTTGCATTGCAATTTCGCACCCGTATTCCGGCAGGGCTTGATTTGCATTTTTGCAGAGCGCCGAAAATTCTGCTGGTCTTGCCGATGAACTCTCCGAAACGCTCTTGCGCCCATTTGCAGAAATAGCGGTTTGCCTGCGCTTTCCCAGCCTGAAATCGGCATTTGCGCTTTTGTGGTCTTTGGAACGGGGATCCTTGATTGACTGCCGCGGAAACGATGAAGGCGCCTTCCCACCTTAACCTTCCTTACCGAAGATCAATCTGTGCGATCAAGAGGACAAGGTGCAGTCGGCCAGTCATGATCGCGCCTGTTAAGATCTCTCTTCATGATTTTGGATACGATGCGCCAAGAAGACCTGGATCTAACAACCGTTTTGACATTGCAAAACTGTGGAGATGAATGGGTTTTGGAAAAATGCAAATCCAAAAAGCAAGACCGCAAAGCCGACAGGCCTTGCGGTCTTGTGAAACTCAGTGGCTGATGCCGCACGCCCCGCGCTGGACACAGGGCGTGGGAGGTTCAAAGGTTAAAAGAACGCCTGCAAACCCGTCTGGGCGCGACCCAGAATCAGCGCGTGAACGTCATGGGTGCCCTCGTAGGTGTTAACGGTTTCAAGGTTCACCATGTGGCGAATGACCTGGAATTCCAGGCTGATGCCGTTACCACCGTGCATGTCCCGCGCCATGCGCGCGATATCCAGAGCCTTGCCGCAGTTGTTGCGCTTGACGATGGAGATCATCTCGGGTGCTGCGTTGGCGGCATCCATCAGGCGCCCCACCCGCAAGGACGATTGCAGGCCAAGCGCGATCTCGGTCTGCATGTTTGCCAACTTCAGCTGGAACAGCTGGGTGTTGGCCAGCGGACGGCCAAATTGGGTGCGGTCCAGACCGTATTGACGGGCCGCATGCCAGCAGGCCTCGGCCGCGCCCATGGCGCCCCAGCTGATGCCGTAACGCGCGCGGTTCAGACAGCCGAACGGGCCTTTCAACCCCTGCACATGGGGCAGCAGCGCATCTTCGCCCACTTCAACACCATCCATGACGATCTCACCGGTGATCGAGGCGCGCAGCGAGGCCTTGTTCTGGATCTTCGGAGCAGAGAGACCCTTCATGCCTTTTTCCAGCACGAAGCCGCGGATCTTGCCACCATGCTCTTCGGACTTGGCCCAGACCACGAAGACATCCGCGATCGGCGCGTTGGAAATCCACATCTTGGATCCGGTCAGCTTGTAGCCGGTCGCGGTTTTCTCGGCGCGGGTCTTCATGCCGGCAGGGTCCGAGCCCGCATCGGGTTCTGTCAGGCCAAAGCAGCCGATCCATTCGCCAGAGGCCAGTTTCGGCAGGTATTTCTTACGCTGTTCCTCGCTGCCATAGGCATAGATCGGGTACATCACCAGCGAGCTTTGCACCGACATCATCGAGCGATAGCCGCTGTCGACGCGCTCAACCTCGCGGGCAACCAGGCCGTAGGACACATAGCCCGCGCCCAGCCCGCCGTATTCCTCGGGAATGGTGGTGCCCAAGAGGCCCATCTCGCCCATCTCGCGGAAGATCGCGGGATCGGTCTGTTCGTTCTCATAGGCTTCGGTGACGCGGGGCTGCAGTTTTTCCTGGGCATAGGCGCGGGCCGAGGCGGAGATCATTCGCTCGTCCTCGGTCAGCTGATCTTCCAGCCGCAGCGGATCTTCCCAGTTGAAGCTGCCAAGATCGGGGGCATCCTTGGCCCGCAGTTTAGGTGCATCGGTCATTGTCGTGTTCCGTGGTTTAGGAATGGTCAAACTGTCGCACATCCTAATCCCGGGTTAAGAAAAAAAACAGCGAGACTTTGGCAATAACATATGAGTAAATGTAATACATGCCCGCACCCCGTCGTTTTCTCCCCTCGATCTCTTCCCTGCGTGCGCTGGAGGCGCTTGAGCGCTTGGGCAGCGCCTCAGCCGCGGCAGCGGAATTGTCGCTGACACAGGGCGCTGTCAGCCGCCAGCTGCAAACACTGGAGCGGCAATTGGGGCTGGACCTGGTGCAGAGAGACGGCAAGACGCTGTCTCTGTCTCCGCAAGCGGTTGAATATGCGTCAGAAGTCAGGATGGCCCTGAACCAGATCGCGCAGGCGACGCTGCGCCTGCAAACCGCACCTTTGGCGGGGACACTGAACCTGGCGATCCTGCCGGCCTTTGGCATGCGCTGGCTGATGCCGCGGCTGCCGGAGTTTGCCCGGCTGCACCCGGATGTCACCATCAATATGACCACCAGGTTGCAGCCATTCAATTTTGCGGCGGAAGTCTTTGATGCAGCGATCCATTTTGGCGAGGCAGAATGGCCGGGCACGGATTCTCTGTTGCTAAAGAGCGAGCAATTGATCCCGGTATGCGCGCCGGATTTGCTGCGCGGGCAGGAGATCAAGACCCCGGAACAGATCCGGTCCCTGCCGCTCTTGCATATCCAGACCCGCCCCGATGCCTGGTCGGATTGGTTCACCGACAAGGGCGTCATGCCGCCAAAGACCGGCAGCGGCAGCATGTATGATCAATTTGCAACCATCACCCAGGCGGCCCTGCACGGGCTGGGGGTCGCCTTGATGCCGGATTACCTGGTGGAGCAGGATCTGGCGACGGGGCGGCTGGTGGCCCTGCACCCTGCCCCGAGCGAGACGCGCGGCGCCTATTATCTGGTCTGGCCCAGTAGCAAATCGCGTATGCCGGAACTGGCCAAATTCCGCGATTGGCTGGCCACAAAGGCGCAGCCCGAAGACCCGCTGCCGCGCTGAAAAACAGGGTGTGCAACCTGTGCACCCCCTGTACATCATCCGTGCACCGCCCATGCAGCGGTGCGATAGCCGGGTAATCCCCTTAGCCGAGCGCGTAGCCGGCGCCACGCACGGTGCGCACGGGATCGTCACCGCCGTGTTGGGTCAGCGCCTTGCGCAATCGACCGATGTGAACATCGACGGTGCGGGTGTCCACATAGATGTCGCGGCCCCAGACCCGGTCCAGCAGCTGTTCGCGGCTCCAGACCCGGCCCGGTTTTTCCATGAAGGTGGAAAGCAGGCGAAATTCGGTCGGTCCCAGTTTCAGCGGCTGATCCGAACGGCTCACCTTATGGGTTTCCGCATCCAGAATGATATCGTCGAACTCCAGGCGCATCCCCACGGTGGAGGGGCGCACGCGGCGCAGCTGGGTACGCACCCGGGCCATCAGTTCGATCACCGAATAGGGTTTCACCACATAATCATCGGCGCCGGTTTCAAGGCCGCGTACCTTGTCCACCTCTTCGGAGCGCGCCGAGAGCATGATGATCGGAATGGCGCGGGTCTCGGGGCGCGACTTCAGGCGGCGGCAGACCTCGATCCCGCTCAGATTGGGCATCATCCAGTCCAGCACGATGATATCGGGCGTGTCTTCCTCGACCAGAAGCAGCGCCTCTTCGCCGTTTTCCGCGCGGATCACGCGAAACCCGTCGGCCTCCAGATTATAGGCGAGCACTTCACGCTGGGCGAGTTCGTCTTCGACGACCAGAACAGTGGGCTGATCGGCTGCCATGGTCAGACCTCCTGCGGCGTGGTCGAGGTCATGTCGGCCTTGGGCCGGTCATCCTCGGGGCGGCTGCCGGTGACCAGATAGATCAGCTCCTCGCAGATCGAGGTGACGTGGTCGCCCATACGCTCGATGTTCTTGGCAATGAAATGCAGGTGCATGCAGGGGGTGATATTGCGCGGATCTTCCATCATGTGGGTCAGGAATTCGCGGAACATGGCGTTATACATCTGATCCACGTCGCGGTCGCGGCTGATCACGTCTCGGGCCAGTTCGGTATCGCGCTGAATATAGGCATCCAGCGCATCCTTCAGCATCAGCTCCACCTCGCGCGCCATCCGGCGCAGTGCGGCGGCGCTTTCGGGGTTGTCATTGCCCTGGATCAGCACACCGGTGCGTTTGGCGATGTTCTTGGCATAATCACCGATGCGCTCCAGGTTTCCGGCGATCTTCATCACCGACAGCACCACGCGCAGATCCACGGCGGCAGGCGAGCGGATTGCGATAACGCGCGCGGCGTCCTCGTTGATCAGCTCTTCCAGACCGTCGATCGCCTTGTCGTCAGCGCGCACCTTCTGGGCCAGCTCTTCGTCGCGGGTTTCCAGGGCGCGGGCGGATTCCATGATGGCCGCCTCGACCAGGCCGCCCATCTTCATGATCCGGGCCTGAATGGCTTCAAGATCCCGGTCGAATGCGGATGCGATATGTTGTTCTTCCATGTCTCAGTCCTTGCGAGGGGATCAGCCGATCCGGCCGGTGATATAGCTTTCGGTGCGCGGATCTTCGGGGTTGGTGAAGATCTGACCGGTGTTTCCGAATTCCACCAGGTTGCCGAGGTGGAAGAAGGCGGTTTTCTGGCTGACGCGAGCGGCCTGCTGCATCGAGTGGGTGACGATCACCACCGAATAGCTGGCACGCAGCTCGTCGATCAGCTCTTCGACCTGGGCGGTCGCGATCGGGTCCAGCGCCGAACAGGGTTCATCCATCAACAGAACCTCGGGCTCGGTGGCCACGGCGCGGGCGATGCACAGGCGTTGTTGCTGACCACCCGAAAGCCCGGTGCCGGGGGCGTGCAGGCGGTCCTTGACCTCGTCCCAGATGGCGCCACGGCGCAGGCTCTTCTCGACGATCTCATCCAGGTCGGCCTTGTTGCGCGCGAGGCCGTGAATGCGCGGGCCATAGGCCACGTTGTCATAGATCGACTTCGGGAACGGGTTGGGTTTCTGGAACACCATGCCGACCTTGGCACGCAGCTGTACCGGGTCGACGCGCTTGTCATAGATGTCTTCGCCATCCAGCAGGATCTCGCCGGTGACGCGGCAGATATCGATGGTGTCATTCATGCGGTTCAGGCACCGCAGGAAGGTCGACTTGCCGCAGCCCGAGGGGCCGATGAATGCGGTGACAGTGTTGTCCTCGATCTCGACGTTCACGTCCTTGATCGCATGGGTGTCGCCATAATAGACGTTGACGTTCTTCGCCGAGATTTTGGTCGTATTGGTCACAGTCTTGTCCAGTCTGCTCATGTCGTTCATGTCGATGCCCCTTACCAGCGGCGTTCAAACCGGCGGCGCAGGATCACAGCCACCGTATTCATGGTTACAAGGAAAACCAAAAGGATAATGATGCCGCCCCAGGCGCGTTCGTAGAACGCGGGGTCGGCGCGTTTGGCCCATTCGTAGATCTGCGCGGGCATGGCCGAGTTGGGCGCCAGCAACCCGTCAGCGATGGTTTCCGGCGCATTGGAGGCGATGAAACCCACCATGCCGATCAGCAACAGCGGCGCGGTTTCTCCCAGCGCCTGCGCCAGGCCGATGATGGTGCCGGTCAGGATACCGGGGGCGGCCAACGGCAGCACGTGGTGGAACACCGCCTGCATCTTCGAGGCCCCGACCCCAAGTGCCGCATCCCGGATCGAGGGCGGCACCGCCTTCAGCGCGGCGCGGGTGGAGATGATGATCGTCGGCAGGGTCATCAGCGTCAGCACCAGACCGCCCACCAGCGGCGCCGACATCGGCAGGTGCATGTAGTTGATGAAGACGGCCAGGCCGAGGATACCAAAGACGATCGAGGGCACCGCGGCGAGGTTGGAGATATTCACCTCGATGATGTCCGTCAGCCAGTTCTTGGGCGCGAATTCCTCAAGATAGATCGAGGCGGCCACGCCGATGGGCAGGGCCAGGGCCAGAACCACCAGCATCATGAACAGGGAACCCATCATGGAAACCCCGATGCCTGCCGCTTCGGGCCGTTGGTCGGAGGCATCCGCGCCGATGATGAAATCAAGGTTGAAGGTCTTCTCGATCACACCGGCGGCGACCAGCGCATCCACCAGATCCAGCTGCCCTGCCGAGATATTCTTGTCGTTCTCGATGCTGTCGCGGCTGACGCGGCCCTTCAGGTAGCCATCGACGCGGCTTTGCGCCAGGAAGCGGAACTCGACGGTCTGGCCGATTTGATCGGGGTTCTCGATCACATAGGCGCGCAGCTGCGCGGCAGCGTCCTTGGACAGCAGACCGGCCAACTCCTTGGACTTGAGGCCGGTTTCAATGCCAAGAGCATCGACCGTGCTTTCCATCGCGCCCTTGATCAGCGGTGCGTAGCCGAAGGTGGTGACCTTCTTGATATCGTCAAGATCGCGATTGCCCTTCTTGTCGAGCTTGCTCTCCAACAGTTCCACATCAAGGGTGATGAAGGTCTGCTGAAAGGCACCGGTGCCACGGCTGACGATGGTGGTGACCAGCACCAGGAGCATGATCAGGCCCACCACGATGGCCGCGATGCCATAGCCGCGAAAGCGCATTTCGGCGGCGTTGCGTTTGCGGGTGCGGGCATTCTGCGTCAGAAGGGAGCCGCCTTTGGTCTGCCCTGCAGCGCCGCCCATGGGGGTCGGGGATTGGCTGATATCGGTCATTAGTCGTACTGCTCCCGGTATTTGCGCACGATATAAAGCGCCAGAACATTGAGCCCCAGCGTGAGAACGAAAAGGGTCAGGCCAAGCGCGAAGGCCACAAGGGTTTCAGGGCTGGCAAAGTCGGTGTCGCCGGTCAGCTGGCTGACGATACGGGTGGTGATCGTGGTCATGCTTTCCAGCGGGTTGGCAGAGAACTTTGCAATCGCCCCCGCCCCCATCACCACGATCATGGTTTCCCCGATGGCGCGCGAGGCAGCCAGCAGAATGGCGCCGACAATGCCCGGCAGCGCGGCCGGCAGCACCACCTGGCGCACGGTTTCCGATTGCGTGGCGCCAAGGCCAAGCGAGCCATCGCGCATCGCCTGCGGCACCGCGTTGATGATGTCATCCGACAGCGAGGAGACAAAGGGGATCAGCATGATGCCCATCACAACGCCGGCGGTCAGCACCGATGTGGCGCCGCTCATCCATTCGACGCCCAGAATGCCGTTCTCTCCCTGCCCGAAGAAGCGCACCAGCAGCGGGCCGACGGTCAAGAGGGCGAAAAGGCCGTAAACGATTGTGGGAATGCCCGCGAGAATTTCCAGCAGCGGCTTGGCAAAGGCGCGCACGGCGGGGCCCGCGTATTCCGACAGGTAGATCGCGGCAAAGAGCCCGACCGGCACCGCCACCAGCAGCGCGATGAAGGAGATGTAAAGCGTGCCCCACAGCAGCGGCAGGATCGACAGTTCGCTATCGCCGCGGAAGTTGGGCGCCCAGGTGGAGCCGAAGAAGAAATCGGTCCAGGAATGCAGGGCAAAGAAGTTGCGCGTCTCGAACAGCATCGACAGCACGATGCCCACGGTTGTCAGGATCGCAAGCGAGGCCGCGAGGATCGACAGCGCCATGATCACCCGCTCTACCACATTGCGAGCGCGAAAATCCTTGTGCGTGGCACGATAGGCAAGGCCGAGACCGGCAAGCGCGAGACCAATCACCACCACGGTCATCGCTAGGCGCCCGGTTTTCGAGGATCCGCGATAGCTGCGGGCAGCCTCCAGCACCTCGGGGCGCACATCGGCGCCCAGGGCAACGCCCAGGTCGCCCAGGATGGCGCGCAGGTCGGTGGTCTGGCTGTCAAAGGCGCGGATGTCGCGATTGCTCAGCGCCCCTTCGGCGACGGCAAGCTCCAACCCTTCGGCGACGCGGCGCACGTCGCTCATCACCAGACTGAGCGATGCGTTTTCCGGCACCGCTTCGGCGGGGATCATCGAGGAAACCCGGCTTTCGATCAGCGCAGGCTGTGCCAACAGCCAGATCACCAGCACGCCCAGGGCAGGGATAAGGGCGCTGAGCCCCACATGATAGCCGTAGTAGGACGGCAGCGAATGCAGGGTCCTTGCGTCTCCGCCAGCCGAAGCCAGCGCGCGGTGGCGGCCCAGAAGGAAACCGGCGGCCGCAATGGCACATACAATCAGGACAAGCGAGAATGTCGGCATCGACAACTCCGTTTGATGGCGGATCTAGGTTAACACAGGTCGTTTGGACGGAAATGGCCGGGGGAGCAATCCCCCGGCCAAATCACATTCGGCAAGGGGGGAACTTAGGAGTTGCCGCCCATTACGTCTTCGTTTGCAACCGCTTCCTGGGTTTTCGCCAGTTCAGGGTCGGACACCAGGCCGTATTCGGCCAGCGGGCCGTCGGGGCCTGCAACTTCGTCGGCGATGAAGAATTCAGCGTATTCCTTCAGGCCAGGGATCACGCCGATGTGGGCCTTCTTCACGTAGAAGAACAGCGGGCGCGACACCGGGTATTCGCCGGTTGCAATGCTTTCGGTGGAGGGAACAATACCGGACATGGTTGCGACCTGCAGCTTGTCGGTGTTGTTCTCGTAGAAGGCCAGGCCAAAGACGCCGATACCGTCCTTGTTGCTCTCGATGCGGGCCAGGGTCTCGGTGTAGTCGCCATCGATATCGACGGAGACGCCATCGGTGCGCAGCGAGATACAGGCTTTCTCGGCCGCTTTCTTCTTGGCCTTGTCGCTGTCGCCTTCCGCGTGGGCCAGCAGGTGCTCGAAGGCGCCGGTGGCTTCACAGCCGGCCAGGATCACCTTGTCCTCGAACACTTCGCGGGTGCCGTGCTTGGTGCCGGGGATGAAGGCCTGCAGCGGCTGCGCCGGGAAGGCGGGGTTCACGTCGGCCCAGGTCTTGTTCGGGTTGGCAACCATCTGGCCGTCGACCATGATCTGGTCGGACAGGGCCAGGAACCAGTCGGTCGGGGTGAATTCAAAACCGTTGCCGTTGATGTCGGAAGCAAAGACGATGCCATCATAACCGATGCGGACTTCGATGATGTCGGTCACACCGTTATCGGCGCAGGCCTTGATCTCTTTGTCTTTGATTTTGCGCGATGCGTTGGCAACGTCGATGGTGTTCTCACCTACGCCTTCGCAGAAACGCTTGAGGCCGGCCGAGGAGCCACCGGATTCGACAACCGGTGTCGGGAAGTCGAAGTTTTCGCCAAAGGCTTCGGCAACGATCGAGGCATAGGGCAGAACGGTCGAGGAGCCGGCAACCTGCACCTGATCACGAGCAGCGGCAGCGGTGGCCGAAACGGCAGCGATTGCCAGGGCGGAAGCGGAAAGTTTCACAAAGGACATCTAGGTCTCCATGAGGTGTTAGAAGGTTTCGATCACCCCCACGATGATCTTGGCCTCCTGCTACAGACAGCTGATGAGGCTTTTGTGACAGCTATGTAACAGCTGTGTGACAAAGCCCGATTTCCGGGCGGTTTTATGACAAAAAACTTCTCCTACACCCCTGGCCGAGGGGCGGGACGCGGTTTCGGAAGATAAATCCGGGCCGGTGGCTGCGGATTATTGCGGTAGGATCACGGTAAAGCTGGCCCCTGCCCCCAGGTCGCTTTCCACACGGAGCCGCCCGCGATGGCGGTTGATGATGTGTTTGACGATGGCAAGGCCCAGGCCGGTGCCGCCCAGTTCTCGGGAACGATGGCTGTCGGCACGGTAGAAACGCTCGGTCAGCCGCGGCAGATGCACGGGATCTATGCCGGGGCCATTGTCGATCACCTGGATACGCACGGCCGGTGCCCGCAGCGCCGGGTCGCGTTCCATCGGGGTGACAACCACATCGACCTTGTCGCCGCCGTATTTGATGGCGTTCTCGATCAGGTTGGTGAAGACCTGCTGCAGCTGATCGGCGTCGCCGGTGACCTGCACAGGCTCTTCCGGCGCGTTCAGGGTCAGGGTGACCTTGCCGGAGTCGGCCAGGGGCTGCATGGTCTTCAACGTCGAGCGCAGATGGGCGGTCAGGTCCATCTGTTCCTTGGGGCGCATGCGCTCTTCGCTTTCCACCCGGTTCAGCGACAGGAGATCCCCGACCAAGCGATTCATGCGGCTGGCCTCCCCCTCCATGATGGAAAGGAACCGGTCCCGCGCGGCGGCGTCGTCGCGCGCCGCCCCACGCAGGGTCTCGATGAAGCCCATCAGCGCGGTCAGCGGCGTGCGCAGCTCGTGGCTGACATTGGCCACGAAATCGCGGCGCATCTGGCTGGCCTGTTCGCGCTCGGTCACATCGGTAAAGCACAGGAGCACGGCACCGCCACTGACGGCGCCGATGCCCGGGACGTAGCGCAGGCTCACCTCGAAGGTGGTGTCCTGCGCACCGTCATTCGACAGATGCCGCGCACTGCGGGCGGCCTTGTCGCGTAAAGACGCCTCGATGGCGGTGGTCACATTGGGCTGGCGCAGGATGGTGGCGAAATGCCGCCCCTTCAGCTGCTGCCCCAAAAGGGTGGTGCCAGCCGCATTGGCGCCGATGAAGCGTTCGGTCTGATCCACCAGCACCGCAGGCAGCGGGATGGCTTCCAGAAACCCTTCGATCAGCTCTTGCGTCATGGCCCTCTCCGATTGCGGTTCAGCCCCTCTACCCGCCCAATGTAACCGTTTTGTTACGCGTCGCGCGCCGCCGCCACCGCATCGGTAAAGACTGCGAGCAATGCGGTGGGATCCTCCAGACCGACCGAGATCCGGAAGAACCCTTCGCTCAGGCCAAGCGCGGCGCGTTCCTCTGCCGTCAAGGCGCGGTGCGAGGAGGACGCCGGATGGGACAGGGTGGTGCCCACATCGCCCAGGGTCGGCGCAAAGCTGAGACCGTCTGCCCCGCGGGTAAAGGCATTGGCGGCAGCACGCCCGCCCTCCAGCTCGAAGGAGACCATGTTGCACCCCTGACCCTGCAGCAGCTCCATGGCGCGCGCGTGGTCGGGATGATCCTTGCGGGTCGGGTAGATCACCCGTTTGACCCCCGGCAGCCCCGCCAGGTGATCGGCCAGTGCCACCGCCGTGGCCTGGCTGCGCTCGAACCGCAGTTCGAACGACAGCATGCCGCGTTCGGCCAGCCAGCAATCAAACGGGCTGGGCGTCATGCCGGTCGTCACCGAGAAGATCCGCATCCGGTCATTGAGCGCGGGGTCCCGCGCCACCACATAGCCCAGCATCACATCGGAATGGCCGGCCAGAAGCTTGGTGATCGAGTGGATGACGATATCCGCACCATGGTCGAAGGGCTTGAACCCGCGTGGCGTGGTGAAGGTATTGTCCACCACCAAGAGGATACCCTTTTCCTTGCACAGGGCCGCCAGGCCGTCGATATCGGCGACGGCCAGCGTCGGGTTCGACACGGCCTCGACCAGGATCATCTTGGTTTCCGGGCGGATCGCGGCGCGCACCGCCTCCACGTCGGCAGGGTCCGCCAGCGAGGTTTCGATACCAAGGCGCGGCAGGTCTTCCTTCATCAGCCGCAGCGAGCGGCCATAAAGCTGGTTGCCGCCGATCACATGGTCGCCCGCCTGGGTGAGACCCAGCAAAACGGCCGAAACCGCCGCCATGCCGGAGCCGGTGACGACGCCGCCGGCCATGCCTTCCATCGCATCCAACCGCTTGGCGACCACATCCGCGTTCGGGTGGCCCTCGCGGGAATAGGTGTAGCCGTGCACACGGCCTTCGTATTGGTCGTCCAGCGCATCAGGGGTTTCGCTGGCATAGACCACCGAGGGGCTGAGCGGTGTCACCACCGGGCGGCTGGCACTCGAGGGGAGCGGATCGGGCCGCATCAGCGAGCCTTTGGAATTTCTCATTCAGTCAACCTTCTTCATTTCTTCGCGAAAGCGGCGCATGTTCTCCTGGTAATGCAGGGCGCTCCACTTCAGCTTTTCGATCGTGGCGGCATCCACCTCACGAACGACCTTGCCCGGCGCCCCCATCACGAGCGAATTGTCCGGGATCTCCTTGTTTTCGGTGATCAGAGCGCCGGCGCCGATCAGGCAGTTCTTGCCGATCTTTGCCCCGTTCAAAACGGTCGCCCCCATCCCGATCAGGGAGTTTTCGCCAATCGTGCAGCCATGCAGCATCACCTTGTGACCGATGGTGCAATTCCTGCCGATGTGCAATGGGTAACCGGCGTCAATATGCATGACGACGTTCTCCTGCACGTTGGATCCTTCACAGATGCGGATTTCCTCGTGATCGGCGCGGATGGTGCAGCCGAACCAGACCGAGGAGCCCGCCTCCATCACCACCTTGCCGACCAGATTGGCATCGGGGGCGACCCAGGTGTCGGCATGGATTTGGGGGGCGTCGGCGCCCAGAGCGTAAAGGGTCATTGCATATCCTCGAATTCGGCCTGCAGGCCGCGCACGTGCTCCATCAGATGGGGCTGCTGAATGCGGCGCAGGCGGGTTGCGGTAATGATGGTGCGCAGCGCCTGTTCGGTGGCATCCAGATCATCGTTGATCAACACGTGATCATAGCTGCCCCAGTGGCTGATCTCGTCCCAGCTTTTCTCCATGCGGCGCTTGATGGTGGCTTCATCGTCCTGGGCGCGGCTTTCCAGGCGGCGGCGCAGCTCGTGGATCGAGGGCGGCAGCAGGAAGATCGACAGGGTGTGCTGGCCCAGATCCGAATTGCGGATCTGCTGGGCGCCCTGCCAGTCGATGTCAAACAGCACATCCTGACCGGCGTGGATGGCATCGCGCACCGGCCCCTTGGGCGAGCCGTAGAAATTGCCGAACACATGGGCATGTTCCAGCATCTCGCCTTCGGCAACGGCGGTCTTGAAATCGTCGACACTGCTGAAATGGTAGTCCTGCCCGTCCACCTCGCCGGGGCGCGGGGCGCGCGTGGTCGCCGAGACGGAAAAGCGGATGCTGTCGTCCCAGGCGCGCAGGCGCTTGGCCAGGGTGGATTTGCCGGCACCCGAAGGCGACGACAGGATGATCAAGAGGCCACGGCGATCCGCCATCTGCTGCTCTCCCTCTGTCTGTTTCTATTGGCTGTATATACCGGTTATTCGACGTTCTGAACCTGTTCGCGCATCTGATCGATCACCGCCTTCAGTTCAAGCCCGACGGCGGTCAGATCGCTGCTTTGCGATTTGGAGCAGAGCGTATTGGCCTCGCGATTGAATTCCTGCATCAGGAAATCCAGCTTCCGCCCGATGGGGCCGCCTGCCTCCAGCAGGTCGCGCACCGCGCGCACATGGGCGCCTAGACGGTCGATTTCCTCGGTCACATCGGATTTCACCGCGATCAGCGCCAATTCCTGGGCCAGCCGGTCGGGATCGATCCCGTCGGCATTCTGCAAGACCCGCTGCAGGTTTGCGCGCAGGGCTTCCGCCATATGGGGTTTTCGCGCCTCTGCCAGCTGCGTCGCGGTCAGACTCAGCTGCTCGACCGCGCCGGTTTGGCGGCTCAGAACCTTCAACAGTTCTTCACCTTCTGCCGCGCGCATGGCCGAAAGATCCGCCAAAATGGTTAAGAACTCACCCTTCAGAGTGGCCACCAGCGGCGCCGGATCATCCTGGACCGCGGCCTGTTCCAGCACCCCGCGCAAGGCCAGAAGATCCGCCGCCGAAGACGGTTTCAGATCGACGCCCATGCTCTGGGCCGCGGATTCCGCCTGTGCCAGCGCCTGCAGGACCGAGGCCAGCACGCCTTGGTTGACAGACAAGGGGCCGGCCCCTTCTTCGCTGCGACTCATGCGGAGGGAGACGGAGACGTTGCCACGGGCCAGAGACTTGGAAAGTGTCGTGCGCACAAAGGGTTCCAGGCCTTCCAGCCAGTCCGGGATTCGCAGCCGTAGGTCCAGGCCCTTTGCATTCACCGAGCGAATCTCCCAGCTCCAGCTGTGGGCGCCCTGCCCGCCTTGCGCGGATGCGAATCCTGTCATGCTGTTCACGCCCATGCGCGCTGCCCTTTGTGTATTCGTTCACCGCAGACTGCCACAAAGCCAGTGCCTGACACAACGGATAGGCGGCGATTTCATTGGTATAGGGCGGCTAATCCTTCTCGTTAACCATTGCATGCAGAATTAGTCACAATTTGAATTAGATTGTGCCATATTAACGGAGAAGTAAGGATTATGGTGGAAAACGTTAAGCAGTCTTAAGAATGCTTGAACACCACCGCCAACAACTGGCAATTCGCCGGTGCAAGCAAAGGACGAAGGACATGTTTTTCGGTGGTCGCAAGAGCTCTGGACAGAACAAGGGTCACGACAAGGTGGTTCCGATGAACAACTTCCGCAGCCGCACCCCTGTGTCGGCGTTGCGCCAGGCAGAAGCCTATTGGACAGCATTGCGCCGGGGTGACGATATCCCCAGCCGTTCGCAGATCGATCCGCGCGGTCTTGAGAACATCCTGTCTCAGACCTTTATCCTGGAGCGCGTGGCACCGGGGATCGCCCGTTTCCGTCTTGCCGGGCAAAAAGTGAACGAAATGGCCGGCATGGAAGTGCGCGGCATGCCGATCACCGCGTTCTTTACGCCGGAGGCCCGCAAACAGCTGAGCGCCGCGCTTGAGCATATGTTCGACGCGCCCGCCATCGTGGAACTGGAGCTGCAGACCCAGGCAACCCGCCTGCACGGCAGCCGCGGCGCACGCATGCTGCTGTTGCCGCTGCGCAGCGATCTGGGCGACGTGAGCCGTGCGCTGGGTGTCTTCGTCTCTGAAGGCAACCCCACCGGCACCTCGCAGCGCTTCTCGGTGACGTCGATCGAGATGCGCACCATCTCGCAGGCCGCGTCCGATGCCGAATTCAAAGCCAAGCCGCGCGAGGAAAAGGAAGACATCAACACGCCGAACCCCGGCTTTGCCGCAACCGAGGCCCGTTTCAAGACCGAGAAATCCATCCTCGACGAGGCCCGCTCGCTTGCGGATCGCGGATCCCTGCGCTCTGAGCCCAAGGCTGAGATCAGCCAGAACCCGGCCTCTGGCAACAGCCCCAAGAAGCGCGGCTCTCACCTGCGCCTGGTCGTCAGCCGCGACTGAACCCATATGCCGGACCGGTCCGGCTCTCAAATTCTGGTCGAAGGTCATAGCACCAGAAACGCGCCCCGCGGAAGAATTCCCGGGGCGTTTCCCGTTTCCGGGGACTGTTTGATCTGGCCTGCCGCATTGCCGGAGCTCACGACTTTAGGAATATGTTGCATCCAATTGAAAAAGGCCGCCAATTCCAGGGCGGCCTTTCCGTTTCTTTACACGCAGTATTGCGACGCGCGGCCTTAACCCGCTTCGGCTTGCGTGGCACCTGCTGCGCGTTGGTCGCGCAGGCCGGACAGTTCTTCGGCCACCAGGAAGGCCAGTTCCAGCGACTGGCTGGCGTTTAGACGCGGATCACAGGCGGTGTGGTAACGGTCGCTCAGGTTCTCATCCGTGACTGCCCGCACGCCACCGGTGCATTCGGTCACGTCCTGACCGGTCATCTCGAAATGCACACCGCCGGGGATGGTGCCCTCGGCGCCGTGGACTGCAAAGAAGTCGCGCACTTCGCGCAGCACGCTGTCGAAGGGGCGCGTCTTGTAGCCTGTGGTGGATTTGATGGTGTTGCCATGCATCGGATCGCAGACCCAGGTGACCTTGGCGCCCTCTTCCTTCACCGCCTTGATCAGCCGCGGCAGGTGATCCGCTGCTTTGCCCGCGCCAAAGCGGGCGATCAGGGTCAGGCGCCCCTCTTCGTTGTCCGGGTTCAGCCGGGACATCAGCACCTTCAGGTCCTCGGCCGTGGTGGTCGGACCACATTTCAGCCCGATCGGGTTGAGCACGCCGCGGCAGAATTCCACATGGGCGCCGTCGGGCTGACGGGTGCGGTCGCCGATCCAGATCATGTGGCCAGAGCCCGCCAGCCATTTGCCGGAGGTCGAGTCAAGCCGCGTGAGCGCCTCTTCATATTCCAGCAGCAACCCTTCGTGGCTGGTGTAGAATTCCACCGTCTGCAGGGTATGGGCCGTGTCGCTATTGACGCCGGCCGCCTTCATGAAGTCCAGCGTATCGGTAATCCGGTTGGCCATCTCGCGGTAGGTTTCTGCCTTCTCGCTTTCGGTGAAGCCCAGGGTCCAGGCGTGGACCTGATGCACATCCGCGTAACCGCCGGTCGAAAAGGCGCGCAACAGGTTCAGCGTTGCAGCGGCCTGGGTATAGGCCTGCAGCATCCGTGCCGGATCCGGTACGCGCGAAGCCTCGGTGAAGGCGAGGTCATTGATGATATCGCCCCGGTAGCTGGGCAGTTCCACACCATCGACGGTTTCGGTTGGCGCGCTGCGCGGCTTGGCGAATTGGCCGGCCATGCGGCCCACCTTGACCACCGGCACCTTGGCGCCATAGGTCAGAACCATCGCCATTTGCAGCATCACCTTGAAGGTATCGCGAATGGCATCGGCGCTGAACTGATCGAAGCTTTCGGCGCAATCGCCCCCCTGCAGCAGGAAGGCTTCGCCGCGCCCGGCCGCAGCCAGGTGGTGTTTCAGGCGTCGGGCCTCACCGGCAAAGACCAGCGGCGGATACTTCGAAAGCTGCGTCTCGACGGCCGCAAGGGCCGCCGCGTCGGTATAGTCGGGCATCTGAACCCGCGGTTTCTGGCGCCAGGTCGATTTTTGCCACTCACTCATCGCTTGTCTCCGCTCAAGAGGTCTTTGTTCAATACGGAGAACACATATACAAAAAGCCGCGACCGCTGACCAGTTCAGAATTCGAATGTCTTGACCCGATAGCGATCCTGTGAGCACGGTTTCCTTCAGTCAGGAGTGGCCCGACTCCCTGCACGATCCGAAACTCATGATGGGGCCCGCACCATGCAAATCCGACGCAAACATGTCGAGCTCGAAAACCGCAGCATCCAGCCCAAGCGGTTTGTCTTCGTTCTGTTGGAAAAGTTCTCGATGCTTTCCTTTGCTTCGGCAGTGGAATGTCTGCGCATCGCAAACCGGATGAGCGGGCAAAAGCTCTATACCTGGGCGATACATGGTGAAGGCGGTGAAACCGTGACCTGTTCGGCCGAAACCACCTTTCAGCTGGATGGAGATCTGGTCGATCTGCAGCGCGATGACACCGTTCTTCTGTGCGCGGGCCTGGACGTGCAGGAGGTGAGCAGCAAGAAACTGCTGGCGTGGCTGCGCCGCGAGGCCCGCAAGGGGGTGATGATCGGGGGATTGTGCACCGGGTCCTATGCTCTGGCCAAGGCGGGGCTTTTGGATGGCAGGCGTGCGACCATCCACTGGGAGAACGCCGATAGTTTCACCGAGGAGTTCGAGGACGTCGAGCTGACAAAATCGGTCTTTGTGCTGGATGGCAATCGCCTGTCCACGGCCGGGGGGACGGCCTCTATCGACATGATCCTGAAACTGATCGCGGATGATCATGGCGAGGAACTGGCCAATGCGGTGGCGGATCAGCTGATCTATTCCTCGATCCGCACCGACCAGGACACCCAGCGCCTGTCGATCCCGACCCGCATCGGGGTGCGCCATCCGAAACTGTCAATGGTGATCCAGATGATGGAAGCCAATATCGAAGAACCGATCAGCCCCTCGATCCTGGCGCAGGACGTGGGCATGTCCACGCGCCAGCTGGAGCGCCTGTTCCGCCGCTATCTGAACCGCAGTCCGAAACGCTATTACATGGAATTGCGCCTGCAAAAGGCGCGTAACCTGTTGATGCAGACCGATATGAGCGTCATCAATGTGGCGCTTGCCTGTGGCTTTGCCTCGCCGTCACATTTCTCGAAATGCTACCGCGCCCATTATGACACCACCCCCTATCGGGAGCGCGGCAGCAAGGCAGTGCGGCTCTCTTAAGGGCCGCTCTAGTCCCCGTTGGAGATGCGAAACAGCGCGCCTTCGGTCTCGGAGGCGAACCAGATGCTGCCGTCCGGTGCCTCCTGAATATCGCGGATCCGGCCCGTGAGATCGCTTTGAAGCCGCTCGACCTCCCGCAACGGGGTGCCCGACAGTCTTGAGATCATGTCGAATTTCAAGGAGGCGACAAAGAAGTCGCCACGCCAGGCAGGCCACATCTTGCCGGAGTAGATCATCATGCCGGACGGTGCGATGGAGGGATCCCAATACCACTGCGGCTGCTCCATCCCGGGCTTTTGCCTTCCCTCGCCGATCTTGGCGCCGGAATAGTGCCGCCCATAGGCAATCACCGGCCAGCCATAGTTGGCGCCCTTGCGGATGAGATTCACCTCATCGCCGCCCCGGGCGCCATGTTCGACCGTCCAGATCCGCCCCTGCCCGTCCCGCGCCATGCCTTGCGGGTTGCGGTGTCCCAGAGTCCAGATCTCGGGCCGGGCGCCTGGCGTGGATGCAAAGGGATTGTCACTGGGGATGCTACCATCCCGATTGATCCGCAAGACCTTGCCTTGGTGACTGGCGGGGTCCTGGGCGCTGGGCCTCTCGCCCCGGTCGCCGACGGTGATCAGCAGGGTGCCGTCGGCGGCCTCGATGACGCGGGAGCCAAAGTGCCGCCCGCCGGTCGCGCCCGCGGCGGCTTCGAACAGGATCTTCACTTGGGTGAGCCACTTGCCATCCGGGCTCAGAACCGCGCGCGCAAGGGCGGTATTGGCCCCCCGTCCCTGTGGCTTGGAAAAGGTCAGAAACAGCTCGCGGCTTTGGGCGAAATCCCGCGGAATCATCACATCCAGCAGCCCGCCTTGCCCCTGCGCAGCCACGCGCGGCGGGCCAGAAACCCTGGTGCGACGCCCGTTTTTCACCAGATACAGCGCGCCTTCGCGTTCTGTCACCAGCAGGCTGCCATCGGGCAAAAAGGCAAAGGCCCAAGGAATATCAAACCCTTCTGCCATCCGGCTGATCTGCAGCTTGCCCTGGCTGCTGGAAACGGATGTGGTTTGCGCAGCCTGCACGCCCAGGCTGAGCGCCAGCCCTGCAATAAGAGTGACCCAGAATAATCGCATTGCCATCTTCCCCTTTGCCTGGGAACACTGTAAACGCACGCCCCAATCAGGCCAAATCACGAAAAATGGGCCTGATCAGGAGGAGTATGACCCGAGGCTGCGTCTCAACCCAAGCGATGTCCAATTGGACTTCCCTTTTTGTCGCACCTTGCCTAGGGTCCAATGTGAACTGAAATGTTCCAACACGGGAGTTACACAATGAAAAAACTGATGACGGCCACCGCGGCTATCGCCCTGACCGCCGGCACCGCATTCGCGGATGGACATGGCAAGGAAATCAAGCTGGGCGTTCTGCTCGGCTTTACCGGCCCGATTGAATC
Organism: Phaeobacter sp. QD34_24; assembly: GCF_028890115.1. Classification (GTDB taxonomy): domain Bacteria; phylum Pseudomonadota; class Alphaproteobacteria; order Rhodobacterales; family Rhodobacteraceae; genus Phycobacter. The sequence goes on from NZ_JARCJD010000001.1 coordinate 21,474, forward strand.
GCTGACCGCTGCCATGGGCACCGGTGCAGAGATGGCAATGGACGAAGTCACCGCCTCCGGCAAGCTTCTGGGCGGCGCCAAAGTGACCTCGATCCGCGCAGACACCGGTTGTATCGACAACGGTCTGGCGGTTGCAAATGGTGAAAAGCTGATCGCCGATGGCGTGAACGGCATCGTGGGCGGCGACTGCTCCGGTGTGACTGGCGCGATCCTGCAGAACGTTGCCATCCCGAACGGCATGGTGATGATCTCTCCCTCGGCCACCTCGCCGGGTCTGTCCACCATGGAAGACAATGGTCTGTTCTTCCGCACCTCGCCGTCCGACGCGCGCGAAGGTCAGGTGATGGCGGAAATCCTGCAGGAACGTGACATCAAGTCGATCGCCCTGACCTATACCAACAACGACTATGGCAAGGGTCTCGCCGACGCGATCAAGACCTCCTTCGAAGGCGTTGGCGGTGAAGTCACCATCGTGGCCGCCCATGAAGACGGCAAGGGTGACTACTCTGCCGAGGTCGCCTCGCTGGCCTCTGCCGGCGGCGACATCCTGGTGGTTGCGGGTTACCTCGATCAGGGTGGTCTCGGAATCATCCAATCGGCCCTGGACAGCGGCGCCTATGAAACCTTCGGCCTGCCCGGCGGCATGATCGGCGACAGCCTGCCCAAGAACGTCGGTTCGGATCTCGATGGCTCCTTCGGCCAGATCGCGGGTTCCGACTCCAAGGGTGCGGAAGTCTTCGCGGAACTGGCCAAGGCAAAGGGCTTTGACGGCACCTCGGCCTATGCGCCTGAATCCTATGACGCGGCCGCCCTGTTCCTGCTGGCCATGCAGGCGGCAGGTTCCAGCAACCCGGCTGACTACGGCGCCAAGATCATGGACGTGGCCAACGCCCCCGGTGAGCCGATCAACCCCGGTGAGCTGGGCAAGGCACTGGAAATCCTCGCCACTGGCGGTGAGATCGACTACCAGGGTGCCACCGGCGTTGAGCTGATCGGCCCCGGTGAGAGCGCAGGCTCCTACCGCGAGATCGAAGTCAAGGACGGCGTGAACGCCACGGTGAAATTCCGCTAATCCTGACCCGGATACCCGAAACAACAGATCAGCCCGGCATCGTCCGGGCTGTTCCAAATTTAAAGACTGCTGATAAAAACCAAGCAGTTAGGGGATGAAATGATATGATCGTCGTCGAGGACTTGCACAAGCACTTCGGCGGGTTCCATGCGGTTGATGGCGCGTCGCTGGAAATCGCAAAGGGCTCCATAACCGGTTTGATCGGGCCAAATGGCGCGGGAAAAACCACTCTTTTCAACGTGATTGCGGGCGTTCTTGAACCCACCTCCGGGCGGGTTACCATGGATGGTGAGGATATCACCGGCCTGCCCCCGCATGAGCTGTTCCACAAGGGATTGCTGCGCACCTTCCAGATCGCGCATGAGTTTTCCTCGATGACCTGCCGTGAGAACCTGATGATGGTGCCGGGCAACCAGTCGGGTGAGAGCCTGTGGAACACCTGGTTCGGACGCAAGCGCATTGCCGACGAGGAACGTGCCCTGCGTGCCAAGGCCGATGAGGTGCTGGAGTTCCTGACCATCAGCCATATCGCGGATCTGAAGGCGGGCGAAGTCTCGGGCGGGCAGAAGAAGCTGCTGGAACTGGGCCGCACCATGATGGTGGATGCCAAGATCGTCTTCCTCGACGAGGTCGGCGCCGGCGTGAACCGCACCCTGCTTTATACCATCGCCGATGCGATCAAGCGCCTGAACGAGGAACGCGGCTATACCTTCGTGGTCATCGAACATGACATGGAATTCATCGGCCGTCTCTGCGATCCGGTGATCTGCATGGCCGAGGGCAAGAAGCTGGCCGAAGGCACCCTGGATCAGATCAAGGCCAACGAACAGGTGATCGAAGCTTACCTGGGCACCGGCTTGAAAAACAAAGATAAAATAGGGGCAGACGCATGAGCGGCAACCCGTATCAGGAGGATCGCGGCAACAAGGACGCCACGATCACCAACACCCATGGCGCAGGCACGATGCAGCCTGCCCACCGCAAGAGCGGACCCACGAAAAAGGTCGAGGGCGACAGCCCCTTCCTGATTGGCGATTGCATGACCGGCGGCTACGGCAAGGGGCCGGACATCCTGCATGATTGCACCATCGCCGTGAACCCGGGCGAGATCGCCGTGATCGTCGGGCCTAATGGCGCCGGCAAATCCACCGCGATGAAGGCCGTCTTTGGCATGCTGAACGTGCGCTCCGGCTCTGTACGTCTGGATGGCGAGGACATCACCCAGCTCACCCCGCAGGACCGCGTGGTCAAGGGGATGGGATTTGTGCCGCAGACCAGCAATATCTTCACCTCGATGACGGTGGAGGAAAACCTGGAAATGGGCGCCTTCATCCGCACCGATGATTTCTCGAACACGATGGAGCAGGTCTATCACCTCTTCCCGATCCTGAAGGAAAAGCGCAACCAGCCTGCGGGCGAATTGTCCGGCGGTCAGCGTCAGCAGGTGGCCGTGGGCCGCGCGCTGATGACCCAGCCCAAGGTCCTGATGCTGGACGAGCCTACAGCGGGCGTCTCGCCCATCGTCATGGACGAGCTGTTCGACCGCATTATCGAGGTCGCCCGCACCGGGCTGCCAATCCTGATGGTGGAACAGAACGCCAAACAAGCCCTTGAGATCGCGGACAAAGGTTATGTCCTGGTCCAGGGGCGCAACGCCTATACGGGCACCGGTCAGGAACTGCTGGCCGATCCCGAAGTGCGCAAATCCTTCCTGGGGGGCTGAGGCATGGAACTCCTGAACGCCCTAGTGGCCTTTACAAACTTCGTTGGCGTGCCCGCCATCGCCTATGGCAGCCAGCTTGCCATCGGCGCGCTGGGGGTGACGCTGGTCTACTCCGTGCTGCGGTTCTCGAACTTTGCCCATGGCGATACCATGGCCTTTGGCACCATGGTGACGATCCTGGTAACCTGGCTGTTTCAGGGCGCGGGGATCAGTTTCGGTCCGCTGCCCACCGCCCTTCTGGCGCTGCCCTTTGGTATCGCGGTCACCATGGGGCTGGTGCTGTTCACCGATCGGACCGTCTATCGGTTTTATCGTGAGCAGAAAGCCAAACCGGTTGTCTTTGTCATGGTCTCGCTTGGTGTGATGTTCATGATGAACGGCCTTGTCCGCTTCATCATCGGCCCCGGCGACCAGCGCTTTGCCGATGGCGAGCGGTTCATCATTTCGGCGCGCGATTTCAAGAAGATGACCGGACTTGATGAAGGGCTGGCGATCAAGACCAGCCAGGGCATCACCGTGGTGACAGCGATCATCGTTGTGGCGCTCTTGTTCTGGTTCCTGAACAAGACCCGCACCGGCAAGTCCATGCGCGCCTATTCCGATAACGAGGATCTGGCGCTTCTGTCCGGCATCAACCCCGAACGGGTGGTGATGTACACTTGGCTGATCGTGGCAACGCTGGCGACCATTGCCGGGGTTCTGTACGGGCTGGACAAGTCCTTCAAACCCTTCACCTATTTCCAGCTTCTGCTGCCAATCTTTGCCTCCGCCATCGTCGGCGGCCTTGGCAGCCCCATCGGGGCGATCGCGGGCGGGTTCATCATCGCCTTTTCCGAAGTCACGATCACCTATGCTTGGAAGAAGGTGGCCACCTACGTGCTGCCTGAAACCATGGCGCCGGATGGTCTCGTGCAGCTTCTCAGCACGGATTACAAATTCGCGGTGTCCTTCGCGATCCTGATCATCGTCCTGTTGTTCAAACCCACGGGCATCTTCAAAGGAAAATCGGTATGAGCGATACAGTGAAACATTCCCTGCTGTTCGCCTTTGTCGGCCTTCTGATCCTGATGGAAGGGGCAACGAGTTTTGCGGGCATTTTCTCCGGTTCCTGGAACTCGGCGCTGGTGATCCTCAACATGGGGCTGATCTCGGCCATCATGGCGCTGGGTGTGAACCTGCAATGGGGCTTTGCCGGGCTGTTTAATGTGGGCATCATGGGCTTTACCGCCCTTGGTGGCCTTGCGGTGGTGCTGGTCTCCACCAGTCCGACGCCGGGTGCCTTTGCCGCAGGTGGCATGGGCATCCTGATGGCGCTTGTCATGGGGGCGCTGACGGTTGTGGGCGCGGTTGCGATCTACAAGTTCATGAAGCCCGGAATTGCGCGCACGCTGGTGCTGCTGGCGGTGCTGATCGCGGGCTTCTTCATCTACCGCGCCATCTTTGACCCCTCGGTCGAGGCGGTGGAGGCGATCAACCCCGCGCTGGAAGGCAACCTTGGCGGCCTTGGCCTGCCGGTATTGCTGGCCTGGCCTGCGGGCGGGCTGCTCGCTGCCGGTGCTGCCTGGCTGATCGGCAAGACGGCCCTGGGCCTGCGGTCTGATTACCTGGCGATTGCTACCCTCGGGATTGCCGAGATCATCATCTCGGTGCTGAAGAACGAGGACTGGCTGTCGCGCGGTGTGAAGAACGTGGTCGGCCTGCCCCGCCCGGTGCCTTACGAGGTGGATCTGCAGAACGATCCTTCCTTCGTGGAGCGCGCGGCGACCTTTGGTCTGGATCCGGTGGAAGGCTCCACGATCTTTGTGAAGCTTGGCTATTCGATCCTGTTCACCGTTGTGCTGCTGGCGCTGCTCTGGATGGCGCAGATGGCGCTGAAAAGCCCCTGGGGCCGCATGATGCGTGCCATCCGCGACAATGAGGTCGCGGCCGAGGCCATGGGCAAGGACGTGACCCGCCGCCATCTGCAGATCTTCGTGCTGGGCTCCGCGATCTGCGGCCTGGCGGGCGCGATGATGACCACGCTGGACAGCCAGTTGACACCGGGCACCTACAACCCCTTGCGCTTCACCTTCCTGATCTGGGTGATGGTGATCGTCGGCGGCTCCGGCAACAACTTTGGCGCGGTGCTGGGCGGCATGCTGATCTGGTTCTTCTGGATCAAGGTCGAACCCATGGGAATCGAGCTGATCGAACTGCTGACCACCTTCATGGCCGATGACAACTGGCTGAAGGCCCACCTGATCGAGAACGCATCCCATATGCGCCTTTTGACCATGGGTCTGATCCTGCTCCTGGTGCTGAGGTTCAGCCCAAGGGGCCTGATACCCGAGAAGTAACCCCGAAACAAAAAAAAACGCCGCCCCAGGATCCGGGGCGGCGTTTTCCTTTGCAAGGATCGCGGTGTCTCAGCGTCCCTTGAACAGGCCGCCCAGGATCCCGCGCACGATGCGCCGCCCCGTGGTGCCTTTCAACTCCTTGATGACGGCCTCTTGCAGGGCCGAACCAAAGCTATCCTTGGGCTTGCCATAGCTGCGCGCGGAGGAGCGGCTGACCCGCCCGCCGGAATAGCGCCGCGCCGCATTGAATTCCCGTGCCATGGGGTTGGCGGCAACTTCGGCCTGCTCTTCGGCCTGTTCCGCCGCTTTCGCGGCAGCCTCGGCCGGCTGCGCCAGGATTTCATGGGCAGAGTGCCGGTCCAGCGGTTTGTCGTATTTTCCGGCCATATCAGAGGCCGCCAGGATCGCCTTGCGCTCTTCAGCCGTGATCGGCCCCAATTGCGATGATGGCGGACGGATCAGGGTGCGCTCCACTACGCCGGGCACGCCCTTCTTCTGCAGCATCGATGTGACCGCCTCGCCGACACCGACCTCGCGAATGGCGTCCTCGGTCGAGAACCGCGGATTCTCGCGATAGGTTTCGGCGGCCAGTTTCAGGTTCTTGCGGTCCCGCGCGGTAAAGGCGCGCAGGGCGTGCTGGATCCGGTTGCCAAGCTGGCCCAGGATGTCTTCGGGGATGTCGGCGGGATGCTGGGTGATGAAATAGACGCCAACCCCCTTGGAGCGGATCAGCCGAGCAACCTGTTCGACCTTGTCCACCAATGCCTTGGGGGCGTCGTCGAACAGCAGATGCGCCTCGTCAAAGAAGAAGACCAGTTTCGGCTTGTCGGGATCGCCCACCTCGGGCAGTTCCTCGAACAATTCGCTGAGCAGCCACAGGAGGAAGGTCGCATAGAGCCCCGGCGCCGCCATCAGCTTGTCCGCCGCCAGGATATTGACCATGCCCCGGCCATTTGCATCGCAACGCATCAAATCCGCCAGATCGAGCGCCGGTTCGCCAAACAGCTGCGCGCCGCCCTGATTTTCCAGCACCAGCAGGCGGCGCTGGATGGCGCCGATGGAGGCGGGGGATACATTGCCATAGCGCAAGGACAGCTCGGCGCGGTTCTCGCCGATCCAGACCAGCAGCGATTGCAGATCCTTCAGATCCAACAGCGGCAGGCCTTCCTCGTCGGACAGGCGGAAGGCGATATTGAGGATGCCCTCCTGTGCCTCGCTCAGCTCCAAGAGGCGCGACAGCAGGAGCGGGCCCATCTCGGCGACGGTGGTGCGCAGGGGGTGACCCTGCTGACCGTATAGATCCCAGAAGGTCACCGGGGTGTCATGATAGGAATAGCTGTCAAAACCGATCTTCTGTGCCCGGCTGGTAAAGGCCTCGTGCAACTTCTGGGTGGGGCTACCGCTTTTGGCGAGACCGGAGAGATCCCCCTTCACATCCGACAGGATCACCGGAACCCCCGCATTGGAGAAGCCTTCTGCCAGGATCTGCAGCGTCACCGTCTTGCCGGTGCCGGTGGCGCCGGCGATCAGCCCGTGCCGGTTGGCATACTCCAGCGACAACTCCTGCGCCGTGCCGTAGTCCTCACCGCCGCCACCGAGAAAAATCCGATCTGTCATCCTGTCTGTCCTACCACCTGTTGGCCGTTGTTCTTCTTCTGTACCGGCACAATGAATAATTAACCTTTAAACGGCATAGTATGAATTGCCCGTCCTCGCAAATACGGTTGTGGGGACGGTCATTTCCTCCCTGTCAGACTGGCCGTGCCGATGTGCACGGCCCTTTTTTTGTCAAAAGCCCCGGTAAAGATCGTAAAACGAGCAATAATCAGAATGTGGCGCTTTGTGTCACTTTTTTTGCCATTGCATGTTGACCACGGGCCGGGGCTTTCGTAACGTCCTTGGCAATAACTAAGTCGGCCAGTCCGACGGGGAGACAAAAATAAAGAAAGGGAACCCTCTAGGTTCCCTTTTTTTGCCTCTGTTTCCAAGGTCTTGACTATTGATCCAAGATACGGTGCATTTCCCCGCCGATGGCCTGATATTGACCTGACAGATGACCTGCATCGTGGTAGATCGGTGCACGGACGTCCTGATACGAAAGAGGCACTCATGATCAAGTCCCTGACCCCCTTTGCACTGGCCGCGATTGTTGCCACAACCGCGCCTTTGGCGGCACAGGAGACCGCGAACACCGCCAATTCGAGCGGCGAATCATCTGCGGATCAAATGCTGGATCTGGGCCAGCCGGTGGATGGCGGCGCGCCGCAAATCGGTGATCGCTACCTCAAGGAAGAGCATGGCGACTGGGATCTGGCCTGCATCAAGACCGAAGCGGAGACGGACCCCTGTTCGCTGTTGCAGATCCTGACCGATCCCAATGGCAACCCGATGGCCGAGGTGTCCCTGTTCCGCATCGATCAGCAGGGCGGCCAGGCGGTTGCCGGTGCCACCGTTATCGTGCCTCTGGAAACCCTGCTGCCGTCTGCGCTGACCATCTCGGTCGATGGCGCGCCCGGCAAGCGGTACAACTACTCCTTCTGCAACCAGCTGGGCTGTGTTGCGCAGATCGGCTTTACCCAGGGCGACATCGATGCCTTCAAGAAGGGAACCGAGGCGATCCTGTCCCTGCGCCCTGCCCCGGCACCGGATCAGCTGGTGGAAATGAAGATGTCCTTGGCGGGCTTCACCGCCGGCTATGACGTCGTGGATGTGGTGTCCCAGTAACCGCCACAAGGGTACCCGACGCGCGTAAGTCCGGCGTTCGGGAATAAGATAAAGGCCACCGCAGCAACAGCGCTGTCGGTGGCCTTTTTGTGCAAATCCGGACCTTTTGATCGTTGGCTTTCACAGCCAGGTCTTTCCCAGGGGCTTAGATCCGCTTCAACGCCAGGACGGCGTTCAATCCGCCAAAGGCGAAGGCATTGCTGAGCGCCACCTCAACCTCAACCTCGCGGGCCTCGTTCGGCACCACGTCGAGCGCGCACTCCGGGTCCGGCTCCTGGTAGCCGATGGTGGGAGCAATGACGCCATCGCGCAGGGCCATGATACAGGCGAGAAGCTCGACCGCGCCGGTGCCGCCGATCAGATGGCCATGCATGGATTTTGTCGACGAGATCATCAGCCGGTCCGCATGCGGGCCAAAGACATCGGCGACTGCCGCGCATTCAGTCTTGTCATTGGCCGCGGTGCCGGTGCCATGGGCGTTGATATAGCCAACCTTGTCTGCCGCAATCTGCGCGTCCTGCAGCGCCCCCGCGATGGCTCGCGCCGCCCCTTGTTTGCTGGGCATCACGATATCGGCCGCATCCGAGGACATGGCAAAGCCGATCACCTCGCAGAGGATCTCTGCGCCGCGCGCCCTGGCGTGGTCATAATCCTCGAAGACAAAGATCCCGGCGCCTTCGCCCTGCACCATGCCGTTGCGATTGGCGCTGAACGGGCGGCAGGCATCGCGCGACATGACCCGCAGCCCCTCCCAGGCCTTGACCCCGCCGAAACAGAGCATGGATTCCGAGCCGCCGGTGACCATGACCGGGGCCATGCCGCTGCGCACCATCTGAAACGCCTGCGCCATCGCATGGTTGGAGGAGGCACAGGCGGTGGAGACGGTGAAACTTGGCCCCTTGAGGTTGAACTCCATCGACACATGGCTGGCGGCCGCATTGTTCATCAGCTTTGGCACGACAAAGGGATGCACCCGGTTCTTGCCATCCTCGTAAACCGACCGGTAATTGTCATCCCAGGTCGAGACCCCACCGCCGGCGGTACCCAGGACAACGCCGGATTTCGCCGACAACTCGCCGTGAAATTCGATGCCGGACTGGCTGATCGCCTCCTTGGCGGCGGTCAGGGTGAACTGGGTGAAGCGGTCATAAAGGCTCATCTGCTGGCGATTGAACCGCCCCTCGGCCTCGAACCCGCGCACCTGGCCGCCGATCTTGATCGACAGCCGGTCCACATCGCGGAACTCCAACGGGCCGATGCCGCAGCGCCCTTCCTTCATGGCGTCCAGCGTCGCCGCGACCGAATGGCCAAGCGCGTTGATCGTGCCCGCGCCGGTTATGACTACACGTTTCATGATGCTCATCCTCGCCCGAGGTGACGACTCAGGCCGTTTCGGTGGTCAGTTTTTCGATACCGGCGATGATGGCTGCGACATTTGAAATGTCGAAATCGCTTTCTTCGGGCGCATTGGCGTTAAACGGCACGGTGATGTCGAATTCTTCCTCGATGGCGAAGATGCTTTCGACCAGGCCGAGGCTGTCGATACCAAGATCCTCCAGCGTGCTCTCAAGTGTCACATCGGACGGCTCCAGCACGGCCTGTTCTGCGATGATTGCGATGACCTTGTCCTGAATGCTCATGGCGGTTTCCTGATCCTTTAGGCTGGCGCAGATGTAGTGCCTGCGCGCTTATTTGAAAACTGCCTTCTTCAGCGCGTCTATATCGCGCATCAGCCGGGGCAGCCTGCGTTGTGCCTTATAGACTTCGGTATGTGTCTCCATTTTGACAGCCGGGTATCCCATCATGACGCGACCCGCGGGAACGTTGGACAGGATCTTGGTGCCGCCTCCGGCGATCACCCCGTCGCCAATGAAGATATTGTCGACCACACCGCATTGGCCGCCCAGGACCACATTGTTGCCAATCTCCACCGAGCCGGAAATGCCGACCTGCCCGCAAAGCAGACAGTCGCGCCCCACGCGGGTGTTGTGGCCAACGTGAACCAGGTTGTCGAGCTTGCTGCCATCGCCGATCACCGTGTCGCGGATGGTGCCGTTGTCGATGGTGCAGTTGGTGCCCAATTCCACGTCATCCCCGATGGTGACCGAGCCAAGCGAGTGGATGCGCAGCCAGCTTTGCGGTTTTGCATCGCCCTGATCGCCAAGCGTCTTGCGCGCGGTTTCGGCGCCAGAGACCTCGGGGGTGACATAGGAAAAGCCGTCACCGCCGATGCGGGCGCCGGGCTGGGCCCGGAAGCGCGCGCCAATGGTCACCCGTGCCCCGATCGAGACCATCTCACGCAGCTGCGCTGCGCCACCGATCACCACATCGGCGCCGATGTAGCAGTGCGGACCGATCACCGATCCCGCCCCGATCTGCGCCCGCGGACCGATCACCGCCAGGGGTCCAACGCTGACGCCCTCTCCCAGCTCTGCACTTGGATCGATGACCGCCGAGGGGTGGATACCTGATGGGAAGCCCTGCCCCAGATCCATCATGCTGGTCAGCCCCGCCATGGCCATGCGCGGCCGGGTGGCAAAGATCGCCGCCTTCAGTCCCATGGCGCGCCAATCCGCACCCTCCCACAGCAAAGCGGCCTCAGCCGTCCCCTGAGAGAGGTTTTCGGCGTATTTCGGGGCCGTCGCCAACGCCAGATCCTGCGGGCCTGCATCCTGCGGCTCCTTGGTGCTGGCGATCACGAGGGACTGATCGCCCTCACATTGCGCGCCAAGCGCCTCGGCAATCTGGCGGATCGTGTACATTTAGGGCCCTTCCTCACAACAGTTGGCGGCGGGCCCAGAGTTTAGCCTTGCACGCCCGGCAGGGCCACACCGGCCGCTTGCAGGGCGGCCCATACCTTGGCGTCACGTCCGTAGACGTCGCGGCGGAATTCGGCCCGTCCTTTGCCCGAGACATAAGCGGTCCGATAGATAATGTGAACAGGCACCTTCTGCTCCAGATCCACTTTGGTTTCCTTGCCGCTCTTCAGGATGCGGTGAAAGAAGGCCTTGGGGTCCTCGGTCTGACGGGCCAGTAGCGCATAGGCGAATTCGAAGGGTTGCGCCAGACGGATGCAGCCGTGGGAGTAGGCGCGCACCTCACGGGCGAAGAGGTTCTTATGCGGCGTGTCGTGCAGGTAAATGTTGTGCTTGTTGGGGAACATGAACTTCACCAAGCCCAGGGCATTGCGGCTGCTTGGCGGTTGCCGCATCGCAAAGGGAAAGCTGCGCGCGGTATATTGCGTGAAATCCGCCGCGCTGCGATCCACCACCCGGCCCCGGCTGTCGGTGATCTGGATGTGGCTGACCGCATTCGGATTGTTCTTCAGTTTCGGCAGATATTCCTTGGTGATGATCGAACGCGGCACGTGCCAGCTGGGATTGATGACCATATGTTCCATAATATCGGAGAACTCAGGCGATCTGCGGTCGTGCTGGTTCTTGCCGATGACCGAACGGGTTTCAAACGTGACATCGCCGCGATCGATGATCTTGGCGGTGAAATCGGTCTGGTTCACAAGGATATGGCGATCGCCCCGCTCAGGTGTGAGCCAGCGTTCCCGCTCCATCGCCACGATCACCGACTTAAGCCGCGCAGACGCAGGGACGTTGATCTCGGCGATGGTGCCCTTGCCGGCCACGCCATCGGCTTCCAGCCCGTGATCGGATTGGAAGCGCTGAACCGCTTGCTGGATCGAGGTGTCGTAGTCTGCCGTGGCGCTGCGCTCTAGATAGCCCATGGTCATTAGGCGATTGCGCAGGGCGACCACTCTGGGGCCGCTGTCACCGGGTTCCAGCTTGGCGCTTGGCACGGTTTCGCCCCAACCACCGCTGGCCACCAGCTGTTCAAGACGCAGCTTCTCGCGCATCAGGGCGCGATATTGGGATGATGCCGGAACCAATGCCCGCATATAGGCCATCGGCTGGGTGTCACGGATGCCTGTCAGATAGTCCACCGCGTCGGTCTGATGCTTCTTGCGCACGATCCCGTCGTCGATCGACTGCGGGTTCAGAAGGCCGGTCTGCAGATCCGTCGCATACTCGACAAAGGCGCGGCTCAGGGCCGCCTCGACCTCGCCCAGATCGCGTACGGTGCGGGCATTGCGCATCTGCTCAATCAGCCCGGTCGCCAGCGACGAACGGTCCGGCAACCCGTGGGCCGAGGCCTCCTCCAAGGCGCGCAACAAGGCGGCGCGGCGCAGCTGGGAGGCCTGATCGCTGCCGGTCCAGATCGGCTCATAGCCGTTTTCACGGTAGAACTGCGCAACCGCGTCATTGGCCGAGGCATGGGCGGCAACCGCCTGTTTGAAGGCTGTCACCTTTGCGGTGGCAGGGGTGGGGGTCAGGGCCAGACCGGCGCCACACAGGGCCAGCGCCAGGACGCTGGAGCGCAGGGCCGACGGAAGGTTCTGATAAAAAGCAGCTTTCATCTGTTCAATATTCCCCCAATAAACGCTGGATACTCATGGTGACCTACACGACGTGAAATTCTGGTAAAAAATCCCGCCGCGCCTGTCTATTCACATTTCGTAAACCATTAACTGAGACCCTATTTGTGGTGCTTCCAGGCCTCATGACCAGAGCAAAGCACGGGTTTCGGCGGGGAAAACAGAGAGCAACGTCCCCTTTTGCGCAAAAAATTGCCGAAAAACCGATGCAAAATGAGACTGGACCAATCGAATCTTGGATCGTGATTCCCCGTGTGGCATATCTCCCGCGTGTTGGAAAACACGGCCAGCCCGTAACATCGGGCATAGGCAGGCTAATAATCGTTCGGGATGGCGACTAAAAAATGGCAGAACTACAAAATGCGGGGCTTACCCGTCGGGCACTTCTAGGCGCATTCGCGGCATCCGCCGTCACTGCGGCGCCAACCTTCTCCAATGCAGCAGGATTCCTTCGGGGCGGTGGCGATATCCGCCGCATTCGGATGTATTCAGGTCGGACCGGTGAGCGGATCGACATGGTCTATTGGATCGAGGGAAAGTACATCAAGGACGCAGTGCGCGAGGTGAACCACTTCATGCGCGACTGGCGGACGGATGATGTGAAAGAGATCGATCTGCGCACCATCGATATCATGGCGGCCGCGCATAACCTGCTGGATGTCAGTGAACCCTATATGCTGTTGTCCGGCTATCGCAGCCCCAAGACCAATGCCATGCTGCGCAGCCGCTCGCGCGGTGTAGCGAAGAATTCCCTGCATATGCGGGGCCAGGCTGCCGATCTGCGGCTGGCGTCGCGTTCCGTTTCGCAGATGGCCAAGGCGGCCATGGCCTGCCGTGCAGGCGGGGTTGGTAAATACTACCGCTCCAACTTCGTGCACATGGATTGTGGCGTCGTGCGCGACTGGAACGGTTGAGCCCAGCTCCACCCCAATCCTTAATCAGACTTCCATTTGCAGACGGCGCCTTTTCAGGCGTCGTTTTTGATTTCGGGGCATCGTTTCCAGCACCACCTGCCAGCGCTCGCAGCTTCACAGCCATGCCGAACCCTTGGGCCGAACCCTTGGGCCGAACCCATGGAATGTCAGGCCCTTGGCGGGATCTTTGACGCGCTTGGATATGTGGGAAATGGCGCACCTGAGAGGATTCGAACCTCTGGCCTCTGCCTTCGGAGGGCAGCGCTCTATCCAGCTGAGCTACAGGTGCCTGTCTGCCCGGCGGTATACCTGCGGCGCACAGGCGCTGCAATGACAAAGTTGCATCGGCCTCCGTTTCCATCTGCTCCACCAGGGCAGAGCCCCGCGCGCCGCAATTCCACCCCGCCCCGCACGCGATATCACGCGAAATCGGCTTGCGGCGCTTGGGGGGCAATGCTAACCAGCAACTGCACGCGGGTGTAGCTCAATGGTAGAGCAGCAGCTTCCCAAGCTGACGACGAGGGTTCGATTCCCTTCACCCGCTCCAGGCCTCCCCGACATCCACTGAACTTTGAAAAGTCGCCGCCTGCCGTGCCGCGCCCCGGGTAGAATTGTCACCTTGCCGAAATTCATATTGAAATAGCCGCGGGGCATGGCTACTCCGGCAGCATGACCCTAAGATATCTCACGCCGCTGCCCCCTGAAGAGCAACTGGCAGCCGGGCTGTCAGCCCCCTGCCCGCTTGCCGTGGCGGATCGGGTGCGGTTTTCCGAGCTGGACATGCTGCGCCATGTGAACAACAAGGCCTATCTTGGCTGGTTCGAAACCACACGCGTCACCTATTTCGAGCAGTTCTGCCTGTCGCACTTTGCAGGAATGCCGGAGCCACGCACAGTTATGCGCAATGCAAACGTGCATTATGTCAAAGAGATGCTCCAGGACGAAAGCTATGTCACCACGGCGCGGGTGATCTCGTTCCGGCGCACCTCCTATGTGATGGAACAACTGATCTACTCCGGCGACCTGCGCGCGCGGCTGGAGGCGGTCATGGTCCTGCGCACACCCGATGGCAGCCAGGGCTATCCAATCCCCGACAGCCTGCTGCAGCAATTCCGGGATCTGGACGGGGCAGACGACCTGAGCCGGGATTGAGCGCGCCTGTCAGGGCGCCCAATGCACCTCGGCACCGCTGAGAACAGCCTGTATCGGCGCCTCTTCCGGCGGCAGCGACAAGGCGCGCTCCAGCGCCTCTCTCTTGGCGGCGCCAAAGATCACCAGATGCTTGCAGAGCGCCCCGTTCAGAACCTCTGCTGTGAGGCTGACGCGGGCCTCGGGCTGGCTTTCGGGGCGCAGTACCGCCAGGGGCGTCGCATCCCGGGCAAGGGCCGCCTCTAACCCGGCAACACCGGGAAACAGCGAGGCGGTGTGCATGTCCTCTCCCATGCCCAGAAGCACAACGGAGAGAGGGAGTTCCGGGATGATCAGCGCCTCGACCTCCGCCAACACCTCTTCCGGGGGACGGCCCGGCACATAGAACGGCAGGAACCGGGCCGCGGCGGCTGGTCCGGTCAGCAGACGGTTCCGGATCAGCCGCGCATTGGAACGATCGCTGTCAGAGGGCACCCAGCGTTCATCGCTGGCCATCACATGCACGCGGTCCCAATCCAAAGCAGCGGCGCAGAGATCGTCGAAAATCGGCCCCGGCGTGGTCCCGCCCGCCACCGCCAGGGAGGCGCTGTCGTGATGTAAAAGATGCGTCTCAAGATCCTCGGCGATGCGTTTTGCAACATCGATGGCAAGAATTTCCTGATCGGGATAATCGATGATATTCATGGGTTTATCCCTCTCCATTCACGTCGATCGCGGCGCATCAGCAGATCTGCGTCGCCGGGGCCCGTGCTGCCGGTGTCATAGGGTTTGGGAACGTCACCCCGCGCCTGCCAGCCCGCGATGATCGGATCCGTCCAGGCCCAGGCGGCGGTGACCTCATCGCCGCGCATGAACAGGGTCTGGTTGCCACGGATCATATCGGTGATCAGGCGCTCATAGGCATCGGGCGGGTTCTGGCCGTCGGCGCCAAGCGCGGTGGCAAAGCTCATGTCCAGCGGCACATCGATCAACCGCATGCCGCCGGGACCAGGCTCCTTGATGGTCACGCTGAGGGTGATGCCCTCATTGGGTTGCAGGCGGATTTTCAGGTGGTTGGCATGGCGTCCGGCGGACTCTCCGAAAATCGAATGGGGCGCATCCTTGAACAACACATTGATCACCGAGGACCGCGCGGCCAGCCGTTTCCCGGTGCGCAGGTAAAAGGGGGTGCCCGCCCACCGCCAGTTGCTGATATGGGCCTTGAAGGCGATGTAACTTTCGGTGGTAGAGCGCGGATTTCCAACGGTTTCCCGGTAATTGGTGTCCGCCCTGTCATCCCCTGGCGCCTTTGAGTATTGACCGCGCACGATATGATGTGGCTCCAGCGGCTCCAGCGCGCGGATCACCTTCAGCTTTTCGTCGCGCACCGCGTCCGGATCGAATTTGGCGGGCGGCTCCATGGCGATCAGGCACAGAAGCTGCATCAGGTGGTTCTGCATCATGTCCCGCATCGCACCGGCGCGGTCGTAATAATCTTCACGCCCGGCCACGCCGACGGTTTCTGCGACGGTGATCTGGATGTGATCCACGTATTGGCTGTTCCACAGCGGTTCGAACAACATGTTACCGAAGCGGATCGCCATCAGGTTCTGCACCGTCTCCTTGCCCAGGTAATGATCGATCCGGAATATCTGGTTTTCTGAGAAATAGCCCGCCAGCGTCGCGTTCAGTGCCCGCGCCGAGGCCAGATCATGACCAAAGGGTTTTTCCACCACGATCCGGCTTTCCGCGTCTGACAGCCCGTGGGCCTGCAGGCGCTCGGCCAGGGGGCCGAACAGAGAGGGTGCAACGGAAAAGTAGAACACCCGGATCGGTTTTTCTGACCGCGCCTTGATCTGCCCCGCCAGATACTCCCAGCCGCGATCCTCATTTGCATCGAGCGACACATAGCTGACGCGGCTCAGGAAGTCGGGCATGGCACTGGCATCCGGGCCATGGTCGGTCAGCGTGCTGGTGATCGCCTCGGCCACGAAGGCGCGATAGTCGTCATCGCTCATGTCACTGCGGGCGGCACCGATGATACGGGCGTCATCCGGGAAGTGACCGCCGCAGAACCGGCGATAAAGAGCCGGGAGAATCTTCCGCTGGGCCAGATCGCCGGTGCCGCCAAAGATCACCAGATCGAAAGGGTCGACCGGAATCACACGAGGGGACATGACCTGTTCCAATTTCCTGTGCCAAGCGGCTGATCATGCGGGAATTTCATCTTCACATCCACGTCAATATGACCACTGGCGGCTTTCACTTTTGCGGCAGTATAGGCTAGCCTTTGGTGAAAGGAACGGCCCATAAGGACATTCACGTGAAAGATCTGCCTCAGCCCGCTGCCAATCTAGGCAAATTTCAAGACAGTCTGGTGACGGCCGACGGTAGTGACCGGGCCACTGTGGCGTTGAGCCGACCCGAAACCCTGTGGTTCAACACCGGTACCCTTTGCAACATTGAATGTGCGAATTGCTATATCCTCAGCTCTCCCCGCAATGATGCGCTGGTCTATCTGAGCACCAAAGAGGTGGAACCCTATCTGGACCAGATCGAGGCCCAAGGCTGGCCGATCCGGGAAATCGGCTTCACCGGCGGTGAGCCCTTCATGAACCCTGATATGTGCGCGATGACCGAGGCTGCCCTTCTGCGCGGCTATGAGGTCTTGATCCTCACCAACGCCATGCGCCCGATGATGCGCAAATCCGTGCGGCGCGATCTGTTGCGGCTGAACCAGGCCTTTCCCGGCAAGATGACCCTACGCGTGTCGCTGGATCACCACACTGGCCCGATTCACGATGCAGAGCGCGGAGCGGGCAGTTTCGCCAAGACGCTGGAGGGCATGGGCTGGCTGCGCGACAATGGGTTTCAGATGGCGGTTGCCGGCCGGATCACCTTTGCCGAAAGCGAGGCCGAGGCGCGCAGCGGTTTTGCCGATCTCTTTGCCGCGCATGGGTTTGCGGTGGATGCGGCAGACCCCGGTCAGACTGTGCTGTTTCCGGAAATGGATGAAAGCGTCGAAGTGCCTGAAATCACCACCGCGTGCTGGGGGATCCTGAACAAATCCCCGGATGATGTCATGTGCGCCTCCTCGCGCATGGTGGTAAAGCGCAAAGGGGCCGCTGGGCCCGTGGTTCTGGCCTGCACCCTGTTGCCCTATGCGCCCGAGTTCGAACTGGGTGCGACATTGGCTGCAGCCGAGCGCCCGGTGGCCCTGAACCACCCTCATTGCGCCAAGTTCTGCGTCCTTGGCGGGGCAAGCTGTTCGGCTTAACCCCCTTCAGTGAATGCGAAATTCACCGGTCACATGGCGCCATTCCCCCGCGCTGATCATCTTGCGATGGGTAAAGCGGACCGAATGCAGCGGTCCGTCTATTTCCCGGTGCCAGAATTCGATGAATTTGAACATGCGATCATGGTCGGGTGCCAGATCGTAGTCCTGCCAGATAAAGGTGTTCAGAACATGCGGATGGTCTGGCATGTGATAGCAGAATTCCGCGGTGGTGAGCCCGTAGCCCTTGAGCATGAGTTCGGTTTCACGCGTCTCCATCTGTGGCCTCCTTTGTGAAGCCCCCCAACAGGAATCCTAGGCCGACAAAGGTTAACAGTCCCCAAAGGCGGAGGCAGCGGCATGGCGCGGGCTCACCTTGCTTGCGCCCCACATGGGGTGTCTGATAGGGTGTCCTGACACAAGACAGACCCCTACCACAGAACGGGCAGCAAACGTGAGCGATACGCCGGAAACTCCTGAAAATATGGATGAAACCCCACCGTCAAAGCCAGCCTACGATGGCCCGACGGTATCCATCGAATCCGAGATGCGCACCTCCTATCTGGACTATGCCATGTCGGTCATCGTCAGCCGGGCCATTCCGGACCTGCGCGACGGTCTGAAACCGGTCCATCGGCGCATCCTCTACGCGATGCACGAGACTGGAAATACTCACGAAAAGGCCTATCGCAAGTCGGCCCGTCCGGTGGGCGATGTCATGGGTAAATACCACCCCCATGGGGACAGCGCGATCTATGACGCTCTTGTGCGCATGGCACAGGATTTCTCCATGTCTCTGCCGCTGCTCGATGGCCAGGGCAACTTCGGCTCCATGGATGGCGATAACCCCGCTGCCATGCGCTACACCGAGGTGCGCATGGACAAGCCGGCCGCCTTCATGCTCTCAGATATCGACAAGGAAACCGTCGATTTCCAGGACAACTACGATGGCAAGGACCAGGAACCGACGGTGCTGCCAGCCCGGTTCCCGAACATGCTGGTC
This sequence comes from Phaeobacter sp. QD34_24, assembly GCF_028890115.1. GTDB lineage: Bacteria > Pseudomonadota > Alphaproteobacteria > Rhodobacterales > Rhodobacteraceae > Phycobacter. The sequence goes on from NZ_JARCJD010000001.1 coordinate 40,095, forward strand.
AATGGCGCCGGCGGTATCGCCGTGGGCATGGCGACCAATATCCCGCCGCATAACTTGGGCGAAGTGATCGATGCGACGCTCGCGCTGATCGAGGAACCGGATCTCACCAGCGAACAGCTGATCGACTATGTGCCGGGGCCGGACTTTCCCACCGGCGGTGTGATGCTGGGCCGCTCTGGCGCGCGCAAGGCCTATCTGGAGGGGCGCGGCAGCGTCATCATCCGCGCCAAGACCCGCGTGGAGGAGATCAGGAAAGACCGCTATGCCATTGTCGTGGATGAGATTCCCTATCAGGTGAACAAGGCCTCGATGATCGAGAAGATCGCCGAACAGGTACGCGACAAGAAGATCGAAGGCGTGGCCCATGTGCAGGATGAATCGGACCGTAACGGGGTGCGTGTCGTTGTCGAGCTGAAGCGCGACGCCACCGCCGAGGTGGTGCTGAACCAGCTGTATCGCTTCACGCCGATGCAGACGCATTTTGGCTGCAACATGCTGGCGCTGAATGGCGGCCGCCCCGAACAGCTGACCCTGCGCCGGTTCCTGACCTCCTTCATCGACTTCCGCGAAGATGTGGTGGCGCGCCGTACCGCCTACCTTTTGCGCAAGGCGCGCGAGCGCAGCCATATCCTCTGCGGTCTGGCGGTTGCCGTGTCCAACGTGGATGAAATCGTTGCCACCATCCGCTCGTCAGCAGATGCGGCAGAGGCCCGCGAAAAGCTGATGACCCGGCGCTGGCCCGCGATGGACATCGCCGATTACATCCGCCTGATCGACGATCCGACCCACACGATGAACGAGGACGGCACCTACAACCTGTCGGAAACCCAGGCCCGCGCTATCCTTGAACTGCGCCTTCAACGCCTGACCCAGATCGGCGTCAAGGAAGTCACCGACGAACTTGAAGATCTGGCTGCCAAGATCAAGGAATACCTCGAAATTCTTGGTTCTCGTGAACGTATCATGGGGATCATCGCCGATGAGCTGCGCGAGGTCCGCGATAATTTCGCCGTGCCGCGCCGGACCGAGATTGTCGATTGGTCCGGAGACATGGATGACGAGGATCTGATCGAACGCGAGGACATGGTGGTGACCGTGACCTCGGGCGGCTACATCAAGCGCACGCCGCTGGCCGATTTCCGCGCCCAGAAACGCGGTGGCAAGGGGCTCTCGGGCATGCAAACCAAGGAAGAGGATGTGGTCACCACCCTCTTTGTGGCCAATACCCATACGCAGCTCTTGTTCTTCACCACCGATGGCATGGTGTACAAGCTGAAGACCTGGCGCCTGCCGCAAGGGGGACGTACCTCCAAGGGCAAGGCGATCGTCAATATCCTGCCGATCCCCACTGGCGTCTCGATTGCCGCCATCATGCCGGTGGACCGGGACGAGGATGAATGGGCCGACCTGCAGATCATGTTCGCAACCTCTGCTGGAACTGTGCGTCGTAACCGTCTTTCGGACTTCACGAATGTGATGCGCAACGGCAAGATCGCCATGAAGTTCGAGGATGACAACGCCGACACCAAGCTGATCAATGCGCGGATCTGCTCCGAGGATGACGATATCATGCTGGTCACCAACACCGGCCGCGCGATCCGCTTCCCGTCGACCGAGGTGCGCGTCTTCAACAGCCGCAATTCGGTGGGCGTGCGCGGCATCAAGCTGAACGAGGGCGACGAGGTCGTCTCGATGTCGGTGATCCGCCATTCGAAATACACGCCGGAGCAGCGCACTGCCTATCTCAAGATGCGCCGCGCCATGGCCGGGATTGCCGATGATGCCGAGACTTCGGATGAGGATGTGGTGGCGGATCCCAACTTCTCGACCGAGCTTTATGCCGAGATGTCGGCCTCCGAGAACCTGATCCTGACCATCACCAAGGGCGGCCAGGGCAAGCTCAGCTCCAGCCATGATTACCCGGTACGTGGGCGCGGTGGCATGGGTGTCACCGCCATGGACAAGGGCATGCGCGGCGGTGAACTGGTGGCCTCCTTCCCGGTTGAACTGGAAGATCAGATCATGCTGGCGACCTCCAAGGGGCAGTCGATCCGGGTGCCAGTCGAAGGCATTTCCTTCCGCTCCCGCTCGGCAGGTGGCGTGCGCGTCTTCAACACCGGCAAGGGCGAAGAGGTCGTCTCGGTCGCCTGGATTGCCGACAGCGGCGACGAGGAAGAGGGCGAGGCCAGCGAAGGCTGATCTGGCTCTGCTCGGTGAACGAAACTCAGGAAATGCCGTCCCAAACCGGGGCGGCATTTCTCTTTACCAAAGACTAAACAATTTCCCCTAAGCTCCTGCGCAAACGATTGTCTTTACGGGAGGGAGCGCCCGATGAACCTTTATCATTGCTATATCGACCTGCAGCACGAAGCCAAGGCCCTGGCGTTTTCCAGCGCGGTGGACCAGTGGATGTCCTATCTGAAGGAGCGCAAGGTGATCAAAGGCTGGCGCCTGCTGCGCCGCAAGCTGAACCTTGCCAGCGACTCCTGCCGCGATTTCCTGCTGGAGATCGAATTCGAGAATATGACCCAGCTGGATCAAGCCTTTCGCGTGCTTGGCGAAAAGGACGAAGAGATCGAGAAGCTATATGCCAACGTCTCGGCGCTGGTGGCCCATTCGGATTTCGGGCTGTACCGCCCCTTCCCCGATCCGGAACGCGCCGAACGCATGGCGCTGATCTGAGCGGATCGAAATCGGAACAGGAACAAGGCCGGGCAGTACGCCCGGCCTTTTCTGTTACAGGTCGTAGAGGTCAGCGAACTTCCGGTCCAGATAGGCCAAAAGAGGCGCATGATCCGGAGCCATGCCGGCGGCCTGTGCAATCGTGTCGCGCGGGCTGCGCAAACCGCCGTGCTGTTGCAGGTTTTCGCCCAGCCATCCGGTAGCTGTCGAGGTGTCACCCCGGGCAAGCTGGTCATCCAGATCCGGCACATCCCGACGCAGCGCTTCGTGCAGGCAGCCGGCATAGACATTGCCCAGGGAATAAGTCGGGAAATAGCCAAACAGGCCCACAGACCAATGCACGTCCTGCAGACAGCCGTTGGAGGGCTTGTCCACCGCATAGCCGAAGTCCGCCTTGAAACGATCATTCCAGGCCGCCTCCAGGTCAGAGACCTCCAGATCGCCTTGCATCAATGCCCGTTCCAGATCGAAACGCAGCATCACGTGCAGGTTATATTGCAGCTCGTCCGCTTCGGTCCGGATGTATCCGTTGTGAACCTTGTTCACCGCCGCGTAGAAGGCATCGGCATCGGCAATCCCGAAATCACCAAAGCTGTCTTTCATCTGCTCGAACAGCCAGCCGGTGAAGGCACGGCTGCGGCCCAGCTGGTTCTCATAGATCCGGCTTTGGCTTTCATGCACCCCCATCGACACGCCCCGGCCCAGCGGCGTCAGCAGGTAATCGCGGCTGATGTTCTGCTCATAGGCGGCGTGGCCGACCTCATGGATGGTGGAGTAGAAGCAGTTGAAGGGGTCGCTTTCGCTGGTACGCGTGGTGATCCGCACGTCCAACCCCGAGCCAGAGCTGAACGGGTGCACCGCCTTGTCCACGCGACCATGCGCCATGTCATAGCCAAAGGCACGCGCCAGTTTGCGGGCCAGTTTCATCTGCTTGGATTCGTCAAAGCTGCCGTCCAACCCCTTGGGCGCCGGACGGTCGAGAACGCGGGCGCGCAGATCAACCAGCGCCGGGCGCATCGCTTCAAAGATCGCGGCAATCTCGGCCGCAGTCGTTCCATGCTCGTAATCGGCGACCAGCGCGTCATAGAGATCCCCCCCGGCTGCCAGCGCCTGGCCCTCTTGCCGCTTCAGGGCAACGACCTCTTCCAGGACCGGAACAAAGGCGGCGACGTCTTCATCGGCGCGGGCCTGTGCCCATTTTCCTTGCGCTTCAGAGGTGACCTGCGCCAGTTTCTTGGCCAGATCGGCCGGAACCTTCACGGCGCGCTCATAGCTGCGGCGGATTTCCCGCAGGTGCGCTGCACCGACCTCGTCCGGGGCTTCGGCGGCCTCCAGCCAGGCTCCGACTTCGGGCGCACTGCGGCGGGCGTGCAGAACCGCCTCAAGCGCGGCCATCTCGGCACCGCGCTGGCTGGTGGCGCCGCGCGGCATCACGGTTTCCTGATCCCAGCCCAGGCGGCCGGAAATCTGCCCCAGCGCCTGGGTGTCGCGCTCATAGGCCATCAATTGATCGAATGCGGTCATGGGCTCAAACGTCCTTGATCGAGGTTGCAATGGGATAGGCCGCCAGGAAGCGCGCCCGCAGGATCAACACCCAGAGGATCACAGCCATGACCTGGTGCAGGATCGCCGCCTGCCAGGGGGCGGCGTAGATCACGGTAACGATGCCCAGAAGGATCTGCACCGACAGGGCTGCAAAGACCGCATTGAAGGCAAACCGGGTGTGGCCATGGGCGCTCTTGCGGCCCCGCAGCCAGACAACCACGCCAAAGGCAAACAGGAGATAGCCGCAGATCCGGTGGATAAACTGTACAAGGCCCGGGTTTTCAAAGAAGTTCTTCCAGATTGGTTCAATCATCAACGGGTTCGGCGGGATCACCTGCCCGCCCATCAAGGGCCAGTCGGTGTAAGAGCGGCCGGCATCGATGCCTGCCACCAGCGCGCCGAGCAGGATTTGCAGCCCTGCAAAATGCAACAGCCCGGTCGAGAGACCAAAAAGCTTGGCTTCCTTGGCGCGGCGGGCCTGCATCAGCTCGCGCTCTTCCCGCGCCAGCAGGAAGGCATACCAGGCGATATAGCCCAGGATCACAAATGCCAGCCCCAGGTGGGTGGCCAGCCGATAAGAGGCAACCGTCGTCACGCCCTCGCCCTGGGTCACGCCCGAGGCCACCATCCACCAGCCAATCGCGCCCTGAACACCGCCAAGGGCGCCGGGCAGGATCAGGCGCCCGGTCCAGCCCGTGGGGATCTTGCGTGCCAGAAGGAAGCCGAAGAAACCGATTGCCCAGACCAAGCCGATCACCCGGCCCAGTTGGCGATGCCCCCATTCCCACCAGTAGATCTGTTTGAAATCAGAGAGATCCATCCACTGGTTGTGCAGCCGCCACTGGTCAATCTGCTTGTATTTCTCGAATTCCGCCTGCCAGTCGGCCTCGCTTAGCGGCGGAATGGCACCGGTCACCGGGCGCCATTCGGTGATCGACAGGCCGGAATCCGTAAGCCGGGTCAGCCCGCCCACGGCAATCATCGCCATCACAAGCACAAAGAGCAGCATCAGCCAGAGCCGGATCGCCCGGCGTGTACCGCCCCTGCCCCGGTCGATTGCACCCGGCTGCGCGGCCTGTTGTACCGGCTGCGCTTCACTCACCTCTTCGAAGATATTGCGCTTGCTGCTCATGCTCGTCTCTCTTGATTGCGGGTCTCGCTTGCGCGCGAGATATAGATCATCGCAAGGCCCCGGTCAGGGGTCATTCGCCATTTTTCTTCCAGCGGACCATCTGCCGCATGATCCCGTGCAGCATCTGCACATCGGCCCGGGTCAGGCGCATGCGGCTAAAGAGGTTGCGGAACACAACCTTCATGCCCGGTGCCTTTTCCGGCGGGAAGAAATAGCCGGCCTCATCCAGGCGCTCTTCATAGTGTTTCACCAGCGCCTCGACTTCGACACCCGTGGCCCAGTCGGATTTGCCGATTTCAAAGTTTTCATGCTGGATCTCATCGGCCTGACGGCGCCATTCATAAGCGGTCAATAGCACGCATTGCCCAAGGTTCAGCGAGGGGAACTCGGGGTTTACCGGCACCGTGATGATGGCATTGGCCTTGGCGATATCGTCATTCTCAAGGCCCGCCCGTTCGGGGCCGAACATCACCGCCACCTTTTCGCCGCTCCGGATCTTCTCCAGCGCCAATTTCATCGCCGCTTCAGGGCTGTAGACGGGTTTGGTGAGCTCACGCGGCCGCGCCGTGGTGGCAAAGACAAAGGAGCAATCCTCCAGCGCGCCGGGCACATCAGGCGCCAGCTGCGCCTCGTCCAGCAGCCTGCCCGCGCCCGAGGCCATGGCCACCGATTTCGGGTTCGGCCAGCCATCGCGCGGCGCCACGATCCGCATCCGGTCCAGGCCGAAGTTCCACATGGCGCGGGCGGCGGCACCGATGTTTTCCCCCATCTGCGGGCGGACCAGAACAAAGGCGGGCTGAGGGGTCTCGCTGGGCATGTCTTTCTCCGTTGCGCCGCTGGGGCAATTTTAGGCGATTTTCCCTGCTCTAATGGCAGGGCGCGGGAACGGCAAGGCTTGCCAGGGCGGCAATGAAAGCGCCGCCTGCATGCCGGATCCTTGCGTCCGGCGTAAGATGCGTTAAACACCTGCCATGAAAGAACAGGAGCGCCCCGTCATGGATACCGCCGCGGATACAGTAGAAACACCTCAGATCTATCTGATTTCGCCGCCAAGTTTTGAGCTGGGCCGGTTCCCCGATCAATTGGCAAAAGTGCTCGACAGCGTCGAGATCGCCTGTGTGCGCCTCGATATGGCCAGCCGTGATGAAGATACGCTCAGCCGTGCCGGGGATGCCCTGCGCGAGGTCTGCCATGCCCGCGACGTGGCCATCGTGATCTCGGATCATCAGATCCTGGCCGAACGCTTGGGTCTGGACGGTGTACATCTGAGCGATGCCTCGAAATCGGTGCGCAGCGCCCGCAAGGCACTTGGCGCAGACGCCATCGTCGGCAGTTTCTGCGGTGCCTCGCGCCATGACGGCATGTCGGCCGGTGAGGCCGGCGCCGATTACGTCAGCTTTGGCCCGGTGGGCACCTCCGGCCTGGGCGATGGCGCCCAGCCCGAGCTGGACCTGTTCCAGTGGTGGTCCGAGATGATCGAGGTGCCGGTGGTGGCCGAGGGCGGCCTGACCGAAGAGCTGATCACCCGCTTCGCCCCCTTCACCGATTTCTTTGGCATCGGTGACGAGATCTGGCGCAGCGACGATCCCGCCGCAACCCTCCAATCCTTTCTCAAGGCGATGGGCTAAGAGCCCAACCGACAGAGGTTTGTCCTCTTTGGTAAATGGCGCGTGATACCGCTTGCGAGGGGCGGCAAAAGGCGGCAAGACGAAGGAATGACGTCACATTCTTCTTCACAGCCCCTGCAGCAAGACCCGGCGCAGGTGCTCTGTATCGGGTCGGTTCTCTGGGACATCATCGGCCGGTGCCCCGCAGAGATGCCCCATGGCGCCGATAGGCCGGGGCGGATCACCCGGTTGCCCGGCGGTGTTGCGATGAATATCGCCATGACCCTGGCGCGCTTTGGGATGAAGCCGGTGCTGCTGAGCGCGGTTGGGCAAGACGCCGAAGGCGCCGAACTGATTGCGGCCTGTGGCCACCTGGGCCTTGAAACCGGTTACCTCTATCGCTCGGCGGACCTGCCCACCGATCGCTATATGGCGGTCGAAGGCGCCAACGGGTTGATCGCCGCCATTGCCGATGCCCACTCGCTGGAGGCGGCAGGCGCCAAGATCCTGAACCCACTGTTTGATGGCACCCTGGGGTCAGAGGTCGCGCCCTATGGCGGGCCCATTGCGCTGGATGGCAACCTGACCCTGTCGCTGCTGGATGAGATTGCCATCAGCCCGGCCTTTGCCGCCGCCGATCTGCGGGTGGCTCCGGCCTCTCCCGGCAAGGCAGAGCGGTTGCGTCCGTTTCTGGTGCATGGCCGGGGCACACTGTATGTCAACCTCGAGGAGGCCGGTCTCCTGTGCCAGGACCGCTTCACCGATAGCGAGAGTGCCGCGCGGGCCCTGCTGGATCGCGGCGCCGCGCGGGTGCTGGTGACCGATGGCAGCAGCGCTGCAACCAAGGCAGACAAAGACCAAGTTCACACGCTTGAGCCCCCAAAGGTCCGTGTCGCGCGCATCACCGGTGCGGGCGATACCTTCATGGCCGCCCATATCGCCGCCGAGGCCCGCGGCGAGGCGGCCGATACGGCCCTTGCCTCTGCCCTGGCAGCGGCTGCCAGCTACGTTTCAGGAGAACCCCCGCTGTGATCCCCATTCGCTATTCCACCGAAGTTGCTGAAGCCAAGGCAGAGGGCAAGCCGCTGGTGGCGCTCGAAAGCACCATCATCACCCATGGCATGCCCTACCCGCAGAACGTCGATACCGCAGGTGAGGTCGAACAGGAGATCCGCGATGCGGGGGCTGTCCCGGCCACCATGGCGATCCTCAATGGGACTCTGCATGTGGGGCTAGAGCAGGATGAGCTGCAGGAGCTGGGACAGGCAAGCGGGGTTGCAAAGGTTTCGCGCGCCGATATGGCGGCCTGTATCGCCACCGGCGGCACCGGTGCAACAACCGTGGCGGCCACGATGATCGCGGCGCGGCTTGCAGGGATCGAGGTGTTTGCCACCGGCGGCATTGGCGGTGTTCACAGGGGAGCCGAGACCAGCTTTGATATCTCCGCCGATCTGCTGGAACTGGCACAGACCCCGGTCACCGTTGTGGCGGCCGGTGCAAAGGCGATCCTGGACATCCCCAAAACCCTGGAAGTTCTGGAAACACAAGGGGTTCCGGTGATTGCCTACGGTCAGGATGCCTTTCCCGCCTTCTGGTCCTCGCAGTCCGATCTCGCGGCACCGCTGCGCATGGACAGCGCCCGCGATATCGCGCGCGCCCATGCCCTGCGCAGGGCGATGGAGCTGCCGGGCGGACAGCTGATCGCGAACCCCATCCCGACCGAGGCAGAGATCCCGGCAGAGGAGCTGACCCCCGTGATCGCGCAGGCCCAGGCAGAGGCCGATGCAGAAGGCATTTCCGGCAAGGCCGTGACCCCCTTCCTGTTGCAGCGGATATTTGAACTGACCGAAGGACGGTCGCTGGTCGCCAATATCGCATTGGTCCGCAACAATGCCCGCCTTGCGGCAAAGATCGCACAGGAATTGAACGCAATTGCGCCCTGATCCCGGTTTTGCCAAGCAAGCCCATTGCTCTGCCGGACAACAGTGCCTAGGTTCCCGGCAACCTTCCCTGCGACTGCGCCAAGAAAACAAAAATGACCACGCCCTTTGACCACGAACCCCAACGCAAACCCGGGCTATTTGCGCGGCTGCGCTCGTCTTTTCTGACCGGTATCGTGGTGATCGCCCCGGTGGGGCTGACGCTCTGGCTGCTCTGGACCGTTATGGGCTGGATCGATGGCGTGGTTCTGCCGCTGGTGCCCCACAACCTGCGTCCCGAGCAATATATCGGGATCAACCTGCGCGGCGTCGGGCTGATCTTCTTTTTGCTGTTCACCATCGCGGTCGGCTGGATCGCCAAGGGGATTATCGGGCGGTCGCTGATCGGGTTTGCCGAGAACCTGGTCAACCGGATGCCTGTGGTCCGGTCGATCTATTCCGGCATCAAGCAGATCTCGGAAACCGTATTCGCCCAGGCCGAAAGCAGCTTTGACCAGGCTTGCCTGATCGAATACCCGCGCCGCGGCATTTGGGCGATCGGATTCGTCTCCACCAAGGCGAAGGGTGAAATCGCCAAGCGGGCACAGACCTCCGGCGGGCTGATGAGCGTCTTCATCCCGACCACCCCCAACCCGACCTCGGGCTTTCTGCTGTTCGTGCCGGAAGAGGATGTGACCATGCTGGACATGTCGGTGGAGGACGCCGCCAAGCTGGTGATCTCGGCCGGGCTGGTCTACCCAAACCCCAAGGATCCGAGCCAGCCGCCAGCAGACAAGCAGGCCGGGTAACAGGCCTCAAGGTCCAAGCGATAAAACGAAAGGCGGACCTGAGTAAGATCCGCCTTTGTTGATCTGTCGGAAGCTATCTGTCAGAGCGCAGTCCAGCCGCCATCCACGCTGATGGTGGTTCCGGTGATCTGTGCCGCCGCATCGGAGCACAGGAACACCGCGGTGCCCCCCAGTTGTTCGACAGTGGCAAACTCGCGCGAGGGCTGGCGCTCCAGCATCACTTTCTTGATCACCTCTTCGCGACCCATGTTGTATTTCTCCATGGTGTCGGGGATCTGTGCCTCCACCAGCGGGGTCAGCACATAGCCGGGGCAGATCGCATTGGCGGTGATCGGCTCTTCCGCGGTTTCCAGCGCCACCGTCTTGGTCATGCCGACAATACCGTGTTTCGCCGCCACATAGGCCGATTTATAGGGCGAGGCGGTCAGGCCATGGGCCGAGGCGATATTGACCACCCGGCCCCATCCGGCGGCGCGCATCAGCGGCAGCGCCGCTGCGGTTGTGTGGAAGGCGGAACTAAGATTGATCGCGATGATCGCGTCCCATTTGTCCAGCGGGAACTGGTCGATCGGGGCGACATGCTGGATCCCGGCGTTATTGACCAGGATATCGCAGCTACCCGCCTGCTCGATCAGGGCGCGGCAGTCGGTGCCTTTGGACATGTCGGCCTTGATATATCGCGCCGAGACGGAAAACTCGTCGGAGATCTGAGCCGCTAGCGCATGATCCTCATCCCGATCCGTAAAGGAGTTCAGAACCACATCCGCACCGGCCTTGGCCAGTTCGCGTGCAACGCCAAGGCCAATGCCGGAATTGGATCCGGTCACAACAGCCGTCTTACCCTTTAGTGTCATGCTAGATAGTCCTTCGAACAGAGTGTGTTTGCGCGCCATTTTGCCATGCGGGCATCCGGAAGAAAACGCGTAGGACTACTGAGTTGCACCTGAGAGTTCACAACTCTATGAGAGGGATTTTCCGCCAGCCGCAATCCCGGGAAAAACCCAGAAAAAAACGCCCGCACAAGGCGGGCGTTAAGTTATTGAGGCAGGTTTCATACAGGCAAGAAACCTATCGAGCAGTAACTCTCTTATACGCAATTTCTGGCTTCCCTCCAAGCTAAAAGTTTGAAATGAGGAAGATGAGGCTTTAGCGTTAAGCCTCAGCAAAATAAGGGTAGAATGGGATTGTTGCCAAAGTGAGTTCTGATTATTTCCCTGCCGTTCGCGCCCTCACATTTGGAATCGCCCTGTCACTCGGGGCGGTATCTGCATCTGCAGAATCATCCCATGCCATTGCAATGTATGGAAAACCTGCCCTGGATCCGGGGTTTTCAGCGCTCCCTTACGTTAACCAAGATGCGCCCAAAGGCGGGCGGTTAGTGGTCGGCAATACCGGCGGCTTCGATACCCTGAACCCCTTTGCGCAGAAAGGCACGCCGCCCTGGCAGCTTCGGTCCTGGGCCTATGAAAGCCTGATGGGCCGCTCCTGGGATGAACCCTTTACCTTGTATGGGTTACTGGCCGAATCAGTTGTAGTTCCTGACGATCGCTCTTGGGTGGAATTCACCCTGCGCCCCGAGGCCCGGTTTTCGGATGGCAGCCCGGTCACGGTCGAGGATGTGATCTGGTCCTATCAGACCCTGGGCACCGAGGGCCACCTGAGGTATCGCGGTTTCTGGTCAAAGGTTAACACAATCGAGCAAACCGGCCCGCGCAGCCTGCGCCTCAGCTTCAATGTCGCCGACCGCGAGTTGGCGCTGATCGCGGGGCTGAGACCCATCCTGAAGAAAGCGCAGTGGCAGGGGAAGGACTTTGCCGCATCGGGCCTGAGCGAAGCCCCCATCGGCACGGGCGCCTATGTGGTGAGCGATTTCGAGGCCGGGCGCCATGTCACCCTGACCCGCAATCCCGATTACTGGGGCCGCGATCTGCCGCTTCGGCGCGGCACCCGGAATTTCGACGAGCTGCGGATCGATTTCTTTGGCGATGAAACCGTCCTGTTCGAGGCCTTCAAGGCCGGGGAGCTGAGCGCCTATCGCGAGTTCAACCCGGACAAATGGGCCAACGCCTATGACTTTCCCGCCGTAACGCGCGGGGATATCACCAAAACCGAGATCCCCCATCAACGCCCATCGGGCATGACCGGTCTGGCCATGAACACCCGCCGGGCGCCGCTGGATGACTGGCGCGTGCGCGAGGCGCTGCTCCTGGCCTTCAACTTCGAATATATCAATGGCACCGTCACCGGCGGCGTGCAGCCCCGGATCACCTCCTATTTCTCCAACTCCGACCTGGGCCTGGGTCCCGGGCCAGCCACGGGGCAGGTGCGGGATCTGCTTGCCCCCTTTGCCGATCAGCTCTTGCCCGGCACCCTCGAGGGATATGAGCTGCCTCAAAGCGACGGCACCAGCCGCAACCGCAAGAATCTGCGGCGCGCCGTAAAGCTGCTGGCAGAGGCCGGATGGGAGGTCCGCGAAGGTGTCCTGAAAAACCAGGATGGTGAGCCTCTGGTGCTGTCGGTGCTGCTGCGCCAGGGCGATGCGGAAATGAAGACTGTGGTGGAGATCTATGCCCGCGCCCTGGAGCGGCTTGGGATCACACTTTCGCCGGAACTTGTTGATAATGCACAATATGTGGCACGCCAATCCGAATTCGATTTTGATCTTACGCGCCTGCGCCGTGACCTGTCCCTGAGCCCCGGAAACGAACAGCGTCTGTATTGGGGCCGCGCTGGCGTTGACCAGCCGGGCAGCCGCAACCTGATGGGCATCGACAGCCCGGCGGTCGACGCGATGATCGACCACATGCTGTCGGCAGAAACCACAGAGGCGTTCACCGCCGCCGTGCGTGCCCTTGACCGGATCCTGACGGCTGGCCGCTACGTGATCCCGATCTGGCAATATGACAAGGGCCGCATCGCGCATCTCTCCGAGCTTCACCACCCTGAAACCCTGCCGATCTACGGCGACCGTACCGAGTTTTTCCCGGACGTCTGGTGGTACCAGCCCAACAAGTAGCGCCCAGACTCCACCGGAAATGGCTCCTGAGCCTGAGTGGCATCATTGCGCGTGAAGGCGCCCGGGAATTGACGTCTCTAACAGAAATGTTTTCTTTTTTTCCACATTTGCTACCATGGGGCGGTAATTGGGTGTTTGTTCACGTGGGAGAGACACATGTCGGAGCTGTTCGCCTCTGCCAGCTGGGCTGTCCGCTTTCCCCGCGCAAAACAGCGGTTTCCCTATCTGCAGCGTCGCCTGGCGCCCTGCCCGGTGCGGGACAAGGACGGCTTCATCGCCTATCTGGCGCAATCCCATCACCTGACCCTGACCGAGGCCCGCGAAGAGGCCGATGATTTCCTGTTCTGGGAAAGCCTGCACGAAGAGCTGGAACTGGAACTCGACAACATCTGACCGCCGGATCACGGCTGTCGATGTTGTGGAAAATGCTCCCTTATAATAACTTAGACCAGAGAGGTTACCCATAGGATGGTGGCGTCCTCGGGGCTGACCGAGATCACATTATGCCCCATGGCGGCGTCATAATAGGCGCTGTCTCCCCGGCGCATTTCCACCGGTTCGTAGAACTCCGTATACAGCATGATGACACCGGTCAGCACATAGAGGAATTCCTCGCCATCATGGCGAACCCAGCCGTCGAATTCTTCCATCGAGCGGGCACGTACACGGGCGCGATAGGGTAGCATCTGCTTGCGGGTCAGCCCCTCGGCCAGCAATTCGTGTTCATAGGTGGCCGTCGCCTGGGCGGAGCCTTCGCCGGATTTGGTCACGGTCATGCGGCCGTTGACCTGCTCGCGCTGCGGCGGCGTGAACAGCTGCGGCACCGAGATTTCCAACCCCACCGCCAGCTTTTTCAACGCCTCATAGGTGGGCGACATCTGGCCGTTTTCGATCTTGGACAGGGTCGAGCGCGCCAGCCCGGCCTGATTGGCCGCATGTTCCAGCGTCCAATCGCGGGCCTTGCGTAGTTCGCGCACACGGGCGCCCAGGTCCAGGGGTTCGGCCTCTGGGCTGTCTCCGCCAGAACGGGCGATGGTAATCAGGGATTTGGGGTCGCGTCCGGTTGTCATTCCGCCTCTATAGGACGCAGGACTGCCGCTTGCAACGCGCCACGTCCCGCTATAGCCACGCCCTATGATCTCGATATTTGACAAAGGCGCCTTTGCGCCCTGCCCCGCCCCCTTCAACCTGGCCGCCCATGTGTTGCGCCCCGCCGTCGATCACCCCGGCAAGATCGCCCTGGAGGTGCTTGGGCAAACCGCGTCCCAGATCTGGAGCTACGCCGATCTGGAGGCCGCCGTGCGGGGCACCGGCACCGGCCTGCTGGAGGCTGGCCTGCAGCCCGGCGATATCGTGCTGATGCGTCTTGGCAATACGGTCGACTTTCCCATCGCCTATCTTGGTGCCATCGCAGCCGGGATCATCCCCGTTCCCACCTCATCGCAGCTGACACCGCCGGAAATTGCCAAGATGGTCGCGGAACTGGATGTTGCAGCCGTGTTGCGCGATCCCGCCGTGGCCTCGACCGAACACCGCAAGGAGATCCCCCTGGAGGATTTGACGGCAATGCGCAGCCTGCCGCCCTGTGACTATCAGATGGGCGACCCGGAGCGGCTGGCCTACGTGGTCTATACCTCCGGCACCAGTGGCAAGCCACGCGCCGTGGCCCATGCCCACCGGGCGATCTGGGCGCGGCAAATGATGATCCGCGACTGGTACGACCTCACCGAAACCGACCGGCTGCTGCATGCGGGCGCCTTCAACTGGACCTTCACCCTTGGCACCGGGCTGATGGATCCCTGGGCCATGGGCGCCACCGCCCTGATCCCCGAGCCGGAGACAGACCCCACTGCAATACCAGCCTTGCTGCGCCAGTATCAGGCGACGATTTTCGCCGCTGCACCAGGAGTTTATCGAAAGATCCTCAGCCAAGGTGGCGATCTGAGCATTCCAAGCCTGCGTCATGGGCTATGCGCCGGAGAGAAACTGTCGCAGCACCTATCCGAGCAGTGGCGCCAGCACAGCGAAACCGCGCTCTATGAAGCCTATGGCATGTCGGAATGCTCCACCTTCATTTCCGCCTCCCCGGCCCATCCCGCGCGCGGCGATGCCCTGGGCCAGCCGCAGCCCGGGCGCCGGGTCGCCATCCTTGGCCCCGATGGCCCGGTGCCGCAGGGTACCGAAGGCACCATTGCCGTTCACCGCAGCGATCCAGGCCTCATGCTGGGCTATCTGAACGCGCCGGAAGAGACCGAGGCCCGCATGCAGGGAGAGTGGTTCCTGACCGGCGATCAAGGCGCCATGGCCGTTGATGGCCAGGTGACCTATCTGGGCCGGGCCGATGACATGATGAACGCGGGCGGGTTCCGGGTGTCTCCCATCGAGGTGGAAACGGTCCTGGCCACCCATCCGGATATTGCCCAGGTGGGCGTGGCCTCGGTCGAGGTTAAGGCAGACACCCATATTATCGTCGCCTTTTACACAGGCACTCACGTTATCGCGACCGAGGCGCTTATGGACTTTGCCTCCTCCCGGCTTGCCCGGTACAAGCAACCGCGTGCCTATGTGCATCTGGACGCCCTGCCCACGGGCGCCAACGGCAAACTTCTGCGCCGCGCCCTGCCCGCCTATTTCGAAGGATAACCGCCCCATGACGCAACTCCCCACGGTCAAGCTCGACATTCTTTCGGATCCGATCTGCCCCTGGTGCTATATCGGCAAGACCCACCTCGACAAGGCGCTGGCCGAGGTGCCGGACCATCCCTTTGTGATCGAATGGCATCCGTTCCAGCTCAACCCCGAGATGCCCGTAGAAGGCATGGACCGGCGCGCCTATCTGGAAGGCAAGTTCGGCGGCAAGGAGGCGGCCGTACGCGCCTATGCCCCGGTGGTGGAACATGCTGAAAAAGCGGGGCTTTCGATCGATTTTGAGGCCATGCAGCGCACCCCGAACACGCTGGATGCGCACCGGCTGATCCATTGGGCCGGGATCGAAGGCAAGCAGACCGCCGCGGTGGATGCCCTGTTCGAGGCCTATTTCACCAAAGGACAGGATATCGGCGATCACGGCACCCTGGCCGATATCGCCGCAGAGATCGGCATGGACCGGGACGTGGTGCTGAAACTGCTGGAGGGTGACAGCGACCGCGACGCGATCCAGTCCCGCGATGCCCATTCCCGCAAGATGGGGGTGAATTCGGTGCCGACCTTCGTTGTGGCAAATCAGCACGCAGTTCCCGGCGCCCAGCCGCCCGAGTTGTGGAAGCAGGTCATCGCCGATATCATGGAGCAGATAAAGGCCGCGCCCCAAGCCGAGTGATGCTCTAGAGGTCATGCAGTTCAAACGTTCCAGCATCTTTGCGACCCTGATCGGGATCATCGCGCTCAGCACGGTTTTCTTCCATTACGCCGAAGGCTGGAACTGGCTGGACAGCCTGTTCTTCACTGTGGTGACCATATCCACCGTGGGCTACGGAAATTTTGTGCCAGTCACGGCCGCCGGCAAGATCGGAACGATTATCCTGATCTGCAGCGGGCTTGGTGTTTTTGCCTTGGCCGTGCGTGAATTCGCGCTCTACCAGATCCAAAAACGCGAAGAGCACAGCGAATGGCTGGTGGCCCACCTTGGCCGCCACAACAGCGCCGATCCTCCCGGTCCGGCCAACGAGGATGATTGCCCGGATCCCGCGCCCTTTGAGCCCGGCCAGAACTGAGCGCAAGGCTTGATCGCCCAACAGCAATGCACAGAACCCTGTGCGATGGGTGTTCTGGCCCCTCTCAAGAAAACGTGATACCGGCCCCTAGGCGCCGCCCGAATTGGATCCGATTTCCGCATCCTTTCGAAGTGGCGCAAGAGGTCACTTATGTCAGATTCCATTTCCAAATCGGGTGCAAACCCGATGTCCAAAGGTGAATTCATCGCCTTGATCGCGATGATGTTTGCCACCATTGCCTTTTCGATCGATGCCATGCTGCCGGCCCTGCCGGAAATCGGGGAGACACTCAGCCCCGACAATGTGAACCGCGCCCAGCTGATCATTACCTCCTTTGTTCTGGGCATGGGGATCGGTACCTTCTTCACGGGTCCGCTTTCCGATGCCTTTGGCCGCAAACCCGTTATTTTTGCGGGTGTGCTCCTCTATATCCTCTCCGCCTTCGCGGCCTGGGCGGCGCAGTCGCTGGAGCTGGCGCTGCTGGCGCGTTTGACCATGGGCTTGGGCGCCGCCGGGCCAAGGGTTGTGGCCATGGCCGTGGTGCGGGACATGTATTCAGGGCGCGAAATGGCGCGGGTCGTCTCCATCGCGATGATGATTTTCACCCTGGTGCCCGCCATCGCGCCGATGCTTGGCACCGGGATCATCCTGCTTTCCGACTGGCGCGGTATTTTCCTGGCATTTGCGGGTTTTGCGGTGATTATCGCCCTTTGGGTCGGTGCCCGCCTGCCGGAAACCCTGGCCCAAAGCGATAGGCGCCCGATGCGCATTGCCCTGATGCTGGCGGCCTTGCAGGAAATGATCGCCCATCCCACCGTGCGCCTGTCGATCCTGGCGCAATGCCTGTGCCTGGGCATGCTGTTCACCATGATCACCCTGGTCCAGCCCGCCTATGACGTGGTGTTTGATCGGGCCGAGAGCTTTCCCTTCTGGTTCTTTGCCATCGCCCTCGTTTCGGGCACCGGGAGCCTGCTGAACGCGGTTCTGGTGGTGCGCCTGGGCATGCGCCGGATGGTCACCATGGCGCTGGCGGCGCAGATCCTTCTGTCCGCGGCAATGCTGGTGCTGGAAATGCTGCCCCTGGGCGATAGCCTGGCCTTTGGCCTATTTGTGGCCTGGCAGACCAGCGTGTTCTTCATGGCGGGCGTCACCCTGGGTAATCTCAATGCCATGGCGATGGAGCCGATGGGCCATATCGCCGGCATGGCGGCCTCTGTCATGGGCGCGATTTCAACCGTCGCCGCAGCCGCCATTGCGGCGCCTGTCGGCCTTTTGTTCGACGGCTCATTGGTGCCGCTGACCGCAGGCATCTTTGCCATGGCCACAGTCGGGTTTTTCGTGATGCTGCACATGGCCCGGGTGGAAGACCGCTAACCTGTCTCGGGGATGATGGTCACGCCTCTCCCATAGTGTGGAGAGGCGTTTTATCCCATAGCCTGCCAGGGTTCACTGACCGCTCGCCTTGGCCTTCTTCTTTTCTGCAATGGCCTTTTCGGCAAGGTCCCGGGCAATGGCAAAGGCGCCCTTGATCTTGTCGCTCTCTTTCTTCCAGTCCCGCCGCACGACGATCTTGTTGTCCTTGACCTTGGCAAGCCCCTTTTGATCCTGGATGAAGGAAACCAGCCCTTCGGGAGAGGCGAACTTGTCGTTGTGGAACTGGATCGTTGCGCCCTTTGGCCCGCCATCCAGTTTTGCGATCCCGGCCCGTTTGCACATCGCCTTGATGCGAACAACCAGCAGCAAGGTATTGACCTCTTTCGGCAATTTCCCAAAACGGTCGATCAGTTCGGCGGCAAACCCCTCCAGCTCTACCTTGGTGGTGAGCGAGGACAGGCGGCGATAAAGGCCAAGACGCACATCCAGATCGGGCACGTAGTCTTCGGGGATCAGCACCGGCACGCCCAGATTGATCTGCGGTGCCCATTGGTCCTCGGTCTCCGATAGCCCCTCCAGCTCACCGGATTTGATCTTGGCGATCGCCTCTTCCAGCATGGATTGATAAAGCTCATAGCCCACATCCCGCATCTGGCCGGACTGTTCCTCACCCAGGAGGTTACCTGCACCGCGGATATCAAGATCCTGACTTGCAAGGGTAAAACCTGCACCAAGCGTGTCGAGCGAGCCCAGGACCTTCAGTCGTTTCTCGGCCGTTGCGGTCAGCCGCGCGCGGGGTTTGGTGGTGAGGTACGCATAGGCGCGGGTTTTCGAGCGCCCCACCCGGCCGCGGATCTGATAGAGCTGCGCCAGGCCGAACATATCGGCGCGATGCACCACCATGGTGTTGGCGGTCGGGATGTCGAGGCCGGATTCTACGATGGTTGTGGCCAAGAGGATATCGTATTTGCCGTCATAGAAGGCGTTCATCCGGTCATCCAGCTCGCCGGCCGCCATTTGGCCATGGGCCACCACATAGGTGAGTTCGGGCAGCTGTTGCATCAGGAACTCCTCGATCTCTGCCAGGTCCGAAATACGCGGCACCACGTAGAAACTCTGCCCGCCGCGATAATGTTCGCGCAAGAGCCCCTCGCGGATGGTGACCGCGTCAAATTCACTGACATAGGTGCGGATCGCCAGCCGGTCCACCGGCGGGGTGCCGATGATCGACAGGTCACGCACGCCCGTCAGGCTCAGCTGCAGGGTCCGCGGGATCGGGGTTGCCGTCAGGGTCAGCACGTGGATGTCGCTGCGCAGCTGTTTCAGGCGTTCCTTGTGACCAACCCCGAAATGCTGTTCCTCGTCGATGATCAGCAACCCGAGGTTCTGGAACTTGATCCCCTTGGCCAAAAGCGCATGGGTGCCGATCACGATATCGACGGTGCCGCGTGCCATGCCTTCCCGGGTCTTGGCGGCGTCCTTGGCGCTAACAAAACGCGACAACTGCCTGACTTCCAATGGAAAGCCCCTGAAACGCTCCTTAAATGAGGCCGCGTGCTGCCGTGCCAGCAGGGTTGTGGGCGCAATCACCGCCACCTGCACACCCGACATGGCCGCGACAAAGGCCGCGCGCATGGCGACCTCGGTCTTGCCAAAGCCAACATCGCCACAGACCAGCCGGTCCATCGGGCGGCCCGAGGTCATATCCTCCATCACGTCCTTGATCGCGGTCAGCTGGTCGTCGGTCTCCTGATAGGGGAAGCGGGCCGAGAACTCCTCCCAGGCGTGCGGCGGCGGATCCATGATCGGCGCCTTGCGTAGGGCACGTTCGGCGGCGATCCGGATCAGCCGGTCGGCCATCTCGCGGATGCGTTCCTTCAGCTTGGCCTTCTTGGCCTGCCAGGCGCCGCCGCCGAGACGGTCCAGAAGCCCTTCGTCGTGGCCGTATTTGCTGAGGAGTTCGATATTCTCCACCGGCAGGTACAGCTTGGCCTCTTCGGCGTATTCCAGGGCCAGGCATTCATGCGCCGCCCCGGCCGCCGTGATCACCTCCAGCCCCATGTAGCGGCCAATCCCGTGATCCACATGCACCACAAGATCCCCGGGAGAGAGCGACTGCGCCTCGGTCAGGAAGTTTTCCGCCTTGCGGCGTTTCTTCGGCGCGCGGATCAACCGGTCCCCCAGCACATCCTGCTCCGAGATCACCGTCATATCCGGGGCTTCGAACCCGTGTTCCAGCGCCCAGACCGCCAGATGCAGGCCGGATTTGCCAATGCGGGTGCCATCCATCACCGGGATTGCCTCGGCCAGGCCCTCATCCTCGATCAATCCCGTGAGCCGTTCGCGTGCCCCTTCGGAATAGGAGGCGATCACGACCGGCCCCTTCTGCATGCGGGATTTAATGTGATCCGCCAAGGCCCCGAATAGGCTGATGTTTTCCTGCTGCCGTTCCGGCGCGAAATTGCGCCCGATCCGCCCGGCGGCATCCACCACACCCGGGCCAGAGGCCTGCGCCAGAGGGTGGAACTGTATGGTGCGGTGATCGGCTGTTGCCGCCTCCCAGGCCGCATCGTCCAGGTACAGAAGGCCCGGTGGGGTCGGCTTGTAGACCGTATCCATCCGCCCCTTCTGGGCCATCGCCAGCTTGCGGGTCTCATACTGGTCTGCAACGCTGTCCCAGCGCGCCAGCCGCGCCGGGGTCACCTGATCGTCCAGCGTGATCGAGGCCTTCGGCAGATAGTCGAACAGGGTTTCCAGGTTTTCATGAAAGAACGGCAGCCAATGTTCGATCCCCTGATGTTTACGCCCCGCACTTACCGCCTCGTACAGCGGGTCGTCGGTTCCGGTCGCGCCAAATTCGATACGGTAGTTCTGCCGGAAGCGGGTGATTGCCGCCTCGTCCAGGATCACCTCGGAGACGGGCGCCAGCTCGATCAGGTCCAGCTTTTCCGTGGTCCGTTGCGTGGCCGGATCAAACCGGCGTGCCCCATCCAGAACATCGCCAAACAGATCCAGCCGAACCGGGCCTGCGTCGCCGGGCGGAAAGATATCGATGATGCCCCCGCGAATGGCGTAATCGCCCGGCTCCATCACCGTGGGGCTTTGGGAAAACCCCATTCGAACCAGGAAGTTGCGCAGCGCTTCTTCATCAATCCGCTGGTCCACCCGGGCGGTAAAGGCGGCCTCGCGCAGGACCGAGCGTGCGGGCACCCGTTGGCTGGCGGCATTGAGCGTGGTCAGCAGCACGAACTCTTTCGGCATCTGATGCACAAGCGCGGCCAGCGTAGCCATGCGCGCGGCAGAGATATCCGCATTGGGAGAGACGCGATCGTACGGCAGGCAATCCCAGCCGGGAAAGACAAAGATCGGCAGATGCGGGGCAAAAAACGCCAATGCGGCGCGCATCGCCTCCATCCGCTTGTCATCGCGGGCAACATGCAGCACCGGACCGCCGGATTTCTCCACCTCTTTCAGGATCAGCCGGGCGTCATAGCCTTCGGGCGCGCCGCCCATGGTCACTGCACGCTGCGTCATGCTACCTGTCTCCCTTTTTTCAAACGCATCGTAGCGGCGGGTTACCCAAAAACGCCTAAGTGAAGGTTCTGATACATACCCCACATCGCGGTCACGAAGATCGAAATCATGCCAAGGAACTGGATGACAAAGCGGGAGGTTGCAAGCCTGCGATACAGCGCCTCCTCCCGTGGGTCATCGGCGCGGATCGCACGGGCCGTGATCAGGTTGATCAGCCCCACGATGGCCATGGGAAACATCAGCAGAAACACGGCCTGGGCGAACTCCACCATCAGCAAGAACCCCAAGGTGGCCAGTGACGAGAGCACGAAACAGGCGATCCCAAGAAGCCAAATTCCAGCATTTTCAGCCACATAAAGGATCCTGTTGACATTGATCCGCACCAGATCCTCAAGATCCTGTGCCGACTGCCCCTGGGCCTTGCGGGCGCGATGCACCATGTCGAAGGGCACGCCGAGGATCCAATGGCTTGCCGACGACCACATCACGGCCAAGGCAATCCAATACCAGAGGTTGGAAAAGGATCTGAGATCGATCATCTCGGTCAATGTCTGCAGCAGATCCACCCCGGCGCCCCTTTGTGAACGGTTTTCCTGTGGCGCCCTATATCAACCGGTCAGCCCGGTTGCACAAGCCCCGCAGCATGCGACCGCATGTTCGCGACGAATGTGCCACTTGCAAGGGCGCCGTGTTCCATGCGACCCAAGAGCAGCAAACAAGACGAGAGATCCAGATGAAGCCGACTGTCGCCGCCTTTCCCGCCGCCCGCCTGCGCCGCACCCGGACAACACCTGCAATCCGCGGTTTGGTCCGTGAAAACACCCTGACGACGGACGATCTGATCTGGCCGGTCTTCGTGCGCGATGGTGAGGGGATCGAGGAACCCGTGGTCTCCATGCCGGGCGTGGTGCGCCGCTCCGTGGACAAGATCGCCGAGGCCGCGATCGAGGCACAGGCGCTAGGCATTCCGGCGATCTGCCTGTTTCCCTATACGGATCCAAGCCTCAAGACCGAAGACTGCGCCGAGGCCTGGAACCCCGACAACCTGTGCAACCGCGCCATTCGCGCGATCAAGGCGGTGGTGCCGGAGATTGCAGTGATGACCGACGTGGCGCTGGACCCATATAACATCAACGGTCACGATGGGTTTGTGGTCGACGGCGAGATCATGAACGACGAAACCGTCGAGGCGCTGGTGAAGATGACCCTGGCCCAGGCCGATGCGGGCGCCGATATCATCGGCCCTTCGGATATGATGGATGGGCGGATCGGCGCGATGCGCAATGCGCTGGAACAGGCGGGACACCGCAATGTCTCGATCCTGTCCTATTCCGCGAAATACGCGTCCGGCTACTATGGGCCGTTCCGCGATGCGGTCGGCGCCTCTGGCGCGCTGAAGGGCGACAAGAAGACCTATCAGATGGACCCCGGCAATTCCGATGAGGCGCTGCGCCTGATCCAGCGCGACCTGCAGGAGGGCGCCGATATGGTCATGGTCAAGCCCGGCATTGCCTATCTCGATATCTGCCACCGGGTGAAGACGACCTTCGGCACCCCGACCTTCGCCTATCAGGTCTCTGGCGAATACGCGATGATCCAGGCCGCCGCGCAGAACGGTTGGATCAATGGCGAGCAAGTGATGCTGGAAAGCCTTTTGGCTTTCAAACGGGCTGGTTGCGATGGGATCCTCACCTATTTCGCACCTGAAACAGCGCGTATCCTGAACGGTTGACAGGCGTTCCCGCAGCAGAAAGCCGCCGAGGATCTGCCACCCGGAAAGGTGGTGGATGACAGGCGGCGGCTTTCTGCTTATAGTCCCGCCAGAGCCGGTCAACCGGCCTTGCACGATGCAGCTTCGACCAAAAAGCTTCGACACTCAGAGCGACAGGCAATTCACATGAGCAAACAGTTCACATCCGGCGTCACACGCCGTGGTTTCACCTTGGGTCTATTGGCCGGGACCGGGGCCATGGCCGCCTGCGGAAACGGTGTTGGCAATAGCAACGCGGCAACCATCGATGCCCGCGTCGATGCCACCCTCAACCAGATGTACCGCGAATACCCCAACACCATCGATCTGGCGGAAAAATCCACCGGCATGCTGGTGATGCCGCTGGTGACGGAAGCCGGCTTCCTGGTTGGCGGCGCCTATGGGCGCGGGGCGCTCCGGATCAATGGCGTCACGGTGGATTACTATTCCACGGTCAAGGGCAATGCCGGCCTGCAGATCGGCGCGCAGCAATATGCGCATGTGCTGTTCTTCATGACCGACAACGCCCTGGCCGGGTTCCGTCGCTCTTCCGGCTGGGCCGCTGGCGCCGATCTGGAATATGTGGTGCGCGACGATGGCAACTCCCTGGCGGCGGACACCAATACGCTGACCTCCCCGATCCTGGCAGCGGTCTTTGCCCAGGCGGGCCTGCGGATCGGTGCCACGCTGGAAGGCACCAAATACACCCGTATCATTCCCTGATCTTCGGGAAACCTTCTTTAAAAACAATGGCGCGCCCGAAAGAGGCACGCCTTTTCAGTATGTTATCTTTGGTTTCTCAACCCGCGCTGCGCAGGCGTTTGAACAGAGAGGAGGTATCCCAGCGGCCGCCGCCCATCTTCTGCACGTCCTTGTAGAACTGATCGACCAACGCCGTCACCGGCAGGCTGGCACCGGTTTCATCGGCCGCATCCAAGCAGATCCCAAGATCCTTGCGCATCCAGTCCACCGCGAACCCATGGTCAAAGTGGTCATCCAGCATGGTTTCATAGCGGTTGGCCATCTGCCAGCTGCCGGCGGCCCCCTGGCTGATCACCTCCACGACCGCGCGCCCGTCGAGGCCCGCCTTTTCGGCAAAATGCAGCGATTCGGCCAGCCCCTGCACCAGGCCCGCGATGGCGATCTGATTGCACATCTTGGTCATCTGACCGGCCCCGGTTTCGCCGATACGACGGCAGATCCGCGCATAGGCATCGATCACCGGTTCCGCCTTGGCATAGGCCTCGGCATCACCGCCGCACATCACCGAGAGAACGCCATTTTCGGCCCCCGCCTGACCGCCTGAAATCGGCGCATCCACGAAGGAGATCCCTTTTTCCTTCGCCGCCTCATAGAGTTCCCGCGTGACGCTGGCTGAAACCGTGGTGTGATCGACAAAGATCGCGCCGGGCGCCATCCCGGCAAAGGCGCCATCTTCGCCGAGGCAGACCGACCGCAGGTCATCATCGTTGCCGACACAGGACATCACGAAATCAGCGCCGGCCGCCGCCTCGCGCGGTGTGGGGGCACTGGCACCGCCGTGTTCCGTCGCCCAGGCCTCTGCCTTGGCTGCTGTCCGGTTGTAGACCGTCACCGCGTGCCCCGCCGACTGCAGGTGGCCCGCCATCGGATAGCCCATGACCCCCAATCCCAGAAATGCCGCTTTCGCCATGTGCTTTTCCCTCGTGCTTTCTTGGCTTATGTTGCCGCTACCCTAGCACTGGCGGCGCCGGGTTCAATGCTGGCACGGTGTCAAATCGATAAATCGAATGGAATAAACCCTTTATGGCTCTCCTTTTTCGCTGGTTGCTGCGGCTGACCGCCACGTTGATTCTGGTATCGCTGGCGGCTGTTTTATTGGCCTACTACTTTGCCGCCCAATCCCTGCCGGACTACAACAAGACCATCGCGCTGCCGGGCCCGACCGCAGCGGTCGAGATCGTGCGCGATAATGCGAATGTCCCACATATCTTTGCGAGCCCGGGCGCCGGTGATGAAGATGTCTATTTCGGCCTTGGCTATGCCCATGCGCAGGATCGGCTGTGGCAGATGGCGGTGATGCGGCGCACGGCCCAGGGGCGCCTGTCGGAGATTTTCGGCAACCGCACGGTCGAGGTCGATACCTTCCTGCGCCGTCTCGATCTTTATCGCCTGGCGCAACGGTCGCTGGCGGTGCAGACGCCGGACACCCTGGCGGCGCTGCAGGCCTATTCCGCCGGTGTCAACGCCCGCCTGCTAGAGATCAACGAGCAGGCCCTGGGCCGCGGCGCGCCGGAGATGTTCCTGTTCAACATGCCGCTCGCCCCATGGCAGCCCGCCGACAGCCTTGCCGTGATGAAGCTGATGGCGCTGCAGCTGTCGGGCCATATGCGCGAGGAAATCCTGCGCGCCCGCACCTCCCTGGCGCTGACAACCCCGGAACGGCTGAAGGACATCCTGCCCGATGCGCCCGGGTCCGGCATTGCCGCCCTGCCCGAATATGCCGCCCTGTTCCCGGATCTGCCGCGCTATGCCGATGCGACGCCCGCGGGAGGCACGGATCGCCTGCCCATGCTGTTCCCCCTGGCACCGCGCGGTCTGGGCGGCGCCTCCAATGCCTGGGCCGCCGATCCCAGCCGCTCGGCCACCGGGGGCACGCTGCTGGCCAATGATCCGCATTTGGGCCTCAGCGCGCCGGGGATCTGGTATCTGGCGCGGCTGGAGCTTGCCAGCGGTGGTCTCATCGGCGGCACCCTGCCCGGCGTGCCCGCGGTGATCACCGGACGATCGGATCAACTTGGCTGGGGTATCACATCCTCCTATATGGACGATCAGGATCTCTGGGTCGAAAAGATCAACCCGGAAAACCCGGAAGAATACTTGAGCCCAAATGGTTACAAGCCTTTTATCACCCGGAAGACGATCATCAACATCAAGGATGCGCCCCCCGTCACCCTGACCCTGCGCTGGACAGACAATGGCCCGGTTCTGCCCGGATCGAAGTTCGATCTGTCGGCCATCACCCCGCCGGGCCATGTGATCAGCCTGGGCTGGACGGCGCTTAGCGCAGAGGATACCTCGATGAGCGCGGCGATCGCGCTGATGCGGAGCGCTTCGGTCACCGAGGCCATCGCAGCGGGTGAAGCCTATATCGCCCCGTCGCAAAACCTGGTTCTGGCCGATCGGCAAACCATTGCCCTGAAAACCGTCGGCGCCATCCCGCAGCGCGATGCGCGTCACCAGAGCCAGGGACGCCTGCCCAGCCAGGGCTGGCGACGGGAAAACCTCTGGCAGGGGCGCGCGCCCTATGCCGCGAACCCTGAATTTGTCAGCCCCCGCGGTGGCATCCTGGGCAATACCAACAACAAGGTGCTGGAACGCCCCTTCCCCAATCACGTCTCTTATGACTGGGGCGACACCCAGCGCATTCATCGCTGGCGCAAGCTGATGCAAAGCCGCGAAGTCCACACCCGCGACAGTTTCATCGAAGCGCAGCTGGATACGGTCTCCTTCTCGGCGCGGGCGCTGTTGCCGCTGATTGGTGCCGATCTGTGGTTCACCGGCGAGGCCGCTGCTGAAGGTAGCCGCGAACGGCAGCGCCACGAGGCCTTGACCCTGCTGTCCGAGTGGAACGGAGAAATGAACGAGCACCTGCCGGAACCCTTGATCTATGCGGCCTGGCTGCGGGCGTTGCAGGCCCGGCTGATCGCCGATGATCTGGGTCCCTTGGCCGAGGAGTTCGCCCATGTGGAACCGCTGTTCATCGAACGGGTCTACCGCAACATCGACGGCGCCGCCGCCTGGTGCGATGTGCGCCAGAGCGCGCCCAATGAAAACTGCACCGATATGGCCCGTCTCGCGCTGGACGATGCGCTTTTGTGGATCGAAGAACGCTATGGCAACGCCTTGGAATCCTTACGCTGGGGGGATGCACATCAGGCGACCCACGATCACGAGGTGCTGGGCGAAGTGCCGCTGTTGCGCTTTTTCGTGAATATACGCCAATCCACCAGCGGCGGCGACAATACCCTGCAGCGCGGCCGCACCTCGGGCGAGGATTCCGAACCGTTTCACAACGTCCATGCGGCCGGCTATCGCGGCGTTTACGACTTTGCCGATCCGGACAGTTCGGTCTTCATCACCGCGACCGGACAATCGGGGCATTTTCTGTCCCGTCACTATGACGACATGGCACAGCTGTGGCGCCGGGGCGAATATGTTCCGATGTCGCTGGATCCAGATCTCGCCCATGCGGCCGCCGTCGGTGTCACCCGGATCGAACCGAGGACTGCCCCGTAAATGAAAGAGCAAGCCGTCCCCCTGATCGTCCTTGGCCTGTTGTTCTTTGCCGGTCTGGCGGCGGATCGGATCGGACGCCGGTTACGCCTGCCGCGCGTGACCCTGTTGCTTGGCTTTGGCCTGCTGGTTGGCGAGGCGGGCTTCGGGCTTTTGCCGGAGACGATCACCACGCTATATCCCGTGGTCGCCGTTGTCGCCCTCAGCGCGGTTGCGCTGCTTCTGGGCAGCGAGTTGTCACTTGCCAATCTTGGCCAGCATGGTCGCACTGTCCTGGTGGTGTCGCTGTCGGTCGTGCTGGTAACCCAATTGGTCGTCAGCGCCGGTCTCTGGCTCATTGGCGTGCCGCTGACGCTGGCGATTGTCCTTGGCGCGCTGGCCACCGCGACCGACCCGGCCGCCACTTATGATGTCATAGACCAATCCGGTCAGGACAGCAGTTTTACACGCACACTCAAAGGCTTGGTCGCCATAGATGATGCGTGGGGCTTGCTGGCCTTCAGCGCCGCCCTGGTGATGATCCAGCTGTTCAGCGGGATTGGCACTGGCGGCGATACCTTGGCCCGTGCGGCATATGAGGTCTTTGGCTCCATCGCCCTCGGCTGTGTGATCGGTGTGCCTGGCGCCCTGCTGACTGGGCGCCTGTCGGATGGGGAGCCGCTGCGGATCGAGGCGCTATCCCTGGTGTTTCTAACCGCCGGCCTGTCGTTAATGCTGGACCTGTCCTACCTGATCGCCGGCATGACCGTGGGCGCGGTGATCGTGAACCTGGCGCATCATCACACCAGGGCGTTTCACGAGATCCGCAATTTCGAATGGCCCTTCATGATCATCTTCTTCGTGCTGGCCGGGGCGACGCTGGATCCTTCGGCGCTGGCGAGCCTGGGTTTGGTTGGGGTGGGTTATGCCCTGTTGCGGATCCTTGGTCGCATCATCGGCGGCTGGATCGGCGGTACGCTGGCACAGGCGCCAAGGCAGGAGCGCCCCTACTACGGAGCTGCCATGCTGCCACAGGCCGGCGTTGCCATCGGCATGGCGCTGGCCGCCTCCGAACAATTCCCGGAGTTTGCCCCCACGATCATGGCGCTTGCCATCGGCACCACCGCCGGTTTTGAGCTGATCGGCCCCATCATCGCAGCCCTGACCATCGCGGCACAGGCCCGAGCCGAAGGCACGAGGTAGAGCTTAGAGCTTAGAGCTTAGAGCTTAGAGCTTAGAGCGCGTCGTATTGCGCCTTCTGCCTGGGGGTCCACAGCACCGTGACCACGAACCCGTCCTCGCTCTGCTCTTCGGAGACCACAACCTCCTGGGCGAACAGCCACGCACGCTGTTTTCCCTGCGAAAATGCCAGATTGATTACATCCTGGTGCTTTTTGCCCTGCAGTTTTTCCGCAATATCAGCGAGCAGCCCGTCGATCCCCTCGCCCGTCAGGGCCGAGATCGCGTGAATGTCCTCTTCCCGTTCAGCCCGTTGCCGCCGCGCCTCTGCCTCTTCGTTGGTGAGGTTATCCAGCTTGTTCCAGACCTCGATCTGGGTGCGGTTCTCATCCACCCCCAATGAGGACAGGATCGCTTCAACGTCTTCCGCCTGGTGATCGGTTTCCGCGTGGCTGATGTCGCGTACATGCAGGATCACATCCGCAGCCAGCACTTCTTCCAGCGTGGCACGAAAGGCGGCAACAAGTTCGGTCGGCAGATCCGAGATGAACCCCACCGTATCCGAGAGGATGATCTCGGGACCATCGGGCAGAACCACCCGGCGCATTGTCGGATCAAGGGTGGCAAAGAGCATATCCTTGGCCATCACCTCGGCCCCGGTCAGCCGGTTGAACAGGGTCGATTTCCCGGCGTTGGTATAGCCGACAAGCGCCACGATGGGGAACGGCACCTTGGCACGGGCTTCGCGATGCAGGGTGCGGGTTTTCACCACCTTGTCCAGCTGACGGCGCAGGCGCACCAGCTGGTCGTCAATGGCGCGCCGGTCGGCTTCGATCTGGGTTTCGCCGGGACCACCGACAAAGCCAAGGCCACCGCGCTGCCGCTCCAGGTGGGTCCAGGCCCGCACCAGGCGCGTGCGCTGATAGCTGAGAGCGGCCATTTCAACCTGCAACACGCCTTCACGGGTGCGCGCGCGATCCGAGAAAATCTCGAGGATCAGCCCGGTACGGTCCAAAATCTTGACCTTCCAGGCCTTTTCCAGATTGCGCTGCTGCACGGGCGAGACCGGCCCGTCGATCAGAACCAGTTCGACCTCTTGCGATTTCAGACGTTGGGAGAGTTCTTCAATCTTGCCCGAACCGAACAACATGCCCGCATGGGCCTTTGGCAGACGCACCACTTCAGATCCGATCACATCAAGATCGGGCAAGGCCTGTGCAAGGGCAACCGCCTCGGCCAGGGCAGGCTCGGCGTCGCGGCGATATTTATCCGACTTAATGTCCGGATGCAGCACCCAGGCGCGGGTGCGCTTCCTGTCATGCTCCATCAAGAGGCGTCTTCGCCTTCATATAGGCTGATCGGCTGTGCCGGCATGATTGTCGAAATCGCATGTTTATAGACCAACTGCGACTGTCCGTCGCGCCGCAGAAGAACGCAGAAATTGTCAAACCAGGTGATGACACCCTGCAGTTTAACCCCGTTGATCAAGAAAATTGTAACCGGAACCTTGGTTTTGCGAACGTGATTCAGGAAGGCATCCTGAAGATTCTGTCTGTCCGAAGCCATTATTGTTATCTCGCCTTTTTTCTTGTGACGCGCTGCGGACCAACGCGCGAAATACTGTCCAACTATGGACGCAGAGCAATCAGGATTCCAGCCAAAAAGCCCCAATCCCTTCGCAGGTTAACGGGCTTTGATCAACTGCGCCAGAGATTTGGCGACAAAAGAGCGATGATGGCCAGGGTTTCCAGCCGCCCCAGCACCATTGCAAGGCACAGAACCAACTTGGCCGCAGGGGCCAATTGCCACAACAGGATCGGATCATTGGCAGCCACCTCCACCAGCGGCCCGGTGGTGGACAGGGCGGCGATCGCAAGGACCAGCGAGGTTTCGAAATCGGTACCCAAGGCGGCTAGAACCGTGCTGATCACCGCCAGAGACAGGGCAAAGAGCATGAAGAATACCCAGGCCACAAAGGCCCCGTTCTTGCGCAGCCGCCTGTTGCCGCCACCCTCGCTGCTGACCACTGATGGATGCACCAGGCGCTCCATCTCTCCCAATCCGTTCAGGTAAAGCGCATAGACCCGCAACAGCTTGACCCCGCCCGCGGTTGTCGCCACCCCGCCGCCGATCAGCGCCAGTCCCAGAAGGATCATGCCCGGTGTATCCAGGCCGGACCATTCCCGCGCGGTGTCCCAATCGGCGCTTTCAAAGCCGGTGGTTGACAGGAAGGACATGACCGTGAACATCGACCCCCAGAAGGCCCTGAGCGCCTGGCCCAGGTCTTCGCCACCGGCCACTTCGAGGGTCGCCAACCAGTGCCGCAGGAACAGGAGCATCGGCACCCCGAAGACAATCAGCAGCCCGGTGCGGAATTCCGGATCGCGATCCAACCGCCCATCGCCGCTGCTGACCGTATCGCTGGAAAACGTCAGCCTGGACAGGGCGAAGAACATGAACAGGAACATCACCATCTCGCCGATCACACCGCTTTGCGCATGTTCAGTACCGCCAATCGCGGAAATGCCCGATGTGGCCATCACCGACATCGCATGGGTCAATCCCGGCAGCGCTTTGCTGCCGCTCATCATCAAGAGCGTCCACAGAACCAGGGTGAGCCCGGCATAGACCGGGGTCAGCGTACGCACGACCGAGAGCAACCGCCGCCGCGGGTCTGCTTGCTGCATGTTCGAGGGCGTCGCCCCGCCGCCGCCAGGTTCGCCCCGCGCGGTGACCTCGAACCCGCCCAGGAACATCGGCGCCAGGATCGAGGACGCGGCGATCCACATCAACAGACCACCCAGCCAGCCGACCATGGCACGCCACAGGTGCAGACTGGGCGGCAGGCGGCCGGGATCGGCAAAAACATCGGCGCCGGTGGTGGTGATCGCGCTCACCATATCGAAATAGGCGTTCAGATAGCTTGTGTTTTTGAGCGTATCCTGAACCGGTACAGCCAGGAACAGCGGCAAAACCACAAAGCTGGCCAGCAAGGACAACAGTTGCCCGGGCATGCCGTACCTGGGCCGTCTGTTGCCCAAGGACAGCCCGATCACCGACACCATGAAAAGGCCCAGGAGCCCGGAGAAAAAGAAACTCTGCGAGGTCGGATGATCGTTCAGAATGACCGCATGGGTGGCAGGCACCCACATCGCCAGGCAGGTGACTGCCCAGATCAGCAGGAACAATGGCAGCCGCAACAGCCCGCCCGGAGCCTTATCCCGACGTCTCATATCAGAAATAGTCGATCGAGACCTGCATCAGCCGCTCGACCTCCGGCACATCATCCGCCATGGCAAAGAGCGCGATCACATCGCCCTCTTCGATGCGCAAGCCCCCGCTGGGCGGCAGCACTTCACCGCCCTTCTGGACCGCGCCGACCAACACGCCTTCGGGAAAGGGAATATCGCGAATGGCCTGACCGGCCAGGGGCGATGTGCCCATGACTTCGGCCTCGATCACCTCGGCCTCCGCATCGCCGATGGAATAGACCTGGCGCACCCGCCCATAGCGGATGTGCTGCAGGATCGAGCTCACCGTGGTGGCACGGGGGTTGATGAAGGCATCGATCCCAAGATGGGACATCAGCGGCAACAGGGTCGGATCGTTGATCAGCGCCACCACAAAGGGGCAGCCTTCGGCCTTGGCCCGCACCGCTGCCAGCATATTGGTCTTGTCGTCATCGGTGACGGCCAGCATCGCATCGGCCCGGTCGATCCCGGCTTCCACCATCAGCGACCGGTCCAGCCCGTCGCCATGCAGCACGATGGTACGCTCCAAGGTCTCTGCGGCCCGCTCGGCGCATTTGCGGCTCTTTTCGATCACCTTGGCGCGCACGCGCCCGGTTCGCCCTTCCAGCGCCTTGGCCACCTCAAGGCCAACGTTCCCGGCCCCGACAATGACCAGACGATCCTGACGTTTCTCTTTCTTGCCAAAGACTTCAATCGTGCGGCTCACGTCTTCGGCGTGGCAGAACACATAGGCGCTATCACCGACGAACAGCTGATCGCCCGGCTCTGGGGCGAAAAGCGTGCCCTCGCGGCGCACGCCCACCACGATGGCGCGCAGGGTGGATAACAGATCGGTCAACTGCCGCAGCGGTGTGTTCACCACCGGGCAATCTTCATCGACCCGAATACCCAGGAGCTGCGCCTTGCCGCCCATGAAGGTCTCGGTATCAAAGGCGGCCGGCGCCGACAGGCGCTGGATCGCAGCGGCGGCCACTTCCCGTTCGGGGCTGATCACCACATCGATAGGCAAATGGTCCCGCCGGTAAAGGTCGGAGTAGATCGCGGTCAGATAGCTTCTGGCCCGCAAGCGAGCGATCTTGCGCTGGATCGAGAACACCGAATGCGCCACCTGGCAGGTCACCATATTGACCTCGTCCGAATGGGTGGCGGCAATGATCATATCCGCATCGCGCGCACCGGCACGGTCAAGCACGTCCGGGTATGAGGCAAATCCCGCAACCCCCTGAACATCCAGCGTATCGGTTGCCCGGCGGACCAGTTCAGCGTTGTTGTCGACGACCGTTACATCGTTGTGTTCCCCGGACAGATGACGGGCGATCTGCCAGCCGACCTGGCCGGCACCACAGATGATAACCTTCATGATCCATTCCCTTGGGCGCGATCCTGCCGGTTTTGAATGACAGATGCCGCGGGAGGGGTCAAATCAATTGTACTGTCAGCATAATTCCGCCATCCTCTCCGCATGAGCGTTATACGGCACAGTCTTGCGAATTGGCTCTTTCTCACGCTTGTGGCAGCTGTCACGGCCTGTGGGCCGATCCCGGTCTATCACCGTGAAGGGACAGACCGGGGCCGGGTCGAAAAGGATACGCTTGGCTGCATGACCGAGGCCCTGAAGCAGGCGCCTGTCGCCAATGAGATCCGCCACACCCCCGACAGGTATTATCCGGGGGTCCGCCAGTGCGTGGATGGCAACTGCTGGACGCGCCCCGGCTATTGGGTTCAAGGCACCACCTATACGGTTGATGTCAATCTCGGGCTGCGCAAGCGGTTGGAGCAAAGCTGCATGGCGCAGAAAGGCTATCAGCAGGTACCTTTGCAGCGTTGCAGCCAGGCTGAGGTCGGCCAGCGCCTAGCGTCAGAACCGCAACGACAGCCGGTTCTGACCGAAGGAACATGCGTCTGGCGCAGCCCCGATGGCCAGCTGCACATTCTTCCACCCCTCTGACATCGGCCTCTCTTACAAAGGTACGACGCCACCCCGAACACCTGGCGGCCCGGCCATAGGCCAAGGCGTGACGCGGACCTGAAAGGGGCAGCCAGTTACAGCCCTCTTTCACCGCCCTCTTGGGATTATCTTCGGATTTGGTTTGGGCCGCCTACCCCTCAGACCAGGTCCTCTTCCTGCTCCACATGGGCCACCCTTGCGCCGGCCTTGTTCGAGGTCACCACGCCAAGCGATTTCAGTTTCCGATGCAGCGCCGAGCGTTCCATTCCCACGAATGAGGCTGTGCGGCTGATATTGCCGCCAAAGCGATTGATCTGCGTCAGCAGATACTCGCGCTCGAAGGCTTCCCGTGCTTCGCGCAGCGGCAAGGTGGCCAGGGCGCCCGACAGCACCACGCGGCCATCGTCGACCACCTTTTCCTCTTCGCGCGGCAGGTCCCGGGCCTCGATCGGCCCCGTCCCGTCGCCCAGGATCAGAATGCGCTCCACAAGGTTCTTCAACTGTCGCACGTTTCCGGGCCACACCATGGTCTGCATCAGGGCAATGGCCTCTTCCGTCAACTCGCGCAGAGGCAGGCCCTGCGCGCTGTTGAAACCGCGGATGAAATACTCCGCCAAGACCGGGATATCTTCGCGCCGATCCGCCAGGGAGGGCACAGCGATCGGCACCACGTTCAGACGGTGGTACAGCTCCTGACGAAAGCGATCCGCCTGAATTTCCGTCTCCAAACATTTGTTCGTGGAAGAAATAACCCGAAGGTCCACGCGCACCTTCTCGGTGCCGCCAACACGCTGAAACTGCTGATCGACCAGAACACGCAGGATCTTGGACTGGGTGCCAAGCGGCATATCGGCGACCTCGTCAAAGAAGATCACGCCGCCATGGGCCTGCTCCAGTAACCCGGGTTCAACGCCGGTTTCCGCGGTTTCACGCCCGAACAGCACCTCTTCCATCCGCTCGGGTTCGATGCTGGCGCAGTTCACTGTCACAAAGGGCGCAGAGGCCCGGCTCGAGTTTGAATGGATATAGCGCGCAGCGATGTCCTTACCGGCCCCGGCCGGCCCGGTCAGCATCACGCGACCGTTGGATTTCGTCACCTTGTCCAATTGCGCCACCAGGGCGCGGAAGGCTGCGGAATTTCCGATCATCTCTGAGGCACCGGTTTCCTTGCGGCGCAGATCGGTGTTTTCGCGGCGCAGGCGCGAGGTTTCCATTGCCCGACGGATCACCACCATCAACTGGTCGATATTGAAGGGCTTTTCAATGAAATCATAGGCCCCCTGTTTGATCGCCGCGACCGCGATTTCGATATTGCCATGCCCGGAAATGATGACGACGGGCACTTCCGGGTAATCCCGCTTGACCGTTTTCAGAATATCAATGCCGTCCATCTGACTGTCCTTGAGCCAGATGTCGAGGATCAGCAGCGCCGGAAGTTCTGCCGCGACCTCGGCCATGCATTCGTCCGAATTCCCGGCCTTTCGGGTCGAATAGCCTTCATCCTCTAGGATGTCAGAGATCAGCTCGCGGATGTCGCGTTCATCGTCAACAATCAGAATGTCACTCATGTCAGACCTACTTTCACTGTATTCCTGTTTGCCTCCGCGCTGCTGAGCGCTTGCGGCAGGCGGATCACCGCCATGGCACCGAAATGGCTTTGTCCTTCGAACACCGGCGCATCGCTCAGGGTGAGCGTACCGCCGTGTTCTTCAATAATCTTTTTCACGATGGGCAGCCCCAGGCCGGTCCCCTCGTTGCGGGTGGTCACATAGGGTTCAAAAAGCCGCGCACGGTCTTCCGGTAGCCCGATCCCATTGTCCGCTATTGTCACTTCATATCCTCCTTTGTCACCCGTTCGCACCGCGATCCGAATTTGCGGATCGAAATCCTCGGGCGCTCCTTTTTGTTTCAGGCTTTCAATTGCCTCTCCTGCGTTCTTGATAAGATTGGTCAGGGCCTGGCCGATCATGGTGGCATCCAGATCCGCCCACAGCGCATCCCCTGGCAAATCGGCCGTGATCCGCACGCCCGGCTGGCCGGTTTGCTGCAAAACGACAGCATCGCGAACCAGCCCGACCAGGTTTTCCTTGCGGCGCTCGGGTTCAGGCATGCGGGCGAATTTGGAGAACTCATCGACAATGCGCCGCAAGTCATTGGTCTGGCGCACAATTACATCGGTCATCGACTGCAGCTGATCGCTGTTTTCCTCGCCAAGTTTCGGCGCAAACTTGCGTTTGATCCGTTCCGCGCTCAACTGGATCGGGGTCAGCGGGTTTTTGATCTCATGGGCGATCCGGCGGGCGACATCGCCCCAGGCCGCCATCCGCTGTGCGCTGACCAGATCGGTCACATCGTCAAAGGCGACCACATATCCTTCCAGCATGCCGTGATCGGACAGCCGCAAGGACATGCGCACCAGCAGGTTCTCAAGCCGCCCGTGCCGCGTCACCTTGATCTCTTCCTGAGCGGTTTCGGCGCCACTGTCCTTCAGGTTCTCGAACAGCGGGCCGAATTCAGGCACCGCGACCGCAAGCGCCAGCGATTGCCGGTCCCCATGCCAATCCAGCAGCCGTTCGGCCGAGCGGTTCACAAAGGTGACGCGCCCCTCCGGATCCAGTCCGACAACGCCAGAGGTGACAGAGGAGAGCACAGAATCAAACAGCCGACGACGGCGTTCGATCTGGTCGGTGTTTTCCAGCAGCGTTTCGCGCTGGCGCTTGAGTTCCCGCGTCATCCTGTTGAAATACCGCCCCAATTGGGCAATTTCGTCCTCGCCCTGCTCCTCGGGGACCTGAACGTCCAGATCGCCACCTCCGACCCGGCGCGCGCCAACGGTCAACCGCCCCACGGGGCCGGATAGACGTTCCGCAAACCACATGCCCAACCACATGGCAGCCAGAATAAGAATAAGCGCGAAGCCTATGTAAAGAAGGCCAAATTCGAAGAGAACGCGACCACGCTCCTTTTCCAGCTGCTGATATAGATTCGCCGTCTGCTGGGTGTCATCCAAAAGGTTCAGCAACTCGCCATCCACATCGCGGCTGATGTAGAGGAAGCGATCGACAAAGGCATTCAGGCGGACGATGGCGCGGAACTCGTTGTTGTCCCAATCCTGAATGATGCTCATCCCCTCTTCGGTTGCCTGCGCGATATCGGCGGAACCGGGCTGTTCGAAATCGAATTCATAGGACCGCTCACCCCGCGCGCGGATCTCTCCCAGCCCGTCGATCACATAGGCCTCGCGCAGACCGCGCTGTACCTGCAATTGCCCCTGGGACAGCACCTGGCGCAATTCGGCGTCATTCATGAAGAAGCTGCGCGACCGGCTGTTGTCGATATAGCGCGCCAAGGCTGTGCCATCCTCGGCCAGATCGCGGCGTTGCTCGACCTGATAGGCCTCGGCCGCGGCCAATGAGGTCCCAATCACCTGGCGCACCCGTTGCGAGAACCAGCCCTCAAGCCCGACATTGACCGTCAGCATGGCAAAGATCGCCACGATGACCGTTGGCACCAGCGCCAGAAACCCGAAGGCCCCAATCAGTCGCAGGTGCAGCCGGGATCCGGCGGATTTGGCGCGGCGGGCAGAAAACAGGCGCACGATCTGGGTGAGCACCAGCGCCGCGATGGCCATGATATAGACCATATCCGCCAGCAGGATCAAACGCAGCGACAGCGAGGACGCACCATGCCCCAAGGGGCCGAAGATCAAGAATGTGACCAGCGCCAGGATCGGCCCCAGCAGCACCAGGCCAAGGGTGCCGATATTGCGGGCCTTGCGGGTCTTGCGCCAGCGGTCCAGCGCCGCCAGTGTCTGAAACCCACCCCTTGAATGTGACTTATGAGCCACTGGCTGCCCTCATTCTGATGTATGGCCAAACCGGCCAAGCGCCACATGTCGTGGCCCGCCCCAGTGAAGTGCGGCGCGGCCACGTTCCTGTGGCGATATTACATCAGTTTCCGGCGCCGTGTCACCTCAATATCCAGATCGGTAATCTTCTTGCGCAGGGTATTTCGGTTGATGCCCAGCAGTTCTGCACATTTTGCCTGATTGCCGCCGGTTGCAGCCAGGGCAATCTCGATCAAGGGCGTCTCGACTTCACGCAAAATACGACTGTAGAGCCCCGGCGGCGGCAACATATCCCCGTGCAGGTCGAAATAGCGCTGCAGGTGGCGGGCAACGGATTCGGTCAGCTTTTCATTGACCGCACCGCTGACCATCGGTTCCGCGCCCGTCTGGGGCCCGAGGGCCGCAGCCACATCGGATTTCCCGATCTCCTCGCTGCGGGCGGTCAGCGCCAGGCGGCGCACCACATTTTCCAGCTGGCGCACATTCCCCGGCCAGGGGAAGTGGCGCAGCAACTCGCGGGCATCTTCGCTGAGCGTCCGGTGCGGCGCGCCTTCGTTTTCGGCCCGGATCAGGAAGTGCTCAGCCAGAAGCGCGATATCCTCCACCCGTTCCCGCAACGAGGGCACATGCAGCTCGGTACCGCAGAGGCGATAATAGAGATCCGCGCGCAAGCTGCCATTCTCCATTTCCGGCGACAGGTCCTTTTGACTGGTTGCCATGAACCGCGGCGAGTGATCGCCGGTTGCATCCATCATCCGCACCAAACGGGCCTGCGCCTCGTCCGGCAGATCCAGCAACTCGTCAATCAGGAGGGTCCCCCCCTTGACCTGCCCCAAGAGCCGCGACGGGCCTTCCAGTTCGATCAGATCACCGGCTGTTGCCGTCACAAAGGGCAATGTGCGCCGATCGGAGAAATCATGAATTGCGCGTGCGATCAATGACTTGCCGGTACCACTTTCGCCTGTCACCAAGAGCGGCATGTCGGTGTTCATCACCCGTGCGATCAACCGGTAAAGCGCCTGCATGACCTCGGTCCGACCCACCAAGGGCAGCTCTTCGGGGCGTTCCTCGGCCTCGGGACGGGCCGTATTTGCCGAGGTTCGTTTCTCCGACAAGGCCTTTGCCGTGCGTTTCATCAACTCGGGCAGGTCAAAGGGTTTTGGCAGGTAATCATAGGCGTCAGCCTCTGCCGCCTTGATCGCCGTCATGATGGTGTTCTGCGCCGAAATCACGATCACCGGCAGACCGGGACGGTCCTCTGCGATCTTGGGCAACATCTCAAGCCCGTTGCCATCGGGCATCATCACATCCGAGATCACCACATCGCCCTTGCCCTCTCCAACCCAGCGCATCAGCGTGGTCAGGGAGGAGGTGGCATGCACCTTGCAGCCCGCCCGCGTGAGCGCCTGCGTCAAAACCGTGCGAATGGTGCGGTCGTCATCGGCAACCAGAACTGTGCCATCCATGGATCAACTCTCCTGCGATTGGTCGCCGCGCGGCACGCGCGACAAAGACAGCCGGAAAACCGTGCGCCCCGGAACGGAGCTGACGGAGATCCAACCGTTGTGTTCTGAAATGATCTTGCTCACCAGCGCGAGCCCCAGGCCGGTGCCGTTTTCCCGGCCCGACACAAAGGGATCGAAGATATCGTCCCGGATATGCTCTGGCAGCCCCGGGCCATCGTCGATGATTTCAATCTGCAGCGGCAACAGCTTGCCGGTGCCATCGCTGCGCCGCAGCCGGAAGGAATGTTCGTAAAAGGTGCGAATTCGAATATTTCCGCCCTGTTTTCCAGCAGCTTCGGAGGCGTTCTTCAATAGGTTCAGCACGACCTGCAACAGCTGATCGGAATCGCCCCAGGCTGGCGGCAAGGAGGGATCATACTCCTCGGTGATGGTCATATTGGCGCCAAACCCCAAAAGAGCGGAGCGCCTTGCGCGATCCAGCACGTCATGCAGGTTCACCGGCTTGAAATCCGGGGTCGAGAGATTGCCGAATTGCTCCACCTGCTCCAGCAGCTTCACGATCCGGCGGCTTTCGCTGACGATGAGATCGGTCAGTTCCAGATCCTCGGCCGAGAGGTTCATGCTCAAAAGCTGTGCAGCCCCGGTGATGCCGGCCAATGGGTTCTTGATCTCATGGGCCAGCATTTCCGCCATGCCGATGGCCGATTGCGCCGCGGATTTGGCGGAATGGTTCTGCGTCATCCGCCCGGCCAGTTCCCGTGGCGACAGCATCAGCAGCATCATGCCCGTGTGACCGTTCACGGGCGCGATCTGCACCCCACATTGCAGGGGGGCACGGTTGGCCGCGCCCACATCGATGTCATTCACAAACAGAGGCGTACCCGCCGCGCGGCTGCGTTCAAAGGCATCGGCGATGGGGGCCTCGAATTTCAACTGGTTCCAAACCGGGCTCCCGATCAGGGCCTTGTGGGAGGTATTGAGGAAGCCTTCGGCGGCAGAATTGACATCCGCGATCAGGTTGTCGCCATCGATCAGGAAGGCCGGAACCGGCAGCGAAGCCCAAAGCGCGCCATTTTCAATCACGCTGCCGTCGTTCATGCTGCAACCTCCTGATCCTGATTGCTGAGCGCCGCGGGCAGCAAGGACAGAACACGGCGGGGATCACGCTCTGTCAGAACCGCACGCCGTAGGGATGCGCCGGTCCCGGCCTCATCCATGTACCAGCCCAGATGCTTGCGCGCGACGCGCAGCCCCAGGTCCACTCCGTAAAAATTCAGCATTGCGTCGTAATGCCCTGAAATCATGTCGATTAAATCCTGCCCCTCGGGAATTTGCGGAGCCCCGCTCTGCCACAGCTGATCGGCAACTTCCGCCAGTAGCCAGGGTTTCCCCTGCGCCCCGCGTCCGATCATCACGCCATCGGCACCGGACTGCTGCAGCGCCTGACGGGCGGTGCCTGGATCCACGATATCGCCATTGGCCAGAACCGGAATATCAACGGCCTCAGTGATGGCGCCAATCGCCGCCCAATCCGCCGACCCCTTGTAGAACTGGCAGCGGGTGCGCCCGTGGATGGTGATCATCTGCACCCCGGCCTCCTGCGCCCGGCGCGCCACATCGGCGGCATTCAAGCTGTTTTCATCCCAGCCCAGCCGTGTCTTCAGGGTCACCGGAATATCGACCGCCGCGACCACCGCCTCGATCAGTTTCAGCGCGTGATCCGGGGTTTTGAGCAGCGCCGAGCCGGAATAGCCATTGGTCACCTTCTTGGCCGGGCAGCCCATGTTGATATCGATCAGCCGCGCCCCGCGATCAGCCACCTGGCGCGCGGCCTCGGCCATCCAATGCGCCTCGCGTCCGGCCAGTTGCACCGAGGTGTTCTCCACATCCGCGCTCAGCTCGGCCCGCTCCCGCACGCCCGGCTTGGCCTGCACCATCTCCTGGCTGGCGACCATTTCACTGACCATCAGACCAACACCAAAAGACCGCACCAGATCGCGAAATGGGCGATCCGTGATACCGGCCATGGGGGCCAGCGCGATCGGTGGTGTCAAAGAGGTGGATCCGAGGGTGAAGGACAACTGCCTAATCCTTGTGCATTTGTGACTTTTCTAACCGAAGGTCGGGGTATTGGAAATTCAAATGGCCGTTTTGGATCCGAGATTCCAGACCGACTGCCTAATTTTTAATCACCGTGACCTGGGAGATTGCCTCGGCAATTGGCACGCCATAAACACAAGATCAACCGCTGGAGAGAGCTTCTTATGACCACTGCCGCCCTTATCGTTGCCGCCGGGCGCGGAACCCGTGCCGGAGGCGGGCTGCCAAAACAATGGCGTCCCCTGAAAGGCCGCCGCGTGATCGATTGGACGCTGGAGGCGTTTCGCCAGGCCGACGTGGATCGCATCGTTCTGGTCCTGTCGCCCGATGACACGCAGGCCTGGGAGGAATTCAGCACGGATCAAGGGATCCTCCTTGCAAAGGGCGGTGACAGCCGGGCGACCTCGGTGATGAACGGACTGCTGGCGCTGGAAGGCACCGGCGTGTCACGCATCCTGATCCATGATGCCGCGCGCCCCTGTGTAAGCCCCGCCCTGATCCAGGCGATTCTGCAGCGGCTGGAGGATACCGTGGCAGCGGCCCCGGCCCTTGCCGTCACCGATGCGCTGTGGACGGGCGAAGATCACCGGGTGACCGGCACCCGCGACCGAACCGGCCTCTATGCGGCGCAAACCCCGCAGGGTTTTCGCTATGATGACATCCTCGCCGCCCATCGCGCCCATCCCGGCGGGGCGGCCGATGACGTGGAGGTGGCGCGCCATGCCGGGCTTGACGTCGCCATCGTTCCGGGCGAGGCGGAGAATATCAAGATCACCGGCCCTGCGGATTTTGCCCGGGCCGAAGCCATATTGACCGGGCAGCAGGCCGGTAGAACCAAGGGAAGCAGAATGGATATCAGGCTGGGCAATGGATATGACGTACACCGTTTCGGCCCCGGTGATCATGTGGTGCTCTGCGGGGTAAAGGTCCCCCATGACAAGGGCCTGCAGGGGCATTCGGATGCGGATGTGGGCATGCATGCGCTGACCGATGCCATTTATGGCGCCCTGGCCGAAGGCGATATCGGCCGCCACTTCCCGCCATCGGACCCGCAGTGGAAGGGCGCTGCGAGCGAGATCTTCCTACGCCATGCGGCAGAGCTTGCGGGCGAAAAGGGGTTTGAGATCTCCAATGTCGATTGCACCCTGGTCTGCGAATACCCGAAGATCACCCCGCATGCAGCAAAGATGCGCGATGAGATCGCAAGGATCCTTGGCATCGATGCAAACCGGGTATCCGTGAAGGCCACCACATCGGAGCGGCTGGGCTTCACCGGGCGCGGTGAGGGCATCGCTGCGCTGGCAACTGCTGCATTGGTGAAACCATGAAGATCGCAACCGTAATCGGAACCGTTCTGGGCGTGGGCTATCTGCGCCCTGCCCCCGGCACCTGGGGATCCCTCGCCGCGCTGCCGCTGGCCTATGGGCTGCATCAGGTCGGCGGCTTTCCCCTGCTCGCCCTGGTCACCATCCTGTGTACGCTCATCGGGTTCTGGGCTGCTGCAGAGATGACCCGGGGCCAGGAGGATCTGGACCCGTCGGAATTC
Organism: Phaeobacter sp. QD34_24; assembly: GCF_028890115.1. Taxonomy (GTDB): domain Bacteria; phylum Pseudomonadota; class Alphaproteobacteria; order Rhodobacterales; family Rhodobacteraceae; genus Phycobacter. The sequence goes on from NZ_JARCJD010000001.1 coordinate 82,767, forward strand.
GTGATGGATGAGGTGGCCGGGCAGCTGCTGGCCATCTGGGCGATCTCCTATCCGGCCTGGGCGCATGGGATCGAAATCACCGCGCTTTGGCCCGGCTGGGTCTCTGCCTTTGTCCTGTTCCGGCTGTTCGACATCCTGAAGCCCGGCCCGGTTGGCTGGGCCGATCGCAAGAAGGGCCCCTTCGGCGTGATGATGGACGATGTGATTGCAGGCCTTCTGGCCGCCATCGGTGTCATCCTGCTGGCAGGGTTCTCCCATGGGGTTCTGGGACTATGAGCATCGACGTCGCAGCGCTGATTGCAGCGGCCACAGAAAAGGGCCTTACGATCGCCACCGCCGAAAGCTGCACCGGCGGCATGGTAGCGGCGGCGCTGACCGACATTCCGGGATCCTCATCGGTTCTGGACCGGGGCTTTGTCACCTACTCCAACGCCGCCAAACAACAGATGCTGGGCGTGCAAAGCGCAACGCTGGAGGCTGTCGGCGCGGTCTCCGAGGAGGTTGCCGTCGAGATGGCAGAAGGCGCGCGGGATCGCGCCGGTGTGAGCCTGGCAGTTTCGGTCACCGGTATCGCAGGGCCCGGCGGATCGGAGTTCAAGCCCGAGGGCCGCGTCTGTTTCGCGCTGGCCTTCGTGGGCCAGGACACCTTTTCTCAGACGATAGAATTTGGCCCCCTGGGCCGAGACAAGGTGCGCCTGGCCAGCCGCGATCACGCGCTGACCCTGCTGAAAGCAGCCATTTCTAAGCCTGAATAGAAAACAAGCATAGGACCCAAAACTATGCACATTTTTTAATCACTTCACAAAAAGCCCCATAAAACAGCACAGCCAAGCCTGTCACTGCTTCTTTTTGCATCACTCATAGGTTTTGACAGCGTCCAACCCCTCAATCTGGATGGAAGGAACGCAAAATGAACGGAGCTGATACAGCTTGGATCATTGTGGCGACGGCTTTGGTGCTCTTCATGACGCTGCCGGGTCTCGCATTGTTTTACGGCGGGCTGGTTCGTGCCCGAAATGTGCTCAGCGTTTTCATGCATTGCTATGCAATTGCCTGTTTGATGAGCGTCCTGTGGCTCGCATTCGGCTATTCCATCGCCTTTGGCGGTGGCACCAGCGGCTATTGGGGCGGCTTGGACAAGATGTTCCTGAGCGGTGTTGATGCGGACAGCCTGTCCGGCACCCTGCCCGAGGTGCTGTTCTTTGCCTTCCAGATGACCTTTGCCATCATCACGCCCGCGCTGATCGTCGGCGCCTATGTGGAGCGTGTGGGATTTGGCTTTGTGCTGACCTTCTCCGGCCTGTGGATGCTCCTGTGCTATGCGCCGGTGGTGCATTGGATCTGGGGCGGTGGCATGCTGGCCGATGGCGGCATCTTTGGCGAGATCGGCGTGCGCGACTTTGCCGGCGGTATCGTGGTGCATGAAACCGCAGGTCTGGCCGCGATCATCATCGCCGTTGTCCTTGGCCCGCGCAAGAACCGCACCACCCCGCCGCATAACCCCGGTTACGTGGTGATCGGTGCCGCGATGCTCTGGGTCGGCTGGTTCGGCTTCAACGGTGGTTCGCAGCTGGCGGCCGATGGTGGTGCCGCCATGGCGCTGACCGTGACCCATATCTCTGCCGCGACCGCCTCGCTCACCTGGGCGCTGTGGGAGAAGATCAAATATGGCAAGGCCTCGGTCGTGGGTATCGTCACCGGCACCATTGCAGGTCTGGCCTCGATCACCCCGGCCAGCGGCTTTGTCGGCCCGGTAGAGGCCCTGATCATCGGCGCCATCGCTGGTATCCTGTGTCAGGAAGCGGTGAACCTGGTGCGCAACGTGCTGAAGATCGACGACACGCTGGACGTCTTTGCCGTGCACGGTGTCGGCGGCATCTTCGGCACCATCATGATCGCTGTCTTCGGTGCCGGCACCTGGGCCGCGCAACTGGGTGGTCTGGCTGTGGTTGGCATCTTCACCACCGTCGTGACCATCGTTCTGGTCAAAGTGGTTGCCGCCATCACCACCCTGCGGGTGGATGCGGAAAGCGAAACCAACGGCCTCGATATCTCGGCCCACGGCGAGCGCGCTTACGATCTGTCCAGCTGACCTGACCGCTGGCAATCAAGAATATCAGGCAGGTCCGGTCAAATGGGCCTGCCTTTTGTTATGAAAGAGCACTGAGAAAACAGGGGCAAAGCCGCCGTGGCTTCATCCCCTGCGGTGTGAGTGGATTATCCGTATAGCTCTGCTGCGCGCTTTTCGAAGGCCCGCACGATGCGCTGCATGGCCTCGTTGAACACCACGCCGATGATGCCCTGCAGCACCGCATTCTTGAACTCGAAATCCACGTAGAACGCCACATCGCAGCCGCCATCTGCCCGATCCGAAAACGCCCAGTTGGATTTCATGTAGCGAAACGGCCCATCCAGGTATTCGGTATCGATCTTGTGTTCGTCCGGATGCAGCACCACGCGGCTGCCGAACCGTTCCCGGAACACCTTGAAGGAAATCACCAGATCCGCCTCCATCACCTCGGCCGCGCCTTGGGGGGTACGGCTGCGGATCCGGGCGGCGGCGCACCAGGGCAGGAATTTCGGGTATTGTGCCACATCCGCGACCAGATCGTACATCTGCTGCGCCGAATAGGGCAGCTGGCGGTTTTCCGAATGGGTGGGCATGGCTGTGGCAATATTCCTGCTATGATCGTGCCGCGTCATGTCCTATGAACACGCGGGAATTTCAAGGGGGCAGCCATGTCACAGCGTCCATATGTCATCGATGTGATGATTTCAGCCAAGGCCATTGCCGCGCGCATCGAAGAGCTTTGCGCCGAGATCCACAAGGAATTCGGCGATACCGACAAGCTGGTCGTGGTCGGGCTGTTGCGCGGCAGCTTTGTCTTCATCGCCGATCTGGTGCGTGAGCTGGATCTGCCGATCGAGGTGGATTTCCTGGAGGCCTCCTCTTACGGGGACGCCATGGAAAGCAGCCGGGAGGTCCGTATTCTCAAAGACTTGCGCGGAGCCATTGAAGGGCGCGATGTGCTGGTGGTCGAGGATATCGTCGACACCGGCCATACGCTGAACCATGTGATCAACCTCTTGACCAGCCGCAAGCCCGCGCGGCTGAAATCCATTGCCCTGCTGGACAAACCCTCGCGCCGCGAAGTGGATTTCCGTGCCGATTGGATCGGCTTCGAGATCCCGGACGAATTCGTCGTGGGCTATGGCATCGATTTTGCGCAACGCAATCGGAACCTGCCCCATATCGGCAAGGTCCGTTTCCTCGACGACTAGGCGTTTCCCGACGGCGTTTCGTTCAACAGCGCGTCAATGGCAGCAGTGAAGACCGCAACGCCCACCGGGATGATCTCGTCGGGGAAATCATAATCCGGGTTGTGCAGCTGCGGCATGTCCTGTCCCGCACCCAGCCAGAACATGGCTGCTTTCGACACGGTGCCGAATTGCCCGAAATCCTCGGACCAGGGTTGTGGAACTTGCCACAACTCCATCTCATAACCCGCTGTTTTTGCGCCACCTGTCAAAAGGCTCGACGCCTCCGGATGGTTTGTGCAGGCGTCAAAGACATCATCATAGGCGATCGAGAAACCGAGCCCCTCATCCCGGCAGACGCTTTGGACCAGCGCCTCTGCCCGGGTGACAAGATCTGCCATCCGCGCATTGGTCACGGTGCGCAGGGTGACCCAGATTTCAGCCTCGCCCGGGGCAATGCCAAAGGTCGCCTCCCCGAGCCAGGCATGGGTCAGGGTCACAAGGGCATAGTCCGGCGTCATCGCGCCGCCTGCCCCAAGCGCGACCAGGGCGGGCATCAACGCGGTCATTGCCCCGGCAGGCGACTGCCCGTCCTGCGGTGCCGCCGCATGGGAGGTCTTGCCAGAGAGACGAATACGCATGCCGCGCGACGCGCAATTCGAAGGTCCGACACAGAGCGCAAGCTGACCGGCGGCCAGCCCCGGGTAGTTGTGAAGCGCAAAGGAAAAGTCGGGTTTTATCCGTTCAAACTGCGGATCTGCAATGACTGCTGCGGCGCCCTTGCCGGTTTCCTCGGCCGGTTGGAACAGCAGCACCACCCGTCCCCGTTGCGGCCTGTGCTGCGCGAGATGCTCTGCCAGCCCCGCCACCATCACCATATGACCGTCATGGCCACAAAGATGCCCGCGCCCCGCATGAGTGGATCGATAGGGTGCCTTTGACTGTTCTTCAATCGGAAGCCCGTCCAATTCACAGCGGATCAAGACAGTCGGCCCGGCTGCAGCGCCTTGAAAAACCGCTGCAACCCCATGACCGCCGAGGCCGGTCAACAGGTCATCCGGGGAAAAACCGGTAAGATAGTCAGCAACGAATGCGGCTGTTTTCTCTTCCTGCCCAGAGACTTCCGGGATCTTGTGAAGGTCATGGCGCAGCTTTGTTAGCTGCGCCAGGCACTGCGGCGTCATGCAAGGCCCAGCTTGGCGTTGCGTGCCTCCCGCAGGCGGGCAAAATCATCCCCCGCGTGATAGGAGGACCGCGTCAACGGCGTTGCCGAGACCATCAGGAAGCCCTTGCCATAGGCCGCTTTTTCGTAGGTCTTGAACTCTTCCGGGGTCACGAAACGATCCACGGCATGGTGTTTCGGTGTTGGCTGCAGGTATTGGCCAATGGTCAGGAAATCGATATCGGCCGCGCGCATGTCGTCCATCACCTGTTTCACCGCCTGCGCATCTTCGCCAAGGCCGACCATGATCCCCGATTTGGTGAACATCGACGGGTCCAGCTCCTTCACCCGCTGCAGCAGGCGCAGCGAGTGGAAATAACGGGCGCCGGGGCGGACCTCGGGGTAAAGACCAGGCACGGTTTCAAGGTTGTGATTGAACACATCGGGTCGGGCTTCGACAACGGTTTCAAGCACTTCCGGCGCGCACTTGATGAAATCCGGGGTCAGGATCTCGATCGTGGTGTTGGGGCTGCGATGGCGCACGGCGCGAATGGTCTGGGCGAAATGGTCGGCCCCGCCATCTTCGATATCGTCGCGGTCCACCGAGGTGATCACCACATGGTTCAGCCCCAGTTTCTCCACCGCATGGGCCACCCGGCCCGGTTCGAACACATCCAATGCCTCTGGCGGTTTGCCGGTTGCGATGTTGCAGAAGGTACAGGCCCGCGTGCAGACTTCCCCCATGATCATCATGGTGGCGTGGCCCTGGCTCCAGCATTCGCCCACGTTTGGGCAACCTGCCTCTTCGCAGACGGTCACAAGGCCATTTTCCCGCATGATCTTGTGGGTATCCGCATAGCCCTTGCCACCGGGCGCCTTGACGCGAATCCAGCTTGGCTTTTTCGGCTGAGCATTGTCGGGGCGGTGCGCCTTTTCCGGATGGCGCTGCGCGGGGATTTTCAGGTCTCTCACGGGGCTTTTCCCTTGCGGCAACTGTTTGCGTCCTCGTTTAGCATAGCCACATGAGGATGACACGGCCAATTCAGCCTGTCGCATTCTCACATGGTGCATAGCTGCTATGCTAGCCGCATCTCCTCAAATTCAAGTTACTCAATTCTGCGTTGCGGCATTTCCGGTTGTGGCACTTTTGATAGTTTAATAAGTCAGCATCCATAACCTATTTTTATGAACGGAGATCCCCGATGAAAGCTGGTGTCAAACTCCCCGACGTCACCTTCCACACCCGCGTGCGCGACGAGTCGATCGAAGGTCCGAACCCATTCCGCTGGGAAGACAAGACCACTGCCGATTACTTTGCAGGCAAGCGCGTTGTGCTGTTCTCCCTGCCCGGCGCCTTTACCCCGACCTGCTCGACCTACCAGCTGCCCGGCTATGAAAACGGCTTTGGCGATTTTCAGGCGGAAGGCATTGATGCGATCTACTGCATGTCGGTCAACGACAGCTTCGTGATGAACAAATGGGCCGAAGCGCAAAAGCTGGAAAACGTGCAGGTCATTCCCGATGGATCCGGTGAATTCACCCGCAAGATGGGCATGCTGGTGGCCAAGGACAATCTGGGCTTTGGCGCCCGCAGCTGGCGTTATGCAGCGGTGGTGAACAGCGGCGTCATCGAAGCCTGGTTCGAAGAGCCCGGCCTGTGCGACAACCACGCCGAAGACCCCTATGGCGTCTCCTCACCCGAAACCGTTCTTTCCTATCTGAAGACGGCCAAATCGGAAGTTGCCGCCTAAGCAACGGCTATCAGATCACTTTGACGGGCACTCGATCGGGTGCCCGTTTTCATACCGGGTTCAGCCCTCTTGGACCTCTCCCTCTCGGGTTTGCGCGACGATCTCCTGCCCGACCGCGCGCACCACGTCCGCCAGTTGGTCGAACCAATCCCCGGCCTCTGTCGTATCGCGGCGCACCAGGCCGATCCGGCGGAACGGTTCCGGACCGGGAAAGCGCTGAACCCGCAGCCCCTTGGTGGCACTGCATTCGACCTGCAGCGCAACTTCGGGCATCAGTGTCAGACCAAAACCCGCTGCGACCAAACGGGACAAGGTTCCCAAGGACCCGGCCCCCATGTTGATTTCCGGAGCGTTCCGCTGCATCCCGCAGACCTCCAGCGCCTGATCGGTCAGGCAATGCCCATCCTGCAACAGCATCAACTGTTCCGATCTCAAATCCTGAGGGCGAATCGCCGCGCCATCCGCATTGATCTGGGCCAGCCGGTTGGCGGAGCCGGCCAGCAGAAACCGATCCACGAACAGCTCTTTCTCGATCAGCCCGTGGCCGCCGCTGGGCAAGGCCAGAATCGCAACATCCAATTCACCGATCTGCAAACCCGTCAGCAAGCCTTCGGTCGTTGCCTCGCGCACCTGAACCGACAGCTGCAAATCGGTTGCCCGCAGTTGCGCAAGAATGCCGGGCAACAGATAGGGCGCCAATGTGGGTATCACCCCCAAAGCAAGGCTGCGCCTTCCAGTGCTTTGCTCCTTTGCCATCCGGGCAAGCTGCTCGGCCGCCCGCAAAACGGTCTCGGCCTGCCCCAGAACCTGGCGCCCCAGGGGCGTCATCACCACATCGCGGGCGCGCCGCTCCACCAAGGGGCCGCCCATGGCATCTTCCAGGGCACGGATCTGCACCGACAGGGCCGGTTGCGACACATGGCAGGCTTCGGCCGCGCGGCCGAAATTGCGCTGCTCGCACAGAGCGCGGAAATAGGTGAGCTGTCGCAGGGTAAAATTCATAACCAACGCTTATACGAAACACGCACACCTGCAAGGGTAAATTATGCCATCCGTGCCGTTCCACGGACAGGGACACTGCCTCCCTTACCCGGAAAATCAAAGACCAAGAGGCGCTTAGCCAATCCTTCGGTGGCCTCCGCCGGTTTCCCCGTCCTGAGCTTGATAGTAGCTCTGCAATTGTTGCAACGCGATCCGCAACACGATCTTTCCCGAGCGCGCCGACCAGCCCAGTTGCCGTTCCGCCGCTTCCAGCCCCTCCAGATAGCAGCAACACCTGAGCGCAATATCGCTGAGTCCCGGACCCAGGGCCGTCAAGGCCCCCATCGCCCGGTTCTGTGCCTCCCGCGCCGATTGGCTGGACCAGCCGCGATTGTCACCGGTGCTGCAGTCGTCGGCGCCGAAATAGGCCGCCCCTTGCGCCAGGTGCTGCCCGACCTGGGCCACTTCGTAATCTTCGCGAAGCCGCTTTCCCGTCAGCACCAGATCCGGCGGCAAGAAGGGGTCGCCATTCTTGTCCATCAGCCGGGCCAGCATATCCAGCGGCGTCTCTGCGCCACTGTAGCGTTGCCGCCGCAGGCCCGGTGTCGGCGCCGGTCCCGACCGCGCTTTTCGTCCCTCCGCATGCTCTGCCCGAGTGCGGGCCTTGTTTTCGTTCTGGGCAACGATGCGGGTCAGCGCATTGCGCCCATTCTGGGTGATCTGATATCGGCTCAACCGGCCGGGGCGGGTGCAGGAGATCCATCCCAGCAGGGCCATGGCACCGGCCAGCGCCCGGGGCACCGGCAGTTTGGCCTCAACCGGGTCGCCCTCTCGCAGGACCACCGCGTTTTCCATCCCCTCCGCAACCGCCAGTACGGCGCCCGGCTGGCCCAGGCGCGTCAGCACCTCTGCCGAATGAGTCTCAAGTTCGACGGCCCGTGCTGCCCCTCCGTTTGAACCCGCCCCGGTTTTGACATTCCAGCGGGCCAGTTCCGACAAGGCGCCATCCACCAATGGATCATCGCGGCGATTTTCAATCCGCCGCACCTGGCGCAGGACCGTTGACGGATGGCAGCCGGCCCGGCGGGCCAGTTGCCTGATGGATTGCCCGGATTCCGTATGCTCCAGATAGCGCAAGGCGTCTTCGGGAACCCAATCCGGTAATTTGGAAACAGATAATGTGCACATGAGTAAGATCCCCAATCGTCACTCAGAGGAATAGTCCACATATCGTCCCCGCAGTTACCCACAGAGACATGGCAGCCTACTCGCCTGTTTTTGAACAAAACTTCGCGACTCCCCATCATTGTTTCCAATTTCGGTTCAATCAACTGACAATAGAGCGCACGCCGAAAGTCACGGCACGGCAACACCCGCTTAGGTTGTGTTATGACGAGCATCATTGCCCATTGGGAAAGGAGCTTTCCGATGCAAGATGTTCTCAGCCGTCTCGCGGCCCTGCGCCGCCCGCGCCTGCTGGTCAGAACCGCCAGGATCGGCGCCAGCACCTATGTTCGCAGCCAAAGCCTGCACCGTTTGCTCGGCTACGGGTCGCTGCCCAACTCAACGGCGGCGATTCTGAAACTTCTGGATCTGGAATACGATCTGAACGACCGGCGCCTGTCGGGGGATGCGGCCTATACGATGGCACGCCATATCGACGTGCTGATCGCCCTGATGGGAGAGGCGAACCTGCTGCGCCAATGCAAGGCTGCCTAGACTGAAGCCCTGAAAAAAGGCGATGGCCCTAAGACCACCGCCCCATTTGATCTGCCTGCCCTGTGCGGGATCAGAGGAAGGAATCCGGCATGGAGGCCTTCTTCTCCAGAACATAGGCTTCAAGCGCTTCCTTGATTGCCGGATCCATCGCAGGAGGCTGATAGGTGGACAGCAGGCGATCGACGCGGGAAGTCGCCAGCGCATAGGTGTCACGCGCGCCCTCTTCCTCCCAGGTCTCGAAGGGCTTGTAATCCAACAGGTCGGATTTCCAGAAGGCGCTCTTGAAATTGGCCTGGGTATGCGCACAGCCAAGATAGTGCCCGCCCGGGCCCACTTCGCGGATCGCATCCATCGCCTGGTCTTCCTCGGTGACGCCAATCCCCCGCGCCAGACCGTGTAGCGCGCCAAGTTGATCGGCATCCATGACGAATTTCTCGAAATCGGCGACCAGACCGCCTTCAAGCCAGCCACAGGCGTGCAGCATGAAGTTCACGCCGGACAGCAGCCCCATGTTGAGGCTATTAGCTGTCTCATAAGCCGCCTGCGCATCGGGCAGCTTGGAGCCGCAGAACGACCCGGCCGAGCGGAACGGCAGCCCCAGCCGACGCGCCAACTGCCCGGCGCCATAGGTCACCAGCGAGGCTTCGGGCGTGCCAAAGGTGGGTGCTCCGGAATTCATGTCGATGGAAGAGACAAAAGCGCCAAAGATCACCGGCGCACCGGGGCGGATCAGCTGGCTATAGGCGACACCGGCCAGAACCTCGGCCAGGACCTGTGTCAGCGTGCCCGCGACCGATACCGGCGCCATGGCCCCGCCCACGATGAAGGGCGAGATGATGCAGGCCTGATTGTTCTTGGCGTAAACCTCAAGCGCGCCCATCATCACGTCGTCAAAGGTCATCGGCGAGTTGATGTTGATGAGCGAGGTCATCACCGTGTTGTCCTGCACGAAGTCCTTGCCGAACAGGATGCCGCACATATCGACCGAATCCTGGGCGCGATTGGGTTCGGTGACCGACCCCATGAAGGGCTTGTCGCTCAGCGTCATATGGGCCAGCAGCATGTCGAAATGGCGCTTGTTCACCGGCACATCCGTCGGTTCGCAGACCGTGCCGCCCGAATGGTGCAGCCATTTGGACATATAGGCGAGTTTCACGAACTTCTGGAAATCCTCCAGCGTCGCATAGCGGCGTCCCCCCTTGGCGTCGCGCACGAAGGGCGGGCCATAGACCGGGGCCAACACCAGATTGCGGCCGCCGATTTCCACGTTCTTTTCGGGGTTTCGGGCATGCTGGGTAAAGCTGGAGGGCGCGGTCGCACAGAGTTTACGGGCAAGACCGCGCGGGATGCGTACCCGTTCGCCCTGGATATCTGCCCCGGCCTCGCGCCAAAGCTCCAAGGCGGCGGGATTGTCCACGAAATTGACGCCGACCTCTTCGAGGATGGTTTCGGCGTTTGCCTCGATGATCTCGATGGCTTCTTGGCTCAGCACCTCGAAATTCGGGATGTTCCGCTCGATGTATTTGGCGGTTTCGATCTTGATGCTTGAACGTTCGGCGCGGCGGGCGGCACCCCCGCCCCCGCGGCTGCGTCGACGCGGCGCTGCTTCAGCCATTTTAATTCCTCATCACAGGCGTGTTGTTGAGCCCCTAGTTATCCGCTTGCCCGCAGCCGACGCCGAAGGATAACGGCCAATCCGGTTGAAAACCGACATCAAAGCGTCAAAAATCTCTAGGCATAGATGTCCAATACTATGCCCCCGCCCGCTACGCCCCGCCGATCCAGCCGAACTTGGCCAGATTGCGTTCAAACACCGGCCGGGTGACAGCAAAACCGCGCGATGGGGCGTTCTGCCCCTTGCCAGTCGGCCTGTCTCGCCCTAAGAGCCAGACATGAGCCAGACATCACACGACAGCCTCCTGATCATCGACTTCGGCAGCCAGGTCACGCAGCTGATTGCGCGCCGCCTGCGTGAGCTGAACGTCTATTGCGAAATCCACCCCTATCAGAATGTCACCATGGACTTTGTGCGCGAGATGGCGCCCAAGGCGGTGATCTTCTCCGGCGGACCCGACAGCGTCACCCGCGACGGATCCCCCCGTGCGCCGCAAGAGATTTTCGACTACGGCGTTCCGATCCTCGGCATCTGCTACGGTCAGCAAGTGATGATGCACCAGCTGGGTGGCAAGGTACAATCCGGGCACGGCACCGCCGAATTCGGACGCGCCTATGTAACGCCTACGGTAAACTCCCTGGCTCTGCTGGAGGGTTGGTTCCAGGATGACAGCGACCGCGAACAGGTCTGGATGTCCCACGGTGACCACGTCAGCGAGATCGCACCGGGGTTCGAGGTCTACGGCACCTCCCCCAATGCGCCCTTTGCCATCACCGCGGATGTGGGTCGCAACTTCTATGCGGTACAGTTCCATCCCGAGGTGCACCACACCCCCAACGGGGCGAAGCTATACGAAAACTTCGTGAAACTGGCCGGGTTCACCGGCGACTGGACCATGGGCGCCTACCGCGAACAGGCGATCCAGGCGATCCGCGATCAGGTTGGCGATAAGCAGGTGATCTGCGGACTGTCCGGCGGCGTCGACAGCTCGGTCGCTGCGGTGCTGATCCACGAGGCGATCGGCGATCAGCTGACCTGCGTTTTCGTGGATCATGGCCTGCTGCGCAAGGGAGAGGCCCAAGAGGTCGTCACCATGTTCCGCGACCATTACAACATGCGTCTGATCCACGCGGATGAGCAGGAACTGTTCCTCGGCGAATTGGACGGACAGAGCGACCCTGAGACCAAGCGCAAGATCATCGGCAAGCTGTTCATCGACGTGTTCCAGAAACACGCCGACACCATCGAAGGCGCCGAGTTCCTGGCGCAGGGCACGCTGTATCCGGATGTGATCGAAAGCGTCTCCTTCTCGGGCGGCCCATCGGTGACGATCAAATCGCACCACAATGTGGGCGGCCTGCCGGAAAAGATGGGCCTGAAGCTGGTCGAACCCCTGCGCGAATTGTTCAAGGACGAGGTCCGCGCGCTGGGCCGCGAGCTGGGCCTGCCCGACAGCTTCATTGGCCGCCACCCCTTCCCGGGGCCGGGCCTGGCGATCCGCTGCCCCGGCGAAATCACCCGCGAAAAACTGGAGATCCTGCGCGAGGCCGATGCCGTCTATATCGACCAGATCCGCAAGCATGGGCTTTATGACGAGATCTGGCAGGCCTTCGTCGCCATTCTGCCGGTCCGCACCGTCGGCGTGATGGGCGATGGACGCACCTATGATTACGCCTGTGCCCTGCGGGCGGTCACCTCGGTCGATGGCATGACAGCGGATTACTACCCCTTCAGCCACGAATTCCTGGGCGAGACCGCCACCAGGATCATCAACGAGGTCAAGGGCATCAACCGCTGCACCTATGACATCACCTCGAAACCGCCCGGCACCATCGAGTGGGAGTGATCTCCCCCCTGCCCGGGCCGCGACTCGATTGTGATCAGCGGCCCGGCAGATCGTCGTTTGATCGACGCGATATCCCCTCTGCCTGCTCCTGCGGCTGCCACATTCCCGCTTGACCTTCCGGGTGAATTGCCACTTTTTTGCGCGGCAGTCACCAAGGAAGCACAGAAATGCACACGCCCCCCAGCGAGATCGTCAAGGCTGCCCTTTGGATGACAGGGGCGATCGTCTCGTTTTCCTCGATGGCCATTGCGGGCCGTGAAGCGGGGCTCACCCTCGATACCTTCGAAATCATGACCTACCGCAGCCTTGTGGGTGTTGTCGTCGTGACCCTAGTGCTGACGCTGACCGGCAAATGGCATCAGGTCCGCCGGGATCGAATGGGACTGCACGCAATGCGTAATCTGGCCCATTTCACCGGTCAGAACCTCTGGTTCTATGCGGTGACCGTCGTTCCGCTGGCGCAGGTCTTTGCGCTGGAGTTCACCTCCCCGATCTGGGTCATCCTGCTGTCCCCCCTGATGCTGGGTGAACGGATGACCAGGGTTCGCGCCGGTGCGGCGCTGCTGGGCTTCATCGGCATCCTGATCGTTGCAAGACCCTCTCCCGAAACGCTCACCCCCGGCATCGCCATGGCGGCGGCCTGTGCAATCTTCTTTGCCCTGACCGCGATCTTCACCAAAAGGCTCACCCGCCACGAAAGTATCGCCTCCATCCTGTTCTGGCTGACCTCGATGCAGCTGGTCTTTGGCCTGGTGATGTGCGGCTGGGACGGAGACATCGCCATTCCGGATGCAGCGACCCTGCCCTGGCTGGTGCTGATTGGTCTTGCCGGCCTTGCCGCGCATTTCTGCTTGACCACCGCCCTGTCGCTGGCGCCCGCAACCGTTGTGATGCCGATCGATTTCACCCGCCTGCCCGCCATCGCCATCCTCGCCATGGTCATCTATGGCGAAGAGCTGGTGATCTGGACCCTGCTGGGCGCCGCCGTGATCTTTGCCGCCAATTACATCAATATCCTGGATGCGGCGGGCAAGCTGCGCCCCCGCAAGGCGAACCTAGGCTAAGGAGACAGCCGACCCCAAGCCGACGGAAGAGATCCGCAAGAAACGGGTCGCTCTGGCGGGCGGGGTTCGCCACAGTGGAGGTCATGACCGATCAAACACATATGTCCCCGCGCGCCTGGGCCGAACTGCTGCTTCTGGGCCTGATCTGGGGCGCCTCCTTCCTGTCGATCCGGCTGGCCCTGAACGAGGTTCCGGTCCTCACCTCGGTGCTGCACCGCTGCGGCTGGGGCGCCCTGGTCCTGTGGGTTGCTATTCTGCTCATGCGCCTGCCGCTTCCCCGCGCTCCGCGGATCTGGGGAGATTTCCTGGTGATGGGGCTGTTGAACAATGTCCTGCCCTTCGCCCTGATGGCCTGGGGGCAACTCCATATCGAAAGCGGCCTGACCTCGATTCTCAATGCGACGACCGCAATCTTTGGCGTCTTGATGGCCGCGCTGTTCTTTGCGGATGAGCGGCTGAGCCTACGACGAGTCCTGGGGGTCAGCTTTGGGTTTCTGGGCGTCTCCATGGCGATCGGGCTTGATAGCTTTGCAAATCTGGATCTTCGAAGCACCGCGCAACTGGCGGTTCTTGCGGGCACGCTCTCTTATGCCCTGGCCGCCGTCTGGGCTCGCAAACGCCTGTCCGGCATGGCGCCGCAAGTGGCCGCAGCGGGCATGCTGACCACCTCGGCGCTGACCCTGCTGCCCGTTACCCTGCTGGTGGATGGTGTGCCAAGCCTGGATCTGGCCCCGGTGACCTGGGGCGCGATCTTCTACTACGCCGTCTTTGCCACCGCCGGGGCCTATCTGCTCTATTACCGGGTTCTGGCCATGGCGGGCAGTGGCAACCTGATGCTGGTGACGCTGATCATCCCGCCGGTTGCGATCCTTCTGGGCGCCCTGGTGCTGGGTGAGGTGCTTTACCCCCAGGCCTTTGTCGGCTTTGGCCTGCTGTCCTTGGGCCTTCTCCTTCTCAACGGGCGTATTCCCCTGCCCCGCTTGCGCGGGCGGAATTGACCCGGAGGCCCGCACTGGCTAGCAAGGCGCGACGACTGCAACTCAGATCCGGACCACCCATGCTCTATTCTTCCGCCCAGGCTTGGCGCGACGCCCCCAACAAGCGCGTATTGTTCTTTGGCATGTCAGGTCTCGGCAAGACCTATGTCAGCAATATCCTGCGCGGCGCCGGGGGCTGGTTCCATTACTCGATCGATTACCGCATCGGCACCCGCTACATGGGCGAATACATCGCCGACAATGCCAAGGCCGAGGCGATGAAGGTCCCCTTCCTGCGCGATCTGCTGCTGTCAGATTCCATCTACATCGGCTCAAACATCACCTTTGACAACCTGACGCCGGTCTCTTCCTATCTTGGCAAACCCGGCGACCCGGCCAAGGGCGGCCTTGCGATGGAGGAATACCGCCGCCGCCAGGACCAGTTCCGCCAGGCCGAAATCCACGCGCTCCTGGATACCGAATACTTCATCGATCGGGCCGGGCGGCTGTATGACTATCCGCATTTCATCTGCGACACGGGCGGATCCATCTGCGAATGGGTGGATCCCGAGGACCCGAATGATCCGGTCCTGTCGGAACTCGCCAAACATACGCTGATGGTCTGGATCAAGGGCGACGATGCCCATACCGAAGAACTGGTGCGCCGCTTTGACCGCGCCCCGAAACCGATGTCCTACCAGCCGGAATTCCTGACCCGTGTCTGGGAAGACTATCTTAGCAAAAACAGTCTATCAGAGGCAGATGTTGATCCCGATGCCTTCATCCGCTGGACCTATGCCCAGGCGCTGGCCCACCGCCAGCCGCGCTATCAGGCGATGGCGCAGAACTGGGGTATCACCGTCACTGCCGACCAGATCAGCGCCGTCAAGGACGAGGCCGGTTTCATAGAGTTGATCGCCGCCACTCTTGAGGCCGCCGCCTAGGCGCCCTATCTCAATCCCTCTTTACCACGATACAGACCTTCAAGGACCCGACATGCCCATCAAGATCCCTTCTGACCTGCCCGCCTATGACGTTCTGACGAACGAAGGCGTGATGGTCATGTCGCCGGATCAGGCGGCGCGTCAGGATATCCGCCCCCTGCGTATCGGCCTGCTCAACCTGATGCCGAAGAAGATCCAGACCGAGAACCAGTTTGCCCGGCTGATTGGCGCCACACCCCTGCAGATCGAACTGTCTCTGATCCGCATGACGGAACACCAGACCCGCAACACGGCGGCCGAACATATGGCCGAATTCTATCGTCCCTTCCAGGAGATGAAGGACGAACGCTTCGACGGGCTGATCATCACCGGCGCACCGATCGAGCATCTGGACTTCACCGATGTCACCTATTGGGACGAGCTGTGCGAGGTTTTCGAGTGGACCCAGACCAATGTGCACTCCACCTTCGGCGTGTGCTGGGGTGGCATGGCGATGATCAACTATTTCCACGGGGTCAAGAAACACCTGCTGGACCACAAGGCCTTTGGCTGTTTCCGGCACCAGAACCTGGTGCCCGCCTCGCCTTATTTGCGGGGCTTTTCGGACGATTGCGTCATTCCGGTCTCGCGCTGGACCGAGATGAAGCAGGATGAGATCGACAGCCACCCGGAGCTGATCACCCTCTTGGGCAGCGATGAGGTCGGCCCCTGCCTGGTAGAGGACCCCGGCCATCGCGCGCTCTACATCTTCAACCACTTCGAATATGACAGCGACACGCTGAAGCAGGAGTACGACAGGGATGTGGAGAACGGTACCGAGATCAACGTGCCGATGAACTACTACCCCAATGATGATCCAAGCCGCGCGCCGCAGAACCGCTGGCGCAGCCATGCGCATCTGCTTTACGGCAACTGGATCAACCAGATCTACCAGAGCACGCCGTTCGATCTGAACAACATCGGGCAATAACCCCTTGCTGTCCCTCGGTTTTGCCTTGGCTGCGGGGGTGGGCGCGACGGCCTTGCAAGGCGCGCGCCGCAGCTATCGTGCCCACAGATCACATCCACCCGAAGGGCAGTTTCTCCAGCTGGGAGACGCCCGGGTGCATGCGGTCGAGATGGGCCAACCCGCAGGCAGGGCGCCAGATGTGGTGCTGATCCACGGCTCCAACGGCAGCACCCGCGACATGAGCTTTCGCCTCGCCCCTGCGCTTGCGGATCGCTATCGGGTGCTGATGTTCGACCGGCCCGGTCTTGGCTACTCCGATCCCTTGCACCACAGGGGCGCCAGCCTGCGCGAACAGGCCGAGGTTCTGCAGCAGGCCGCCACGACACTCGGGGCCACGCGCCCTATCGTTCTGGGCCAAAGCTATGGCGCCGGCGTGGCCCTGGCCTGGGGGGTGCACCACCCGGACAGCCTGGCCGCCTTGGTGTCTATCTCGGGGGTGTCGCACCCTTGGGACGGATCGCTTGATCCCTTCTATCGTGTGACCTCATCGCCGCTGGGCAGCCGCCTTTTGGTGCCGCTGCTGTCGGCCTTTGTGCCGCAACGCACGATGGCGCGGGCCTTGGAGGAGGTCTTTGCCCCGCAAGGCGTTCCCGAAGGCTATGCCGCCCATTTCGGCACCGATCTGACACTCAGACGCGGCTCCTTGCGCGCCAATGCGCGGCAGCGGGCAAATCTCTTTCGCGATATCCAGGCGCAGGCGCCGCAGTATCACCGGATCAGCGCCCCGGCAGAGCTGCTGCACGGCGATGCCGACACCACGGTCGGCCACCAGATCCATGCGGATCGGCTGGTTCAGGATCTGCCCGATGCACGGCTGACCCTGCTGCCGGGCATCGGCCATATGCCGCATCACGTGGCCACCGACGAGGTCGCGGCCGCCGTGGACCGTGCGGCACAGCGCGCCGGTTTGCTGTGAAACGGGCTCACATTTCCCGGCATAATCGCCTATATAGAAGGGGATAGAGGAAGGCTTGCCAATGACACTGCCCTTTGACGGCGCCATCAGTGCCTATTACCAGACCGGTGCCCCGGACCAGATCCGCAACGCGATTGCGACAGCAAAGAAAGACGATGTGCTGGATCCGGGCTATCCGCATGACGCGCGGCTCAAGCGCAAGCGCTATGAGGCCGACATCGCCGCGCTGCAGATCGAACTGGTCAAGCTGCAATCCTGGGTCAAATCCACAGGTGCCCGTATCTGCATCCTCTTCGAAGGCCGTGACGCAGCCGGAAAAGGCGGTACAATCAAACGCTTTCGGGAAAACCTTAATCCACGTGGTGCGCGGGTTGTCGCGCTGTCAAAACCCACCGAGGCCGAGCAGAGCCAGTGGTATTTCCAACGCTATATCGACCATCTGCCTTCTGGTGGCGAAATCACCTTCTTTGATCGCAGCTGGTACAATCGCGGCGTGGTGGAGCATGTCTTTGGCTTTTGTGACCATGAGCAGCGCGAGCGCTTCTTTCACCAGGTCACCAGCTTCGAAGAGGCGCTGGTGGAGGACGGCATTCACCTGTTCAAGCTTTGGCTCAACGTGGGACGCGCCGAACAGCTGCGCCGCTTCCTGTCGCGCGAAAGCGACCCCTTGAAACAGTGGAAGCTGAGTTCGATCGACGTCAAAGGTCTGGCGCGCTGGGATCAATATACCGATGCCATCGGAGAGACGCTGTCGCGCAGCCACAGCGCGATTGCGCCCTGGACGGTGGTGCGCAGCGATGACAAACGCCGCGGTCGGCTGGCGGCGATCCGCGCGGTCCTGCATCAGATCGACTACGACAACAAGGACCCCAAGGCCCTGGGCGCGGTCGATCCGCTGATCTGCGGCGGCCCGGACATCTGGCATGCGTAAACGGGGCTACCACCACGGCAACCTGCGCCAGGCCCTGGTGGAGGCCGCCCTTGGCCTGATCGAGGAAAAGGGCCCGACGGGCTTCACCCTGTCGCAAGCGGCGAAACAGGCCGGGGTCACCCCGGCTGCGGTCTATCGCCATTTCGAAGGACGCGAGGATCTGATCGCCGAGGCCGCGAAACAGGGTTTCCAGATGTTCGCCGACCTGATGCAGCACGCCTATGAGAAATACCAACCTTCGGCGCTGGCGGCCTTCGAGGCCACCGGGCGCGCCTATCTGGCCTTTGCCCGCAAACACCCCGGCCATTACATCGCCATGTTCGAAAGCGGGATTTCGGTGAACCGCACGCCGGAACTGGCCGATGCCGCCGCACGGGCGCGTCGCATTCTGGAGCAGGCCGCGGACGACCTTGGCAAACATATCCCGGCAGAGAAACGCCCGCCCGCCTCGATGTTCTCGGCGCATATCATGGCGCTGAGCCATGGGGTGGTGGAGCTTTATGCCCGCAACGCCCCCGGCTCCACGTCGCCGTTTTCGCCCGAAGATCTGCTGGAGAGCGGCATCATGATCTACCTGCGTGGCCTGGGGCTGATAGAGCCGGATCAATAGGTCCTGCCCAACACAGTCTTGAAGGTGCACAAAAGAAAAAGGCCGCAGCGTGAACTGCGGCCTTTTCGATCTTTGTCGTCCAGCGATTAACGCTTGGAGAACTGGAAGGAGCGACGGGCCTTGCGGCGGCCGAACTTCTTACGTTCAACGACACGGCTGTCGCGGGTCAGGAAGCCTGCCGCCTTCAGCGCACCGCGCAGGGCGGGATCATAAAGCTGCAGCGCCTTGGAGATGCCGTGCTTGACAGCACCGGCCTGACCGGAAAGGCCACCGCCTTTGACGGTTGCGTAGACGTCGAACTGATCTTCGACACCGGCAACGGTGAAGGGCTGGCGCAGGATCATCTGCAGCACCGGACGGGCGAAGTATTTGTTCAGCTCTTTGCCGTTCACTTCGACCTTGCCGGAACCCGGCTTGATCCAGACACGGGCAACCGCGTCTTTCCGCTTGCCGGTGGCGTAGGAGCGGCCCAGCTCGTCACGGACGGGCTCACGGGAAATGGTTTCTTCAGCGACAGCTTCCACGCCTGCAACGGCGCCCAGCTCTTCGAGAGTGTTGATCTGATCAGCCATCGGTCTCAGCTCCGCGTGTTTTTCTTGTTCATGGATTTGACATCCAGAACCTCGGGGGCCTGGGCCTCATGCGGGTGCGCGGCACCGGCATAGATGCGCAGGTTGGTCATCTGCTGGCGCGACAGGCGGTTGCCCGGCAGCATGCGCTTGACGGCCTGGTAGACAACACGCTCGGGGTGCGCGCCTTCCAGGATCTGCTGCTTGGTGCGGGACTTGATGCCGCCCGGGTGGCCGGTGTGCCAGTAGAAGTGCTCTTCGCGCTTCTTGCCGGTCATCTGCACCTTGTCGGCGTTGATGATGATGACGTTGTCGCCCATATCCATGTTGGGCGTGAACGAGGCTTTGTGCTTGCCACGCAGGCGCATGGCAACGATCGAGGCAAGACGACCCAGAACAACGCCCTCGGCGTCGATCAGGATCCACTTCTTCTCGATATCTGCCGGTGTAGCAGAGAAGGTTTTCATGGCAGGTCTATCCTGTTTGTCGTGAAGACACAGCGCGGGCGCGCCGGCCTGAATTCGATGGACGGGGTTTACGGGGACAAAGGCGACAGGTCAACCACCCAGAACAAGTATTTATTGTTCGTTTTCAGTGGTTTAAAAAATAGGTATCAAGATACCCCACGTCAAACGCTGATTTGTTCAAGCGGATTGTCCAAAAGCGCGCGCAGACGCAGCATTGCATCCTCAAACCGTGCCAGCGACACCTGCCCATTGATGGCAATGCGCACGGCATTGGGCGCCCGCCCGTCCCGCAGGGCGAATTCATCCGCCGACCGGATCTGCACCCCCGCCGCTTCGCTGGCACGGGTAAAGGCCGCAGATCGCCAGCCGGAGGGCAGTTTCAGCCAGAGAAAGGGCACCTCATCGTTCCAGTTGATCTCAAAGGCCCCCAGCGCATTCACCGCCACGCGGACGTATTTCGCCATTTCCCTGCGCACCTCCCTGGCCAGATCCTTGCTGCGCGGATCCGACAGAAGAATCCGGGTCAGCTCCGCAAGCGGTTGCGACAGGCCGAAATAGCTGTATTCCGCCGCCCGGCGCAGCTCATGCGCGTGTCCCTTGGGCGCCAGGGCAAAGCCCACGCGCAGGGCCGGCGTCAGGATCTTGGAAATCGAGCATACATGCCAGGTGATATCGGGTGCCAGGGCGCGATAGCTGGGCGCCCGTGCATCTCCCATCCGGTAACAGTCATCCTCGATGATCTGCAGATCATGGCGGCGCGCGACCTTGATCAGCTCCTTGCGTCGCTCCAGCGGCGTGAACAGGCCGGTGGGATTATGCACTTCGGGACTGGTGCACAGAACCGTGGCGCCTGTCTTTCGGATCGCACGTTCAAGCGCATCCGGCCGGATCCCATGTTCGTCCATGCCGACCCCAACCACCTTGGCCCGCAGCAATTCTGACGCGCGGCGAAATCCCGCGTAGGAGAGGTCTTCGACCAGAAGCGTCGGCTGAGCCTCCTTCAGCACCGATTGCATCACCGTCAGAATGCCGTTCTGGCCACCATGGGTCAGCACCACCTGGCTTTCATCCAGCGGCCCAAGAGGCTGGTCCGAAAGCCATTGCACCACCGCCTCACGCACCGGGCGATAGGCATCGCGGGTCGGGTAGTTCAAAAAGGTCAGGGGATCGGCCATGGCAACCTTCTTCATGGCGGCGCGAATGGCCGCCACCTGCCCCACATCGGCGAGGCGTGGGCTGAACAGGCTGACATGATTGGGGTCGCGCCGTTCCATCAGGTGCAATTCCCGCGACCACACGTCATCCATCACCTTGGTCTGCCGCTCGGCCACGAAGGTGCCCCGCCCTACCTCGGCCTGCAACAGCCCCTCGTCCGTCAGCAAGGTATAGGCCCGTGCAACCGTGCCCGGCGTGATCCCCAGCTGATAGGCCAGCTCCCGCACCGGCGGCAGCTTTGTACCAATACGCAATGTATCGTTTTCCACCGCTGTGCGGATTGTATCGGCGACACGCTGGTACTTTGGCCCAGGTTTGTCACCCAGGGACGGCGCCCAAATTGTACCCATTACAATGCTTCCTTGGACAGGTGAGTCGGGGTTTTGTATCAGACAATCGTAGCAACAACACAGGATTGTATCAATACAATTGAGGATCAGACCATGACACAGCACGCACCCACCGCCCATCCGAACATCACATTCCTGAACACCCAGCCCACCCTGCCGGTGCTGGCGCAGGTTGCGGTAGAGGTCGCTGTTCTGGTTACCAAATGGTCGCTGCGCCATCGCAGCCGAAAACAGCTGCGCGGTTTGAGCCAGGAACTGCTCCAGGACATCGGCCTGACGCGCGCAGAAGCCCATTATGAAGCCACTCTTCCGTTCTGGCGCCCCTGATCCCCGGGGCACGGAACCACCTGACGGCCGGGGCTTGTTCCCCGGCCTTTTTTCTTTCCCCGCGCCAATCACCGGAAATTTACCCTTGATCGAATCCCGCATGGCGCCTAGATGCCCCTCACTTTCGGTACCGATCCCAACCCCGGACTCTTATCCGGGGGGGCGCTAAGGACCGGCTGGATTGTCATCTACTGGAACGAAGGGGAGTGTCATGACAGACGCCAACCTCTTCCAACTGGGGATCGGTCTGGAGACAGGCGCCCAAGAGGAAGATACCGCCCGCAGTGTCACCGCTGCGATGCTAGAAACCGTTGTGGACAGCGACCGCGAAGACCATTTCATCCGCCGCGATGGAAAGGTGTTTGCCGGAACCCATCTGATCATCGAAGTGATGAAGGGCACCGGCCTGGATTGCGAGGCGCGCATCCAGAACGCCTTCCGCAAATGTGTCGAGGTCTGCGGCGCCACCCTGCTGCACATCCATACCCATAAATTCTCGCCCCAGGGCGTGTCCGGCGTCGCCGTTCTGGCGGAAAGCCATATCTCGGTGCACACCTGGCCGGAAATCGGCTATGGCGCATTCGACGTCTTCATGTGTGGCGATGCGGATCCCTGGCGCGCGGTTGATGTGCTGAAAGAGGCGTTCGAGACCGCCCATGTCGAGGTCCGCGAGCTGTTGCGCGGGGAGGAGCTGATCGCCAAGGAGGTCGCGGCATGAGCGAGACCTGGATCACCGAACGCCTGCACGATCACTACGCGCAGAGCCTGCGCGTGGAGGAAATGCTATACGACAGCAAGACCGAGCATCAGCGCCTGAAAGTCTTTCAGAACGGCACATTCGGCCGCATCCTGACCCTGGATGACGTGGTGCAGACCACCGAAGGCGACAACTTCATCTACCACGAGATGCTGACCCATGTGCCGATCCTGGCCCATGGGGCCGCCAAACGGGTGCTGATCATTGGCGGCGGTGACGGCGGCATGGCCCGCGAGGCCCTGCGCCACGCCTCGGTCGAGCATGTCACCATGGTCGAGATCGACGCCGGTGTGGTGGATTTCTCCAAGGAATACCTGCCGATGCTGAGCCAGGGCGCCTTTGATGATCCGCGCCTCAACCTGGTGATCAACGATGGCGCCGCCTTCATGCGCGAAACCGATCAGAAGTTCGACGTGATCGTGGTCGATTCCACCGATCCGATCGGCCCCGGCGAAGTGCTGTTCACCGATACATTTTACGGCCACGCGGCCCGCGCCCTGACCGAGGATGGCATCATCGTCACCCAGAATGGCGTACCCTTCATGCAAGGGGAGGAGCTGACCGGTACCATGCGGGCCTTCAAGGCGCTCTTTGCCGATCACAGCTGCTATCTGGCCACCATCCCCACCTATGCGGGCGGGCCGATGGCCTTTGGCTGGGGCAGCCATTCCAAGGCGGCACGCGATATCACGCTGGCGGATCTGGAAAACCGCTTTGCCGCGGCCGGGATTCAAACCGACTACTACACCCCCGAGGTCCACAAGGCCGCCTTTGCCCTGCCCGGTTACGTGAAAAAGCTCTTCCCGTAAGAGCGTCACACACCGACTGCAGAAAGAACAACGGGGGCCATTGGCCCCCGCATTTCCTTGATCCATCGGTGAACACGATCAGGCCTCTGGCTCCTGATAGACACCCTGCTCTTTCAGCGCGTCCACAACTTCCTTGGGCATATAGGTCTCATCATGTTTGGCCAGGATCTCAGAGGCTTCAAACACACCGTTCACATAGCGGCCGGTGCCCACCATGCCCTGGTTCTCCTCGAACAGATCCGGCAGCACGCCGGTGTAAACCACAGGCACCGTGGCGCCGCCATCGGTCACGGAAAAGCGGATGCTTTCGCCCTGCCCGCGCACGATGCTGCCCTCTTCGACCAGGCCGCCAATGCGGAACACCTCGTCGCCGGTGGGCGGTTCGGCGACCACCTGACTGGGCGAGCGGAAATAGTTGATCCCATCCCGCATCGCGTAGCCGATCAAGCCGGTGGAAACGATCAAGGCCACAGTGGCAAGCGCAATAACCTGAATGCGGCGCTGCTTCTTGAGGTTTTTCATGACCTTAGCTCCCTATCTTTGGCTGGGTCCGTCGCTTAGGGGAACAGCGGTGCCATCATCAGGCCCGCAGTCTCTTCCACACCTAACATCAGATTGGCATTCTGCAAGGCTTGGCCACTGCTACCTTTTGTCAGGTTATCCAGCGCCGCAAAGACGATGGCCCGCCCTGGGATCCGGTCCGCCGCAACGCCGATGTGGCAGAAGTTCGAGCCGCGCACATGGTGGGTGCTGGGGGCGGTACCAAAGGGCAGGACCTCGATGAAAGGTTCATCCGCATAGGCCGCCATGAAGGCTGCATTAATCGCCTCCGCATCGCCCTTTACATAGACCGTGGCGAGAATCCCCCGGTTCACCGGCAGCAGATGCGGCGTGAACTGCACCTTCACCGGACGCCCGGCGAGTTTGGAAAACTCCTGATCGAATTCGCCCAGATGCCGGTGGGTGCTCCCCAGGGCGTAAGCATTGTAGCCTTCGCTGAGCTCCGCATGCAGCAGGTTTTCCTTCAAAGCCCGCCCGGCACCGGAGACCCCGCATTTCAGATCCAGGATGATCTCATCCAGATCAATCACCCCGGCCGAGATCAGGGGCCGCAGCGCAAACTGGCCGGTGGCCGCATTGCAGCCGGTCCCGGCGACCAGCCGCGCCGCACGGATCTCGTCCCGGTAGAACTCGGTCAGGCCATAGACCGCCTCTTCCTGCTGCTTGATCGCCGCATGGGGGTTTCCGTACCATTTCTCATAGTCGGCCGGATCCCGCAGCCGGAAGTCGGCGGACAGGTCGACGATCTTCAGATCGCTCGGCAGGGCCGCGATCACTTCCTGGCTGGTCTTATGCGGCAGGGCGCAGAAGCACAGGTCAATGGCCGAGAAATCGATCTCTTCGATCTTGCACAGGGCCGGCAGATCCATGTGGCGCAGATGCGGAAACACCTCTGCCATGGTCATGCCCGCTTTGCGTTCCGCCGCAAGTGCCGCGATTTCAATGCTGGGGTGCTGGGCAATCAGCCGCACCAATTCCGCGCCGGTGTAACCGCTGGCGCCAAGGATAGCCACTTTGTGGGTCATGTCAGACCTCATGTCTTGAATTATGAAGGATGTTTACCGCAGCAAATCGCGGCAAGGATAGGAAAAAGTCACGCGCGCGAACACGGATCGGGGGCGTGCGGGCGCTCAGGCCGCTTCGAAGGTGATTTGTCGTCGCAAGAACTGCGTCGCCCGGGCGCTGACGCGGCCCGGATCACCGGTGGTATAGAACCCCGCCTTGCCGGACCCATACATGTCCGGATGCCGCTGCAGGTAGTCGGCCAGGCTGTCGGCCACCAGATCGCCCTGGCTGAACACCTTCACCTCGGGGCCAAGCGCCTCCTGAAAGGTCTTTTCCATCAAGGGGTAATGGGTGCAGCCAAGGATCGCGGCCTCGGGTTTGGGCATCTTGCGCTGCAGGGCCTCCACATGGCTGCGCACCAGCGCCTCGGCCAGGATCATGTCGCCATCCTCGATGGCATCGACGACACCGCCACAGGCCTGCGCCTCCACATCGACGCCAATGGCGCGAAAGGCAAGTTCCCGCTGAAAGGCCCGGCTGGACACGGTTGCAGGGGTCGCAAACAGCGCAACGTGCTTTACGGCGACTTCACGCGGCGGAGAGTTGTCGCCCCATTGCCGTTCGGTCAGCGCCTCGATCAGCGGCACAAAGACGCCAAGGATCCGCTTGCCCGGCGGCAGGCCGCCCTCCTGCAGGCGCCGCAATGCGGCGGCCGAGGCGGTGTTGCAGGCCAGGATCACCAGATCGCAGCCCTTTGCCCACATGTTTTCAACGGCGGCCTTGGTCAGCTGATACACGTCCTCCGCATCCCGCACGCCATAGGGCGCGTGGGCATTGTCGCCGTAATAGATCAGATCAACCTCCGGCAGGCGTTTCTGCACGGCATTCAGCACCGTGAGACCACCCAGGCCAGAATCAAAGATACCTACCGCCATGTTTCACTTTCGCGACGCAATTGAGGTGGAAGCCCGGTCAGGCGCGGTGTTTTTCTTCGAATTCAAAACCGTGCAGGCCCGGATCCACGGGAGTTGGAGACAGCTCATACGTGGCTTTGCGCAGGAAATCCATCATTGCTTTGGCATTTGTGGCCAATGGGTTCAGTTTGTCACGGGTGATGGCCTCGCCGATCACCACGCGCACCGGCGTATCCACGCGGCGGCGGAACTCCTTGATCAACAGCCCCATCCGCAAGGTCGCATGCAGGTGGCTGGCGATCTGGAACAGCCGCGAGGTGTGGCCCTCGAAATAGAGCGGCACCACCACCGCATCGGATTTGGCGATCATGCGGGCCGTAAAGCTGCGCCAGCCCGGATCCATCGGATGGGCAAAGGGGGTCGCCGCCGTCGAAACCGTGCCACCCGGAAAGATCCCGATGGCACCGCCCTGCCCCAGATAGTCCAGCGCCAGCTTGCGGGTTTCAAGGTTGGTACGCAGCGCCTCCTTGGTTTCGGCAAAATCGATCGGCAGGATCACCCGGTTCAGATCCTCTGCCTTGCCAAAGACCTGATGCGCCATGATCCGGAAATCACCGCGGGTTTCGGCCAGGATATGCCCCATCATCAACCCGTCGAGGATTCCGTAGGGGTGATTGGCGATCAGGACGACAGGCCTGTCGCGCGGGATATTGCTCAGCGCCCCGCCAATCACCTCCAGTGACAGACCGTAGCGCTCCGCGATCACGCTCCAGAAGCTGCGGCCATTGGCGACCTCCTGCTCGTACCCGCGCGCGCGGCGGATAAGGCCCAGCCGGCCGGTGCTGTTCTCCATCAGCCGGATCACCATCCGTCCGGGCCGGGTCTGCGCCGAATGGGCGTAGGAAATCTCACGGGCGATCTGTCGCGGGCTGGGCATGGGGCAGGTCTTTCTTCGCACGATCACGGGCAGTGACCGGATCGGGATATCACCTTATCCGCCCAGCGTAACAGTCCTGTGACCCTCTCTCCCATTCCAGACGCAACAGCGCCGCGCAGTAGCGCGGCGCCGGGCCCAACGGGAGCGGCGCATTTCGCATGCGCCCAGCGACGGGCGGGAGCGCCCTACCGCGTTATTCCGCAGCCTTTTTCACTGGATCTCCACCCTGGCGTAGCACGGCAAGCAGCTCTTCGCGCCGCTTGGCCGCCTTCTGCTCATTCTCCATCTTCACCGGGCCAAAGCCGCGGATCTGCAGCGGCAGTTCAGCCAGCGCAACAAGCGGATCCATGTTCTCCGGCGCGGCCTTTGCCAGCCAGTCCTTCATGTCGCGCTCATACTGTTTGATCAGCGCGCGCTCCATCTTGCGCTCATCCGTGTAGCCGAAGATATCAAGCGGCGTGCCGCGCAGCCCCTTGAACTTGGCCAGCAGTTTCAGCCCGCGCTCCATGCCAGGACCAAAGCGGCGCTTTTTCGGGCGACCGTTGGCATCTTTGCCGCCCAGGATCGGCGGCGCGAGGTTGTAAGAGATCTTCAGATCACCCTCGAACTGCTCCTCCGCTTTTTCACGACTGCTCAGCAGCAGCCGGGCGACCTCATATTCATCCTTGTAAGACAAAAGCTTGTGATAGCCCTTGGCAACCGCTTCCTTCAGCCGTGCATCGGCAATGCCGTCCAGCATCTTCATGTAGCGTTTCGCCAGCCCCTTGCCCTGGTAGGCCACCAGGTGTTCGACGCGGAAGGCGATCTTCTCGTCCAGCGATTTCGGCAGTTCCACCACATTGGCAGGCTTGATCAGCTTGGCGACATCTTCCGCATGCAGCACCGCCCAGCGACCGATTTCAAAGGCCCGCAGGTTCTTTTCCACCGCAGCCCCGTTCAGCTCGATTGCCTGGGTGATCGCCTCATGGCTAACCGGGATCAGCCCGCGCTGGAAGGCGCCTCCAAAGACCATCATGTTGGAGAAGATCGAGTCTCCCATGGTGACCCGCGCCAGTTCGGAGGCATCAAACAGATCAAGCCGCTCGCGCAGACGCGCCTCCAACGCCACCTCCAAACGGTCGGTGGGCAGCTGGAAGTTGGTGTCGCGGGTGAAATCGCCGGTGATGATCTCATGGCTGTTCACCACACCACCGGTCTGCCCCGTGCGCATCAGACCGATGGTCTTGGCGCCTGCGCTCACCACCAGATCACCGCCAATGAGGGCATGGGCCTCGCCAGTGGCCACGCGAATGGCGCTGATATCATCGGGGCGTTCGGCAATCCGGCAGTGGATATGCACTGCACCGCCCTTCTGCGCGAGGCCTGCCATTTCCATCATGCCGGCCCCCTTGCCATCGATCTGGGCCGCCTGCGCCAGCACCGCGCCGATGGTGACAACGCCGGTACCGCCGACACCGGTGATCACCACGTTATGGGTGCCGTCGATCTTAGGCAGATCGGGCTGCGGCAGGTCGGGCAGCTTCAACTCGGCCGTCGCTTCCTTGCGGATCTTGGCGCCCTCCACGGTCAAGAAGGAGGGGCAGAAGCCGTTGAGACAGGAGAAATCCTTGTTGCAGGAGGATTGATCGATCGCCCGCTTGCGCCCCAGCTCGGTTTCCTTTGGCACGATAGAGACACAGTTCGATTGCACCCCGCAATCGCCGCAGCCTTCGCAGACATCCGAGTTGATGAAGACGCGCTGATCGGGATCGGGGAACCGGCCCCGCTTGCGGCGGCGGCGTTTCTCAGCGGCGCAGGTCTGGATATAGATGATGGCGGACACGCCCTCGACCTTCTCCAGCTCCTTTTGCACATTCATCAGTTCGGCCCGCTCATGGGTGGTCACACCGGCCGGGAACTGTTTGAAATCGATCTCTTCCTTCTCGTCATAGACGATGGCAAGGCGCTTGACCCCCATGGCCTTCAGCTCATGTGCGATGCGATAGGCGCTGAGCCCCCCTTCGTTGCCCTGGCCACCGGTCATGGCCACCGCATCATTGTAGAGGATCTTGTAGGTCATGGTGGTGCCTTCGGCGAGTGCCGCGCGGATCGCCTGCACGCCCGAATGGTTGTAGGTGCCATCACCCAGGTTCTGGAACACGTGCTGGCGCTTGGAGAACGGCGCCTCGCCGATCCAGTTGGCACCCTCGCCGCCCATATGGGTAAAGCCCAGCGTATTGCGGTCCATCCACTGCACCATGAAGTGACAGCCGATGCCCGCATAGGCACGGCTGCCATCCGGCACCTTGGTCGAGGAGTTATGCGGGCAGCCCGAGCAGAAATAAGGCAGCCGCGCTGCGATTTCCTCGGCGTTGTCGGCGCGGCGTGCCTCGTCCAGGCTGGCCAGCCCTGCGCGGATTGCTTCGGTGTCGCGGCCTTCTTCGATCAGGATCTCACCCAGTTTCTCGGCGATCATGATCGGGTCCAGCGCATAGCGGGTCGGGAACAGCTCCGGCCCGTGCATCGAGCCTGCACCGCCGCCCTTGTGCCAGCCATAGACCCGGCTGTGACGGTCTTCGAACAAGGCTTCCTTGATCTGAATTTCAATGAGCTTGCGCTTTTCCTCGACGACCACGATCAAATCCAGATCTTCCGCCCAGTCGTGGAACCCTTTCATGTCGAGCGGCCAGACCTGCCCGACCTTATAGGTGGTGATCCCTAACCGTTCGGCCATGGCTTCGTCGATATTCAGCAGCGACAGCGCATGCACCAGATCCAGCCAGTTCTTGCCCGCCGCGACAAAACCGATCTTGGCGCCGGGCTTGCCCCAGACGCGCTTGTCCATCTTGTTTGCATGACTGAAGGCTTCGGCGGCAAAGCGTTTTTGATCGATGATCCGGTCTTCCTGCTGGAACCGGTCATCCACCAGGCGGATGTTCAAGCCATCGGCAGGCATGTCGAACTTCGGCAGCACCAGTTGCACGCGATCGGGGCTGGCATCCACCACGGATGTAACCTCGATGGTGTCCTTCATGGTCTTTAGCCCCACCCAAAGCCCCGAATAGCGGCTCAGCGCATAGCCATAGAGACCGTAATCGAGGATCTCCTGCACGCCGGCCGGGCTCAGGATCGGCAGATAGGCATCCATCAGCGCCCATTCGGACTGATGCAGCACGGTCGAGCTTTCGCCGGTGTGATCATCGCCCATGGCAACCAGCACGCCGCCGTTCTTCGAAGTGCCCGCCATATTGGCATGGCGGAAGGCATCCCCGGCCCGGTCCACGCCCGGCCCCTTGCCATACCAAAGACCAAAGACACCGTCGAATTTACCTTCACCGCGAATCTCGGCCTGCTGCGCCCCCCAAAGCGCCGTGACCGCCAGGTCTTCGTTCAGCCCGTATTGAAAGGTGACATCAGCCTCTTTCAGCTGCTTTTCGGCGCGGCTCATCTGCATGTCGACGGCGCCCAGGGGCGATCCGCGATAGCCGGTCACAAGCCCGGCGGTGTTCAATCCGGCCGCTTCATCCCGTGCCTTTTGCATCAGCATCAGACGCACCAGAGCCTGGGTGCCGTTCAGCATCACGGGCGATTTGCTCAGATCATATTTGTCATTCAGCGAGATCTTTTGCGTGCTCATCCGGTCCTCCCAACCAAAAGTGGCTTGCAATCTGTTCGATCGATATTAGGTCACAAATGCTGACCTGTATCGAGATCTTTGTCAATATCCTTTCCGTAAGGTACGCCTACGATCGGAAATTGATCCCGATGTAGAGTTTCATGTAGTGTAATAGTACCAAAGCGAAAGTAACGAATATGGATTGGGACAAGCTTAGAATTTTTCACGCCGTTGCCGACGTTGGCAGCCTGACCCATGCCGGTGACAAGCTGAACCTGTCGCAATCCGCCGTCAGCCGCCAGATCCGCGCGTTGGAAGAAAGCCTGAACGTCACGTTATTTCACCGCCACGCCCGCGGGCTGATCCTGACCGAACAGGGTGAGCTGCTGTTCGATGCCACCAAATCCATGTCCAAGCGGCTCGAAGCCGCCTCGGCCCGAATCCGGGACAGCGAGGAAGAGGTCTTTGGCGAGCTGCGCGTGACCACCACCTTTGGTTTTGGCACCCTGTGGCTGGCGCCGCGCCTGACGAAACTCTTTGAACAATACCCCAACCTCAAGATCGACCTGATGCTGGAAGAGCGGGTGTTGGATCTGCCCATGCGCGAAGCCGATGTCGCCATCCGCATGAAGGAACCGAGCCAGGCCGATCTGGTGCGCAAGCGGCTGATGACCGTTCAGATGCGCCTTTATGCATCCCGCGCATATCTCGACCGTAACGGCACGCCTGAAACCGTCGAGGACATCAAGGACCACCGGCTGATCTGCCAGAACCAGAACTCTGCCCAGGTGGGATCGGCAGCCGTCCTGGTGCAGAAACTGATCACCCATAGCCCGGCGTCCATGCTGTCGGTGAACAACTATTTCGGCGTGCTGCAGGGGGTGCTGCATGATCTCGGAATCGGCATTCTTCCCGACTATGTCACCGAAGATTTCCCCGATTTGGTGCAGGTTCTGCCCCATGAGGACACCAGCGGCGTGCCGGTTTACCTTGCCTATCCGGAAGAATTGCGCCACTCGCAGCGGGTTTCCGCTTTCCGCGATTTTGTGCAGACCGAGATCATGGCACATCGTAAACATATGAAAGAGTTGGGGAAACTCTAGGCAATTTCCCTTCGGCCAAAAGCCATGCAAAAACTGCATAGCAGGAATGACTCAATTCGAGACGGAAAAATCTTGATGCGGCAGGAGGCAATCCCTAAATGACCCTCATGAAGACGGCGCCTCGGCGCGCTTCATACCTCCCTGTTGGACTTCGGCCGAGCTTAGTGCTCGGCCTTTTTTTTGGCGCACCGACTTCACGGATTCCAGCGGCCTTCCAATTCTGGGCATGACTGAAGCGTCCAACGCTGCGCTTGGCAAGCCGCCGGTCGCCACGCATTAATCGGATTTCATGACTGCACGATTAATGGCCGGTTTCATGTGCCGCCAAGACATCTGTGCCCGAAAATGAAGCAGGTAGCATACTGCGGATCAGCCAAAGGCCCTCTGTGCGACCTTGGATCACGATCCAGCATGTTTTGCGGCTCTTTTCGCGACCAAACGCCCTGCCGTGCCTCTTGGCAACGCTTTGCCCTTCCCCCGCGCCTCCGCTTGGCCTAAAAGGCGCGCAATCGCAGCCACTGGGGATAGACACGGATGCAGGAACCAGCCATCACGCCGGAACTGATTGAGAGCCACGGACTGAAACCCGAGGAATACGATCTGATCCTCGAGATCATTGGCCGCGAGCCGACATTTACCGAGCTCGGCATCTTTTCCGCCATGTGGAACGAGCATTGCTCGTATAAATCCTCCAAGAAATGGCTGCGCACCCTGCCGACCTCTGGCCCGCAGGTGATCTGTGGCCCCGGTGAGAACGCGGGCATTGTCGATATCGGCGATGGCGATGCGGTGGTCTTCAAGATGGAAAGCCACAATCACCCCTCCTACATCGAACCCTACCAAGGCGCGGCAACCGGTGTCGGCGGCATCCTGCGCGATGTCTTCACCATGGGGGCCCGGCCGATTGCCTCGATGAACTCGCTCTCTTTCGGTGAACCCTCCCACCCCAAGACCCGCCAGCTGGTCAATGGTGTGGTCGAAGGCATCGGCGGCTATGGCAACTGTTTCGGGGTGCCTTGCGCGGGCGGCGAAGTTCGCTTTCACCCGGCCTATAACGGCAACTGCCTGGTGAATGCCTTTGCTGCGGGCCTGGTGAAGACCGACAGCATCTTCTATTCGGCCGCCTCGGGCGTTGGCATGCCGGTGGTTTACCTTGGCGCCAAGACCGGCCGCGATGGCGTCGGCGGGGCGACCATGGCCTCGGCGGAATTTGACGACACCATCGAGGAAAAGCGCCCCACCGTTCAGGTTGGCGACCCCTTCACCGAGAAACGCCTGATGGAGGCGACGCTGGAGCTGATGCAGACCGGCGCGGTGATTTCGATCCAGGACATGGGCGCCGCGGGCCTGACCTGTTCGGCCGTGGAAATGGGCGACAAGGGCGAGCTGGGCATCAAGCTGAACCTGGAATGCGTTCCCCAGCGCGAAGTGGGCATGACCGCCTATGAAATGATGCTGTCGGAATCCCAGGAGCGGATGCTGATGGTGCTGAAGCCCGAAAAAGAGGCCGAGGCCAAGGCCGTCTTCGAGAAATGGGACCTGGATTTCGCCATCGTCGGTGAAACCATCGCCGAAGACCGCTTCCTGATCATGCACAACAATGAGGTGAAAGCGGATCTGCCGCTGTCGAAACTCTCCTCCTCGGCGCCCGAATACGACCGCCCCTGGGTGCCAACCCCGGCGGCAGAGGCGCTCAGCGACGAGGATGTGCCGACCATCGATCCCATCGACGGGCTGAAGGCGCTGATTTCCTCGCCCAACTACGCGGGCAAACAGTGGGTCTACGAACAATACGACACCACCGTGATGGGCGACACCGCCCGCCGCCCCGGTGCGGGATCGGGCATCGTGCGTGTGCATGGCACCGGCAAGCGGCTGGCGTTCACCTCGGACGTGACCCCGCGCTACGTGAAGGCGAACCCGGTTGAGGGTGGCAAACAGGCGGTGGCCGAAGCCTATCGCAACCTCTGTGCTGTGGGCGCCCTGCCGCTTGCGACCACCGACAACCTCAACTTCGGCAACCCCGAAAAGCCCGAGATCATGGGCCAGTTCGTTGGCGCCATCAAGGGCATCGGCGAGGCGGTTGCAGCGCTCGACATGCCGATCGTCTCTGGCAACGTCTCGCTCTATAATGAAACCGACGGTCAGGGCATCCTGCCCACCCCCACCATCGGTGCCGTGGGCCTGATCGCCGAGGGCGAAGAGGCCATCATCGGAGAGGCGCGCGAAGGGCACATCGCCCTGCTGATCGGGGAAACCACCGGCCACCTGGGTCAATCGGCCCTTCTGGCCGAGGTCTTCAACCGTGAAGAGGGCGATGCCCCGGCGGTTGATCTGGACACCGAGAAACGCAATGGCGAATTCATTCGTGCCAACCGCGAGCTGATCAAGGCCTGCACCGATATCGGCGATGGCGGCCTGGCGCTGGCTGCCTTTGAACTGGCCGAAGCGGCAGGCGTCGGCGTTCAGATCGACGCGGGCGACACGCCCAGCCTCTTTGGCGAGGATCAGGCGCGCTATCTGGTCGCCTGCAACTTCGACCAGGCCGAGGCGCTGATGCTGGCCGCTGGTCAGGCCGGTGTTGCCGTCACGACTGTTGGCAAGTTTACCGGCGAGACCGTGAAACTCGGCGGCAGCGAAGCACCACTGGACGAGCTGTCGCAGATCTTCCGCAGCAGCTTTGCTGCGGCTGTCGCCTGATTAAAACCGAACAGGGGCGCTCTCCCGCGCCCGCAGGTGCCTTGCCCATGGCAAGATCCCCTTAGCGGCCTTGGGCCCGGCAGCGCGCGACGCGCGCTGCCGGGCCCAACTCGCAAGCGCGGGTGGTCAATCCGGGCTTGCGGGGCGGGAGCATCTCCCGGCTTGAACTGCCCCCCCGACAGCCTTACATTTTCAGCGAACAGAGACACGAGGACCCAACGCAATGCCCATGCAGGCCCATGAAATCGAAGAACTTCTGCGCGCATCCTTTCCTGACGCACAGATCCAGGTCGGCGGCAACGACGGCGTGCACATGTCCGCGATGGTCATCGACGAAAGCTTTCGCGGTAAGAACCGCGTGCAGCAGCAGCGAGCCGTCTATGCGGCCTTGAAGGGCAAGATGGACGGTTCCAATGGTGAGCTGCATGCCCTGGCCCTGACCACCAAGGCGCCGGAATGACAACGCAACTCTGGATGCTCATGGGCGGCGCTGCTCGTTTTGGTTTTAGTCGTCCAGAGTTTTGCAAAACGCGGTAAACGGCGCCCCCTGTCCCATGCGCAACCAAAATCAGGCCAACACGAGCGAGTTCCTGAACTCGGAATGGAGGCCACCGATTTTGATCTTGTGGAACGCGTAAAGCGAGAAGACCAAAGGCTGAAAGAAGCCAATTCGGAAATCAATCGGCGCTTCCTGCACCGAAACTAGACACGCCAGACATTCAAGGAAGATCCCAATGAGTGACGCAAAGACCCGTATCGACGAAACCGTCAAAAGCAACGATGTGGTGCTCTACATGAAAGGCACCAAGGAAATGCCGCAGTGTGGCTTTTCCTCCCGCGTGGCAGGCGTTTTGAACTACATCGGCGTGGATTACACCGATGTAAACGTTCTCGCCGACGAGGAAATCCGCCAGGGCATCAAGGAGTATTCCGACTGGCCTACCATTCCGCAGCTCTATGTCAAAGGTGAGTTCGTGGGCGGCTGTGACATCATCACCGAGATGACCCTGTCGGGTGAACTCGATGGCATGTTCGAGCAAAACGGCGTTAGCTTCGACAAGGCCGCCGCAGACAAGATCCGCGAAGCCAACGGCTGAGGCTGGCGCACGCAATACGACATGAAGAAGGCCTGTCCGCAGATCGCGCGACAGGCCTTTTTCTATCAGGCAATATATGCCCGCATGCAGACTCTGTTCATAGAGATCGACTACTGCGCGGCGGCGGCCTTTTCCTCGATCTGCTGGGCCAGCGCCTCGGCGCGGGCGGCAACCTCTGCCAGGCCTTCCTCCACCTGCGGCGGCACCACGGGCACCTCAACACGTTCGGGTTCGGGCGGCGGCGCATTGCGCAGTTCTTCCAATTCAGCGGTACGTTGGGCCAGTTCAGCGTCGCGTTCAGCCAGGACCGCTTCGACCTCTTTGATGCGGTCCTCGACGGCGGCGGTCTTATCCGCCAGCATCAAGCCCGCCATCAGAAGCATCCGGGCTTCGGGCATGCGCCCGATCTGATCCGAGAGCACCTGCGCCTCGTCATCCAGCATCTTTGCCGCCGAGTGCAGGTAGCTTTCCTCACCCTCCTGGCAGGAGACCTCGAATCCACGGCCGCCAATATGAATGGTCACTTCGGGCATCAGACTTCCTCTCCTTCGGGCAGGTTGGGCGCACCGGCAAGCAAAGGCTCAAGCCGCGCCAGCACCGCATTGACCTGCGCCTTGTCACTGGCTTGAGCGGCCCGCAGACCGTCGATTTCAGCCGCCATGGCCGCGTTGATCAGCCCCGGATCGCCCAGTCCCTCGGCATTGGCTTCGCGCAGGGCCGCGTTTGAGGTGCGCAATTGTTCATTGGCGAGGCGCAGCTGCTGCAATTCGGTGTCGAGCCGCACCAGCATCTGATCGGCACCTTCGGCGTCGACCGGACTGTCCATCGGCGCCGCAGCGGGCGCCTCCCCACCTTCCAGACGCGCGGTCAGCGCCGCATTTGCGGCCTGCAACTCTTCTATCTGATCTTCCAGCGCTTCCTTGTCGGTCGCGGCGGAATTGGCTGTGGCCTCCAACTGCGACTTCAGCCGGGACACCTCCTGTTTCAGGGCTGCTGCTTCGGGGGAGTTGCCCGCCTCATTGCGCAGAAGCTCCAGCTCGGCCTTCAGGGCGGCGATATCCTCGTCGCCCGTACCGCCGGGCGCCTGCTGCTCCAGCTCCTTCTGGCGGGCGCGCAGAACCTTGACCCGTTCGGTCAACTGGGCGTTGGCGATACGCTCCTCGTCCAAAGCCTCTTCCAGAGCGCTGGTATCAGCCGCCGCAACCGCCCGTGACTCGGCCGAGGACCTAGCCTCTTCAAGCGCTCCGACACCGGCGCCAATCCGCTCCATCGCGGCCAGGATACGCCCCTGCAAATCTTCGATCTGGTTCATGCCTGTTCCTCACCCGTCCACATCGCTGGCGCGCCCGCACGCATTTTCCAATTGCGCCGTTTCGACTGAGCCCCTGCCACCGTCCCAGGCAGGCTGCCCCCGGTTGGACTGCCCCAGCAAAACTGTCTCAGTTGCCCCGTCCCAGTCAAAACGCACCCGTTTCAAATGCGCCAGCGTTCACGGCTTCGCTGCATCTCACTGCGAATCACACCAAAGACGCGAAACCATACTCACCTTAGCCAATGCAGGAGTAAAACACCCCCTGTTTGCTTTCAAGCACTTGCAGGCGAACCTTCGCGTTCTGTTCACAGAAAGCCCTGCGAATGCTTGATCTTTGCCGCATCACTGGTATTCAGCGCGCAATCTGCCTGCCAACCTAAAGGAACAGTCCAGTGGATCTGACAGCCCTGCGCAACGCGAATCCCGATCATTGGAACAAGGCTGCGGCCATCCGTGCCCTGACCCTCGATGCCGTTACTGCCGCCAACTCCGGCCATTCCGGCATGCCGATCGGCATGGCCGATGTGGCCACCGTCCTGTTTGAAAAACATCTCAAATTCGACGTATCCGCACCCAAATGGGCCGACCGGGACCGGTTCATCCTGTCTGCGGGCCATGGCTCGATGCTGATCTATTCGCTTCTCTATCTCATGGGGGACGCACAGGTCACGCTGGAGCAGATCAAGAACTTCCGCCAGATGGGCGCCTTGACGGCGGGCCACCCGGAAAACTTCCTGATCGACGCGGTGGAAACCACGACCGGCCCGTTGGGTCAGGGGATTGCCAATGCCGTGGGCTTTGCCATGGCCGAGGAAATGCAGCGCGCCCAGTACGGCAAGAAGATCGTTGACCATTACACCTATGTGATCGCCGGCGACGGCTGCCTGATGGAGGGCATCAGCCAGGAGGCCATCGGCATCGCCGGACGCCAGCAGCTGGGCAAGCTGATCGTCCTTTGGGACAACAACAACATCACCATCGACGGCACCGTCGAGCTGTCGGACCGCACCAACCAGGTGCAGCGCTTCAAGGCGTCGGGCTGGCAGGTGTTGGAAATCGACGGTCACGATCCCGAGGCCATCGATGCGGCCATCACCGCCGCCAAGAAGACCAAGAAACCGTCGATGATTGCCTGCAAGACCCATATCGCCCTGGGCCACGCGGCGCAGGACACCTCCAAGGGGCACGGCGCACTGACCGACAAGCAGCAGCTGAAGGCCGCCAAGGAAGCCTATGGCGCGCCGCTGGGTGACTTCGAAGTGCCCGCTGATATCAAGGCACAATGGGAAGCCATCGGCGCTCGTGGCGCAGCCGACCGCGCCGCCTGGGAGGCCCGCTTTGCCGAGATCTCCAAGCAGAAACAGGATCGGTTCAACCGTGCCTATGCGCTGGAGGCCCCCAAGAAGCTGTCTGCCGCCATCAAGGCGCTGAAAAAGCAGGTCAGCGAAGAGCAGCCGAAGGTTGCCACCCGCAAGGCCAGCGAAATGGCCCTGGCGGTGATCAACCCGCTGATGCCGGAAACCGTGGGTGGCTCGGCCGACCTGACCGGGTCCAACAACACCAAGACCGGCGATCTGGGCGTCTTTGACACCGACAACCGCAAGGGTCGCTATGTCTACTGGGGCATTCGTGAGCACGGCATGGCCGCGGCAATGAACGGCATGGCCCTGCACGGCGGTATGCGCCCCTATGGCGGCACCTTCTTCTGCTTCACCGATTATGCGCGCCCCTCGATGCGCCTGGCGGCGCTGATGAAGATCCCGACCGTCTTTGTGATGACCCACGATTCGATCGGCGTCGGTGAAGATGGTCCCACCCACCAGCCGGTGGAGCACTTGGCGATCTGCCGCGCGACCCCGAACACCTATGTGTTCCGCCCCGCCGACACGGTTGAGGCGGCAGAGGCCTGGGAAATCGCCGTCACCGCCAAGGAAACCCCTTCGGTGATGGTGCTGACCCGTCAGAACCTGCCCACCGTCCGGACCGAGCACAAGTTGAGCAACCTCACCGAAAAGGGCGCCTATGTCCTGGCCGAGGCGGAAGGCAAGCGCCAGGTGATCCTGATCGCCACCGGCTCGGAGGTTTCGCTGGCAATGGAGGCCAAGGCCAAGCTGGAAGCCGAAGGCATCGGCACCCGCGTCGTCTCCATGCCCTGCATGGAGCTGTTCGCACAGCAGGACGAAGCCTACCGCCGCAAGGTCCTGCCCGCAGGCCCGGTCCGCGTCGGGATCGAGGCTGCCGTGCGTGCCGGAGGCTGGGACCGTTGGCTGCTGGGTGAACGTGGTCAGGAGAAGAAAGCCGCCTTCGTCGGCATGGACCGTTTTGGGGCGTCGGCTCCGGCGGGTGAATTGTTCGAAAAATTCGGCATCACCGCAGAGGCCGCCGTTGCCAAGGCAAAAGAGATGCTTGGCTAAGCATCGGGCCGCTCGGCAGTTCAGACAGATAAGAGGCGCCCCACCCGGGCGCCCCTTTCACTTTCGGGCAAAGATCCAACCGCGCCCGGCATTTCCCTGATATTACGGATAAATACACCGCACGATGGCGCGCAGATCCATGGCGCCAATGCGCGTGCATTCGATAATCTAGGTGGGAGTTGAGGCTGGTACCCAAGGCCGGACTCGAACCGGCACGCCCGCAAAGGCGGGGGATTTTGAATCCCCTGCGTCTACCATTCCGCCACTTGGGCCTCGGAGCTGTTGTTACCCAAGGCAGCAGGATAGGTCCAGAGACAAAGATCGAAACGGCAGCAGAAATCTGCGGAATTCCATCGGCAGGCCTGCTGCGTGTTGACCTTGCCGCGGGGCCATGCAACCTCGGCCCTCAGAGCGGAAACAAGCGGGTAGAGACATGCTACGCAGCCTATATGATCGCACGATGGCACTGGCGGATCACCGCTATGCGCTGTGGTGGCTGGCGGCGGTGTCTTTCGTGGAAAGCTCGGTCTTTCCGATTCCACCGGATGTGCTGATGATCCCGATGATCCTGGCGCGCCCATCGCGCGCCTGGCTGATTGCCCTGGTTGCGCTGGTCTCTTCGGTTCTGGGGGGGCTTCTGGGCTATGCCATCGGAGCCTTCTTCTACGAAGGCATCGGTCAGCCGATCCTGCAGGCCATGGGCAAGGCGGATGCGATGGAGACCTTCAACACCCGGTTCAATGATTTTGGCTTCTGGGCCGTTCTGGCGGCGGGGATCACACCCTTCCCCTATAAGGTGATCACCATCATGTCGGGCTGGACCGGCATGCCGCTGGCTACCTTCCTGGCCACCTCCATCCTGGCGCGGGCCCTGCGTTTCTTTGCGGTCGCCGCACTGTTGCGCCTGTTCGGCGCCCCCGTGCGCAGCTTTATCGAACGGCGGTTGGGGTTTGTGTTCACCCTGTTTCTTGTGCTTCTGTTCGGCGGCTTCCTTGTTGTGAGATATCTATGACACTCAGATCCTTCCTGATCCTTCTGGCGGCTGGAGGCTCGGCAGCACTGCTGCTGGGTGCATTCGGGTTTCAATACATCGGCGACATGCCGCCCTGTAAAATGTGCTACTGGCAGCGCTATCCCCATGGGGCCGCCATTGCGATTGGTGCCCTCGCCCTGATCCTGTCCGGGGCCGCCCTGCCCTATCTTGGCGCGCTGGCCGCCCTGGCAACCTCTGCCATCGGCGGTTTTCATGCCGGGGTCGAGCAAGGCTGGTGGGAAGGGCCAAGCACCTGCACCTCCGGTCCTGTCTCCGGCCTGACGCCGGAACAGCTGATGGAGCAGATCATGGCCGCCCCCCTGGTGCGCTGCGATGAGATCCCCTGGGAGATGTTCGGCCTGTCGATGGCTGGATGGAATGCGGTAATCTCTTTTGGGTTGGCGCTGATCTGGATCGCCGCCGCCCGCCACAGCCGCTAATCCCGCCCAAGTTCAGCTGTCCTTCTTGGTGGCCAGCAGGAGGTTGGTCTCGCTATTGGCAATGCCTTCGAAGTTGCGGATCTTCGTCAAGGCCAGATCCAGCGTTTCCAGCGTTTCCGTGCCCAGTTCCACGATCAGGTCCCAGCGCCCGTTTGTGGTGTGAATGGCGCGCACCTCTGGCAGGCCCTGCAGCTGACGGATGATCCGGCTGGCGCCGCGCCCTTCGATCCCGATCATCATCAACCCCCGCACCGGGTCGCGCAACACGTCCTCTTTCAACACCACAGAGAAACCGAGGATATCACCGCGCGATTGCAGCCGCTCGATCCGGGCGCGCACCGTGGTTCGCGACAGGTTCAACTGCAACGCCAGATCAGACAGGGACGCCCGCGCATTGTGGCGCAGCGCAGAGATCAGGCGCTCATCCGTTTTGTCCACTTGGACCTCCGAAACAATCATTCGGCGATCAATATGACCAATTATTGGACTTACATCCACCCCAAAACGGATATTTTCTGGCCCCCATGACAATTTT
The DNA here is from genome assembly GCF_028890115.1 of Phaeobacter sp. QD34_24. Classification (GTDB taxonomy): domain Bacteria; phylum Pseudomonadota; class Alphaproteobacteria; order Rhodobacterales; family Rhodobacteraceae; genus Phycobacter. Next base: position 123,690 of record NZ_JARCJD010000001.1, read on the forward strand.
CAGCGGGAGCCAGACTTCGTGTCCATTCAAAACTGTATTCTGATCGGAGCGCCCGTCGACAGCGGCAAGCGCCGCGCCGGCTGCCTGATGGGACCCGATGCCTTTCGCACTGCGGGCCTGCCCGGGGCGCTATCGGAGCTTGGCCACAGTGTCACCGACCTGGGCAACCTGGCGCCCGACCCTCATACCCCGGATGACGACACGGCGCGGCTTTACGGTCTCAATCGCACGATTGCATGGACCACTGCCCTGGCACGCGCCGCAGAAGAGAGCCTGCCCAATGGCCTGCCCATTTTCCTTGGCGGCGATCATGCGCTGTCGCTTGGCTCCGTTCTGGGGGCGGCCAACCACGCCGCCCGCGCCGGGCGCCCACTGTTCGTGCTCTGGCTCGATGCCCATACGGATTTCCACACGCCGCAGACCACCGGCAGCGGCAATCTGCATGGCACGCCGGTCGGATATGTCACCGGGCAAGGTGGTTTTGATGGCTTCCCGCCGGTAGAGCACCCGGTCCCGGAGGAGAATGTCTGCATGATCGGTCTCCGCTCGGTCGACCCGGCCGAGCGACAGGCGTTGGAAAGCAGCCGGATCCGCCGCCATGACATGCGCGATATCGATGAAAACGGCATCAAGGGGCCTTTGACCGCATTCCTTGATCAGGTGGCCGCCCAAAACGGTATGCTGCATGTGTCGCTGGATGTGGACTTCCTTGATCCTTCCATCGCGCCCGCCGTTGGCACCACGGTTCCCGGTGGCGCGACAGTGCGCGAAGCACATCTGGTCTGCGAAATGCTGCATGATTCCGGCCTGATGACCTCCCTCGATCTTGTCGAACTCAACCCCTTCCTTGATGAACGCGGGCGTACCGCGCATCTGATGGTCGATCTCTGTGCCTCGGCGCTCGGCCGCCGCGTTTTCGACCGCCCCACACGGAGCTACCAATGACCCAGCCTTCCCACAAAGCCCTGGTGCCTTTTGTCAGCGTCGACAACATGATGCGCCTTGTTCATCACGTCGGGATCGAGCAGATGCTGCGCGATCTGGCCACTTACGTGGAAGAGGATTTCCGCCGCTGGGAACTGTTCGACAAGACCCCGCGCGTGGCCAGCCATTCAGACGTCGGCGTGATCGAGTTAATGCCCACCTCGGATGGGGAGGCCTACGGGTTCAAATACGTCAACGGCCATCCCAAGAACACTGCCGAGGGACTTCAGACGGTGACCGCATTCGGCCTCTTGGCGGATGTCTACACCGGCTATCCGGTGCTGCTGACCGAAATGACCCTGCTGACCGCCCTGCGCACGGCGGCAACCTCAGCCATGGCCGCCAAGTATCTGGCGCCGAGGGGCGCTGATACCATGGCGATGATCGGCAACGGCGCCCAGTCGGAGTTTCAAAGCCTTGCGATGAAGGCGATCTGCGGGCTGAAGTCTGTCCGTCTGTACGATCAGGATCCCAAGGCCACCGAGAAATGCGCCCGCAATCTGGCGGGTTCCGGCCTGGAGGTAGTTCTCTGCGCCAGTGCCGAAGAGGCCATTGAAGGCGCCCAGATCCTGACCACCTGCACCGCCGACAAGCAGAATGCCACGATCCTGAGTGACAACATGGTTGGCCCCGGTGTGCACATCAACGCCATCGGCGGCGATTGCCCCGGCAAGACGGAACTGGCGCCGGGCATCCTCAACCGATCCGAGGTTTTTGTGGAATTTCCGCCGCAAACCCGGATCGAAGGCGAGATCCAGCAGATGCCCGATGATTTCCCGGTCACCGAACTCTGGCAAGTGATTACCGGGCAAAAACCCGGGCGGCGCGATGCGCGGCAGATCACCCTGTTCGACAGTGTCGGCTTTGCCATCGAGGATTTCAGCGCGTTGCGCTACATCCGTGACCGGATCAAGGACAGTGCCTTTTACATCGAGCTGGACATGCTGGCCGACCCGGATGATCCGAGGGACCTGTTCGGGATGCTGCAACGCTCAGGCGCGGCCCAGCCCGCCTGAGGATCAGGCCTCCAGCTCGCTGCCCCAGTAAAGGAAATCCATCCAACTGTCATGCAGATGGTTGGGTGGAAACTTGCGACCGATATTGCGCAGCTCCTCGGCGCCGGGGCGTTTCGGAGCTTTGCGCAGATGCATGCCCGCCCGGTGCAAGGACTTGGAGCCTTTGCGCAGATTGCACTTGGAACAGGCCGCCACAACATTTTCCCAGCTGGTCACGCCCCCGGCGGCGCGCGGAACCACGTGGTCAAAGGTCAGATCCCCCCGTGCGCCACAGTATTGGCAGCAGAATTCGTCCCTCAGAAACAAATTAAAGCGCGTGAAGGCCACGCGCTTTTGAGGTTTCACATAGTCTTTCAGGACAACGACCGAAGGTATTCGGATTTCGGTGCTGGGGCTGTGCACGACGGTGTCATACTCCGCCACGATCGCCACCCGATCCAGCCAGGCTGCCTTGACCGCGTCCTGCCAGGGCCAAAGCGATAGGGGATAGTAGGACAAGGGCCGGTAATCCGCATTGAGCACCAGTGCCGGATGATGCTTCAAGGCACCCGGATCGCGTACAAACTCGTTTCTGAAATCGCCGTCCATTCTAAACGTCTTCCTCGCCCTGTCTGCCGGTTTCCTGGCACCAGAGCGGGGAACCCGCCCCAGTCTATGAATGACTATATATCGCGTTGGAAAGCTGGCAAGCCCTTTGCGCGCCACAACATCTCGGGGCTGTGGATAAAGCGATTCCATGACACTGCGGTAACGGATCTGCCCAAGATCCTTGCACCCCGCGCAAGCCGGGCCTATTGCGGGCCACATGACCCGGCTCATTCGTTTCAACAAACCCTATGACGTGCTGCCGCAATTCACCGACCGCAGCACCGAAGGCGCCCCGCGCAAGACGCTCAGCGATTTCATCGACTGCCCCGGCGTCTATCCTGCCGGTCGGCTGGACCGCGACAGCGAGGGATTGATGCTGTTGACGGACAACGGCCGCCTGCAGGCCTGGATCAGCGATCCGCGCAACAAGATGGCAAAAACCTATTGGGTTCAGGTGGAAGGCACCCCGGATGACGCCGCGCTGGAGGCCCTGCGCAAGGGGATCGAGCTGAAAGACGGTATGACACGGCCCGCCAAGGCGCGCCTGATTTCAGAGCCGTCCGGCCTTTGGGCGCGCACACCGCCGATCCGGGTGCGCAAATCAGTGCCCGACAGCTGGCTGGAACTGACGATCACCGAAGGGCGCAACCGCCAGGTGCGCCGGATGACCGCCGCGGTCGGCCACCCCACCCTGCGACTGATCCGCTCTGCCATCGGCGCCTGGAGCCTGGATGGGCTGGCACAGGGCGCATGGGCGGATCTTGACCCACCCAAGGTGCCCGGACGGCCAAAACCCGCGCATGTGCCAAACCGCAAGGCACAGGCCAGGCGGGCCGAGGCAAAGGCAATTGAGGCAGGACAAAACAGAAAGGGCGGCAAGAGCCGAAAGCCCCGCCGCCCGTCCTGAACTCCGCACAATAGCCGATCAGAGGCTCAGCTTGTCCCGCATGAAGGCCAGCGCCACGCTCAACCCATCCGGAGCAATGCCATGGCCGGTGCCCTTTTGAATATGGGCAAAGACATCCTGGAAACCGGCCTCCTGCAGCGCCTCGGCGGCCTCGGGCAGAGATTGCACCGGCACCACGTCATCGGCATCGCCATGCACCAGAAGCACCGGCATGCGGCTGACGACCTCGTCCTTGAAAGTATCCGGCCCCAAGAGACGGCCCGAAAAGGCGACGATCCCGGCAATCGGGTCTTCGCGGCGCGGCGCCACATGCAGGCTCATCATGGTGCCTTGCGAGAACCCAAACAGCACCACCTGTTCGGGCAGCACATCCTCATCCACCATCAGCGCGTCAAGGAAGGCATTGAGATCTTCCACCGCCGCCTGCATGCCGCGCATGCTTTCCTCCTCAGAAGAGCCATCGATCCAGGGGATCGGGAACCACTGATAGCCAAAGGGCGCCCCGGCGCAGTTCTCGGGCGCATCGGGCGCCACGAACAATGTGTCGGGCAGATGTTCACCCAAGGGGTCTGCCAACCCCAGAAGATCGGCACCATTGGCGCCATAGCCATGCAGAAACACCACAACCGAGCGGGTTGAGCCGGAAAGCGGCTCTTTGCGGCCTGCAGTCAAAACACGTGTCATCGGATCCCTTCCCTGTCCTTTGCCACATGGTAATAGGCCCAGAGCAGCCGCGCCGCAACCGAGCGCCAGGGTGACCAGCCTTGCGCCATCTGGCGTAGGGCACGTTCCTTGGGGCGCTCGGGCAGGTCGAATAGGATCCGCGCACCCTCTTGCAGGGCCAGATCGCCGGGCGCAAAGACGTCCGCTCGCCCCAGCGAGAACATCGCGTAGATCTCGGCCGTCCAGACGCCGATACCGGAGACCTGGGTCAGAATGCTGACGACCTCTGCATCAGGTTTCCCCCGCAAATCATTGAAATCTATATCCGCCTCGGAGAGTGCGCGAGCATAGCGGATCTTTTGTCGGCTCAGACCCGCTGCGCGCAATTCATCATCAGAGACGCGCATGATCATCTCGGGCGCGGTCAATTGCGCATCTTCCATCCGCGCCCATATGGCCCGCGCCGACGCCACGCTCACCTGCTGGCTGACAATGGCGCTCAGAAGTTCGGCAAAGCCATCCGGCTTGCGCCTGAGCGGCAGTGGTCCGGTCTGCTCAAGCGCCTGGGCAAAGCGCGGATCGTGATCCGACAGCCAAGCGGCCCCCTCAGCGACGCAGGCATCGCTGTGGATGATGCGGCCAATGCCGGAGTTTAGATCCCCTTGTGACGACACGTCGCCTGTTCCTTCACCTGTTATCTAATGCACATAGACCTGTGCGTTGTGCATCAGCAGCGCAAGGCGGCTTGTTCCGGCACACATTCAAGGTTACGCATCCCACATGACGCATAGCATGACCACCCCCGACGACAGAGTCGCCAAGAAGAACGTTGCCATCCTGGTGATGGCGCAGGCCTTCCTCGGCGCACAGATGCCGATGATCTTCACCATTGGCGGGCTGGCGGGACAGTCTCTCGCCTCCAACCCCTGTTTTGCGACGCTGCCGATCTCCCTGATCGTTGCCGGCTCGATGATGGCGGCGACGCCGATTTCTGCCATCATGCAGCGTTGGGGCCGTCGCGCCGGGTTCTTTACCGGGGCGATGTTTGGCGCGCTGGGCGGTGTGGTCGGGGCCTATGGGCTCTATCTGGGGTCCTTCCCGATCTTCCTTCTGGGCAGCCTGTTGACCGGCGTCTACATGAGCGCGCATGGCTTTTACCGCTTTGCCGCCGCCGACACGGCATCAGAAGAATTCCGCCCCAAGGCGATTTCCTACGTGATGGCGGGCGGGCTGTTGTCTGCCATTATCGGCCCGCAGCTGGTCAAGGCCACCAGCCAGGCCTTTGTGGTGCCTTTCATGGGCACCTATATGGCGGTGATCGCGGTCAATATCCTTGGCGCCGGGCTGTTCCTGTTTCTCAACATCCCGAAACCGCCCGTGCCAAGCCAGGACGCCCCCAAGGGACGCAGCCGCATTGAACTGCTCAAAACGCCGGTGATCGCTGTCTCCGTGATCTGCGCCATGGTCTCTTACGCTCTGATGAACCTGGTGATGACCTCGACCCCGCTTGCGGTCGTGGGCTGCGGCTTTACCGAGGGCAACGCCGCGGATGTGGTGACAGCCCACGTGCTGGCCATGTATGTGCCCTCCTTCTTTACCGGCCATCTGATCGCGCGGTTCGGCGTGCATAAAATCGTCGCGGCGGGCCTGTTCATCCTTGCCGGTGCCGGAGCCGTTGCCCTGAACGGCGTCGATCTCGAAAACTTCTTTGTCGCGCTGGTTCTCCTGGGGATTGGCTGGAACTTCGGCTTTATCGGCGCCACCACCATGCTGGCCGGCGCCCATGAGCCGCATGAGCGCGGCCGGATGCAGGGGCTCAACGATCTCTTGGTCTTTGGCGGTGTCACCATGGCCTCTCTTGCATCGGGTGGGTTGATGAACTGCTCGGGCGGCAATCCGGTGGACGGCTGGAGTGCCGTCAACATGGCCATGGCCCCCTTCCTGGTTCTGGCCGGTGGTGCGCTTCTGTGGCTGATCCTGCGCCCCAAGCAGATCTAAATCGCCGCGCAAGCATTTGGCAAAAATAGAAAAGCCGCCTCTCGAGGGCGGCTTTTTGCACGTCCTAAAAGGGGCTACCAACGCCCCAATGCGGTTCGCCCCATCAGCCCAACGCGGCGGCGGAATTCACTGGTTCCAAGCCGACCCGCCGCCACCCGTTCCGGTTCCCTGATTGCCTGCTTCAGGATCTCCCGCGCCTGCCATCCCGCCAGGAGGGCGACACCTGCCTCCTTCGACACAGAGGCCCGCGTCCGGGTTGCATCCAGGATGTGCTGATACCCCTGTTCGGCCAGGCGCCGCACCCCTTCACTGGTACCATCCAGCAGTGGGACGCGTTTCTGTTTCTCCAGCTCGGGGATGGCGCGCAGCCAATTGGCAATCCCGACCCCGCGCCCGAAGGCACGAACCGTGGCTTCCTCGGCTTCGCCCAGCGACGCCGCCGCCATCCACATCAGGCTGCCCGAGGTCGCATCGATATAGCGCTCGAAAGCCGCTTCATCCTCGAAAGGGTCACGGTAGATATCCCAGCGCCGCGCCTCTGCCATGGCATCGATGTGCTGCGCCAAGTCAGGCCGTAGCAGGCGCGCCAGCGGTGTCGCCACATAGTGACGGCGGACCGCCCCTCCGCTTGCAAGCTCTGCTCCCACATCGCGCCACCATTGCACGCGCATCTCCGCAATCATGCTTTCCTGGCTGGCCCAGGGCGCCCGCGACAGTTCCAGGTTGAAGGCATAGAGTGCAAAAAGCAGCGGACGCGCCGCCAGCGGAGCGGCCATTGTGGCCATGAAGCGATCCGGGTCTCCCTGGTACAGCAGATCCGCGCATCCCTTCAGATCGTCGTCAAATTCCACCCAGGAACTCCTTCACGGATGCTGCGGTTTCGGGCGCATCGACGATACCGAGATGCCCGACATTCGGCACGGTGACATAGCGGCCCCGTGGGTTGACCGGTGTCATCAGGGCTTCGTATCCCTCCGCCACAAAGGCTTCGTCCTTTTCCCCTGCGATCACAAGGAAGTCCGGCGAGGACTTGATGTCCTGCAAGTAGTCGCCACGCGGCGCGTATGAGGTGTTGAGCCTGAAGGAGTAGCTGGTCGTCGCCAGATGCCCAAACGGACCGTCCAGGACCTCTTGCGGCATGTTGAACTCGATCGCGGACAGATGGTTGAACCGGGTGATCCCGACGGCATTCAGCATCGACAGGCCGACAATCCTTCGCGTTAACGGCCTCGCCCAACCACCTGAATTCTTGCGCGTTGTCGGCGCATTGTGCTTCAGAAACGGGGCTAGCAGGACCGCGCGATCGATCATCGCGCCGTGATCTCCCCCGGCAAAGCGCACCACCAACCCGCCGCCCGAGGAATGCCCAAGCAGGACAACCTTCTGGCCGGGTTCAACCCTGGCCGCAATCAGATCCGCCAGATCGTCCTCCAGCTGGCCGATATATGCGACATCACCGCGCCGCCCAGGAGCGCCCCCGTGTCCGCGCAAATCGGGTACCAGCACATGCCCCGCGATCTGCGGGGCAAGGCTGGCGTATTGCAAGCCGTTCCAGCCGGACCCATGCACCAGTACCACCAGCGGCCCCGGCCCGTTGCGATAGCTGCGGACCTGAAGATCATAGCCATCCCGCATGGCAACTGATGTGGGATCGGGCATCTGTGACCCCGAAGACTGGCCCGCAGACAGGCCCGAGAAATCCAGCCCCGCCTGCGGATCGGCGGGCCGCCCCCCTGCGGGCCGGTCGGACAGGATCAGCACAAAGGGCAGCGCCGTCATCACGCCGGCCCCGATGATGGCCATCCTGACCAGCGCAGAAGTCATGCCTCGCTCGCGCAATCGCGGATCAGTTTCCAGCGGATTGCGTCCAGCAGCGCCTCGAATGAGGCGTCGATTATGTTGGGGCTGACGCCGACCGTGGACCAGCGGCGGCCCTGGTTGTCGGCACTGTCGATCACTACGCGCGTCACCGCCTCGGTGCCGCCTTGGGTGATGCGCACCTTGAAATCCACCAGGCGCATATCGTCGATCACCTCGGAATAGCGCCCCAGATCCTTGGCCAGCGCCTTGGCCAGCGCGTTCACCGGGCCGCGATCACTGCCGGTTTCATCCATGGATTCGCTGACCGACAGGCGCTTTTCGCCGTCCACCTTCACGACCACGACCGCCTCCGAGAGGCTTATCATCTTGTTATACTTGTTCTTGCGCCGCTCGACCGTGACCTTGTAGCGTTTCACCTCGAAGAAGCTCGGGAGCTGGCCCAATTCCTCGCGCGCCAACAGCTCGAACGAGGCCTGGGCAGTGTCGTAGGAATATCCCTCATCCTCGCGCGCCTTGATCCGCTCCAGGATTCGCGCCAGCGCGGGATCTCCCTTTGCGACACTCAGCCCCGCATCGGTCAGCCGCTTGCGCAGGTTGGACTGGCCCGCCTGGTTCGACATCGGAATGATGCGCGCATTACCCACCAGTTCGGGCTGGATATGCTCATAGGTGGAGGGATCCTTCAGGATCGCGCTGGCATGCAGCCCCGCCTTATGAGCAAAGGCAGAGGCCCCCACGTAAGGCGCCTGTTTCATCGGCACCCGGTTCAGGATGTCATCCAGCATCCGGCTCAGCCGTGTAAGACCTTTCAGCGCCTTTCGCGAAACGCCCGTCTCAAAGCTGCTCGCATAGGGTTCTTTCAGCAGCAAGGACGGGATCAGCGTGGTCAGGTTTGCATTTCCGCAACGCTCCCCCAGCCCGTTGAGCGTCCCCTGAACCTGCCGCACGCCCGCATCCACCGCCGCCAGCGAACAGGCCACGGCGTTTTCGGTGTCGTTATGAGTATGGATCCCCAGACGATCACCGGGAAGCCCTGCAGCGATCACCTCGGTGACGATGCGATGCACTTCGGCCGGCATGCAGCCGCCATTGGTGTCGCAGAGCACCACCCAGCGCGCGCCAGCCTCCAGCGCCGCGCGACAGGCCGCCAAGGCATAGTCCGGGTTGTCCTTGTAGCCATCGAAGAAATGCTCGGCATCATAAAGCGCCTCACGCCCCTCGGCGACGATATGCGCGATGGAGGCGCCGATGTTGTCCAGGTTTTCCTCAAGACTGATGCCGAGGGCCGCCGTCACATGGTAATCATGCGCCTTGCCCACCAGGCAGACCGTATCGGTGCCTGCATTCATCACCGCCGCCAGCACATCGTCATTTGCGGCCGAGCGCCCTGCCCGTTTGGTCATGCCAAAGGCGGCAAGCCGCGCGCGGGTCTTGGGCGCCACCTCGAAAAAGGCGCTGTCGGTGGGATTGGCACCGGGCCAGCCGCCCTCGATATAGTCGATGCCGAGATCATCCAGCGCCTTGGCGATCTGCTGTTTCTCGGCGGTGGAGAACTGCACGCCCTGGGTCTGCTGCCCGTCCCGCAGGGTGGTGTCATAAAGGTAAAGACGTTCCTTGGTCATTCCTGCCTCATTCTGTTTGCCGGGCAGCGCCCGGCCCGGGGTGGGCGTCTGTGGGTCAAAGGTTGTCCAGCTTGGCCGGATCAAACCCTGCCCCCGGCACCAGTTCAACACCGGTCTTGCTCATGCGGACCTCAAGCCCGGCCTCCGTATAGGCCGTCTTCAAACGATCCACTTCGGAAAAGTCCTTGCTTTCCATGGCCGCCTGACGCGCCTTGAACAGCCGCGCCTCGTGGGAGGAAAGCTCCACGTCTGGCGCCTTCACCCAATCCGGAATATCCTCGCCCAGCAATCCAAGCAGTTCCATGCTGGACCTTAGCGCAACCAAGTCTCCGGCCTGTGAGAATTGGTGGCACTCTGCCAAAACGCCATGCGTGTTGATATCATCCGCTACGAGATCAACGACATGCGGTTCCGGCTGCCCGCCTGGAAGAGCCTCTGCCGCTTGCGCGTACCACTTGCGCAGCGTCTTCTCTGCTTCCTTCGCCTTCTTCTCGGTCCAGTCCATCGGCTTGCGATAATGTGTCGACAGGAAAACGAAGCGGATCACCTCGCCGGGAATGCCCTGCTCCAACAGATCATGCACGGTGAAGAAATTGCCGAGCGATTTCGACATCTTCTTGCCCTCGACCTGTAGCATCTCGTTGTGCAGCCAGTAGTGCGCGAATTCCCCTTCGGGATGGGCGCAGCAGCTTTGGGCGATCTCGTTCTCATGGTGCGGGAACATCAGGTCGTTGCCGCCGCCGTGAATGTCGAAGGTGTCGCCCAATAGCTCATAGGACATAGCCGAGCATTCGATATGCCAGCCGGGCCGACCGCGCCCCCAGGGGCTCTCCCAGCCGGGCAGATCCTCGCTTGACGGCTTCCACAGCACGAAATCCATCGGGTTCTTCTTGTAGGGCGCAACCTCGACCCGTGCGCCCGCGATCATGTCATCCACCGACCGGCCCGAGAGTTTGCCGTAGCCCTCGCGCCAGCTGTCGACTGCGAACAGCACATGCCCCTCGGCTGCATAGGCGTGGCCCTTGGCGATCAGATCCTCGATCATCGTGATCATCTGCGGGATATACTCGGTTGCGCGCGGCATGTGGTTCGGCTCCAGCGCGCCAAGCGCGCCCATGTCATCAAGGAACCATTGGGTTGTCTCGGCGGTGATCTCTCCGATGGGGCGGCCGCTTTCGGCGGCGCGGGCGTTGATCTTGTCGTCCACGTCGGTGAAATTGCGCGCGTAGGTCACGTGATCGGCGCCATAGACGTGGCGCAACAGCCGGTAGAGCACGTCAAACACCACAACGGGGCGGGCATTGCCCAGATGCGCCCGGTCATAGACGGTCGGACCACAGACATACATCCGCACGTTTTCCGGATCGATCGGGGTAAAGACCTCTTTCTTGCGGGTCTTGGTGTTGTGCAGTTTGATTACGGTGTCGGTCGTCATGACAGCTCCTAGGACGGGCACGGGCATGCAGGCATCAAGCCAATGCGCAGGGCGCGCAGCGCGGGCTTAGCAATTTGTCACTTGGAAGGGAACGACGAAACCAGCCCGCTGTGGATTTCAGCAGGTAATGCAGCAGCAGATAATGAGGGTTTCAGACGTGGTCATGCAGTCCGGTTAGCACGTCAGTTACACCACGCCAAGGAAAATCAAGTGACATGCCCCTATCGTGCACCCGATGAGGCAGGCCGGACGGTCAGAAGCGAAAGGCGGCGCGGAAAGACAGGGTTTCATCGCCCAAGGCCGCTCCATTCGGCGAAGAGGCAGGCGCATGATGCAAGATTTCACCGCTCATCTGCAGGATGCGATTGACCGACACCCGCACGCCCAGCCCGATGACCTGATTGCGCTCCTGGTCGGATCCCTGCTGTCGCTCGCCAAAGGTCACATAGCCAAGCGTACGGCCAAGATCGATCCCCGCCCGCAGCTGCAGCATCTGGCTGTCGTCCTGCAAGCCGGGGCCGAAACTGTCCGGCACACGCCCCTGTTGGAAGGATCCGCCAAGAACCAGATCGCCGTAATCCCGATCAAACCCGGCCTGAAACCCCGTGGCGCCCCGTGTCGACATCGGTTCGTTCAGAGGTGCAAAAGACCTCACCAATTCGGAGTGATCCCGCGCTGCAGGCGCGTGAACAAAGGATCTGGACCAATCCGCGGACCCCGCAGGCACCGCAATCGCAAGTCCAAGGCTGACACCCACCGCGCAGGCGCTCAGATTAAGAGATTTGAAACCACCTGATAACACGGCAGACATCCTATCGACCCCGATCCTGTGCCCGGGCCAGCGCGATTTTGCGCCCCCCAATTTCTATAGCCAATAATGGTTAAGAGATTGTTCCACACCATGTCCGGGATGCAACCTATCCTAGCACTCAAGACACGGGATCAGGCCGGTAATATGTGTTCAATTTTCGAAAACTCAGTCGACCGGATCCGACCTCCAACCCCAAACGGAAGGGTGTCGCGCGCCCGGAGGCTGAAAAAGATGACGCTTTTTTCACAGCCGTCGCAAACGCGATAGTTTTTCCCGAATGGCCTGCAACACTGAAGCTCACAGAAAGGAGCATGTGATGCAGGCAGAACGCAGCCGTATCAACCTCGTCTGGCGCACCATCGGCGCCAGCCGGGGACGTGCTGCGCGAGGTCGGCCGGAACGGCGTTGAACCGCCGTCGTTCAAATCTGCCCCCTCACTCGCATTTACAGGCTCCACATGACAGAACTCTCACCTACCCGCACCACAACCCGCAGCGGTGGACGCGCCGCCCGACGCGCGGCCCGACGCGCACCGCTTGCCCAGGATCTGCGGCCCATCCACCCCGGCCTGACCGGCGGCACCTATTCCCCGATGACGCAGGCCGAGGTCGAAAGGATCCACCATGCCGCCTTGGACGCATTGGAAAGGATCGGTCTTGCCGACGCGCCGCAAAGCGGGATCGACTACCTGACCGCAGCGGGCTGCACGCTTGGCAGCGACGGGCGCCTGCGGTTCCCCCGCACCTTGGTGGAAGACACCCTGGCCATCGCCAACCGTTCGGTCACCCTGTGCAGCCGCAACGGGGGAACCGACCTCGACCTGTCCGGCACCCGTGTCCATTACGGCACCGCAGGTGCCGCGGTCCATATGGTCGATGTGGAGGGGCGGTTCTATCGCGACTCCACGGTTCAGGATCTGCATGACGCCGCCCGGATCTGCGATGCGCTGGACAATATCCATTTTGTCCAACGCCCCATGGTCTGCCGCGACATCGCCGACAATCAGGAGATGGACCTGAACACCATCTATGCCTGCTGTTCCGGCACGTTCAAACATGTGGGCACCTCCTTCACCGATCCCAGCCACGTCGCCCCCGCCATGGAGATGCTGCACATGATTGCAGGCGGCGAAGACAAATGGCGCGAACGGCCCTTTGTCTCCAACAGCAATTGTTTCGTGGTGCCGCCGATGAAGTTCGCCACGGAAAGCTGCCTGGTGATGGAGGAATGCATTCGCCACGGCATGCCGGTGCTGTTGCTGTCAGCCGGTATGGCCGGCGCCACGGCCCCCTCGACCGTGGCCGGGGCGATCGTTCAGGCAGTGGCGGAATGCCTGGCCGGATTGGTTTACGTAAACGCCATAAGCCCTGGTTATCCTGCGATTTTTGGCACTTGGCCCTTTGGGTTGGACCTGCGCACCGGCGCCATGACCGGCGGTTCCGGAGAACAGGCGCTGTTGAGTGCCGGCTGCGGGCAGATGCACCGGTTTTACGGCCTTCCCGGCGGCGCGGCGGGGGGCATCGCCGATAGCAAGCTGCCGGATATGCAAGCCGGATGGGAGCAGATGTGCTCCAATGTCATGGCCGGTCTTTCGGGCGTCAACATGATCTACGAAGCAGCAGGCATGCATGCCTCCCTGCTGGGGTTTTGCCATGAATCGCTGATCCTGGGCGACGATCTTATCGGTCAGGCGCTGCGCTGCGTGCGCGGGATCGAAGTGACTGACGAAACCCTTGCCCTGGATCAGATCGCCGAGGTCTGTCTGGGCGGCAGCGGTCACTACCTTGGCACCGATCAGACCCTTTCACGCATGCAGCGCGACCATGTCTATCCCAGCCTTGGCGATCGAACCTCCCCGAAAGAATGGGCCGAGAACGACAAGCCGGAGCTGATCGACAAGGCGCGCAGACGCAAGGAAGAGCTCCTGTCGCGGCAAAGCCCCGCGCGATTTGCCCCCGATCTGGATCGCGCGCTGCGCAACAGGTTCAAGATCCACCTCCCCACCACCTGAACACCAGGGATATCCCTGCCCGAATGCAGCGAAATCCGGCATTTCCCGGCATCATTCTTGTGCAACGCCCCCTCCCGGCATACACGGGAGGGGAAGCAGGTATCGGAGGCAGACCGTGGCATCCTTGAAGAAGTGGCTGGATCGTCGTCGCAACCCCTGGAAGGGGGTGTTCTATGATGCGCTCAAACAATTCCGCAAGGACAAGGCCGTCAGGTTTCTTGCCACCTACCCCGACCTGCCAGCCGGTTCCGTTGTCCTGGATATCGGTGGCTTCAAAGGGGAATGGACCGATACGGTTCTGGCCTCGCAACCCGATTGCACGGTCTATATCTTCGAGCCCCATCCGACCTTTGCCGAAAACCTGCGCCAGAAGTTTGCCGCTGATGATCGTGTGCATGTCCAGGACTATGCGCTAGGCGCGGCAGAGGGGACGCTGAACCTGTCGGACGAGGGAGACGCGTCTTCCTCCGTTGCCGATCACCAGCGCAGCTTCAGCGCCAGAATTGTTCCCGTTCAACAGTTCTTTGACGACCACCTTTCCGATCAACGCATCGCCCTCGCCAAGATCAACATCGAAGGCGGGGAGTATGATTTGCTTCCGGCGCTGATTGATGCCGATCTGATCGGGCGTATCGACCGCCTCCAGGTTCAGTTCCACCTGTTTGAACCATCGCTGATCGACGCCCGCGACAGGATTATCGCGCAGCTTGGCGAGACCCACAAGGCGGCATGGAGCTATGCCTTCGTCTGGGAAGAGTGGCACGCAAAACGCTAGGCTCAGCCCCGCTCGCAATCCTCCTGAACAGCCCGCGAAATTGAAAAAGCCCCTCCCGATTCCGGAAGGGGCGAGTTTCGCCAATCAGGCTCGTTACGTCTACCGCCCGAGTTTATTGCCTGGGCCTTCTTGGCGTTCAGGGCAAGCGCACTCGCCCCGGATGCCGGATCAGCTGCAGCCCGAAGTGGCGCCGCAGGTGTTGCATTTCATGCAGGTGCCATTGCGCACCAGGGTGTAGTTGCCGCATTCGCCGCAGGCTTCGCCCTCGTAGCCCTGCATCTTGGCCTTGGTGCGCGCATCCATGCCGCTGACCGTGACCGAGGTGGTTTCGGTCACCGAAGCGGTTTCTGTCACCTCTGGCACCAGCGTTTGCAGCGCGGTGACCGGGTCGGCAGCGCCACCCAGCGGTGTGATCCCGTCCAGCGCGGTCTGACCGCCGTTCAGCACCACCAATTCCTGCGGCAGACGCTTGCGCAGATAGCCGGTGGAGGAGATCTGTTTCAGAACCTCCAGCGACCGGGTCGCGGCGCTTTCGCTCAGCTCGGTCAGGTTGGAGACGCCTTCTTCCTCGCCACGGCCGATGTCGTCAAAGGCCGGGCCTTCGGGCTTCACATGGGCCAGGTCGGTACGGTCCAGGTAGCTCACCGCCAGTTCGCGGAAGACATAATCCAGGATCGAGGTCGCATTCTTGATGCTGTCATTGCCCTGCACCATGCCGGCCGGTTCGAACTTGGTGAAAGTGAAGGCATCGACGAACTCTTCCAGCGGCACACCGTATTGCAGGCCGACCGATACCGCGATGGCGAAGTTGTTCATCATCGCGCGGAAGCCGGCGCCCTCTTTATGCATATCGATGAAGATCTCACCGAGGTTGCCATCCTCATATTCACCGGTCCGCAGGTAGACCTTGTGGCCCCCCACGACGGCCTTCTGGGTATAGCCCTTGCGGCGGTGGGGCATCTTGGTGCGGTGGGACTTCACCACCTCCTTGATCACCACCTTCTCGACGATCTTCTCGGCCAGGGTGACGGCCTTCTCCTGCTGGCTACCGCTTTCCAGGATCTCTGCCGCCTCGTCGTCATCCTCGACCAAGGCCGCCGCCAGCGGCTGGCTCAGCTTGGAGCCGTCACGATAGAGCGCATTCGCCTTGACGCCGAGCGACCAGGACAGCTCGTAAGCCTTCTGACAATCCTCGATGGTGGCGTCATTGGGCATGTTGATCGTCTTGGAGATCGCCCCCGAAATAAAGCTCTGCGCCGCCGCCATCATGCGGATATGGCTGTCAACGCTCAGATAACGCTTGCCTTTCTTGCCACAGGGGTTGGCGCAATCGAAGATGTGATAATGCTCTTCCTTCAGGTGCGGCGCCCCTTCCAGGGTCATGGTGCCGCAGACATGGTCATTGGCAGCGTCAATATCTGCCTTGGTAAAGCCAAGGTGACGCAGAAGGTCAAAGGTCGGATCGTTGAGCTTGGTCGCCGGGATCCCCAGCACACCGGTGCAGAATTCTTCGCCCAGCGTCCACTGATTGAAGACGAAACGCACATCAAAGGCCGATTCCAGCGCCGCGTCGATCTTGGCCAGCTCATTGGGGCCAAAGCCATGACCGGTCAGCGAGGTGTGGTTGATCCCCGGCGCATTGCCGATGGTGCCATGGCCCACCGCATAAGAGACGATCTCTTCGATCTGGGCCGAGGTATAGCCCAGCCCTTCCAAAGCAGCAGGAACCGAGCGGTTGATGATCTTGAAGTAGCCGCCACCGGCCAGTTTCTTGAACTTCACCAGAGCAAAGTCCGGCTCGATCCCGGTGGTGTCGCAGTCCATCACCAGGCCAATGGTGCCGGTCGGCGCGATCACCGTGGCCTGGGCGTTGCGGTAGCCGTGTTTTTCGCCCAGCTCCAGCGCTTCGTCCCAGGCACCTGCGGCCAGATCGGTCAGCCGTGCATCCGGGCAGTTCTTCAGGTCCAGCGGCACCGGCGGCACCGACAGGCCATCATAGCCCGTGGTCTTGCCATAGGCGGCGGTGCGGTGGTTGCGCATCACCCGCAGCATGTGGTCGCGGTTCTTGTCAAACCCGGGGAACGGGCCCAGTTCCGATGCGATTTCAGCCGAGGTGGCATAGGCAACGCCGGTCATGATCGCGGTGAGCGAGCCACAAAGCGCGCGCCCCTCGTCGCTGTCATAGCCATAGCCCATGTTCATCAGCAATCCGCCGATATTGGCATAGCCCAGCCCCAGGGTGCGGTAGTCATAGGACCGTTGGGCGATCTCCTTGGACGGAAACTGCGCCATCATCACGCTGACTTCCAGCGTCAGCGTCCACAACCGGCAGGCGTGCATGTAGTCACCGGCCTGGAACTGCCCGTCCTTGAGGAAGGTCAACAGGTTCAGCGAGGCCAGGTTGCAGGCGGTATCGTCCAGGAACATGTATTCCGAACAGGGGTTTGAGCCGCGGATCTCACCGTCTTCGGGGCAGGTATGCCAGTCGTTCACGGTATCGTGGAACTGGATGCCCGGATCGGCGCAGGCCCAGGCGGCGTGGCCGACCTTCTCCCACAGATCGCGCGCCTTGACGGTCTTGGCAACGCGGCCATCGGTGCGGTTGATCAGTTCCCAGTCGGCGTCCTTTTCCACCGCATGCAGGAAGGCATTGGTGACCCGGATCGAGTTATTGGAGTTCTGACCCGAAACCGAGGAATAGGCATCGCTGTCCCAGTCGGTGTCATAGGTCGGGAATTCGATCGAGGTGTGGCCCTGCTTGGCATAATCTAGGACCCGCTTGATATAGGTCTCGGGGATCGCGACCTTCTTGGCTTCGCGAATGGCCTTCTTCAACCCGTCGTTCTTGGCTGGTTCATAGGCATCCGCCTCAAGCCCGTCCCATTCGCGGATCGCGGCAAAGATGCCGTTCAGCATCTGCTCGTGCATTTTCGACCCCGCGACGATCGAGGCAACCTTCTGCTCTTCGATCACCTTCCACTGGATGAAATCCTCGATATCCGGGTGGTCCGCATCGACGATCACCATCTTGGCGGCGCGCCGGGTGGTGCCACCGGATTTGATCGCGCCGGCCGCCCGGTCACCGATCTTGAGGAAACCCATCAGGCCCGAGGATTTGCCGCCGCCGGACAGGGGCTCGCCCTCGCCACGCAGGTGGCTGAAGTTGGTGCCGGTGCCGGAGCCGTATTTGAACAGGCGCGCCTCACGCACCCACAGATCCATGATACCGCCGTCATTGACCAGATCGTCAGAGACCGACTGGATGAAGCAGGCATGCGGCTGGGGGTGTTCATAGGCGCTGTCGGATTTGGTCAGCTTGCCGGTCTTGTAATCCACATAGTGGTGACCCTGCGCCGGGCCGTCGATGCCATAGGCCCAATGCAGGCCGGTGTTGAACCACTGCGGCGAATTCGGCGCGGCGCGCTGGGTCGCCAGCATGTAGCGCATCTCGTCGTAATAGGCGCGCGCGTCTTCCTCGGAGGAGAAATAGCCGCCCTTCCAGCCCCAGTAGGTCCAGCCGCCGGCAAGACGGTCAAACACTTGTTTTGAAGAGGTTTCTCCGCCGACTTCGACATCATCCCCATCCGCAACCGAGCGCCACAGGAATTCCGGCACCCCCTTTTCGCGCACCTTCTTCAGGCGGCTCGGCACACCGGCTTTGCGGAAGTATTTCTGCGCGATCACGTCGCTTGCAACCTGGCTCCAGTCCGCCGGAACTTCGATGTTCTCCAGGCGGAAGACGATGGTGCCATCCGGGTTGCGAATCTCAGACGTGGCAGAGATGAAATCCAGCTCTGAATAGGCGTCCTGCCCGGCCTTGGTAAACTTGCGTTCGATTTTCATGCTCTGCCCCTTTGAGTTCGCTCTGTCCGTCTTTTTGTCAGCGGCCATCCGCCCGCCTTTGCCACAGCCAAACACAATAGAAACCGCTGCATGCGCTCATTCACAGCATGCCGCGAAGGCCCCACACCTGCCCCGAACTTCGGATCTCTATAAATGTTTAGTCTTGTTGCGGCGCCGAGGATCCCCACCAGATCTTGTGGCGCTACAAGCAGCTTCCACAATCTGACGTATTCGCGCCCACAGGGTCAACGCAAAATTTACCTATTACTTACCAATTTTTCAGTTGACCGGAGGACTCAAAAAATGCCGCGGAAACCCGAAGTGATTCACCCGCGCAAACTTGCTGACACGCCGACCGGCCAAGACCCGAAGGCCTTGCCTAGAATTTGTTGCGAAACCCTAATGGTTTGCCGCAAGCACCTAATACGATCATCCTACACCACCTACACTGCGACCCCGTCATGCACGTAACCGGCCCTCCCTGGCCTGTCACTTTCGCAAGCGGCCTACTCCTGGCCGACCCGTGGCCCAAATGCACATCGTTTCATCAGCACACCTGACCCCATAAAAGCAAAACGGGTAACCATTTGGCGCCAGTTCGCGCCACATGGTTAACACAAGGTTAACACAAGATCTGGTATCCGCAAAGCACCCAGCACCAAGATCAAAGTGATTCCCGTTTGGTGGACCTTTGGGCGGACCACGCAAACGCCGCTCCCCTGCCCCAGGCGGAGCTGGGATCAGCGGATCATCACCAAACATGTAGGAAGAAGTGGTCGGGGCGGCGAGATTCGAACTCACGACCCCCTGTACCCAAAACAGGTGCGCTACCAGACTGCGCCACGCCCCGGACCGTGCGCTTTCCTAGCGATGTGGATCAGGTTTGAAAAGCCCTAACAGGGCCAAACCGGCGTGTTGTTGGAAAAAACTTCGTGGCGCATCTCGCTGCCCGGTCCGATGCCATAGCGCTGCGCCAATCCGGCGTTGATTTCCAACACCGCAAAGACCCGATCCCCACCTGGAATCGGCGTCTCATCATGCGGTATCGCATTGGCATGCACCGAGGTGACCCGGCCGGTTTCATCCAGAAACAGGATATCCAGGGGAATGAGGGTGTTTTTCATCCAGAAGGCGGCGCGGGCGGGACGTTCATAGACAAACAGCATGCCGGCACCGCGCGCCAGGCTGTCGCGAAACATCAGCCCCTGCGCCCGGCTTTGCTCGGTATCGGCGATTTCAACGGTAAAGGCCGCCTGTCCCCAGTCGCCGCGCAGATCCACCCGGTGCCGCACGCAGTCTTGCGCCGCCAATGCAGGGGCTGCCATGGTGCACAGCAGCCAAACGGCGACCCAGCGGAGCATGCCGTTGGACCGCCCCCTCATGGCGCTATAGCCCGAGATCGCTGGTGATGGCGGCTTCCCAGGCCAGCACCTCGACGGCCATGCAGCCGCGTTTGCCTTCGATCACCCGCAGCGCCAGGGCTTCTCCCGGTTGCAGATCCGCCAACCCGGATTGCCGCAGCACCTCCACATGCAGGAAGACGTCATCGCCACGGCCAAACAGATTTGCAAAACCAAACCCCTTGCCCTTGTCGAACCATTTCACCCGTGCAGGTTCCAGCGGACGGGAGCGCAGTTCCTCGCTGTCGAGTTCCATGAAATCGCTCAGCACCGGCGCATCATCCCGTGCTGGGGGCACGATCGAAAGAACCTCGACCGCCTGCACGCCGCGTTCGGTCGCATGGGTCAGGATCGAAATACCGGCCCCGTCGGCAATGGAGCTCTGTCCAAAATTTCGAAGGACATTCACGTGCAGAAGAATGTCCGGACCGCCGTCATCCGACACCACAAAGCCGTAGCCCTTTGTCGGATCGAACCATTTCACCGTACCCTGGATTTGCCGTAGGCTGCTTTGATCGTCTGCCACTAGTCTCGTCCGCCGCGTCGTATTGGTTTTCTCGATGCTTGATGCGCGATTTCCGCATATGAGTTCAAGATAAAAAAATTCCCCTTTGTTGAGAATTTAATGCTCCGCGAAAAAACACTTACGGATTTAATCGCTCGACATTCCATTGATCTTCCGGCGAATTTCGACGCCAGACAAAGCGATCATGAAGCCGGAATGCACCATCGGCCCAGAATTCGATTTCTCTTGGCACAATTCGAAAACCGCCCCAGAACGGCGGACGATCCGGATCAGGCCCCTTGATTGCAGTCACTTTGGCCACCTCGGCCATCAAAGCCGCACGGCTGCTCAGCGGTTGCGACTGACGCGAGGCCCAGGCGCCAAGGCGGCTTTTGAGCGATCGTGACCGATAGTAATCATCGGCCTGCGGTCCCTCTTCCCGGCTCACATCCCCGCGCACCCGAATCTGGCGTCGCAGGCTTTTCCAATGCATGACAAAGGCCGCCTTGCCGGAATGCGCCAACTCCTGGCCCTTCGCGCTTTCGTAATTGGTGTAAAAAACGAAACCGTCCTTTTCGATGTCCTTCAACAGGACCATACGCGCATTTGGCAGGCCATCTTGATCCACCGTCGACAAGGCAATCGCATTGGGATCGTTGATCTCTGTGGCCTCGGCCTCTGAAAGCCAGTTTCGCGCAATCTCAAACGGGTCGTCGCCCGCAAATAGCCCGGTCCGCTCTGACATGGAAACCTCATTCCTGTTTGCGCGCCACCCTACGCGGCATCTATTGGGCGCACAAGCGCAGGCACGGCTCTGTAAGCGCCTGCGTCAATGCGGCCAATCAAAAGCACGCTTTTCAGTCGGAAGACCCCGGGCTTGGGGCCTATTAATCCTCTCTTGATGCAGGCGCGCGGGCATATTACACGTCCCAAAGTTCAAATTTTCAGGCGGAGAACCTGCATGCCCAGTCAACTGCTGTCCGGAAAACGTGGCCTCATCATGGGTCTGGCCAACGACAAGTCCATCGCTTGGGGGATAGCGCGGGCCTGCGCCGATGCCGGAGCCGAGCTTGCCTTTTCCTATCAGGGGGACGCTCTGAAGAAACGCGTGGATCCGCTCGCCGCGCAATTGGGCAGCGACATCGTTCTGCCCTGCGATGTCTCGGACGAGGCCTCGGTGGATGCGCTGTTCGAGACCCTGCAGGAAAAATGGGGCAAGCTGGATTTTGTCGTTCACGCCATCGGATTTTCCGACAAGAACGAATTGCGCGGCCGCTACGTGGATACCAGCCGCGACAATTTCCAGATGACCATGGATATCTCGGTCTATTCCTTCACCGCCGTGGCCCGCCGCGCAGAGAAGATGATGACCGACGGCGGCTCGATGCTGACGCTGACCTATTACGGCGCCGAACAGGTGATGCCGCATTACAATGTCATGGGCGTCGCCAAGGCGGCCCTGGAGGCCTCGGTGAAATACCTGGCCGAGGATCTGGGCAAGGACGGCATCCGCGTGAACGCAATCTCTGCCGGACCGATCAAGACCCTGGCCGCCAGCGGCATCGGCGATTTCCGCTATATCATGAAGTGGAACGAGTATAACTCGCCCCTGCGCCGCAACGTGACGATCGATGACGTTGGCAAATCCGCGCTTTACCTGCTGTCGGATCTCAGCTCGGGCGTGACCGGTGAGAACCTTCATGTCGATGCGGGCTATCACGTGGTGGGCATGAAGGCGGTCGACGCCCCTGACATCAGCAAGTGATCGCAGGTCCATCCGTCCAGCCACACCGCCACACCTGACGCAATCCCATCGGAGCAAGACGCAAGATGACAGATCGCCTGCCACACGAAAAAGGGTTTCACATCAGTTGGGACCAGATCCACAGGGACAGCCGGGCGCTGGCCTGGCGTCTGGATGGTCAGGGGCCGGACGATGGCGCCTGGCGGGCCGTGGTCGCAATCACCCGCGGCGGCATGGCGCCGGCGATGATCGTCAGCCGCGAGCTGGACATCCGCACCGTCGATACGATTTCGGTCAAATCCTACCACCACCAGGCCCAGGGCGAGGCACAGGTTCTGAAGGCGCCCGATGCAGGCCTGATGGGCAACGGTGAAGGCATCCTGATCGTCGATGATCTGGTGGACAGCGGCAAGACTCTGGAACTGGTGCGCCAGATGTACCCCAAGGCGCATTTCGCCACCGTCTATGCCAAACCCAAGGGCCGCCCCATGGTCGATACCTTCATCACCGAGGTGAGCCAGGACACCTGGATCTTCTTCCCCTGGGACATGGCCTTGCAATATGTCGAACCCTATCGCGGAAACGACTGATCAAATGGCAGCCGCTAGGGCCGCAATGAAGATCACCAAAGGCGCGCCCAGTGGGCGCGCTTTTTCTTGAGCGCCCCTCTGTTGCATGCCACAGATGGTTTCTGACTTGCGCCCTGGACCCGGCGCTTTGAATACAGGAAATTGCACATGAACACCTCCAGCCGGTCGGCCATGCCACGTCATGCCTCTCGCACCGAAGCGACCTTCTGCTCTCCGATCGTCGAATCCCGGCGCTGGCTGCAGGGTGTGACCTTCCCGGCAACGCGCCCGCTGATCAACGTCAGCCAGGCGGCCCCGGCCGAAGCCCCGCCAGAGGGTCTGCGCCAGGCCATTGCCGAAGCGGCGATGACCCAGACCGAGGCGCATCTTTACGGGCCGGTGCTGGGACGGGACGACCTGCGCGCCGCACTCGCCCAGCAAATCAACAGCCACTATGGCGCGGCGGTCCAGCCCGCACAGGTCGGCATCACCTCCGGCTGCAACCAGGCCTTTGCCGCAAGCATCGCCAGCCTTTGCGCCGAAGGGGATGAGGTGATCATCCCGGTGCCCTGGTATTTCAACCACAAAATGTGGCTCGATATGGCCGGTGTCCGGGCCGTGCCGCTGCAGGTTGGCGCGGATATGACCCCGGAGCCCGCGCAGGCCGCACAGCTGATCACACCCAAAACCCGTGCCATCGTGCTGGTCACGCCCAACAATCCCTGCGGTGTTGAATACCCGGCGGGGCTGGTACAGGCCTTCTTCGATCTGGCGCGCGATCGCGGGTTTGCCTTGATCCTGGATGAAACCTACCGGGATTTCGACAGCCGCAGCGGCCCGCCCCATGCCCTGTTTCAGGATCCCGCCTGGGACGACACGCTGATCCATCTTTACTCCTTTTCCAAGGCCTACCGGCTGACCGGGCACCGGGTGGGCGCCATTGCGACCTCGGCCAAGCGGTTGTTCGAGATGGAAAAATTCCTGGATACTGTCACGATCTGCCCGGCGCAGCTGGGTCAGATCGGTGCTCTTTGGGGGCTGCAAAACCTGCAGGACTGGCTGGCCGGGGAACGTCAGGACATCCTCGATCGCAAGGCCGCCATCGAGGAGGGCTTTCCCAAGCTGGCCGCGAAAGGCTGGTCTCTGCTGGGCTGCGGCGCCTATTTCGCCTATGTCGAGCACCCGTTTTCGCAGTCCTCTGACGCGATTGCCCAACAGCTGGTGCAGCAGGCCTCCGTGCTGATGTTGCCGGGCACCATGTTCATGCCCGAAGGCGATCCGGCGGGGCACCGTCAATTCCGCATCGCCTTTGCCAATGTCGACCCTGCGGGCATCGCCGAGCTGTTTGACAGGCTAGCCGCGTTCGAGCCGGATTGATCCGGTTCCGTCCCGCCAATCCGACCAGTAGTTCTTGCCCCCAATGGGGCGGCAGCGTATGCAGAACCCCGAGAAATCACATGGCACCCTGCCCGCATGCACCTGCAGCGGGCAGCAGGCAGAAATGAGGGCACAATGGCCGCAGGCATGAAGAATCTATCCCGTACCTTTGTTTGGATCCTGATGGGGATGCTGATAGTAGGTCTTGCCGGGTTTGGCGCGGTCAATTTCTCGAGCTCGCTCAGCTCTGTCGCCCTGGTGGGAGAGCGGGAAGTCACGGTCGACGCCTACATGCGCGAGTTGCAGCGCGAACAGAACGCGCTGCAGGCGCAGACCGGCCAGGCAATGCCCATGTCGCAACTTACGGCGATGGGGCTGGATCGCGTTGTGCTTGGCCGTCTGATCACCCTGGCCGCCATCGACAACGAGGTGGACAGCCTTGGCATCTCCATCGGCGATGAGAACCTGCTGAAAGAGCTGACCCAGGTGCCTGCCCTCCAGAATGCCAGCGGGGAGTTCGACCGGGAGACCTATCGCTTTACCCTTGATAACGCCGGTTTCACCGAGGCCGAGTTCGAGGACGACCTGCGCCGTGAAGCCGCCCGCACCCTGGTGCAGGGCGCCATCATGTCCGGTGCCAAGATGCCCGCCGTGCTGGGCGATACCCTGGTCGCCTATATCGGAGAGCGCCGCAGCTTTTCCTACGTGAGCCTGTCGAATGACGCGGTGCCGCTCACCATGCAGATGCCCGGCGACGAAGAGCTGACCGCCTTTTATGAGGCAAATATCGACCAGTTCACCCTGCCCGAGACCAAGGTTCTGACCTATGTGCACCTCAGCCCCGAGATGATCCTGGATCAGGTCGAGGTGGACAACGATGCCCTGCAGAGCCTCTATCAGGACCGCGCCGCAGATTACCTGGTCCCCGAGCGGCGCCTGGTGGAACGTCTGGTCTTTGCCGATGCGGACAGCGCCGCCAGCGCTCGCGCTCAGCTAGATGTGGGCGGCACGACGTTTGAGGTTTTGGTTCAGGATCGCGGCCTCTCCCTGGCGGATATCGATCTTGGCGATGTGACCGTGGAAGAGCTGGCCGAGGCTGGCGCCGATGTCTTTGCGGCCGAGGTGGGATCCGTGGTTGGCCCCCTGCCCTCCAACCTGGGCCCTGCCCTGTTCCGGGTAAACGGCCAGCTGGAAGCACGCGAAACCACCTTTGATCAAGCCAAGGAAGAGCTGCGCGCTGAACTGGCCGCCGACCGCGCCCGCCGCGTGATCGAACAGCAGGCAGAACCCATCGAGGACATGCTGGCCGGTGGCGTCACCCTGGAGGAACTGCCGGGCGAAAGTGACATGCAGATCGGAACGCTCAACTGGACCGGCAGCAATGACGAGGATATCGCGGGCTACGATGGCTTCCGCGAGGCCGCCGAGGCGGTCACCATCGATGATTTCCCCTCCATCGCCTTCCTCGACGACGGCAGCCTCTTCGCCCTGCGCCTGGACGAGATCCTG
Source organism: Phaeobacter sp. QD34_24 (assembly GCF_028890115.1). GTDB lineage: Bacteria > Pseudomonadota > Alphaproteobacteria > Rhodobacterales > Rhodobacteraceae > Phycobacter. The sequence goes on from NZ_JARCJD010000001.1 coordinate 149,268, forward strand.
CCGCCGCGCCCGCAACCCTTTGAAGAGGCACGCGAAAACGCATTCCAAGCCTGGAACGCCAGCCGCGCGGCAGATGCCGTGGCAGCCCAGGCCGAAGAGATCTTGAAACACGCGCAAGAAAACGGTGCCTTTCCCGAAGGCTTGGAGGTCAAGACCGAGACCGGCCAGACCCGCACCGCCTATATCGATGGCACCCCGGTCAACATGATGCTGGCCGCCTTTGAAATGGAGCCGGGTGATCTGCGCCTTGTCAGCGGTGAGGAGAGCACCGTCGTGCTGCGGCTCGATGAGGTGCTGACCGCCGAGGACAGCCCCGAAATGCAGATGCTGGCCGAGGCCATGGGCGCCCAGTTGGATCAGGCGCTGTCCCAGGCGCTGTTCGAAGCCTTTGCCGAGGATGCACAGCTGCGCGCCGCCCCCCGCGTCGACCAGCAGGCATTGAACGCGGTTCAGTCCAGCTTCCAGTAAAGACACAGACCCAGATCAAGGCAGCTCAAGATGGCTCTGATACCCGATTTCGACACATTTGCCGCCGCCTATGATGCCGGAGAAAACCAGCTGGTCTATACCCGGCTGGCGGCAGATCTCGACACCCCCGTCTCGCTGATGCTGAAGCTGACCGGCGCCCAGAAAGACGCCTTCATGCTGGAATCGGTGACCGGCGGAGAGGTTCGCGGGCGGTATTCGATCATCGGCATGAAGCCGGATCTGGTCTGGCGGTGTCGCGGCACGCAGTCCGAGATCAACCGCTCGGCCCGTTTTGACGCCGAAGGGTTTGAGGCGCAGGACGGCGATCCGCTGGACAACCTGCGCGCCCTGCTGGCCGAAAGCCGGATTGATCTGCCCGACGACCTGCCCCAGGCCGCCGCCGGGCTGTTCGGCTATCTTGGCTATGACATGGTACGGCTGGTGGAACATCTGCCCGATGTGAACCCCGATCCTCTGGGCCTGCCGGACGCGATCATGATGCGCCCCTCGGTGGTTGCGGTGCTGGATGGCGTCAAGGGTGAGGTCACCGTGGTCTCCCCCGCCTGGGTGGGAGGCGGGCAATCCGCCAAGGCCGCCTATGCCCAGGCTGCCGAGCGGGTGATGGACGCGGTCCGCGATCTGGAACGCGCCATGCCCGCCGAGACCCGCGATCTGGGCGATGCGGATGAAATCGCACCACCGGTCAGCAACTTCACCAAATCCGGCTACATGGAAGCCGTTGAGAAGGCCAAGGACTATATCCGCGCCGGCGATATCTTTCAGGTGGTGCCGGCACAGCGGTGGAAACAGGACTTCCCGCTGCCGCCCTTTGCGCTCTACCGCTCGCTGCGGCGCACCAACCCCTCGCCCTTCATGTTCTATTTCAACTTCGGCGGCTTTCAGGTCATCGGAGCCAGCCCGGAAATCCTGGTGCGGGTCTTTGGCAATGAGGTCACCATCCGCCCCATCGCAGGCACCCGTCCGCGTGGCGCCACCCCCGAAGAGGACAAGGCGCTGGAGGCCGATCTTCTGGCCGACAAGAAGGAGCTGGCAGAGCACCTGATGCTGCTGGATCTGGGCCGCAACGATACCGGCCGCGTGTCCAAGATCGGCACCGTGCGGCCGACCGAGAAGTTCATCATCGAGCGCTACAGCCACGTGATGCATATCGTCTCCAACGTGGTCGGTGAGCTGGACGCGAACAAGGACGCCCTTGACGCCTTCTTTGCAGGCATGCCCGCCGGCACTGTTTCAGGCGCGCCAAAGGTACGCGCGATGGAGATCATCGACGAGTTGGAGCCGGAAAAGCGCGGCGTCTACGGCGGTGGGGTCGGCTATTTCTCGGCAGGCGGCGACATGGACATGTGTATCGCCCTGCGCACCGCCATCGTGCAGGATCAGACGCTCTACATTCAGGCGGGCGGCGGTGTTGTCTATGACAGCGACCCCGAGGCGGAATATATGGAGACGGTGCATAAATCCAATGCGATCCGCCGCGCTGCCGCAGATGCGGCCCGTTTTACCGGCAGCCGCAACCGCTAAGAGCAGCTGAAACGACTGACTGTGGGTTAACTGCCTACTGACCGGTCCCGGCCAGATTGGACCGCAGGCTGGCTGAGATCGGCGCCAGCGCAACGCGGCTGGCGCGGTCCTGCAACCCCCACAAGAGCAGCGCCGAAATCGTGTCGGGCTGCAGCCGTCCCAGCATGATCACGGCACCCTCCTGGCCCGCCCGGAACGCCGCCTGATCCAGGAAACGGCGCATGGCGCGCGGATTCTGCCCGGCTCCATCGAAATCACGGAACACCACGCCAGCGGGCACGCCGTCGCGCAGGGCGAGTTTCTGTACCGTATTAAGCCCATTGTTCTGCAGGACCAGCCCATAGCCGCCTGCGCGCACCGCATCGGCCACCTGATCGGCCAGCGGGCGATTGCCCTGCACGCCGCTGGCAACGCCTTCTAGCACGCCAACCGCCTGCGGCAGAAGGTCAAACCAGACGGCCAGTGCGGTTTCGGCATCCTGCGGCTGCGCCTCGCGGGGCAGATCGGAGAGGATCAAGACCTCAAACCCGGCGGCGCGCCGTTCGGCCATCTTTTCGGCCGCGCGCGGATCTTGCGGATCGATGGCAAAGCTGATCGGATAGGGAAACTCTGCAAGCGCCTCGGCGCCGACAGATTGCGCGTCATCAATCAGCACAATCGACATCAGCGGACGATCATCGCTGAGATCAAAGGGCTCCGAATTGGCCTCAAACGGGGTTTGCGCCGTATTTTCCTCAAGGCTGTCAGCGGCTTCGTCACGTTCGGTCAGGGGCACAACGGGGGTGCCAATGCGCGGCGTCCCGGCGCGGTCCGGCGCATCCGCCGTGGGCAGGGCTGCAATGCGGTTCGCGCGCCCCTCCTCCGGCTGTGCCTCTGCCTTGGCACTCTCCTGATCCTCCTCGGACATTCCCGCATCCTCGGCCATCTTTTCCTCGGCCGACGTTTCCTCGGTGGAGGACGGCGGCGCGGGCGGCGTAATACCAATCACCGGCGGCGCGGTCGGCGCCGGGGCGCTCCCCAGTTGCGGCATGGCAATCGAAGGCGAAACGGACAGGCCGGGATCCGTAACAGGCGGCTGTTGTGCGGCAATTTCAGGTCCGGGAACCGGCTGTTGATCCCCTTGCGGTGGCTCTGCCCCTGTCTGGGAAGACACCGAAGGAGCCGGTGTGGGCGCTGTCGCGGTTGAGACATCGACCGGGTCCTCGCCGGTGGCGCTCTGCGCCAGCGCACCCGGCTCTTCACTACCGCTTGCGGTGTCCAGTTCCTTCGGAGCCTCTGGCACAACGGGAACCGCGCCGCTGTCCGTGCCCTCGACTGTGCCCGCACTGCCAATTTCGGGACGTTCGGAGGGTTCCGTATCCGCGGGTTCGATCGCGCTCAGATCATCCGAAGGTGCGTTTTCCAAAGCCGCCGGTGCGGCCTCGACCAGATCCGCATCCGCCTGCGGCGTGCCCATCGGCGCAGGTCCGCTCTCTGCCGGGGCAGTGCCGGTACTTGGCCCGGTCGCGCTGACATCGATCTGCTGCGGCAACGGGGTCGACAGCGACCACATTGCGGCAACACAGGCTGCCACCAATGCTCCGATACTAACGCCGCCCAGAAAGCCCCGCATGCCCGTTCCGCCTCTCGTTTTCATTCCGGCCTGCCCTCCGGTCGGCGCAATGCCAATGCGACCGATCGTCCACATCAAAAACGCGCCGCACCCTTGACGCTGCCGGGCAAGCCTGAACATGTATGTCGCAACAACTATACTGCGGTGCAAGCCCTGCCCGCCACCCTTAAAAGAGCCTGCCAAGATGTTGCTGCTGATCGACAACTACGACTCCTTCACCTACAACCTCGTGCACTATCTGGGTGAGCTGGGGGCCGAAATGGACGTGCGCCGCAACGATGCGCTATCTGTCGAAGAAGCGCTGTCCTTGCGTCCCTCTGGCATTCTCCTCAGCCCCGGGCCCTGCGATCCCGATCAGGCCGGGATCTGCCTGCCCCTGACCCTGGCCGCCGCCGAGGCGGGCATTCCCCTGATGGGTGTCTGCCTGGGGCACCAGACCATCGGCCAGGCCTTTGGCGGCAAGGTGGTGCGCTGCCACGAGATCGTCCATGGCAAGATGGGTCAGGTTCACCATCAGGGCAAAGGTCTGTTTGCCGGGCTGCCCTCGCCGTTCCAAGCGACCCGCTATCATTCGCTGATCGTAGAGCGCGACAGCCTGCCCGCATGCCTGGAGGTCACGGCCGAACTGGAGGATGGCACCATCATGGGGCTGCAGCACCGCGATCTGCCGATCCACGGGGTACAGTTCCACCCTGAATCGATTGCCTCGGAACATGGTCACGCCCTGCTCCAGAACTTCCTCAATGACATGAAGGTGCCCGCATGAGCGACCAGATGAAGCCGCTGATCGATGCCGCTGCCGATCGCCCCCTGACCCGTGCGGAAGCCGAAGAAGCCTTTGCCATGCTGTTCGAGGGCGAAGCGACGCCCAGCCAGATGGGCGGGCTGTTGATGGCGCTGCGCACCCGTGGCGAAACGGTCGATGAATATGCCGCCGCTGCTGCGGTGATGCGGTCCAAATGCAATGCGGTGCGCGCACCCGAAGGGGCGATTGACATCGTGGGCACCGGTGGCGATGGCAAGGGCACGCTCAATATCTCCACCGCGACCGCCTTTGTGGTTGCCGGTGCAGGCACCGTCGTGGCCAAGCATGGCAACCGCAACCTCAGCTCCAAATCCGGCGCGGCGGATGCCCTGGGGCAGATGGGAATTCAGGTGATGGTTGGCCCGCAGGTGGTTGAAAAATCACTGAAAGAGGCCGGGATCGGCTTCATGATGGCGCCCATGCACCACCCGGCCATTGCCCATGTGATGCCGACGCGGCAAGAACTCGGCACCCGCACGATCTTCAATATTCTGGGGCCGCTCACAAACCCCGCAGGTGTGAAACGGCAACTGACCGGCGCCTTTTCCCGCGACCTGATCCGGCCCATGGCGGAAACGCTGGGCCAGTTGGGATCGGAGCGCGCTTGGCTGGTGCATGGCTCTGACGGCACCGATGAGCTGACCATCACCGGCGTCAGCTGGGTTGCGGCGCTGGAAGTGGATGGCAGCATCCGCGATGTGGAACTCCACCCCGAAGACGCAGGCCTGCCGGTGCATCCCTTTGAAGACATCATCGGCGGCACGCCCGAGGAAAACGCAACCGCCTTCCGCGCCCTGCTGGACGGCGCGCCCTCGGCCTATCGCGATGCGGTTCTGCTGAACAGCGCCGCCGCCCTGGTGGTAGCGGGCGCTGCAGGTGATCTGCGCGAAGGCGTCGCAAAGGCCCGCGAGAGCATCGACAGCGGCGCCGCCAAAGAGAAGATCGCAGCGGTCGCCCGGATCACCACCGAGGCCACCTGATGGCGCTGCCGACCGGACTTGGCGCCTGGGCCGATTTGCCCTTCTTCGAAACCCGCTGGCCCGAAATCGACACCGCCTTGCGGCAGGACAGGCGCGAGATCCTGCCCCCCGCATCGCAGCGGTTCGCGGCCCTGGAACTGACCCAACCCGAGGACACCCGGGTGGTCATCCTGGGTCAGGATCCCTATCCGACCCCCGGCCATGCCCATGGGCTGGCCTTTTCAGTGGAACCCGATGTGACGCCCCTGCCGCGATCGCTTTCCAATATTTTCAAGGAATTGCAGAGCGATGCTCACAGTTCACGCCCCAACGGCGATCTGCGCGCCTGGGCGCGCCAGGGGGTGTTGTTGCTCAACACCGCCCTTAGCGTGCCTGCGGGCGATGCCAACGGGCACAAGGATCTGGGCTGGGATCAACTGGTCCGCGAGGTTCTGGAACGCACATCCGGGCGCCCTACTGCCTATGTGTTTTGGGGAAAACAGGCGCAAAGGCTTGAAAAACACCTTCATCCGGGCGATCACCTGATCCTGAAGACTGCGCATCCCTCGCCGCTATCGGCGCGACGCGGCTTCTTCGGATCGCGGCCGTTTTCGGCAATCAACACCTGGCTGCAAGAACGCGGCCATGCGCCCATCGACTGGGCCGCCTGACGGGAGGCAAGCTTATGACAGAAAACGTGCTCGACAAGATCAAGGCCTACAAGCTCGAAGAAGTGGCCGCTGACAAGGCCGCCGTTCCCATGGCTGAGGTGGAAGCCGCCGCCCGCGAGGCCTCACCTGTGCGCGGTTTTGCCGAGGCGTTGATCGGTGCCGGTCGCCAGGGCTACGGGCTTATCGCCGAAATCAAGAAGGCCAGCCCCTCCAAGGGTCTGATTCGCGAGGATTTCGACCCGGTCGCGCTGGCGCAGGCCTATGAGCAGGGCGGCGCCACCTGCCTGTCAGTGCTCACTGACACCCCGAGTTTTCAAGGCGCAAAATCCTTCCTGACCGAAGCGCGGGACGCCTGCACCCTGCCCGCCCTGCGCAAGGATTTCATGTATGACCCCTATCAGGTGGCCGAAGCCCGTGCCCTTGGCGCCGATTGCATCCTGATCATCATGGCCTCGGTCTCAGACGCGCAAGCGGCAGAACTGGAAGACTGCGCCATGGCCTGGGACATGGACGTCCTCCTGGAGGTGCACAATGCCGAAGAACTGGAGCGCGCCTGTGCCCTGAAATCCCCGCTGATGGGTATAAACAACCGCAATCTCAAGACCTTCGAGACCACGCTTGATACCACGCGAGAGCTCTCCCGGAAGGTTCCGGCGGATCGCACCATCGTCTGCGAAAGCGGCTTGTTCACCCCGCAGGATCTGGCCGATATGGCGCGCTACGGTGCCCGCACCTTCCTGATCGGCGAGGCGCTGATGCGGCAGGACGATGTCGCCGCCGCAACCCGGCAACTGCTGGCCAACCCTCTCACGCCGGGGGCGATGTGATGGCGCTCACGCATTTTGACGGCAAGGGCGATGCCCATATGGTGGATGTCTCGGACAAGGCGGTGACCTCTCGTATCGCCACCGCCGAAGGCCACATCAAGATGGCCCGGGAAACCTTTGATATCATATCCGAAGGGCGCGCCAAAAAGGGGGACGTTCTCAGCGTTGCCCGGTTGGCCGGCATCATGGGGGCCAAGAAGACGCCGGATCTGATCCCCCTGTGCCATCCCTTGCCGGTAACCAAGGTCGCGGTGGAGCTGACCCTGGATCCGGACCTGCCCGGCGTGCGGATCGAAGGCACGGTCAAGACCACCGGCCAGACCGGTGTTGAAATGGAGGCCCTGACAGCGGTCTCCGTCGCGGCACTCACCGTCTATGACATGGCCAAGGCCGTGGATAAGGCTATGGAGATCGGCGGCATCCGCGTCACGTTGAAAGACGGCGGTAAATCAGGCCGGTACGAGGCATAGATGATCTCAGTCAGTGAAGCCCGCGCGCATCTGTTGAAATTGGTGTCTCCACTGGAGACCGAGATGGTTCCCCTCGCAGAGGCATCGGGCCGGGTATTGGCACGTGAAGTTTCTGCCCGGCGGGATCAGCCGCCTTTTTCCGCGTCGGCCATGGACGGTTACGCCGTCAAAGGCGCCGAAGTCGAGCTGCACGCCATGTTCAAGGTGATCGGCGAGGCCGCCGCCGGGCATCGCTTTGAAGGCGTGGTCGGTGCAGGCCAAGCGGTGCGGATCTTCACCGGCGCCCCGATCCCCGAAGGCGCCGGTTTCGTGGTCATCCAGGAAGATGTCACCCGCAAGGGCGACCTAATCACCATCACCGATGAGCCCGGCGATGGCGACAACATCCGCCCCCGTGGCGGCGACTTTTGCGCCGGACAGACCGTAGCGGCGCCCCGCCGCCTGACCGCTTCTGACATAGCCCTGCTCGCGGCGATGAACATCGCCGAAGTGCCCGTCACCCGGCGGCCCGAAATTGCGTTGATCTCTACCGGTGACGAATTGGTCATGCCCGGCAGCACCCCCGGCCCGGATCAGATCATTGCCTCCAATACCTTTGGCCTGAAGGCGCTGCTCGAAGGATTGGGCGCCCATGTGCGCATCCTGCCGATCGCCCGCGACACCCACAGTTCCCTGCGCACGGCCTTTTCCCTGGCCAAAGGCGCCGATCTGGTGGTGACCATCGGCGGCGCCTCGGTTGGCGATCACGACCTCGTTGCCGATGTTGCCGCTGACCTTGGAATGGAGCGGTCCTTTTACAAGGTGGCGATGCGCCCCGGCAAACCGCTGATGGCGGGACGCTTGGATGGTGCCGCAATGGCAGGGCTGCCAGGCAATCCGGTCTCTGCCATGGTCTGCGGCCATATCTTTCTGGCCCCGATGGTGCGGGCCATGCTGGGGCTGCCGCCGCAGCAGGATGCGATCCAAACTGCCACCCTTGCAGCGCCGCTTAGCCGGAACGGGCCGCGCGAACACTATATGCGGGCCACTCTGACGGAGCAGGGACAGATCGAGGCGTTTGAACGGCAGGACAGCTCTCTGCTCTCTATCCTGGCTGAGGCAAACGCCCTGTTGATCCGCCCGCCGCATGATCCGGCCCGCGCGGTTGGTGACAGGGTTTCCTACCTGCAATTGTGACCGCAAATCACCCTCTGATTGCAAAATGAGAGCAAAATCACCAAAGCCGCCGCGCATTCTATTGACACAAAACGTGAACATGAATAGAACAAAACAAAACACAACGGCGCAAAGGGGCGGTTATGCTGACGCAAAAGCAGTTGGATCTGTTGGAGTTCATTCACACACGCCTGCAACGGGATGGTGTGCCCCCCAGCTTTGACGAAATGAAGGTCGCGCTGGATCTGCGCTCCAAATCCGGCATTCACCGGCTGATCACAGCGCTTGAGGAACGCGGGTTTATCCGCCGCCTGGCGCACCGGGCGCGTGCGATTGAAATCCTCCGCCTCCCCGACAGCATCGCGGGCGGTGGCGCAGGGTTTTCGCCTAGGGTGATTGCAGGTGGTGCCGATGACAATGACCACTCGGCCCAGGGCGCCGCGCCGATGGCTGCCCAGGCCGCAGCTGCGATGGAACTGCCGGTGATGGGGCGGATCGCTGCCGGCGTTCCGATAGAGGCGATCAGCCAGATCTCCAACAGGGTGAGCGTGCCCAGTTCCATGCTTTCTGCCAATGGCGCCCATTACGCGCTGGAGGTGCGCGGCGATTCCATGATCGAGGCCGGGATCAACGATGGCGATATCGTGGTGATCCGCGAATCCGACACCGCCGACGATGGCGATATCGTGGTCGCCCTGGTCGAAGGACATGAGGCAACCCTGAAGAAGATCTACCGCCGCCACAACAACACGGTTGAGCTGGAAGCCGCGAACCCCGCCTACAAAACACGCTGCTACCCCGCGGATCAGGTCAAGGTTCAAGGTCGCCTGGTGGGGTTGATCCGAAGCTATTGATCAATCACACGCCCCTGGCGCAACCCGTCTATTTTAGGCAGGTGACGTGCCCAGTGCTGCCAGTGCCGCAATACGGGCGTCCGTGTGATACGAGGCCCGGTGTGACCGGGGCGTCAGCTTATATGTCTCGGCATGATGGCTCAGAAAAGTACGCCTTCAGTTACGCACCTTTGCGCCCGCCTGCGGGCCTGTCCAAAGGCGCCGCCCGGCAAGATCGGCTGCCGTGACCAGGGTTCCATCGGCTTCGATCCTGATACTGCCCGTTTCGCGCATCCTCTGTGGATCCAGCACCAGACAGGGACCGTCAATCTTTAGATCGACAGTCGACACCAGGATCTCGTCCGCGGTGCACCCCACCACCTGAGCGGCTGCGCCCTTGCCCACCAGGTGATACATCCGGAATGACCCGACAGAGGCCTGCCATGGCCGTGACGGCTCGGTCGGCGTGCGCGCATGGGCGGCTTTCTGGCTGCTGCGATCCCCGTCATTCTCCAACCAGACCTTTGCGGCAAATCCTTTGGCCTTCTCGCGCGATAGCATCCTTCCGTCCGGACCCAGAACCCCGACCAAACCGGCCTCCGGAGAAATCAGGGCGGCGGGGCGGTGGCTCTGCGACCACAGGAGACCTGCCACAAGGATGGGCAACACGCCCGCAACACGAAGCCTGCCCTGCCAGATCAACAGGAACAGCCCACCGCCCGTAATCAGCGGCAACACCAAAGGATCGGGCTGCAGAATACTGCGATCGGCCCCCGGCAAGGCCGCCACATGGCTGGCCACAGCCAAGATCCAGTCCAATCCAGCGGCCATCACCGTCAGCGCCAGCTCCTCCGCCCCCAGCGGCAGCAACATCAGGGCTGCAACGGCCGCGGGCACGACGATCAGCCCCATCACCGGCACCGCCAGCAGATTGGCCAGCAGCCCGTAGTGAGACAGGGTGTTGAAATGGGCCGCCCCAAACGGCGCGGTTGCCAGCCCGGCCACAAGCGAGGACAGGCACAGGCCGACAATCGGGCGCAGCCAGCTCGGCCCCAGGGAATAGCCGCGGTCCCGGATCCCGGAAAAGACACCAACCAAAGCGGCAGTCGCGGCAAAGCTCATCTGAAAGCCCGGGCTGAGCAGGGCTTCCGGGCGCCTCAGCAAGACAACGACGGCGGCAACTGCAACCGCCCGTAGGGAAATCGCACGCCGATCGATCAGCACGGCGCCAAGCATCACGAGCACCATGATAAAGGCACGTTCGGTGGCCACATTGCCTCCGGACAGGGCCAGGTATCCAAAGGCCGCCAGAAGCGCCACCGCAGCTGCCCATTTCTTGACGTTGATCCGCAGGGCAAGGGCCGGAACCAGACATAGACCGAACCGCAAGACGGCAAAGACGAATCCGGCGACCAGCCCCATATGCAGGCCCGAAATCGCCAGAAGATGGGCAAGGTTGCTTGCCCGCAGGTCCTGCAGCGTCTCCTGGCTGACCCCGCTTCGGTCACCGGTGGTGATGGCCGCGGCAATCGCACCGCTCGCCCCGTGCAGTCGCTGCCGCAGGCCCAGGGCGATATCCCGGCGCAGGCCCTCCAGGCTCATCTCCGGGGGCTGCGCATCAACCATCAGAACGGGCACCCGCGTGTAGCCGCTTGCCCCCAGCTGCATGAACCAGGCATATCTCCGGAAATCAAAGCCCCCCGGTTCAACCGGTCCCTGTGGCGGCATCAGATGCGCCGTCGTTGCAACCCGTGCGCCCACCGGCGGCAAGGCGGCATCGGTCAGAAGCGTGATCCGCACCCGTTCAGGCGTTTTGGGGCCAGGCACATCCGTGAGACGCAGCTGATCCAGGGTCAGTCGCATCAGGTCGCGAGCCGATCGATCGATCTGAACAAGACGCCCCTCCACCGGGCCATAATAGCGAAAGGACAGAACCGGCGCCTCCAGCCAGTGGCTGCGCAGCCCGGCAACAGAAAATCCGATCAATGCGATCAGGAGGGCACGGCCCAGCAATCCTATGGCACTGGCATGCAGCACCGACAGGCCGCCCACCCCGACCAGGGTCGCGACGCTCAGATAGGTCAGTGCGCCCGGTTCGACCGGCACAGCGAAATAGACCCCTATTCCAAGCCCAAGAAACACTGGCCCCCAAGCCAGCAGATGTCCCCTTTGAACCTGTAGCAGCTGGTCCAGGATGCGCATCATTCCCATGCTTGCTCCTGACCCTTCGGGTGGGTAGACAGGCTGAAACGCTAATCCCCCTATGGTTACCAAAAGGTAAATCACTTCCATGTCCAAACCGGTCGTCACCCGTTTCGCCCCCTCGCCCACCGGCTTTCTGCACATCGGTGGCGCGCGTACCGCGCTGTTCAACTGGCTTTATGCGCGCGGGCGCGGCGGCAAATTCCTGCTGCGGATCGAAGACACCGACCGTGAACGCTCGACCCCCGAAGCGACGGCAGCGATCCTGCAGGGGCTGGAGTGGCTGGGGCTGGATCACGATGGCGATGTGATCAGCCAGTTCGCCCGCGCCGACCGCCATGCCGAGGTTGCCCACCAGCTATTGGCCGAGGGCAAGGCCTACAAATGTTTTGCCAGCCAGGATGAAATCGCGGCTTTCCGCGATGCGGCGCGGGCCGAGGGCAAATCCACCCTGTATCGTTCGCCTTGGCGCGATGCGGATCCCGCGACTCATCCGGATGCGCCCTATGTGGTGCGCATCAAGGCACCGCAGGAGGGCACAACCGTCATTCACGACGAGGTGCAGGGCGATGTGACCATTCGCAACGACCAGCTGGACGACATGATTCTGCTGCGCTCGGATGGCACACCGGTCTACATGCTGGCCGTGGTGGTGGACGATCACGACATGGGCGTGACCCATGTGATCCGCGGCGATGACCACCTGAACAACGCCGCCCGGCAAATGATGATCTACCAGGCCATGGGCTGGGATATTCCGGTCTGGGCTCATATCCCGCTGATCCACGGGCCAGACGGTAAGAAACTCTCCAAACGCCACGGCGCCCTGGGCGCGCAGGAGTACCAGTCGATGGGCTATCCGGCGGCCGGCATGCGAAACTACCTGGCGCGGCTTGGCTGGAGCCACGGCGATGACGAGTTCTTCACCGACACCCAGGCACGCGACTGGTTCGATCTGGATGGTATCGGCAAAAGCCCGGCGCGGTTCGACACCAAGAAACTGGAAAACCTCTGCGGCCAGCATATCGCCGTTAGCGATGACGCCGCATTGCGGCAGGAAATCACCGCCTATCTGGCGGCGGCGGGCGAAGCAGCCCTGACTGACGTTCAGTCAAATGATCTTGAACGCGCCATGTACTGTTTGAAGGACCGGGCCAAGACTTTCCCGGAACTTCTTGAGAAGGCGCATTTTGTCCTTGTTTCGCGCCCCATTGAGCCGGATGCGAAGGCGGCAAAAGCCCTGGCATCTGTATCCGATAGTATACTGAAAGAATTGACGCCGCAGTTGCAAAGTGCTAGCTGGACCCGTGACGATCTGGAGGCGCTTCTGAACGCATTTGCGGAAGCACATGATACCAAGTTCGGCAAGCTGGCAGGCCCCTTGCGGGCAGCTCTTGCGGGCCGGGCGGTAACGCCTTCGGTGTTCGATATGATGCTAATTCTGGGCCGCGATGAAACGCTGGCCCGTTTGACCGAAGCAGCAGGCTGACCCCTTACCTTAACGCTTGGGTAAGCCTGTTCCGATACGACCTCACCTGCGCGATGCATCGCGTGGGTGCTGCCTGCGCAAGACCCGGATGAAATCCGGGCTTTTTGCGCCTGTAACAGGAAGGGACATCTATGACCGATACCAATAAGACAGCCCAGCTCAGCCTCAATGGCGAAACCTATGAGCTGCCCATCTTCTCTCCGACCGTTGGGCCCGATGTCCTGGACATCCGCAAACTCTACGCCCAGGCCGGTGTCTTTACCTATGATCCCGGTTTCACCTCCACCGCGAGCTGCGACAGCACCATCACCTTCATCGACGGTGGCAAGGGCGAGCTGCTGCACCGCGGCTACCCGATCGACCAGCTTGCCTCGCAGTCGCATCACCTCGAAGTCTGCTACCTGCTGCTTTATGGTGAGCTGCCCACCGCCGCGCAGCTGGAAGACTTTGAAACCCGTGTGACCCGTCACACCATGGTGCATGAGCAGATGCACAACTTCTTCCGCGGCTTCCGCCGTGACGCGCACCCGATGGCGACACTGGTGGGTGTGGTCGGCGCCATGTCCGCCTTCTATCACGACTCCACCGACATCAACGATCCCTGGCAGCGTGAAGTGGCCGCGATCCGTCTGATCGCCAAACTGCCCACCATCGCGGCAATGGCCTACAAGTATTCGATCGGTCAGCCCTTCGTTTATCCGCGCAACGATCTGGATTACGCGGCGAACTTCCTGCACATGTGCTTCTCGGTTCCGGCCGAGGAATACCACGTCGACCCGATCCTGGCCCGCGCCATGGACCGGATCTTCATCCTGCACGCCGATCACGAGCAGAACGCCTCGACCTCGACCGTGCGTCTGGCCTCCTCTTCGGGCGCCAACCCGTTTGCCTGTATCGCTGCTGGTATCGCCTGTCTCTGGGGTCCGGCCCATGGCGGCGCCAACCAGGCCTGCCTGGAGATGCTGAAGGAAATCGGCACTGTCGATCGCATCCCCGAATTCCTGGCCCGCGCCAAGGACAAGAACGATCCGTTCCGCCTGATGGGCTTTGGTCACCGGGTCTACAAGAACACCGACCCGCGCGCCAAGGTGCTGAAGCAGTCCGCCGATGAGGTCCTGGAGCTGCTGGGCGTCGAGGACAACCCGCTGCTGCAGGTCGCCAAGGAACTGGAGCAGACTGCGCTCAACGATCCGTACTTCATCGAGAAGAAACTGTTCCCGAACGTGGACTTCTACTCGGGCATCATCCTGGAGGCGATGGGCTTCCCGACCTCCATGTTCACACCGATCTTCGCGCTGTCGCGCACCGTCGGCTGGATCTCGCAGTGGAAAGAGATGATCGCAGACCCACAGAACAAGATCGGTCGTCCGCGTCAGCTGTACCTCGGCCAGACCGCGCGCGATTACGTGGATATCGAAAACCGCTGATCGAGCCTATTTCGAACACAACCGCCCTGCACCTCTGGTTGCGGGGCGTTTTCTTTTTAAGCGGGTTTTCGTTTCAGAAACACCCGCGATACACGACACTGTATCCTTAATAAGAACAATTGACACTCAATATTTCTATTGTTCTCAGGACATAGACAGAAAACGAAGAATATCGAATTCGCCTTGCCCCCAAATTGCGAGCAATTAAACTTTAAGTAGAATCATCATTATTGGGGGAAGAATTGTGCTTTGGATTGGTTTGCTGGGACTGAGCCTTGTGGCCGGTTTCATTATATTGGACGACGATGATGATCAGGCATCCACTGGGCAGGACGAGCCACCCGGCCAGGAAGACCCGGATCTGCCGCCAAACACCTTCGCGGGCACCGACGGCAACGATATCCTGATCGGAAATCAGCAGGACAACAGCCTGCTGGGGCGGGAGGGCGACGACTCTCTGGAAGGTCGCATCGGGGGCGACCGGCTGTTCGGCGATGACGGAATGGATACGCTTTTTGGCGGCGACGGCAACGACAGTGTCTTTGGCGGCGATGGCGATGATTTCCTGAACGGCGGGCGCGGTGACGATCTCATTCGCGGCGGCGCTGATCATGATGTGCTGATCGATCGCCTCGGCTCTGACACCATGAACGGCGACTTGGGGCAGGATCTGATCATATCCAGCGGGCAGCTGCCGCCCGGACTGCTACAGGCGCAACTGCAGGCCTCCGGGCCAGAAAACGGCCCCCAGGATCTGCTGCGCCAATTGGGGACCGACATGACCGACGATCCGGATCGCAACGGTGACAGCGTCGATGGCGGTCAGGGGGACGACACCCTGCTCTTTGGCGTGGATGACACGGTCACTGGCGGCGATGGCGCAGATCGCTTTATCACCGGGTCCTGGCTCGAAGGTCAGGACGCAGCGACCATCACCGATTTCCAGCTTGGAGAGGATCAGCTGGTCTACACCTACGATCCAGCCGCTGGCGGGGAGCCGGAACTGACAGTCGAAAATGCAGCCAATGGATCCGGAGGCAGCGATGCCATCGTCTATGCCGATGGGGTCGAGGTTCTGCGCATTCTGGCACAGGACGGCCAGTTCGATCCGGCCCTGGACATTCGCCTGCTCCCCTATCCGGTCGCTGCCGGTTGATCAGGCTTCAGGCTATCCTACGTAACTGACGCCAACCCCCTGAGTTACCGGGGTTTGGCGCGCCCATGTTTGCCATGGCGAGGGTTGCCGGGGCGCGCGTATCAAGGCGCTGTGAGGCGGCAGAATACGCCCCGTGGGGCAACCTCAAGCCAGTGCGACCCACAGTTCGACCCACGGGGCGCGATTTCAGCGGCCTTCGAATTTCGCGGGACGTTTTTCCATGAAGGCGGTGACCCCTTCGAGGAAATCGCGGGTCTTGCCGCATTCGCCCTGCAGATGCGCCTCCGCCGACAGCTGTTCCGGCAGGCTCTTGCCATAGCTGCCGCGGATCGCGGTCTTGATGGCGCCAAAGGCCTTGGTCGGACCATTGGCCAGATAGGCCGCCCGCGCCCGCCAATGGGCATCAAACTCTGCATCTGGAACGGCTTCCCAGATCATGCCCCAATCGCTGGCCTGTCGGGCGGTGATCTTGTCAGCAAAAAGCGCCGCGCCCATTGCCTTGGCCAGACCCATCTGGCGCGGCAGGAACCAGGTGCCGCCGGCATCGGGCATCAGGCCGATACGGGCAAAGGCCTGCATGAAATAGGCGCTTTCGGTGGCAATCACCACATCTGCGGCCAAGGCCAGGTTCGCCCCGGCCCCGGCCACGGGACCATTGACCACCGACATGGTGGGCACAGGGCAGTCATAGAGCGCCTCCAGCATGGGCGTATATTCGTCCCTGAGGGTCCGCTCCATATCCAGAGCCGCCGAGCCTGACGCATCGCTCAGATCCTGCCCCGAGCAGAAGGCGCCCCCGGCCCCGGTCAGCACAACCGCCCGTGCCTCGCCAGCGGCGCGTTTCAGCGCATGGGTGATCTCGGCCCGCATCTGGCCTGTCAGGGCGTTCATCTTCGATGGCCGGTTCAGGGTCACGATCGCCAGACCGTCATCGTTGGAATAGAGGATCTCTTTGTAGTCCATCACGGGGCCTCATCTGTCATTTCGGGCGCGCGGTGCAGATGGCGCGCGCGCTTTGCTTTGCGCCATGGTGGCGCAAAGCCAGGGGCCGGGAAAGATGGACCCGGCGTCACTCGTCCAGAATTTGCCGCAGACGGACCTCTTCCTCGTGGCTGAGCCCTGCCTCGGCCGTCTTTGGCGCCCGCGCACGGCCACGCAGATAGGCCGCAGCCAGTCCCAGCGCCAGGAGCATCATCAACGGCCCCGCGGCCCATAGCATCCAATTGGCGCCCGAGGTGGTGGGGCGCAGCAGCACGTATTCACCGTAGCGATCCACCACGAAATCGATGACCTCACCGTCGCTGTCCCCCGCCACCAGCCGTTCCCGCACCAGAAGGCGCAGATCGCGGGCCAGATCGGCATTGGATTCGTCGATATTCTCATTCCGGCAGACCAGGCAACGCAGATCCTTTGACAATTCCCGCGCGCGCCCTTCCAGAACCGGATCCGCCAGGACCTCATCCGGCTGCACCGCCCATGCGGCTCCGGGGAGCGTCACCCCCAGTGCGGCCACGAACAGCGCCAAAGATGTGACGGCAACCTTGAACATGCCCGCGCCCCTCATTCTGCCGGAACCTTTGCTCCGCCTGCGCTTTTGCGCGCGCCAGCCGCCACCCGGAACCGCCTGTCGCTGAGGCTGAGAAGGCCGCCCAAAGCCATCAGGATACAGCCGCCCCAGATCCAGTTCGCCAGCGGTTTGATATAGGTCCGCACGGTCCAGCCGCCGCTGTCCTGCTGGTCGCCAATCACCACGTAGATGTCACGCAGGATCTGGTAGTCGATCGCCGCTTCGGTGGTGGGCATCTTGGCAACCGGGTAGTCCCGTTTTTCCGGATGCAGCACCGCGACCTCATCCCCACTCTGGAAAACGCTGACCGTCGCCATGGTGGTGTAGTAATTGGGGCCCCGCGCCCGATCGACCGAATCCAGCACCAGTTCATAGGAGCCCACCGTGAACGGCTCCCCGATCTGGGCCACGCGAATGTCCTCTTCCTGCCAGGCCGTGAGGCCTGCAATGGCAAAGATGGTGATGCCAAGACCCGAATGGGCCACGGCCTTGCCCCAGTCGGCGCGCGGCAGGCGCAGCAGACGTCCCGCACGCCCCCCCTGCCCGGTGCGCGACCACAGATCCGCCGCCGCACCAAAGACCATCCAGGCGCCCAGGAACAGACCCACAGGCCCCAGCGCCGAACGCCCCGTCTGCATCGCCCAGGCGAGAACCGCCAGGGCCAGCGACAGCACCAGCACATAGCGCAGATACCAGACCGTCTGCCCGATCCGCCCCCGTTTCCAGGGCATCATGGCGCCGATAGGCAGGATCGCACCCAGCACCACCATGAAGGGGGTAAAGGCCGCGTTGAAGAAGGGTGGACCGACGCTCAGCTTACGATCAAAGGCCATTTCGGCCACCACGGGCCAGAGCGTGCCGAAGAAGACGACAAAGCAGCTGACCGCCAGCAGGATGTTGTTGGCCACCAGCGCGCCTTCGCGGCTGACAATGCCAAAAACACCCTTGGCCTGCATTTCCTGTGACCGGGCGGCGAACAGCGTCAGCGCGCCACCGGTAAAGAAGGCCAGGATGAACAGGATGAAGACACCACGTTCGGGATCATTGGCAAAGGCATGCACCGAGGTCAGAAGACCGGAACGCACGATGAAGGTCCCGATCAGCGAGAAGCCGAAGGCCAGGATCGCCAGGAGGATGGTCCAGCTTTTCAGCGCCTCGCGTTTTTCGACAACGATAGCCGAATGCAGCAGTGCCGCCGCCAAGAGCCAGGGCATGAAGGAGGCGTTCTCCACCGGATCCCAGAACCAGAACCCGCCCCAGCCAAGCTCGTAATAAGCCCACCAGGATCCCAGCGCGATGCCGATGGTCAGGAAGATCCAGGCCGCCAGCGTCCAGGGCCGCACCCAGCGTCCCCAGGCCGCATCGATCCGCCCTTCGATCAGGGCCGCCACGGCAAAGGAAAACGCCATCGAAAGCCCGACATAGCCGAGGTACAGAAACGGCGGATGGAAGGCGAGACCCGGATCCTGAAGCAGCGGGTTCAGATCCTGCCCGTCAAAGGGCGGCACCGCCAGGCGCAGAAAGGGGTTGGAGGTGAACAGGATGAAGGCAAAGAAGGCAACCCCGATGGCCGCCTGAACCGCCAATACCCGCGCCTTCAGGGTTTGCGGCAGGCCGCCGCCAAAGATCGAGGCCAGTGCGCCAAACAGGCTGACGATCAGAACCCAAAGCAGCATGGAACCTTCGTGGTTCCCCCAGGTGCCGGAGATCTTGTAGAGCATCGGTTTCGCCGAATGGCTGTTCAGCGTCACAAGCCGCAGCGAGAAATCCGAGGTGACAAAGGCCCAGACCAGCGCCGCAAAGGCAAAGGCGGTAAAGAAGAACTGCGCCTGCGCAGCCGGTTCGGCAACGGCCATCCAGCCGGGCCAGCGTTTATGGGCACCCACCATGGGGACAACCATCTGGACGATGGCCACCATGAAGGCGAGGACGAGGGCGAAGTGACCGAGTTCTGTAATCATGCCTCAGTCTATAATATTTTGCAGAAGCCGCGCCAATGACATTCGGCGCGTCCAGCCGCCGCAGCACACGATTTCGTGATCAGCCATTGAGAGATTGGGAAGCACTCTCTTTTTCGCTGCGCCGCCAGGCGCGCAGGGCGGCATTTTCGGCCTCTGCAAGGCGCGTCTCGGCCTCCTGTGCGCCTTTCTGCTGCGTGCCTGTCTTTTGCGCGCCTGTTTCCTGCAGCTGAACTCCCACCGGCAACCGATTGAAAGCACGTGCGAGGCTGCGTTGAAAGTCCTGGCTCTTGGCCTGATGACGTGCTCCGAAATAGAAGGAGACGATCACGCCCAACAGCCACCACAGCGGCTCCGGCACCAGAGCAAGCCCCCGCATCCTTTGTGCGAACCAGATCGGTTCGATCATTGCGCTCGCCAAGAGCGCCAGGGTGGCAAAGGCCATCAAAGGGCGCGGCAGGCGGTTCAGCCCATCCATCACCCTGTCAAAACCACTGCGCTCGGCACGGTCGAACTCGGCTGCGAATTGCTGCAGGGCGGCGCTGCGATCGAGATGCGCACGCTGTGCCCCGCCCTCGGCATTTTCGCGGAACACCTCAACGGTCTCGCGTAACAGGTTGCGATCATTTCCAAATAAGGACTTGAGCAGCGCCATGATCATCGCCTTACCTCTCCCAATCCGCGACCCGCGCCCGAAACTGGGCCGCATCCATGTGGTACCTGTCTGACATGAACGCCTCTGCCCGGCGGATCCAGCCGCCTTTGTTGCCTGCACGGGTGCGGGCATATTTGCGGCTGGCGGGGCGTCGGTCGGCGAGGTCGAAGTAATAGCTGCGGCGCGCGATCCCATAGGCATCGCGCAAGGCAGAGGCATCGACACGCGCCGCACGATGCGCCGCAGCCGCCGTCTGCGGCCCCATGACGCCATCGACGGCCGCATCATAGCCCATCTGCACCAGAAGGCGCTGAAGGATACGGATCGCATTGCTGCCCGCGTTCACATACATGTCAAAGACGCTGTCTTGCAGAGAATGCGGCAGGCGGTGCAGGCCCGGGCGCTCGAAATACTCTTTGACGAAGATCTCCACCGCCTGCTCCCGGCTCAACGCCTTCACATCGGCAAGACCCACCTGCCCGTCTCCGGTCAGATCAAGGCCCAGGCGGCGCAGGGTGTGGATGGTAACGCCAAATTTGGTTGCGCCGCCGGGATCGTCCGGGTCATTCACATAATCACCCTCCCGGTCTACGATTTCTTCTGCAATCTGCGTGACTTGCATGGGTTTTCTCTTTCTTGCTCACTGCAAAGCCTCACACAAAACAGCTCATGTCCTGTTGCGCCAGCGGCCGCCGCCCGGGCAACGGATCATTCTGTGCTTGTGCCCCTTGAACGCGGTCTGCTAGGCGCTTTGGCCAGCAACGGGCCACAACAGGCAGGACAGGACTATGACGCAGAACTCCATCCAGGTGGTCGACCGCGCGACCGGCGAGATCTTCAACGAGGTGATCCTGGGCGAGAAATGGATCCGCTGGGCCTACCAGGACTCAGGCTCCAGCCTGCTTGAACGGCTGTTGTTCCGCTCCTCCGTCGTCAGTCGGCTGTTTGGCGCCTGGTTCGACTCGCCCCTGTCGAAGGGCAAGATCACATCGGTGATCGAAGAGCTTGCGATTGACATGAAAGAGGCGCGCGATCCGATTGAAAGCTATAGATGTTTCAACGATTTCTTTGTCCGTCACCTGACCCTGGAAAGCCGCCCCTACAGCGACGATACTGAAGAGGTGGTATCACCTGCGGATGGCCGCGTGCTGGTGTTCCCCGAACTGGACGGCGATACCTTTGTTCCGGTGAAAGGCCATCCGATGTCGATCCGAACCATGCTGCCCGGCCTGCATGAGCGGTTCATGGGCGGTGCCCTGGCGATCGTGCGTCTATGCCCTGCGGATTACCATCGCTACCACTTCCCGATGGCGGGCCGGATCGTCGACAGCCGGGAAATCCCCGGTGCGCTGCATTCGGTGAACCCCATCGCCCTCGGCGCGGGGCCAGACGTTTTTGGCGACAACAAGCGCAGCCTCACCCTGATCGAAACCGAAACCGCTGGCACCCTGTGTTTCGTCGAGGTGGGCGCCTTTGGTGTCGGCTCCATCGTCAATACGACGACCAGCGGAACCGTCACCAAGATGCAGGAAAAGGGTTACTTCAAGTTCGGCGGCTCCACAGTCGTGATTGTCTTCGAACCTGGCAAGATACGCTTCTCAGACGACCTCATTGCCAACAGTGCCAAGGGCTTGGAAACCCTCGTTAAGGTCGGACAACCGCTGGCAACAGCGCTGTAAAAGCTATTTCTCGGGCGGGATGGAATAGGTCATGGTGGAGCGCGCCACCATCTTGTCCGACCCGGCCGAGAACATATGCACATCGCCAACCGCCAGCGAGCGCCCCAGTTTCAACAGGGTGCCCTTGGCGACCAGATCAACGCCCGCCTCGGGTTTGCGCATAAAATCGAGCGAGCAGTTCGTGGTGACCGCCAGCGCCTTGCGCCCCAGCCGCGACAACACCAGCCCGTAAACGGTCACATCAGCCAGCGCAAACATGGACGGGCCAGAGACGGTGCCGCCGGGACGCAGGTGCCGCTCGGCCGTCAACAGGCGCATGGTGATCCCCGCCTCACTCAACTCATCCACCGCGAAATCATCCGCCACCTGCGGAAAAATCTCTGCCATATAGGCGGACAGCCCCGCCGCATCAAAAGCCAAGCCCATGCTTTTCCTTCTCCCTTGTCCACCATAGAGTTGCCCCAAACAGGGTCAGGAGGACAAGATGACAATTCTGGAACGTCGCGACGCAAATGGTATCGCCCATCTGCAGATGAACGCGCCCGAGCGGCTGAATGCGCTCTCGGATGAGATGCTGGCCGCATTGCAGGTGCAGATCGACGCGCTGAAAGGTGACAGCAGCATCAAGGCGGTGGTGCTGTCCGGCGCGGGCAAGGCCTTTTGCGCCGGCCATGACATCCGCCAGATGACAGCAGGGCGCGAAGCGGCGGATGGCGGCAAATCCTATTTCCAGGATCTCTTTGCCCGCTGCACCTCTGTCATGCTGGGACTGCAGCGCCTGCCGCAGCCGGTGATTGCCCAGGTGCATGGCATTGCCACGGCGGCGGGCTGTCAGCTGGTCGCCTCCTGCGATCTGGCAGTGGCGGCGGATGACACGCGTTTTGGCGTCAATGGTGTCAACATTGGCTTGTTCTGCTCCACCCCGATGGTGGCCCTGTCGCGCAATATCCCGCGCAAACATGCGTTTGAGCTGCTGACCACCGGCGAATTCATGACCGCCACCCGCGCAGCCGAGCTGGGCCTGATCAACCGCGCGGTTCCGGGGAGCGATCTGGAGGGTGAAACCCTGAAGCTGGCGGAAACCATCGCCGGCAAGCTGGGCTCCGCCGTCAAGATCGGCAAGGAAGCCTATTACCGGCAATTGGAAATGCCGCTGGAAGAGGCCTATGCCTATACCAGCGATGTCATCGTGGAAAACCTGATGCACAGTGACACCATCGAAGGGCTCAATGCCTTTATCGAAAAACGCCCACCCAACTGGGACACCGACTGATTTTTCCGAAAATTTGAGCCAAGTTCAGTCTTTGTTTACGATTGACAGGATATTGTTTCCATATCCGGTCTTTCAATAAAGGCAGGATCATGGCAAAGATTGGGCACCGGTCACAAGCCGGTCACAATTTTGGGTCGCTGCGTCGGAAGGTCCCTCCGATCCGGGTCTCTCTCCCCGGCTGACATTCCCGCCGCGGCGACCCCAAAATCCCCCCCTGCAGATCAAAGAATGCGCGTGGTGCCCTGAGGTGTGCATCCGGTTCAGTCTTCCTGGGGATACTGCCGCCCGCGCATGTCATATTGCGCAAGGCCCCTCCCTGCCCTATGTGGCACCTCATGACACAAGACTTGCATATCGTGGGCGGCGGCATGGCCGGGTCCGAGGCCGCCTGGCAGGCGGCGAACATGGGCGTCAAGGTGGTGCTGCATGAAATGCGCCCCAAGGTGGAAACCTTTGCCCATCAAACCGGCAACCTCGGGGAGATGGTCTGCTCCAACTCCTTCCGCTCGGACGATGACGAGCAGAACGCCGTTGGCCTGTTGCATTGGGAAATGCGCGCAGCAGATGGCCTGATCATGACCACGGCCGATGCCCATCGCCTGCCCGCGGGTGGCGCTCTGGCCGTTGACCGTGATCCCTTTGCCGAAACCATTACGGCCAAGTTGAAGAGCCACCCGAATGTGACTGTGTCCTATGAGGAAGTCACCGACCTGCCCAGCGACGGCCAGTGGATCTTTGCGACTGGCCCGCTGACCTCTCCAACCCTAGGCAAGGCGATCCAGGCGGAAACCGGGGCCGAGGCGCTGGCCTTCTTCGACGCCATCGCCCCCATCGTCTATGCCGAGAGCATCGACATGTCCAAGGCCTGGATGCAGTCGCGCTATGACAAGGGCGAAACCGAGGAAGAGCGCACCGCCTACCTCAACTGCCCGATGGACAAGGACCAGTACGAGGCCTTCATTGACGCGCTGCTGGCCGCCGACAAGACCGAGTTCCACGAAGGCGAGACCGCCGGGTATTTCGACGGCTGCCTGCCGATCGAGGTGATGGCCGAACGGGGCCGCGAAACCCTGCGCCACGGGCCGATGAAACCCGTGGGCCTCACCAACCCGCATCAGCCGGATGTAAAGGCCCATGCGGTGGTGCAGCTGCGCCGCGACAATGCGCTGGGGACGCTGTTCAATATCGTCGGCTTCCAGACCAAGATGAAATACGGCGCCCAGACCGAGGTGTTCCGGATGATTCCGGGGCTGGAGAATGCCAGTTTTGCCCGCCTGGGCGGTATTCACCGCAATACCTTCCTGAACTCGCCCACGCTGCTCGACAGCCAGATGCGGCTGAAATCCAAACCCAATATCCGCTTTGCCGGGCAGATCACCGGGGTGGAAGGCTACGTGGAAAGCGCCGCGATGGGTCTGCTGGCTGGCCGCATGGCCGCCGCGGAAATCCTGGGGCAGGATCTGGCAGAGGTGCCGCAGGACAGCGCCATGGGCGCCCTGATCCACCACATCACCGGCGGCGCCGAGGCCAAGACCTTTCAGCCGATGAACGTGAACTTTGGCCTGTTCCGCCCGGTCGATGGTCTCAAAGGCGGGCGCCGGGGTCGCAAGGACCGCTACAAGGCCTATACCGACCGCGCCAAGGCCGCCTGGAGTGACTGGCTGCAGCAGTTTGCGTGATATGCGAGGGGCGCAATGACATTTCGGACCCGCTTTGCGCCCTCGCCCACCGGCCCGCTTCATCTGGGCCATGCCTATTCCGCCATTGTCGCCCATGACATGGCCCGCGCCGCCGGTGGTGAATTCCTGTTGCGGATGGAAGACACCGACCTGCAACGGGCCAAGCCCGAATGGGATGCGGCGGTGATCGAGGATCTGAGCTGGATCGGCCTCAGCTGGGACGGCCCCATCCTGCGCCAGTCGGAACATCTGAACGGTTACAACAAATACCTGGAAACCTTTGAGAGTATGGGGCTTTTATACCCCTGCTCCTGTAGCCGGTCCGATATCCGGGCCGCCCTCTCCGCCCCCCAGGAAGGCGTTGCGCATGATGTCTATCCCGGCACCTGCAAGAGCCGCCCCATGTCGGATCGCAAACCGGGCGATGCACTGCGCCTGCATCTGGATCGCGCCCTTGCCCGCCTGAGTGGCCAAAGCGTAGCCTTTGAGGAAACCGGCGAGGCCCACAGGGGCACCCATCATCTTGACCCGCAGCGTGCTCTGCAGGAGATCGGCGATGTGGTTCTGTGCCGCAAGGGCGAAGAGATCATCGCCTATTTCCTGGCCTCGGCGCTGGATGATGTGCACCAGGGCATCACCCATGTGGTGCGGGGCGAGGATCTGTTCGACTTCACCCAGCTGCAGGTGCTGCTGCTGACGCTGCTGGATCTGCCCGTGCCCGTCTACCACCATCATCGGCTGATCCGGGATGAGGCGGGCAAGAGGCTGGCCAAGCGGGACGATGCCCGCGCCATCTCCAAATACCGCGCCGAAGGTGCAACCCCGCGGGATATCCGTCGCATGGTGGGACTGGCCTGAAACCCCTCAAACCATGGGTTTCATCAGTTCCACTTCTTCGCCTTCACGCACAGCGGTATAGAAGCAGCTGCGGCGGTTGGTGTGACAGGCCGGCCCCGTCTGGCGCACCACGGCCAAAAGGCAGTCCCGGTCGCAATCCAGCCGCAGATCCACCAATTCCTGCACATGGCCCGAGCTTTCGCCCTTGACCCAGAACGACTGCCGCGAGCGGGACCAATAGGTGACCTTGCCCGTCTCCAGCGTGCGCGCCACGCTTTCCGCATTCATCCAGGCCATCATCAGAACCTCGCCGCCGTCATGGTCCTGGGCGATGCAGGGAATGAGCCCGTTGGCATCGTAACGCAGGGTCTGAGGATCGAAAGTCATGGCAAAAACCTTTTGCATCTGGGTGTTCGCTCCCTATGTATGAGGAAGTCCAGCAAAGGGAAAGCCCGAGGCCCGCATGTCCAGCGAAACCGATCTGATCAAGCTCTACTCCTCCAGGATCCTGGCCCTGGCCGCCGATATCCCGCATCTGGACCGGCTGGACACCCCCGATGTGAGCGTGAAAAAGCGATCTCCCCTGTGTGGGTCGACGGTGACCGTGGATCTGAAGGTAGAGGATGGGAAGATCACCGACTTCGGTCAGGACGTCAAAGCCTGCGCTCTGGGTCAGGCCGCTGCTGCGGTGGTGGGGGAACACGTCATTGGCTGTTCCCTGGAGACGATCAAGACCGCCCGCGACCAGCTCAAATCCATGCTGACCGAAGGCGGCCCCACCCCCGATGCCCCCTTTGAGGAGTTGGAAGTCCTGATCCCGGCGCGTGAGTTCAAGAACCGCCACGCCTCGATCATGCTGGCCCTGGATGCCACCCTCGAAGCCCTGCAACAGCAAAGCGAGGAAAGCTGCGCTTAACGAAAAATTCACTGTGTGCGGCGTATTCGGATTCTGTAGCGAGTACCCGGAGTTCCAATGCAGCAGCCCCATTGCGCCCAAGAATCCACCTCCAAAATCGACAGCAATCTAAACGAACTTGCCGAGATTTCATCCCAACTTGGCTTTGAAATCGTTGATATTGCAGGGTTTATGGATTCCATCGAAAGCAAATCCAAAGCCCAGCTTGACGATTTGCAACAACTGGATTTGGGCGCGGAACGGGTTGTCAAAGCCAACGCTCAGGTGATGGACACGGTCGGCGCGGTTACGGTTTCCGCCCAGCAAACGCTGGATTCGGTCCGGAACTCTGTCACCCTGGTGCGCGAAAGCAGTGGCCGCGGTCAGGAAGTTGCCGAATGGGTCCAGGACCTCAACAGCAGAACCGAGGCCGTCGCCGATACGGTCGACGCGATGCGCAAGGACAACGAAAAGATCACCGCCATCGCGGCCCAGGTGAATATCCTGGCGATCAATGCGAAAATCGAGGCCGGGCGCGCGGGTGATGCCGGGCGCGGCTTTGCCGTCGTCGCCGAGGCGATCAACGATCTGTCCAAGCGGACCACCGTTGCGGCCAGCGAGATCAGCAAGAACATCGAGGCCCTCTACGCCTGGATCAAATCCCTGGATAAAGAGACGGAAACCATTTCCAAATCGGCCAGCGCAATCCTGGATCAGGCCCGCGACACCGATGCCTCCCTGGCCAGCATCGAGAAAGACGCCCAGCACGTGAACAGCGAGACGGGTCGAATCCTAGGTGATGCCACCACCGTCCGCGATGCCATGGAGGCCTGTTTTCCCAATATCAACCGGATCAAGGTCTCGGTTCAGGAAACCACAGGCGGCATTCAAAACGCCCATGAACGCATTGAAAAGCTGGTGGTTTCCTCTGAACGTCTGGTGCAGGGCACAATCGCCGCAGGCGGTCAATCGACCGACAAGAAGTTCATTACCTTTGTGACCGACATGGCTGCAAACATTAGCACGCTGTTCGAAAAAGCTCTGGAAAGCGGACGTATTACCGAGGCGGATCTGTTTGACCGCACCTATGTTCCGATCCCGAACACCAACCCGCAACAGGTGATGAGCCGTTTCACGCAGCTGACCGACAGCCTGTTGCCCCCCCTTTTGGAGTCCGCGCTCGATCTCGATCCACGGGTGGTCTTCTCGGCGGCGGTTGACAACAATGGCTATCTGCCAACCCACAACAAGAAGTTCTCTCATCCGCAAGGGCCCGATCCGGAGTGGAACATGGGCAATTGCCGCAATCGCCGGATCTTTGACGACCGCGTCGGCCTGAAGGCCGGACGCAACACCGGCCCCTTCCTGATGCAGGTCTATCGCCGCGACATGGGCGGTGGCGAGTTTGTCATGATGAAGGATCTCTCCTCCCCCATCACCGTGAAGGGGCGCCACTGGGGCGGCTTGCGAATGGCCTTTACTATCTGATCGGCACAATCCTTTCCGCAAGTGGCATTGCCCCGCCCCCACACCTCGCCCCCAGAGGCACGCAAAAAAACCGCCGCACATCCGGGCAGATGGCGGCGGCAGAAAAGCTCTTCATGCGGGGGTGGGACGCGCTTTCCGGCATTCGGGATGCGCCGGAAGGGTAGCGATACAGGCAGGTGCTCCCTCATCAATACGGGACAGGATGCAAGCGCGGCCCCATGAACAGCTCAGGCAGGAAATTCTCGGGGCTCAGATCAAAGCAGACCAGGCAGGTGCAGCGCGGCCACCAGCATCACAGCCAGCGCACCAACACCAATGGCATCTTGCAAAAGGGTCGATTGCGCGTTTTGCAGCGTTGTTTTCAACTGTGCGATCATGGTCATTCCTCCGGCTCTGTCTGGGGTGAGACGCTGTTGCGCCCTCTTGTTGCCACTTTGTTCTCACACACGAGACGACAGGTAAAGAACTTTTTGAGAACATTTGCGAACTTTTGAGAACAAAAGACGTTCCCACTGTTCAGATCGGGCGCTAACCCACTGAAATCAATCGGAATGCCTGATCCTGCTTCATCAGCCACAAGAGCACGCGCGCTGCACGTCCACGGGCGCCGGTCAGGCCGGGATCCTGGGCAAGCAAGGCCCGAGCATCGCTTTGCGCGACAGCCATCAACGGGGCCTGGCGCTCTAGATCAGCGATTCTGAACCGTGGCAGGCCGGATTGGGCGGTGCCGATCATATCCCCGGCCCCGCGCATCTGCAGATCGGTTTCGGCAATGCGAAAGCCATCTTCGGATTCCCGCAGGACCTCCAATCGCCGCCGTCCGCCATCACTCAAAGGCGGTTGATACATCAAAAGGCAGGTGGATTGGGCACTGCCACGCCCCACCCGCCCGCGCAGCTGATGCAGTTGCGCCAGGCCAAAGATCTCGGCCCGCTCGATCACCATGATCGTGGCATTGGGAACGTTCACGCCGACCTCGATCACCGTGGTCGCCACCAGAACCTTGGTCTCGCCACTCTGGAAGGCGGCCATGGCGGCGTCCTTCTCTGCCGGAGGCATCTGGCCATGCACCAGGCCGACCAGGCCCTCACCCAGCACCGCGCGCAAGTGTTTGAAGCGTTCCTCGGCGGCGGTCAGGTCCATTACCTCGGATTCGCCCACCAAGGGGCAGACCCAGTAGCATTGCCGCCCCTCGTCAATCGCGTGACGCAGGTGGCTGACCACCTCCTCCATGCGTTCGGTGCTGATCACCGCAGTTTTCACCGGTTTGCGCCCCGGCGGTTTTTCATCCAGCACCGAGACATCCATATCGCCATATTGGGCCAATGCCAGCGACCGCGGGATCGGGGTCGCGGTCATCACCAGAACATCGGCGCCGATCCCTTTTTCGGCCAGTTCCATACGTTGACGAACGCCAAACCGATGCTGTTCATCCACGATTGCCAGGCGCAAATCTGCAAAGTGAACGTCCTGTTGGAACACCGCATGGGTGCCGACAAGGATCTGGATATCACCCCGGGTTAGGGCAGCAAGCTTGGCCTTGCGCTCTGCCCCCTTGTCGCGGCCGGTCAGCAGTTCCAGAACAACGCCCGCCTCATCGGCCAGGGGACGCAGCCCTTCATAGTGCTGCTGGGCCAGGATGCTGGTGGGCGCCATCATCACCCCCTGCCCGCCAGCCTCTACCGCGACCAGCAGCGCCATCAGCCCGACAAGAGTCTTGCCCGCGCCAACGTCACCCTGAAGCAGGCGGTTCATCCGCTGATCGGATGCCATGTCGGCGGTGATTTCCTCGATCGCGCGCTGCTGCGCCCCCGTGGGCCGATAGGGCAAGGCGGCAAGAACCCGCGATTGCAGCTTTCCGGTGGCCCGGCTTTGGATGCCGCGCGATTTGCGTTCCGACTGCCGCGCCAAGGCCAGGGTCAACTGATGCGCAAAGAGCTCGTCATAGGCCAACCGCGCCCGCGCGGGGGCATCGGCGGCCAGATCCTCCAGCCCCTTGGGTTCATGAGCCTGGTTCATTGCCTGTTTCCAACCAGGCCAGTCTTCTTTGGCGACCTGACCCGGATCGATCCATTCCGGCAGATCCGGCAGCAGTTTCAGGGCACCGCGCGCGGCCTTGAACATGGTCTTCTGGGTCACCCCATGGGTCAGATGGTAGACCGGTTCGAAATCGGGGATATCCGCGGCCTCGTCCAGCGGCAGGATATGATCGGGGTGCACCATCTGCGCGATGCCGTCGAACAGCTCCAGCTTCCCCGACACCAGCCGCCGCGCCCCTTCGGGGCATTGCGCGGTCAGGTAGCGGCTGCGGCCATGAAAGAAGACCAGCTGGAAATCCGTCTGGGCATCGCGCACCGTGATCCGATAGGCCCCGCCCTTGTTGCGTGCCGGGCGATGGTTACCGATGGTAACCTCAACCGTGGCAACCGATGGCAGATCAAGCCCCTGGATGGTGTCACGCCTGCGCCTGTCCTGCACGGAATATGGCAGTGAAAACAACAGGTCACGCGGCGTCTCTACATCCAGTTGCGCCAGATGCTGCGCGGTCTTGGGACCGATCCCCGGCAGCGTATCCAGCGCACCAAACAGGGGAAACAGGATCTCGGGGCGCCCGCTCATGACTGTTCGATCAACTCCAGCCAGCTATCCTCGTCCAAGACCTTGATGCCCAGTTCAGCGGCCTTCGTCGCCTTGGACCCGGCGCCGGGGCCTGCCACCAGGATATCGGTCTTCTTTGAGACCGAACCGGAGACCTTGGCCCCTAAGGACTCTGCCCGCGCCTTCGCCTCGGCCCGGGTCATTTTTTCCAGGGTTCCGGTGAAGACAACCGTTTTGCCAGAAACCGGGCTTTCGGCGGCGGGGGCTTCCGGGGGGATGACGGTCAGATGCGCGACCAGACGATCAATCGCCGCCCGTTCCTCCGGGTTGGACAGCGCATCGGAGAGCGACAGCGCGAGGATCGGGCCGATACCATCCGTACCAACCAGATCATCCCAGGCAGATTGGGCCTCTGCTGGAACCGCGCAGGCCGTGATCGCCGCCGCCCGCGTTTCCGAAATCCGGGCCCGGCGGCCCGCGTCTTGTGCTGCGATCCGCTCTGCCTCTTCTGCCTCATCGGCGGCCCGATGGGCCAAGGCGGCGGGACGGGCCGCATCCGCCGCGTCCACCAACGCGGTCCAGTCCATATAGTGCAGCGCCAGATCGCGACCGGCCACCTCACCGACATGACGAATGCCCAAGGCAAAGATCAGCTTGGCCAGCGGGATATTGCGCTTTTCATCGATCGCATCAAACAGGTTGCTGGCCGATTTCTCTCCCCAGCCTTCACGGTTCTTCAATTGCTGCATGCCGGAGCCGAACCGCTCACGCAGGGTGAAGATATCGGCAGGCTCCCTGATCCAACCGTCGCCATAGAATTGTTCGACCTGCTTGTTGCCGAGCCCTTCGATGTCAAAGGCGCTACGAGAGACGAAATGCTTCATCTTTTCAACGGCCTGCGCGGGGCAAATCAAGCCACCTGAACAACGGCGCACGGCATCGCCTTCTTCGCGGATCGCGGGTGAGCCGCATTCCGGACAGACATGGGGAAACTCAAACCGCACCGCGTCTTCGGGACGTTTACCGAGATCCACATCGGCCACTTTCGGGATCACATCCCCGGCGCGATAGATCTGCACCCAATCCCCGACCCGGATGTCCTTGCCGCCCCGGATTTCAGCACCCTTGGAATCACGTCCGGCGATATAGTCCTCGTTGTGCAGGGTCGCGTTGGAGACCACGACTCCGCCCACGGTCACCGGCGAGAGGCGCGCAACCGGGCTGAGCGCCCCGGTGCGCCCCACCTGAATGTCGATGGCCTCCAGCCGGGTCCAGGCCAGTTCTGCCGGAAACTTATGGGCAATCGCCCATCGCGGCGTGGTGGAGCGGAATCCCAACCGCCCCTGCAGCGCAAGATCGTTCACCTTGTAGACGACCCCGTCGATATCATAGCCAAGCGTTGCCCGCTGCGCCTCGATGCTGCGGTAATGGGCGATCATCTCCTCGACCGTTTCACACAGCTGGGTCAGGGAATTGGTGGAAAAGCCGAAGGACCGTAGTCTGTTTATGGCGTCAATTTGCATATCTGCCAGAGGGGCGGATAGATCACCCCAACTATAGGCGAAGAATTGCAAGGGCCGCGCCCGTGTGATCTCTGGATCCAGTTGCCTCAGCGATCCGGCAGCGGCGTTGCGCGGGTTGGCAAAGCTCTTGCCGCCCCTTTCGGCCTGTCGCGCATTCAAGGCAGCAAAGGCCTCGTGGCTCATGTAGACTTCGCCCCGCACCTCTAAAACCTCGGGCGCGCCTTCGAGGACTTGGGGAATATCAGCGATGGTACGGGCGTTTTCGGTCACGTTTTCACCGACACTGCCATCGCCCCGGGTTGCCGCCTGCACCAAACGACCGCCTTCATAGCGCAGCGACAGCGACAGCCCGTCGATCTTAGGCTCCGCTGTGAAGGACAGCGGCGCATCCGGCGAAAGGCCCAGGTATTTCCGGATACTGCGCACGAAATCCGCAACGTCTTCGTCCTCGAAGGCATTGCCGAGCGACAGCATCGGGATCGAATGGGTGATCTTACCAAAGCCCGAGGCCGCAGGCGCGCCCACCGAATTGAGCTGGGTCGCGTCCTTTTGCAGCTCAGGAAAGGCCTCAACCAAGGCAAGATACCTGTGCTTCGACGCATCATATTCCGCATCCGAAATCTCAGGCGAATCGTCCTGGTGATAGGCGAGATCGGCCGCGCGCAGTTTTTCCTGCAAGGACAGGAACTCCGCCCGTGCTTCGGCTTCGGTGATGTCCATTGCTGCGGCTTGTTGGTCTTGCGTCACACCGGCCCCCATTGTGCTGTGTCCTAGGTGATAGGGCGCAACAGCCTGCAGGTCCAGTAATCCGCGCAGCCTTTTTGGTGCTGCAGCGCATAGAAAAAACCCGCCGAAGCGGGTTTCATCCTACGTCGCACTTTCGGCTGCGTTATGCGCCAACGGCCATGCGCTGTTCGCCGCTATTGCCCAGCTGATCGTCCTGCGGATCGCGCAGCACATAGCCACGGCCCCAGACGGTTTCGATGTAGTTCTCGCCGCCGGTCGCAGTGCTGAGTTTCTTCCGCAGCTTGCAAATGAACACGTCGATGATCTTCAGCTCGGGCTCATCCATGCCACCATAAAGATGGTTCAGGAACATTTCCTTGGTCAGGGTGGTGCCCTTGCGCAGGCTCAGCAGTTCCAGCATCTGGTATTCCTTGCCGGTCAGATGCACGGCCTTGCCTTCGACCTCCACCGTCTTGGCATCGAGGTTAACCGAGATCTTGCCGGTCTTGATGATCGACTGCGAATGCCCCTTGGAGCGGCGAATAATCGCATGAATCCGGGCCACCAGCTCTTCGCGGTGGAAAGGCTTGGTCAGATAATCGTCCGCGCCAAAGCCGAATCCCTTGATCTTGTTGTCGGTGTCATCGGCACCGGAGAGGATCAGAATCGGTGTTTCGATCCGCGCCATGCGCAGCTGACGCAGCACTTCGTGGCCATTCATATCCGGCAGACCCAGATCCAGCAGGATCAGGTCGTAGTCGTAAAGTTTGGCCAGATCAATGCCTTCTTCCCCCAGATCCGTCGTGTAGACGTTCAGGTTCGCATGGGTGAGCATCAATTCAATGCTTTTCGCAGTGGTTGGATCATCTTCAACAAGCAGAATGCGCATGTTTTTTATCTCCGCCTGTATCCTGTTTCCCTCAGGTCGCGTTAACCTTGCTGGAAAATAGTTAATGGCCCGTTACCATAATCGTTAAATCTCAACTACAAAGCAACCTGGTTAACACATACTACCACAGGATGAGTGATTGGTGGAGGGGTATCTTTTGGATACTAACGCACACTAAGGCTTACGGTACTTCTTCAATTGGGTAGTTTTCAGCGCCTCTTCACCATGATCGGCCACCGCCGCAACCCAACTGCGGAACTCTTCTTCGCTCAGACTATATAGACTCAGCGCCTCGTTCTGGGGAAGCAATCCATAGAGAACCCCCCTGACCACCGAAGCCTTGCGCGAGGCGACCCAACGCTTGGTGGTCTTCGGCGGAAGATCCGCCCGTGTCATGATGGTGCCATCCGGCAATGTCACGGCGCGGGGTCCATCAACTTTCTTCAAGAACATCACTTTATCCTTGTGCGGATTTGCGTATTTAGGTGCCCAAGCAGGTTTGGCCGATTGTCCTTAACGGCACGTGAACCACGCCCTTGAGGATCGTTAGGATTTTCCTATATTCTGCAACGCCTTTCCCTTGATCCAAGGAGTCGCCCCATGGCGCTGGACAATGACGCACCGCTGAATTCGCTTGGCTTTGCCAAACCGCCCTCGGAAACGCGAGTGGTGGTTGCCATGTCCGGCGGCGTGGATAGCTCTGTTGTGGCAGCATATCTGGCCGATCAGGGCTATGATGTGGTCGGCGTGACGCTGCAGCTTTACGACCATGGTGCGGCACTTGCGAAAAAGGGCGCCTGCTGCGCAGGGATCGATATCCACGACGCACGGCGCGTCGCCGAAGAGCGCGGCTTCCCTCATTACGTTCTGGATTATGAGAACATTTTTAAGGATGCCGTTATCGATGAGTTCGCCGACAGCTACCTTGCCGGGGCGACACCGGTGCCTTGCATCCGCTGCAACGAACGGGTCAAGTTCAAGGATCTTCTGGAAACCGCCAAGGATCTGGAGGCCGACTGCATGGCCACCGGTCATTACATCCAGCGCAAGATGGGCCCCAAGGGCGCCGAACTCCACTGCGCCGAAGACGCCAACCGGGACCAGAGTTATTTCCTTTTCTCAACAACACCGGAACAGCTGGATTTCCTGCGTTTTCCCCTGGGCCATCTGCCTTCGAAGGATGCCACCCGCGAAATGGCGGCTGAATACGGTCTGGCGGTGGCGGACAAGCCCGACAGCCAGGACATCTGTTTCGTGCCCGATGGCAACTATGCCAGCGTGATCGAGAAACTGCGCCCCGGTGCCGCTGACCCCGGAGAGATCGTTCATGCGGACGGGCGGGTCCTGGGCCAGCATACCGGCGTAATCCATTATACCATCGGGCAACGCCGGGGCCTGGGCATCGGCGGTCTCAGCGAGCCCCTCTATGTGGTGCGGCTGGATGTTGACAAGAAACAGGTGGTTGTCGGTCCCAAGGAGATGCTGGCCACCCGCATCATTCCCGTGCGGGAAATCAACTGGCTGGGAGACGAACCCTTCACCAGCCAAAAGGAATGGCATGTGGCGGTCAAGGTGCGCTCCACCCGCCCCCCGCGCGAGGCGATCATCCGCCCCCTGTCGGACACCACCGCCGAGGTCGAGCTGCTGACCCCGGAAGAAGGCGTCTCTCCCGGCCAGGCCTGCGTGTTCTATGATACCGAAAGCAGCCGGATCTTCGGCGGCGGCTGGATCTGGCGCGGCTACTGAAGCCCCGCCAAGACTGCCCGCGCCGCCCTGAGGCCGGGCGCTTCGCCCCCCTCGCCCAAGCGCTCCATGGTGAGCGCCATGGCGGCGGCCTGCGCCTCGGGATTGCGGCACAGATCCGAAAGGGCACCGGCAATCCGGTGAGGCGTGCAATCCGGGCCGAGGCATTCGGGAACCACGCGGCTGTCGCTGACCAGGTTGACCAGTGTCACCGTGTCGATCAGCGCCATGCGCTTCATAATCTGCCAGGTGAGCCACTGGAACCTGTAGGCGATGACCATCGGCGTACGCGCCGCCGCCAGTTCCAGTGAAACCGTGCCAGAGGCCGCAAGCGCCAGATCCGCCATGGCAAAGGCCGCCCGTTTGCGCGCCTCTGCCCTGGCCGGTTCCAGACCGGTTGGATCGAGCAGGCGCACGCCCTTGGGCCAATCCGCCACCTGCTCTCGCACCAAGTCCGCAACGGGTCCCGCGGTCGGCACCACGATCTGATACGCAGGATGGGCGGCGACAAAGTCTTTCAGTGCTTCGCCAAAGACCGGCGCCAGCCGCGACACTTCGGATCGCCGCGATCCCGGCAGCGCCAGAATCACCGGGGCCTCGCCAAGGTCCAGCTCTGCCCGCAGCGCCGCGATCTCCGCCTCTGTCGCTTTTGGTTCCGCCACCACCGGATGGCCGACGAAATCGCACCGCATGCCTGCCGCCTCCATATAGGGAGGCTCGAATGGCAGCAGCGCCAGCACGTGATCGATAGAGCGCGCCATCTTCGCAGCCCGACCCGGACGCCAGGCCCAGACCGAGGGCGCCACATAATGGACGGTGCGGATGTTGCTCTGCGCTTTCACCAATCCTGCCACGCGCAGGCAGAAATCCGGGCTGTCGATGGTGATCAGCACATCGGGCTGCATCGCAAGAACGGCCTCGGCCGTTTCCCGGATACGCCGTTTCAGGTGGCGATATTTCGGCAGCACCTCTGCCAGCCCCATCACCGAGAGTTCCTTCATGGGAAAGCGGGAGCTGAGCCCCTGCTCTGCCATCAAGGTGCCGCCGATCCCGTCGAAGGACACACCCGGGACCAGGGTCTTCAAACCGGCCATCAGCGCGGCCCCCAGCCGGTCCCCCGAGGGTTCCCCGGCGAGGATGAAGACCCGAAGGCTCATTCCGGCGCGCGCAGCCACAGGAACAGGCCCAAGGCGTCGCAGGTCTCGATCACCGCCTCCTGATCCAGGACGATCACGCCGCCCGCCTCCAGCACGAGGCCCGAAAGGCCCGCGGCGGCGGCCTTTCTCGCGGTTTCCGGACCGATGGTGGGCAGATCCGCGCGCCGGTCCTGGCCGAGTTTCGGCGCCTTGACCAGAACGCCGCCCTGCCCGTCGGGCCGACGCGCCAAGGTCTCCAGCATCCAGTCGGTGCCAAAGAGGGTCTCGACCGCGATGGCCTGCCCTGCGCGCACCGCGCAGGCCTGGCCGATATCCGCAGCGCTCATGGCGGCGACGATCTCTGCGCCGCGCAGGGCATCCGCCTTGTCCAATTCGCCCGGCTGCACCCGCGTCGGCACGCCCGGGGCCATCAGCAGATCCGGCGCCACCTCATGGGCGGCGCGGACGGTGAACCCCGAAGCCTCGATCAACTGCATGACCGCCCGCAGGGCGCCATCGTCGCCCGCCGTCAGCGCGCCCTGCAGCACCGGCACCATAGGAAGGGTTGCCGCATCGATGGCGCTAGGGTCGATTGAGGGCCGTGTCACGGCACCAGCCAGACAGATCTCCTGCACACCGGCCGATTTCAGCCGCTCCAGGAAGCTGCCGAACTGTTCCAGCCGGAAGGTGATTTCTGGATCCAGCGCATCGGGTTCGGAGCCTGCCATGGCACAGATCAGCGGACGCTCTGCCAGACGGTTGCAGAGTTCCAGAGGCAGCGCCCCCTGCCCGGCAATCAATGCGATCATGGACTTATCCTCCGGGCGTCAGGAAGGAACGGTCGCTTGCGCCGCTGATGAAGGTGATGATCTCCTCCACATAGGCGCTGTCGGTTTCCTCGCCCAGCCGCCGGGCGCGTTCCTGAAAGGTGCCTTCCCCCTGGGCCAGCATCTGAAAGGCGGCCCGCAGCGCGGTGATGTCAGAGCGCGCAACGCCCTTACGCTTGAGCCCGACCAGGTTCAGACCGTCCAGCTCGCCGCGCGGCGCCTGTACCAGACCGTAGGGAATGACGTCATTGGTCACCATGGTCACCGCGCCTATGATGGCGCCACGTCCGATCCGCACCCATTGATGGATGCCGGACAGACCGCCGATGATCACATCGTCCTCAAGCACGCAATGCCCGGCCACGGCGGCCGAATTCACCACGATCACACGGTCCCCGACCTGCGCATCATGAGCGATGTGACAGCCCGCCATGAACAGCCCGTCATCGCCGATGCGGGTCACACCGCCGCCGCCTTCGGTGCCGGCATTCACGGTGACATGTTCACGGATGCGGTTACGCTTCCCGATGACGGTGCGGCTTTTCTCGCCCTTGAATTTCAGATCCTGCGGGATTTCTCCGATCACGGCGAAGGAAAACACGGTGGTGTCTTCACCGATCTCGGTATCCCCGGTGACCACCACATGCGACTTCAGCACCACCCGGTCCGCAAGTGTCACACCCGCGCCAATGATGCAGAAGGGGCCGATCTCGCAGCCTTCGCCGATCTTGGCGCCCTCTTCGATCACCGCGGAAGGATGGATCAGGCTCATCTGGCTCAATCCTTTTGAATATCGACCATGGCGGAAAACTCTGCCTCAGCGGCAGTTTCCCCATCAACCGAGGCAATCCCCTTGAATTTGAAGATCTTGCCGCCCTTCTTGCCGCGCAGGGTTTCGACCTTCATTTCCAGCACGTCACCGGGCACCACCTTGCGACGGAATTTGCACTTGTCGATGTTCATGAAATAGATCAGCAGATCCGTATCCACCATATCCATGCCCACGCCCAGCATCACGCCGGCGGTCTGCGCCATGGCTTCGACGATGGTCACGCCGGGCATGATCGGAGTACCGGGGAAATGCCCCTGGAAATGCGGCTCGTTCATGGTCACGTTCTTGATCCCGCGTGCCGACGCATAGCCGTCGATATCAACCACCTTATCCACCAGAAGGAACGGATAACGGTGCGGCAAGATCCGCTGGATCATGTGAATATCGGCACTTTTTAAATCGGCGGTCATGGCGGGTATCCCGTTGGTTTTCGTTTTGCGTCCCTATCAAGCCAGGTCCATCTGGGCAAGCATGCAGGACTGTTTGCGATGCGCTTGCGCTCAGGGGTCGGTAGTCTCGCGATCCATATCGCTGCCATCCCCCAGCACCGCATCGATCCGCGTGATCGCCAGTTCCGTCACATCCGCGGCTTCGGAACTCAGGAAGACCGAGGAATGATCCAGAATGGCGCCCGCGCCGCTATCGCGCATGATAGCTTGCAGGATGGGCAGCGAGGCGACAAAGAACTCCCGCCGGGCCGTTTCTCCCATCTGGTTGATCTTCTGCAGTTTTTGCACCTGAGTGCGGCGGGTTTCCTGAACCTTTTGATCAAAGGCATCGGCCAGGGCGCGGAACGCCTCCGGCTCCATCGACGGCCTGCGCTCGGTGAGCTCCAACTCCTCGGCCCTGAGTTCGGCCTCCACCCGCCTGTTCTCGGCCGTGAGCACCGCGCCCTCTGCCTCCAGCTCGCGATTGATGCGTTGCCCAAAGGCGCTTTCTGAGAACAGCCGGTCCGGCTGGATGGTGAGGATGCCACTGAGCGGCACACCGATGTCCAGATCCTGCCCCATGGTGATGCCCAGCATGCGATTGGCCGCTGTGCCTTGCGCCTGGGCCTGGCCCGCATCGAGGACCAACGCGCAAGCACTGATCGCAAGCGCAATGGCCGCCACCCGGCGATAGCGCCCTTGGGACATAGCAAAGGGCGCCGACCTTTCGGCCAACGCCCAGGCACAGATCCGCCGGACTGTCACCCAGCCCAACAGATCAGAACCGTGCCTGCAGTGTGAGGTCGAAGCTCTGCTCTTCGTCAAAGTCTTCTTTCTTGATGGCATTGGAGAAATTGAACCGCAGCGGACCAAAGGCCGTGGTCCAAAGGATCGACAGGCCAACAACGTGACGCCAGGAGCCGTTCTGCCCCACGATGCTGCCCGCACTGGCCGCCGTATTCGAATCCTGCAGTCCCCAGAGGTTACCAACATCATAGAAGATCCCGCCACGCAGGCCGAGCTCCTCGGGAAGGCCAAGTGGGAATTCGGCATCGAACCGCGCCACCGCATAAAGGTTGCCGCCCAGGAAATCGTCATAGGTCCCGCCATCGGCGCGCGGCGATCTATCCCGAGGTCCGATCCCGCCCGGCTCAAAACCACGCATGATGCTGGGTGCCAGGACAAAGCGGTCAATCGAGCGGCTGTCGTCATTGCCCAGCCAGTTCAACGCCCCGGTCTCAAAAGTGGCCCGCAGGGTCACCTCTTCGTTCAGGATCTTCCTTTGCGCGACGATCTTGGCCGAGGTTCTGATGAACTCGCTGTCTCCCCCCAGCCCCGCGTAATCGATGCCGGTCTGGACCACGAACCCCTTGTTGGGATCAAGGCCGGTCAGTCGGCTGTCGTAGGTATAGGTAAAGCCGATCAGGCTCGTGCTCTTTTCGCCCTGGTTGATTTCGCTGCGCACCATCGGCCCGGCCACGGGATAGGTGCCGCCGGTATAGGTCGCATCAGCCCGCCCGACCATTTCGCTTGCCGCCCATTCATAGCGCATCTGGAAGGAGGTGTTTTCATTGAGATTGAACGTCAGCGCCGGGCGGAAGAACTTGCGCGAGGTATCGTATTCGGCATAGCTCGAATCCGTCTCGGAGAGACCCAGATCCAGATCGAACTTGAGATCACGCCCCAGCAGGTGCGGCTCGGTGAAGCCAAGCACATATTCCTCGGATTCCTGTGCAGTGGCGATCGAGAAGGACAGGCGTTGACCGCGGCCGAGGAAGTTGTTTTCCGTCAGCCCGATGTTAACACCAAAGCCGTCATTGACCGAATAGGCGCCGCCCAGGCTCAATGAACCCGTCGGTTTTTCCTCGACGTTGACGTCCACAATCACCTGGCTGTCCGAGCTGCCTTCGCGCACGTCCACATCGGTTTGCGCGAAGAAGCCCAGGGCCTTGATCCGTTCCGCCGATTCCCGGATTTCCCGAGGGTTGAACGGATCGCCTTCCACGGCGCGGAACATTTTCCGGATCACACGGTCCAGGGTCGTGGTGTTGCCTTCGATGTCGATCCGTTCGACAAAGACACGCGGACCGCGCACCAGGGCAAATTCGACGTCCAGCGTCAGGTCGCGGTCGTTGCGGGAAATCCGCGGCTCGACCCTGAGGAAATCCACCCCTTGGCGCGTTGCCAGGGTTTCCATCTTCTCGATCGCACGCTCCATATGCAACGGCGAATAGATCACCCCTGGCTTGATCTTGAGGACCGAGAAATACAGATCCGGATCCGCTTCGGCAATCTCGCTGGTGACCGTGATGTTCCCGAACCGGAACTGCTGGCCCTCGGTGATATCCACCACCAGATAGACAGCATCCCGTTCCTGGGTCACTTCGGCATTGGTGCTGTTGATGTTGAAATCCACATATCCACGGGACAGGTAGAAATCACGCAGCACCTGGCGGTCGAACTGAAGGCGGTCCTCAATCAATGTATCCTTGTTGATGAAGGTGCGCAGCAGCCCCGCCTGCTTGGTCTCGAGAACCCGACGCAGGCGGTGATCCGAATAGACCTTGTTGCCAACAAAGGAGACCCGCTCCACCTCGATGGTATCGCCTTCTGTAATCTCGAATACCAGATCGACACGGTTGTCGCTGCGGCGGATGATCCGGGGCGTCACCCGAGAGGCCAGACGACCCTGGGCGCCATAGGCGGCGGCGATCACTTCCGCATCGGCCTCTGCCTGAGCGGCACTGAAGACCCGACGCGGCGCGGACTCGATCAGCTCTTCCAGCTGCTCATCCTTGATCCGTCGGTTGCCCTCGAAACTGATCCGGCTGATGGTCGGGAATTCCGTGACCTTGATGACCAGGGTATTGCCGCGCGGCACCAGATCCACCGACTCGAACACGCCGCTGGCCAGAATGCGCTGATAGGCATCGTTCAACTGCCCGGCGCTCACGGCCTTGCCGCGCTCCAGCCCGGCATAGGCCACAATCGTGTCGGTTTGAATGCGCTGATTTCCCTCCACCTGGACGGCATTGAACCGATAGCTCTGAGCCGCAGCAAAGGTGGGTGTCAGGGCAAACCCGACGGCAACAGCCAGAACGGCTGCAGAAACGCTTCTATACAGTATATTGGTGCGCTTTGTGCGCACACCGCAGGATGTGCCTGCGACTTTCCCCCGAACCATCAGTCTTAACCCGATTTTTATAAGCAGCTTTCAATCGTGCGTATCGGGTTTGCAGGCCATTGTCAAAACGTAGAAAGCATCCTGAGGCGTGAACCGGCCAAAAGGTAAGGAAAGTCAGAGGTCATTCTGGCAAGCCCCACTTGCCATTGGCCGTGATACAGCCGGAAATGGAACACCGAGCCGGAATTGAAATGCCGAACAGGCGGCTTCCTCACAGGGAGCCGAGCCAGGCTCCGACAGTCAGCGCCAGGAAGATCGCCACCACCGACAACAGTCGGTCCCAGTTCAACCGCATCAGAAGACCCAGACCATGGTCCATTGTCAGAATGCCGTGCATTGGGTTTCCCTTTCCACTCCTGTCAGCAGCGCTGACGTCCCGTATTGCGAAAGAGTTAACCCGGGAATGCGGCAACAGTTTGGCAGCGCCACAGCTCCGCCAAACCGATTAGCTAAAACTTAACAGAAGATATCATTACCCAGGGCAAACAGCATCAGGGACAGAATCACAGCAATGCCAACCGTCATCAGGATCCGCATCACCGCATCGCTCGGCGGGCGCCCCGATACGGCCTCATAGGCGTAGAACACCAGATGACCGCCATCCAGCGCAGGCACGGGAAACAGGTTCAGCAGCCCCACGGCGGTTGACAACACCGCGATGAAGCGGATGAAGCTCTCGGCGCCCTGGCTGGCCATCGCCCCCGAGGTTTCCGCAATGCCGATCGGTCCGGACAGGTTACAGGTGCTGATCGCCCCGGTGATCATATGGGTCAGACCCGAGATCGACATGTCGATCACCGACCAGACCTGCGACACACCGGCCCCAAGGGACTCTGCCAGCCCGGCAACCTCGGTCGCCGGTTCAAAGGCCTGGCCGCCAACCACACCGATCCGCCAGCGGCTTGCAAAGCTGCCATCGGCCTGGGGTTCATCGGTACGGCGCGGTGCCAGCGTCAGTTCCAGCTGCTGGCCCGACCGCCACACATCAAGCGACAGCGCGCGACCATCGGCCTGCTCCACCGCAACCTTCAACTGGTCAAAGGAGAAAATCGGCGCATCATCCACTGCCGTGATCACATCCCCCGGTTCCAGCCCGGCATCAGAGGCCGCACTGCGCGGCGCCACGGCCAGAACATGGGGCGGCGACAGGAACGGCCCCTCAACCGTCATGAGCTTGCCGTCGCGGCGCACCTCATAGGACATCGGCTGCACGGCGGGTAGCTGTTCGCGGAAGGCGTTCCAGGACATGCTGGCGCTGTCGGAGGGGATTTCGACCCCTTCGATGGCGATCAGCTCGTCGCCTTCGCGCAGCCCGTTCTCAATCCCGGGCAGCTCTACCAGCTTCCCGATGGTCAGCGGATCGCGGACCGTTCCCGCAGTCATCGCCAGAGCCGAGAAGATCACCACGGACATCACGAAATTGAACACTGGGCCCGCAGCGACAGTTCCGGCGCGCGCCCATAGCGGAGCCCCATGCATGGTCTGACGCAGGCGCGCGGGATCCTCCGCCGCCGCGGCCATCGCGGCGGTGTCCTTCCCCGAAGCCGCATCCGCATCGCCCAGGAATTTCACGTAGCCCCCAAAGGGCAAGAGTGCGATCTGCCAGCGGGTACCGCGTTTGTCGACCCGGCTCCACAGCACCGGCCCGAAGCCAAGCGAGAAGACCTCCGCATGGATGCCCGACCAGCGGCCAACGATGTAGTGGCCGTATTCATGCACCGCCACGATCACCGACAGCGCCACCACGAAACTGGCCACAACATAGAGAAAGCCGCCAAACTGCGGGAGAAGTGATACGATATCCAAGGTCTTTCCTTATGTACGTTCTGCTGCGGCGCGCGTGGCCTCTTGACGGGCGAGATGGTCAACCTCGGTGACGTTATCAAGGGTCATTGCGGATTCAATAAGGCCGTTTTGTGCCCCCAACCGCTCCAGAACCGTCTCGGTGATCTCGGCCATTTGCGTGAAACCGATCCGCCCCTCGATGAAGAGATCCAGCGCCCGTTCCTTGGCCCCGTTGAAGGCCGCTCCCATCAGCCCGCCGCGCTCCATCACCGCATAGGCCTGCGTCAAGGCCGGATAGCGGATCGGATCGGGGCTGCGAAACTCCAGCTGGCCGATCTCGGCCAGATCGAGACGCGCCACCGGCAGCTCCTTGCGGCTTGGCCAATTCAGTGCATAACCAATGGCATGGCGCATATCCGGGGCGCCAAGATGGGCCATCAGCGCGCCATCGCGAAAGCCCACCAGCGCATGCACCAGAGATTGCGGATGCACCAGCACCTCGATCTGATCGGGGGTGACGCCGAAGAACTCCTTCACCTCGATCACCTCAAGCGCCTTGTTGAACATCGAGGCGCTGTCGATGGTGATCCTCTGCCCCATGTCCCAATTGGGATGCGATGAGGCCTCGGCCAGGGTCGCCTTCGCCAGTTCTTCCACCGGCCAGTCGCGAAAGGCGCCACCTGACGCGGTGATCACAATCCGTTCAACAGCCGATGTCTCTTCCCCGACCAGCGCCTGGAAGATCGCCGAATGCTCGCTGTCCACGGGCAATAGCCGCGCGCCGTGTTTCAGCGCCGTGCGCATCAAGAGTTCCCCGGCGCAGACCAGCGATTCCTTGTTGGCCAGCGCCAGCGTCGCCCCCTGTTCCAGCGAGGTCAGCCCCGGCGCCAGCCCGGCCGCTCCGACAATCGCCGACATCACCCAGTCTGCCGGGCGGGCCGCGGCCTCGATCAGCGCCGCCTCGCCTGCGGCGGCTTCGACTTCGCTGCCCTCAAGCGCCGTGCGCAGATCCTCCAAGCGATCCTCATAGGCGGTGACCGCCACATCGGCCTTCAGCGCAATGGCATCCCTGGCCAGTTGCGCGATATTGGCGCCCCCGGTCAGGGCCACAACATCATAGTGGCGCAGATCGCGCCGGATAAGGTCAATGGTGTTCTGACCGATCGAGCCGGTGGCCCCGAAGATAGAGATTTTACGCATGGTCCTGCCCTACAAGGCTATCCCAGAAAAGTCACATAGATCAGGAAGGCCGCAGCCGCCCCGAGCATCCCGTCGAAACGGTCCAGCAAGCCGCCATGGCCGGGGATCAACGCGCTGGAATCTTTCACGCCGACCTGCCGCTTCAGGGCGCTTTCGGCAATGTCTCCGGCCTGACTGGCCATCGAGGTCGCAACCGACAGGAGCACCGCCACCAGCGGGGCCAATCCCAGCGACGCGGCAAACAACCCGCCGGTCACAGCCGCAGCCACCCAGCCCGCGGAACTGCCCGACCAGGTTTTCTTGGGGCTGACGCGCGGCCACAGTTTTGGCCCGCCGATGATCTTGCCCGCGAAGTAGCCGGCGATATCGGTCACCACCACCACACCGATCACCCACAGGATCCAGGCCAGTCCCATTT
This sequence comes from Phaeobacter sp. QD34_24, assembly GCF_028890115.1. GTDB lineage: Bacteria > Pseudomonadota > Alphaproteobacteria > Rhodobacterales > Rhodobacteraceae > Phycobacter. The sequence goes on from NZ_JARCJD010000001.1 coordinate 194,204, forward strand.
CGTTGCGCAGCCACACAAAGGCAAACCCAGCACAGAGAACCCAGAGCGAGAACAGCCCGTATCGCACCCGCGCCGCAGCAGGCATCTGAAACAGCCCCGACAGGACCGGAGAGACCAACACCGGCCCGATCCAGACCGGTGGCAGCTGCGTCGCGACAAGCACCGCAACGGCCGACATGACACCCAATTGCATGGCCTGAGCGGGCTCATCGGGGCGCAGCATCCGAACCAACTCCCAGACCATCCCGCCAGAGGCCGCCGCGATCAGGACCGCAAACCAGATACCGCCCAACCAGATCTCGACAGCGCCAACAACCAGCATGACGATGGCCGACAACAGGCGCGGCAACAGATCAGACCAGCGTCCCGCGCTCATGTCTTCACCGCGCCAAACCGGCGATCCCGGGTTCCATACTGTCGGCACAACCGGCCCAGTTCCTCGGCTGTGAAATCGGGCCAGAGCGTGTCGATGAATTCATATTCCGCATAGGCAGACTGCCAGAGCAGAAAGTTGGAAATCCGTGCCTCGCCACTGGTGCGGATCACAAGATCGGGATCCGGCAGCACATGGGTATCGAGGTATTTCGGCAGGGTTTCCTCGTCCACATCATCGGGCGACAGCTTGCCCGCTGCCACATCCTGCGCCAGGCGCTTGGTGGCGCGGGCGACCTCGTCACGGCCGCCATAGTTCAGCGCGATGGTCAGATGGGTGCCGTCATTCTGAGCCGTCTCGGTTTCCAGCTGATCCATCAGCTGGATCAGCTTGGCATCCAGACGCACCCGGTCCCCGATGAAGCGCACCCGCACATTCTTGGCGGCAAGGGCCTTCATCTCTTTTGAGATATAGCGGCGAAACAGGCTCATGAGGCCCGCGACCTCGACCTGGGTCCGTTTCCAGTTCTCGGTCGAAAAGGCGAATATCGTCAGATACTTGATCCCAAGGCTGGGGCAGCATTCGACGATTTCACGGACGCGTTTGGCCCCCGCGTGATGGCCAAACAGACGCGGACGCCCGCGCGACTGCGCCCAGCGACCATTGCCATCCATGATGATGGCGACATGGCGCGGGCCCTGATGTGCGCCCTGACCCAAAGCGCTCCCGTCGGGCGCCGTGTCCGTCTGTTCGGCCATGTCCTTGGTCAGACCTGCATGATTTCGGCTTGCTTCGTTTCCAGCGCGTCATCAACCGCCTTGATCATCTTGTCGGTCAGATCCTGCACTTCGGTTTCCCAGAACTTCTGGTCGTCCTCGGACATGCCGTCTGCCTTGGCTTTCTTGATCTGGTCCATGCCATCGCGGCGCACGTTGCGCACCGACACGCGGGCATGTTCGGCGTATTGACCGGCGACCTTGCTCAGCTCGCGGCGGCGTTCCTCGTTCAGCTCGGGGATCGGCAGCATGATGATGGTGCCATTGAGCTGCGGGTTGATGCCAAGGCCGGATTCCCGGATCGCCTTTTCCACCTTGCCCACCAGCGACTTGTCCCAGACGTTGATGGTGACCATGCGCGGTTCCGGTACGTTGACGGTGCCCACCTGGTTGATCGGTGTCATCGAGCCATAGGCATCCACCATCACCGGCTCCAGCATCGAGGCGGAGCCACGCCCGGTGCGCAAGGAGGCAAATTCCGAGCGCAGGTTGGTCATGGCGCCATCCATACGGCGTTTCAGATCGTCGGTATCCAGTTCAAAATCATCAGACATTCTGCTCTCTCCCCTGACTTGAGGCGGTCTTTACACCGCTCATAAGCGATTGGCGCAAGATTGTATAGCAATCTTGGCCCGAAACCGCCGATAGGTCTGCCCTGCAAAGGAAAAGCGCGCCCCCATGCAGGAGCGCGCCGACCATTCTACCAATCTCAACCGGTGCCGATCAGCCCTGAACCTTGGTGTAGGTGCCCTCACCGGCAAGGATGCCGCGGAAGCCGCCCGGTTCGTCCAGCGAGAAGACGATGATCGGCAGGCTGTTGTCGCGCGCCAGCGCAATCGCCGAGGCATCCATCACGCCCAGGCGATTGGCCAGCACATCGTCGTAGCTGACGGTGTCATAGCGTTTGGCATCCTCGAACTTGACCGGGTCCTTGTCATAGACACCATCCACCTTGGTACCCTTGAAGATCGCCTCGCAGCCCATCTCGTTGGCGCGCAGGGTCGCCGCCGTATCAGTGGTGAAATAGGGGTTGCCGGTGCCCGCGGCAAAGATGCAGACCCGTTTCTTTTCCAGGTGGCGCACGGCGCGGCGACGAATGTAGGGCTCGCAAACCTGGTCCATCGGAATGGCCGAGATCACCCGGGTATAGACACCCAGGCCTTCGAGGGCTGCCTGCATGCCGAGGGCGTTCATCACGGTGGCGAGCATCCCCATGTAATCGGCGGTGGTGCGTTCCATGCCCTGGGCAGCACCGGACAGGCCGCGAAAGATATTGCCGCCGCCGATGACCATGCAGATCTCCACCCCCATGTCGTGGACCGACTTCACCTCCTGAGCGATGCGCTGAACCGTGGGCGGGTGCAGACCGAACCCCTGATCCCCCATCAGGGCCTCTCCCGAGATCTTCAGCATGACACGTTTATAGGCCACGGCCGAAGGGGCGGCCGGTGTATCGTTTTCTAGGGGCATGTTGCGCTCCGGAATATGACGGGGTTAGTTTGCGGCGCAAAATGAAGCAAATCACCGGCAGGATCAATGCAGGCCAGGCGCCTTTTCTTCCCCGGAATACAACAAATCTTCAAGGCCGGGATCCGGGACGCATGACAGAACTGACCATTGACCCCGACAAGCCGGTCCTGATCGCAGGCCCGACGGCCTCCGGCAAATCCGCCTTGGCGCTTGAAATCGCTGAAAAACAGGGCGGGGTTGTGGTGAATGCGGATGCCAGCCAGGTGTTCGATTGCTGGCGTATCATCACCGCGCGCCCCTCGGTAGAGGAAGAGGCCCGCGCGCCACACCGGCTTTATGGGCATGTGGCCTATGATCAGAGTTATTCCGCCGGTCATTGGCTGCGCGAGGTGCTGCCGCTGCTGAAAGGCCCGGAACGCCCCATTATCGTCGGCGGCACCGGGCTGTACTTTGCTGCCCTGACCGAAGGCATGGCCGAGATCCCGGCAACCCCGTCCGAGGTGCGCGCGCAAGGCGATTCCCTGTCTCTTGCAGCCCTGACAGGGGCCCTGGATCCGGCCACCGCAGCGCGGATCGACCTCAACAATCGCGCACGGGTGCAGCGGGCCTGGGAGGTCCTGGTTGCAACCGGGCGTCCGCTTGCCGAATGGCAGGACGACACCCCGCCCCCGCCGCTGCCGCTCAGCGCCTGCACGGCCCTGGTGCTGAACAGTGACAAGGCCTGGCTGGAGGCGCGGATCCGGCGACGCTTCGACCTGATGATCGCCGAGGGCGCGCTGGACGAGGTGGAGGCCATGCGCGACCGCTATGATCCCGCGCTACCATCCTGCAAGGCCATCGGCGTTCCCGAGCTGATGGCCCATGTGGAGGGACAGATGTCGCTGGAGCAGGCCAAGGAGCAGGCTGCAATCGCCACACGCCGTTTCGCAAAAAGACAGCGCACCTGGTTCCGCGCCCGGATGTCCGGCTGGCAGGCCGTCACCCCCCAGGGCTGAGCAACTTTTCTATTTTTCTTAACAAGGCGATAGGCTCAACCCGCAGCACTTCTGTCTTTATCGTGATTCTGTCGGCACTTGAACGAATCGCAATCATGTTGGACAGTTGTGATCATAAAATTTTCAATAACTGGCACCTCAATGCCCTTCGATCCCACACCATCCGAGGACCTCTGCGTTTCTCCGCTTGCGCGCCTTGCTATGGACGGCACATGGCAGACTGAATTGGCGCATGACCGCAAGGAACACGTGCTCATCTGGATCACGCGCGGTCAGGGACGCTGCCTGATGGACGGCCATCAACGCGGATTTGGCGCCCATAACGCTCTGTTTTTTCCGGCCGGTCACTTGTGGTCGGTTGAATTCGGGCGCCACTGTCTTGGCCAGGCGTTGATGGTTCCGGCAAACACTCCGGTCTCGATGCCCTCCGATCCCATGCATGTGAAGGTCAAGGAAGCCCGTGATCAGGCCCGCCTCAACAGTCTTCTAGAAGAAATCTCGGTAGAGCAGACCACGCATCCGGCACTCTGGCGGCGCGCCATGCAGGCGCAAACCGATCTGATCAGCATCCACCTGCGTCGCCAGCCCCCCTCGGGTCCGCTGCCGCCGCCGAAACTGAGCGCGGCACGGCGTCTGTCACAGGCCTATTGCAAACGTGTTGTCTCGTTTTTCGACGAGCCCACCAATATGGCCGACCATGCTGCCGCGCTGCAGGTGACGCCGACCCATCTTACCCGTGTCTGCAAATCGGAAACCGGCAAGACTGCCGCCGCTTTGCTGACCGAACGCCAGTTGCACGCGGCCCGCACCCTTCTGATCTCAAGCGATCTGCCGATGCGAGACATCGCGGTGCAACTCGGCTTTGGCAGCGCCGCCTATTTCACCCGCTTCATCACCCAGCACACCGGTGAGACTCCTAGCAAATTGCGCAAGGCGGCGCGGCTGGCCGACCTGCCCGGGTAGCACATAGAATCAGCTTCAACTCCCGCGCGCCAGCGCGTTATCCCGCCGCCGGATACGGGTTATGGATATGTGTTATCTCGCAATACTGGGCACTTCTGCCCAGTTCCGCCGGTGAGGATCACGCCAAGATCGGAATGCGACGCCAAAAACGTCGCTTTTTGACCACATTCCGCCGAATCTGTGCATTGACCTGACAGGGGATATGATGCCGAATGGTTGCGTTAAACGGCGATATACATAGCTAAGCACCATTCCGGACGAAATTCCGGGCCCAATAATCGCCAACGCAAAGCAGGCTTAAGCCTCGACCGGTGCAATAGGGAGATCCGCATGACTACCAAAACCACCACAGCAGCGCCGCTCCATTGGGCGGCCCAGATGCACGCTGAGGAAGTGAAATCCGGCAAGCTGGACCGGCGTGAGTTTCTGGCGCGTACCACGGCCCTGGGCGTCAGCGCCGCGGCGGCCTACGGTTTGATTGGCATGTCCAGCCCGGCCCGTGCCGACGGCCACGCGCAAAAGGGCGGTACCCTGCGCATGCAGATGGAAGTGCGGGCGCTGAAGGATCCGCGGACCTTTGACTGGACCCAGATTGCGACCTTCACCGCAGGCTGGCTGGAATATCTGGTCGAGTACAACAGCGACGGCTCCTTCGGCCCGATGCTGCTGGAAAGCTGGAGCGCCAATGACGACGCCACCGAATACACGCTGAATGTGCGCAAGGGCGTCAAGTGGAACAACGGTGACGACTTCACCGCCGAGGACGTGGCGCGCAACATCACCGGCTGGTGCGACAAGAGCGTCGAAGGCAATTCGATGGCCGGTCGGATGGCTTCGTTGATCGACGCGGATACCGGCAAGGCCGCCGATGGCGCCATCACCGTGGTGGACAGCCATACGGTGCTGCTGAAGACCAACACTCCGGACATCACCATCATTCCCGGCATGGCCGACTATCCAGCGGCGATCACCCACGCCAGCCACGATGCGGCCACCATGCTGGAGAACCCGATCGGCACCGGCTACATGCTGCCCGAAAGCATGGAAGTGGGCGTCAAGGGCGTCCTTGTGCGCAACGAAGGTCATGACTGGTGGGGTTATGCCGCAGGCAAGGGCGGCCATCTGGACCGGATCGAATTCATCGACTACGGCACCGACCCGGCTGCCTTCCTGGCCGCCTTTGAGGCCGAAGAGATCGACATGAACTGGGAGTCGGTGGGCGAATACGTCGATATCTTCGACGGTCTCGGCCTGACCCGCTCGGAAATCCCCTCGGGCTTTACCATCGTGATCCGCCCCAACCAGCAGGCCGAAGTGAACGGTATGAAGCCCTACGCGGACAAGCGTGTGCGTCAGGCGCTGGCCATGGCCGTGGACAACAGCGTCTGCCTGGAACTGGGCATGTCCGGCTACGGCATCCCCGCCGACAACTGCCACGTCGGTCCGATGCACCCCGAGCATGACCCAAGCGTCACCCGTATCCCGTTTGATCCGGCCAAGGCCAAGGCCCTGATGGATGAAGCGGGCATGGGCGATTACGAGCACGAGCTTCTGTCGATCGACGACGACTGGCGCCGTAACACCACCGATGCGGTGGCGGCCCAGCTGCGTGATGCCGGCATCAACGTCAAGCGGACCATCCTGCCGGGTTCCACCTTCTGGAACGACTGGGCGAAATATCCGTTCTCCTCGACCAACTGGAACCACCGCCCCCTGGGCACCCAGGTTCTGGCGCTGGCCTACCGCTCGGGCGAGGCCTGGAACGAAAGCGGCTTTGCCAATGCCGAGTTCGACGCGCTGCTGGCCGAGGCCAACTCGATCGCCGACGCCGACAAGCGCCGCGCGGTGATGGGCAAGCTGCAGGCGATCATGATCGACGAGGGTGTCACCATCCAGCCCTACTGGCGCACGGCGATGCGTCACCACCGGGACAATCTGGTGGGTGTCGACAAGCACATCGCCGATCTGCCGCAGATCTACAAATGGGCGCTTAAGGCCTAAGCCCCCTACCCGGGCCGCGCGAATGACGCGCGGCCCGCTTCTGCTGGACGCATACCACCGCGACTTCCGGGCCACAGCCAATACCTGGGCGCAGCCGCGCCCCGCAAGCAAGCGCATGGCAACGTACCAGGCGCATAGCCACCAACGGGGGCATCCATGGGACTGTTTATCCTCAGACGTGTCGGGGTCATGATCCTGACCGCTCTGTGTCTGACATTCGTCGTGTTCTTCATGACGAACCTCTATCCGAACCTAGAAAAACTGGCCAAGACCCAAGGCAATTTCCGCATGTCGGACGAGGCGGTCGCCAGCTGGCTGGAAAAGGGCGGCTACCTGCAATCCACGCCGAAGAAATACATGGAGTGGATCGGTGTTGCGCCCTCCTATCAGCATGTGGCCGAGGATGGCACCGTCACCGGGCGCTGCATCACACCGGGGATGGACCCGGCCGAAGCGCCGCGGTTTTGTGGCATCCTGCAAGGCTACTGGGGCTATTCCACCGTGTTCAAGGATGAGGTCAGCTCCATCGTCGCCACCCGCCTGTCGCTGACCGGCACCCTGATGTTCTGGGTGATGGTGGTCATGGTGCCGTCGGCGCTGATCCTCGGCGTTCTGGCCGGGATGAAAGAAGGATCTGCCACCGACCGGACCCTGTCGACCTTTGCCATCACCACGACCGCCACGCCCGAATATGTCTCGGGCGTCCTGTTCATCGCGATCTTTTCATCCTCTGCCGTCGGCCTCAAATGGTTCAAGGGCACCGCGACCAGCGCCATGGAAAGCCCGAACATTGAAAACTTCCTGCTGCCGGTGCTGACCATCGCCCTTTACGGCATGGGCTATATCGCGCGGATGACACGCGCCTCGATGACCGAGGTGATGACGGCGCAATACATCCGTACCGCGCGTCTTAAGGGTGTGAGCTTCCCGAACATTGTGATGAAACACGCCCTGCGCAACGCGCTGATCGCGCCCTTCACCGTGATCATGCTGCAGTTTCCCTGGCTTTTGAACGGCGTGGTGATCGTCGAGACCCTGTTCAACTACAAGGGCTTTGGCTGGACGCTGGTGCAGGCGGCGGGCAACAACGACATCGAACTCCTCCTGGGCGTGTCGGTCGTCTCCGTTCTCGTGGTGCTGATCACGCAGCTGATTTCAGACATCGGCTATGTGTACCTCAACCCGCGCATTCGCATTTCCTGAAGACGGAGAAAGACAATGGACCCCCTCAGCTGGACCGGATCGATCGCCTTTCTCAACCCGCTTCTGTTTGCGGCCTTGGGACTGCTGGCCATTTCGATCCTAATTTGGATCCTCATCGGCGCCGTGACGCCAGAGGATCGCTCCATCACCAACGTCGGCGGCACGCTCAGCCTGTCGGCTGGCCCGCAAGGGCTGGCTGCCCTCGCCGTGCGCGTCACCTTCCTGGCCTCGGCCGTTATCTTGCTGGCCTATATTGTGCTGGGCCTGTTCATGGGCACGGGTGCCGGCATCATCGGCGCGCTTGCGCAGCGGATGCTGCCGGTCTGGATCGCCTTGATCCTGCTCTTCACCCTCTCGATCAGTTTCAAACGCCGCCTTGGCCTTTATGGCAAACTGTTCGACAGCCCCATCGGCATGATCGGCTTTGGCCTTGTCATGTTCTGGGTCTTCACCGGCATCTTCGGCGCCTTTGACATGATCATCACCCATGATCCCCTGGCGCAGGCTTCCGGCATGAAGAACAAGGCCCCCGGCACGCCGCTGCGCGGCGCCGAGGAAGGCGATTTCGCCTGGTATCTGTTGGGCGGGGATAACCTTGCCCGCGATGTCTTCAGCCGCATGGTCAAAGGCGCCTGGGAGGTGGTGAAGATCGCGCCGCTTGCGACAATCTTTGCCTTCATGGTGGGGATCACCCTTGGCCTGCCTGCGGGATACTATGGCGGCAAACTTGATACCTTCCTGTCCTTCCTTGCCAACCTGATCCTCGCCTTCCCGGTAATCCTGTTGTTCTACCTGCTGGTGACGCCGGAAATCGTGGCGACCGGCCTGCCGCAGTATATGGCGGTGGTGCTCTTTGCCTTCCCGATGGTGTTCTTTGGCGTGCTGCTGAACGCCCGCTATCGGACCCAACCACAGAAGAACCTCATGATCCTGGCCGTGGTTCTGGTGCCGCTGTTCCTGATGTATATGTGCCTGATCAACGCGGCGGGCTCCAAGATCGACGTCTGGCCGCTTGATTTCTTTGATGTTCCGGGCGGGATCCTTGTGGTCTTTGTCTCGGTGGTCTTTGTGAATTCCCCCACCGTGTTCCGCATCGTGCGGGGGCTGACCATGGACATCAAGACGCGCGATTACGTGGCCGCTGCGCAGACCCGCGGAGAGCGCCCCTGGTACATCATGCTTTGGGAGGTGCTGCCCAATGCGCGCGGGCCGCTGATCGTCGATTTCTGCCTGCGCATCGGTTATACCACCATCCTGCTTGGAACCCTGGGCTTCTTCGGCCTTGGCCTGCCGCCCGAAAGCCCCGACTGGGGGTCGACCATCAACGAGGGGCGCAAGCTTCTGTCGGTCTACCTGCACCCGGCCCTGCCGCCCGCCATTGCGCTCTTGAGCCTCGTTCTGGGGCTGAACCTGCTGGCGGACGGGTTGCGTGAAGAAAGCCTGAGGGATTGATGACATGAGCAAGCTTGAATACTCCGACGGCCCCATCCTGGAAATCGACCGCCTGTCGATCTCCTTCTTCACGCGGCTGCGCGAAATCCCTGCGGTGATGGATTTCTCCGTCTCCGTCATGCCCGGCGAGGCGGTCGGCCTTGTGGGCGAGTCTGGCTGCGGCAAATCCACCGTTGCCCTTGGGGTGATGCAGGATCTGGGCAAGAACGGCCGCATCGTGGGCGGGTCGATCAAGTTCAAGGGCCGCGATCTGGGCGAGATGAGCGTCGAGGAGTTGCGCGACATTCGCGGCAACGAGATCGCGATGATCTATCAGGAACCGATGGCCAGCCTCAACCCGGCGATGAAGATCGGCAAGCAGCTGATGGAAGTGCCGATGATCCACGAGGGCGTCAGCGAGGATGAAGCCTACAAACGCGCCCTTGAGGTGGTCACCGACGTGCGCCTGCCCGATCCCGAGCGCATGCTGAACAGCTACCCGCACCAGCTGTCGGGCGGCCAGCAGCAGCGGATCGTGATCGCCATGGCCTTGATGTCGAAACCGGCGCTGTTGATCCTGGATGAACCCACCACCGCGCTGGATGTGACGGTAGAGGCCGCCGTGGTCGAACTGGTCAAGGATCTGGGCAAGAAATACGGCACCTCGATGCTGTTCATCAGCCACAACCTGGGCCTGGTTCTGGAAACCTGCGACCGGCTTTGCGTGATGTATTCCGGCGAGGCGGTGGAGCGCGGCAGCATCGAGGATGTCTTCGACGAGATGCAGCACCCCTACACTCAGGCGCTGTTCCGCTCGATCCCGCTGCCGGGCGCCGATAAGAACGCGCGCCCGCTGGTGTCGATCCCCGGAAACTTCCCCCTGCCCCACGAACGACCCAAAGGATGTAATTTCGGCCCGCGCTGCGATTATTTCGAGGCCGGGCGCTGCGATGCAGGCGATATCGCCATGGCCGATGTGCCCGGCAATGATCGCCACGCCACCCGCTGCCTGAAGTTCCAGGAGATCGACTGGAATGCCCCAATCACAGTCGGGGAGCAGAAGGAAAAGACCGCCCCCGGCAAGGTGGTCCTGAAGATGGATCAGCTGAAGAAATACTACGAGGTGGCGGCCAACGCCCTTTTCGGGGGCGGCGCCAGGAAGGTGGTGAAGGCCAACGAGACCCTGTCGTTCGAGGCCCGCGAATCCGAAACCCTCGCCATCGTGGGGGAGTCTGGCTGCGGCAAATCCACCTTTGCCAAGGTTCTGATGGGGCTCGAAACAGCAACGGATGGTGAAATCCTGCTGGATGGGCAGAACATCGAACAGACCCCCATCGAGGCGCGCGACACCAAGACCATTTCCGATGTGCAGATGGTGTTCCAGAACCCCTTTGACACGCTGAACCCCTCGATGACCGTGGGGCGACAGATCACCCGTGCGCTGGAGATTTTCGGGATCGGTGACAGCGACGCCGAGCGCAAGAACCGCATGCTGGAGCTTCTGGACCTGGTGAAACTGCCGCGCGCCTTTGCCGACCGGATGCCACGGCAACTGTCGGGCGGGCAGAAACAGCGCGTCGGGATCGCCCGTGCATTCGCGGGTGGGGCACGCATCGTGGTGGCGGATGAGCCCGTCTCGGCCTTGGATGTCTCGGTACAGGCGGCGGTGACGGATCTGCTGATGGAGATCCAGCGAAACGAGAAGACGACACTCTTGTTCATCAGCCACGATCTGTCCATCGTGCGCTACCTCTCCGACCGGGTGATGGTGATGTACCTGGGCCATGTGGTGGAACTCGGCGACACCGATCAGGTCTTCTCGCCGCCCTATCACCCCTACACAGAGGCTCTGCTCAGCGCGGTGCCCATCGCTGATACCTCGGTCGAGAAGGAGCATATCGTCCTGGAAGGGGACATCCCCTCCGCGATGAACCCGCCGCCGGGCTGCCCGTTCCAGACACGCTGCCGCTGGAAGTCCGAAGTGCCGGGGGGCCTATGCGAACGCGAGGTGCCGCCGGTCCGCCACCTGCAGGCCGGGCATCAGATCAAATGTCACCTCGGCGATGAAGTGCTGGAGCGGATGACCCCCGTGATCAAGATCGCCGCCGAGTGACCCCGGCAATGAACGAGTGAACGAATAACGGGCCAGCACGACCCCCGCGTTGGCCCGTTTTCTGGTGTCTCTGCCCCCGGTGGGCCTCTATGGCTCCAGGTAGACCTCGTAACGCTGGTCTGTCAGCGCCTTCAGAAAGGCCACAAGCGCATCGATACGGCGATCATCCAGCGCCGGACCATGGGTCAGTTCTTTGGTGGACAGGGTCTCTGCCAACGGGATCTCCCCCCAGGGCTGACCGGTTTCGGGATTGATCTGGGCGGCGTCGGATCTGCTGTTGTAGCGGTTGTAGAAGACAACCACCGTGCGCAGATCCTGAAACACCCCATTGTGCATATAGGGGCCGGTCACCGCCACATTGCGCAAGGTCGGCGTCTTGAACTTGCCGCGCGCAGCGGGGTCAGACACCGCCGGGTTGGCAAACAGCCCCTCGTCGATGGTGCCGGGCGGCACACCGTTCTCAGCACGTCCCAGAATGTTTTCCGGCACCCCGATGTTGTGGTAGCTGTAATCGGTGAAGGTCTCTTTGGGATCAATCGCGCTGCGCCTCAGTTGATGGCACTGGTTGCAGTTGGTGAATTGCGCGGAAAAGAACAGCAGCCGTCCCAGCTCTTCCTCTTTGGTCAGCTCCAATTCGCCGCGCAGGAAGCGATCATAGCGGCTGTCAAAAGGCGCAAACACGGGGCTGCGTTCGAAGGTGGCAATGGCCTCGGTCATGGCGCGATAGCCCGCCTGCGGATCATCCAGCACCCCTGCCCCGAAATGCGCGTCAAAACCCGCGACATAATCCGGGTTTTCGGCCAAGCGCGCAACGGCTTCCGCCGCGTCCTTCAACCCCATCTCAATCGGATTGAGCGGCGGACCCGCAGCCTGTTCCGCAAGCCCGGCCGCGCGCCCGTCCCAGAACATGCCGCCCACCCAGGCGCCATCCTCTCTCTGGTGAAACGGCGGAGTAAATGCCGCGTAGCTCGCTGTGGGCGCACTGCGATCGCCCAGCGATTGCCCATCATCCCCCAGAGAAAAGGCCCCATCCGCGAACCGGCGCGGATCGGTAAACGCATAGTCCGGGTCATGGCAGCTTGCGCAGGATTGGCTGCGATTGGCCGAGAGGTTGGGATCGTGAAACAGCGCCTCCCCCAAGGCCTCGAGCGTCGCAAATCCGGTCTTGGGCAGATCATCAGACCAGGACATCTGTACGCCAAGGAGCAGAACCCCAAGCGACAGGGCAACGCCCCCTACGGCCCGATTTCGTAACGGCTGCTGCGGCATGGTCTGAACTTTCGATTCTTGCGTCATGGGCTGGAGGATCCAGCAAACCCATAGGTCAAACCTTGATCAAACGCAATTTCTGACCATTCCACTCAGCCAAATGCGACCAGCCGCCGGATCCCCCTTAGCTGAGCAACAGAACCACGATCATCAACAGGTTCATGGAGGCAAATTGCATCAGTCGCGGGTGGCTCTGGCTGCGGCAGGCGGCATAAAGCGCCAGACCAACCGAGACCACCAGTCCGCCCAGCGACAGCGTTCCAAGGATCAGCCCCGGCGTGCCGCTCTCAGGGCCCCAGGGCGACTGCTGCGAGGCCATGCCCAGCAGGCCGAACCCGATCAGGATGCCCAGGATCGCCCCGGCCAAAGTGCTCAGCACGCTGCGCGGTCGCAGGCGGTTCTCCGCACCCAGCACACTGTCTACGATCTCACGCGTCGGCACCGCGGAAGGTTTCCATTCGATCCGGTCGAGACGATCTTCAAAGCTATGTGCACGCATCCTATGCCCTCCTGAAACTGCCCGCTTTCTGAGAGTCAATTCAGGCAACTTCGTGGCCAAGAATCGAAGTTAACGCGGCATTTACTATTTTTAACACTCCGTGAACCTGCCGCCCACGCGTGGCCACCACAGCGCTTCCGCTCAGGTCCAATCTGGCGGGAAATCAGCCGCCCCAGATGTTTCTCACATAACTTTGGGTTTCACTGTATGGGGGCACGCCGCCGTGTTTCTGAACCGCTTCCGGCCCGGCATTATAGGCCGCCAGCGCCAGCCGCCAGGACCCGAACTTGCGGAACTGGCGCGCCAGATACCGCGCACCACCATCCAGATTTTCCGCTGGAACGGTCGGATCCACCCCCAGGGTTTTGGCGGTCTGCGGCATCAACTGTGCCAGCCCCAGGGCCCCCTTGTGGGATTCTGCCTCCGGGTCCCAGTTGCTTTCCTGTTGCACCAGGCGCAGGAACAGCCCTTCCGGTACCCCATGCTTGCGCGCGGCTGCACGGGCCATGGGCAGGAATTCACCCCGGTATTTACCGGTATAGAGCAGCTTTCCGGCCGCCTCGTCGCCGTAAGAGGTTGGCGGTTTCAGTCGCGACGAATACTCATACTGTTTCGCCGCACGGCTATCCAGAACCCGGGTATGGGCGGCAAAAAGACTGCGCTGGTTCTTGGTGGAGAACATATCCGCCCGGGCCGCCTGCCCGAAAAGAAGACAAAAGGCGAAAGAGGCCGCGACCATCGCCGCAGAAACGCCCATCGAAACACCGGCCGTGGTTCGGGGCATGAAAGAGGGGATCGACCGGGGGGCTTTGAGTGCCCGACACTGTGATACCTGTCCGGGTGATACCTGTCCGGTCGCGTTCAGCTTTGGCATAAACACTCCTCAGCCTCAATTTATACAAAACATGCTCTTTATGCGCCGGACTATAGCCAATTTGCCGGGAATTGGAACCATCTGGCTGTGATCGGCAGATCTGCGCCCGGCAGGACCGATGAGAGGCCAGCAATTGATATGCCACAGATCCGCACCGACGCCTGCCAGAAGGTTGCTTTCATCGCGGCTTGGGGGCCTGTAGGGTGACGCCAACGCGCCGCCGGGTCAGATTCGCTCTGGCTCGGCCCCGGCGCCTATCGGATAAGAACACAGATAAGAACAAGGACAGGACCAAATGGCCGGCTCAGTCAACAAAGTCATCCTCATCGGCAACCTGGGCCGCGACCCCGAAGTGCGGACCTTTCAGAACGGCGGCAAGGTGTGCAACCTGCGCATCGCCACCTCGGAAACCTGGAAGGACCGCAACACCGGCGAGCGCCGTGAGCGTACCGAATGGCACAGCGTCGCCGTCTTCAACGAAGGTCTGGTGCGGGTCTGCGAACAGTACCTGCGCAAAGGCTCCAAGGTCTATATCGAAGGCCAGCTGCAGACCCGTAAATGGCAGGATCAGAACGGCCAGGACCGCTATTCCACCGAGGTCGTCCTGCAGGGCTTTGGCTCGACCCTGACCATGCTGGATGGCCGCGGTGAAGGCGGTGGCCAGGGTGGCGGCGGCTATGGTGGCGGTGGCTACGACAGTGGCTCGCAGGGGGGCGGTTACGACAGCGGCCCACAGGGCGGCGGTGGCTTCGGCGGCGGCCAGGGTGGCCCCTCCCACAATATCGACGACGACGAGATCCCGTTCTGATCTCCCCTTCCCCTCTGTTGAGGAATTGATCCCATGACATGGTCCTTCACCCTAGGTCGCCTGCTAGGTTCCGAGGTGAGGGTCCATGTCACCTTCTTCCTGCTTCTGGCCTGGATCGGCATCTCCGCCTATCAAGAGCAGGGCCTGCCCGGCGCAATCGAGAACACCGCCTTCGTGCTGGCGCTCTTTGCCTGCGTGCTGGCGCATGAATTCGGACACGCGCTGATGGCGCGCCGCTATGGCATTGCCACCCCGGACATCACCCTTCTGCCCATCGGCGGCCTCGCCCGGCTGGAGCGGATGCCCACGAACCCCTGGCATGAAATCGCGGTGGCCTTTGCAGGCCCTGCGGTCAATATCGCGATCTGGGCCATTCTGGTGGTGATCGGCGCAGGTCAGTGGACGCTGGAAAGCCTGACCGATCCGGCGCAGGCCTTCACCATCTGGAATTTCCTTGGTCGCCTTGCGGCGGTGAACCTGATCCTGGCGATCTTCAACCTGATCCCTGCCTTTCCGATGGATGGCGGGCGGGTGCTGCGCGCAGCGCTCTGCCTTGGCATGGACCGGGTGAAGGCCACCCGCGTCGCCTCCATCGCCGGGCAGATCTGCGCCATTGGCCTGGCCTATCTCGGCCTCACCTCTGGCAATCCGGTGCTGGTGCTGGTGGCCGGGTTCGTCTTCATTGCCGCCAATGCGGAAAACCAGGACGTGGCCATGCGCGCCGTCTCGCGCCAGTTTCTGGCCCGCGATGCGATGATCACCAGATTCGAAGCACTTGCGCCCGAAGACACGCTGGAAACCGCGTCAAACGCCGTGATCCGCACCACCCAGCATGAATTTCCGGTTCTGGACCCCGCTGGTCACCCCTTGGGGTTCGTGACCCGCAGCGATCTGTTCTCGGCCCTGGCCACGGACAGGCCGCGCATGCAGCAGGTCTCGCTGATCATGCAGACCGACATCCCAGCCGTCCCGCTGACCGCAGGTCTGGAGACCGTGCTGGATGCCCTACATCACGGGGCCCCCGCGGTGAAGGTCGTCACAAAATCCGGCACTCTTGCGGGCTACATCACGGCCGAAAACATCGGCGAGCTGATGGTGGTCAAGGGCCGCTGACGGCCCCGGCCACGTGAACCTTCAGGCAGGGACAGCGCGCAGAGCCAGGGCATCTTCCAGGACAGACAAGACCGCCTCACGCGGGACATCCGATGTCACGAAAGCCGAGCCGATCCCGCGCGCCAGGATGAACTTGATCTTGCCATCGACCACCTTCTTGTCCTGCCCCATCAGGTCCAACAGCGCCTCTGCCCCCGGCAGATCGCCCGGAATATCGGCCAGATCCGCCTTCATGCCCATCGCCTTCAGATGCGCGCGCACCCGGCTTGGGTCTTCTTGGCTGCACAGGCCCAGACGCGAGGACAGTTCGAACGCCAGCGCACAGCCGATCGCCACGCCTTCTCCATGCAGCAGCCGATCGGAATAGCCCGTCGCCGCCTCGAATGCGTGGCAGAAGGTATGCCCCAGGTTAAGCAGCGCGCGATCCCCCTGTTCGGTCTCGTCCCGCTCCACAATATCAGCCTTCATCTGCACCGAGCGCGCCACCGCTTCGACCCGCGCGGCCATGTCACCGGCAGCCAGGGCCGGACCCTGCTGTTCCAGCCAGTCGAAGAATTCCGCATCACCCAGAAGCCCGTATTTCACCACCTCGCCGTAGCCGGCCAGGAAATCGCGGGCGGTGAGCGTGCCCAGAACCTCGGTATCGGCCAAGACCAGCGAGGGCTGGTGAAAGGCGCCGATCAGGTTCTTGCCCTGGGGCGCATTGATGCCGGTCTTACCGCCGACGGAGCTGTCCACCTGGGCCAGAAGCGATGTCGGGATCTGCACAAACCGCACCCCGCGCCGCAGCACGGCAGCCGCGAAACCGGCCAGGTCGCCCACCACACCGCCGCCAAAGGCCACAACGACATCCGAGCGCTCTACGCGTTTTTCCAGCAGCCACTCGACCGCACGGGTGAACTGCGGCCAGGCCTTGGTGCTTTCGCCCGGCGGCAGCGCCAGGGCGTCCATTTCGATGCCTTCCGCGGCCAGGCCCGCGCGCAGGGTATCAAGGTGCAATGCCGCGACGGTCTCATCGGTCAGGACCGCCACCCGGGGACGTTTGAGCAGAGGTTTGATCCGCTGTCCCGCCTGCTGCAACAGGCCGGGACCGATCACCACATCATAGGCGCGATCCCCCAAGGGCACATGTACCACGCGTTCCATCACTTCCACTCCAATACATCCGGTCGCTCCCTCAGGGCGTTCAGCACCCGATCGACCATCTCTTCAATCGAGGCCTTGCCATCGGATTTCACCGTCAGGTCGGCCTTGGCATAAAACGGCACCCGCGCCTCGTACAGGTCGCGCAGCGTTGCCTTGGGATCCTTGGTGCGCAGCAGCGGCCGCGTGTCGCGATGGCGCACCCGGTTCCACAGCACCTCCAGATCCGCCTGAAGCCAGACCGAGGCGCCCCGTTGCGAAATCAGCCTGCGGTTCTCTTCCGCCAGAAAGGCACCACCGCCCGTGGACAGGATCCCGCGTTCCTCCTCCAGAAGGCGCGCAATCACCTGGCGCTCCTTCTGGCGAAAGAACGGCTCACCGTCGCGGGCGAAAATCTCGGGGATAGACATATTGGCGGCGGCTTCGATCTCGTGATCACTGTCGAGAAACGGAACCCCCAGACGCGCGGCCAGGGCCCGCCCAACGGCGGTCTTGCCGGCACCCATCATGCCCACCATCACGACGGTCTTGTTGAGGCGCCCCGGAGCGGGCGCGACCGTCGCTGTCTCTTCTGTTTGCTCTTTTTCGCTCATTCTTCCGTGAATGACGTGATATTATCAAAAAGGCCATATATAACTTGAGCAAAACACAAAGAAGCAGGCAACAGGGACGCTATGGCGCGCTTGATCAAATATCTGTTCTACATCGTCATCCTCGCCGCGATCGGTCTGGTGGCATATGCCTATGTCGGCCCATGGTTCGGCGCCGATTTCAGCGCCCCGACCGAGGAGATTCGCAAGCCGGTGGTGCTGCATGCCGATTAGGCAGCACCTCTTGCTGACTGGGGCTGCCTGCCTGGGTCTCCTTGCAGGCGTGGCCCGGGCCGAAGAACCTTTGACCGTGATCGATTGGCTGGGCCAGCCCGACACCCAGGCCATCCCCGAGACCGTGCTGCTGGAACCGCCGGTGGCAGGCAGTGCCGCTCAGCCGGAAATCGCCGTGGCCCCGCTTGAGGCCCTGCTGCCGCCCATCGGGCTGGTGGCCCCCTCTGCCACCGGCCTGCCGGTCGATCTGTGGCGCGGCAGCGACCCGCACGAAATTGCCCACCTGATCGACCAGGTTCCGGTGCGCAACAGCCCCGCCATGCAATCACTGCTGTTTACGCTGCTGCTGTCCGAAAGCCGACCCGTGCCCGGCGGCGATGACGCCATTTTGCTGGCGCGCCTTGACCGGCTCATGGATCTTGGTGCGATTGACCCCGCCCAGGCCCTGGCAGAGCAGGCCGGGCCGACGGAAAACCCGTCGCGATTTGCCCGCTGGTTCGATGCAACACTGCTGAGCGGAGATGAGGATCGCGCCTGCGCTGCCCTGACCGCCAGCCCCTATCTTGCGCCCGACTACGGCGCCCGCGTGTTCTGCGCTGCACGACGCGGGGATTGGCCAACCGCCGCCCTGATGCTGGAATCCGCCCATGCGCTGGAGCTGTTGCCAGCCGAGCGCCTTGCGGTGCTGGACCGGTTTCTGAATCCGGACATCTTTGAAGGGGCGCCGCTCCTGCCCGCGCCCGCCGCCCCGGATCCGCTGACCTTCCGGCTGTTCGAAGCCATCGGGGAACGGCTTCCAACGGCACCGCTTGCGCGCGTCTTTGCCGCTGCGGACCTGCGGGATATCGCCGGCTGGAAGGCGCAGCTGGAAGCGGCAGAACGCCTGACCCGGATCGGTGCCTTGAACCCCAACCAGTTGCTGGGCCTTTTCACCGCCCGTAGACCTGCCGCTTCGGGCGGGATTTGGGACCGGGTCCGTGCCTTGCAGGAGTTCGAGACCGCCCTGCGGGGCGGCAATGGCCAGCCGCCCGCCACTGGCACCGCGCTGAGCAAGGCTCTAGAGGCGGCCTGGACCGCGGCAAGACACTCTCGGACCGAGGTCGCCTTTGCCGATCTCTTTGCCGCCGACCTGTCCCGCACCCGCCTGCAAGGCCCTGCGGCGGAACGGGCCTGGCACATAAGACTGCTTGCGCCCAGCTATGAGCTGGCCGCCCGCACGCCCCCGTCCGACAGCGCCGAGAACCGGTTTCTTGCGGCACTTGCCCAGGGGCGCCCCGATCAGGAGCAGGCCCCGTCGGACCTGGCCCGTGCAATCGCGGCCGGATTTCAGGAGCAGGCCATTGCGCCCCTGTCGCTGCGCCACCATTTGGATGCCGGTCATCTGGGCGAGGCGATCCTTCGCAGCATGATCCTCTTTGCCCATGGGGCCGAGGGCAATCTTGGCGATCTGACCGCCGCGCTGATCTCCTTTCGCACCCTGGGGCTTGAAGACAGCGCGCGCCGGGCCGCCTTGCAGTTGATGCTGCTGGAGCGGCACTGACATGCCTGCCCCGCCGGATGACCTGACCTGGATCGCCACGTTTCTGGATGCGCAGGCGGCGGATCTGGGGGCCGCGCGCAATACGCTGTTGGCCTATGGGCGCGACCTGAAGGACCTGGCCGCGTGGATGCAGCGGCGCGACACCGGCTTTGCCAGCCTGACCCAGGAGCAGGTCGAATCCTACCTGGTGACCTGTGACGCCGAAGGCCTGTCCCGCGCCACCCGCGCCCGCCGCCTGTCGGCGATCCGCCAGATCTTCCGCTTCGCCTTCGAGGAGGGCTGGCGCGACGACAACCCGGCCATCCAGATCAAGGGGCCCGGTCGCAGCAAGGCGCTGCCGAAGACGCTGGAGGTCATCGAAGTCGACCGCCTGCTGGATGCGGCGCGCCAGACCGGCCGCACGCCAGCGGATCGCTTGCGCAACACCTGCCTGATGGAGCTGCTCTATGCCACCGGCATGCGGGTGAGCGAGCTGGTCTCGCTGCCGGTCTCTGCCGCCCGTGGCGATCCCCGCATGCTTTTGGTGCTTGGCAAGGGCGGCAAGGAGCGCATGGTGCCGCTGTCGCCCCCGGCGCGCGATGCGCTGGCCGCCTGGCTGAAGGCACGCGACGCCGCAGAAGATGACGCCGAAGCCAAGGGCCACAGCCCGTCGCGCTTCCTGTTCCCCTCCCGCAGCAAGGCAGGCCACCTGACCCGGCACCGGTTCTACCTGCTGATCAAGGAGTTGGCCGTCACCGGCGGCGTGGCACCCGACAAGGTGACCCCTCACACGCTGCGCCATGCCTTTGCCACGCACCTGTTGGCCAATGGTGCCGACCTGCGCGCCATACAGGCGCTTCTGGGACATGCGGATATCGCAACCACCGAGATCTATACCCATGTGCTGGATGCCCGGCTCCGCGAATTGGTCCTGGATCATCACCCCCTTGCACGAAGCCCGGTCGGCCTGGATCAGGACTAGTGCAGGGTCCCGACCGCAACTGGCGCCCCGCCCCCTTGAACGAAACCGGTCGGCACCCCATAACCGAAACGACACTTAGATAAACGGAACCTGACATGGAAACCGATCCCTTCACGCTGGACAGTGCCTTCTGGTTCACCGCCGGCTCCATCGTACTGCTGCTGGTCCTGTCCGGGTTCTTCTCCGGCTCCGAAACGGCGCTGACTGCAGCCTCGCGCGGGAAGCTGCGCAGCCAGGCCGACAAGGGATCCCACGGCGCGCAGCGTGCGCTGGCCGTCACCGAAGACAACGAGCGGCTGATCGGCTCGGTGCTCTTGGGCAACAACCTGGTGAACATTCTGGCGACCTCTCTCGCCACGGCGCTGTTCACCCGTGCCCTTGGCGAAAGCGGCGTGGCGCTGGCGACATTGGTCATGACGCTTCTGGTGCTGGTCTTTGCCGAGGTTCTGCCCAAGACCTATGCCATTTCCAACGCCGAAAAAGCCGCCTCTGCCGTGGCCCCTGTGATTGGCGTTCTGGTGACGGTGCTTGCCCCCGTCGTGGGTGCGGTGCGCCTATTGGTGCGCGGTGTGCTGCGTATCTTTGGCGTGCGCATCGACCCCAACAGCCACATCATGGCCGTGCGTGAAGAGATCGCCGGTGCCCTGCACCTTGGCCATTCTGAAGGGGTGGTGGAAAAGGAAGACCGGGACCGGATCCTGGGCGCGCTGGATCTGTCGGACCGTTTTGTCGAAGAGATCATGCTGCATCGCTCCAACATCGAGATGATCGATGCCAATACCGACCCGCAAGCCATCCTGGAGCAATGCCTGACCTCGCCCCATACCCGCCTGCCCGTCTTCAAGGACGAGCAGGAAAACATCATCGGTGTGGTTCATGCCAAGGATCTGTTGCGCACCATGTATGCTCAGATCGGTGGGCCGGACGGCGATGCGGCGGCCTTGCGCGATTTCCAGATCACCTCGGTGGCCAAGCCGCCCTATTTCGTGCCGGAAACCACCACATTGGACGAGCAGATGCGGCAGTTCCTGCGCATGCGCAGCCATTTTGCCCTGGTGGTCGACGAATACGGCGCCCTGCAGGGGCTGATCACGCTTGAGGATATCCTGGAAGAGATCGTCGGCGAGATCACCGATGAATTCGACCCGGCCGAGCAATCCCCCGCCAAGAAGACCCAGGACGGTCATTTCCTGGTCGATGGCGCCACCACCATCCGCGACCTCAACCGGGCAACGGACTGGAACCTGCCCGACGAGGAGGCCAACACCATCGCGGGCCTGGTGATCCACGAGGCGCAGATGATCCCGACCGTGGGCCAGGTCTTCTCCTTCCACGGTTTCCGCTTTGAGGTCACGGCACGCGAAGGCAACCGGCTTACCGGTCTCAAGATCCGGCCGCTGGCATGAACCGGGGCGTAGACGGACATCAGAGCGGCGAGAGGACAGTGAACGGATGACCCGCGCCTGGCGATGGATCGACAGCATTGTGGTGGATCTGTCCCGGCAGATGCGCTGGTCCTTCCTGCCGCCGCTCCTGATCTATTTCGCCTATGGCGCGCAGGGCATCACCTCGGTCGCGGGGGCCTTTTACGTCAAGGAATACCTGGACCTGCCTGCTGCTTTCCTGGCGGGGCTTGGGTTCTGGGTGGGGATCCCTTGGGCGCTGAAGATGCCGATCGGCCATCTCGTCGATCTGATCTGGCGATGGAAATACCTGCTGATCCTGCTGGGAGCTGCACTGATGGCGCTCAGCTATGCCATCATTGTCGCCCTTCTGACCCTGCCGCAGATGATGCAGGCGCTGATGCCGGTCAATGCCTGGTATGTGACCGCAATCATCCTGGCGCCCTGCGGCTTCGTACTGCAGGACGTGGTCGCCGATGCCATGTCGGTCGAGGCCGTCCCGCACCGGGATCGCAGCGGCGCCGAGCTGCCCGCGGAAGAGACCCGCGCGCTCCATACCACCATGCAGACCCTGGGTCGCATGGCCCTGATCGGCGGATCCAGCGCGGCGGCGGCCTTCAACGTGCTGCTGTTTGATGGTGCCGAGGCGCTGCCCCAGGCCGACAAAGGCGCGCTTTATGCCCATGTCTACATGCTGGCGCTGCTGGTCCCGGTCTTGTCACTCTCGGGCGTGGCGCTGGCCCTTGTGCAGCGATTGCGCCGAACAAGGGCGTTGCGCCGTGAAGGATTGGCACAGGCTGAGATCCGCCAGCGGCTGGACCCGCCGCGGGATCCGGTGGAGGTGAACTGGTGGTATTTCATCGGTGGCGGTGCCTTCGTGGCCTTGTCGCTCAGTGTCGGGCTCAGTGATCTTGCCTACGGGCAAGAGGTGATCTTTGCCGGATCCATGGCCATCGTGCTTGTGCTGATGCGGCAGTTGATTGCCGTGCTGACACCGGCGCAGGCGCGCGCGCTGATCGGCACCGCCATCATCATCTTCGTCTACCGCGCCAAACCCCTGAGCGGCCCCGGCACCGGCTGGTTCGAGATCGACGTCCTGGGCTTCGATCCGCAGTTCTTTTCGGTGCTGTCGCTGATCGCCTCGCTGCTGACGCTCGTGGGCATGATCGTGCTGCGCCCAATGATGGCCAACAACTCGATCACCTGGATCGTGATCTTCCTGACCATCAGCGAAGCCATCCTCAGCCTGCCCAATCTGGCGCTTTACTACGGGGTACACGAATGGACCGCAGCGATGACGAATGGTGTCGTCGATGCCCGTTTTATCGCCCTGGTGGACACGGCCGTGGAATCGCCGCTGGGGCAGGTTTCCATGATCCCGATGCTGGCCTGGATCGCGCGCAACGCGCCTTCGGGCCTGAAGGCGACCTTCTTTGCGGTGATGGCCTCCTTCACCAATCTGGCGCTTTCGGCCTCCAGCCTGGGGACCAAATATCTCAACCAGATCTTCGTGGTGACGCGCGAGGTGAAGGACGCCAGCGGTACAGTCACCACCGGAGCCGATTACAGCCAGCTGGGGCCGCTCCTGATCACCGTCACGGTGCTGACGCTGGTGATGCCACTGCTGGCAATCGTGATCGTTCAGAACAGCCGCTTCCGCACCGAAGACTGATCGCCCACTGCGCATGCGACCTGTCCGCGACATGGGGTGTCGCTTTTCCACTGGATTACTGTGCACTTCTGTCCAGAATGGGGTCAAAGCGAAATGCCAGGGAGCAATGTCATGCAAACCACAACCCGTGTCGCGGTCATCGGCGGCGGCGTCGTCGGCTGTTCGGTCCTCTACCACCTGACCAAGCTGGGGTGGTCCGATGTCATGCTGATCGAACGGTCCGAGCTGACCTCGGGCTCTACCTGGCATGCGGCGGGCGGCTTTCACACGCTCAACGGCGACACCAATATGGCGGCGCTGCAGGGCTATACGATCAAGCTCTACCGCGAGTTGGAAGAGATCACCGGCATGTCCTGCGGGCTGCACCATGTGGGCGGCATCACCCTGGCCGACAACCAGGAACGTTTCGACATGCTGAAAGCCGAGCGGGCCAAGCATCGCTTCATGGGGCTGGAAACCGATATCATCGGCCCCGAAGAGGTGAAGAAACTGTCGGAAATCACCAATACCGACGGTATCCTGGGCGCGCTTTATGATCCTCTGGACGGTCACCTTGATCCTTCGGGCACCACCCACGCCTATGCCAAGGCCGCGCGCATGGGCGGCGCCAGTATCGAAACCCATTGCAAGGTCATCGAGACCAACCAGCGCCCCGATGGCACCTGGGATGTGGTCACCGAGAAGGGCACCATCCACGCCGAACATGTGGTCAACGCAGGTGGGCTTTGGGCGCGCGAGGTGGGCGCCATGGCCGGGGTCTACTTCCCGCTGCACCCGATGGAGCACCAGTATATCGTCACCGACGAGGTGCCGGAAATCGCCGCCATCATCGATGCGGGCGGCGAACACCCACACGTGATGGATCCCGCCGGCGAAAGCTACCTGCGCCAGGAAGGTCGCGGCCTCTGCATCGGGTTCTACGAACAGCCCTGCAAACCCTGGGCGGTGGATGGCACGCCCTGGACATTCGGCCACGAGCTGCTGCCGGATGATTTCGACAAGATCGAGGACAGTATCGCCTTTGCCTATCGCCGCTTCCCCGCGCTGGAGCGCGCCGGGGTGAAATCGGTGATCCACGGCCCCTTCACCTTTGCCCCGGATGGCAACCCCTTGGTCGGACCGGTGCCGGGCATGCGCAACTACTGGTCGGCTTGTGCTGTGATGGCAGGCTTCAGCCAGGGCGGCGGCGTCGGCTTGATGCTGGCGCAATGGATGGTCGAAGGCGAATGCGAGCGCGACACCTTCGCCATGGACTGCGCCCGTTTCGGCGACTGGATCACGCCGGGTTATACCCGCCCCAAGGTGGTGGAGAACTACCAGACGCGCTTCTCGGTCTCCTACCCGAACGAGGAGCTGCCGGCCGCGCGCCCCTTCCGCACCACACCGATGTACGACATTTTTGACGGGATGGGCGCGGTCTGGGGCCAGCAATACGGAATGGAAGTGGTGAACTACTTCGCTGAAGGGGATGAGCCGCGCTACGAGACCCCCTCCTTCCGCCGCTCCAACGCATTCGACGCCACAGCGCGCGAAGTAAAGGCTGTGCGCGAGGCGGTTGGCATCAACGAGGTGCATAATTTCGGGAAATACCGCGTCACCGGCCCCAATGCCCGCGCATGGCTGGATCGGATCATGGCAGGCCGTGTACCGCAACCCGGGCGCATCAGCCTGACACCGATGCTGTCCCACAAGGGGCGCCTGATCGGAGATTTCACCATCTCCTGCCTCAGCGAGGAGAGCTACCAGTTGACCGCCTCTTATGGGGCGCAGGCCTATCACATGCGCTGGTTCCAGCAGAACGCAGAGGATGGCGTCACGGTCGAGAATATCTCGGACAGGGTGAACGGCTTCCAGATCGCAGGTCCGAAGGCGCGCGAGGTGCTGCAGGCCTGCACCCGGCAGGATATCTCGGACATGAAGTTCCTGGACGTGCGGCCGATGACCGTCGGCATGGCCGACTGCATCGTGCAGCGGGTCAGCTACACCGGCGATCTGGGTTACGAGATCTACTGCGACCTGCCCAGCCAGCGCGCGCTGTGGAACGTGCTGTGGGAGGCGGGTCAGCCCCATGGCATGAAACCCTTCGGCATGCGGGCGATGATGTCGCTGCGGCTCGACAAGTTCTTCGGCGCCTGGCTCAGGGAGTTCTCCCCCGATTACACCGCTGCCGAGACCGGCCTGGATCGCTTCATCTCCTTCAAGAAGGACGCGGATTTCATTGGTCGTGCCGCTGCCGAGGCAGAACGGGATGCTGGCCCGTCCCGCAGGCTCTGCGCCTTTGAGGTCGACGCCGATGATGCCGATGTCACCGCCTATGAGCCGATCTGGCTGGATGGCACTGTGGTCGGCTTCTGCACCTCGGGCGGCTATTCGCACCATGCGCGGAAATCCATCGCGCAAGGGTTTCTGCCCACCGGCAGGGTGGCAGAGGATCTGGAGGTCGAGATCGAGATCCTCGGCAAGATGCACAAGGCCCGGCTGATCACCACGCCCCTGTTCGACGCGGATGGCGCCCGCATGCGCGGCTAGTCCCTTGAACCGGATGTCCCCGCCAAACCTGCAGGGGCATCGCCTGCGGCGAAAAAACGCTGGCCTTGGCCCGGTCCTTCGCCCAAGATCCCGCCAGATGGTGAACACCTGCCATCTGACGGGGAAAGATCCATGTCACATATCGCGATCCTGCTGCTGGCAGCCGGTGCCTCGTCCCGCATGGGCGGGCGCGACAAGCTGACCGAAGAGGTTGATGGCCAGCCGCTCTTGTCCCTGATGTGCCGCCGCGGGGCACTGACCGGGTTGCCGGTCTATGTCACGGTGCCAAGTGATGCGCATCCCCGCACCGGCCTGACTGGCACGGCGACCACGGTGCCGGTGCCCGACGCCGATGAAGGCATGGCCGCCTCCATCCGGCGTGGCATCGCCGCGCTGCCCGCGGGCACCGAAGGCGTGATGATCCTGCCTGCCGACATGCCCGAGGTGGAAACCCAGGATCTGATGCATGTGGCGGCACATTTTCACGGCGGGGACGGCCCGATTCTGCGGGCCACATCCGAGGACGGTCAGGCAGGTCACCCGGTGCTGTTTCCAAAGCGCTGCTTTGCCGACCTTTGCGAGATTTCAGGCGATCAAGGGGCGCGCCCGCTGTTAAAACGGGACAAGGTGCAATATGTCTCCCTGCCCGCGCGCCATGCGATCACCGATCTCGACACGCCCGAAGCCTGGGCCGCCTGGCGCGCCGCACGCGGCTGAGCCTGCCCGGGCAAGGCCCCATCCGCAGAAAGGCAAACAGCCGCTATCCAAGCATGTCGATCATTCTGGCCCGCATCACAAACTTCTGTGGTTTACCTGTGATGGTCATTGGCAGCTCATCCACGATCCGGATGTGCCGCGGTATCTTGAAATGCGCGATCTGGCCCTGCAACACCGCACGCAGCTCCTCTTCGCTCAGATCCATGCCCGGCTTTGCGATCGCCCAGGCGCAGACTTCCTCGCCGAACCTCTCGTCGGGGATGCCAAAGACCTGGACATCGCTGACACCGGGGTGTCGCATCAGGTATTCCTCGATCTCGCGCGGGTAGATGTTTTCGCCGCCCCGGATAATCATGTCCTTGACCCGCCCGACAATGGAGCAGAATCCGTCCTGATCGAACACCGCAAGATCTCCGGTATGCATCCATCCATCCACGATGCTCTCGGCGGTTTTCTCCGGATCCTCCCAATAGCCCTTCATGACCGAATAGCCACGGGTGCACAGCTCACCCTGTGTCCCGACCGGCACGACATGTCCGTCCGCGCCGATGATCTTCACTTCAAGATGCGGGTGAACCCGGCCAACCGTTTCACAGCGTTTGCCGGTGGGATCATCCACGAAGCTCTGGAAGGACACCGGCGAGGTTTCCGTCATCCCGTAGCAGATGGTGACCTCCTTCATGTTCATCTGTGTATTGACGCGCTGCATGACCTCTACCGGACAGGGGGCGCCCGCCATGATGCCGGTGCGCAGGTTGGAAAGATCGCGCGGGCTGTCTTCAAGGTTTTCCAGCATCGCCACAAACATGGTCGGCACCCCGTAAACAGCGGTGCAGCGCTCCTTGGCCAGCACATCAAGCGTCTGGGCCGCATCGAAGCCTTCGCCGGGAAAGACCATGGCCGCCCCCTTGCTGACCGCGCCCAGCACCCCCATCACCATGCCGAAACAGTGATAGAGCGGCACCGGGATTGCCAACCGGTCCGTCTCGCTCAGGTTGATACGGTCCGTCACAAAGCGGGCATTGTTGACGATGTTGTAATGAGACAGCGTTGCGCCCTTGGGCATCCCCGTCGTGCCGGAGGTGAACTGGATATTGATGGCGTCATCGGGGTCGAGGGTCCTGTCGATCTCGGAAATCCGCAGTTGCTGGGCCGGGCCACCAAGTTTCCTGAGCTCGGCAAAGGAATAGGCACCGGGGCCGGGGTGATCATCCATCAGGATGACACTGCGCAAATGGCGCAGTCTTGCAGACTGAAGGCGCCCCGGCTCGCATGAGTCCAGTTCCGGGGCCAGTTGCCGGATCATGCCTGCGTAATCGGAGCTCTTGAAGGACTTGGCCGCGATCACAGCCCTGCAGGCGACCTTGTTCAATGCGTATTCCAGCTCGCCCAGCCGGTACGCCGGGTTGATGTTGACCAGCACAAGCCCGACGCGTGCGGTGGCAAACTGGGTGAGCACCCATTCGAACCGGTTGGGCGACCAGATCCCGACGCGATCCCCCTTTTCCAGGCCAAGCGCCAACAACCCGGAGGCCAGCTCGTCCACGGCGCGGTCCAGATCATAATAGCTCAGCCGAAGGTCCTGTTCGGGAAAAATCGCAGCCTCCCTCGGGCCAAATCGCGACACCGCTTCGCGCAACAGCTGCGGTATGGTGATATAGGCCAATGACGGCTGTAACGGTCCCTGGACATAGGACTGGCCGTCTTGCGGGGCGGTCGTGCCGACCAAGGTTTCGGTCCTGAAATCCCAATCGGATATGCGCGCCGCCTGGCTTTCACTCAGGATTGACATGTCGATCCTCCCTTACATGTTTCGCCAATCGCCCGATTGTTCGAATGCATCCGCCGCCTGGTAGATCTTCATCTCGCCATAGTGTGGTCCGACCAGCATCATGCCGATGGGCAGCCCTTCGCTCAGCCCGCAGGGGATGCTCATGGCAGGCAGGCCGCCGTTGAAGGGCGCGGTGTTGGGAACCATTTCAAAGGCCCGCTGCACATAGAGGCTGAGCGAACAATCGGCCGGCGGATGGGGTTGCGGCTTGATCGGCAGGGTCGGCATCAGCAGGAGATCGTACCGCTTGAGCGCCGCCATGTAGCGTTCGTTGCACAGCCGCATGATGTTCTGGGCCTTGCCATAGAAGCGACCCCGGTACTGCCGTTGAAAATGCTCTCCCACGAACATGCAGGCCTTCAGCGAATGGCTCAACTCATCCGCGCGCCCCTGCCATTGCGCCATGTGATCGGTCATCGAGGGCAGGAACAGCCCCTTGTAGTTGGTGCCGGTGGAATTGCCCCACATCATGCCGTCCTGAAGCCCCTCTAGCGTGATCGCGGTCCAGGCATCCATGGCCGTGTGATGCTCGGGGATGGACACTTCCTCGACACGCGCACCCAGCTCCCGGAACCGCTCGGCGGCCTGCATGACCTTGGTATCCACGTCGAATTCCGAATTCTCGTGGGCAAATCCTTCCTCGAGAATGCCGATGCGCAGCCCTTGCACACCGCGCCCGAGCGCCTCGGTATAGCTGTAGACGGTGGGCTTGCACTGGCGCGGATCCAGACCATCCGCACCGGCCAGAACCTCCAAGAGCAAGGCATTGTCGGCCACGGTGTTAGTCACGGGGCCAAGGTGATCGATGGTCTGTTCGATCGGCATCGCGCCCGTGTATGGCACAAGCCCATGCGTGGGTTTCATCCCGTAGACACCGCAATTCGAAGCCGGGATGCGGATCGAGCCGCCCTGATCCCCGGCGATGGCCATATCGACCTCTCCGGCGGCCACCAAGGCAGCCGAGCCCCCCGAGGAGCCGCCCGCCATATATCCCCGCTTCCAGGGGTTGTGGATCTGCCCCTTGGCATTTGTATGCGATCCCCCCGACAGGCAGAAGTTTTCACAATGCGCCTTGCCGACAATGACCGCCCCGGCATCCAACATGCGCGTCACGATGGTGGCGTCGATCTCTGGCGTGTAGCCTTCCATGATGGACGAGCCATTCATCATCGGCACGCCGGCCAGGCAGATGGTATCCTTCAGCGCGATGCGTTTGCCGCGCAGCTTACCATCCGGCGCGCCGCGCACTTCGGTTTTGACATACCAGGCGTTCAGAGGATTTTCGGTCTGGTTCGGGAAATGACCGGGACTGCGCGGGTAGCGCACCTCAGGGAGGTAGTCCGGCATCGCGTCCAAGCGATCATAGGCCTGCATGTAGGGTTCGATGATCTCGCGGTATTCTTCCAGATCCTCATCCGAAAGGCTCATCCCGAACCGGCTGGCCATATCGCGCATCTGCGCCAGTGTCGGTCGTTTTATTGTCATGTTCGTCACCACGCTTGCGGCAGCCGGTTCAATCGCGGGCATTGCCTGGGGTTTCAATTGGATATGTGAGGCGGCGGAGTCGGTCCGGGGGCGGTTGCCGTGACCACGGGTTGATCGGGCCGCTCCGAAACCAAGAAACTGATCAACTTTGGCCTGGTCGGAAAGATCCGCCTTGCTCAACTCTCCGGTGATGCGGCCCCGTTCAAGGACAAGCACCCGGTCCGAAAGGTCTGAAATGAAGTCGAAATTCTGCTCGACCAGCAGGATCGAAAGCCCGCGGTTTTGGCGCAGGGTAAGCAGTGTTTCGCCCATTTCCTCGATGATCGAGGGCTGGATGCCTTCGGTCGGCTCATCCAACAGCAGGAAATCCGGATCTCCCATCAGGCAGCGGGCCAGCGCCAACAATTGCTGCTCCCCACCAGAAAGCGCGCCGCCTTCGCGGTCCATGAGCGGGCGCAGGCGCGGAAAATCCGACAGCACGCTTTCCATGACATCGTGCTCGGAGGCTCCGGCGTACTCGTGCCAGGCGAAGCGCAGATTGTCGCGCACGGACAACTGCGGGAAGATGCCCC
The DNA here is from genome assembly GCF_028890115.1 of Phaeobacter sp. QD34_24. Classification (GTDB taxonomy): domain Bacteria; phylum Pseudomonadota; class Alphaproteobacteria; order Rhodobacterales; family Rhodobacteraceae; genus Phycobacter. The sequence goes on from NZ_JARCJD010000001.1 coordinate 224,769, forward strand.
TGCCCTGCGGCACATAGCCCAGACCAAGCCCGGCTCGCTCGAAGAGAGGCATGCCGGTGATGTCACTCGCGTGAAACCTGATCGTGCCGGACCCGGCGGGCAGGAACCCCATCAAGGTCTTCAACAGCGTGGTTTTCCCCATGCCATTATGGCCGAGGATCCCGACGACTTCATTTACGGCAACAGCGAATTCGATCCCGTGCAGGATCGGCACCTTTCCGTATCCGCCTGAGAGGCCTTTGACGGCAAGAATTTCGGGTTCGTCGTCGCGCATCTCAGGCCTTCTTTCCAAGATAGACGTTGCGCACCATTGGGTCGGACATGACCCGGTCCACATGATCTTCCATCAACACTTCTCCCTGGTGGAAAACCGTCACCACCTCGGCAATGGAGCGAATAAACTGCATGTCATGCTCGACGATGATGATCGCGGCGGTCTTGTTCAGTTCGTGAATGATCGCGGTCATGCGCTCCACGTCTTCGGCGCTCATGCCGGCCGCGGGTTCGTCCAGCAACACCAGCCAGGGATCCCCGACGGCAACCAGACCCAGCTCGACACGCTGGCGTTCGCCATGCGCCAGCCGCCCCAAATCGTCGCGGGCGATCGCCCCCAGGGCCAGGCGTTCGATGATCTCCTGCGTCTTGCGGTTGGCCTCCTGTGGCTCATGAAACCGCCGGGCTGCCAGCCAGATGTTTTCAAAGACGCTCAGACTGTCCATGACGTTGGGTGTCTGGGTCTTGATGCCGACACCCAGGGAGGCAATCTGATGCGGCATCCAGTGCGTGGTCTCGACCCCACGCATGTAGACCTCGCCTTCGGTTGGCGTCTGCAACCCCGTCACGCATTTGAAGAAGGTGGATTTGCCCGCCCCATTCGGGCCGATCAGGCAGCGCAGCTCGCGGGCGCGGAGTTTGAAGTCGACGTTATTGGCCGCGACCACACCGCCAAAGCGCATTGTCAGTCCCTGGGTTTCAAGAACAAGTTCAGCCATTGCGATGCTCCCGGTTTCGCATGCGCCGTTGCTGGTGAATGCGCCCCAGGGGTCGGCGGCCAAAGCTCACCTTCCAGAGGTCCGCCAGCGCCGGAACGACGCCTTTGGGCAGGAAGAGCACGAACAGCACCAGGATCAGCCCAGTGATCAGCGTGTTGTCCACCACGGCCTGCTGCCCCAGAAGGAACTTCAGATAGGCCAGACCGGCGGCTCCCAGAACCGGACCCAGCCGCGTTCCCAGACCGCCGACGATACACCAGATGATGATCTCGGCCGATTGGCCCAGGGAAAACAGGTTCGGCGTGACAATCTCTGCCCAATTCGCAAACAGCGCGCCGGCCAACCCGGCGATGGCAGCGCCGGTGGCAAACAGCAGGGTTTTCCGGGCGCGCACGTCATAGCCCATCAGCGACATGCGGGTTTCGTTTTCCCGGATGCCGACCGCGATGCGGCCAAAGCTGGATCTCAGCAAGGCCGTCACCAGGAAGAAGACCAGCCCCAACAGAACAGCGCAGACATAGAAATAGCTGTCACCCCAGATGTAGGCATCGGGGTCTCCGGGGACGTTCAGGGTCTGGAAACCGGGGATGCCGTTGAACCCGCCCAGCCGCGCGGTTCCGATCACATACTGCGGCCCGGCGGTGGAGTTGATGAACTTGAACAGGATCAGGGTCACAACCAGGGTGATGACCCCGAGGTAGACATCATTCAGCCGCCCGTAGAACATCATGGCGCCCAGAAGCGCTGCAAAGAGGCCCGGGACCAGGACCGCCAGGATCATCGGGACCGTGCTTTCGCCCAGGTTGATCGCGGCAATGGCGTAAGTATATGCGCCGAGGCCAAAAAACGCCGCTTGCCCGAAACAGAGGATACCACCGAAGCCCCAGATCAGGCCAAGGCTCAGGCCCAGCATCCCGTAGACGATCAGAACCGTCAGCGTGTAGGTGCCGATCAGCAGCGGCATCACCCAGATCAGCACAGCCGTGACCAGGATGATCTTGACGGCGTCTTGTGAGAGGCTTCCCTGCATCAGAGCTTCCCCTTGAAGAACTTGCCGGTGATGCCCTGCGGCAGAAGACGCAGCAGAACGACAGCCGCAACCAACAAGGCGACTTCACCGATGACCGGCGAGACAGCGAAGGTGAAAAACTGGTTCACCACGCCGAAGAAACCGGCGCTGGAAAAGAGACCGGCAATCAGCGACGGCCCGCCCGCGATCACCGTGATGAAGGCCTTGGCGATATAGGCGCCACCCGATGTCGGCACGAGGCCAACCAGCGGGGCCAGCACGGCCCCCGCCATCCCGGACAGCGCCGAACCGAAAAAGAAGGTCGCCATGTAGATACGGTCGGGGCTGTAGCCCAGGGCCGCCGCCATGTCGGCCCGCTGCATGGCGCCGCGCGCGATCAACCCCGCGCGTGTTGTCTTCAGGATCAATAGCATCCCGACCAGCAACAGCACCGCGACCACGATGATGAAGAAATTATAGCCGTTGATCTGATAGTTGCCGATGGCGAACCCGGGGATCGGTGTTGAAATCCCGGTTGTCGTATTGCCAAAGATCATCGTGGCCAGGCCGATGAAGAACAGGCTCAACCCCCAGGTCGCCAGCATCGTATCGACCAAGCGTCCGTAGAGATGCCGGATCACCAGCCGCTCGACCGCGAGCCCGATCAGCCCCACGACGATTGGCGCGATCACCAGCATCGCCAGAAAGATGTTCACACCAAGGTTTACGGCGGTGATGGTCGCATACCCGCCCATCATCATGAACTCGCCGTGGGCAAGATTGATCACTTTCATCATGCCGAACACGACCGCAAGGCCCGCGCTGACAAGGATCAAGGAGGCAACCGCGTAGAGCATTTCGACAAGAATGACGACGGACAAATCCATTGGCGCGAGATTCCGTTGAAAAGAGAGATCTATGGGATGGTTGCGCGGGGCAAGAACACCCCGCGCGCGATCTGAGGACGCGATCAGATCTCGATTTCGTACTGCGTGTTGTCGCCCGGATTGGCAGCAAGATCGCAGACAGCCTGGGTATCGACCGGCTGGCGCTGGGGCAGCGTTTCGATCACCTTCATACCCTGGTTTACGAATTCCATGATATGGACATCCAGAACCGCGTGGTGCGTTTTGGGATCAACCGTGACCTTGCCGGCCGGACCCTCGATCGACAGGCCGGATTCCAGTGCGGCAATCAACGCGTCACGATCCAGGGACCCCGCCTGGCGCACCGCTTCCGCCCAGGTCAGCACGCCCTGATAGTTGGACACGGCGATTTCATGGATCAGGTTGCTATCGCCATAGGCTGCAGCCCAGCGTTCCTTGAAGGCGGTGTTGGCGGGGGTATCGAGCTCCTGGCTGTAGTTGTAGGCGACCATGATGCCGTTGCCCTCTTCCGGGGTCAGAACTTTATGTTCGTTGCCCACGCCGAGGGTGGTGGAGGCCAGCGGGATCTTGTCCTTCATGCCCGCCGCCGCCCATTGGCGGAAGAAGCTGAGATGCGCACCACCCACCAGCGGCGCGATCACCAGATCGGGGCCAACCGATTGGATCTTGGCGATGGTCGAGCCAAAGTCGCTGACGTCCAGCGGGAAGAAATCGACGCCCACGGTTTCACCGCCATTGTCGGCCACGAATTTCTGAATCCAGCGCGCGGTGATCTGCCCGTAGTTATAATCGGCGGCGAGGATGTAGACCTTCTTGCCCGACTTGCCCATGGCATAGGGCACCAGCGCTTCGACCTGCTGGGCCGGGGTCACACCGTTGATGAAGATGTTGCGGTCACAGACACCGCCCTCGTAAAGGACGTTGTAGAAATAGGGTGTTTTTGTCTTGCGCATCGTCTGGCGAATGGCCTCGCGAGACGCGGACAGGATGCCGCCATGCACCACATCCACCTTGTCCTGGCGGGTCAATTGCTGGGCATATTGCGAATAGAGCGCCATATCTGATTGCGTGTCATAGGCGGCGATCTCGACCTGCTTGCCCAGCAGGCCTCCGGCTGCGTTGATTTCATCAACAGCCAGGCGCATGGCCATATCCATCGGCTTGCCATAGGCATCGAAGATGCCGGATGTATCGAGGATCGAGCCCAGCTTGATGGTATCGGCGGCAAGGCTGACGCGCGGCAGCGTAGAGGCACCAGCAAGGGCTGCTGTACCGGCTAAAAAGGTGCGGCGGTTCAATGACATATCAATTTCCTTCCTGTTGTCGTTCCGGTTGGGGGCTGGACGGTTTTTCCGTCACTTTTCGGTTTTTGGTTTGTCTTTGATCCGGTTGGCGTAATCAGCGGTGCGCCCGGCCAGATTGGCATCGAAATCAAGCCCGATCTCCTCGCCCATCTGTTTCATCGCGGGCAGACGGACGGCCATGCCAAGGATCTGCTCCATGGCCGAGCCAAAGGCGCCATCAACCCCTTCACCCGTGCCAGCGCCACCTCCGACGCCTGAAATCTGGTTGATCCGGATCGAGTCGATCTTTTCGACCGGCTTCATCATCTGCGTCATGATTTCAGGCAGCCGGTCCAGCTTGCGCTCTTCCAGGCGCATCCGGATGACAGCCTCACCCAGCGTGTTTTCAGCCTGGTTCAGCGCAACGCGGCCTGCGGCCTCTGCCTCCATCCGGGCGCGTTCCACTTCGCTGGCCTTGGTTTTCACGGCTGCATCGGCCTTGGCCTTTTCCAGAAGCGTCTCGACATCGCGCCGGACCTTGGCGCCCTCCAATTCCAGCTCCTTTTCCTGGTTCAGGCGGGCGATCTCACGTTGCCGTTCGGCAATGGCACGTTCTTTCTGGGCCTGCACGCTTTCGGCGGCTAGGATGACCTTGGCCTTGGCGGTTTCTTCCTCGGCGCGCGCCTCGGCTTCCTGGGCGCGTTTCCTCGCGATCAGGATATCATTCTCGATCTTCTCTTCTTCGAGCGTCCGGATGGCTGTCATCTCGGCTTTGCGCAGGGCCTCGTCGGTTTCTACCTGCGTTGCCTTCATGCGTTTTTCGTTCTCGATGCGCGTGGTTTCGCTGGCGAGCCTGGCTTCATCGCGCGCCCTGGCCTCGCGGGATTTCGCATCCGCTTCGAGTTTCGCGAGATGCTCCTGCTGTGCGATTTCTGCCTCGCGCTCGGCGCGCTGCAGTTCCAGCTGCCGCTGATGCTGCGCCAGGTGGCTTTCGCGCACCGCGACCTCGGCTTCTGTTTCGATGCGGATACGCTCCTTGCGCTGCTCGGCGACCAATTCCGCCAGTTGCCGCATGCCCTGCGCGTTGAAGGCATTGTTCTCGTTCCACTGGCCAAGATCGCTCTGATCCACTGCAATCAGCGACGCCGACACCAGCGTGAGACCCAGTTTCTGAGCCTGCGCTTCGATGGCCTCGGCCACATCGGCGGAGAAGCCGGAGCGGTCCAGGTGAATCTCTTCCAAGGTGCGAATGGCCGCTGCACGCTGGATGGCATCCACAAGCGAACCGGCAAAAACATCCCGGACCGTTTCGCCGCCTCGGGCGATGCGTGCGCCCAACGCCTGCGCCGCCGTTGCAATGCCTTCCTCTGTCGGGGCAACGCGCAGCTCGAACTCGAACTGCACATCAGCGCGCATCTTGTCCCGTGTCAGCACCGCATCGCGCCCTACGCGGCTGATGCTGAAACTCAGCGCCCCCATGGAGACTTTCTGAACCTGATGCAGGATTGGCAGAGACAGGCAGCCCCCGTCGGTGATGATCCGGCGGCGCCCGAAACCGGTGCGCACCAGCGCAGTGTCCAGGGTCGCCTTTGCGTAGTATCTTTGCAGAAACCAGATCGCGATCAGCGCAACAACAACCAGCAGAACCAGCAGGATAACCCAAGCCAAGGCATTTCTCCCCATTTGACCGATCGTCAGGCCCGCTGGCCCGCAATCCATTCGTTGGTCAAAGCGTGGGAGATTTTATTTTCCAATTCAAGTAAAAAATTGAATTGGAAAATATCCCTCATCAAGCCTCTGTTTTAAATCTCTTTTATAACCTCAAACCGCAGGCCATCCGCGCGTGCAAGATAGATAGGCGCCCGGTCGCTTGCGTTGGATGACAGCAGTTTCCGGCCACTGCGGTACACCACAGGCAGGGCATCCGACACCGTATGATCGCGCCAGATCTTGGCATGTCCTTCCATCAGACCGGCCAGGAAATGCACCCCTTCGTATGTGGACTGTCCCAAGGCATTCAACACCGGTGCCTGGTCCCCGTGCACGCGGTAGTATTTCTCCTTGAAGGCCTGGTTGGCCTCTGTCGGCAGGGTGCCAAAGTAGGACGACGCGGCGAACAACCGCTTGCTGTTCTTTGCCCCGCATCCCAACAGGCCATTTTCTTCGATGGCACAGGACAGGCGCACCATTCGGTCGTGCAGTTTTGCATTGCCAAAGGCCCGGTTGAAGGCAACGGCGTCCTGCCCCACCAGAGAGATAAGCACCGCTTCGGCACCGGAGTTCGAGATCTCCTCGACAAACCGGCTCATGCTGGTCAGGCCAAAGGGCAGGTATTTCTCATAGGCCAAGCCCACTGACATCTCCTGCAGCTTGGTCTTGGCATAGTTGTGCGAGGTCCGGGGCCAGACATAATCGTTGCCGATCAAAGCCCAGCTGCGCGGTCGATAGGCGTTTTGGATATATTCGATCGACGGGCCGAGCTGTTCTTCGGGTGTTTCACCGATCGCGAACAACCCCTCTGTCCGCTCGCCCCCCTCATAGAGCGGCGTATAGATATAGGGGATGCGTTGACGGACAACCTTGCTGAGCCGTTGGCGAATGGCGCTGATATGCATGCCGACGATGGCATCGATCGAATTGGTCTCGATCAGGTCGTTCACCGTCTCCTCGATCGAAATGCTCGCCTCCATGGCGGCATCTATCATGATCAGCTGCACCTTGCGGCCATCAATGCCATTTGCCCGGTTCAGCTCTTCGACCGCCACTTGCGCACTTGAGATGCAGGAGGGCGCCCATAGACCCGCAGCCCCGCATAGGGGAATGAGAAGGGCAACGCGAAAGATCCCCTTGCCGCGCAAGATCGGATCATCGCGCAGCTCCTCAAGTTCGGTTGGAACACGTGGTAAGGTCGTCAAAGTCGTTCGGCCCTTCCCAGCCGGATCGGGAACCGCTACATACCAATTGATTTTATTTTCCAAGTCAAATAAATTCCAAACGTTACAAGCAGGTGCCCCGATGGAAACGAGTCAAAACCCAATCCAGGACTATCTGTCTTATGCTCTGGCCGCAGCCCATCGAAAGGTGGCCGCGTCGTTGAACTCGCGCCTGAAGCAACACGGCATTCAGATCGAAGCATGGCGGATACTTGAAACCTTGGAAGCGGGCCAGCGGCTGACCATGGGGCAGCTTGCCGAGGTGGTGCTGATGAACCCACCGACCCTGACCAAGCTGGTGGACCGGATGGTTTCGGACGGCCTGGTACACCGGCAAGTGGCACAGGCTGACCATCGCCAGATCAATGTCCTGCCTACGGCCCTTGGCAAGAAGCGGATGCTTCAGATCCGGCAGGAAGTGAAAGAGCAAGATGCCGAATTCCAGTCCTTGCTCGGCAAGGACGAGGCCGACAAGCTGATTGAACTGCTGCGCGGCGTCAGTCAGTAGCGCGCTCGCGGCAAGATCAACTCCCGAGGAACCAAGCGCCCCTGTCGCGGCGGCTTGCGTTCTGCCATGGCCCCACAGGCGCCTGTCCATCGCCCGACACTTGGCCATTGAGGGCATTGGCGCCGGGTATGGCACCGCAGCTTTCAGGCCAATCCGGACCTCTGGGTTTCAGCACCAACTGATCAAAAAAGAGCAGGGCCATGACAGCCCTGCCCCTCCCATGTGCCGATGTCCTGCACCGCGCGGTCTACCTGTCGTTCCTCCCCAGGCGACAGGCGAAACCGGGTCAGTGTACCAGCAGACGGGCTTCGTGTTTCTTCAGCGACCGGCGCGCCGAGGTATAGGCCTCGCGGCCTTCCTCTGTCTGCAGCTCCGGGAACAGTTCGAACACCTCGTTGCGCTGCTCCAGATCCAGGCCGCGCAGGGTCAGATCGCCCGGCTGGAAGCTTTCGGTCCAGGCGCCATCGGAGAGCACCACCTCGTGCTGATCGAACATGAAGTGAATGTAGGTCACCGCAGTGGTTTCCACCACATCCACCCCGTCCAGACCGGTCAGGTGCTTGGCGGCAACCAGGACTTCGCGATCCTCGAAGTAGAAGGCTGTCTTGTCATTTGCGACCAGAACCCGGTGATTGGGGCTGACCATCATGTCGCGCTCGGGCAGACCGTTGCCAAGAGCACCCTGGCGGATCAGCACCGGCTGCAGATGCGCAGCACCCTTCAGCTCTGCGGGGCTGAGGCTGCGGGTGCCGACCCAGCGGATCTCCTGGATGCCGTTGTCGCGGGTGATCACGCGGTCTCCGGCCTGCAGCTCTTCCACCTTACGCTCCCCATGCGGAGTGGCGATCAGGGTGCCCGGCGTGAAGCAGGGGATGATCCGCTCGATCTCGCTGTAGGTCATGGAGCCGACGACCGCGTCCGAGCTGTCCAGCAGGTTGATGGTGCCGGAGTAGCTGTTGCCATCCGCATCCAGGGTGCGCGAGGCGATCTCGAAGTTCACGCCGGTCAGGTCCAGCGTGTCATAGTCGTCGCCGGTCGAGCCGCCATCGACCACGTCGCCATCGGTGCCACCAATAAAGTAGTCACGATCGGCATCACCGCTGAGGGTGTCGGCGCCGTGGCCGCCAGTGATCATGTCGTTGCCGACGCCACCGGTCACCTCATCGTCATCGATGCCGGCATCGATGGTGTCATCGCCTTCGCCACCGGAGATGACATCGTCATCGTCCTGGCCGTAGATCACATCGTTGCCCGCACCACCTTCGATGGTATCCATGCCATTGGTGGGATCGGGATCCACCGGGCGGCCATCGGCGCCATCGTCCATGATGTTCAAACCATCGGGGAAGACCGGGTCCAATCCGCCATAGATGGTATCATCGCCCGCGCCGCCCATCAGGCTGTCGGAGCCTTCGCCACCGGTGATCAGATCGTTGTCGTCACCACCATCGACGGTGTCGTCGTCGATACCTGCGTCGATCACATCGTCGCCACCATCGCCCGAGATCATGTCGGCATCATCGCCTGTGGTGATGGTGTCATTGCCCGCGCCACCCACAACGGTATCCATGTCGTCGGTCGGGTCGGCGTCCGCCGGGATCGGAGGGATCGAGGGTGTGGTGCCCGTGTAGCCGGGGAAACCGCGGTCGGGCAGCGGCGTCGGCTCATTGCCCGAGGTATCAATGACATCATCGCCATCCCCGCCATCGACGCTGTCGGAGCCATCGCCACCGGTCAGGCTGTCATCACCGCCATTGCCGATGATCACATCGTCACCGTCGCCGCCGTCGATGGTGTCATCGCCGGGCACGATCGGAGCGGCCGGGTCGGTCGCGTCGAAATAGACGTCCGACACATCGATGCCGCTGTTGTTGGGTCCGGGCTGGCTGTGTTCGATCACGATCTGCGAGACCGGCCCCGGAATGGTGACCAGCAGGGAATGGTCGGCATTGTCATTGCTGGCATAGGTGCCGGGCACCGACACATCCGCCGTATCGTCGCCAGCCACCGCATCTGTGTCGGACATGGTCAACGCCGGGCCACCCGCCAGGTTGACCACAACCGGGTTGCCGCTGGCGTCATAGGCGGTGATCTGTACCGAACTATTGCCGTCGATATCGTTGACGCGGAAGGAGACATTGCCGACAGAGTCAGAGAAATCCAGCTGATAGGTCGCCGCATTGCCGTCACCGTTCATGACGGAGGACAGGCCGCTGTTCGGATCCGCCGGGCTGCCGCCGGTATCGATATTGCCGACGAACTGCGTGGCGTTGCCGAATTCGGTTTCCACGCCTGAGCTTTGCGATTGAACGGAGAAATCGACCGTGACCGAACCGGTATCCTGGCTGAAGCCGCCGGTCAGATCATCGTCGGGATCGACCGCGCCGCCATCATCGGGATCCGGCGCCAGATCCCACTGGAACACCTCGCGGCTGCTGCTGCCAGCACCCGGCGCATCGGTATCGCCTTCGATCACATCGTCACCGACTCCGCCATTCAGAACATCCGCACCCGATCCGCCATGAACCGTGTCATCTCCGACACCGGCCTCGACCGTGTCATCTCCGGCACCGGCATTGACCAGATCATCATCGGGACCGACCGTGGGGTCGATGGCGTCGCCCGCATCGATCATGTCGCCCTCGGGATCGCCTGTGTAGGCGGCATCGATCAGATCATCCGTGGCAGCACCTTCGACAATGCCATCAAGGCCCGAAACGATCACGTCCTCGTCCAGAACCGCCACATAGTCGATGATCCCATCGAAGGACTGCGCCCCGTCCCCGGCAGCGCCGATGGAGAAGCTGTCCTCTCCGGCGCCGGCGACATCCAGCGTCATACCGGCCACATCATCCCCTGCGGTGGCGACGGTCCCTTGGGTGGTGTTCTCGACCACCATGGTCTGCCCTCCGTCGGTCCAGGCGTATTTCACGGTCAGGATATCACCGGAGGTGAAGAAACCCGGATCCGTGGACAAGAGCACCGACGAGCCCCCATCCGCATGCACCACCTCGATCGCACCGTCCGATGTGGTGCGGATTTCGAAGTTTTCGCCATCGGCGTCGCCCGGTGTTTCAAGCCCGCGGCTCACCACGGTCTGCGAGCCGGAAGCCGGAACGTCATTGGGGCGGAACGTGGTGATGATCGTGCCTTCGGTCAGATCGAAGGGATCATCCTGGCTGCCATCGACGGTGAACTGGGTATCCGAGCCGTTGCCGACCATCCAGCCACCGGCATAGCCGGTTGTGGGCGAGCCCGCCCCATCCTGGGCAATGCCGTCGCCCAGACCGGTATCGTCTTCGGTATACCCGTCACGGAAATCCCACAGCCCAATCAGATTGGCCGAATAAGGGTTGTCGAAATTCTTAGCCATCACAGTCTCCTTATCGGCGCATCTATTCGCCTGATACCCCATGCGCTGCAAAGGCGCCGAACCTCTTCGGCGAAACAGCGCGCAAGGCGTTAAATCCAGCCAATATCAGGGAGCTCGGCGCGCAACCGTTCACAGGGCGCGCGTCCACGACCTGCACAGGCGCCTGCGGTCGCGGTGTCCGGTTTCACAACCTTCGACACCAATCACGATCCAACAGGACACAACCGCCAAACAGCAGCGTTCGCAGCGAACAGCGCCTCCACCAATTACTGGCATACGCAGCAACAGCCCCCCCAAATGGGCATCTTCAAACTACTGCAGCCCCCGAGGCGGACAAAAGAAAAATTTGAACGAAACTTTACCGGATCGCCGCGACAGCCCGGAAGAAGGCCTGCACCGGACCAAATGCGCGGTTCAGATTGTTTCCAGGGCGATTTATACATTTTGCAACAATCGGTTGCCCTGCTGCACATTGGGCAGATATGCGCCGTTTTGGCAGAAAAACAGCGCCAACTCACCCCGATCAGGTGGTTCTTTGTTTCCACCTGGATATCAATTGACGGCCTGGGAAACCCATACAATCAACCAAATCGATCACCCTGCAATATGACGCAGGACCGCATTATCGGCGACAATGAAAGAGCAATATCCGTACCGTCTCTGATTTGGAACACATAAACCGAAAAACCGACCCGAATCACGGGCCCTTTTCATCCGGTTGGTGGTGCATTTCGCGCCAAAGCAGGGATCCCACTTGCGGATTATCCCTGCAGATCACGACCCAAGCAACGTTCATTCGGCAGGCTTCAAGCCTACTTGTCGGTCTCACCTTCAGCCGAGTCGACATCGTCGAGATCCGGGCGTTCCGGGAGTTCGGAGAGTTCGGGGTGTACCGGAGGCTGCTGGCTGTCTTCCCGGTCCTCAGCCTCCTGTGCCGCAGGAACAAGCGCCTCGGGATTGCGAATCCAGATGTCGCGCTGCGCAAAGGGAATTTCGATACCTGCTTCCTCGAACCTGCGGGCAATCTCATAGTTCATGTCGGATTTGACAGACAGCACCCAGTTCACGTCGCGCAGGATCGCCCGGATTTCAAAATCCAGGCTGTCGGCGCCAAACCCCTGGAAGATCACCTTTGGCTCCGGATTCAACAGGACCATGGGATGTGCCTCGGCGACCTGCAACAGGATCGCTTCCACCTGGCGCGGATCGGTACCGTAGGCCACCCCGACCGGCACGATCACCCGGCCGACCGTATTGCCACGGGTATAGTTGGTCACCGTCCCGCTGATCAGGTCGGAGTTGGGAACAATCACATCGGTGCGGTCGAAGGTCTCGATCCGGGTCGCGCGGACAGAGATGTCGCGCACATAACCCATCAGCCCGCCAACCTCGATCCAATCCCCCTTGGAGATCGGCCGTTCAATCAACAGGATGATACCCGAGACAAAATTGGAAACGATGGTCTGCAGGCCAAAGCCGATCCCGACCGACAGCGCACCGGCAACAATCGCCAAGGAGGACAGATCGAAGCCGGCGGTCGAAATTGCAACCACCGCCGCAAGGAAGATCCCCACATAGCCAAGCCCCGAAACAATGGCATTCTGCCCACCCGGATCAATATTGGTCTTGGGCAGGAGCGAATTGCGCAGGCTGCCCTGCACGATCCGCGTCACCGTGTACCCAATGGCAAAGACTACTGCAAAGCTGAGAAAAGCTGTCGGAGAGATCCGCGTGTCACCAATGCTGAAGCCGACAAGGAACCGCGACCACAGTTCGGTCAGATCGGCAACCCGGGCGCCCCAGATCAAGGCCAGCAAAGGCAGCACCAGGACAATCAGCCCAAAGCCGACCATGACCGTGAACAGTGACTCCTGAGCCGCCTGCTCCTGGCCGCTGAGCCAGCCATAGGTATCCCCCAGGAACCGCTGCAGCACCAGCGTGGTGGCCAATACGGCAAGCGTCGCGATCGTGGGATAGACCAGCCCTTCAGCCGCGCTGAGATAGCCTGCCGAAGCCAGAAGCGGGGACAGAATGGCAATCGCATAGGCGCCCTTTTGCAGAAGGGCAACGATCTTGCTACCACCGGCACCGACCGTGTCCTCGACCTCGGACCTGGATGCCTCCCGCGATGCGATGGTCAGCCGCAACAGCCGCACCAGCAGCAGGGACGCCGCCAAGATCAGCGGAAAGGCCAGAACCGCCTCGGCTTCAGGTGACATCCGCTCTATCTGTTCCAGCCGCCCCAGCGCGTCCTGCAACACCAGGACCAGCGCCATAAGGTCGACCATCAACCGGGCCTGCTTGCGGCGATTGTCGGCCACCGGCAGAAGATCCGGCCGACCGCGAGGGACGAACAATTGCTCTCCCAGCCAGCGGAACGACAGGATCAGCAGCGCCCAAAGCGGCACATAGCTGCCAAGCAGAGTGCCGCGCAGTCCGAGGATCCCCGCCAGCCCCACGGCCTTGGTCAGCAATAGTATCCCCACAAAAGGCAAAATCACCTGCAGCAGCGAAACCACAAAGCTCCACACCCCTGTGCCCATACCGCCAAATTCACGCAGGTAGTCCCCCGCCGCACGGGCCCAGGGACGCCCGCGCATCAGCAGCAAGGCGGAGAGGATCACGAGCGCCAGAATGGCGGGCAGACTGTCATTGATCCGCTCGCGCGTGGTGTCGTGCACGATCTGGACAACTGTCTCCTGCCAAAGCGCCGTGCCAATGCTCACCAGGACCGATACAGCGCCGGGCCAGTGCTCGGGGTTCAGGGGGGATGCCCCACGCTCCAGCAGCCGCTCGGTGCGCCGCTCGCGCACGATCTTGTCGATTTCCGCGATCAAGCCATCGGCGCGGCGATAAGCTTCCTCGGCCACCACGCGCGGCACCTGCAAGGCGCTCAATTGCTGCGTCAGGCTGGCCCGCAACGCGGCGATGTCCTGGGCTTCGCCCTCCCCTTCAGTCGGCGCCGGTCCGAGCGCCTCCAGCTGCCCTTTCAGGGTACGGATACGGTCAGCGTTTTCACTGCCTGCGGTCAGAAAGCCTTGCCGATAGCCCGCCAATTCGCTGCGCAGCTGTTCCAGCGCCGCGCTGGAGGCCCGATTGGTATCGATCACCTCTTCGGCCCGGCTGGCTGTCTTCTGCCAAGCGTCGATCGTTTCGGCATATCCGGCTGGGATCTGCGCAAAAAGCGGCAGGGCCAGGGCGATCAGCAGCGCCAGCCCATAGAGCCACAGCCGAAAAAGGGAACCCGCCCGCGCCATTCCCATCAAACGTCTTCGAAGACGCCCGGGATCGAGGCCGGCGCATGGGTCATCCAATCCGGCACCGGCAGGCTCTTTTCACGCAGGAAATCGGGGTTGAACAGTTTCGACTGATAGCGGGTGCCATAGTCGCACAGCACCGTCACGATGGTCTTGCCCGGCCCCATGTCCTTGGCCATGCGCACCGCACCGGCGATATTGATCGCCGAGGATCCGCCCAGCACCAGCCCTTCATTATGGAGAAGGTCAAAGACAAACGGCAGCGCCTCTTCATCGGGGACCTGGTAGTTGAAATCGGGGGTAAAGCCTTCCAGGTTCTTGGTGATGCGCACCTGTCCGATTCCTTCGGCGATGGAAGAGCCTTCCATGGCGATCTCGCCGGTGGTGTAATAGCTGTAAAGCCCCGCCCCCATGGGATCGGCAAGGCCGATCTTCACGCCCTTGGGCTGCAACGCCTCTGCCACACCCGCAAGGGTACCGCCCGATCCCACCGCACAGATGAAGCCATCCACCTTGCCGTCGGACTGTGTCCAGATCTCGGGGCCGGTGGTTTCCACATGGGCCTGACGGTTGGCAACATTATCGAACTGGTTGGCCCAGATCGCGCCGTTGGGTTCCGTCTTTGCCAGTTCCTTGGCCAAACGTTCCGAGTAACGCACGAAGTTGTTGGGGTTGCGATAGGGCGCTGCGGGCACCTGCACCAGTTGCGCACCGGCGAGGCGCAGCATGTCCTTTTTCTCTTCCGACTGGGTTTCGGGAATGACGATCACCGTCTTGAACCCCATCGAAGCCCCGACCAGCGCCAGGCCAATCCCGGTATTGCCGGCGGTGCCTTCCACGATGGTGCCGCCCGGCTTCAGATCCCCGCGCGCAATGGCGTCGCGGATGATGTAAAGGGCGGCGCGGTCCTTCACCGACTGGCCGGGGTTCATGAACTCCGCCTTGCCGAGGATTTCACAGCCGGTTTCCTCGCTGACGCGGTTGAGCCGGATCAGAGGCGTATGGCCGATGGCATCGGCCAGGTCACGTGCAATGCGCATGGTATCCCTTTCAGTCGTTCCCAAAAGACTTAGACAAGCCCCTGCCCGATCACAAGGTGTGAAGCGCCAGGCTCACGCCCCCTGGCCGTCTCGTGAACGAAGTCTCTCCCGGTGCCGGGCCAGCCACAGCGCCGCTGTCACCAAAGGCATGTCTTGATAGATACAGTTGTCCACCCCATCCATCAATTCCCGGAACGAAATGACTTTACTGCGGATGTCCTCGTTTTCGCTGTCCAGACCGCCGCCGCCCTGCACGGCACGCAAATCCGCGAGCCCCACGAAGAGATGCAGAAACTCACCCGATGAACCGCTGGAAGAGTAGACCTCCCCCACCGGCTCCAGACGGGTGACCTGAAGCCCGGCCTCTTCCTGTGCTTCCCGCAGGGCCGCCTGCTCCGGCGTTTCCCCGGGATCGATCAGACCGGCCACCGGTTCCCACATCCAGGGGCGTTTTTCACCGGCGATGAAGGTCGCGGCGCGGAACTGTTCGATCAACAGCACCTCGTCACGCACCGGATCGTAAGGCAGCACCACCGTGGCCCGGCCCACCAGGGCAACGCCGCGATTGATCACCGGGCTGAAACTGCCATCATAGCGACGGAATTGCAGATCCATCTCCTCCATCGCAAAAAAGTTCACATAGGCGCGCTTGTGCGCGTGCACACGCACGTCCTGCGACAGATCATGCTCCGGATCCTCGGAGCGCGCCTGCGCCGCCAACCAGGAAGAGGCCCGTCGAAACATCGCAGGATAGATCCTGGCGATCTCCTCCTGCGTCTTTCGCCCCTGGTAGGCCATCATCTCTTCCGCGGCGCGCAGCGATGTGGCTGCCCAGTCGCGCTCCCAGTCCTCAAGCTCCCATGGGCCATCTGTCGGCAACTGCCCCGGTATCGGGAAATAGACCTGGGCCTCAATCGTCTCGCCGTGGTGCAGGTGCACCGCAACCGTTTTCACCGTGTAGCCAAAGCCGCCCTCGTAGAAATGCAGCGCCTCCAGATCCGCCTGCGACAGGCCCCGCAGGACGATCCCTTCCGCACTCTGGCCCAGGCAGCTCTCGATCACCGGATAGGGTTGCCCCGCCACCCGGCGCACGCAATGGTCGGCCAGCGTCGCCCCTTCCCCGCCGAGGCGATCCACCGGTCTTTGCAGCACGAGGGCCAGGAGCGGCGCATGGCGCAGCGTTCCATAGAAGAAGAAGTCGGCCATCCGGCAGGTTCCTTTCGGCTTGGGCTAAGGATTGGGGCTGGAATTGTGATTGAGTTCAGCGCCAGCGGTTGTGGGCATTTTCCGTGGCGAGACCCGCCAGAACCCCACCGATCACCAGCGCCGCCAGCACATGCGGCACAGCCATCACAAAGAAGTAGTCCAGCGCAATCGTGAAAATCGCGCTCAGCGCCTCGAACGGGCCATCGTAGCGGTGCCGCATCGCCAGGCGGAACATCTCCCACACCCCTTGGGCGAAAAGCCCCCAGAACACCATCACCGCCATCCCCGTCACACCGTTGTTGATCGCAGGCACCAAACCATGTCCGGCGCGCCGTCCCATCAAGACCCAGCCCGTCACAACCCCGATCGCCATGTTCACATGGGTGAAATAGCCAAAATCGGTGCCCTCCGGCATCAAGGGCATGATCATGCCCGACACCACAAAGGCAAGCAGCGCCATCGACAGGGCTGCGATCAGTCTGGCTCCATTGGGCATTGGCATTCACTCCCCTGGTTTTGGCGGATCCGGGTTCAGCCGCACTGTCCCGTTTTCCGGCCAGGGGTACAAGAGCTGCGTAGAAAGTTCATTGTTTTGTCACGGGGGGTAACCTGAGGTTTTGCCACGAGGACCGCTACCTGCCCTCGCGATGCGCCCCATAGGCCGCCAATGCCCGCTCTCGCCCTGCCTTGAGATCGATCAAGGGCCGGGCGCGCGGCTGATCGGGCGAGAGTTTCCAGCTGCGTGGCGCCGCATCGAAGAAACCGAGCGCGCTTTGCGGCGGCGTGCTTTGGCCTTCGGCGATCCAGCGGCGGATATAGCGGCGGTCGGCGTCGAACTTGTCGATCTGCCCCTCGGGATTATAGATGCGGAAGAACGGAGCCGCATCCGGCCCCGACCCTGCGGTCCATTGCCAGCCCATGGCATTTGCCGCCGGATCCCAATCCACCAGACAGTCGGCGAACCACTCCATGCCGAGCTTCCAATGCACCATCAGGTGCTTGGTCAGAAAACTGGCGACGATCATCCGCGGGCGGTTGTGCATCTTGCCGGTCACATAAAGTTCGCGCATGGCGGCATCTACGAAATCATATCCCGTCTGGCCACGCTTCCAGGCCTCCACATCCGGGGTGGTCTCCTGGCTCCAGCCGAAACTGTTCCATTCGGGGCGCCAGTTCTCACTCAGGATATGGGGCGTGTGATACATCAGGTGATAGGCAAATTCGCGCCAGACCAGTTCCTTCAGGAAGTGCTCGGTACCCTTGCCGCCCTGCGCCATCGCAGCCTGTCCCAGATGCCACATCCGATGCGGGCTGATTTCGCCCCAGGCAAGGTTTTCAGACAGGCCCGAGGTCGCATCCAGCGCCGGGAAATCGCGCAGATCCTTGTAGCGGTCCACCGCGTTGCTCAGGAAGGCCTCCAATCGCTCCAGAGCCGCGGATTCGCCTATGCGGCAATGGGCCCGCACCACCGCCGCGCCGCGCCGCATGGCTGCCCCCATCTGAAAGCTGTCCAATGCGTCGTTGTTCGGCCAGGTGTCCGGCGCCGGTATCTTGCCCGGCTCCGGCAGCAGGGCATCCGGCTCACGGCTCCGCACCGCCTTCCAGAAGGGCGTATAGACCCGGAACATGCCGCCCGCCTTGGTCTCCACCGTCCAGGGCTCAAACAACAGCCGCCCGCCAAAGGATATTGCCGCGACACCCGCGGAATTCAGGGTCTCCTTGATTTCGGTATCCCGCGCGATGGCCTGAGGATCATAAAGGCGCGACCAATAGACCTGCCCGGCCCCGGTTTCAGCGATAAGCTCCTGCAGCGCCTCCAAGGCATCGCCGCGCCGAAAGGTCAGGCGGCTGCCCCGGCTTTCCAGCGTCCTGGCGAAATGTTCCAGCCCCAGCCCAAGCCGGAACTTGGGCGCGGCCCCAAGTGCCGCTTCCTGGTCATCCAGAATATAGACCGGGATCACCGGAGCCTGCCCCGCTACGGCTGCGGTCAGGGCGGGATTATCTGCCAGACGCAGATCGCGGCGAATCCACCAGATCACCGGAGTTTGGCTGTTCATATACGTGGGCCTTCGTGCTGAGAAACGCTACAGCACGCGATCTAGAGCCTCGATCAGCCGGGTCACCTCATTTTTGCTGGTGTAATGCGTGAAACTCATCCGCAGGACACCCTGATCGGGGTTTACACCCATCGCCTCCAGCGCGCGGACCGCGTAGAAATCGCCGCCCCCCGCCATGATGCCATGGGCGGCCAGATCCTTTGCCACCTCTTCGCCGGGGCGGTTGATGGCGACGGCCACGGTGGGCGCGCGCCGGGCCGCATCCGAGGGGCCAATCAGGCGCAGATCATTGCGATCCTTCACCGCGTCCAGCAGCGGCTGCAACAGCTCCACCTCATGCGCCCGCATCAGGTCATGCACAAATGCGCCGCGGGCAACGGCCCCTTCCGAAGGGCCGCCATGATGATCACAGAGCGCATCGATGTAATCGGCCATGCCCGCACTCGCCGCCACCTGGGCATGATCCGGCCCGGCAGGGGTGAAGCGTTTATATAGAACACCGCCGTTGAAATAGTGCCCCTGGTTGGGCAGCAATTCCCCCAGGGCGCGGCGGATCACCATCACACCCTGATGGGGCCCGTAGGTCTTATAGGCGGAAAAGAGATAGATATCCGGCCCCAGCTCATCGACGTTGGGCAACCCATGCGGCGCATATGACACGCCATCGACGCAGACAAAGGCCCCCGCCGCATGGCACAGCGCGGTGATCTCGGTCACCGGGTTGATCTCTCCCACCACGTTGGAGCAATGGGGAAAGCAGACAAGCCGGACGTTTTCATCCAGCAGATCTTCCAGAGCGCTTGGATCCAGATGCCCGCTCAAAGGGTCGATCTTCCATTCCCGGATCTCGATCCCCTCTTCGGCCAGGCGGCGCCAGGGGCCGCTGTTGGCCTCGTGATCCTGGTTGGTGACAATGATTGCCTCACCCGGGGACAGAAACTGGCGGAAGGCCTGCGCCAGCACATAGGTGTTCTGGGTGGTGGAGGGACCGAAGCTGACTTCATCCGTCTGCACGCCCAGGATCGCCGCCAGGCGCTGGCGCGCCTCGTCCATTTCGGTCCCGGCCAGAGTCGAGGCCTCATAGGGGGCATAGGGCTGCACCTTGCGCTGGGTATAGAACCGGGTCAGCCGGTCGATCACCGGCTTGCAGGTGTAAGAGCCACCGGCATTCTCGAAAAAGGCCTGCCCCTCCAAAGAAGGTTCGGAAAAGGCAGGGAACTGCCCACGCACAAAATCGATATCCAAAGCCATCTTTGCCCCCCACATTATCGGTCACAAAAGGGATGCAGGTCTTCCCCGTGAAGGTCAAGCACAGCCGTGCAGAACCCTACCAGAATGGAAAACACGCGGCGCATAGGCCGCGTGTTTGATCACATCCCGCATTGGATGCCTTATCAGCCGTTCACATCCACAACCACACGGCCCTGGACCTGACCTTTCAGGATATCGGCCCCCAGTTGCGGCAGATCCTTCAGGGTTGCCGGGCGGATCATCGCCTCCAGCTTGTCCATCGGCAGGTCGGATGCGATCCGCTGCCAGGCGCGCAGGCGGTTGTCATAGGGTTGCATCACGGAATCAATGCCCAGGAGGTTCACCCCCCGCAGCAGGAAAGGCACCACCGTTGCAGGCAGGTTGGCACCGCCAGCCAGCCCCACAGCAGCAACCGAGGCTCCGTATTTCATCTGACCCAGCACCCGCGCCAGCATGGGACCACCCACCGCATCGATGCAGCCCGCCCAGGTTTCGCTTTCCAGCGGCCGCTTGACCGTCTCGTTGATCTCTTCACGCGCAACGATCTGTGTCGCGCCAAGGCCGCGCAGGTAGTCCTCGGTCTCGGGGCGTCCGGTGACGGCGGCCACCTCATAACCCAGATGCGCCAGGATCGCGGTCGCGACCGAGCCGACCCCCCCCGCAGCACCGGTCACCAGAACCGGGCCGTGGTGTTTCTCCATCCCGTGGTCCTCCAGCGCCATCACCGCCAGCATCGCGGTGAAGCCGGCCGTGCCCACGGCCATGGCCTGCCGGGTATCCAGCCCCTCGGGCAGCGGCACCAGCCAGTCCGCGCGCACACGGGCCTTCTGGGAATAGCCACCCCAATGGGCCTCGCCCACCCGCCAACCGGTCAGCACCACCTTGTCACCGGGCTTGTAGCGATCATCGGAAGAAGCCTCGACCGTACCGGCGAAATCGATGCCCGGAACATGAGGATACTTGCGCACCAGCCCGCCGCCGGGACCGATGCAGAGCCCGTCCTTGTAGTTCACGGTGGAGTATTCCACCGCCACCGTCACCTCGGCCTCGGGCAGATCGTCAAGCCCGATCTGTTCGACCGCGGCGGATGTCTTGCCGCTCTCTTCGTCCTTGTTCACCACCAATGCATTGAACATGCCCATCTCCCCTTTCGCTAAATCCAGAATGTCTCGCGCACGCTGGCCGCGCGCATGCCGTCCGGCGTTTCCACTTCAAGCCGGGTGCCCTCATCCCAATGAGTCATGCGCACCATGCCGATGGCCACATTGGTCTGAAAATCCGGCGACCAGGCTGCCGAGGTCACCCGCCCGACCCGGCGCCCGCCGGAATAGACCGGCCAGATCTGATCACAGGGCGGCACCGCATCGCCATGGATCGAGATCGCGCGGATCTGCTGGACCGGCCCTTCCTTGGCCACCCGCAACAGCGCATCGCGACCGATACAGCCGATAGCCGTATGGGTATTGCAGAACCGACCGAGCCCGCATTCATGGGGCGTGTTGTCATCGGTCATGTCGTTACCATAGCTGAGCAGACCACCCTCGATCCGCTCGATCAGATTGGGGCAGCCGGCGCGCACCTCCAGATCTTCGCCCGCCTCGAACAGCTTGCGCCACAGCGGCATGCCGAATTCGCTGCCCTCCACGTAGATCTCGAAACCACCCTGCTTGGAATAGCCCGAGCGCGCAATCACCAAGTCATGGCCCTGGAACTGGTAGACGCCAAAGCGGAAGAACCGGATGTTGCGGATGCTTTCGCCAAAGACCCGCACCATCAGTTCCTCGGCCTTTGGCCCCTGTACCGCAAGTGGCGACACATCCGGCTCATCCACCAGCACATCCAGGCGCCAGCCATTGGCGATACCCTTGACCCAGTAGAGAAGATCGCTGTCGGCGATGGAAATCCACCAGCGGTCATCCGCAAGCTTGACCGCGACGGGGTCGTTCAGCATGCCGCCCGTTTCATCCACGATCGGCACATAGTAGCACTGGCCTGCCGTCATGCCGCGCAGATCGCGCGGGGTCAGCATTTGCATCAGCCGCCCGGCGTCAGGCCCGCGCAGTTCCACCTGACGTTCACAGGCCACATCCCAGACCTGCACGTGGCGTTTCAGGTGATGGTAATCGGCCTCCACGCTTTCGAAAACCGTGGGCAGCAGCATGTGGTTATAGACCGTGTAGCCTTTGACCCCGGCAGCCTCCACACCTTCGGAAAAGGGTGTGCGCCGCAGACGACGGGATGGTGAGATCAGAGCCATTGCAAATCCTCCCAGGCAATGGTGAGCCTCTGCCCCAGGGGCGGCAGAGCGCGACTCAGGACTTGAACTTTAAATGTCAGACTTTTAAATGTCTGACAAATAATTTCTGCACCCTGCCTCCGTCATACCTGCGGGTACGGCGGTAGGCTCAGCAAACCGCAGCGGATCCGCCGATGAAGATCGACCCCAAAAGCACAGATGACCTCTCCGTTCAGATCGCCGAGGCCATCAAGGATGCCATCATGAGCGGTGCCCTGATCGTGGATGAGCGGCTGCCGTCCGAGGCCGAGCTGGCCGATCATTTCGCGGTGTCCCGCCCGACGGTACGCGAAGCCTTGAAACGGCTGGCGGCACAGGCGTTGATCCGCACCCAGCGCGGCGCGGCCGGCGGCGCCTTTGTCAACCGGCTGAGTTTCGAGGATGCCCACGCCCAGCAGATCACGACCTCGACGCTGCTATTGTCGATGAATGCGGTCAGTTTCGACACCGCCTGCGAAGCGCGATTTGCGCTGGAGCGCGCCTGCGCCCCGCTTTCGGCGCTGCGGCGTACCCCGGATCACCTGGCGGCCATGCGCGCCGAAATCCTACGCCAATCCCAGCCGGGGCTGACGGATGAGACCTTTTGCGCCTCGGATGTGGCCTTTCACCGTGCCCTGGTGGATGGCGCGGACAATCCGGTGCTGTCCTATCATCTTGCCGGTGCAGTCGAGGCGATGCAGCCCCTGATGAACATGATCACCTTCACCGCACGGGATCGCGCCCGCATCATCGCCCTGCATCAGGGCATCGCAGATGCCATCGAAGGCGGTGATGGAGACGCGGCCAACAGGATCCTGACAGAGCTGGAAGACGAAACCCGCAAGCTGGCCCGCGACGTCTTTGCCGCCCGCATGCCTGCGCAAGCGGTGTGACACCGGCCCCTTGCGTCTCCCCCTTGATCCCGCCCTTCTGATCAAGAAACCGGCCTCCGGAAAACCTGTGCCCGGGCTACGGTTGCCCCTTTTATTCCGCCCCGCCTGATCCTATATTCGTTCTGTCTCCTCGTGGGACTATGGACATAAACGCGCTCGTAATAAGCGGATCGGACCCGGGGGCGGTACCCGGCGGCTCCACCATAAACCTTCTGGCAGTCTCCTTCGTTTGGGGAGCGCTTTCAGAACCGGGGGGCCGAAATAGGATCGACGAACGTCTAAAGGGGTTAGCTTTGTCTCGGCTGTCTGCCACCGTTACCGGCGAAAACAGTACAATTGCAAACGACAATCGTGCTCCGGTTGCTCTGGCTGCGTAAGCAGTTCGAGTCGAACCGACTTTAAGTCCTTATGCCTAGCCGCGTAAGGCGGGGTTCGCAGGTACCTGGCAACAGAAACCTGCACTTTACCTCTTCCGTGATCCTGTTCGCTATTGCCGGTGTCACCCATCTATTCGGTGTCACCCATTGCCTTGATCAAACCCGCTTGGGCTGGCTCTCCTCCCTTTTGGAGAGCGCTTGCCGGAAACATATGAGCAGATGCCCGCTCACTGTTTTGAGGGAACGTATCTCGTTGAGATTTTATTCAGATTTTGCGCCGATCCTCCTTCACAACACGGAGACATGACATGAGCAACATCGACGTTTTGCGCAACTGGTACACCGAGGTCTGGGAAAAGGGGAACCTGGACGTGATTGGCGACTATTTTGCGCCCGATACAATCGCCAACGGCGTTGTTCCGGAGATGCAGATGGGGACCGACGACTTTCGCGATCTGGTCATGGCCTTTCAGGCGCATGTCGGCAAGTTCAAGGTCTTCCTGCCAAAGATCGTCGAAGATGGAGACTGGCTGTCCGCCATCGTGATCGTGCGCACCACCCGGGCCGACACCGGCGCCCCGATTGAGGTGACAGGCCAGGTCATGACGCGTTTTGAAAACGGCAAGATTGTCGAGGCATACAATCACTTCGACTATATCTCACTGCTGGAGCAGATGGGCATGCTGCCGACGGATACCATGCCCATCTGCATGACCGGGCAACGCCTGGACTGGCAGCAGTAAGGCGCAAGCCAGCCGCTGGGGCATCTTCTGCGTCGGCGTTTTCTACCCTGGCTCTATCCCGGCGATTTCTGCACAGGCCACTGTCGGCCTGCGCACAGCCCTGCTGCATCGGCCCTATCTAATTGATTTTCAGTCACAAAAATTGCCAATAAAATCACCCCTCCCCCCATCGACACCGGTATTGGCAAAGAGTATCAGGTTGAACCTTCAACTATGACTGATCGAGATACTCCTTCATGACGACCCCTCCCAGCCGCAACCTGGAGATTGTGAAACACTGGTTTCACGAGCTTTGGGAAGAAGCCGACACAGCCGCCATTCAGGCACTGGCACAGTCCGGCACCAAGATGCACGGACCAATTTCCGACTTGGGCACGCCTCATAGCGACTACGGAGAAGTGGTCCGGGCGCTGAACAACCTGCTGCAGAACATCGTCTTCGAGTATGCCAACCCGATTGAACAGGGGGAGTGGATTGCCTTTCAATTGATCGTCAATGCCGACTCCGTTGCAACCGGTCAGAGCCTCCGCTTTTCGGGGCACATCAGCGCGCGGGTGACAGATGGCCAGGTTGCGGAGATCTTCTCCACCATGGACTACATGACCATGTTCGAGAAGCTTGGTCAGCTTCCGGAGGAATCGCTGCCGATCTGCCTGACCGGGGAAAGGCTCATCTGGGCGAAATAGGGATCGGGCGCCGCCGATCCCGGCACAAGATTTCACTGTCTCCCACCCCCGGCTTGGCCTATAGCCCTTGGCGGATCAGGTCAAAACAGCACCGGAGAGCGACGTGACCAGAGGCATCAAGGAGCAAGGCCCGGGTTTTCCCGAGCTGTTTCGCGTTTTCCTGCGCATCGGCCTGATGAGCTTTGGCGGCCCCGCCGCGCAGATTGCCCTGATGCATCGCGAACTGGTGGAACAACGTCCCTGGCTCAGCGATACGGAGTTCCTGCGAGGACTGTCCTTTTGCATGCTGCTGCCCGGTCCCGAGGCCATGCAGCTGTGCACCTATACCGGCTGGCGGCTACGCGGTGTCGCCGGGGGGATCCTCGCCGGATTGCTGTTCGTCCTGCCCGGAGCCCTGGTCATTGCCCTGTTGACCTGGCTCTATGCCGCCTATGGCACGCTGCCGACCGTTCAGGCCGCATTCTCCGGGATCAAGGCGGCGGTGATCGTGATCGTGCTGCAGGCCCTGTGGCGATTGCGGCAAAAGGCACTGCATGCCCCTGTCGATTGGGGGCTGGCCTGTTTTGGCTTCATCGCCCTTTTCTGTCTTGGGCTGCCCTTTCCGGCGGTGATCCTGTCAGCCGGGCTGCTTGGGATGCTCCTGAAGCCCATAAACCGCGAAGAGCCTGCTGCTGCGCCCTATGAAACCGATCTGTCAGCCAGCCTCGGAACGGTTCTTTTCTGGTCAGCCCTCTGGCTGGTGCCACTGCTGAGTCTTGAGCTGTTGCACAACGGCTTTCTCGCCGACATCGGCTGGTTCTTTGCCAAGCTTGCGGTTGTCACCTTTGGCGGCGCCTATGCGGTGTTGGCCTATCTGGGCCAGACCGTGGTGGAACAACACGGCTGGATCACGGCCGGGCAGATGATCGATGCGCTTGGCCTGGCGGAAACGACGCCGGGGCCGCTGATTCTCGTCACCCAGTTCGTGGCCATGCTGGCAGGGCTGACCCAAGGCGGCATGCCGATGTTCCTGGCAGCGGGGGTGGTCGCGCTTTGGGCGACCTTCGTGCCTTGTTTTCTGTGGATCTTCACGGCTGCCCCCTTCATCGAAGGCCTGGCACGGCATCCGCGCCTGGGCAATGCGCTCCAGTCCATCACGGCCACCGTGACCGGCGTAATCCTCAATCTCAGCCTGTGGTTCATGGCCCATGTGCTGTTTGACCGCCTGTCTGCCGTGCACCTTGGTCCGGTTTCCTTTGCCGTGCCCGAGTGGAGCAGTCTTGATGCCAAGGCTGCCATCCTGACCCTTGTTGCCATCTTGGCCTCCGTGCTTTTACGCGGCAAGTTGATGCCGCTTCTGGTTCTGATGGCAGGCGCGGGCCTGGCCCTGTCACGACCTGAGATTGCATCCCTGCTCTAAGATGAAACCTGCAGCCCTATGGGCAAGGTAACAAGTGGCAAGCATTTTTTTGAAATCGCTTCCGGCGCCTATTTCGTTTCCCGCAAATTCGCCTATGCTGGGGGCAAAGGAAAAGGGGTCAAGACGTGTCCCAGCAAATCGACTACGGCAACCTGATGCATTCCGCCATGCGCGGTCTCATTCGCACCGTTCTGCAAGGTGTGGCCGATCATGGCCTGCCCGGCAGCCATCATTTCTTCATCACCTTCGATACGCGCCATCCGGACGCGCAACTGGCCGATTGGCTGCGTGAGCGGTATCCGGAAGAGATGACCGTGGTGATGCAGCACTGGTATGACAACCTCGAAATCGATCCCGACGGGTTCGCGGTGACGCTCAACTTCGGTGACACGCCAGAGCCGCTCTATATCCCCTTTGACGCGATCCAAACCTTTGTTGATCCTTCGGTCGAATTCGGCCTCCGGTTTGAATCCGCCGAGGACGATGACGAAGACACAGCGGTCGAGGACATCAAGGCGACGGCCCCGGAAAAAAAGAAGAGCGCCGAAAAACCCGCTGCGAAACCCGACGCCGACGTGGTGTCGCTGGACAGTTTCCGCAAGTAGCCCCGGCAGCCGTTCGGGGGGTCTTTCAGCCCTGCCCGCGTCAGCAACCTAGCCTGGATCAGTGCATTGGCCAGTCTCTCAGGCAGCCCAGTTGACTGCGGCGCGTGGTCAGTCGTGTGTTGAGCAAAACTCGCACTGAGTAGGCCACAGAATGGCGTGATGTCCGGTCGGTCGCTGCCGCCAACCCGGCCCGATCAACGCATGTCCAATCCGTCCCTTTCAGTTAGTCCACCCGCTTCAGAAAGGTCGATACCGTTCGCGTCGGGGCCCCATTGCGATGCACGACATAGCGCAGGTCCAACCCACCGTCGGCGAGAGTGCGGTCATACTGCTGCATCTCGTAGTCGCCATTAGGCGCAATGAACATGGAAAACACCGTCAGGGTTTTGCCGGTGATCCGCCCCCAGACATAGGGCTGCCCCTTCATCGGGTCCATCTGCACCGCATGTCCAAAGACATTGCGCTCCATCGCCGCCGCATAGATCCCGCTCCGATCGCTTTCCACGAAACGGACCTCATAGGTCTTTTCCTTGCGCGTCCCGTCCTCGCGCAGGGAGACGGTGCTCCACGTGATGAGAAACCCATACCGCCCCTGATCAATCGACACGCTCATATCCCGCGCTTCGACGCTGCCATCGCTGTTGATCGTCTCGACCGACCCCGCGTAGCGGCCGACAAACGGCGTAACATCCGCAAGAGCGGCTTTTGCCAGCAGGACAGCGCCCAGGACGGCCAACAGGACAAGCGGGACCAAGCGGCCCATCAACCAAAGCGCCCGACCGGTGGCAATCGCCCCGATGGACGCAAAAGCGCTGCAGATGGAAGGAATGACAGGGTTCAGCACGGCTTTCCCTTCTGTGCGCGTGACAGGGTGTTTGGCAAATTCTAGACGATTCCACACAACAGGCAATGGACCCGCAGTAATTCTCCCTATACCCGGTCGCGCGTTTCCCTATGATGCGCGCAACTGCCCGATTGCTTCCACGGCGACTGCGGGCTAAACGGCATGCAACGGCATACGAGACGGAGAGAGACAAGATGTCCAACACCCGCACCGAAACAGACAGCTTTGGTCCGCTGGAAGTTCCTTCCGACAAATACTGGGGCGCGCAGACGCAGCGCTCGATCATGAACTTCCCCATCGGCTGGGAAAAGCAGCCCGTCGCCATCGTGCGCGCGCTGGGCGTGATCAAGAAGGCCTGTGCCATGGCCAACAAGGAAAGCGGCAAGCTGGACGCCAAGATCGCCGATGCCGTCATCCAGGCCGCCGGTGAGGTCTTCGAGGGCAAGTTCGACGACAACTTCCCGCTCGTGGTCTGGCAGACCGGGTCCGGCACCCAGTCGAACATGAACTCCAACGAGGTGATCGCCAACCGCGCGATTGAAATCCTTGGCGGCGTGATCGGCTCCAAGGATCCGGTGCACCCGAACGATCACTGCAACATGGGTCAGTCCTCCAACGACACTTTCCCGACCGCGATGCATATCGCTGCCGCGATGATGGTGCGCGACGTCCTGCTGCCGGGGCTGAACAAGCTGCTGGCGGGCCTGGAAGCCAAGTCCGAAGAGTTCAAGGACATCATCAAGATCGGCCGCACCCACACCCAGGATGCCACCCCGCTGACCCTGGGCCAGGAATTTGGCGGCTATGCCCATCAGATCCGCATGGGCATCACCCGCATCGAGGCCGCCTTGCCCGGCATTTATGAGCTGGCACAGGGCGGCACCGCCGTCGGCACCGGTCTGAACACCCAACACGGTTGGGGCGAAAAGGTCGCCGCGAACATGGCCGAAATCACCGGCCTGCCCTTCGTGACCGCGCCCAACAAGTTCGAAGCGCTGGCCGCCCATGACGCCATGGTCTTCATGTCCGGTGCTTTGGCGTCGGTTGCTGGTGCGATGTACAAGATCGCCAATGACATCCGCTTCCTGGGCTCCGGCCCGCGCTCGGGTCTGGGCGAGTTGATCCTGCCGGAGAACGAGCCGGGTTCCTCGATCATGCCGGGCAAGGTGAACCCCACCCAGGCCGAGGCGATGACCCAGGTGGCCGCCCATGTGATGGGCAATGATGCAGCGATGAAATTCGCAGGCAGCCAGGGCCATTTCGAACTCAACGTCTACAACCCGATGATGTCCTACAACCTGCTGCAGTCCATGCAGCTGCTGGGCGATGTGGCCGACAGCTTCACCGAGCGGATGCTCAATGGCATCAAGGCCAACGAGCCGCGCATCGACAAGCTGATGAAGGAATCGCTGATGCTGGTCACCGCGCTAGCCCCGACCATCGGCTATGACAACGCCACCAAGGTCGCCAAGACCGCGCATAAGAACGGCACCACCCTGAAGGAAGAGGCCATCGCGCTTGGCTTTGTGGATGAGGCCACCTTTGACGCGGTTGTCCGCCCCGAGCAAATGATCGGGCCCAAGGACTGATGGCAGAGCCGGTCAATCTGAACCGGTTTCGAAAGCAAAAGGCGCGGGCCGAGAAAAAGGCCCGCGCCGACGCCAACGCGGTGAAATTCGGCCGCAGCAAGGTGGAAAAACAGCTCGACCGCAACCTTCGGGACGAAGAAGAGAAACGTCTGGACGGCCATAAGGCAGAGGTTCGGACGGACGATCAGGGCGAGACATGAACAGCCGCCCCAAGAAACACTCCCTGACCTTACGCGGTCACCGTACCTCTGTTTCACTGGAAGACGAATTCTGGGCCGCCTTCCGGGCCATTGCCGCCGAAGAAGGCCGCGCAATCAACGAGTTGGCGGCTGAAATTGACGAGTCGCGCGGGACCGACTGCGGGCTGGCCTCGGCTATAAGGCTGTACGTCCTGCGGCATTTGCAACAACGTCAGTCGGCGGTGTAATTTCTCGGCTCCAGCCGCAACCAGATCCCGTCCCTTGCGCGCACCGTCAGATGCGCGACGGGCACAGGCTCCCTGCCCTCAACCGGAGCGACACGGTAGTGGCGCAGCAGCATCGACAGGATCAACGGCCCTTCGACCATGGCGAAACCCGCGCCGGTGCAGACCCGCGCGCCTGCGGAAAAGGGCATATAGGCCTCGCGCTGGCAGGTCTTGCCGTTCTCCGTTCCCCATCGCGTAGGATCAAACCCATCGGGGTTGTCCCAGAGCCGTTCATGGCGATGCAGGTGCCAGGGGCTGAGCACCAGTTGCGAGCCTTTCGGAACATTTCGGTCCCGGAACTGTTCCGGGCAGGTGGCCTCGCGCACCATCATCGGCACCGGCGGATATAGCCGAAGCGCCTCGCGGAAAACATCCCGGCTGATCCTCAGGCGGGACACCGCAGCAAAGCTGTCGTCCTCAAGGGCTGCGGCCTCTTCGGCGATCTTCTCCTGCCACTCCGGGTAGATCGCCATCAGATAAAGCGTCCAGGCCAGGGCCGAGGCGCTGGTTTCATGGCCCGCCAGGAAGAAGATCGCCACCTGATCGACCATTTCCTCGGTGGTGAATGTCTCCCCGGTCTCGGGATCCTTCGTGGTCATGATCTTGGTCGCCAGATCCTGCGGTGCCGTACCGGCCCCGATCGCAGCCGCGCGTTCATCCGTAAGCCGCGTGATCAGATCGCGGATACGGGCGGCATTCTGGCGGGTACCCCGGCGAAAGAAGCGCGGCATCCAGGCGGGCACCGGCACAAAGGCCGCGAGATTCAGGATCGGCTGGCTGCGCTGGTAGTCGCGGAACCGCGCAAAAACTTCCGCCGCGACCGCGTGCTCGATCGGGATGGAAAACAGCGTACGGAAAATCACATCCGCCGCAACATGGGAGGTCACCGCCTCGATCTCCACCTCGCCTGCCTGCCCTTTCAGCCGCTCCACGGCCGCCTCGGCGGCGGCGCGCATGGCCGGGAAGGTTTCCTTCAGACGCCCCCCTTCAAAGGCCGGGTCGATGATACGGCGCTGGCGCTTCCAGACCTCACCATTGGTCAGGAAGACCGAATTGCCCAACAGGGGTCGCAGGCCTTCGCTGATCCGGTTCGATTTCGGGAAATCATCCGGGCGATCCTTCAGCACCGTCCGCACCAGATCCGGCTGATTGAGCAGGAAGGAGCGGAAAAAGGGCGTGCGGAACTCTGCCATCCAGGCCCGGTAGAGCCGCTGCGGCTGGGCCGACAGGATATCCTTGCGAAAGAGCTGCACATAGCGCCAGAGCGAAACCCTGTCTGACCGCGCAGGTGGTTTGGGCGGGCGCGGCGTCATGGCGCCCTCACCGAGGTATAGCCGGAACGTGCAGCCTCGATCCGGGACTTGGACGGCTGGCGGCCCGCATAGCGGTCGGCCAGTGTCATTGGGCCTGCCGTGATCTTGAAATAATCATAGTCGCCGGGCTGATCGAAGGCGCAGAGGTACTGGAAATGCAGCCGGAAAAAGCGCCAGCGCAGCTCCTTCCAGCGCGCGGGGCTCAGGGTCTGGGTGAAGGCGGCAGAGATCACCAGCGGCCAGCGTTTGCCGCTCGGCGCGACCCCGCTGACGGCAACCGGATCACACAGAGCAAAGGCACAGCCATCCCCCGGCGCGCTGACGTCGACCCAGGTGATATCGGCACTGGCCGAGAGATACCGCAGGTCGCCGCGCAAGCGATCCGCCTCTGGCAGGAAGGAGACCATCGGCACCACCTGCCCGAGACTGAGAAACCCCAAGGCCGGGCGCGTCTCTGGCAGGCCTTCGCGCAACAGATCCGCCAGAACCGAAACGCCAACATGGGCGCCGGAAGAATGGCCAACCAGCAGAACCTCATCCACCGCATTCTCTTCCATCGCGCTGCGGATCAACTGGCGAAAGGCGGTGATGCGCGCCTCAAGCTCGGGCGGGTTGGCGCCGCGCGCGGCTGCCGAATAGGCGTAGTCATGCATCAGGTAGTAAGCAAAGAACGTGCCATCGCGTGCCTTGAACCAGCGCAGCAGCAGCAGCGAAACGGCACAGAAGGTGCCGAGGTACAGGAGTAGCCCGACAATCGATAGCGCCTTTGCACCAAGGAACGGCACAAACCCCCATTCAGCAAGCCCCCCGGCCGCAGAGCCGAGCAGCGCACCAAGGCCCAGGGCCAGCAGCAATTGCAGCAGCAGCATGCCCACGGGGTAAAGCGCTGCGATCACCGGCCCCTTGCGCAGGCGCATCAGGCGGAACAAAGCACCGGTGGAGATGTAGATCCAGGCGGTGCGCAGCAGTTGCAGATAGGTCGCCGGGATCGAGGCCGCCATGCTATCGCGCACGATGTCGGACCAGACCAGCACCTCCACGTCCGCCTCGACAGCGGCGCCCTCCACATGGGCCGTCACATGCCAGCCATAGGGTCCGCCTGTCTGTTTGGGACGCTGTGCGATCTCATAGCCTGAAATCCCGGCCTGCGCCGCGCTTTCGCTGCGGTATAGCTCCCGGTAGCGGCGCGGATGGATCGGGTCATAGCCGGGGATATAGAACACGTGGCGGCGGCGCACTGCTGCACCGCCCTGCCCCCTTGCCTTGTCCTGATCTGCCGCTCTGCCCATTCCGGCCTCATCCGATTTCGCTCAGACTAGCGGCGGATCTGGGCAAGAGTAAGACCCAAGGCGCAGGGTCTTACCCGAGTGTTGCAAGTGCCGGGAAGGTTTCCAATAGCCACCAGGAGAAGGTGGAGAATAGCCCGGTCACCAGCATGATGCCGACGAACAGCAACAGCCCGCCCATGATTTTCTCGATCAGCCCCATGTGACGCTTCATCCGGTTCATCAGCGCCATGGAGCGGTTGAGGAAGATCGCCGCCAGGAGGAAGGGAACGCCCAGCCCCAGCGCATAGACGCCCAGCAGCAGCGTGCCCCGGCTGACAGAGGCCTCAGATGCCGCCAGCGAAAGGATCGCGCCCAGTTGCGGCCCAATGCAAGGCGTCCAGCCAAAGGCAAAGGCCAGGCCCAGTACATAGGCGCCCACGGCCGATCCACCGGATTCCCCGGCATTCATGCGCGCTTCGCGATCCAGGATCGGGATGCGGAAGACCGACAGGAAATGCAGGCCGAAGACGATCACCACGACGCCGGATACCTTGGCGAAGACCTCCTGATTCTGCAGCACGAAGGCGCCAAAGGCAGACGCGGTGAACCCCAAGAGCAGAAACACCGTGGACAGCCCCAGCACGAAGAATAGCGCTGAGACGATGACCTTGCGCCGCGCGGTGTCCGTGCCTTGCATCTCGCCGATGGTGACACCGCTCATATAGGCCAGATAGGGCGGCACGATGGGCAGCACACAGGGCGACAGAAAGCTGATAAGCCCGGCCATCAGCGCCACGAACATGGCAGGAATCAGTCCTGCGTCGATGATCTCAATTCCAAACATATCCCTCACTTAGACCAGCCGCAGCCAAAGGTCACGGGGACCTGCGGTCACATCCTTGTGGACAGACTGTGAGTGCGGGATTATCTCAGGGCCATGAGCAACGAGACCACGACCCTGGACGCCATTGGCCTCCTCTGCCCCCTGCCCGTATTGAAGGCCCGCAAGCGGCTGAAATCGCTTGCGCCAGGCGATGTCCTGACCGTGCTGGCCGATGATCCGGCGGCCATTGTGGATGTCCCCCATTTCTGCGCCGAAGCGGGGCATGACTTCCTGGGACAAAGCGACGGTTCGGACCACCAGATCTACCGGATTCGCAAGGGCGGCTGACGCGGGCCAGTCCGGGGGCGGGTTTCAGGGCAGCGGGTTCACCGCGCCTTCTGGCAGGGCCTCTGTGTCTTGGCTGAAAACATTGATCCAAGCCCCCTCAGCACGCTTCCAGATTGAACTGACATACATGGCCTGCTCCACCTCGTCCCCGGGGCGATGATAGGCGGCCCGATAGGCCAGCAGCGCGCAATCCGGAGCCAGGGCCATGACCCGCGCCTGCGACAGGGTGAAGCGCGCAACGGTCGGCCCGTCTGCCAGCTGGGCGCAATGGGCGTCTCGCCCTGCAAACCCGCTGGGATAGACGCCCAGAAACGCAGGGTGAAGCGCCGCCCGGTCTGCCGCTGCATCGCCCCTTTGCAGAGCTCGCCAGACAGCGGTTTCACAGCCCAGAAGATCCTGCAACAGATCGTCGTCATCAACCATGGGGTTTCGCTCCAAAAGAAAAGGCGGCCCGCAGGACCGCCTTTTGTTCCGTTTATCAGCCGCCCAGCGACCACCAGCCGCGGCGCTTTGGCTTGGGCGGGCTGTCCGGCTCCGCCTCAGGCGCGGGTTCCGCATCAGCCGTGGCCAGTTCCGGCTCGGCAACCTCGGCGGCCTCAGGCTCGGCCTCAGCTTCCGGTTCGGGCTCCACGTCCTGATCAGAGGCTTGCGCCGCATCTTCGACGCCCCCCTCCGGTTCGGAGATCTCTTCGACTTGCGGCTCTGCGGCCTCAGCTTCGGCAGGCTCTGCCTCCGCCACCTCAGGCTCTGCCTCGGAGACCTCGGCTACAGCGTCCTGCGGCGCGTCGGCTACGGGGGCTTCCTCAGCCGGGGTTTCGGCTTCGGCAGCCTCCTCGACAGGGGTCTCTTGCGCAGGTGCAGCCGTGTCTTCCTCTGCCGCCTCTGCGGGTTCGGCCTCTGCTGCCTCGGTTTCCGCGTCCTTGTCGGTCGATTTGCGGCTGCGGCTGCGGCGCTTGCGGGTGCGCTTCTTGGGCTTGTCTTCGGCCTCCGGCGTGGCCTCTTCGCCGTCGCTCACCTCTTCCGAACCATCAGCCTGACCTTCTGTGGCCTGACCTTCGGCGGCCTGAGCCTCCTGTTCGGATACCTCAGACGGCTCAGCGGTGGCCTCACCCTCGTCCGACTTGTCGTCAGAGCCGTTCTCTTCCGACCCGTTCTCGCCGTTGCCCCCTTCGGAGGAGCCGGACTTGCGGCGACGGCGACGACGGCGCTTGCGCTTGGGCTTGGCCTCGCCGTCACCCTCGGGCTGTGCTTCCTCTGCCTCAGTGACGACGGCCTCGGACGCGGTTTCATCAGCATCCACCTCATCCATGATCGAGGTGTCGACCGAAACCACCGGTGCAGTGGCCGCGGGCACGGTGCGGGACGCGGTTTTGAACTTCTCCAGCTCGAAATCGGGGCTGATCAGATGCACGTCGCCCTCGATCCGCACCGACATGCCGTAGCGGGTTTCGATCTGGGCGATATGATCTCGCTTCTGGTTCATCAGGTAGTTGGCGATCGCCACCGGGCATTTCACCAGAACCTCGCGCGAGCGACGGCGGGTGCCCTCCTCTTCGATCTGGCGCAGGATCGACAGCGCCAGGGAATCGTCCGAGCGGATCAGGCCGGTGCCATGACAATGGGGGCAAGGTGCCGTTGTCGCCTCGATCATGCCGGGGCGCAGGCGTTGACGCGACATCTCCATCAGGCCGAAACCGGAAATCCGGCCCACCTGGATGCGGGCGCGATCGGTCTTCAGCTTGTCCTTCATGCGCTTTTCGACGGCCGCATTGTTCTTGCGCTCGTCCATGTCGATGAAGTCGATCACGATCAGCCCGGCAAGGTCGCGCAGGCGCAACTGGCGGGCCACCTCTTCGGCGGCCTCCAGGTTGGTCTTGAGCGCGGTTTCCTCGATCGAGGCTTCCTTGGTGGCACGGCCGGAGTTCACATCGATGGCCACCAGGGCCTCGGTCACGCCGATCACGATATAGCCGCCTGATTTCAGCTGCACCGTCGGGTTGAACATGCCGGCCAGGTAGCTTTCCACCTGGTAGCGCGCAAAGAGCGGCAGCGCTTCGTTGTAGTTCTTCACGTTCTTGGCGTGGGACGGCATGATCATCTTCATGAAGTCCTTGGCGATGCGGTAGCCGCGCTCGCCCTCCACCAGAACCTCGTCAATCTCGCGGTTGTACAGGTCGCGGATCGAGCGTTTGATCAGGTCGCCTTCTTCATAGATCTTGGCCGGTGCGATGGATTTCAGCGTCAGCTCGCGGATCTGCTCCCACAGGCGTTGCAGGTATTCATAGTCACGTTTGATCTCGGCCTTGGTCCGTTTGGCGCCTGCGGTGCGCACGATCAGGCCGGCGCCCTTGGGCACGTCGATCTCGGTGGCGATGTCCTTCAGTTTCTTGCGGTCGGCTGCATTGGTAATCTTGCGGCTGATGCCGCCGCCCCGGGCGGTATTGGGCATCAACACGCAGTAACGGCCCGCCAGCGACAGGTAGGTGGTCAGAGCCGCGCCCTTGTTGCCGCGCTCTTCCTTGACGACCTGCACCAGAAGAACCTGGCGCACCTTGATGACTTCCTGGATCTTGTAGCGACGCGGGCGCGGTTTGCGCGGCGGACGAATGTCCTCGCTGTCATCGTCATCGGCAACGGATTCGATGTTCTCATCCTTGGATGCCGCATCGGGTTGCTTTTGCGCATCGTCATCGTCGGACTCGTCGGTCTCGTCCTCTTGCGCGTCACCGTCGTCACCCGCATCCGCCGTCGTCTCCTCGGCCGAAGTGTCGTCCTCGGCTGCAGCCTCTTCGGCAGTCTCTGCTTCGGCGGCGTCGGCGGTTTCCTCGTCGGAGGACGTGTCATCGGAGGCGGTCTCTGCTGCGCTCTCGACGCTGCCCTCTTCCCCTTCCGGCTCTTCCACCGGGGTTTCACCGACACGCTCCATCGGCGAGGTCCCTTCGGGCACCTCGGCAAGAGTCGCATCCGCTACGGATTCATCCGCAGTCAGATCGATGGTCTCCATGCCGGCGATCTCGCCGCCCTGGTCAAGCTGGGCCTCGTCCACCTCGGGCTGCGCGACCTCCTTGGTCTCCACCGCATCGGCCGACGTCGTCTTTGCGGCCTTGCTGCGCGAGGACTTCCGGCTGCGCGAGCGTGAGCGGGAGGGCTTTTCCTCTTCGGCCTCGTCGCGGGCGCGCATCGCCTCGGCATAGGCGCGTTCTTCCTCCATCAGCGCCTCGCGGTCGGCGACGGGGATCTGATAGTAATCGGGATGGATCTCGGAAAAGGCGAGGAAACCATGGCGATTGCCGCCATAGTCCACAAAAGCCGCCTGAAGCGACGGTTCGACCCGTGTTACCTTTGCGAGATAGATATTGCCGGCAAGCTGGCGTTTGTTTTCGGATTCAAAATCGAATTCTTCAACCTTGTTTCCGTCAACCACCACGACGCGGGTCTCTTCCGCGTGGGTGGCATCGATAAGCATCTTCTTGGCCATGTGTCCTTGGTGCACCTGCCCAGTGCAAACGAAAACCCTCCCTGTCCAGGGGGGAGCGCATGTCTTGGGGGGCGTCTTGTCAGGGCGATATGAGACGTCGCACCGCAGGAGAGGATCCCGGAACGTCTGTCCGGCCCTTTGTCCTGTATGCTCTTCGCTCGCGCGCGCGTCATCGCGGTTCTTCTCCGACAGGTGGGATGTCCCGAACCCTGCCATGTTATTCCTTCCCGGATATCCCGGAAGAGGTGTTAGGCTGCCCCGTTTTCCGGGGCAAATCGGTCTGCGTCAGCCTTCTCGGATCATGCCGGACAAAAGCGCAACGCAGCGAATCTCATCTGGGGACGTGCATCCAAGGCACGTATATCCCGCATTTTCAGCATAAGGCCTGTCGCCGGGAAATGACAATGGGCATTCGCAACAGGCAGTCGTGAAACTGTAAACTATTCTTCCATAGGCGGTATTCGTTAACAAATGCCGCCTGCTTTCGCATCGCAGAGGTCGCTGTGCGGGGTGCGCAGGTGGATGGGACACTCAGAAAAGGGTCAGCACCCTGAACCGATGCACCGGTTTCAAAACCACCAGTCAGCTTTCAGAAGCGGTGTTCAGCCCAGGTAGTCGGAGCGCTGCAAGCCGTATTTGGCCATCTTCTCGTTCAGGGTTCGGCGCGGCAGGCACAGTTCGTCCATCACCGATGCGATGGAGCCCTTGTGGCGCCGCATGGTATTGTCGATCAGCATCCGCTCAAAGGCTTCGACATATTCCTTCAGAGGCTTGCCTTCGGTGGTCATCACCGGCTGCATTTCCTCGTGATCGGACATCAGGAGCGAGGCAATGGTGCCAGAGCCGCGCCGCGATTGCAGCACCGCGCGCTCGGCCACGTTGATCAACTGGCGCACATTGCCCGGCCAGGGCGCCTGCAGCAGCTGTGCCGCCCCCTGCGCGGTGACCTGCGGCGCATCGCAGCCATATTCCTCGGAAAATTGTTCGCTGAAGCGGGTGAAAAGCGTCAGGATATCCTCGCCGCGCTGGCGCAGGGGCGGCACGGTGATGCGCAGGGCCGCCAGGCGATAGAACAGATCCGGGCGCAGGGCATCCTCGCAGGTCTTGCCCGCTTCCTGCAGGTTGGAGATCGCGATGATCCGGGTTTCGCCCGGTGTGCCCTGCTCGTTGATCACGCTCAGCAGCTTGGCCTGCAGGGGTTCGCTCAGCGCCTCGATATCCTCGAGGACGAGGGTGCCGCCGCGCGCCTCTTCGATGGCGGGCAGCAGGCTGTCCTCGGGCTGCATCGGGCCGAACAGGCGCTTTGCCAGCGCGTCCTCTTCCAGCGCCGCACAGGAGATCAGCACGAACTTCCGGCCCGCCCGGCTGCCAACTGCATGCAGCGCATGGGCCACCAGGGTCTTGCCCGTGCCGGTTTCACCATCGATCAGCACATGGCCGTCGGCCTGCCCCAGATCCAGGATATCCTCGCGCAGGCGATCCATCACCGGGCTCATCCCGATGAGTTTCTTCATGATCTGGCCGCCATCCGACAACTCGCGCCGCAGCGCCCGGTTATCCAGCGTCAGGCGGCGGGAATTGGTGGCACGTTTCGCCAGTTCCGACATGCGATCCGGATTGAAGGGCTTTTCCAGGAAGTCAAAGGCGCCGACCCGCATTGCCTCGACCGCCATGGGCACATCGCCATGGCCGGTGATCATGATCACCGGCAGGGCGCTGTCGCTGCCCATCAGTTTCTTCAGGAACTGCATGCCATCCATCCCCGGCATCTTGATGTCGGAGATGACGATACCGGGGTAATCCGATCCCAGCACCTTCAGCGCATCCTCGGCGCTGGCAAAGGTTTCGGTGTCATAGCCAGAGAGGGCCAGCCATTGGCTGATCGACTGGCGCATATCCTGTTCATCGTCCACGATTGCGATTTTCATAGCCTGTGCCATGAGGGCCTCTCCATTTGTCTCCCCGCCTATTCGGCGGCTTCGATCGCGTCCACCAGGATCGGCAATTGCATTTCAAACACGGCACCGCCGTTCTGCCCGTTGCGCGCGATCAACCGCCCGCCAAGGTCGTTTACGATCCCCGAGGAAATCGCAAGCCCCAAGCCAACCCCGTCACCGGGCTGTTTGGTGGTGTAGAAAGGTTCGAACAGGTTGTCGAAATCCTTGATGCCCGCGCCATTGTCCCGCACCGACAGGGTCGCTGTTTCACCGGCGGCCAGCAGGATCTCCACTTCCGGGTCGTCTACAGATTTGGTGGCATCCAGCGCATTGCGCAAGAGGTTCACCATCACCTGTTCCAGCCGCATGCGGTCCCCCATCACAAAGACCGGCTCATCCGGCAAAATTCGGGTGATCTTCACCTGCCGCTGGCGCAGTTGCGGCTCCATCATCGACAGTGACGACGCCAGCGCATCCCCCATGTTCACAGGGGCAAAGGCATCGCCTGCCTTGCGGGCATAGGATTTCAGCTGCCGGGTGATGGCGCCCATCCGCTCGATCAGGTCATCGATGCGCCCGAAGGAGGCCAGCGCCTCTTCGGGGCGGTTGCGATTGAGCAAAAGCCGGGCACCGGCAAGATAGGTCTTCATCGCCGCCAGGGGCTGATTCAGCTCGTGACTGACGGCCGCAGACATCTCTCCCAATGCGGCCAGTTTCGAGCTTTGCGCCAGGCTCTGTTCGGCCACGGCAAGGGTCTCCTGCACTCGCTCCCGCTCGGCGATTTCCCGCTGCAGGCGGGCGTTCAATACGCGAAGCTCTGCCGACTCGCGCTGGAACAGCGCCATGCGCAGCGCCGTCTTGCGGCTGAGGGCATAAAAGGCCAGCGCCAGCAGGATGGCGAAACCCATGATTTCAAGCGCCAGGACCGCGTTCACCTTCTCCCGGATCGAGGCATAGGTGGTAAAGGAGGTCAGCCGCCAGCCCTGAAACGGCACCCGGGTTTCCAGCCGCATCACCGCCTCACCCTGCAGGTAGGCATCGGCCGGCAGAACCGTCCAATCGGCGGTCGCGCGAATGGCGCGCTGGATGGCCCCTTCCGGGGTCTGAACCTTCAGCGCGTCCCCCTCTTCCTTGCCGCGCCAGCGTGCCTCGGTCGCAAGCACCACCCGGCCGGTGCTGTCGCTGACCATCACCGCATCGGAAATCCCGGCCCAGGCGCGTTCGAATTTCTGCAGGTCCACCTCGATCACGATGACACCCAGGGTGCCCGTGGTGTCGACCACCCGCCGCGAATAGGTAAAACGATAGCCACCGACCTCACGCTCGATCACCGAGAACACCGTCGCCTTTGAGCGCACCGCATCCACGAAATAGGCCGCATTGCGGTGGTTTTCGCCAAGTCGGTTGCGGTTGGTGGCGGCCACGGTCCGCCCATCGCTGGCCAGAAGCATGATCGAGGCCGCGCCGATTTCCTCAACAAAGGAAATCAGCCGCTGCGTGGACAGAGAGAAATCCTTGCTTTGCAAGGCTGCGATCAGCGCCTGATCCCGCGCCAATAGCTGAGGCACGATGGCATGGCGGCGCAATTCGCTGACCAGGTTGCCGGAGTAAAGCGCCAGGCGCAGTTCGGCCCGGTTGCGGGTGCTTTCGGTGAACCGGTCGCTGAGCATCCGGTTGGTTACCCAGACCGTGGTGCCGGCCACCACCATGAAGAGCAAAAGCGCCAGGCGCGCACGCCAGGAAATGGTCCGCGACCCCGTAGCGGAACGCGTGCCCGCGGCAGGCACGGCAGTTGGTTGTCGAGAAGGGTCAGGCGGAACACTCATAGGTCTTAACCTATTGCGCCTCTCCGCCTGCCTCAAGTCAGGCCGTGGCGACGATACCGGTCAATGCGCGGAAGACTGCCGTTCCATCGGTGCCGCCATGGCCCTGGTCGGCGGCGCGCTCGGGATGCGGCATCATGCCCAGAACCCGGCGGTTCTCCGACAGGATCCCGGCGATATCGGCAACCGAACCATTGGGATTGTCCACGTAAGAGAAGGCGACCCGATCCTGGTCCTTCAGCGCGGCAACGGTTTCGGCGTCGGCATAGTAGTTGCCATCGTGATGCGCGATCGGAATACCGATCACATCGCCTGCAGTGTAGCCTTCGGTAAAGACGCTATTCGTAGTCTCCACCTTCAGATCCACCGTGCGGCAGATGTATTTCAGCCCGGCATTGCGCAGCAGCGCGCCGGGCAGGATGCCGGTTTCGGTCAGGATCTGAAAGCCGTTGCAAATCCCAATGGCATAGCCGCCGCGATTTGCATGATCGACAACCGCCTGGC
Organism: Phaeobacter sp. QD34_24; assembly: GCF_028890115.1. Taxonomy (GTDB): domain Bacteria; phylum Pseudomonadota; class Alphaproteobacteria; order Rhodobacterales; family Rhodobacteraceae; genus Phycobacter. The sequence goes on from NZ_JARCJD010000001.1 coordinate 265,936, forward strand.
AGATCGGCGACTGCGCCGCGATGGCGCCGCAACGCAGGTAGTCCCCATAGGAGAACCCACCCGGAACACCAACGATATCAACGCCTTCGGGCAGCACGCTGTCCTTGTGCCAAACCATGGAGACATCAAAACCGGCCTGTTCGAAAGCCACCGCGAGATCCCGGTCGCAGTTGGATCCCGGAAAGACAACAACCGCCGCCTTCATCAGACCATCTCGATGCTGTAGGATTCGATCACGGTGTTGGCGAGCAGCTTTTCGCACATCTCGGTCACATCCGCCTCGGTGGCGCCTGCGGCGAGATCCAGGTCGATCACCTTGCCCTGGCGCACGCCCTCGACCTTGTCAAAGCCCATGGCGCCAAGCGCGTGGCGCACCGCCTCGCCCTGGGGGTCCAGAACTCCGTTCTTCAGCATCACATGCACCCGTGCCTTCATCGCGTCATCCCTTGGCTATTGATGGCAAAGCCCGGTGGCGGGCTTCTTGTTTCTGGTCTTGCCTGCGCAGGCCGACCGGTCAGTTGACCAGGGTCGGTTTTCCGGGCGCAGGCGGGTTGTTCGGCATCACGCCCAGACGGCGCGCCACCTCGGTATAGGCGTCGGTCAGGCTGCCCAGATCGCGGCGGAAAACGTCCTTGTCGAGCTTGCGCCCCGTCTCGATATCCCACAGGCGGCAGCTGTCCGGGCTGATCTCATCGGCAACGACCAGACGCTGGAAATCACCGTCATAGACCCGGCCGATCTCGATCTTGAAATCCACCAGGCGAATGCCGACGGCCAGCATGACACCCGACAGAAAGTCATTAACCCTGAGCGCCAGGCTCAGGATGTCATCCATGTCCTGCTGGCTGGCCCAGCCGAAGGCCGCGATATGCTCCTCGGTCACCAGCGGATCACCCAGGGCGTCATCCTTGTAGCAGTATTCCACGATCGGACGCGGCAGCTGGGTACCCTCGTCGATGCCAAGGCGCTTGGAGATGCTTCCGGCCGCATAGTTGCGCACGATCACCTCAAGCGGGATGATCTCGCAGCTGCGAACCAGTTGTTCCCGCATGTTGAGGCGCTTGAGGAAGTGGGTCGGAACGCCGATCTGCCCCAAGCCTTGCATGAAGAATTCGCTCAGGATGTTGTTCAACACCCCCTTGCCCTCGATCACATCGCGTTTCTCGGCATTGAACGCGGTGGCATCGTCCTTGAAATACTGCACGATGGTGCCGGGTTCGGGCCCTTCGAACAACGTCTTGGCCTTACCTTCGTAAATCTTCTTGCGCCGTGCCATGAGAGACCTTTCGGGGCTGCGTGACGGGAATCCCTCCCGCTTTCTTGCCGCCCTCATAGTGCAAGCGACATTGCGCCGCAAGCGCGGCGCGCGGTCACAGGAGGCAGCGCTTGCCGCAAAGCCCCTCTTGTAGCCAAGCACGTCGCGCCTTTCCTGGTCCTTGTCCGGGATGTCTAGATGCCTTGGCACTGCAGGGTGAATAGCCTCCTCAGCCGACATCGCCCGAGGGTCCGTTGCGGACTCGGATCCATTGCGGAACTGTCATAGAGTGCACATATGGTAAATTGCAGAGAATTCAAAACGGGAGAGACAAATGACCACTTTTGACGACCGTGAACAGGCTTTCGAAGCAAAATTCGCCCATGACGAGGAGGTGCAGTTCAGGGTTCAGGCCCGCTGCAACAAGCTGTTGGGCCTTTGGGCCGCAGAAAAGCTGGGCAAATCCGGAAGCGAGGCCGAAGCCTACGCAAAGACCGTTGTAACCGCAGATTTCGAAGAGGCTGGCCACGAGGATGTGGTGCGCAAGGTCGCCGCCGATCTGGAGGGTCAGGTCAGCGCCGATGACATCCGCCGCAAGATGGCAGAGCTGCTGCAGGCGGCCAAGGATCAGGTCCTGGCAGACGCGGGCTAACAGTCGGCTTTCCTCCCGCAGCCTGCGCCGCCTAGGGCGCGGGCTGCGGGGGACTGGACTTCTGGCCCGAGGCCTTGTCGCAAGTGTCGCGTCCAAAGGCCCGGGCCAGCATTGCGATCCGGGGGATTTTACCAAACCTGTTAACCGAAGAAGAACCCCCTCTTGCTACTGTGCTCCCAACGCCCGCGCGGCGCCTGAACAGGGACACAGATGATCAACTCACACCGCACTCTTTCCGGATCGGTCCGTACCGCCTTCCGGTGGACCGCGCCTGTGGCGATGGCGCTGCTGTGCCTCTGGGCGCTGGATGCCCGTATCGGGCTGCCCTCGCTTGCGGATCTGGGGGCCACGCTGGCCGCCCTGCCCGGCTGGAAATGGGCTGCAGCCTGCCTTGCCACCGCCATCAGCTTCTGGGCGCTGGGGCGCTATGACTCGGTGGCCCATCGCCATCTGCGGACAGGTCTGGACAGCCCGCGTGCGCAGCGCGCCGGGATGGCCGCCATCGCCTTTTCCCAGGCAACCGGATTTGGCCTGATCACCGGCGCCTATGCCCGGTGGCGCCTCATGCCGGGGCTGAAGCCGGTACAAGCGGCCCAGATCACCGCCCTGGTCGGCTTCACCTTCATGCTGACGCTCGCCGCCATCAGCGGGGCTGCGCTGCTGATCGTGCCCGTTTTGCCCGGCACCGGCTGGCTGGGCATCGCACTGCTGAGCGGTTTTCTGGCGGCTGTTGCGGCCAGTTTCTTGTTTCCGGCGCTCAGGATCGGCCGGCTGCAGCTGCGCTGGCCCTCGCTGATCGCCATGGCCGCGCTGTTGGGCTGGACGGCGCTGGATGTGGTGGCCGCCGGCTCCGCGCTTTGGCTCTTGCTGCCGGACGCGGTGGATGTCGCCTGGAGCACCCTTGTAACCGTCTATTTCATCGCCCTTGGTGCCGCGATCCTGTCGTCGGCGCCCGGCGGTGCCGGTCCCTTGGAGCTGACGGTCTGCGCCCTGCTGCCCGGAACCGATACCGGCGCCCTTCTGGCGGCCCTGATCGCCTTTCGTCTTGTCTACTACGCGCTGCCGGCGGCGCTGGCCTGCACCATGATGCTGCTGCCGCGCCGCACGGATGCGCAGAACGCGCAGCCCGAGGACGCAGCGCTTCTGGGCGCGCAACAGCGCCCCGCAGCTGCGATCCCGGCAGGGCGCCCCTGCTCCGAGGCCGCGATCATCCGCCAGAACGGTGGCCATGTTCAGGCGCTTGGCCTCAACCAGCTGGCGGTTCTGGACAGCCCGCAATCCACGATCGCCTTCTTCGACCTGTTGTCGGGTCAAACCGGCGAAGTCTTTGCCCCGTTCGCCACCTATGGCCGCCAGCGCAATGCCTCGGTCTGCTTTTACAAATGCAGCGCCCGCATCGGCACCGAAGCCCGCCGTGCACGCTGGAAGGTGCTGCGCCTGGCGGCAGAGGCCGTTGTTTGCCCGCCAAGCTTTAGCGAAAGCGGCTCCTCCCACCGCCAGTTGCGCCGCAAGCTGCGCCATGCGGAAAAGGCCGGTGTCACCGCCCTGCCCGCCGCCGCCTCGCTGCCCATCGACCAGATGGCGGAAATCGATCACGCCTGGCAAACCTCCCATGGCAAGGCCTATGGCACCACCATGGGCCGCTTCGAACCCGGCTATCTGACCCATCAGCACATCTTCCTGGCCTGGAAGGATGGACGCCTGGAGGGCTTCATCAGCCTGCATCACAGCGACGGCGAATGGTGCCTGGACCTGATCCGTATCCGCCCCGATGCCCCCGATGGAACCAGCCACGCCCTGGTACGAGCCGCCATCGCCGCAGCAGCCGCCGCCGAAGTGCCGCGCCTGTCCCTGGCCGCTGTCCCGGATCACCGCTGGGCCCATCGGTTCGACCGTGGCCTGCGCCGCTTCAAATCCTGCTTCGCCCCGACCTGGGAGCCGCGCTATATCGCAGCGCCATCCTGGGGGCAGATGGCCCTGTCCCTGGCCGAGATCCTGCGCCTGGTGCACCGGCCCGATCCGGTGCGCCCCGTCTCCCCCGCTGTCTCTGCCCATGAGGAACAGCCAGCCGCCAGCGGTTTTGCCGGGGTGGCAGAGAGACTTTCGGGCGCTCGCATTCATGATGACGTTGAACAAAAAGCAATTGCCCTGAACGGCGCTCCGTGACAGGAGGAGCCATTCGAGTACCGACAAGGCAGACCTGTCGGTGGCACACCAGTGACCGGACGGATGAGCAATGACCGACAGCTTTACCCAGCTACTGCAAGACAAGGATGTTCTGCTGGCCGATGGCGCCACGGGCACCAACCTGTTCAACATGGGCCTGCAATCGGGCGATGCGCCCGAGCTGTGGAACACCGATGAGCCGCAAAAGATCATGGCCCTGTATCAGGGCTCGGTCAATGCGGGCAGCGATCTGTTCCTGACCAACTCCTTTGGCGGCACCGCCGCGCGCCTCAAGCTGCACGATGCCCAGACCCGCGTGCGGGAGCTGAACCGCATCGCCGCCGAATTGGGCCGCGAGGTGGTCGACAAGGCCGGGCGCAAGATCGCCGTGGCGGGCTCCGTCGGCCCTACAGGCGAAATCCTGCAGCCCGTGGGTGAACTCTCGCACGAGCTGGCGGTGGAGATGTTCCACGAACAGGCCGATGCCCTGAAGGAAGGCGGCGCCGATGTGCTCTGGCTTGAGACCATCTCTGCCCCCGAAGAATTCCGCGCCGCCGCCGAGGCCTTCAAACTCGCCGATATGCCCTGGTGCGGCACCATGAGCTTTGACACCGCCGGGCGCACCATGATGGGCGTCACCTCTGCCGATCTGGCGAAGCTTGTGGAAGAGTTCGACAACGCGCCGCTGGCCTTTGGCGCCAATTGCGGCACCGGTGCGTCGGACATCCTGCGCACGGTCCTTGGCTTTGTCGCCCAGGGCACCGAGCGCCCAATCATCTCAAAGGGCAATGCGGGCATTCCGAAATATGTGGATGGCCATATTCACTATGACGGCACGCCAGAGCTGATGGGCGAATACGCGGTGATGGCGCGCGATTGCGGCGCCAAGATCATCGGCGGCTGCTGCGGCACCATGCCCGACCACCTGCGGCATATGCGGGACGCCCTCGACAGCCGCCCCAGGGGCGAACGCCCCACCCTGGACCGCATCGTCGAGGTTCTCGGCCCCTTCACCTCGGCCAGCGATGGCACCGGTGAAGACGCTGCAGCAGGGGAACGCCGCAGCCGCCGGGGGCGTCGCCGGGGATAGGCGCACCCGGCCTATCGCTCAGAACAAAGCCAATTGATCCCCCGGCTGCGGCGGCCTCTCAAACAGATCGCAGCGCAGCGCGGGGGATTTTTCGTTCAACCCCAAGCGTTTGCAAGCGGTGCGAAACCTGCGCCCGATCATCGCCGCATATTCGCCACTGCCCCGCATCCGGTGCCCCCAACTGGGATCGTAGTCGCGCCCGCCATGCATCTCGCGCAGGCGCGCCATGACCTTTTCCGCCCGGTTCGGTTCATGTTCTTCCAGCCACTCTTGCCACAGGCTGGAAACCTCGCGCGGCAGGCGCAGCATGATCCAGCTGGCTGCATCCGCGCCTGCCTCGGCTCCGGCCGCCAGCAGCGCCTCGACCTCGTGATCGGTCAGCCCCGGAACGATCGGGGAGGTCATGATGCGCACCGGTATACCCGCCTCTGCCAGCCTTCGGATCACGGCAAGGCGCCGGGCAGGCGCAGGCGCGCGCGGCTCCATCCGACGGGACAGCTCCGGATCCAGCGTGGTGACGGAGATCCCCACCCGCACCAATCCCTGCTCTGCCATCGGCGAAAGGATATCGATGTCCCGTTCGATCAATGCGCCCTTGGTCACGATGGCCACCGGGTGTTTGAAATCGCTTAGGACCTTCAGACAGTTGCGGGTGATTTCCAGATCGCGCTCACAGGGCTGATAGGGATCGGTATTGGTGCCGATGGCCAGCGGGGCCACGGTATAGCGTTTTGCAGACAGTTCTGCCCGCAGAACCGCCGCCGCATTGGGGCGGGCAATCAGACGGGTTTCGAAATCAAGCCCCGGCGACAGGCCCAGATAGGCATGGCTTGGGCGGGCAAAACAATAGATGCAGCCATGTTCACAGCCTCTGTAGGGATTGATCGAGCGATCAAAGGGCAGATCCGGCGAGCGATTGTAGCTGATCAGGGATTTGACCTGCTCATGACGCAGATCCGTGGCAATGGAGCCTGGCGCCTCCTCCTGCTCCCAACCGTCATCAATCGCGGCGCGCGCCAGATCAAACCGCCCCGCCGCGTTGCTGAGGCTGGCGCGGGCTTTCAGGCGCAGAAGAGAAAGATCGGAACGGTTTTGCATTCCCCATGGATGCCACAGCAATCGGAACAAATAAAGAACGCCCATGGCGTTTTTGGACAATCCTCGCGATTTATTCACCTATCCCTGCCATGTTTTCTGCCCAGAGGTCGGTTCAGCGAAAGGCAATGTCGCAAATAATGCAGTGTCGCTGCGGCATTCTGGCCCATTAGTCGGGAAAGAAGGTCAAGCCGGGGTTACCCCGCCAGTCAAGGAACAGAGTCATGTCGGACGAAGAAGACGAAATCATCCTGGCGGAACTGGACGACGAAGAACTCGTTCAGCAGATGTTCGACGATCTCTACGATGGAATGAAGGAAGAGATCGAGGAGGGTGTGAATATCCTGCTGGAGCGCGGCTGGGCCCCCTACAAGATCCTGACCGAGGCATTGGTCGGCGGCATGACCATCGTCGGCGCCGATTTCCGCGATGGCATCCTGTTCGTGCCCGAGGTGCTGCTGGCTGCCAACGCGATGAAGGGCGGCATGGCCATCCTGAAACCGCTTCTGGCCGAGACGGGCGCACCACGCATGGGCTCCATGGTGATCGGCACGGTGAAGGGCGACATCCACGATATCGGCAAGAACCTGGTGTCGATGATGATGGAAGGCGCCGGTTTCGAGGTGGTGGATCTGGGCATCAACAACCCGGTCGAAAGCTACCTGGAGGCCCTGGAAGAGCACAAGCCGGACATCCTTGGCATGTCGGCACTGCTGACCACCACAATGCCCTATATGAAGGTGGTGATCGACACGATGATCGAACAGGGCAAACGCGACGACTATATCGTTCTGGTCGGTGGCGCACCGCTGAACGAAGAGTTCGGCAAGGCCATCGGGGCGGACGCCTATTGCCGCGATGCGGCCGTCGCGGTGGAGACCGCCAAAGAGTACGTGGCGCGCAAGCACAACCAGATGAGCGCCTGATTTGGCACGCAAAGGACGCGCAGCCCGCCTGACAGAGCGGGCTGCCTTCGTCCCCCCCTCCGGGCGCAGCCTGGACACCTCCTCTCTAGCGGAACAGGGCCTCGCTGCACCAGAGAAGAAGACCGGCCGGATCCTGTTGATCGGCTGCGGCGCCCTGGCCCGGGAAATTCTGGACATCAAGGAAAAAAACGGTCTGGATCACATGGATCTGACCTGCCTGCCCGCCAAGCTGCATCTCTATCCCGACCAGATCGTCGATGCGGTCGAGGATGCCGTTCTCAAGCATCGCCAGAGCTACGACAGGATCTACGTGGTCTATGCCGATTGCGGCACCGGCGGCGCGCTGGCGCGGCTCTGCGAAAGGCTTAACGTCGAACTGGTGCCCGGCCCGCATTGCTATGCCTTCTTCGAAGGCAATGATCGCTTTGCCGCCCAGGCCGAGGCAGGAGAGATCACCGCCTTCTACCTGACCGATTTCCTGGTCAAGCAGTTCGACGCCTTTGTCTGGCGCCCCATGGGCCTCGACCGCGCCCCCGAGCTGCGCGACATGATCTTTGGCAATTACACCACTATTGTCTACCAGTCACAGGTGAACGATCCCGCCCTGCTGGCCAAGGCCCAGGACTGCGCCGCGCGCATGGGGCTCGATTTCGTGCATCGTCATACGGGCTACGGGGAGCTTGAAACCACGCTCACCCGTTGGGCGGGTGAAGGCGCCACGGCCTAGGTCCACCGGTCGAACTGGCGCAACCGCGCTGCGCCCTGCGCAGCGCCCGGCCCAAGGCTGTACTGCGTGCGACAGCGCGCTTTCAGGCGCGGGAGCCCCCTGCCGCCTGTCTTTTGGGCTAACCGTGCACAGATATGCGGTAGTGGAGAGCTTGGCCCTTGAGGGGCTCAAGTCTGCGCCTCGGCGGCGGTTTCTCGAATGCGTTCGATCATGGCGCGCAGGCCGTTTGACCTCTGCGCCGACAGGTGATCGTTCAGACCCAACCGCCCCAGTTCGGATTTTGCATCCACCGCCAGTACCTCTGCCAGCGTCAACCCGTTGTAAAGCGCGCGCAGCACCGCGATCAGCCCGCGCACGATCATCGCATCGCTCTCGCCATCGAAATGAAAGACACCGCCCTCGATCTTGGGATGCAGCCAGACCTGGCTGGCGCAGCCGTCAACCTTGGTGGCAGGCACCTTGAAGGCCTCATCCAGCGGCGCCATTGCCTTGCCCTGGTCAATCACATGGCGATAGCGATCTTCCCAATCCTCCAGGAATTCGAAATCCTCGACGATCTCTTCGAATGCGGGACTGGCCATGGATACGATACCCCTGTCTGGTTGCTCTTCGGGCAGCTCAGCACCTATGCCGCCCGAAGAGCCTTTTCAACCGCTTTTCAACGGGACAGCAATGGGGTAACCACAAACAGGGAGAATTCAAACGGGCGGACATCATGCGCAAACCCCTTTCACTACTCTTGGCCGGTGCAATCGTTCTGGCAGGCTGCGGCGGCTGGCGTGATTCCCGCATCAACCCTTCGAACTGGTTCGGCTCTTCCAGGACGGTAGAGGCGCCCAGTTCAAGCGATGCCAATCCGCTGATCCCCCAAAAAACCCGTCTGGGTATTTTCGACAAACCCAAGGCCGAGGATCGCAGCACTCTGGTTGCCGAGGTGAGCGAGCTAAGGATCGAAAGGACCCCCACGGGCGCGATCATCTACGCCACTGGCGTTGCCGCGCGTCAGGGCGCCTTCGATGTTGAGCTTCGCCCCGTTGAAAACGATGATCCTTCGGTGCTGGAATATGATTTCCGGGTTGTCTATCCGATCGCAGGCACCCCTGCAGGAAGTACCTTCAGCCGCACGCTGCGCGCCGCGGCCAGCCATTCCAACAGCGACTTGGCCGGCGTCCGTCTGATCCGCGTGAACGGTGCAACCAACGCCCGCGAAAGCCGCCGCCGCTAAGCGTGGCCAGAACGCGAATTTCTTGGCAAAACCCTCTGGACTTTTGGCGCAGAGTGACGCGGTCGCGCGTTACATTGCATCAGACCATCGTCGGCGGCCACAAGTGACCGCGACGAGACCCCATTATCAGAGCGTGACAACCTTCACGCTCTGCCCCTGCGCGGCCAGGGCGATCTCTCCCTCGCACAGGCGCAGCGCATCTGCGCCAAAGACTTCGCGCCGCCACCCGCTCAGAGCCGGAACATCGCGCTGCCCACCGGCAATGGCGTCCAGATCGGCGCTGGGGGCAATCAGCTTGGCTGCCACCCCGGAGCTTTCGGTTTTTGCCTTCAACAATACCCGCAGCAGATCCGCCAGAGCCGGGTTGACCTGCAGCTTCTCGCGGCTGCGGTCGGGCTTGGGGTGTTGTTCGGGCGGGCAATTGATGCCCCGCGCCACCGCCTCCAGAATTCCCTCGGCAATGGCGCCCTTGCGGGCCTCGCGCAACAGCAGGCGCGAGCCGCCCAGATCGGCGCCGGTGCGCGGCTTGGTCGAGGCCAGTTCGACCAGCGCATCATCCTTGAATACCCGGTTGCGCGGCACGTTGTTGCGCTGCGCGTGATCTTCGCGAAAGGCGGCCAACTCCCGGACCACTGCCAGGAATTTACCCGAAGTCGTGCGGGTCTTGACCCGGCGCCAGGCCTCTTCGGGGCGAATGTCATAGGTGGCGGGATCGGTCAGCACCTGCAGTTCCTCTGCCACCCAATGGCTGCGCCCCGAGCGGTCCAGCTCTGCGGCCAGATGTTCATAGATTCGGCGCAGGTGGGTCACATCCGCCAGCGCATAGGTCTTTTGTGCATCACTCAGAGGACGGCGCGACCAATCGGTAAAGCGCGAGGTCTTGTCGACGCCCTGCTTGACGATCTTGCGCACCAGGGTCTCATAGCCCACCTGCTCGCCAAAGCCGCAGACCATGGCCGCCACCTGCGTGTCAAACAGCGGCTTGGGGAAGACGCCCGCATCGACCCAGAAGATCTCAAGATCCTGCCGGGCCGCATGGAACACCTTGACCACGTCCTCGTTGCGAAACAGCTCGTAAAGAGGCTCCAGCGACAAGCCCTCAACCAGGGGATCCACCAGCACCGCATCGTCCTGCCCATTGCCGGCAAAGGCCAGCTGAATCAGGCAGAGTTTGGAATAATAGGTCCGCTCGCGCAGAAACTCGGTATCCACCGTCACATAGGGGTGATTGGCGGCCTCCTGACAAAAGGCGGTCAATTCTTCGGTGGTGGTGAGTGTTTTCATCGGTCGCGGCTTTTCTTGTTCTTTCGGGCGTTTCAGATGGTGATACGCCCTTGCATCGGGCAATGCAATTGATGCCCGGCGGATCAGTCCATCAGGATCGGCGTGCGGTCGCCAGCTGCGTAACGACGCAGCACCGCCGGATAAAGCAGGTGTTCCTTGACCAGCACCCGCGCCGCCAGATCGTCAGGCGTGTCCCCCGCCAGGATCGGCACCCGCGCCTGGCCCAAGATGGGACCATCATCCAGCGCAGGCGTCACCTCGTGAACCGTGCAGCCATGTTCCGCGTCGCCAGCCTCCAGCGCCCGCGCATGGGTGTGCAGCCCTTTGTATTTGGGCAGCAGGGAGGGGTGGATATTCAGCATCCGGCCCTGAAACTGCGACACGAACCCCGCCGTCAGCACCCGCATGAACCCCGCCAGGCAGACGATATCGGCGCCCGCCTCAAGGATCGGCTTCACCAGCTCCGACTCGAAGGCCTCGCGATCGCCCTTGAAGGGGCGATGATCCACAACCGCGGTCGCAATTCCCGCGGCTGCAGCCTTTTTCAGCCCGCCCGCATCGGCATTGTTGGACAGGACCAGACAGGGACGGGCCGGGTGATCCCCGGTCATGCTCTCGACCAGCGACACCATGTTGGAGCCGCCGCCCGAAATCAGGATGGCAACCTTCTTGTGGCTCACAGCAGCTTGCCCGAATAGCGCATGCCTGCGCCCGCGGTCACAGTACCAAGGCGCGTCACGGTCTCACCTTCGTCTTGCAGCACCTCGGTCAGGGCATCGGCCTGGTCGGCAGAAACCGACAGGATCATGCCGATGCCGCAGTTGAAGGTCTTCAGCATCTCAGCCTCGGCGATACCGCCAGTTTCCGCCATCCACTTGAACACGGGTGGCAGATCCCAGCTGTCGAGATCGATATCGGCGCCCAGCCCCTCGGGCAGGACGCGCGGCAGGTTCTCGGTCAACCCGCCGCCGGTGATATGGGCCAGCGCATGAACGCCCCCTGCCCGCACCGCGGCCAGGCACTGTTTCACATAAAGGCGAGTCGGTGTCAGCAGCGCCTCGCCCAGTGTCCCATCAGAGAACGGACAGTCAGCCTCCCAGCCCAGGCCGGAGAGTTCGACCAGCTTGCGCACCAGAGAATAACCGTTGGAATGCACGCCATCCGAGGCCAGCCCCAGAAGCACATCGCCCTCCGCGACGCCCTCGGGCAAGGCCGTGCCCCGCTCCATCGCGCCAACCGCGAAACCGGCCAGATCGAAATCGCCCTCGGGGTACATGCCGGGCATTTCGGCGGTCTCACCACCGATCAGCGCGCAGCCAGAGCGCACACAGCCCTCGGCAATGCCTTCGATAATGCGGGCCGCAGTTTCGGTCTCCAGCTTGCCGGTGGCGAAATAGTCGAGGAAAAACAGCGGCTCGGCGCCCTGGCACACTAGGTCGTTCACGCACATGGCGACCAGGTCGATGCCGACGCCATCCACCACGCCGGTGTCGATGGCAATGCGCAGCTTGGTGCCGACGCCATCGGTGGCGCCAACCAGGATGGGATCGCTGTATCCGGCCGCCTTGAGATCAAAGAGCGCGCCAAAGCCGCCCAGGCCGCTCATCACACCGGGACGGTTGGTGCGTTTTGCCGCCGGTTTGATCCGGTCCACCAATGCATTGCCCGCATCGATGTCCACACCTGCATCCGCATAGGTCAAACCGTTCTTGCCGCTACTCATCGCCTGGCTCCTTTGGAAGTGTTGCGCAGCCTTTAACGCAAGGCGCTTCGGAAGGGAACAAGGGATTGCGCGACCTCTGCGCACGCCCAGTTCGACCGGCTGCCCCTCGGGGCCTCATCGGCTTGGCACAGCGTCATAAATCACCGCTTGACCTCTGCCGACCCATTGCCTAACCAAACCTAATGGCGGGCCTGTAGCTCAACGGTTAGAGCAGAGCGCTCATAACGCTTTGGTTGCAGGTTCGAATCCTGCCGGGCCTACCAGATTCACCGCCTCATGCCCCTGGCCCTACTCTCTTGCGCCCATTCCCCCGCTCCGATGCAACGGCACGATAGCGGGTGGCAACGAGAAACGCGCGGCACGGGTGCCGCGCGTAGCGTGTTCTTGAACGATCCGCTTATTTCTGCGCGATACGCCCGTCGGTATAGGGGGTGTAGGGACCCTGCGCTGCCAGATACTCCGCCAGCACATCCGCAAGGTCCGGCCCGTAGTCATAGGCGTTCTTGTCATCACCCGCGAAGACCTTGTAGCCATCGCCGCCATTGCGCACGTAGTTGTTGGTCACAACAAGATAGGTCTTCGCCGGATCGACCGGCGTGAACCCGTCGCCCATGTCAACCAGAACCTCCTGGACCCGGCCTTCGTTCGGCGCCACCGACGCGTCCCAGGTGAACTTCAGACCGGCCACCTGTGGGAAGCGGCCCTTGACCTCTTCCACCTGGCTGACACCGTTTTCGAGCGCCGCAATCAGATCCTGACCGCTGATTTCAAAAGTTGAAAGGGTATTCTGGAACGGCAGAATCGTCAGCACTTCACCCATCGTGACCTCGCCCGGCTCAAGGCTGGCACGAATCCCGCCCGAGTTGGCGATGGCGATCTGAACGCCCTGGTCCTTGACCCGGGCCAGCATCGCATCGGCCACGAGGTTGCCCATCTGGCATTCCTGAACGCGGCAGATGGTGCGGTCGCCCTCAACCGCGGCGGCGGCTTCGGCCACCACCTTGTTGCGGATCTCGTCCAGGGGCTGTGCCAGTTCGGCGATACGGGCCACGGTGGCTTCATCCTCGACCACATTGCCATCCATGATCAGCGGCTCGCCCGAGGCCTCCACAAGGTTGCCCGCATCATCGAAGGTCACGTTCAACTCGCCCAGGAACTTGCCATAGGCATAGGCCTGCACGATGGCGACGCCATTCACCATGGTCGGGTACGGACCCGCCGCCCGGTCGGATACATTCGACAGGTAGGTGTTGGTATGGCCGCCGACGATCACATCCACGCCGCTGGTCTGGGCGGCGACCTGCTGATCCACGCCATAGCCGGAGTGGCTCAGTACGATGATCTTGTTCACGCCCTCGGCGGTCAGCCGGTCCACCTCGGCCTGCACGGCGGCAACCGGATCGGAGAAGGTGATGTTCTTGCCGGGGCTGGCCAGTTCATGGGTATCTTCCGGGGTGAGGCCGATCAGGCCGATCCTCTCTCCGCCGCGCTCGATCACGGTGGATTTCTTCAGAACATCGGCAAGCGCGGGCTCCTGGCTGACATCGGCATTGGACATCAGCACCGGAAAACCCACCGCATCCATGAAACCGCGGAGAACCTCGGGGCCATCGTCGAACTCATGGTTGCCGACCGTCATGCCGTCATAGCCCATCTTGTTCATCATTTCGGCCGCGGCCTTGCCCTTGTAATAGGTATAGAACAGCGAGCCCTGGAACTGGTCGCCGCCATCCACCAGGATCGAATTGTTGGTGCGGCTGCGTGCCTCGGCAATCGCGCTCACCAGACGGGCAGAACCGCCAAAGCACTTGCCCTCTGCATTGTCCCCCTCGCGGCAGCCGCTGTCATACTTGCTGATCGGCTCAAACCGGGAATGAAAGTCGTTGGTGTGCAGGATGGTCAGCTTGTAATCCGCCGCAGCCATGCCCGCAGTCAGACCCAGCACCGCGATGCTGCCTAGAAAACGTGAAATCATGAAAGGAACTCCCTGATGTATTAGTATGGCTAATGGTGCGACCAAATGGCACGCCAGTCAAAGGGGAATAACAACCAGACCGGGTTTCCTAAGGGCAGCCTCTGCATGGGGCGCCCATATTCCGGGCTTGATTCCACCGGGCCCGCGGGGCATCAGACAGAAATGCTGATCTACAAAATCTTCCGGGCGGACGAATGGTCCGCATTCCAGGCTTCGGGCAAGACCCGTGGCGCGCCGATCGATCTCACCGATGGCTATATTCATTTCTCCACCGCAGAGCAGGCAGCCGAGACTGCAGCCAAGCATTTCGCCGGCGCCGAGGGGCTAGTCCTTCTGGCGCTGGATGCGGATGCCCTGGGCGATGCGCTGAAATGGGAGGTCTCCCGCGGCGGCGCAAAGTTCCCGCACCTTTACCGTGAAATGACGCTGGATGAGGTCGTCTGGAGCAAACCGCTGCCGCTGGTGGAGGGCCTGCATCAGTTCCCACAGGAGATGACATGAGCCACTATATTGACCCGGAGCGGGCCCAATTCGAGGCCTTCAAGGCGCTGGATCGCGATCAGCCCATCGAGATGCTGAATCTGGTGAAGTTCCGCGACCAGGCCGCCTACCCGGCTGATCATGCCTTGGCTGAAGCGGGCCTGACAGGGGCGCAGGCCTACGCCAACTATGGCCGCGAAACCGGACCGATCATCGCCCGCCTCGGCGCCAGCATCATCTGGCGCGGCAATTGGCAGACAACGCTGATCGGCCCCGCGGATGAGACCTGGGACGAGATGTTCATCGCCCGCTACCCGACCGCCCATGCGTTTCTGGAAATGGTCACGGATCCCGATTACCGCAAGGCGGTGGTGCACCGGCAGGCCGCGGTCGCGACCTCGCGCCTGATCCGCACCAGCCCGGCACAAGGCGGAGCGACCTTCGGATGAAGCTGACGGAAAAACTGGCCCTCGCCGCCCTGCATCGCGTCGACCCCGAGGTGGCCCACGGGCTGTCGATCAAGGCACTGCAGGCGGGTCTGACGCCGACGCCCGGCCCGGTGACCTCATCCCGCCTGAAAACTACCCTGGCGGGGATCGCTCTTCCCAATCCCGTTGGCTTGGCCGCCGGGTTCGACAAGAATGCCGAAGCGCTGCGCCCCCTGTCACGCGCCGGGTTTGGCTTTATCGAAGTGGGCGCCGCAACGCCCCGCCCGCAGCCCGGCAACCCGAAACCGCGCCTGTTCCGCCTGACTGAGGATCGCGCCGCCATCAACCGCTTTGGCTTCAACAATGAAGGCATGGAAGCGATCGGCGCACGGCTGGCACAGCGTCCGCGCGATGCTGTGATTGGGCTGAACCTAGGCGCCAACAAGGACAGCGACGACCGCGCCGCCGATTTTGCCCGGGTTCTGGCCCATTGCGGCGCGCATCTGGATTTCGCCACCGTCAATGTCTCCTCCCCCAATACCGAGAAACTGAGGGATCTGCAGGGCAAGGCGGCGCTATCCGCGCTGCTGGCGGGGGTGATTGACACCCGTGATGACCTGGAGCGCCGCGTGCCCGTCTTCCTGAAGATCGCCCCTGACCTGGACCGCGAAGGGATCGAGGATATCGCCGCCGTCGCCCTGGAAAGCGGGATCGACGCGGTGATCGCCACCAATACCACCCTGTCGCGCGAGGGGCTGAAAAGTGCCCACAAGGGGGAGGCCGGTGGCCTGTCCGGCGCGCCGCTGTTTGACCGCTCCACCCGCGTTCTGGCGCAGCTTTCGGATCTGTTGCAGGATCGGGTGCCGCTGATCGGCGTTGGCGGTATTTCAACCGCAGAACAGGCCTATGCCAAGATCTGCGCGGGCGCCTCGGCGGTGCAGCTTTATACCGCGATGGTCTATGGCGGGTTGTCGCTGGCCGGCGAGATTGCCCATGGGCTGGATCAGCTTCTGGACCGCGATGGGTTCGACACCGTCGCACAGGCCGTCGGCAGCAAGAGAAAGGACTGGCTGTGATCACCTATTGGCACAATCCCCGCTGTTCGAAATCCCGCGCGGGCCTGGCCCTATTGGAAGAGCGCGGTGCAGAGGTGCAGGTTCGGCTATACCTGAAAGACGCGCCTAACTTCGACGAGATCAAGGCGGTCCACGCGGCCCTGGGCGTACCAGTGATCGATATGATGCGCCGCGGCGAGAAGACCTTCAAGGAGCTGGGCCTGACCAAGGACAGCAGCGCCCCGGTTCTGTTCGCGGCGATGGCAGACCATCCGATCCTGATCGAACGCCCCATCGCCATCAAAGACACGCGTGCGGTGATTGGGCGACCGACCGAGGCGATAGAAACCCTGCTCTAAGGGGGCTTATGCAGCTATTCCCGCTTCCAAGCGGGGATAGCGCCGCGCCAGTGTCACCGCGCGCGCCATATTCAGCACCATCAGCGCCGCCCAAAGCCCGTGATTGCCAAAGAGCGGCACCAGTACCAGCAGCGAGATCACATAGAGCGTCACCGACTGGATCATCGCGATGCGCATGTCCCGCGTCCATGTGGCGCCGATATAGACCCCGTCCAGCATGTAGCTGGCGACGCTCAGAATCGGCGCCAGCGCCGCCCATATAAGGAACAATCGCGCCGCCGCGCGCACCTCGGGCGAGGTGGTCATCAGGTCGATGATCATGCCGCCCCCAATGTAGAACCCCAGCGACAGAAGACCGGCGGCACCGATGGCCCAAGAGGAGGCCATCCAGGCCGCCCGACGCATATGCGCGCGGCTTTTTGCGCCCACGGCACCGCCCACCAACGCCTCGGCCGAAAAGGCAAAGCCATCCAGGGCAAAGGCGGTGATCTCCAGGAACTGCAACAGCACCTGATTGGCCGCCAGCTGCACATCGCCAAGGTCCGCACCGATGAACAGAAAGGTGGTGAAGGATCCGGTCAGCAAGACGGAACGCACCATGATGTCGCCATTGACCTGCAACATGCGGCGCAGGCGCACGGGGTCGAACACCCGCGCCCAATCCCGCCATTGATTGCCGCCAAAGGCATCGCGGCACAGCCACAGGCCCAGGGCAAGCCCGCTCCATTCGGCGATCAGGGTCGCGGCCGCAACGCCTTCCACACCCCAGCCAAGGCCCAAGACGAACCACAGATCCAACAGGATATTGAGCCCGTTCATCCAGATCTGCAGGATGAACACGCCCCGGGTGCGCTCCATAGCGATCAGCCAGCCGGTGATGGCATAAAGCGCAATGGTCGCGGGCGCCCCCCAGATGCGGATGGTCAGGTAGTCCCGCGCCAGCGTTTCGACCTCGGCGCTGGCCGGGGCCAGGGCAAAGGCGCCCCAGAACAGCGCCGATTGAAACAGGATGAAGACCGCGCCCGCCAGACCGGCCAGGATCAGCCCTCGCATCAGCAATGCGCCAGTCTCGGCCATATCCCCGGCGCCGCGCGCCTGGGCGGCAAGGCCGGTGGTTCCCATGCGCAGAAAGCCGAAGATCCAATAGACCGTCGCCAGGATCACGGCGCCGATGCCGACAGCGCCGATGGGGGCCGCCTGCCCCATCTGGCCGACAACACCGGTATCGACCGCCCCCAGGATCGGCACGGTCACATTCGACAGCACGATGGGAACGGCGATCTTCAGCACCCTTGCGTGGGTGATGGGCGCCTCGGCGGCTCCGCTCATGGGCTCCCCCAGATCAGGCCTTGGACGCCGGGTCCTGCGGGATCAGGAAATGTCCGGTGGCCTGGGCGAACAGACGGTCCTTGTGATCCTGCCAGGCCTCCACATGCACCGAGGCATAGCGGCGCCCGGCCCGGTTCACGGTTGCGCGCGCATAGGCATCGCGCGGCAGGCCAGAGCGCAGGTAATCCACGGTGAAGTCGATGGTCTTGGGCTGGCGCGGGATTTTCCCGGCCGCCAGATCCTCGGGGTCGAGTTCCCCGGATTCGATCTTTGGCCACAGGTGCGACCAGTTCAGCGTGATCACCGAGGTCACCTCAAGAAAGGCTGCCGTGACCCCGCCGTGAATGGCCGGCAAAAACGGGTTTCCGATCAGCTTGTCGTCGAAATGCAGCACCGAGGTCAGCTCATCCCCGCGCCGGTCGAAGGTGATGTTCAGGAAGCGGATATAGGGAACAGACTCGACCAGGGCCGCAAGGGCGGCATCCCGGCGTTGCTTGACCACTTGAACGGGTTCGGGACGGGATCGTTTCAAAACCCTTTCTCCACTGTAAAGGCGCCCGAGGCGGTGGCCACGGGGCGGTCGCTATCTTCATCCATCGCGACAGCGCGCACAAAGGCGACATTGCGGGTGATGTGGTGGCAGGTGGCACGGGTGGTGATGGTCTGCCCAGGCGTTGCGGCACGCATGTAATCGATGCGCAGATCGATGGTGGCGGTCCCCCCCGGCGCCGACGGATGGCTCATCACCGCCGCACCGCAGCAGGTATCCATGACAGCCGAAACCGCGCCGCCATGAATGACACCCGTCTCGGGATCCCCGATCAGTTTCTCGTCATAGGCCATGGTGATCTCGGCCATCCCATCGCCGATTTCCGTCAGCACCATACCCAATTCGCGAGCATGGGGGATCGCTTCGATAAACTGGCGCGCCAGCATGGTCTTGTCCGCCATAGGGGCGTTCCCTTTGATCTGTTTGGTCTTTCCTAGTTGCAACCTTGACCCTGCCCGCGCCAAAGCGCAACCCCGCAGCCGGGGCGCCGTCACGTCTGCAATCTCTGCCCGCCCGGGTGCTTGCACTGTTTGCCGCAGTTGCATAGGTTCGCGCCCAAGGGAGAATGTGGATGACCGAAGCCAGATTGTCATTCAAGGAAATGTGCGCAGCGTTCGACGTGACGCCGCGCACTCTGCGCTACTACGAATACATCGAGCTGTTGCAGCCCGACCGCGAAGGACGTTCGCGGTTTTACGGCGCGCGGGAACGCGCCCGGATGAAGCTGATCCAGCGGGGACGGCGGTTCGGGTTTCAGCTGGAAGAGATCCGCCAATGGCTGCTTATCTATGAAAACGAGGGCGATCAGGCCCAGATGAAAGCCTTTGTGGAGATGGCCGACCGGCAGATGATCGAGTTGCAAAAGCAGCGCGAACAGCTGGACGAGGCGATGGGTGAACTGGTCGACCTGCGCAAAACGACCCTCTCCCTGATCGATTGATCGCAGTCCTTTTGGACTAGGGATCCGCCGCCACAGGGTGGCCCCTGATCGCGCGCGGTGCAAACCGCAGGCGCCTTGGCGCCCCGTCCGGATTCGCCGCATATCCCGATGGGATCGGCGCAAAACGCGGCTGCAAGGGCCGTTTTCCCCCACTTTTTCTGCGCTGCGTCATTCTTGAACGCCACGTCATAAATGGCTCTCGCTACGTCAGACCTACAAGTGACGCAGCGTACAGCTTACGTAAACGTCAAGAAGTTGTTGTAAAACCCCCATCAGCTGTTCAACTTTGGGATGCACGAAAGCAGTCAAGAGTGACGACGATGACCGAGACGATGATCGAAGAGACAAAATCCATCCGCCAGATGTGCGACGAGCACGACGTGACTCCGCGCACCCTGCGGTTCTACGAGGCCAAGGAACTGCTGTTCCCGATCCGCGACGGCCAGAAACGCCTGTTCACCAAACGCGATGGCGCGCGGCTGAAACTGATCCTGCGCGGCAAGCGCTTTGGCTTCAGCCTTGAGGAAATCCGTCAGCTTCTGGATCTCTACCACATTGGCGATCAGCAGCTCACCCAGCTGTCGCGCACCTATGATGTCGCCTGCGACCGGCTTGCCGACATGGAACGCCAGCGCGATGAGCTGAATGAAGCGATCGAT
The DNA here is from genome assembly GCF_028890115.1 of Phaeobacter sp. QD34_24. Taxonomy (GTDB): domain Bacteria; phylum Pseudomonadota; class Alphaproteobacteria; order Rhodobacterales; family Rhodobacteraceae; genus Phycobacter. The sequence goes on from NZ_JARCJD010000001.1 coordinate 285,854, forward strand.
GATCTGAAAGACCAGCTGAAATGGGGCGAAAGTGTCATCGCCTCGATGAAATCCGAACAGGAGGCCGCCGAATAACCCGGCCCCTTCCCCGGATCTCCTGCCCTTCGGGGGATCTTGCACACACAACGAATGAAACAGGACGAGGACAAAGATGCCCGTTTACAACGCTCCCACCAAGGACACCCAGTTCATCCTGCACGATGTCTTGAACGTCTCCGCGGCGACCACGCCGGGCTATGATGAGCTGGAGCGCGACTTTACCGCCGCCATTCTGGAAGAGGCCGGCAAGATCAGCTCCGAAGTGCTGCACCCGCTGAACGTGGTGGGCGACACCGAAGGCTGCCGCCTGGAAAACGGCGTCGTCTATACGCCGACCGGTTTCAAGGAAGCCTTTGAACAGGTGAAGGAAGGCGGCTGGACCGGCCTCGACATGCCCGAAGCATATGGCGGGCAGAACATGCCCTACGTCATGGGCACCGCCGTGGGCGAGATGTTCTCCTCGGCGAACCAGGCCTTCGTGATGTACCAGGGCCTGACCCATGGCGCCGCCTCGGCGATCCTGGCCCATGGCACGGACGCGCAGAAAGACACCTACCTGCCCAAGATGGTGTCTTGCGAATGGACCGGCACCATGAACCTGACCGAACCGCATTGCGGTACCGACCTCGGCCTGATGCGCACCAAGGCGGAACCGCAGGCAGATGGCAGCTACAAGGTCTCGGGTCAGAAAATCTTCATCTCGGCCGGTGATCACGACATGTCCGATAACGTGATCCACCTGGTTCTGGCCAAGATCCCCGGCGGCCCCGAAGGCATCAAGGGCGTCAGCCTGTTCATCGTGCCGAAGTTCATCGTCAACGAAGACGGCTCGGTCGGTGAACGCAACGGTGTCTCCGTCGGCAACATCGAAAAGAAGATGGGCATCCACGGCAACTCCACCTGCGTGATGAACTATGACGAGGCCACCGGTTACCTTCTGGGCACCGAGCACAAGGGCATGCGCGCCATGTTCACCATGATGAACGAGGCCCGTCTGGGCGTCGGCATGCAGGGTGTCGCCCAGGCCGAAGCCGCCTATCAGAACGCGGTGGAATACGCCAAGGACCGCCTGCAGGGCCGCGATGTCACCGGTGTGAAGAACCCCGATGGCCCCGCCGATCCGCTGATCGTGCACCCCGATATCCGCCGCAGCCTGATGGATCAGAAAAGCTTTGTCGAAGGGGGCCGCGCCTTCCTTCTGTGGGGCGCCTCCATGATCGACAAGGCGCATCGCGAAGGTGACAAGGATGCCGACGGCCTGGTCTCGCTGCTGACCCCCGTGATCAAGGGCTTCCTCACGGATGAAGGCTACGACATGACCGTGAAGGCGCAGCAGGTCTATGGCGGCCACGGCTATATCGAAGAACACGGCATGAGCCAGTACACCCGCGACGCCCGGATCGCGCAGATCTATGAAGGTGCCAACGGCGTTCAGGCGCTGGATCTGGTGGGCCGCAAGCTGGCGCAGGACGGCGGCAAGCACGTCATGGCCTTCTTCGAACTGGTGAAGAGCTTCTGCAAGGACAACGCTGGTATTTCCGAGGCTTACGCCAAGGATTTCATCGAGCCTCTTAAGGCCGCCTCGAAGGATCTGCAGGCCGCGGGGATGTACTTCATGCAAAACGGCATGAAGAACCCCAACAATGCGCTGGCCGGATCCTATGACTTCATGCACATGTTCGGCCATGTCTGCCTGGGCCTGATGTGGGCCGAGATGGGCAAGGCGGCGCAGGCCGCACTGGATGCGGGCACCGATGACGCGGCGTTCTATGAGACAAAGCTGACCACCGGCCGCTACTACATGGCGCGGCGTCTGCCTGCCACCAAGCTGCACCTGGCGCGCATCGAAAGCGGTGCCGACACGGTGATGGCCCTGGACGCGGCAAACTTCTGATCCAAAGCCGGGGCGCCCTGTTTGGCGGCGCCCCGTTCCGCCCTGAACCCGGCCCAAAGGAGCATCACGAGATGCCAAAACGGTTCCGCCTGACCCGCCGCTTTCCGGTCGCCATGACCGAGGACGGCTACCGTCGGCTGAAACGCTTTGCCTCCGAGGCGGGCCTGGACGAGGGAGAGGCGCTGTCCTTTCTGTTCGAGAATTTCGACAGCGTCACCGACACGGAAAACCTGACCCACCGGCTGCGCCTGTTCAACAGCGCGCTGGACGACAGAAAAAGATAGCTGCGCCAAAAAAACGCGGCGAAAGGGAGAGACATGAGCACAGAAACCCGTTCCGCCTGGATGACCGACGAACACCAGATGCTGGCCGACATGACGGCGCAGTTCATCACCAATGAATGGATGCCCAAATACGAGAAATGGCGCAAACAGGGGATGATGGACCGCGAGACCTGGAACCAGGCCGGAGAGCTGGGCCTGCTCTGCCCCTCCATCCCCGAGGAATACGGCGGTGCGGGCGGCGATTTCGGTCATGAGGCCGCGATCCTGATCGAAGGCAGCCGCGCCAACCTCGCCAGCTGGGGTCATGGCATCCATTCCGGCATCGTCGGCCATTACATCCTGGAATATGGCACCGAAGAGCAGAAGAAGCGCTGGCTGCCGAAGATGGTCACCGGCGAACTGGTCGGCGCGCTGGCGATGACCGAACCTTCGACCGGCTCGGACGTGCAGCGGATCAAGACGAAGGCGATTCGCGACGGCAATGCCTACCGCCTGTCGGGCCAGAAGACCTTTATCACCAATGGTCAGCACGCCAACCTGATCCTTGTGGCTGCGAAGACCGACCCGTCGCTGGGCTCCAAAGGCGTGTCGCTGGTGGCGCTTGAAACCGATGGCGCCGAGGGCTTCCAGCGCGGGCGCAACCTGGAAAAGGTGGGCCTGCATGCCGCCGACACATCGGAACTGTTCTTCGACAACGTAGAGATCCCGCCGGAAAACATCCTGGGCCAGGAAGAGGGCAAGGGCTTCTACCAGATGATGCAGCAGCTGCCGCAGGAACGTCTGATCATCGCCTGCGGTGCGGTCGGCGCCATGGAAGGCGCGGTAGAGCGCACCATCGCCTATTGCAAGGAACGCGAAGCCTTTGGCGGCCCGCTGACCCAGTTCCAGAACACCCGTTTCAAACTGGTGGAATGCTTGACCAAGACCAAGGTGGCGCGCGCCTTCCTTGATGAATGCATGGTCGAACACCTGCAGGGCAAGCTGACGGTCGAGAAGGCCGCGATGGCGAAATACTGGACCACCGACACCCAGGGCGAAGTGCTGGACGAATGCGTGCAGATGCACGGCGGCTATGGCTTCATGCAGGAATATGCGGTCGCGGAAATGTGGGCTGACGCCCGTGTTCAGCGGATCTACGGTGGCACCAACGAGATCATGAAGGAACTGATCTCGCGGAGCCTTTGACCTGCGATATTCCTTGGGAGGATTTGAGAGATGACCATCAAACTGCATTGCTTTGGCGAAAGCGGGAACGCCTACAAGGCCGCGCTGGCGCTGGAGCTGTCGGGCCTTGAGTGGGAGCCTGTTTTCGTCGATTTCTTCGCCGGGGTGAACCGTAGCCCGGAATTTCGCGAGATGAACGTGATGGGCGAAGCGCCGGTGATGGAAGACGGCGACCTGCGCCTGACGCAATCGGGCGCCATCCAGCAATATATCACTGATAAATCTGGCAAATTTGGCGGCGCGCCGGAAGACAAATACGAGGTGCTGCGCTGGGTTCTGTGGGACAACCACAAACTCTCGAGCCAGGCGGGCATGACCCGCTTCCTGATGAACTTCCTGCCCGAAGACAAACGCCCCGCCCAGGTGATCGGCTTCATGCAAGGGCGGCTCAAGGCAGCCTATGCGACGCTGAACGCCCATCTTGAGGGGCGCGAGTGGATCGTCGGCGACGGGATCACCAATGCGGATCTCTCCTGCTGCGGCTACCTATACTACCCCGAACCCTTCGGCTTTGACCGCGCCGAATGGCCCCATATCGACGCCTGGCTGACGCGCCTCAGCGAAACGCCCGGCTGGAAACACCCCTATGATCTGATGCCCGGCAACCCGTCGGACCGAGCTTGAGGAGACTCAGATGACCGAAGCTTATATCTATGACGCGATCCGCACCCCGCGCGGCAAGGGTCGCAAGGACGGCTCCCTGCACGAGGTGACCTCGGTGCGGCTGTCTGCCGTCACCCTGAACGCCATGAAAGAGCGCAACAACCTGGAAGGTCACGCCGTCGAGGACGTGATCTGGGGCAACGTCACCCAGGTGATGGAACAGGGCGGCTGCCTTGCGCGCACCGCGGTTCTGGCCTCGGACCTCGACGAAAGCATTCCGGGCCTTGCCATCAACCGCTTTTGCGCATCCGGCATGGAAGCCGTGAACCTGGCCGCAAACCAGGTCAAGGGCGGCGCGGGCAAGGCCTATATCGCGGGCGGCGTTGAAATGATGGGCCGCGTTGCCATGGGCAGCGATGGCGCCGCCATCGCCGTGGATCCTTCGGTCGCGATGGAGACCTATTTCGTGCCGCAAGGCATCTCGGCCGATATCATCGCCACCGAATACGGCTTTACCCGCGAACAGGCCGATGCGCTGGCCGTGGAATCCCAGCGCCGTGCCAAGGAAGCCTGGGACCAGGGCCGGTTCTCCAAATCGGTGATCACCGTCAAGGATCAGAACGGGCTGACCATCCTGGACCGCGACGAATACATGCGCCCGCAGACCGACATGCAGTCGCTTGGCGCGCTGAACCCCTCGTTCCAGATGATGGGCGAACAGATGCCCGGTTTCGATGCGGTGGCCAAGCTGAAGTACCCGCATCTGGAGCGGATCAACCACATCCACCACGCGGGCAACTCCTCCGGCATCGTCGATGGCGCCGCCGCCGTGCTGATCGGCAACAAGGAGTTTGGCGAGGAATACGGGTTGAAACCGCGTGCCCGCATCAAGGCGACCACCAAGGTCGGCACCGATCCCACCATCATGCTGACCGGCCCCGTGCCCGCAACGCAGAAGATCCTGGCCGACAATGGCATGGCAATTGGCGATATCGATCTCTTTGAGGTCAACGAAGCCTTTGCCTCGGTCGTGCTGCGCTTCCAGCAGGCCTTTGACGTGGATCCTGCACTGGTGAACCCCAACGGCGGCTCCATTGCCATGGGGCACCCGCTGGGTGCCACCGGCGCGATGATCATCGGCGCACTGCTGGACGAGCTGGAGCGCACCGACAAGGAAGTCGGCCTGGCCACGCTCTGCATCGCTTCCGGCATGGGTGCGGCCACCATCATCGAGCGCGTCTGATGCCCAAGCTGAACCTGGCCGATATCCCCTGGCGGACAGGCTCTGCCTATCCTGGCAAGCTGGCAGAGGCGGTCGCGGGCCGCTCCAGCCAGCGCCTGGGCGATGCGGGCGGGCTCACGCAGTTCGGCGTGAACCTGGTTCAGCTTGCGCCCGGCGGCCTGTCGTCCTTGCGCCATTACCACATGGAGCAGGACGAATTCCTGATGGTCACCTCCGGGGTCTGCACCCTGATCGACGATCACGGGCAGACAGAACTGCACCCGGGCGATTGCGCCACTTTCCCTGCAGGCGAGGCCAACGGTCGTCACCTGAAGAACGCTACCGACGCGCCGGCCACCTTCCTGGTGGTGGGCACGCGCACCGAAACAGAGACCGCTTATTACAGCGATATGGACATGATGGTGAAACAGGGCCCCGAGGGGTCACTCTTCACCCGCAAGGACGGCAGCCCGCTGACGGCTGACCAGATCGGAGACGAAACATGACTGAGTTTACGCTTTCCAAGGACGCCGACGGCGTTGCAACCATCACCTGGGATGTGCCCGGCAAGACCATGAACGTGATGTCCTTTGACGGGCTCATGGAGCTGGAAGCCGCCATCGACGACGCATTGGCCGACGATGCGGTCAAGGGCATCGTGATCACATCCGGAAAGGAAGGCTCCTTTGCCGGCGGCATGGACCTGAACCTCTTGGCGGTGATGAAGGAAGAGGCCGGTGACGATCCCGCACGCGGCGTCTTTGACGGTATCATGAAAATGCACGCCCTTCTGCGCAAGATCGAACTGGCAGGCATGGACCCCAAGACCAAGAAGGGCGGCAAGCCGATTGCCACCGCCCTGCCCGGCACTGCAGCGGGTATCGGCATGGAGCTGCCGCTGGCCACGCATCGCATCTTTGCCGCCGAGAACCCCAAGGCGAAATACGGCCTGCCGGAAATCATGGTCGGCATCTTCCCCGGCGCCGGCGGCACCACCCGCATGGTACGCAAGGTGGGCGCCATTGCAGCAGCCCCCTTGCTGCTGGAAGGTCGGATGCTGGATGTGAAAAAGGCCAAAAGCGCTGGCTATATCGATGAAATCGCAGCAGATCCCGTCGCCGCCGCGAAGGAATGGGTGCTGAACGCCAAACCTGCGGATCTGGTGAAACCCTGGGATGCCAAGGGCTACAAGATGCCCGGCGGCGCGCCCTATCACCCCGCCGGTTTCATGAACTTCGTCGGCGCTTCGGCGATGATCAACGGCAAGACGCAGGGCGCCTTCCCGGCGGCCAAGGCGCTTCTGTCGGCGGTCTATGAAGGCGCGCTGGTCGATTTCGACACCGCGCTCAAGATCGAAGCGCGCTGGTTCACCTCCGTCATCATGAACCCCTCGTCGGGCGCCATGATCCGCTCGCTGTTCCTGAACAAGGAAGCGCTGGAAAAAGGCGCGGTGCGTCCCAAGGATGTGCCCGATCAGCGGGTGAAGAAACTGGGCGTTCTGGGGGCTGGCATGATGGGTGCCGGCATCGCGCTGGTCTCGGCCCAGGCCGGTATGGAAGTGGTCCTGGTGGATCGCGATCAGGCCGCTGCCGACAAGGGCAAGGCCTATACCGAAGCCTATCTCGACAAGGGCATGAAACGCGGCAAGGTCACGGCCGAAAAGAAAGAGGCGGTGCTGGGCCTGATCACCGCCACCCCCGATCTGGAGGCGCTGAAAGGCTGCGATCTGATCATTGAAGCGGTGTTTGAAGATCCCGGCGTCAAGGCCGAGATGACCAAGAAGGTCGAGGCGATCATCCCCGAGGATTGCATCTTTGCCTCCAACACCTCGACCCTGCCGATCACCGATCTGGCCAAGGCCTCCAGCCGTCCCGAGCAGTTCATCGGCATCCACTTCTTCTCGCCGGTCGAGAAGATGCTGCTGGTGGAGATCATCAAGGGCAAGGAAACCGGTGATCGCGCCGTGGCCAAGGCGCTCGACTATGTGCGCCAGATCAAGAAGACCCCGATCGTGGTGAATGATGCGCGTTTCTTCTACGCCAACCGCTGCATCATTCCTTACATCAACGAAGGTCTGCGCATGATCACCGAGGGCGTCTCGCCCGTCCTGATCGACAATGCGGCGCGCCAGCTGGGCTTCCCGGTGGGTCCGATCCAGCTCAATGACGAGACCTCGATCGATCTGGGCGCCAAGATCGCCCGCGCCACCAAGGCAGCCATGGGCGATGCCTACCCGGATAGCCCGGCAGACGATCTGATCTTCTGGCTTGAGGATCTCGGCCGTCTGGGTCGCAAGTCCAACGCCGGCTTCTTCGACTATGATGAAAAGGGCAAGCGCACCGAATACTGGAAAGGCATGCAGGAGAAATACCCGCTGGCCGAGGACCAGCCCGATCTGATCGAAGTGCAGGAACGGCTGATGTTCGCCCAGGTTCTGGAAGCCGTGCGCGCGCTGGAAGAAGGTGTGCTGATGGATATCCGCGAAGGCGACGTGGGCGCAATCCTGGCCTGGGGCTTTGCGCCCTGGTCCGGCGGCCCGCTGTCCTGGCTCGACATCATCGGCACGCCCTACGCCGCCGAGCGCTGCGACCAGCTGACCGAAGCCTATGGTGAGCGCTTCACCTGCCCGCCGCTGTTGCGGGAGATGGCCGAAAAGGGTCAAAGCTTCTATGGCCGGTTCAACCCGGACGCCGCAGCGGCTGCCTGAACATCGCTTCAATAAATCATTTGGCCGATCCAATACTGGGCCGGCCATTTCATTTTCTGCACATCCCTTTACTTACAAACGAAAAAAGCCACCCGCCCCTCTACTCAGGCAGCGGATGGCAGAATTGCCCTGCTCGATAGGGCTCAGCTTATGATTGGAAATCCGGTGGTGCTATGCGCTGTCGCGGTGTCAAACGGAGCGCAGGTTTCTGACGCAATCATCGCCTGAACCAGTTTGCGCGCCTCATTCGGGGGCATCACCGTGTAGAGGTCAGTGCCGACCGGATCCGCCAGAAGATCCCGTTCCGTCGGAGCATAGCCCAGCAAACCCGCCTCAAGATAGACTACCTCATCCGTGGCAAAACGGGGAACGATCACCTCGACTTCGGCTGCCGGATGCAGCCGCTGGATGCCACGATAGCCCTCCAGCGCGCAGGCAGGCACCACGGCAAAGGGATCACCCTGAATGTCCTGGACCAGATCGCTTTCGACCAGAACCCCCTGATCCGGCGTCAGATACATGGGCACGCGATTGTTCAGCGCATCGCGCGGCACCAGGACCGGGCACATCATCGCATCCTCTGGCTCTTCGCTGATCTTCAGGGTTTCGCGGCTCAATCCGATCAGAGGCTGCATGCCGTGATCAAAGGTCAGCACCTGATCCCCAACCGTCAACGCCTCGATCGGGCGCCACCCGAGGTTCGATGCCACATGGGTTCCGGCCAGGAAACCGCCAAGGCCAACCGACACCATCGGCACCGCCGGTTGAGAGGAAGATCCACCGCGTTTCTGGAACCAATCGAGCATTCGCGACCCTTTCCGGCCAGCGCCGCCGCAGGGCATATCCCTTTGACCGCATTGCCTTTTTCATCTATTCAACCGGGGCGATGCGCCCCGTCTTAAACAGAAGTAAAGGCTATTGGTTAAAAGAATATTCAAATTGTTCGATTTCTTCGGCACAGGCGGCGGCAATGGCCGCGCGGGTCTGTGGATCGTAATACTCCCGCCAGTCGGCCAGGCGACGCGACGCATTGCTGCGCGGCAACTCCAGACGGAAACCCAGGTGATCGAACAGCGGTTCGGCGTCTTTCTGGAAGTGTTCGATCCGAATGTAGGCATCGCACTGTTCGACCCCGTCCGCGTGCCGCATGTAGGACCGGGCGGGATGGGCCTGAAAGGCGTCCAGCGTGTCGCTGTGCAGGATGAAGTCCCTGAACTCCAGGGTCTTGGAACGGCTCACGGCGGGATGGTCGAAGGCTTGCGCCCGCAGCCAGTGGTAATAGCTGACAGCGCGATCAAAGGGGTTGCGCACCAGGGTAAAGGCAAACAGTCCCCGCAGTTGCTCCTGGGGCAGCAGCCCTTCGATATCGGCCAGGGTGGAGTGTTTCCACAACCGCCCTCGGGTCTTCACATCGCGCAGGCGGCGGCGGCGGTTCGACGCTTTTGGCGTATCGCCCAGCATCATATCGTCCTTCATCGCCCGCGCCTCCAGCGCCAGCGACAGCGCCGTGCCCCCAGTCTTGGGGATATGGACAAAGACGTAGTTACGGCCAGGGGACAGGATCATAGGGCAACCTTAGGCAATCGAGGCGCGAATGCAAACGCCACGGGGATCAGCCACCGCGTAGGGCAATCGTGCCCCCGGCCAGCACGATCAGCGCAATCCCCGCGATCTGCATCGGTTCCAGGCTTTGCCCGAACACCATCCAGGCAAAGGCAGGTCCCACGATGATCACCGAATACTCGAACACCGCCACATAGGAGGCCTCTCCCAGCTGATAGGCCTTGGTGATCAGGAACACCCCCAGGACCGAGGCGACCCCTTGCAGGAGAACCCAATGCGAGACCGGCCAAATCGGCCAGACCCAGCCACGGGTCACAAAGCCATCGGCGCCCTCGGCCACCGGCAGCGGCCACAGCGCCAACCCGCCAAGCGCAACCGCGCCGATCAGCGCCTGCGCCAGCAGCATCGCAAACAGCATGGATACCGTGCTTTCCTCGCGGCACATCAGCCCCGTCGCCATCGAACCAAGCGCATAGAACAGCCCGCCGCAGACCGGCAGCAGGATCAGCCAGTCGAAATTGGCCGGATCCGGTTGCAGGACAAGAAGAACCCCCAGAAATCCAAGCGCAACCGCCGTCACCCGGATCGGACCGATACGCTGTTTCAGCACCAGCACCGAGATCAGCACAATCAGGATCGGCGAGGTGAATAGACCGGCAAGCGCCTGTGCCAGCGGCATCAGCGCCACGGCCGAGAAATAGAACACCATCGACACCGCCACCAGCATGCCGCGCAGCGCCACGGCCCACATCCGGCCGGGGCGCAAACTGCCAAGGCCTGCCTGCATCATCACCCAGACCAGCGGCAGGGCAATGACGGTGCGCATCAGGTAGAACTGCCAGATGCCAATCTGTTCGGCCATCAGCGGAACCGCGTTGTCGCTGATGCCGATAATCACCATCGCGGCCACCATGATCGGCGCCGCACCGCTATGACTGCCGACCAGCGGCGGGGAAGAGATCGTTTGTTTCATTCCTCTTCCATTGAGCGCAACTTTCCGCAATATCTGTCCTCAAAACGACATTCCGCGGAATCATTGGAGGAAACTTATGGGTTGGATGGCTGACGAAACCGGCTTGGGCAAAAATGCGGCAAACTATGTTCCGCTGACCCCGCTGTCGCACCTGCGCCGTGCCGCACATGTTTTCGCCGATGTTCCCGCCGTGGTCTACGGCAAGCACCGCAAGACCTATGCCGCCTACTATGATCGCTGCACGCGGCTTGCCTCGGCGCTTGCCCGCATGGGGGTAAAGCCGGGCGATGTGGTTGCCACCCTTATTCCAAACCTGCCCGCCCAGGCCGAGGCGCATTTCGGCGTGCCTGCCTGTGGCGCGGTTCTCAACACCATCAACACCCGCCTCGATGTGGATACGGTCGCCTATATCTTTGACCACGGAGAGGCGAAGGTCGCCCTGGTCGATACCGAGTTCCTGCCCCTCGCCGAAGCCGCCAAGGCGCAGATGGAGGGCGAAGGCCCGATCCTGATCGAGGTCCCCGATCCCGAGGCCGGATTTGCCGCCAGTGGCCGCCATCCGGTCTATGAAGAGGTGCTGGGCCATGCCGCTCATGATTTTGAATGGATCATGCCAGAGGATGAATGGGAAAGCCTGGCGCTGAACTATACCTCCGGCACCACCGGGCGCCCCAAGGGCGTGGTCTATCATCATCGCGGCGCCTACCTGATGACCATGGGCACGGTGATTTCCTGGCGCATGGTGATGCACCCGGTCTATCTGACCATCGTGCCGCTGTTTCACTGCAATGGCTGGAACCACACCTGGATGATGCCGGTTCTGGGCGGCACCCTGGTCTGCTGCCGCAATGTCACGGCGCCTGCGGTCTATGACGCCATCGCCGAGGAAGGCGTCACCCATTTCGGCGGCGCGCCCATCGTGCTGAACATGATCGTCAACGCCAAGGAGGAAGAGCGCCGCGACTTTGATCACACGGTCGAGGTCTTCACCGCAGGCGCGCCCCCTGCCCCGGCGACGCTGGAGAAGATCGAACGCCTCGGCTTCCACGTGACGCAGGTCTACGGGCTGACCGAGACCTATGGCCACGTGACCGAATGCCTGTGGAAGGGCGACAGCTGGGATGCGCTGGACCAGCAGGGCCGAGCTGCAATCAAGGCCCGCCAGGGGGTCGCCTTCCCGATGATGGATCACATCACCGTGGTGGATGAGAACATGGGTCAGATCCCGATGAACGCCAAGGATCAGGGTGAAATCGTCATGCGCGGCAACTCGGTGATGAAGGGCTATCTGAAAAACCCCGAAGCCACCGCCGAAAGCTTCAAGGGCGGCTATTTCCACTCCGGCGATATCGCGATCCAGCACCCCGATGGCTATATCCAGATCGCCGACCGGGCCAAGGACATCATCATATCCGGCGGCGAAAACATCTCCTCGGTCGAGGTCGAGGGCGTGCTGATGGCGCATCCGGACGTCAACCTGGCTGCGGTGGTTGCCAAGCAGGACGACAAATGGGGAGAGGTCCCTTGCGCCTTTGTCGAGCTGAAAGAGGGGGCCACGGTGGATGAGGCAGGTCTCATTGCCTTTTCCCGCGAAACCCTGGCAGGTTTCAAGGCGCCCAAGAAGGTCGTGTTTCAGGAGCTGCCCAAGACCTCGACCGGCAAGATCCAGAAATTCGAACTCCGCAAGATCGCCAACGCCTAAAGCATCATTCCACGCGATTGCCCCTTGCGTCAGCCCATTAACATTCCTATTTTGGAATGTAATGGGCTGTCTGGCGCCCGGAATCGAAAGGAAATGACATGACGATCAACAATGCGGTTATGGCGATGGCCGGGTTCATGGTGCTTCTCTCCGTGGTGCTGACCCAGTTCGTCTCCCCCTACTGGATGTGGCTGACGGTCTTCGTCGGCGCCAATATGTTCCAGTCCGCCTTCACCGGCTTCTGCCCGGCGGCGATGATCTTTGCCCGGCTCGGCCTGAAACCCGCCTGAGGCCAAGGCTTCAGGTGCGCGGCCGAATGCATCGGTTCTACCTCATAAATGGGTAAAGTGGTTTGCTGCTTTGCCCATCGCCATGCTATTTTGCTGCAAGCAGAAGCAATAGCATGTGACAGGCAGCCTGAATGACGGCACTGAGAGAATTTCAACGGCTTGAGGCTGCCGCGCTCTGGCGCGCCTCTCCGGACTCTCAACGCCGGGATGTCATCGTCTCGGTCGGCGATGCGACGCTCACCATCACGGATATGAACGACAGGCCGCTGGCGCATTGGTCGCTGGCTGCTGTCGAACGCGCCAATCCCGGCCAGTTTCCCGCCATTTTCCATCCCGATGGCGATCCCGGCGAAACCCTGGAGATCTCCGAGGATGAGGCCACCATGCTCGAGGCCATCGACCGCGTGCGTGCCGCCATCGAACGCCGTCGCCCCCATCCCGGCCGCCTGCGCGCGGCCAGCGTGCTGGGTGTGACCGCCCTGTTGGCGCTCCTGGTCTTCCTCTGGCTGCCAAGCGCCCTGCAGAACCATGCGGTCAGCGTGGTGCCCGACATCAAGCGCAAGGCCATCGGCCAGGCGCTGCTGGGGCGGATCGAGCGGGTCACCGGCCAGGCCTGCATGAGCGCCGACACCGCTCCGATCCTCGAAAAACTCGCCCTGCGCACCGGCGTGCGTCGTCTGGTGATCTTCCGGTCCGGATTGGCCAGCAGCCTGCATCTGCCCGGTGGTATCGTGCTGTTGAACCGCTCGTTCGTGGAAGACTACGAGGACCCCGCCGTGGCAGCGGGTGCCATTCTGGCGGAACGGGCCCGCGCCGGGGTTGAGGATCCCCTGGCCGAACTTCTTGCCTCGGGCGGACCTCTTGCCTCGTTCCGCTTGCTGACCACGGGACAGCTGAACCGCGACACACTGGACCACTATGTGGAAACGGTGCTGGCCGCTCCGCGCCCCGACCTGGCCGAGGAGGTGCTTCTGGCCGAATTCGCCCGCGCGGCAATCCCCTCAAGCCCCTTTGCCTATGCCGCTGATATTACGGGTGAAACCACGATTGGACTGATCGAGGCCGACCCGATGGCCGGGCGCGTGCTGGAACCGGTTCTGAACGACGGCGACTGGGTGCGCCTGCAAAACATCTGCAACTAGCCAGGTCGGCTGGCCTCCAGTCACATAAGCCGCTGTAGCACCCCCACCCGTTGCGCTGACATCGCACAGTTCAGACTTTCCCAACGCTGCATTTTCCAGACGATGACCTGTGCACATCCAATAGAGCCCCCCAGCCTTACGTAAGGTTATGGGCGAATTGGTTTCACCAAGACACTTCCCGCGCGAGTTTCTGTAATGTTTAAGGGAAGCATTAACACCTCTGCTCGATAGCATTGTAAGCGTGCCAATCAATATCTTTTAGGCAGCTTACCCCCCCCTGTCGCTGAAACCCGCGGCAGTACTAGGAGAATGTTACCGATGACCCTGCGCTCCTCTATCCTTGCGCTGATTGTGATACCTTTTGTAGCCCTTGTTGTTGAAGGCGGAATGAAAGGCATCGCCGACTTCAATCGTTTTCTGGATGCCAGACACACCCAAGTCGAGATTGCCGAAGCCGTATCGCTGTCCAATCTCGCGCATTATCTGCAGTAAGAACGGGGCATCACCGCAGGTTTCCTACAATCCGGTGGAGCCAATTTCGCTGCCGAACTGGATGAAATCCGCCGCTACGTAGACAAATACAGCGGCAAAATCCCCGAACACGCCGCCAAGGTCCGCAAGGAGATGGCAAACCTTGACGAGATCCGCGCTGCCGTGCGGTCCAAGTCTGTTGCCGCCGCCGATGCAAGCGCGGATTTCACCAGGATCATCATCGCTGTTCTGGATGCCGCCGATGCGGAAATGCTGCGCCAGAAAAATCCCGAAATCGTACAGATCGCATCCGGCCTTGTTCCGCTCAGCGCGGCCAAGGAAGCCGTCGAACTTCAGCGCTCTGCCGGCCTGACCGGGTTCAGCGCAGGCTCCTTTGCCCTGCCCGTCTACAACCTGTTTTCGGCCGAAAGCGTTGCCGAAAAGCAGGTTCTGCACCTCGCCGAGATCGTGCTGCTGAAGCAATTCGCAGATCTGGATTTCAAGAAGGGGTTGAAGGAGAGCGGTTTGCCAGAGGTGCGCAAGGCGGTGATCGCCGCAGGCCCCGAAGGCACCCTGCCCAATGTCACGGTAAAACAATGGTTCGAGCTGTCCTCCGAGTGGATCAACTATCTGCATAAGGCAGAGGAAATGGCCACCAAGCGGATGACCACGCTGGCCCAGGCCGAAGCCCGGGCCGCGATCATCACCCTGTTGACGACCGCAGCGGTCGTCACCCTGTCGATCCTGGCCTGCTGCGCCATCGGCTGGCGCCTGATCCGAACCTTCGACACCCAGTTCGGAGCCCTGCAAGAGGACCTGGATCGCCTGGCCCATAAGGATTTCAACTTCAAACCGGCCTTCATGGATGCAAAGACCGAGATCAGCGGACTGAACCGCACCATGGAGAAAACCCGCAAGGCCCTGAAAGATGCCGATGAAACCCTGGCCGAAGCCGAAAAGACCCGCTCAACGGTGGTCGAAACCCTCAACGACCATCTCAAACTCCTGGCCGATCGCGATCTGGAGTGTGAAATCAAGGAAGAGTTCCCCAAAGGCTATGACCGGCTGCGCCGCAGCTTCAACATCTCGACCGCGACCCTGCGGTCCACCGTCTCGCAGGTGATCGACTCCGCCGCCAGCATCCGCAATGGCGCCGCCGAGATCAGCCAGTCCTCGGATGACCTGTCGCATCGCACCGAAAGCCAGGCCGCAACCCTGGAAGAGACCGCCGCCGCCCTCGATGAGCTGACCGCAAGCGTGAAATCCGCCGCCGAAGGTGCGCGCAGCGTCGAGATCATCATGGACGAGGCCAAGCAGGAGGCCGAGAACAGCGGCACCGTGGTGCAAAGCGCGGTCTCGGCGATGACCGAGATCGAGCAGTCCTCGACCCATATCGCCCAGATCATCGGCGTGATCGACGACATCGCCTTCCAGACCAACCTCTTGGCGCTGAACGCCGGGGTCGAGGCTGCCCGAGCAGGCGAAGCAGGCCGTGGTTTTGCGGTGGTGGCCTCCGAAGTGCGCGCCCTGGCGCAGCGCTCCTCGGATGCGGCGATGGAGATCAAGACGCTGATCAGCGATTCCTCCCGCCAGGTGGAGCGCGGCGTCGATCTGGTCGGCAAGGCGGGCGAGGCTCTGAACAGCATCGTCGAGCGTGTGAACCACATCTCGAAACTGGTGACCGACATTGCCGAGGGCGCGGTGGAGCAATCCACCGGCCTGGGCGAGATCAACACCGGCGTGGTGCAGCTGGATCAGGTGACCCAGCAGAACGCGGCGATGGTGGAACAGGCGACGGCGGCGGGTCACATGCTGAACTCCGATGCGACCAAGCTGGCCGAACTGGTGGCCTCCTTCAAGATCGAAGGAAGTGGAGGTCTCACCCAGGTGAAGTCCCCCGCCCCCACCGCCCATGGCAGCGACAGCTGGGAGCAGGCAGCCATTCCGGCACAGTCCGCCGTTCCCGTCGCCCATGGCAACGCGGCTGTCGACAAATGGCAGGATTTCTGAGGCCTGATTGCCCTCGCATCCCGGCAGATCCGGCAACGGTTGCTGCCTGACCAAAAAAACAAGCGGGCCCCGATGGGACCCGCTTTTTCGTTTCTGAACAGCGATGGTTACTCTGCCGCGTCCAGATAGTCTTCCAGCGGCGGACAGGTGCAGATCAGGTGCCGGTCACCATAGACATTGTCCACGCGGTTGACCGGCGGCCAGTATTTGTCCACCCGGAAGGCACCGGGCGGGAAACAGCCCTGCTCGCGGCTGTAGGGGCGGTCCCAGTCCTTGACCAAATCCTCCATCGTGTGGGGGGCATGTTTCAGCGGGTTGTTCTCCGCATCGATGCGCCCTTCTTCGATGTCGCGGATCTCTTCGCGGATCGACAGCATCGCCTCGCAGAAACGGTCCAGCTCGGCCTTGGTTTCGGATTCCGTCGGCTCCACCATCAGGGTGCCTGCCACCGGCCAGCTCATGGTCGGGGCGTGAAAACCGCTATCCATCAAACGTTTTGCTACATCATCCACGGTGACATGGGCGCTGTCCGCATAGGGCCGCGTATCCAGGATGCACTCATGCGCGACGCGGCCCGTCGGGCCCTTGTAGAGGACGTCATAGGCGCCTTCGAGCCGCTTGGCGATATAGTTGGCGTTGAGGATCGCAACCTTGGTCGCCTGGGTCAGACCGGCCCCGCCCATCATCAGGCAATAGGCCCAGCTGATCGTCAGGATCGAGGCCGACCCAAGCGGCGCCGCCGATACCGGACCTTCGCTGCCACCGGTTTCCGGATGGCCCGGAAGATGCGCCACCAGATGCGATTTCACCCCGATCGGACCCATGCCGGGGCCGCCGCCGCCATGGGGGATGGCAAAGGTCTTGTGGAGGTTCAGGTGGCTGACGTCACCGCCCAGATCGCCGGGACGGCTGAGGCCGACCATGGCGTTCATATTGGCGCCATCGATATAGACCTGGCCGCCAAAGTCATGGGTGATCTTGCAGACCTCATGCACGGTTTCCTCGAACACGCCGTGGGTCGAGGGATAGGTGATCATGCAGCCCGCCAGATTGTCGCGGTGTTTCTCGGCCTTGGCACGGAAATCCTCGAGGTCAATATCGCCGTTATCGGCCGATTTCACCACCACGACCTGCCAGCCCACCATCTGCGCCGAAGCCGGGTTGGTACCATGGGCAGAGACCGGGATCAGGCAGATGTTGCGATGGCCTTCGCCGCGGGCGCGGTGATAGGCGGCGATGGTCAAAAGACCGGCGTATTCCCCCTGCGCACCCGAATTGGGCTGCATCGAGATCGCATCATAACCGGTGATCTGACACAGCTTCGCCGACAGGTCAGTGACCATCTCGGTATAGCCTTCGGTCTGATCGGCGGGCGCAAAGGGGTGAATGCTGGAAAACTCAGGCCAGCTGAGCGGCATCATCTCGGCCGCCGCATTCAATTTCATGGTGCAGGAGCCAAGCGGGATCATCGCCCGGTCCAGAGCCAGGTCGCGATCCGCCAGGCGGCGCATGTAGCGCATCATCTCGGTCTCGGCCCGGTTCATGTGGAAGATCGGATGGGTCAGGTAGTCCGAGGTGCGGTGCAGATCCTCCGGCACGCGGTATTCCGGCGTGAAATCGTCATCGGCCCGCACGATCCCGAAGGCGCGCCAGACGGCCTCGATGGTTTCGGGGCGGGTGGTCTCATCCAGGGTGATGCCGACGCGGAACTCGCCCACCCGACGCAGGTTGATGCCCTCATCCACGGCGGATTTCAGAACCGCCGCCTGCAGCGGGCCCACATCCACGGTTATGGTGTCGAAAAAGACCCGTGGATCCACCTTGAACCCGGCCTCCTCCAGCCCCTTGGCCAGGCGCACGGTCTTGCGGTGGATGCGCTGCGCGATGGCCTTCAGCCCCTGTGGACCGTGGAACACGCCATACATCGAGGCCATCACCGCCAGCAGAGCCTGAGCGGTGCAGACGTTGGAGGTGGCCTTTTCACGACGGATGTGCTGTTCGCGGGTCTGCAGCGACAGGCGATAGGCCTTGTTGCCATGGGCATCGATAGAGACACCCACGATCCGGCCCGGCATCGCCCGCTTATAGGCATCCTTCGCCGCCATATAGGCCGCATGCGGCCCCCCTGCCCCCATCGGCACGCCAAACCGCTGGGTGGAGCCGACAGCGATATCGGCCCCCATGGCTCCCGGTTCCTTCAGCAGCGTCAGCGCCAGCGGATCGGCGGTCACGATGCCGATGGCCTTGTGGGCGTGCAGTTTCTCGATATGAGGCGTGAAGTCGGTCACGTGACCATAGGTGCCGGGATACTGGAAGATCGCACCGAATACCTGCTCGGGGTCCATCTTGTCAGGGTTGCCGACGATCACCTCGATACCGAGAGGTTCCGCGCGGGTCTTCATCACGGCGATGTTCTGCGGGTGGCAGTCGCGGTCGATGAAAAACGCCTTGGCCTTGGATTTCGCCACTCGCTGCGCCATGGTCATCGCCTCGGCGCAGGCGGTTGCCTCGTCCAACAGGGACGCATTGGCAATCTTAAGACCGGTCAGGTCCGAAATCATCGTCTGGAAGTTCAACAGCGCCTCAAGCCGCCCCTGCGATATTTCCGGTTGATAGGGCGTATAGGCGGTGTACCAGGCCGGGTTTTCCAGGATGTTGCGCTGGATCGCCGGCGGGGTGACGGTGCCGTGATAGCCCTGACCGATGAGCGAGGTCATCAGCTTGTTCTTATTGGCAACTTCGCGCATGTGGAACAAGAGCTCGCGCTCGGAGAGCGGGCGACCGAACTCCAGCGCCGCCTTCTGGCGGATCGAGGCCGGAACGGTGTCATCGATCAGCGCATCCAGGCTGTCGGCGCCCACGACGCGCAGCATCTCCTCCATCTCCTGCGGAGAGGGGCCGATATGGCGGCGGTTGGCAAAGTCATACGGCAGGTAGTCCGTCGGTTCAAAAGACATGAGGCACCCCTTCGAGGATCATGGGTTCGGACAAAGGAAAGGCAGCGGGCAGGCCCGCGCGCCAGGTAGAGTGGCCCCCGCCACCAGATGGGGGCGGGGAGAAAACTCAGCCGATGAAGGCCTTATAGGCGGATTCATCCATGTAATCGTCCATCGGAGACAGATCGGAGGGCTTGATCTTGAAGAACCAGGCCTCTCCTTCGGGGTCGTCGTTGACCTTGCCGGGCTCATCGACGATGGCCTCGTTGATCTCGACGATCTCGCCATCCAGCGGCGACAGGATGTCCGAGGCCGCCTTAACGGATTCGATCACCACGATCTCTTCGTCCTTGGTGACTTCGGTGCCGACTTCGGGCAGCTCGACAAAGACCACATCGCCCAGCTGTTCAGCCGCATGGGCGGTGATGCCCACGGTGATGATCTCGCCCTCGGCCTGCAGCCACTCGTGTTCTTCGGTATATTTCATGGTCTCGTTCCCTTTGAACCAATGCGCTTTGTTGTTTGCGTTCAGCGCTTGAAGTTGGCCGCCACGAAGGGCAGCGATGCAACGGTGACGGGCACGCGCTTGCCGCGCAGCTCGCCGTAGATTTCTGTGCCGGGTGCCGCCAGATCAGATGGCACATAGCCCATGGCAACAGGGCCGCCCACGGTGGGGCCAAAGCCGCCCGAGGTAATCTTGCCAATGGGGTCACCGCCCTCGGCAGCGGCGAACAACTCAACGCCCTCGCGCATGGGGGCGCGGCCCTCGGGGCTCAGGCCGACGCGGCGCTGGCTGGGGCCATCGGCCATCTCGGCAAAGACATGCGCCGCCCCCGGAAAGCCGCCTTCGCGGTCGCCACCGGCACGGCGCACCTTCTGGATCGCCCAGGTGAGCGAGGCCGCAGCGGGGCGGGTTTCAGCATCGATATCGTGGCCATAAAGGCAAAGCCCGCCTTCCAGACGCAGGGAATCGCGCGCACCCAGGCCGATGGGTTCCACATCCTCATGCGCCAGCAGGCGGCGGGCAAAGGCCTCGGCCTGGTCCGCAGGCACGGAAATCTCGTAGCCATCCTCGCCGGTGTAGCCCGAGCGGGAGACCCAGATCTCCACACCCTCTGCGTCCAAGGTGGCCACATCCATGAATGTCATATCACCCGCGGCGGGAACGATGGAGGACAAGACCGCCTCGGCCGCAGGGCCTTGCAAGGCCAGAAGTGCGCGATCCGTCACCGGGGTCACGGTGACCGCAGGCTCAAGCGCGGCCTTCATGCGGGCGATGTCGGCCTCCTTGCAGGCGGCATTCACCACCACGAACAGATGATCGCCGCGATTGGCAAACATCAGGTCATCCTCGATGCCGCCCTGATCGTTGGTGAACAGACCATAGCGCTGGCGGCCCTCCTTCAGGCCCAGCACATCCATCGGCACCAGCGTCTCGAACGCCTCGGCCACCGCCTGGTAGCCGCCTGCGCGCAGGATCACCTGCCCCATGTGGCTGACATCAAACAGGCCCGCCTTTGCGCGGGTGTGCTTGTGCTCCCCCATGATGCCCATGGGGTATTGCACCGGCATCAGATAGCCCGCAAAGGGAACCATCTTGCCGCCAAGCTCTTCATGCAGGGCAAAAAGAGGCGTCTTCTTCAATTCAGACGTGGTTTCGTCAGACATGCGCGTCCGTCCCGTTATCACGGCCGGTCCGATCCATCTGCGCGAATGGGTCCGGCATCCAAGTTTCGCGCAGATTTTGCCTGCACACTTCGATGCCCCCTCTGTCCTTGTTGCCTGAGATCGCTATCCCTTCGGCGCCCCGGCATGTGGCCGGGATCTCTCCAGAGTTCACTGCGCAGGCGGTCCTTTGGGCCTGAGAGTTTCCGGGGCGGTTGCTCCTTCGGCACCGGTTTGGAGCAGCTCGATTCTGCCCCGCTGCGGTTCTCCCGTCTGCGCGCGGCGACCCTAGCAGCGCGCCGCCCCCCGTTCAAGACGCAAACAGGGCCAAAGAGGTCGCTTCTGCGTGATCGAAGCCCACACCACAGCAAGCAAGCCCACAGATCGCAGGCGCGCCTTTCTGGTGACGTGAGGTTCCGCAGCGTTGGCCTGGGTTTTTGAGACAGGCAGGGCCAAGATCCCTTGACAAAGTACGGTTAGCGAACTCAGATCCCGAAATCCGCACACATTCAGTACCGTTACCAGTTTCGTGTCAATGAGGACACGTCGTATTCACGAATAGATTTGGACCCGCGCATGCACAAACCTCCTCAAGATCGAAACATTTCATCGAGTTTTGCCAAAGGCTTGGCGGTCATGGCGGTGTTTGATGCAGAAACGCCGAGCCTCACCCTGGCAGAGATTGCCCGGCGCAGCGGGCAAGACAGGGCCACCGCGCGGCGCGGTGCGCTGACGCTGGTGCAGGCCGGATATCTACGTCAGGATGGCCGCATGCTGTCGCTCACCCCGCGCGTGCTGGCGCTTGCCGGGGGCTTTCTGCAGGCCAATCAATTTGGCCGCCGCGTGCAGCCCCTTCTCAACCAACATGCCCATGCCCTGGGCCTGGGGATCACCCTTTGCATCCTGGATCAGGGACGGGTGCTGGTCCTGGCACAATCCACCGTGGATCAGGGTCCGGTGACCTATGGTTTCACTGCGGGCTCCCATATCCCGCTGCTGCACACCAGCCTTGGCCGCATGCTGCTGGCCTGCCTTCCGGAAGAAGAGGTGAAGGAACGACTGGCCCAGGCCGAGATCCCACGCCACACGGAACAGTCGCTCACCCAGGCCGATGACATCCTCGAACAGGTCAATCTTGCCCGTCGCCAGGGCTGGTCTTTCACCGACAGCGAATTCGAACCGGGCATTCTGGGGGTAGCGGTGCCGGTCTCCGCTCCGGGCGGCACCCCGATCGTGGTCGGCGCCTCGATCCCGCGCGGCCAAAGCCTGGCGCATGATACCGAAGACCTGCTGCGTGGCCTGCAGGTCTGCGCCGCCGATCTGCGTCAGTCCAAGGCGGTCGACTGCCTGTAAGGGACGTCACCGCCCCGCCAGCCCGGCGATATTCAAATAAACACGAAGGTTCTTTTCGCTGTCTTGCACCTTGGAGACCGGCTGCTGCGGACCCATAGTCAGCCCGTCACCAGGAGCCCCGAGCGGTGCCACAACACCAGGCAAAACCGCGCCGGATGAGAGCGTCTCCCGGGCTCGCGCAAGAGAAAACAAGAGGTATCAGGCCGATGACAGAGCGTCGCTATTTCACTCCGACCGGCGGCCATCCCGGTCAGGATCAACTGCTGACCGGGCGTGCGGTATTCACCGAGGCCTATGCCGTCATCCCGAAGGGCACGATGCAGGACATCGTCACCTCGGTGCTGCCAGGCTGGCAGGGTATGCGCATGTGGGTTATCGCCCGGCCGCTCAGCGGATTTGCCGAAACCTTTTCGCAGTATATCGTTGAACTGCAGCCGGGTGGCGGCTCTGACACCCCGGAAACCGATCCAGCGGCACAGGGGAGCATTTTCGTCACCGCCGGACAGGTGGAACTGACCATGGACGGCACCGCCCATATCCTGCAGGAAGGCGGCTTTGCCTATGTGCCGCCAGGCAGCAACTGGTCCCTGCGCAACACGACCGAGGCATTGGCCTCCTTCCATTGGATCCGTAAACAGTGGCAACCCGCGCCGGGCATCGACACACCCGCCTTTTTTACCGTGAACGAAAAGGACCTTGCTCCCAATATGATGCCCGGTACCGACGGGCGCTGGGGCACCACCCGCTTCATGGATCCCGAGGATCTGTCGCATGACATGCATGTCACCATCGTCACCTTTGAGCCCGGCGGCACCATCCCCTTTGCCGAAACCCATGTGATGGAGCACGGGTTGTTTGTGCTGGAAGGCAAGGCGGTCTACCGCCTGAACCAGGATTGGGTCGAGGTGGAGGCCGGCGATTTCATGTGGCTGCGAGCCTTCTGCCCGCAGGCCTGCTATGCGGGCGGGCCGGGCCGCTTCCGCTATCTCCTGTACAAGGACGTGAACCGGCATATGCCACTGGCGCCGCAGCGCTGAGGGGCATCACTATTTTTTCGCAGCGGTCTTGCCTTTCCTCCTCCATTGCCTCTCTAGATTGGCGGCATATTCAGTTTCAGAGGACGGCATTTGAGCCGGAGACAAGACCATGAAGATCGCGATCAACGGATTTGGCCGTATCGGCCGCGCCATCCTGCGCCAGATCCTCATGCAGCCAGGGCATGAGGATATCGAGGTTCTGCGCATAAACGATATCGCGCCGCTCGATCTTTGTGCCTACCTGCTGCAATACGACAGCACCTACGGCCCCCTGCCCGGCACAGTGGAAACCGACGCGGTGAAAACCGGTACAGGGGCAACCGGTACCGGCAGCCTGCGCGTGATGGGGCGGGAAATCCCCGTCAGCCAATGCGCGGATCTGACCGAGGTGGATCTCTCTGGCGTCGACGTGGTGCTGGAATGCACAGGTATCGCACGCACATCGGACGTGGCACAGCGCGGGTTGGAGGCCGGGGCGCGCAAGGTGCTGATCTCCGGCCCTTCTCCGGCGGCGGAACGCACCATCGTGCTGGGCGCCAACGAAGACAGCCTGGGCGCCGCCCGGGTCGTCTCCAACGCCTCCTGCACCACCAATGCGCTGGCGCCGCTGGTCAAGCTGCTGGATGGGATCGGGGGGATCGAAACGGCCCATATGACCACGATCCACTGCTACACCAACTCCCAGCCGCTGGTGGATGCGCCGCGCGGGGATTTCGCCCGCTCGCGCGCAGCCGCCATGTCGATGGTGCCGACCACGACCTCGGCCATGCATCTGATCGACGAGGTGCTGCCGCATCTGCAAGGGCGCATCAGCGGCGCTGCGGTACGGGTTCCCACCGCCAGCGTCTCGGCGGTGGACCTGATCGCGCAACTCAAAGCCCCACTTTGCGAGGAAACGCTGCTGGCACGCCTGAAAGAAGCGGTCAGCCATTGCCCGCAACTGGGTTGGACCGACCTGCCGCTGGTCTCCTCCGATCTGCGCGCGCGCCCTGAATCCCTGGTCCTGGCCGCGCCCGAAACGCGCATCTGCGGAGAGCGCCAGATCCGCCTCTTTGGCTGGTACGACAATGAGTGGGGATTCTCTGCCCGCATGCTGGATGTGGCCCGCCTGATGGCTGCGACCTGACAGCGGCACCTCACCGGGCGAACTCCCGCCCGCGACAGAGGCGCCTTCTGCGAAGCCCCCTCGCCACGATTGGGCCTGGCACCGCGCAAGCGCGGTGCGCTCGCGTCCATTCCCGAGCTTGATTTCCGGGTCCAAGGTCTGGTTTCGGGGTCAAGGGCAGCAGAGCTGCCGCGCCCTGGCGCGGTTCACCCTTGAGGCCGACACCAGGCCGATAGGCTGGCACCGGTGGCTGAAGGCAGACCTGCCCTTCAGCCACCTCTCAGCAAAAAGAAAAGCGCCGCGCGATAGCGCGGCGCCGGGCCCAACTGGGCCAGATCATCTGTGATGATCGCAGGACAGGCGGGAGCCGCCTGCCCAGGATCGCGGTCATTTGCCGCCAAGGCTGCCCTGCCCCTGACCGGACATGCCACCCGAGACTTCCTCGGTCGCGCTGCCCGGCAGTTCCTCGGGCAAGACAAGGTTCAACACGATGGCAATCACCGCTGCAGGCAGCAAGCCGCTGGTCATCAGGATCCGCAGCGTGTTGGGCAGGTACTGCACCGCACCAGGCTCCAGCTGCAGGCCCAGCCCCACCGACAGGGCGATTGCAAAGATCACCATGTTGCGCCGGTTCCAATCCACATCGGAGAGCATCGAGATACCCGCCGCAACAACCATGCCGAACATCACGATGACACCGCCGCCCAGAACCTCGATCGGGATGGTGCGGATGATGGCCCCCACCTTGGGCACCAGACCGCAGATGATCAGGAAGATCGCACCGCAGGTCACCACATGGCGGCTCATCACCCCGGTCATGGCAATCAGACCCACGTTCTGGCTGAAGGAAGTATTTGGCAGACCGCCAAAGATCCCCGCAATCGCCGTGCCAAAACCATCGGCATAGGTCGCCCCGGCAATCTCCTTGTCGGTAGCTTCACGCCCGGCGCCGCCACGGGTGATGCCGCTTACGTCGCCAACGGTCTCCACCGCCGAAACAAAGGCCATCAGGCAAAAGCCGATAATGGCGGCAAAGGAGAACTCGAAGCCGTATTTGAACGGCACCGGCAGGGCGAAACCGGCGGCGCGCGACCAGCTGGTGCCAATCGCCTCAAAGCTCACCATGCCCACCATCAGCGCGTAGATATAGCCGATGATCAGCCCCAGCAGCACCGCCGAAACCGACAGCATGCCACGGGCGAAGAACTTGAGCCCCAGGGTCGCCACGATCACGACCAGCGCCGCCGACCAGTTCAGGAGCGAGCCATATTCCGGCTTGCCGATGGCAGGCACACCGCCTGCGGCGTATTGGATCCCCACCTTCACCAGCGCCAGCCCGATCATGGTCACCACCAGCCCCGTCACAAGGGGCGGCAGGGCAAAGCGTATCTTGCCGATGAACAGACCCAGGGCCGCATGGAACAGCCCGCCAATCAGCACACCCCCATAAAGCGCGCCCAGCGCATCGACGCCTTTTCCGGCCACCAGCGGGATCATGATCGGCAGAAAGGCAAAACTGGTGCCCTGCACGATTGGCAGCGCCGCGCCGACCGGCCCCAGGGTGATGGTTTGCAGCAGGGTTGCCACCCCGGCAAACAGCATCGACATCTGGATCATGTACAGAAGCTCCGGAAAATCCGGAGAGTTGGAACCAAAACCAAAGCCAGCAGCCCCCGCCACGATGATCGCCGGGGTCACGTTGGATACAAACATCGCAAGCACATGCTGGATCCCCAGCGGTACCGCCTTCGCGAGCGGCGGTGTGTAATTCGGATCGCGCAGCTCTGCCGCCGTTCCGATGGAACCATCTGCCATTTTCATCATCCCTCTACTGTTGAGTGTATTGGCTTTGTTCAAATTTCCGCCTCTTGCGCGGGCGGATTGACAAAAGACAAGGCGCCCGTCACGGGCGCCTCACCTCATATGGGGTATCGAACCAGTGCTCCTGCAGGTTCGCGCCGGGTCCGATCCGATCCACCACGGCAAAAAGGCCCGGTGCCGCCAGCGGCGTCAACACACCGTGCCAGGTGCCGCGATGGAAATTGAGGACCTGTCCCGGCTCTGTCTCAAATGCCAGCGGCCTGCCGGGTCGATCGCCCAAATCCTGGGCAACGATCACAAGGAAGCCGTGTTCGCTCATCGGGATAAAGGCCTGGCTTCCCTCCGGGTGCCGTTCCACCATCTCAAGCCTCAGCGGCAGCTGACGCGGTTCGGCCTTGAACAGGCTCACCCCTGCCCGACCGTCCGAGAAATCCAGTGTGGCGCGGTCGTGATATCGCCCGCAGAGCCCCTGGTTGATGATCTTGTCCGGCGCGCCTGCAGTATCGATCAGATCTCCGAAGGGTTTGAAACCCTCTGCAGTGATCGGCTGGATCTCGATGACCTCGCTCATGGCAGGATGTCTTTCAGCCGGAACTCGGCGATGCGCTCCACCTGGCGGCAGGCTTCGTCAAATTCCACCTCGCGGGAATTGCCGATGCGTCGTTCAAAGGCCGCCAGGATCGACGCCTTGTCGTGATCGCGCACCGCGATGATGAAGGGAAAGCCGTGCTTTTCCACGTAAGAGGCATTCAGGCGCGTGAAGGTCTCGCGCTCCTCATCCGTCAAGGCATCCAGCCCAGCGCTGGCCTGCTCAGAGGTGCTTTCGGCGGTCAGACGCTTGGCCGCCGCCAGTTTCCCGGCCAGATCGGGATGCTCGGTCAGAACGCCAAGCCGTTCCTCCTCGCTGGCAGAGCGGAACATGCGGCACAGCGCATTGTGCAGCCCCAGGGCGGTGTCATGGGCAGGCCCCAGTTCCAGATCAAAGGCGCGCTCTGTAATCCAGGGCGAGTGCTCGAAAATCCCGCCATAGGCCGCAACAAAGCTGTCTCGTTGCATCCGGCTGGGCCGCTGCCGCCGCTGATGCGGATGGGTCTTCGCCCAATGCTCGGCAATATCGATCCGGCGGGGACACCAGACGCCCTCAAAGGCCTGGATATAGTCAAGGAAGCGTTTCAGGCCTGCGATCTTGCCCGGCCGCCCGATCAGGCGGCAATGCAGCCCCACCGACATCATCTTGGGTGCGCCTGCCTCCCCTTCGGCATAGAGCACATCAAAGGCATCCTTCAGATACTGAAAGAACTGCTCTCCGGTGATGTATCCCGGCGCCGTGGCAAAACGCATGTCGTTTGCCTCCAGCGTATAGGGGATGATCAACTGATCGCGTTCCCCGACCTCCAGCCAGTAGGGCAGATCGTCATCATAGGTATCCGAGATATAGTCAAAGCCGCCCTCCTCGGCCACCAGCCGCACGGTGTTGCTGCTGCAGCGGCCTGTGTACCAGCCGCGCGGACGCGTTCCGACAACTTCGGTATGTAGGCGGATCGCCTCGGCAATGGCAGCGCGCTCTTCCTCCTCTGGCATGTCCTTGTGTTCGACCCATTTCAGCCCGTGGCTGGCGATCTCCCAACCGGCGGCCTTCATGGCCTGAACCTGTTCCGGGGATCGCGCCAGGGCCGAGGCCACCCCGTAGATCGTCACCGGGATTGCTGCCGAGGTGAACAGGCGGTGCAGCCGCCAGAAGCCTGCGCGCGCACCGTATTCATAGATCGACTCCATGTTCCAATGCCGCTGACCCGGCCAGGACGCCGCCCCTGCAATATCAGACAGGAAGGCTTCCGATCCGCCATCGCCATGCAGGATGGAGTTTTCTCCCCCCTCTTCGTAGTTCAATACGAATTGCACCGCGATCTTCGCGTCTTCCGGCCAGGCCGCATGCGGGGGCGTCGCCCCATAGCCGATCATATCGCGTGGATATCTGTTCATCTCTGCGTCTCTTTCCCTGGGCAGCCAAAAGTCGCAACTCTGCGCGGACATGCCACTAGACCCGTCGCCGGGCTCATCTACGTTTATCCTTATAATGGCAGAAGACAGTCCGCCTTTTTCAAAATTTAACGAATACACTGTCAATCGCGGCTCATTTGCCCAATGATGCGACTTGGTGCAGGAAGAAGCGGCACAGAAGTGGATTAGCTTAGGAAACAGGCAATGACCGGATACCTCACCACCCATGTCCTGGACACCGCACGTGGTTGCCCCGCCGCCGGGATGACGATCACCCTTTACCGAGTGGAGGGCGGCAGCCGTTTCCAGCTCGCCCAGATGCAGACCAATGACGACGGGCGCACCGATGCACCGATCCTGCCCCAGGATGACTTTGCCCCCGGCGCCTACGAGTTGGAGTTCGACGCGGGCGGCTATCTGCGCGCAACAGGCCAGGGCGCCGAGGATCCGCTGTTTCTCGACATCGTCCCGATCCGCTTTGGCATCAGCGATCCAGCGGCGCACTATCACGTGCCACTGCTGCTATCGCCCTTCGGATATTCCACCTACCGCGGCAGTTAACGCCCCCTGCAGATCTCCGGGTCAAGGGAGGCGCAGCCTGCGCGCTTCGCGCGCCTTGCCCTTGAGGCGGAGATCTGCGCCTGACACTGGACCTGGCGCGTTCAGGGCAGACCTGCCCCTGAACCGCTTCTCAGCATTCCTGAGCGCTGCCGCGCAGCGCGTCCCTAAACCTACAGCGCTGCGCAGCAGCGCATCCCTACACCTACAGCGCTGCGCAGCAGCGCCAGGCCCAACTCTGCAATGGGCCGCAAGGCCCCTTCAGAGGCGGGAGATCCCCGCCCCTAGGCGCTGCCCACCGATCCTTCCGCCAGCCGCATGGCCCGCGCCATACGCTCGGTCATGAAATCCATGAACAATCGCGTCTTCGGGTCCTGGTGGCGGCGATGGGTATAGAGACAGGCCATCTGCGCCGGAACCGGAGGCGTCTCACAGGCCACGGGCACCAGCCGCCCCTCCGCCAGATGAGTGGCCACCTCGAAGACCGGTTTCAGGGCGATCCCTTCGCCCGCCAGCGCCCAGTCGGTCAGCACGTCGCCATCGTCGCATTCATATCGCCCCGCCACCGCAAAGCGCTGGGGCCCCTCGGGTGTCTGCAGCATCCATTGAAACTCGCTGGCACCGGGATAGCGCAGGTTCAGGCAATTGTGCCCCTCGCGCAATAGCGCCGCCCCATCCCGGGGCATGCCGTGCCGGGCAATATACTCCGGCGCCGCGCAGAGCACCCGTTTGCAATCGGCGATCTTGCGGATCCTGAGGTTGCTGTCCTCTGGCTGGCCCAGGAAAAAGGCCAGATCCAGCCCTTCGGTGGTCAGGTCCACCGCCCGATCCGACAGGCGCAGCCGCAGGTTGATCTCGGGGTAGGCCGCCAGAAATTCCGGCACCGCAGGCGCCACCAGACGCCGCCCCACCCCCAGGGGCGCCGCCACGAACAGCGTGCCGCGCGGCGCATCGGTCAGATGCATTACCTTGGCTTCGGCCTGATCCACCGCCTCCAGCACCTGAACCGCACCGGAATAGAACACCTGCCCCTGCTCGGTTGCGGTCAGGTTGCGGGTGGTGCGCTGGAACAGCCGCACGCCCAAATAATCCTCAAGCTGGGAAATCCGCGCTGAAGTTACAGCCGGAGAGATCCTCAGATCCCGCCCCGCCGCCGACATCGAGCCAAGCTCATAGACACGGACAAAGGTGCGTATATTGTCGAGATAAGACATGGAGGTCGGCTCTATTCTTCTGATTTTTTTGATGCAGTTTGGAATTTATCCGCAATACCGAATAAAAGCCACTTTGCCTAGTCTAGGACGGCAGCAGAAATACAGGGATCTATGCGCATGTTTGAACTGGTGATGATGTGGGATTGGCTCGGCTTTGCCGTCCGCTGGCTGCATGTGATCACGGCGATTGCCTGGATCGGATCCTCCTTCTATTTCATCGCGCTGGACCTTGGCCTGCGCAAGGCCCCCGATCTGCCCCCCGGCGCCCATGGCGAGGAATGGCAGGTCCATGGCGGCGGCTTCTATCACATCCGCAAATACCTGGTGGCGCCCTCCGAGATGCCCGAGCACCTCACCTGGTTCAAATGGGAGAGCTATTCCACGTGGCTGTCCGGTTTTGCCCTTCTGATGGTGGTCTACTGGGCGGGCGGCGAGCTCTATCTCATCGACCAGTCCAAGGCGGAGCTGACCCTCTGGCAGGGGATCGCGATTTCGGCGACGACCCTGTCGATCGGCTGGATCGTCTATGACCGCCTGTGCAAATCCGGCCTGGCCGAGCGCCCGACCCTCTTGATGGTGCTTCTGTTCCTGCTGCTGGTGGCAATGGGCTGGGGATTGAACCAGGTCTTCACCGGACGCGCCATGATGCTGCACCTTGGCGCCTTCACCGCCACCATCATGACCGCGAATGTCTTTTTCATCATCATGCCGAACCAGCGCATCGTGGTGAAGGACTTGCAAGAGGGCCGCAGCCCGGATGCAAAATACGGCAAGATCGCCAAGCTGCGCTCGACCCATAACAATTACCTGACGCTGCCGGTCATCTTCCTGATGCTGTCCAACCATTACCCGCTGGCCTTTGCCAGTGAGTACAACTGGCTGATCGCGGCGCTGGTCTTCCTGATGGGCGTCACCATCCGGCATTACTTCAACACCCGCCACGCCCGCGCGGGCAACCCCATCTGGACCTGGGCGGTGACGGCACTCTTGTTCCTTGGCGTCATCATCCTGTCCAGCGCCGGGCTGGAGCATGACGGCGACGAAGAGACCGAGACCGCCGCCCTGAGCGGTACCGCCCTGGTTCTGGCCACCACAGACGGGTTCGAAGAGGTGCATGAGATCGTCATGGGCCGCTGCAGCATGTGCCACGCGCGCGAGCCCTTCTGGGACGGCATCCGCACCGCCCCCAAGGGGGTGCTCTTGGAAACCGAAGCCGATGTGGCCCGCCGCGCCCGCGAGATCTACCTGCAGGCAGGCCTCACCCATGCCATGCCGCCTGCCAATATCACCTATATGGAACCCGAGGATCGCGCCGCCATCCGCCGCTGGTTCCGCGCCGCGCAGATGTAGGCGCGAGGCAGTTATAGGTGCAGGCGGCCCTTTCCCTACCCTGATGCGCATCATTCCGCCGCCCGGCCTTCGTGCGGCGGCGACTGCCCTGCGGGATGGGTGTACCTCGGGTCTTGCTGTGATACGGTCTGCCCGAAAGAGGTGATACACCGCCTTGCCGCTGCCCGGAGATCAGATGTTGCCAAGACCGCGAATTCGCTCCAGCCTTTCGGGGATGGCGCAGTCCCTGCTGCTGTGCGGATCTGTTGTCGCGGGGGCAGCACAGGCGGCGGAAACCGCCCTGATTGCACCGAACGCCCCCACAGATCTTACGGCACGGCTGGAAGATTCCTCTGCCGTGCTCGCATCGCGGGCGGGCGCAGATGTCCAGGATCTTCTGGCGGCCGCCCTCTCGGATTACCGCACATTGGTGCAGGTTCTTTACGATGCCGGGCATTTTGCGCCAGTGGTGACGATCCGCCTGGACGGGCGCGAAGCCGCCGGGATCGATCCGATCCAGCCCCCGGCCCGGATCGAGCGGATCGAAATCACCGTGACCCCCGGCCCCGCTTTCACCTTTGGCACGGCGGCTGTGCAACCCTGGCCCACGGCCAGCGACAGCGCGCTGCCAGACGGGTTTGCCAGCGGCGCCCCGGCCAGCACCGGCGTCCTGCGCGATGCCGCCAATGCCGGGATCAGCGCCTGGCGGCAGGCGGGTCACGCCAAGGCCGCGCTGGCCGGGCAAACGATCACCGCCGATCACCGCACAGCGCAGCTGAACGCGCGTTTGAAAATCCATCCCGGGCCACAACTGCGCTTTGGCACTCTGACAGTGGCAGGCCCCAGTGACGTGCGCGAAGAGGCGATCCGCGCCATTGCGGGATTCCCCCATGGCGAGATCTATCACCCGGATGATCTCAGTCGCTCGGCCAGCCGCTTGCGCCGCACCGGCAGCTTTGCCTCTGTCGCCTTTCGCGAAGCGGAACGGGCCAACCCCGACGGCACCCTGGATATAACCGCACAGGTTCAGGACATGCCGCCGCGCAGGCTGACCTTCGGCGCCGAGATGAGTTCGACCGAAGGCGCCTCTGTCTCTGCCAGCTGGATGCATCGCAACCTGTTTGGCGCGGCCGAAAAACTGCGCATTGAGGCCAAGATCAGCGGCATTGGCGGCAGCAGCGACATGGACGGGCGCTTTGCGATGCGGCTGGATCGCCCCGCCACCCTGGGGCCCGATGACAATCTCTTTTACCTGGTAGAGGCCGAAAGCCTGGATCAGGAACATTACACCGCCACCGAAGCCATGGGCGGGATCGGTCTGCGCCGGGTCTATTCCCAGCGTTTGAGCGGCGAAGCGGTGCTCGGTGCCACCTCCATTCTGACGGAGGATGCCTTTGGCAAGCGCCGGTTCAAATACGCCTTTGCCAACCTGCGCGCCGAATACGACGGGCGCGACAGCGCGCAGGATCCCACCTCCGGCCGGTTCCTGAGCGCCAGCTTCACCCCGTTTTTCGGACTGGAGGGCAGCGATCCCGGCGCAAGGATCACGATGGATGCCAGAGCCTATCGCGGCTTTGGCGCCGATGATCGCATCGTTCTGGCCGGGCGGGCGCAGCTTGGATCCGTCATCGGCCCATCCCATAGCGGTGTGTCTCCGACCATGCTGTTCTTCTCTGGCGGCGGCGGTTCGGTGCGCGGTCATGAGTATCAATCGCTCGGCGTGCCGGTGGCAGGCAGCACGGCGGGCGGGCGCGGCTATCTTGCTTTGTCTGCCGAGGTCAGGGGTCGGATCAGCGACAAGATCTCGCTGGTGGGATTTTATGATATGGCCTACGTGGATGCGGATAGCATCATCTCGTCCGACTCCTCCAGTCACGCTGGCGCCGGGCTGGGGCTGCGCTATTTGGTGGCCGGGATCGGCGCGATCCGGGTGGATCTGGCCTATCCGGTCTCTGGCGGCAGTACCGATGGGGCGCAGATCTACATCGGGATAGGACAGGCGTTTTGAGCAGGTTTCTTACTCTTCCCCGGATCGCCGGACTGACGGCATCGCTGCTGCTTGTCGCCGGTGTCACCCCGCTGCAGGCACAGGACAGCTCCGACAGTGGCGGACTGCTGGTCGACTTCCTTGAAGACAGCCTTTCCGGCGACAACCGCTATATCACCGTCACCGGGCTGACGGGGGCACTCTCCTCCCAAGCTGCGATCGAGCAGCTGACCGTCGCCGATGACGATGGCATCTGGCTGATGATCGAAGGGGCAAAGCTGGACTGGAACCGGCTGGCCCTGCTGCAGGGGCGGTTTTCCGTCAACACTCTCAGCGCCGAGACGATCAGCCTTCTGCGCAAACCCTCACCCGTTGCCGGCGATGCCGCGCTGCCCAGCCCCGAAGCGACACCCCTGGTGCTGCCGGACCTGCCCGTCGCGGTAGAGCTGGGAGAGATCCGCGCAGGCCGGGTGGACCTTGGCGCCGATCTCCTTGGCCAGCCCGCAAGCCTGTCGCTGAACGGGAGCCTCAGCCTGGCCGATGGCGCCCTGCATACGCAGCTGGAGGCCGCACGGCTGGACCGACCCGACGACCGCCTGAACCTCATGGCAGGCTATGCGAGCAGCACGCGACAGATCGACCTGGATCTGTCGCTGACCGAAGGCGCCGATGGTCTGATGTCCGCCCTTCTCGACCTGCCGGACCGCCCCAATCTGACGCTGACGGCCAAGGGCAACGGTCCAATCAGTGATTTCAGCGCCGATATCGCCTTGTTCAGCAACGGAGAAAGCCGCCTCTCAGGGCAGGTCGTTCTGGCCGGGGCGGCGCAACCTGCCGGGGATGCGGACGCCCAGCCTGAGCCAACAGGGATTGCCTTTTATGCCGATCTTGGCGGCAATATCGATCCGCTGCTGCAGCCTGATTATCGCAGCTTCTTTGGCCCGGGCCTGCGTTTTGTAACACGCGGACAGACAGAAACGGGCGGCGGTGTGACGCTGGACACCCTGGTGCTGACCACCGATGCGCTGCGTCTGACCGGATCCCTTGCCAGCACGGCGCAAGGGGCGCTCAGCACCGCAAACATCAAGGCCACGATCACGCCGCCTGCGGGCGCGGCACAGATCCTCCTGCCGGTGCCAGGTGCTGCCACGACGCTGGCCGGGGCAGAGATCCACGCCCAAAAGACCGAAGCCGGGGATTGGTCCCTGCAGGGCAGCCTGCGGCAGCTCACCCACCCGGATTTGCGCCTGAAAGAGGCGCGCCTGCAGGGCGTCGGCACCCTCGGTGACACAGTCGATGGCAACGGGAACCGGGATCTGCAGGGCGATCTGAGCCTGGCGCTTGAAGGTGTCCAGCCGCAGGACCCCGGCCTTGCCCGCGCGATTGGGGACAGTCTTGCCCTGACCACTCACCTCAGCACCGCAGGGGCAGATGCGCTGACCCTGACCGATATGACCCTGACAGGGGCCGACCTCCGCGCGGCCGGTGATCTGGCGATCTCTGCGCTTGCAAGTGATCTCACCATCATCACGCAGCTGGATGCCGCATCCGGCGATCTTGCGCGATTTGCCGATCTGGCTGGGCGCCCCCTGGGCGGCAGGGCCGAGGCCAAAGTGGGCGGCGCGCTCACCCCGCTGTCCGGGGCGTTTGACATCGATCTGACCCTCACAGGGCAGGATCTCAAGAGCGGCTTGGCGCAGCTTGACACGGTCCTGCCCGGCACCACCAGCCTCGTGCTGCGCGCCGCGCGGAACGAGACGGGCCTGCACATCGATCAGATGACGCTGGAGGGCGCGGTGCTGACCGCCCAGGCCAGCGGCCATCTGGACAGCCGGTCCGGACAGCTGGCCCTTGCCGCACGGCTGGAGGACCTGCAGCCACTTGTGCCAGAGGCGCCGGGACCGTTGGAGGTTTCCGCCGATCTGACCCGCAGCGGTGACCAGTTGTCAGGCCAGGCCGCGCTGCGTGGACCAAATTCCTCCTCGGCTGTGCTGAATGGCAGCGTGACAGTCGATGGCCAGGCCGAATTCACCTTCGAGGCCGCGCTGAACGACTTGCAGCGCTTCGTGCCGGAACTGGCAGGGGCGCTGACCGCCACTGGATCGGCGCGCCGTCAGGATGGGATCTGGGACCTGAACGCCCAGGCAACCGCCCCGGCCGAGGCCAGCGCCACGCTGACCGGCAGCTACTCCGAGCCGCGCGGAGAGCTCGATATGGTTGCCACGGGGCAATTGCGGCTGGAGGGCGCCAATCCCTTCATCAAGCCCAATCTGGCCAAGGGGCTGGCCCGGTTTGATCTGGCGATGACCGGCGTGCCAACGCTGCACAACCTGACCGGAACCGTAACCACCAGCGGCGCCACCCTGGCGCTGCCTGCCGCCGGGCAGCGCGTCGATGAGATCGACGCACAGATCTCCCTGCAAAACGCCCGCGCCCTTCTAAACCTGTCAGCCGAACCCGGCAAAAGCGGTACCCTGCGGCTCTCGGGTCCGGTGGCGCTGACCGCCCCCTATCAGGCGGATCTGACCATTCTGCTGTCGGATCTGCTGATGAGCGATCATCTGAGCTATGATACCCGCCTCAACGGGCGCCTTGGCCTGAACGGGGCCCTGAGCGGTGCCTCCCGCCTAGCCGGGCGGATCGACGTGGGAGAGACCAATCTCAACCTCAATGCCACCGGTGGCTCTGTCACCGCGGCACCGATCCCGCCAATCCAGCATATCGGTGCCCCCGCCGCCGTGCAGGCCACGCGCGCCCGCGCCGGGCTGATTGCCTCGGCCGAACAGGGCGCTGCCGCCGCAGGACGCAGCACGACGGCGCTGGACGTGGTGATCGATGCGCCGGGCAAGATCTTTGCCCGGGGACGCGGTCTGCGCGCGGAACTTGGCGGGCGCATTCACCTGCAGGGCACAACCGCTGCCCCTGTCCCCTCTGGCCAGATCGGGCTGATCCGGGGCAGTTTCGACATTCTGGGCCGCCGCCTGACCCTGGATGACGGGCAGGTGACGCTTCTGGGCGACCTCACCCCCTACCTGGAGTTCCGCTCCAGCGCGCAGACGGAACAGGGAAGCGCGACGCTGGAAATCTCGGGTCCCACGGATGCGCCCGACATCAAGGTCACATCCGATCCCCCCCGCCCCAGTGAAGAAGCCCTGGCGCTCTTGCTGTTCGGAGACAACATCAAGGATCTGTCCCCGCTGGCCCTGGCGCGTCTGGCCTCCTCTGCCCTGACGCTGAGCGGTCGTGGCGGCAAGACCCAGGAGACCCTGCGCGAAGGCACCGGGGCAGATGATGCCGATTTCGGCTTTGACGGGATCGGCGCGGGGCGGCTGGGCCTGGGCGGATACCTCTCCGAGAACCTTTATACGGATGTGGATGTGAACACCCGCGGTCAAAGCGAGCTGAGCCTCAACCTGGATCTGACCGACAGCCTCTCTGTCACCGGAACGGTCGACAGCGAAGGCGAATCCGGTGTCGGCCTTTTCTTCAAGCGGGATTACTGAGGCCTGCCTGCAGCGACGGGTGGGACAGCCTGTGCCCGCTCAGGCCGCCCGTTCACGCCGGTGCCAGCGCTCCAAGCCGGGCCTTGGCCGCCTCCAGCGCATAGCGCGCGGTGCCGCTGACCCCGGCGGCATCATCGGTAATCAGCCAAAGCGGCAGTGCAGCACAGCGATCGGCAAGCTTGCCCTGCGGCTCGGCAAAGGCAGACAGGAAGGCCGTGCGCGCATCGGTGCACAAGACGCCGCGCGCCACGCTGCCGGCGAAGAAGATCCCCTGTCCGGGCATATAGGCAGGCACCAGTTCCCGCGCAAACAGCCCCAGAAGCCGCGCCCAGGCGGTGACGCTCTGCTGTGCCGGATGCGTTGCACCCGCTTCGAAGGCCGCGACGATCTCGGCACCGCCTTCGGACGGATCGCCGCCCATGGCACTGTGCAGGCGCACCAGGCCACGGCCCGAGAACAGCTCTTCGACACTTGGAAACTCCTTGGGATCGCGGTGCAATAGGCGTGTCAATTCCCGCACCACAGGCTCCGGCAGGCTGGCATGGCCCAGTTCCGCCTCGATCGTGCGCCCCGCCACCGAAAGCGCCACATTGAACCCGGTCCCGACCCCGGCAACCAACGCCTGCTCCCTCGTCTGGCGCCCCGGTCGCAGCGACGACAGCTGCCCCGGCATCAAGACCGGCAAGGCATGCCCGAGGGCGGCAAGATCATTGACCACATGGACCTGCCCGCCCGGCTCAAGCGGCAGCGCGCTGGCAAGATCAGCCGCCGTTCCCTGCCAATCCCTGTTCGTCAACCGATAGGCATCGCCATAGACCGGACCGGCAACGGCCAGGCAGCATCCGTGCAAAGGCGGCATATCCGGCTGCCTACAATAGGCCGCCAATACATCATCGAGGCTGGCAAACCCGTCATTGGCAAAATGCTTGAGACCCGTCACTCCGATCTCCGCTCCGGCCAGGGCCAGCCGCGTATTGCTGCCTCCGACATCCCCCACCAATACGGTCAGATCCTGCGTCATTCCTCGCGCCCCCCAAGCGCCTGATTTGTGGCGCATCTCAACTTTAGGCTGACGCATTCGATAGGAAAAGCAAAATGTTGGCGCAACCATAACCACTGGCCGGGCGACCGAGCCCCTTGCCCCGCAGGGCCGACAAACCGTAGGGTGT
Source organism: Phaeobacter sp. QD34_24 (assembly GCF_028890115.1). Lineage (GTDB taxonomy): Bacteria > Pseudomonadota > Alphaproteobacteria > Rhodobacterales > Rhodobacteraceae > Phycobacter. Next base: position 323,656 of record NZ_JARCJD010000001.1, read on the forward strand.
GACACAGGACAGCAATGCAGAACCAAGGCCCATGAAGGATATCACCAGCGAGACCTCCTTCGCCCGGCGACTGCACAAGCGGGTGCGACAGGTTTTCACGCATCTGCGGTTTCGCGCCTCCTTGCGCCACCTGCATGGGCCGCGCAGCACCTTTGCCAATCCGGATGAGGTGACCCTGATCGCGCTGGTGCGCGATGGCAGCTATTATCTTGAAGCCTTCTTCGACCATTACCGAAGCCTGGGCATTCGGCATTTTGTCTTCTTTGACAACGGTTCTGAAGACGACACGATCGAGCGGATCCGGCAGCAGCCCGGCACTGCCATCGTGCAATCGAAGCTCCCATGGGGGCAGTTTGAAAACATGTTCCGCAGCTTTGCCGCAGGTCGCTATGCCAGGGATCGCTGGTGCCTGATCGTGGATATGGACGAGATCTTCGACTTCGAAGGCCGCCAGGAAATCGGATTGGCCGGCCTGATCCGTTACCTGCAGCGCCAGGGGCATACGGCCATGATGGCGCAGATGCTGGAGATGTTTCCTCAAAGGTCCCTGTCAGAGGTCGCCCAAATGCCCTATGGCGAGGTCCTTCACAGTTTTGACTGCTATGATCTGAGCGTGGTCTCCTCTTTCGACTATCATGCGCCTGCCACCGGTCTCAGCTATTTCCTGAACCAGAACCGCCCAAACGCGGCAGACGGCAGCGCTCCACCAAGGGTGCGGTTTGGCGGCATTCGCGCCAAGGTCTTTGGCGAAAACTGCTGCCTGAGCAAACACCCGCTGGTCTTTGTGGGCACCGGTGTGACGGCCGGAGTGCATCCCCATGCGGCAACCGGCGTCGATGTCGCCCCGATGACCGCGCTGCTGAAACACTATAAATTCGCCAATGATCCCCTGGCCAGGGACCGGCAGTCGGTCAAAACCGCCGCGATTGAACATGGAGAGGACCAATTGCGCCTCTCGGTCCTGTCCAAGACACCGGATCTCTCGCTCTGGTCGGAAACGGCGCGCCAAGGCCCGACAATCGAGGCCTTACAGGATCTCGGGTTCCTGAGCCGCTCCGACACCTATAGCAGCTATCTGCGCGCGGAAGGGACGCAGGCGCCGTCATGATGAAGACCGGATCAAAGGCGGGTGAAGCAAGCGCCCGGGACGGCAGCCGGTTGGCAGTCGATGCCGTGGTGATCGGACGCAACGAAGGCGCGCGGCTGAAACGGTGCCTTGCCTCCCTCCGCGGCCAGGTGCGGCGGCTTGTCTATGTGGATAGCGGCTCCAGCGACGGATCGGTCGCAGCGGCCCAAGCCCTGGGCGCCGAGGTGGTGGAACTCGACATGACGCGCCCCTTCACGGCAGCGCGCGCCCGCAATGCTGGCCTTGCGGCGCTGGCAAGACAAGCACCACCGGCGGCACAGGATGGGGGAGACGACCGGGAGGCGCTGGTGCAATTCGTCGATGGCGACTGCGTGGTGGATCGGGGCTGGATCACCACCGCCCGCGCCTTTCTGGCGGCGCATGAGGATATTGCCGTGGTCTGTGGCAGGCGCCGGGAAGTGCACCCCGAGGCATCGGTCTATAATCGCCTGTGCGATGCGGAATGGGACACGCCCACAGGCGAAGCCCTAGCCTGCGGCGGCGATGCGCTGATGCGGCTGGCGCCGCTGCAGGCCGTCGGCGGCTACCGCGAAGGTCTGATTGCTGGGGAAGAGCCGGAATTGTGCCTACGCCTGCGCCAGGCGGGCTGGCGGATCTGGCGCCTGGAGGCAGAGATGACCCGGCATGACGCTCAGATCCTGCGGTTTGGCCAATGGGCAAAGCGGGCCCGGCGGGCCGGGCACGCCTTTGCCGAAGGCGCGACCTTACACGGCATGCCGCCCGAGCGGCATTGGGTGCGCGAAACCCGCCGCGCGCTGATATGGGGCTGCGTTCTGCCATTGGGTCTGCTGTTCGCGGCTCTGGTCACCCCATGGGCACTGATCGGCTTTACCGCCTATCCGTTGCAGATCCTAAGGCTGGCCCGGCGCATGGGGGGTGAGCAGGGTTTTTTCACGGTATTGGGGAAATTCCCGGAGGCTCTCGGAGTATTGGAGTACCACTGGAACCGCTTGCTTGGCCGCTCTCGCAGCATTCTGGAATACAAGACCCCAGGATAGCAACCAGGTCACCCGATTTCGCAGCCCCTCCCGCCCGGATCGGAACAGTCACGGACTGCCCCTCTCCCGTTGGGCCCGGCAGCGCGCCCTGCGCGCTGCTTTCGCACCAGACGCAAGGTCTACCGCCGGAAGCAACCGCGCCGCACAACGTGCGGCGCCGGGCCCAAGGCCGCCAAGGGAAACCGGCGCAGCCGGGGCACCTGCGGGCGCGGGAGCGCTACGGCCAGTGAAGGAAAACTGCCCCGAACGACGAAGCCCGCGCCTACTGGCGCCTGAGCCGCAGCGCATGGCGGATCTGGGCCGGCAGAATGGCAAAGCACTTCAGATATCGCGGCACCATGCGCGCGGGACTGCTCAGCGCCCGCCAGAGCCATTCCAACGCCAGTTTGCGCATCCATAGCGGCGCCCGGCGCTGATGTCCGCCCAGGAAATCCAGGCCCGCGCCCACCGAGGCGAATCCGACGCCCGGCGCCAGGGTCTTCCCCCTTGCGGCCAGCATCTCCTGCTTTGGTGCGCCAAGTGCAAGAAAGCACAGGCGGACGCCCTTCTGGTCCAGGGTCCGCAGGATCAGCTCCGCCTCGTCTCCCATGGGATCAAAGGCGCCGGAGGGCGCATGACACAAGGCCATATCCAATCCGGGCACCTTGTCGCACAAGGCCTCGGCCGCATCCGAAAGCGCCTCTGATGTGCTGCCCACCAAGGCAACCGGCACCCCCGCCCGTACCGCCAGTCGGCACAGCGGGACGACCATATCGGAACCGGGCATCAGCTCCAGGGGCCTGCCTGCAAGCTGAGACAGCCAAACCACCGGACGCCCGTCTGCCACCACCAGATCCTGCGCCGCATAGGCCGCAAGAAAGGCGTCATCGCACCCCAGTTTCACCAGGTGATCTAGGTTGACCGTCGCCAGGGCAAAGCCACGACCATCGCCAAAACGTGCCAGCACTTCGCGCTCCAAATGGGGCCGATCAGCAATGTTGATCGCGATCCTCGTGTTATGAAATTCGAAATACACCTGACATTCATCCTTGCCTGCCCAGCATCTGATAGCTGTCCGGAGCTTTCCAAACCAGTAACAACGCCCCACGGGGGAAAAGAACGTGGCATTCGTGCCATCCGTTTACCGGATTACGCAATTGGACAGGACATCCGACTGAAGACCGCCTAAACTGGCGCGAACACAACGGGGCAACCGCCCGTTTCCATTCACCCGTTTTCGCTCACCATTTTCGCGCACCGGCCACTGCAGGCCACGCGACACAGACCGCCAAAGGCCCTCCGCGCCGATGCCTAATCCTCTGGCATATCTGATGCTGATCGGCTGGCCCCTGGTCAGCCTCGTCCTGTTCCTGCGCCTGCCGCTAGAGCGCGCGATCCTTTGGTGCCTGATTGGTGGCTATCTCCTGCTGCCACCGCTGGCCGAGTTCGACCTGCCACTGGTGCCGGATATGGACAAGTTCTCCATTCCCTCGGTGGTGGCCTTTCTTCTGTGCGCCCTGCTGCTGCGCAGGCCGGTGCCGCTCTGGCCGCGCCCCCTGGTCGCGCGGCTTCTGGTCTTGCTGTTCGTGACCTGCGTGATCCCCACCGTTCTGACCAACTCAGACCCGATCCTGTTCCGAGTGTTGCAAAGCTCCGACCCGATCATCTTCCTGACCGATATGCTGCCCGGTCTCAGGTGGCGCGATCTGGGCTCGGTGGTGATCAATCAGATCATCCTGCTGATGCCCTTCCTGCTGGCAAGGCGCTACCTGTCGGACGAAAAGGGACAAAGGGAACTACTGATCGCGCTTTGTGTTGCCGGGGTGGCCTATAGCCTGCCCGCGCTCTTCGAGGTGCGTTTCAGCCCGCAGCTCAACACCTGGATCTACGGATTTTTCCAGCACGACTTCTCCCAAATGATGCGCCAGGGCGGCTTTCGACCGATCGTGTTCCTGCCCCACGCGCTGTGGCTTGCCCTGTTCATCTTCTCCTGCGTGGTGGCCGCCACCGCCCTGGCCCGCGCGGCAAAGCAGCAGGACCGCACCCGGTTCGCCCTGGCCGCGCTGTTTCTCTTTGCCGTGCTGATCCTCTGCAAGAGCCTGGCCTCGCTGGCCTACGGCCTGGCCATCGTTCCCATCGTGGCCCTTGCGTCGCCCCGCTGGCAGATCCGCCTTGCGGTGCTGATTGCCTTGCTCGCCATCACCTACCCGATGCTGCGCAATCTTGGCCTGATCCCGACGGATGCGATCCTGGCCAAGGCCGAGGCAATCAGCGCCGACCGCGCCCAATCACTGGGCTACCGGTTCGACAATGAAGCCTTGATGCTGCAGCGCGCCGCCGAGCGACCCTGGTTCGGATGGGGCGGATGGGGCCGCAATCTGGTGCGCGACCTGGAGACCGGGCGGATCGTCTCGATCCCGGATGGGCGCTGGATCATCACCTTTGGCACCTTCGGCTGGCTTGGCTATATCGCCGAAATGGGCCTGCTCACCCTGCCGATTTTCCTGCTGGGGCTGGAGATGCGCCGCTCCCGGACAGAACCGCTGTCCCCCTATGCCACGCCCATTGCCCTGATCCTGGCGGCAACCCTTGCGGATATGCTGCTCAACGACACCTTGATACCGATCACCTGGCTCTGCGCGGGTTCAGTCCTGGGTTATGCGGAACGCCTGCGCGATCCAAAGCTGTTTTGCGCCAAACGCAGCCTGTTTGACGGCCAACAAGCGATGGCGCCACAGGGCAGTGAAACCGGCCCGCGCAGCCTTCTCTGACAGTCCGGCAGCCTGAGCTGCCGCAATTTTTTCCCTTTTCTGGCATATTTGGTCACCATCCCTTCATAGCTTGGCCGCATATGTTGATCAGTTTGTCGCAAGGCAATTGGGTTGTGCAGGTCGGCTTTCGCAAGCACCGCGAAGGACACAGTGGCCTGGGGAATCGATTGGGGTTGACAGGACACTGCATCAGCGCTCCACTTTTGTTGCGCAGCAGGTCTTTGGCAGGAACGATGCGCAAAGGGTGAAAACCAAGTTGGACGCTCAAGACAACAGCCAAAGCAAGGCCCGGACTTACTCGGGTGACATTGCCATCGTTGGACTATCGGTGGATCTGCCCGGTGCCGGATCGGCAGCGGCCTTCTGGGACAATCTGCGCGACGGCGTCGAAAGCATCGAAGTGCTGGATGAAGACAGCTTGCTGGCCAACGGAGAGCGCCCAGCGCATATCGCGGATCCCAACTACGTGCCAGCTGCCGCACGGCTGCAGGGCTATGATACCTTCGATGCGGAATTCTTCGGATTCAGCCCGAAAGAGGCCGCTATCCTGGACCCACAGCACCGCAAGTTCCTGGAGGTCGCCTGGACCGCCATGGAGGATGCAGGCCACCCACCCGAAAGCCTTGATGCCCCCATCGGCGTCTATGCGGGCTGTGGCATGGGCAGCTATTTCTATTTCAACATCTGCTCCAACCCCGATCTGGTGGACGATGTGGGCATGTTCCTGCTGCGTCACACCGGCAACGACAAGGATTTCCTGTCGACCCGCGTCAGCCATGTCTTTGACCTGAAGGGACCATCGGTCAACATCCAGACCGCCTGTTCGACCTCTCTGGTGGCGATTCACTACGCCTGCAAGGCCCTGCGCGAAGGCGAATGCGGCATGGCGCTGGCGGGGGGCGTTACCATCGAACTGCCGCAGGGGCGCGGCTACCTATACAAGGAAAACGAGATCCTGTCGCCGGATGGGCACTGCCACGCCTTCGATCACCGCGCGCAAGGCACGGTCTTTGGCTCTGGCGCCGGTGCGGTTGCGCTGCGCCGTCTGGAGGATGCCATCGCCGATGGCGACCACATCTGGGCGGTGATCAAAGGCTCAGCCATCAACAACGACGGTGCCGACAAGGCCGGATACCTGGCCCCTTCGGTTGGTGGACAGGCCGCAGCGGTGCGCAAGGCACTGGCGGCAGCGGATGTGCCCGCCGACACCATCGACTATGTGGAGTGTCACGGCACCGGCACCTACCTGGGCGACCCGATCGAGGTCACCGCCCTGACCGAAGCCTATCGCGACACGACGGATGAGGTCGGCTATTGCCGGATCGGCTCGGTCAAGACCAACATCGGCCATCTCGATACCGCAGCCGGGGTAGCGGGCCTTGCCAAGACCACTCTGGCGCTGAAACACCGGCAGATCCCGGCCTCCCTTGGCTATGAGGCGCCGAACCCGGCCATCGATTTTGAGACCTCGCCCTTCAAGGTGAACGCGACCCTGAGCGACTGGCAGCCTCACAAGGGACCGCGCCGCGCGGGTATCAACGCGCTGGGGGTCGGCGGCACCAATGCCCATGTGATCCTAGAGGAAGCCCCCGAACGCGGCGCATCAGAGGAAAGCGATTTCCCCTTCCATGTGCTGTGCCTGTCGGGGCGCAGCAAAGGCGCGCTGGACGGCAACACATCCGCGCTGGCCGACTGGCTGCGGGCCAACCCGGATGCGAACCTGGCCGATGTGGCCTATACCCTGAAGGAAGGCCGCCGCGGCTTTGCCAAGCGCCGCGTGGTGGTGGCCGAAAGCGCGACCGAGGCCGCCGATCTGCTGGAGAAAGGCGATCCGCGCCAGGTCTTTACCCATGACCATCTGGGCGTTACCCCCGAGGTGGTCTTCATGTTCCCCGGCGGCGGCGCGCAATATGCGGGCATGGCGCGCGACCTGTACGAGACCGAGCCGGTCTTTGCCGATTGGATGGACCGCGGGCTGGATCACCTGCAGGCCAAGCTCGATTACGACATCCGCGCGCTTTGGCTGCCCGAAGAGGGTGAGGAAGAGGCCGCAAACGCAGCCCTTCAGAAGCCCTCTGCACAGCTGCCGCTGATCATGATCGTGGAATACGCGCTGGCGCAGCTCTGGATCAGCTGGGGCGTGCGCCCCTCGGCCTTGGTCGGGCATTCCATGGGCGAAAACACCGCCGCCTGCCTGGCCGGTGTGCTGTCGTTTGAGGATTGCATCGATCTGGTGCTGCTGCGTGGACGGCTCTTTGATACGGTGCCTGCGGGCGGCATGCTGTCGATCTCCCTGCCGCTAGCAGAGGTGCAGGCCCTGATCGGCGCGGATCTGGATATCGCCAGCGTCAATGCGCCGAGCCTCACCGCCGTCTCTGGCCCGCAGGCCGCGCTGGACCGGCTGGCTGAGACCCTGAAAGCGCGCGACGTGGATCACCAGCGCATCCAGATCGACATCGCCGCCCATTCGCGGATGCTGGACGGGATCCTCGATCAATATGGCGCCTTCCTGCGGGGGCTCACCCTGTCGCCGCCGCAAATGCCGATCATGTCGAACCGCAGCGGCACCCTGCTGACCGCAGAAAAGGCCACCGATCCCGACTATTGGGTGCACCAGCTGCGCGGCACGGTGATGTTCGCGACCTGCATCGACACATTGGCTCAGGTACCGGGCCGCATCTATCTGGAGGTCGGTCCCGGCAAGGCGTTGAGCGCGCTTGCGCAGATGGCACCCGCCGTGACCCCCGGGCAGGTGCTCAGCTCGCTGCGCCACCCGGATCAGCAGATGATGGATGATGCCTATTTCTTTGGCGTCATCGGGCGGCTCTGGGCCTGCGGGTACGAGGCGGATTGGGATCAGATCTGGGGCGAGGCAAAGCGCCATCGCCTTTCCTTGCCCACCTATGCTTTCCAGCGCAGCCGCTATTTCATCGAACCTGGCAACGCGGCACGTCTCGAAGAGACCGCCCTGCCCGCCCGCCGTGACGACATCGCAGATTGGGGCTATCGCCCGATCTGGCGTCCCCGCCTGGCCGATTGCGCGCTGGATGTGCAAAGCGAGCTGAACCAGGACCCGCAACGCTGGCTGATCTTCGAAGATGACACCGGCGCCGCTGCCAAGGCCGCCGCGCGGCTGGAGGACGCCGGTCACCCGGTTGTGCGCGTGCGGCCCGGCGATACCTATGCGCAGCTGTCGCCCAGCTCCTATGTGCTGGCGCCCGAACAGGGGCGCGCAGGCTATGCCGCGCTTCTGGCGGATCTGGAGCGCGCGGATCTGCTGCCCAGTCGCATCGCACATTTCTGGCTGGTAACCGATGGCGAAAGCTTCCGCCCGGGATCCTCCTTCTTTGATCGCAACCTGGAAATGGGCTTTCATTCCCTCACCGCATTGGCGCAGGAGTTGGGCGGCATGGATCTGGCCCAGCCGCCCCATGTCACCGTCTTCACCACCGGCTCGGCCCAGCTGCGGGATGAACCCCTGCCCAACCCCGAAAAGGCGCTGATCGCGGGACCTGCGCGGATGATGGCACGCGAGCTGCCGGGGATCACCTGCACCACCGTGGATATCGAGCTGCCAAAACCGCCCAGCGGCCTGCTGGCGCGGCTGCGGGGTGAGACCACAGACGACATTACAGACCGTCTGCTGGAAGAGCTGCTGGCAGAGCCCGGCACGGCCTCCGCCCTGTGGCGCGGCGCCAAGCGCTATGAAAAGGACTGGCGCGCCCTTCCCTTGCCCGGCGCCGAGGCGTCAGCCGCCAAACCTGCATTCAAACAGGGTGGCACCTACCTGATCACCGGCGGCTACGGCGGCATCGGCCTGACCGTCGCACGCCACCTGATGACGCATTACGCGGCCAATGTGGTGCTGATCTCCCGCGAGGGCCTGCCTGCGCGGGACAGCTGGGCGCTGTACCTGCGCAGCCACAGCCCGGCCAACCATATTGCAAAACGCATCCGCGCCATCCAGGCGCTGGAGGAGATCGGCACAGGTACGGTGCTCCCCTTGGCGGCCGATGTCTGCAATTCCGGCCAGATGCGCACGGCGGTGCAGGCCGCCGAAGCGCAGTTCGGCCCGCTCACCGGCGTGATCCATGGCGCCGGCACGATCGACGATGCGCCGCTGCTGGCCAAATCGGACGAACAGATCGCCAAGGTCCTGGCCCCCAAGGTCAGCGGCTTGCGGGTGCTTGATACGCTCTTCCCCGATGACAGCCTCGATCTGATGGTGCTGTTCTCGTCCTCCTCAACGGTGACCACCCCTGCCGGTCAGCTCGATTACGTCGCTGCCAATGAATACCTCAATGCCTATGCCGCCCATCGAAAGGGCGGCAAGACCCGCGTCGTGGCGGTGGACTGGGGTGTCTGGGGGGATGCGGGCATGGCCTCTGACGCCCTGGCTGCACGGCAAGGCGATAGGGGCCCAAGCGAAGCCGCCCCCTGTGATCAGCCGCTTCTGGACAGTGCGGGCTTTGATGGCGCGGGCAACCGGGTCTATCGCACCCGGCTTGATGCCCGCCAGCACTGGCTTCTGGACGAACACCGCACCAAGGATGGCAGCGCCGTCCTGCCCGGCACCGGCTATATCGAACTGGCGGTCGAGGCGCTGGCCGATCTCGGGTTGGCCGAGGATGCACAGCTGCCCGCGATGGAGCTGCGCGATCTCTACTTCCTGCGCCCGCTGGTGGTGACCGAAGACCGCCCCACCGAGCTGCTGATCCGGCTGGTTGCACAGGAAGAGGGCTATGCGCTGTCGTTTTACAGTGAAGCCGGAGACGGCTATGCGCTGCATGCCGAGGCAATGGCCGCCTATATGACGCAGCCCCCGTCGCACACCGTCGCTGTTGAAGACATAGAACACCGCTGCAGACCTGAACAGGCGCAGCCGGGCGTGCGCCTGCGCTCCCCGCAGGAAGCGCATCTCACCTTTGGTCCGCGCTGGCAGGTGTTGCGGCAGATGGCCTTTGGCGATCGCGAAGGTCTTGCCACCCTGCGCCTGGCCGAAGAGGCGGAAGAGGATGCTACCGTGCTGCATCCGGGCCTTCTGGATCTGGCGACCGGCTGGGCCATCGCGCTGGCACCGGGTTATGGCACCGATGCCCTGTGGGTGCCGATGTCCTACCGCGCCATTCGCATCCATGCACCGCTCAGCAAGGTGATCCACAGCCACATGCGCCTTGCCGCAGGTGACGAGGGCCAGACCGACAGCGCGCTGTTTGATGTCACCCTCAGCGATGAAGCCGGACAAGTGCTGGTCGAGGTCGAAGGCTTCCGTATGCAGCGGCTCGCGGCTGGGTTTGAGACCACACCGGCCTCCACAGCGGACGTCAGCGCCACCGCTATCGCAATGGCGCGCAACAGCGCGAGCCAGCCCCTGTCGCCCGAGGAACGGCGCCTGCAGCACAATATCGCGCAAGGCATCCGTGCCGAGGAAGGCGGAGAGGCCCTGAGCCGGGCTTTGGCCGCCTGCCAGGAGGCGTCGCTGTCGCAGGTGGTGGTCTCCTCGCTTGACCTGCCTGAGTTGATCGCCCAGGCGAGCATGAGTGCCACGGGTCCCGAAACAGAGGCCCAGAGTTTCGAGCGCCCGGATCTGGATACGGATTACGTCGCCCCGGCAAACCCTGTCGAGGACCGGTTGGCCGCGCATTTTCAGACCCTTCTGGGGGTTGCGCAGGTGGGCACGCGGGACAGTTTCTTTGACCTTGGCGGGCACTCGCTGATCGCCGTGCGTCTTTTTGCGCAGATCAAACGAGACTATGACGTGGAATTCCCGCTGTCGCTGCTGTTCGAGGCGCCCAGCGTCGCCAGCCTGGCCGAACGGATCATCGCCCGCACCGGCGGTGGTGTCAGTACCGAATCGCCAGACGCCGATAAGAGCGACAGCGCAACGCCCGCCTTCACCCATCTGGTCAAGCTGCATCCGGGCGATGGCACCGGGCGGCGGCCCTTCTTCATCGTCGCGGGCATGTTCGGCAACGTGTTGAACCTGCGCCATCTGGCGCAGCTGCTGGGGACGGATCGCCCGGTCTACGGGCTGCAGGCACGCGGGCTGATCGGCAGCGATGCGCCGCATGATCGCATAGACCGGGCCGCAAGAGATTACCTGAATGAAATCAGGCAGATCCAGCCCGAAGGCCCCTATCTTCTGGGTGGCTTTTCGGGCGGCGGCATCACCGCCTATGAGATGGCACAGCAGTTGCAGGCCGGTGGAGAGGCGACCGCCGCCCTGATCCTCCTGGATACGCCGCTGCCGGTTCGCCCAAGCCTCACACGCAAGGACAAGGCGCTGATCAAACTGCAGGAATTGCGTCGCAAGGGGCCGTCTTACCTGACCGAATGGGCCAGCAACCGCATCGCTTGGGAGATCCGGAAACGTCAGGCAAACCCGGTCGAAACCGGCGCCACGCCCGCCTTCAACAACCGCCGGATCGAACTGGCCTTCCGCGCCGCCATCACCGCATATGATCTGCAGCCCTGGGACGGCGATATGACCCTGCTGCGACCGCCTCTGGACCAGCACTGGCCGGTCTCAAACGGGCGCTTTGTCAGTGCGGAACGGGAATATGTCTACCCCGACAACGACTGGACCCGCTGGGCTCCCCGCCTTGAGGTGGTCGAGGTGCCCGGCGATCATGACAGCATGGTGCTGGTCCCCAATGTGAGCGTGCTGGCGACAGAGGTCAAAGCGCGCCTGGACCGCGTCGAAAGCGCCGCGATCGGGCACGGCGACCACCCGCAGGCGGCAGAGTAACACCATGAGTTCCACCCCTGCCCCCCGTTTCAGCGACGATGATCATGCCCGCAACAGCGTGCTGACCATCATCCTGAACTACCGCACGCCGCAGATGACCCTGCAGGCCGCCGAGGCCGCGCTGGCAGAGATGGAAGACCTGCCGGGCGCATTGGTGATCGTGGAGAACGGCTCGGGCGATAGCTCCTGGGAGGAGCTGCAAAAGGGGGCAGCCAGCCGGGGCTGGCTCGACAGTCCCAAGGTCCGACTAATCCGCTCAGAGGTGAACGGTGGCTTTGGTGCCGGCATGAATATCGGCATGGCGGCTGGTCTGCCCGATGGCAGCGCGCCGGGGTTCTACTACCTGTTGAATTCGGATGCCTTCGTCGAAGGGGAAACCATCTCGCGCCTCCGCGATTTCCTGATGGCAAGTCCCGGCGCGGGCTTGGCGGGGTCTTTCGTGCATGGCACCGATCACGAGCCGCACCGCACCGCCTTCCGCTTCCCCTCGATCGCAGGCGAGTTCGAAATGGCCGCCCGCACCGGGATCATCACGCGCCTCTTGCGGCATGCGGTCGTGGCAATGGATATCCCCCAGGCCGAAACCCAGGTGGACTGGACCGCTGGTGCCAGCCTGATGATCCGCCGCGAGGTGATCGAAGAGATCGGCGGCTTTGACGAGACATTCTTCCTCTACTTTGAGGAAACCGATCTCTGCCACCGCGCCGCCCGGGCCGGTTGGCGTACCCATTATGTCCCGACCAGCACGGTGGCCCATATCGGCTCTGCCTCGACCGGCATGAAATCCTGGGGGCGCACCCCGCCCTATTGGTTCGACTCGCGCCTGCATTACTTCGTGAAAACCCACGGCGTGATCTATGCCGCGCTGGCAACCCTGGCTCGGATCAGCGGCACCGGCCTTTATGGGCTCAGGCGCCTGGTCCAGGGCAAACCGGCCGCCGAGGCCCCCCATTTCCTGCGTGATCTGATCCTGCACGCCCTGCGCGCGACGATCCGCCGCAAACCATCCAAACATGAAACGCGCCTTCACACCCCCTTCCCGGAGGAGCAGAAATGACCCCATTTTCCTCGGTCATCATTGGTAATGAATCCCTCGCCGTCGGCTGCGGAGATGCGCTATTGGCGCGCGGCCACATCATCCGCGCGGTTGTCTCTCAGGATGAGGCGATCCGGAACTGGGCTGCCGAAAAGGGGATCACCGTTCTTGCAAACCCCAATGATCTAAATGAGTTACCGGGCGGGTTTGATTGGCTTCTCTCTATCGCCAACCTGCGGGTGATCCCCGACGCCGTGCTGAAACAGGCTTCCAAGGGCGCAGTGAATTTCCACGATGGCCCGCTGCCGCGCTATGCCGGTCTCAATGCGCCGAACTGGGCCTTGATCGAGGGTGCGCGCGACTACGGCATCACCTGGCACATGATCGAAGGCGGTATCGACGAGGGCGATATCCTCGCGCAGCGCCTGTTCGATGTGGCCGGGGATGAGACCGCCTTCAGCCTCAACTCCAAATGCTACGCCGCCGCAATGGACAGTTTTGGCGAGGTGATCGAGCAGCTTGAAACAGGCAGCCTCAACCGACAGCCCCAGGATCTGAGCCAGCGCAGCTATTTTGCCCGCGCCGACCGTCCCGCCGCCGGGGCGCGTCTGGATTTCACCAGGCCCGCGGCAGAGCTTGCCCGCCTGGTGCGCGCGCTTGATTTTGGCGGCTACTGGAATCCCCTGTCGGCGCCCAAGATCGCAATAGGCGACCGGGTCCTTCTGGTGTCGCGTGCCGAAGCGATTGAAGGTGATGCAGCGCCGGGTGAGGTGCTGGAGAATACCAATGATGGCCTGACCGTGGCCTGCGGCAGTGGTGCCCTGCGCCTTGCCGGGATCACCGATACATCCGGGCGCAGCCTGTCCGTGCTGGATCTCTGCGCAACCGGCGATCTCTTGCCTGCGCTCGATGCGCAAGACAGCGATGAGATCACCGCCGCCCTGGCTGCGACCCAGGCGGGCGAGGCCCATTGGCGACAGGCGCTGGCCGCAATGCAGCCGGTTCCGGTACCCTTGGCGCGCAAGACCGGCGAAACCGGCGTGACCCGGCATGAAATCACCACTGCCGACAGTCTCACCGAAGCCCAGATCGCTGCGGCCACGCTTGTGTTTGCCCTGCGCAGCGCCGGAGCCGAGACGGCGGATATCGCCCTTGCGACCGAGACCATGACGCCACGGCCCGGGCTTGTCACAGGCTGGGTGCCGCTGCAGGCGCACCATCAGGAGGATCTGGCAGGCCTGGAACAGCGGGTTGAGGCTGGGATCGGGAAGGCCCGGACATATGGCGGCTTTGCCGAGGATCTGATCGCCCGCGCGCCCGAGCTTGCGCCACAGGATCACCCCGGCATCGGACTATCCCTGGGACGGGATGCGGCCCTGCCAGGCTGCGCTGCCACCGTTTCCTGGGCGGATGGGGCGCTTGCGCTTCATGTGGATGGCGCCCAGCTTGACCAGACGGCCGCGGAGCTGCTCGCCGCGCGGCTGAAACTGGTGCTGGGTGCCATTTCTTCCGCAGACGGCACCGATGCCACGGTCGCCGACCTGCCGATCCTGCCCGAGGCCGAGCGCCAGATGTTGATCGGAGACTGGAACCAGACTTCGGCCAAGGTGGACTTGACCCAGACCGTCCACGCGGCATTCGAGGCGCAGGTGGTTCGCACCCCCGGTGCCACCGCGCTGGTTTTCGAGGATCAAAGCCTCACCTACGCCGAACTCGACGCCCGCGCCAATGGGGTTGCCGCCCAGCTGCAGCACATGGGCGTCAAACCCGGCAGCCATGTGGGCATCTATGTGGCGCGCAGCCCCGATCTGGTGGTCGCCGCCCTTGCGGTGATGAAGGCAGGCGGCGCCTATGTGCCGCTGGACCCCGCCTATCCAGCCGATCGCATTGCCCATTTCATCACGGACAGCGGCGCCGCCGTCATCGTGACACAGGGCGCGCTGCAGGGAAGCCTGCCCGCATCCGACGCGCAAGTTCTGGTTCTGGATGGCCCCGAGGCGCCACAGCCCTGCGCAACACCCATAAAGGGCGGCGCAACCGGGCAGGATCTGGCCTATCTGATCTACACCTCCGGCTCTACCGGCCTGCCCAAGGGGGTGATGGTGCGTCATGGCAATGTGGCGAACTTCTTTGCCGCCATGGACGCGCGCATCCCCCATCAACCGGGCGATGCCTGGCTGGCGGTGACCAGCCTGTCGTTTGACATTTCCGTGCTCGAACTGTTCTGGACCCTGTCGCGCGGCTTCAAACTGGTGCTCTCCAGCGATGAAAGCCGCCTGCAGCTGTCGAACGGGCCGATTGCCACCTCTGACCGGAAGATGGACTTCAACCTGTTCTACTGGGGCAATGACGACGGCCCCGGCCCGCGCAAATACAACCTGCTGCTGGAAGGCGCCAAATTCGCCGATCAACACGGGTTCAACGCGGTCTGGACGCCAGAGCGGCATTTCCACGCCTTTGGCGGCCCCTATCCCAACCCCTCGGTCACCGGCGCAGCGGTCGCGGCGGTCACACAGAACCTGGGCGTGCGCTCTGGCTCCTGCGTGGCCCCCCTGCACCATCCCGCCCGCATTGCCGAGGAATGGGCGGTGATCGACAATCTGACCGCAGGCCGCGCGGGCCTTGGTTTCGCCGCCGGCTGGCAGCCCGATGATTTCATCCTGCGCCCGGAAAACACGCCGCCCGCCAACAAACCCGCCATGTATGAGGCGATCGAGACCGTGCGCAGGCTGTGGCGCGGCGAAGAGGTCGCCTTCCCGCGCAAGGACGGCGGCACACATGCGGTGATCACCCAGCCGCGCCCGGTGTCCAAGGAACTGCCGGTCTGGGTCACCACCGCAGGCAATCCCGACACCTGGCGAGAGGCCGGAGAGATCGGCGCCCATGTCCTCACCCACCTTCTGGGCCAAAGCATTGACGAGGTCGCAGGCAAGATCCGCATCTACCACGACGCCCTGCGCGCAGCCGGGCATGATCCGGCGGATTTCACCGTCACCTTGATGCTGCACACCTATCTGGCCGATACCCGCGAGGCGGCCCGCCAGACAGCGCGCGAGCCGATGAAGGACTACCTGCGCTCGGCCGCCGGTTTGATCAAGCAATACGCCTGGGCCTTCCCGGCCTTCAAACGCCCCAAGGGCGTCAACAACGCCTTTGACATGCAGCTGGATGCGCTTGGCGCCGACGAACTGGAGGCGATCCTGGATTTCGCCTTTGAACGCTATTTCGAGGACTCAGGCCTGTTCGGCACGGTGCAGGATGGTGTCGCCCGCGTGGAGCAGTTGAAACGCATCGGCGTGGATGAGGTCGCCTGCCTTATCGATTATGGCATCGCGCCCGAACAGGTGATGGAAGGGTTGAAGCCGCTGGCCGAAGTGCTGTGCCTGTCGAATGCCCCGCAAGAGCTTGACTCCGAAGACTTTTCGCTTGCCGCGCAGATCCTGCGCCATGATGTCAGCCACATGCAATGCACGCCTTCGATGGCGCGCATGATGGTGCAGAATGACGAGGCACGCATGGTGCTGCCTCATCTGCAGCATCTCCTGGTGGGCGGCGAAGCCCTGGCCGGTGATCTGGCGGGCGATCTGCGCGAGGCAGGACCGGGGCAGATCCACAACATGTACGGGCCGACCGAGACGACCATCTGGTCCACCATGCAGACCTTGGATGGCGTCCCTGCGGGTGTTGCGGACATCGGCGCACCGATTGCCAATACCCAAGTCTATGTTCTGGACTCGAAAGGCGCCCCGCAACCCATTGGTGCCCCTGGGGAATTGCTCATCGCGGGTGATGGGGTCACCACCGGGTACTGGCAGCGCCCCGAATTGAACGCAGAGCGTTTTGTCGCTGATCCCTTTGGCGGCGGCAAGATGTATCGCACCGGCGATCTGGTCCGTTGGCGGACAGACGGGCGGCTCGATTTCCTCGGCCGCACCGACCATCAGGTGAAGATCCGCGGTCAACGCATCGAGTTGGGCGAAATCGAAGCGGCCCTTTCTGCCCAGCCGGGCGTCACCGGCGCGGTTGTCATGCCCCGTACCATTGGCGCCGGGGAGCAGCTGGTCGGATATATCACCACCTCTGCCCCGGTGCAGGAACCTGCGTTGAAACAGGCGCTGGCCGCCCGTCTGGCCGAGGTCATGGTGCCTGCCCATATCGTGACGCTGGAGGCCTTCCCGCTGACCCCGAACAAGAAGATCGACCGCAAGGCACTGCCGGATCCGAAACCGGCCCGCGTGGCTGCGCCGACAACCGAAGCGGCACCCAAGGCCGGTGCCCAGGCGCAGATCGCCGAGATCTGGGGCCGGATCCTTGGGCTCAATGGGATCGGCGCGCAGGACAACTTCTTTGTCCTTGGCGGGCATTCCCTGTTGGCGGTGCAGGCGCACCGGGACATTCGCGCCGCACTGGAGGTGCCGAAACTGTCGATCACCGATATCTTCCGCTTCCCGACGCTGTCCGGCCTGGCGGACCATGTGGAAGGCCTGTCAGGCGGTTCGCAAAGCCCGGAAGATCCGGTAGACACGGCAGAGGCAGCTGCCGCCGAAGCGGCAAAAACCGAAACCATGTCGAAACGGCGCGCCATGCGTGCCAACCGTAGAGCCAGGACAGGATGATCGCAGACCCATCCCTGACCACGAAGATGACCCAAGAGCGGCTGGACCTGGTCCGGCCGCTTTTTGGGCCCGAGGTGGCCGTGGCCGCCTGTGATCCCCTGGCAGATCCCCCGGTGCCCTTCGCCGAAGAAACCGCCTGCCTGTCGCCCCGCGCGGTAGAGAAGCGTCGCCGCGAGTTTGCCGCGGGGCGCGCGGCGGCGCATCAGGCCATGCGGGATCTCGGCCAAGTGCCGCGCCCCATCGTGATATCCGACAGCCGCGCTCCAATCTGGCCCCAGGGGCTGACCGGGTCGATCACCCATACCAAAAGCTGTGCCCTGGCCGCCGTTGCCCCAGCCGATACCCTGCGCGCCATCGGCATCGATGTGGAGGAAGACACACCGCTCAAAGACGATCTCGTGCCTGCAATCTGCTCGGATCGGGAACGGGCCTGGCTCAGCAAACAGGACGATCCCGGCCAGATGGGCAAGCTGATCTTTTCCGCAAAGGAAGCCGCCTATAAGTGCCAATACATGATCAGCAAAAGGTTTTTTGGATTTGATGGCATGGAGTTGGAAGTCACACCTGATGTTGACAGCCCCGGCCAGAGCGGCCGTTTCCTGGCCCGTTTCACGGCGGATCAACTGCCGTTTCAGCGTGGATTTTCCATCGAAGGGGCCTTTGTGATCGGTGCCGGGATCATTTTCACAATGGCCACGCTCAAGAAGGAGTGAGACATGGGAAAACGATCGCTTCTCCTGGCGCTGACAACCTGCCTGCACGGGGCTTGGTCCGGATTTTCTGCCGAGGCCGCGCCGGTCCCGATCCCGGCGCTTGCTGCACCTGAGCAGCCCTTGAAGGTCTTCCATCTTGGTCATTCCCTGGTGGGACCAGTGATGCCGCATATGCTGGCGCAGTTGGCGCCGGACGGGCATAGCTGGAACAGCCAGCTGGGGTCCGGCACCTCGCTGAAGGAACATTGGGAACCGGATGCACCGATCCGGGATTTCGATCTGGTCAACCAGGCGCCCATCTGGCGCGACGCGAAAGAGGCCATCGGATCAGGCGAATACGATGCCGTGGTGCTGACAGAGATGGTCGAGCTGCGCGATGCGGTGAAGTATTTCGGGTCCGCCAAATACCTGCGCCGCTGGGCGCGCCTGGCCCGTGCAGCATCGCCGGATGCCCGGATCTACCTCTATGAGACCTGGCATCATCTGGACGATCCTGACGGATGGCAGGCGCGGATCGATGCGGATCTTGAGCGGCTTTGGCTGGGCAAGGTGCTCGGCTCGGACAGCCGTCGCAATCCAAAACGTCCGGTCTACCTGATCCCGGCCGGGCAGGTCCTGGCCGCCGTCGCAGGGGCTATCAACGCGGGCAAGGTCGAGGGGGTAGCAGATATTTCAGAGCTTTTCGCCAAGACCCCCGACGGCCTGCAGGACACCATCCATATCAACGACTTGGGCGCCTATGTTGTGGCACTGACCCATTACGCCGTGCTCTATCATCGCTCACCTGTCGGACTGCCACATGAACTGTCGCGCCCCGATGGAGGTGCCGCAGAGGCCTTCTCAGCCCGCGCAGCCAAAACCCTGCAAGAGATCGTCTGGCAGGTGGTGCAGAGCCTGCCGCGCACGGGACTTGCGCAGGCCGCTTTGATACAGGCAGGCACGATACAGGCAGGCACGATACAGGCGGGGCAGGACTGATGCCCTTTGAGACACTGATCGCCTCGGTCCTGATGGTGGGCCACTCGCTGTTTGGCCCGGACAATCCGGTGATGTTGCAAGGCCTGTTGCGGCACGGTACGCCTTCGGCCACGGTTGAGGCTCAGATCATCAACGGCGCCCCCCTCAGCTACAACTGGGACCACGGCGCCAACGCCGAGGGTGTCAATGCCCGCGAACGGCTGAAAAGCCCGGTGGATGCGGTGATCCTGACCGAGGCCATTCCGCTGGCCAATCACCTCAAGTGGAGCAATACGGAAGAGGCCGTCACCCGGTACTATCAGGCCGCAAAATCCGCGAACCCGGATGCGGTGATCTACCTACAGGAAACCTGGCACAGCCTGAACAGCGGCACCGGGGCCGAGATCCCCTTTGACGATGGAGGCGACACCCCCTGGCGCGACCGGCTAGAGCAGGACCTGCCGCGTTGGCAGGCCGTGGTGGATGAGGTCAATGACCAGCTGGATGGCGACCTGACACTGCTGCCAGTCGGCCAGGCCATGGCGCGGCTGGACGATGCGATCCAGGCGGGAACCGTTCCCGGCCTTGGTGATATCGCGGAGGTCTTTGCCGACGACATTCACCCGAATGCAATTGGATTCTACTTCATCAGCCTTGTTCAATTCTCTGTAATCACAAGGAAAAATACAATCGGCCTACCCCAGAAATTGGAAGGGCGCTGGGGTAAGTCCTACACCCTGCCCTCGGCCGATCTGGCCATCCGCCTGCAGGAAATCGCCTGGGCCGCCGCCCAGGGAGAAGGCGTGCCGACAGCTGCCCTGCCGCCAGAACCAGCGCCCCTGCCCGATGATCCCACCCTGCCGGTCCTGAACAGCCTCCCCTCGCAGGAGCAACCGGCAGATCAGGTCGCGGAACAGCCCAGGGCTCCGCGCCAGCCGATGGCGATGAACCTGATGGAGATCGCCGATTGGAGCCCGCAATCGCCGTTCCTCGATCATTTCAAGACCGCGCGCCCCTGGATCGGTCATCTGCCCGGGCGCTGGGGCGGTGTCAGCCACGAAGACCTTGCCGCGGCAGGCTATCTCGATGCCCACGGCTGGCCCACCGCCCTGCCGCCCGAACTCGGCTCCATCGGCACCGTGATCCTGACAGACCTGCCGCCCGAGGCGCACTCACTTGCGGGACGCTATGTGCTGCGCTTTGAGGGCAAGGGAATTGTCGAGGTCTCGGGACGGGCCAAAAACGTGCGCTATGGCAGCGGTGAAGTCTCCTTTGACTACACCCCCGGCCCCGGCCCGGTGGAGATCCGCCTCCAGCGCATTGCACGTGGCGACCACATCCGCAACATCACCGTGGTCCGGGAAGATCAGATCGCCGCCTTTGAGGCTGGCGAGATCTTCAACCCGCTCTGGCTCGATATGCTGGACGGGTTCGAAGCCCTGCGGTTCATGGATTGGATGGACACCAACGACTCCCTCCAGATCGGTTGGGAGGATCGCCCGAATGTCACCGATTTCACCTGGTCCATGAAAGGGGTTCCGGCGGAAATCCTGCTGAAGCTGGCCAATACCCTGGGGGCTGATCCCTGGTTCACCATGCCCCATATGGCCGATGACAGCTACATGCGCAATTTCGCAGCACTGGTGCGGGATCAACTGGACGAGGATCTGCGCGCCTATGTGGAATACTCCAACGAGGTCTGGAACTGGCAGTTCGACCAGGCCCATTGGGCCGAGGAACAGGCCCGCGCCCTATGGGGCGGAGAGCACCTCTGGATGCAGTTTTATGGTGGCCGCGCTGCCGAATTGGCGCAGATCTGGAGTGAAGTCTTTGGCGCTGAGGCGGATCAGCGGCTGGTGCGGGTGATTTCCAGCCAGACCGGATGGCTGGGGCTGGAGGACCAGGTTCTGACCGCGCCGCTTTGGGTGGCCTCCGAACCGGACCGCAAGCCACCCGCGACGTATTTCGATGCCTATGCGGTCACCGGCTATTTCGGCGGTATCCTGGGTCTGCGTGACCGGGCGCCGATCCTGCGGGCCTGGCTCTCTGACAGCCGCGACCGGGCGCGCGCGACCGCCCAGGAAAAGGGCCTGACCGGCGCCGAGGCAGAGGCCTTCGTGGCAGCTCATCAATACGATGTGGCCACCGCGCAGGCGGCACTGGAGCTGGAAGATGGCCTGCTCAGCGGCGACAGTAGCGACACGCTCTCCGATCTTCTGGGCCGGGTGCTGCCCTACCACAAAGAGGTTGCGGATCGTCACGGTCTGGATCTGATTGTCTATGAGGGCGGCAGCCATGTGGTCGGCATCGGGCCCATGGTTGATGACGAGGAACTGACCGGCTTTTTCACCCATTTCAACTACACCGATGCCATGGCACAACTTTATGCGCGCCTGCTGACCGGCTGGGCCGATCTTGGCGGGGTGCTCTTTGGCGTCTATGCGGATGTTGCGACCCCCGGCAAATGGGGCAGCTGGGGCGCGCGCCGCACATTGAGCGACGACAACCCGCGCTGGCGCTTGCTGGAGGCGGTGAAATGACGGCTCTGGTCTCGGTCCTGATCCCCGCCCACAATGAGGCTGGCTATATCGAGACCTGCCTTGAGGCGCTTTTTGCCTCGGATCCCCTGCCGGATGGCGCCGCCGCCGAAGTCCTGGTTCTCGCCAATGGCTGCAGCGACGACACGGCGCAGATTGCCCGCGGCCTGTCCGCACCCGAGGGCTGGACCTGCCGGGTTCTGGAGCTGCCCGAGGGCGGCAAGCTTGGCGCGCTCAACGCGGGCGATGCCGCCGCCAAGGGAAATGTTCTGGTCTATCTCGATGCGGATGTGATCGTCTCGCCGCCCCTTCTGGGGCAACTGACCTCGGCGCTTGCCGAGGAGGTGCCGCTTTATGCCAGCGGCTCTCCACGGATCAGCCCTGCCCGATCGCTGCTGACCCGCGCCTATGGCCGGTTCTGGGCACAGCTGCCCTTCGTCACCGAGGGCGTGCCGGGTTTCGGCCTTTTCGCGATGAACCGTGCCGGGCGCAATCGCTGGCAGGACTGGCCCGATATCATCTCTGATGACACATTCGCGCGGCTGTCCTTCGCGGCCCCCGAACGCATCCGCCTGCCCGGCACATACCAATGGCCCATGGTCGAAGGCTTTGCCAACCTGGTCCGGGTGCGCAGGCGGCAGAACAAAGGCGTAGAGGAAATCGCCGCCCAATTTCCGCAGCTGCTGGCCAATGATGATAAGCGCTCTTTGGGATCGCGGGGCCTGCTGCAACTGTTGCGGCGCGATCCCTTGGGGTTTGCCGCCTATGGGCTGGTCAGCCTCGCGGTCAAAACGCCCCTGTTCAAAAGCAAATCCCGCTGGGCCAGAGGCCGCTGACACGCCTGTCGCAGGCACTGGCAGGGCGACCGCGCCGCGCCCCGCGCGGCGCCCGGCCCAACCGGCACGGAACCGGCTTTGCCGGGATCAAGACGGGCGGGAGCGCCCCCTTGGCTGCCTTCCAAAGTCCTATCGGGGGACCTATCGGATCTCTTTGAAAAGAGCCGCCAGTTTGGATGCTTCCCGATCGCTGTCATGCCGTTCCAATACCCGCAGGCGCCCCAATCTGCCCATCTCAGACAGCCGTTCATGGGGCAGCTTGGCGATCTCTGCCACGGCCGCCGCGAGCGCCTCTGCGTCACCGGCAGGCACCATCCAGCCGGTCTCCTCCTGCAGCACCAGTTCGGGTGTGCCTGCCACATAGGTCGCCAGCACCGGACGGGCGGCGGCCATGGCCTCCATCACCACCATCGGCAGACCTTCGGCAAAGGAGGGCATCACCAACAGATGAGAGGCCGCCAATTCGGCACGGACCCCGGCTTCGTCCAGCCAGCCGGTCAGGGTGACGTGGTTCTGCAGACCGGCGCGGCGGATCTCCGCTTCCAGGTCCGCGCGCATTTCCCCATCGCCGATCAGCGTCAGATGCACATCGGGCAGTGCGGCAACAATCCGCGCCATCGCCCGGATCAGCACCATCTGACCCTTCTGCTCGACAAAGCGCCCGATTGCCACCAGCCGCAGCCCCCCCTCGGGCAGCGGCGCAGGATCGGCAAAGCGCGCAGGCTCAATCCCGCAATGCACCACCTTGATCTTGTCCCAGGCACCAAATTCGGCCCAGCGGCTGAGCTGGCTCTTTCCAAAGCTGCTGATCGCCACCGCAAAGGCGGCGCGGTTCACCTTCTCACCCAGCGACAGCGCATGGGGCGCATCGAATTCCTCTGGCCCGTGGGTGGTGAAACTGAAGGGAATGCCGCTCAGCTCATGTGCCAGCAGCGCCACCGCCGTGGCGTTGGTGCCAAAATGCGCATGCATATGATCAACGCCCCCGGCCCTGCACCGACGTGCCACATAGGCCGCTTCACCGAAGTAGATCAGATGCCGCAGACGCCCGACCGAAGAGGCGTGCCCAAGCCTGAGCGCCAGACGCAAGGCGTCGAAAAACCGCCCCGGTGCCTGCAGCGCTGACATCAGCAGAGCAAGCATCAAGGACAGCGCCCCGGCGCGCAGCACGTAGTGCGTTGACGCGGCCTCGGCCTGATCGCCCGCATCCACCAGGGGCGCCTCGCTGGCGCGCATGGCAAGGCGCAGTACCTTTATCCCCTGCCGCTCCAACGCCTGCACCTCCCGGCGGATGAAACTATGGGAAGGCTGCGGATAAGTGTTCAGCACATAAGCAACTTTCACGGTAATCCTGCCTCGCATCCCTGCAACGACCCCGGGTCAGGGCCATCCTTTGCGGCAGGTTATACGCTCCCCCATCCCCTGCCTAGAGCCCCGCTGGGACAGGCCACACCGCAGCGTCAATCCATGGCAGCCCGAGGGATTGTTGCAGGGTTCAAGGTAATAACTGATACGCAGGTCCCGAACTGGCCTCGCAGATTGACCTTCCCCCGGTGCCTGCCTAGCGTGCGGGCAGCTGTCCGGACGACGGAACAAGGGGATCACATGCTCAAGCACGCCGCCGCATTTTCCGGTCAGGGCCTGCTGGCGCGGGTGCTGCGCTCGGCTTCCTGGCTGATGATCGGCTATGGCGGCAGCCAAGCCCTGCGCCTTGCGGCGAACCTGATCCTGGCGCGGCTGCTGTTCCCCGAGGCCTTTGGGCTGATGGCGCTGGTCACCGTTGTGACCGTGGGCCTGTCGCTGTTTTCCGATGTGGGGATCGGCCCGGCCATCGCCCAGAATGCCCGCGGTGATGATCCCGACTTCCTTAATACGGCCTGGACCATACAGGTGATCCGGGGCTTTGGCCTTTGGGCGGCAACCTTGCTGCTGGCCTGGCCTGTCGCCTGGCTTTACGAGGCGCCCGATCTGATGCTCTACCTGCCCATCGCGGGCAGTGCCCTTGCCATCGCAGGTTTCAACCCGACGCGGATCGAGACCGCGCACCGCCATCTCCTGGTCGGGCGTCTCACCGCGTTGGATCTTGCCGCACAGGCCATCGGAGTGGGGTTCATGGTGCTTCTGGCCTGGGCCAGCGGGTCGATCATCGCTCTGGTTCTGGGCGGTGTCATTCAGGCAGGCGCCAAGCTGCTGTTGACCCACTATGGTCTGCCCGGAGAGCGGAACCGTTTTCGTTGGGAGAGAAAAGCCGCTCAAGAGCTGATCCGCTTTGGCAAATGGATCTTCCTGTCGACCGCCTTCTGGTTCCTGACCTCGCAAGGCGACCGCGCGATCCTGGGACGGTTCGTGCCGCTGGATGTGCTGGGCATCTACAATATCGGCTATTTCCTGGCCAGCTTTCCCATGCTTCTGGGCCATGCGGTCAATCAACGGCTGATGATCCCGGTCTATCGCGACAAACCCGCCGATGGCCCGCCTGAAAACCGGCGCAAGCACCGCCTGCTGCGCGCGGGCCTAAGCGCGGTGATCCTGTCGATGCTCTTGCTGATGGCCTGGGTCGGCCCCTGGCTGACCGATCTTCTTTATGATGACCGCTACCGGCAGGCCGGAGAGATGATCGTGCTGATTTCCCTGGCGCTGGCCCCCGCGGTGATCACCATGACCTATGACCAGGCGGCCTTGGCCGCAGGTGACAGCCGGGCGTTCTTCGTCTTCACCGCAAGCCGCGCCGTGCTGCAGACGGTTCTGTTCCTGCTGGGCACGCTTTGGTTCGGGCTGCCCGGCGGCATTGCGGCATTGGGGCTGGCGATGATCGCCGCCTATCCCGTGCTGATCTGGTTGGCGCGCCGTCATGGCGCCTGGGATCCGCTGCACGATCTCATCTCGGCTTTGATTGTTTCCGTGATCGGCGGCGGTGCCCTGTGGTGGCATTTGCCACAGGTGGAGGAGCTGATCCGAGCACTTTCCCCCTGACAGCGCGACCTGATCAAGCGTCTTGTCCGCCCCGTTTCGGTGGTTCCATTTCCGGGATGGTCACCACCGGCAGAAGGCCGGTTTCCCGTTTCATCTGCGCGGCCGAGCGCAGCACGGGTTTTCGCAACTCCATCAGAAAGGCCACCACCATGGCCAGGAACAGGCTGGCGGCAGCCCCTAGCATGGCCTTGCGCTTGCGCCCGCCGGTGACCGGATAATCGGGCAATGCCGCGGGTTCCAGCACCGTCAGCCGTTCGGACTGGCGCGAGGTTTCTAGGCGGAAACCGATCTCCGCCTCGCTGCGGCGCGCCCGCATGATGTCCAGTTCCCCCTGCACCTGCTGCTGGCGGCGCTCATAGGCGGCCAGTTGGCGCTCTACCTCTGGTGTGGTTTCCAAGGCCTGCTCCAGCTCGGCCTTGCGCTGGTTCAACAGATCGCTTTGCGCCGAGAGGGTGGCAAGCTGCTCCTCGAACTCCTGCAACATCCGCTGCGCGGTGGCGGGGCGTTCGCTGGCCACCGCCTGATCGGCGGCGCGGCGGATCTGGATCTGTTCGCGGGCAATATCCAGAAGCGCCTCGTTCAAGGTCGCGATTTCAGCCTGGCGGAATTCCAGCGCACCGGGCTGGGCCACGTCGTTCTTGGTCCGGAAGGTCGCGATTTCATCTTCCAATGCGGCGAGATCCTTGGCCAGGGCGGCCTCTTTTGCGGCAAAGAAGTTCAGCGTCTCGCGGGCCTGTTCGATGCGGGAGTTGACGCTCAGCTCGATGGTCCGGCGCCCGAATTCCGCCGCCACGGCCTGGGCCTGCTCGGGGCTGGGCATGCGCGCGGTGATGGTCAGAACCGCAATGGTGCCGTCATCGGCAAAGCCTTCGCGCACCGCCGCGACACCGGTAATGGTGACATTCTCACGCACCCGGGTGACCAGTTCGGATGGCCTCAGGTCCGGCAGGTCGGCGTATAGACCGAAGGTCTCGACGATCTCCAGAATGGTGCCGCGCGCCATAAGGCGCTGTTCGATCAGCTGCATCCGCCGCGCGGTGGAGCCTTCTACGGTGGATTTCGCCAGATCGTCGGCAATGGTGGGCTGGGCGACCTGGATCACCTCGGCGCTTTCGTAAAGATGCTGCTGGCGGGCAGCAAACCACAGCGATGCCAGGCTACCCAGAAGGGTGACGGCAAGGATCACCCGCAGCCGACGGCGCAGCATGTCCAGAAAGTCCTGCAAGGAGTGGATCGGGCCCATTCAATCTCTCTTCACGATACGTCGCTTGGCCGGTGCCGAATGCGTCTTTCGGCATGGCGTTTCATGTCTCTTCATCATGGCAAACGGGCAAAACTTTGACCGCCAGGCGAAAGTTATGCGACGGCGGCAGCCCCGTCTGTGGCCCGGCCCCGGTTCAGTACCACGCCCAGCAGCGGCGCATGCCCTGCCAGGATCCCCTCGCAGGCCGCCAGATGTGCGGCGGTGGTCTGGGTGCCGTCCGAGATCAGCAAGACCCCGTCCACCTGCGGCAGGAAGGCCGCCGCATCATCATATTCCAGCATCGGCGGCAGATCAAAAAGCACGGTTTCCGCTTCGGTCTGTTCGATCATGTCATCCAGAACCGCAGCGCTGCGGCTGTCGTGCAGGATTTCCGCCGCGTTTTCGTCCCACGCCCCGTTCAACCCCACCGCCAAAGTCTCGGTCGGGCGGATCAGCGCCTGGTGCAGCGGACAGTCACCTCTGAGCAAGGCTGCCATATCCTCTGGCCCTGCCAACCCCAAAGCGCCAGCCACACCGGGGCCGCGGAAATTGAGATCCATCAGAATCGTGCGGCTTGAGGGCACGCGGGCCAGGCTGAGGGCCAGGTTGACCGCGCTGAAGGTGGAGCCGCAACCCGAGGTCGGTGCGCAGATCGCCACACGGGTCCAGCCGCGCGCCTTTAGCACCTGCAGCAGACGGGTGCGCAACAGATCAAAGCTGCGCGCGGCCGGGGCGCCGCGGCAGGCAGAGGCAAGCGGAACTGCAGCCCGGCTTGGCTGCTCGGGGTCAAAGGCGACCCGCTCCAGACGGTCCCATAGCGCAGGCAGGGTCGAGGGCAGCGCCAAAACCGGGTCGGCAGCCAAATCATGGGTCAGGTCCAAGGGTTCAGCCAGATCCTCTGCCGGGCGGCGCGGCTCCTCCACGCTGTCAGACACAGGCGTGGCCTGCTGATGCGCGCGACGGCGGAACTTCTTGAAACCCTGTTGCGTCATGTCTTGCCTCTAAATCCCCGCATCCGATGCGCCGACAGGGTATCAATCCCGGTGTTCCTCATCGCCAGAAACCAATAACCCAAAACCAATGGTAGCAGTTTGACCGGCCGTGAAAAGATCAGCTGCAGCGCCCTATCGGCAGCACAGTGAAGCACCGATGCATTAATATCCCGTGCCCTTGGCCACCACACCGAAGATGCGCCAGATCAGCTTCATGTCATTGGCTAGGCCAAGGCCGCGGCAGTATTCGGAATCCGCAGCCGCGCGAAAGGCAAAGGTGCTTTCGTTGCGGGCCGAGACCTGCCACAGCCCGGTCAAACCCGGCTTCACATCGAAATAGTCACGCGGATCACCATAAAGCGGCAGCTGATCGGTCATCATCGGGCGCGGGCCGACAAGGCTCATCTCGCCCTTGATCACATTCCACAGCTGCGGCAGCTCATCCAGCGAGGTGACGCGCAGAATACGGCCCACCGGCGTGATGCGCGGGTCGTTCTTCAGCTTCTGAGTCGACTCCCATTCGCGTTTCAAAGCCGCATCCCGCTCCAGATAGTCCTGCAGGCAGGTATCGGCATCGCGCACCATGGTCCGCAGCTTGAGGATCCGGAAGCGTTTTCCATTCTGCCCCAGGCGCTCTTGCGTATAGAAGGGATTTCCGCCTTCGATGACCAGGGCCAGCGCGCACAAGAGCATCACAGGCAGGGTCACGGGGAGCGACAGCAGGGTCAAAGCAAGATCCAGAGCGCGTTTTCCGCCCCAGGCGTAGATCCCGTTCCCGGCGCTTCTATGGCCTGCCCCTTTGGGCAGATTGGCACCTTTGAGAAGCCGCCAATTGGTCATGTCGCCAGAAGCGCCCCGGTCCGCCAGGATCCGACCGACCCCGCCCGGAGCCGAGGAGGGCAGCACAACCCCGTGGGAGTGGGGGATATCACTCCCGGTCAGGAGGAAATCCGTATCTGGTCCCCTGTGCAATAGATCCTTCATGTCGACCCCCATCATGTTCCGACCCACACCCGTGGTACCCTGCGGATTTGTCACGATCTGCTGGTCCGGCGCGGCAGCTGCCGGTGATAAATCTCCGTGTCGGTGATCTGACAGAGCCCGCCCCCACGGATCTGCCCCTGCACCGCACCCCCTGAGCGACCTCAGGAAATGATCGCATTTGCGATACATTCTATTTAATACATTTTTAGACAAAATGCTGAGGATTCACGGAAAATGGTTAAGATGCCGCATTTCGCCGGATCCGCCCCGTGCAAGCAGAAACAATCCTGAATTGCCCGGGGTTACTGTTGTCCAATTGAAAACACCGCCTGAAGAATCAAGCCGCACGTCACGATGATCTGGCCGATGGCTCGGGGTTCATGGTCACCTGTCTGGAGTGCGAATTTTTTGGGCCTACAGCCCAGTGCGGTCAGCCCGTCCTGCGGAACTTTCCCGGGCTTTGCCCCGTCCAGCGCTTGAAGGCATCGTTGAAGGAACTCAGCCCACGATACCCAAGCAGATGGGCAATTTCCGCCAACACCAGATCGCTGTCGCGCAGATAGGTCTTGGCCATCTCCAGCCGCAGGTTTTCCAGAATGGCGAAATAGCTGGTCTCCTGTTCGCTCAGTTTGCGTGACAGGGTCCGGGGGCTCATCCCCAGATCGGAGGCGACGGTTTCCAACGCGGCCGTACCCGAGGCCAGGCGATGCGAGATACGCTGCCGCACCTGGGCGACCAAATCGGCGCGCCCCAGTCCCGCGTCCTCCAACCGTGCATCCGCACAGCTGCGCAAAATGGCATGTAACCTGGCATCCCCCGTCGCAAGCCCCGCGGATAGATCATCCGTCACAAAGCGAAGCCGGTTTACCGGCGCCTCAAACTGCGGCTTGCGACCAAAGAACGCCTCAAGCTCCTGGCTGACTGTCGATCGACCATGGCAGAAACTCACCTCTGCCGGAATGATGCGTTTTCCACAGGCCAGTCGCAGGTTCGCAACCAACAGCGATGCCAGGAATTCGTGATACTGGCCCATGGGCTCGCCCCCGGCCGCATGCCCCCATTCCATGATCCCGGACCGATCAAGCGAGCTGGTATCGAAGAACAGCTTCTCTCCGAAAAGCGGCGCGTAGCGCGACAGGGTTGTCAAAAAGCCACCAAGATCGGGCGCGGACAAGGCAAGGTAGCCCAGGAGCCCGGCCTTTCGCAGATCTGTCTGCTGACCGAGGTGCAGCCCGAAGGCAGGGTCCAGGCTGATCTGCGCGGCGCGCTGAAAGAACGCTGCCACCGAAGCGATATCCGCCACCGGCTCTGCCTGAGCAAGGATCGCCTGGCCAAGACGCGAGGCGCTGAAGACCGTGCTGGCCGGATGGCCAAGCTCCAATAGGCGCTCCGCAGCACAGCGAACAAAGATGGCACTTTCCGTGTTTTGCCCCTGGTTCATGACAGAACCCACCCTTATCACAACACTCATTCAACCATAATCGTGCACCGCCAGCCGCACGCGATATTGCAACACCGCAAAAGGGATGCGGTCCGATACCAAGCGACGGGCGCCCGATCCGTCGCAAGCCTGCCTGTTGCACGCCCGCCCCTATTCAAGCCCTGAACCGTGCAAGCCCCGGGTTGAGACCCGCCCATGATCCGCACCACCTGACCCGCGCCACCGATTGAACGTCGACCGACTGCCGTTACCGAAGAGTAGCCGAAGCCCGCGCTCAACCCAAACGAAACTCCCCCAGCGCCCCCCTTCTGTCCTTGGTTCAACGGCACAGTGGGCTACGCCTTTCAGAAGGGGTGCCTGATCTTTTGGATCAACCTCCTCGCCTTTTGGGCAGGGCGTACGACCTGACACGGGCAACCGCCCCTGTGGCGCTTGCCAGCGGGTGGGATTCGGGTGTTTATGCCGGGATCCCTTCACAGAACAGGATATCCGGCAGAGATGAGCAGACAGGACAAACCGCTCGATCGTCCCGAAACCTGGATCGCTGCCGACCTGCAGGGCGCGACCTGTAGACTATGGGCGATGTCTGGCAGGTCGATCAAGGCGCGAAACCAGGTCACGCTTCCGGGCGGGATCGCAGATCCTGCGCTTGCCGAGACCTATGTCGACCTATGCCACATGCTGGGCGCCCGCGCCGATCTGCCGCTGATTGCCTGCGGCAGTGCCTTGACGCCGCCCCAGCCTGTCCCTGCCCGCCCCGATCACCTGTCCCCGGCCTCTGTGCATGACAGTGCGGCGATGGCCCTGCCGCAAGAGGCCAGCCTCTATGTCACGCCCGGCCTGATCCAGAAATCCCCGCCCGCCGCGATGCAGGGGGCCGAGACGCGTATTCGCGGCTTCCTGTCGCTGAACCCCGGATGGGACGGCGTGCTCTGCCTGCCTGGCGAGACCACTCACTGGGCCTTGATCAGCGCCGATGAAGTGGTCAGCTTTCAGAGCTTCCTGACCGTCGGACTGGTGGAGGCGACCCTGCAGATGCTTGGCCTCAAGGACGCGGATTGGTCATCGCAGCGCTTCAACGACAGCCTGGCCGATACCCTCTCCAGACCCGAACTGACAGGGGCCCGGCTGGCCGAGGCAAAAGCCGCATTCACTGTCGCGACCCATCTGGCCGCGGATAGCGCGGGGCAGATCTGGGGAGCCTTGCTTGGGGCCGAACTGGCCGCAGCGCGCGCCTATTGGCTGGGCCAGAACCTGGCCGTGATCGGATCCGACAGGTTCCTGCGGCCCTATGAAACCGCGCTCCGCACGCAGGCCATTCCGGTCACCGTCGCGGATGAGGAGCGCATGACAGTTGCCGGGCTGACCGAGGCCTGGCGTCAGATGGCTGGCTGAACTGGACACGCTTGAACAGGGCGAGGCTGAACAGGGCGAAGCCAAATCTCGGCAGTGATCGAGAAAATGCGGTGAAACCGGGCCTCTCCCGCGCCAGCAGGTGCCCGGGCTGTGCCCGCCCCCTTTGGCTGCCTTGAGCCCGGCGCCGCGCTCTGCGCGGCGCCGGGCCCAACGGGCTGATGCCTCTTCCCTAAGAGGCTAAAGCCGGGCGGGAGCCTGGCCCCTACTGTACCAGTGCTTCAGCTCTTGTGACGTGCGCCTTTTGAGGGTGGCATTTCCGGCGGGCCCGCAAAACACTGGGCGATCTCCATCCAGCGCATCGCGGCAGGCCCTGCAACCTCAAGCCCGGTGTCCGCTATGTTGCGCACCTGGGTCACCACCTGGGCGAATTCCACCGCCGAGCCGCGCACCGCGTTTCCTTCCTGCGCCTCGTTCCACTCCCAGACCGCCCCCGAAGGACCGGTCAGCTGTACGAAAGGCGCAGGCTCCGGTACCTCTTCCTTGCGGTTGAGGAAGGTCCAACCGTAGGTCGCAACGCCAAGGTGGGCGATATTGCGGATACGGTCCTGCTCCGACCGCTCAAGACCCAGAAGATCAAAGACCTCCTGCCCGTGCGCCCAGGTCTCCATCTGCCGCGCGGTGATCGACGACAGCGCGCTCATATCCGGTCCCACCCATTTGACCCGAGCCTTTGGATCGGCTGCGGCAAAGGCATCGGCACAGCTCTCGGCGCCGGTCTTCCAGGCCTCAAACAGCGCCCTGCCAGATAGCCCATCGAGCCAGGGAAACTGGCATTCAAGGATCGTCTTGCCCGACTGCATGTCCCGAACGATCGGACCGATGAAGGCGGCAAAGGCCTCTTCCCCCTTCAGCGAGGTTTCGGCAGCCACGTTGAACAGATGCAGATGGCCCAGCACATGATCGATGGTCCAGTCCTTGAACAGCGTCGGCCGGTGAAACGCCTCCTCCGGCAAATCTTCCAGTATCGCCGCCAGCGCCCGGCTTTCGGCGCGAAAATCCTCTGCCTGCTGCATCGCTGTCTTCCTCCCTGTCATGTTCCCCTGCGTCGGCCCCTGCATTGCGCAATTGAACAGACCGACCGTTCTGTTTTACGATTCCCGAAGAAGAATAGGCCCAGAGATCCCCGAATGGCACCCAAAACCACAGCCAAGAGCGCAGACCAACCCGACGTCACCAGCCGGGCCGACCGAACCCGGCTGCGGATCTTTGATGCGGTCACCCACTGCCTGGATCGCTTTGGCTATGCGGAGACCTCGATCAACCGGGTGCAGACCACGGCGGGCGTGTCGCGTGGCGCGCTGACCCATCATTTCCCCAGCAAGGAAGAGATGATGGTGCGCACGCTGGAACACCTTCTGGCACCGGTGCGCGGCCCGGAACAGGCGGGTGAAAGCGCGCATATGCTGCGCAAGGGCGGCAAGAGCAGCACTCTGCCCGAAGAACTGCACCGGCTTTGGGCACGGGTGATCAATACCCGCGAAGGGCGCGCGGTGATGGAGATCCTGGTCGCCTCGCGCACGGATCAGGCGCTCAGCAGCCGCATCACACCGTCGCTCTGGGACTATAACGATGCCTTCAACCGCAATATCGCCAATCTCTACACTGCCCCCTCGGGCGAGGATCTGGCGCTCCTGTGGTCGATCTGCCGCAGTTTCATGCGCGGGCTGCACAGCCAGTCCCCCTATGAGCGCGACCCCGAAATCATCACCAAGATGGTCGATCTCTTCGGGCGCATCATGGCCCCGCACCTGGCCCCGAACCCCAGCAGAAGCCAGGCGTCCGCCATCGAAAAGGAGTAGCCCCCATGCAAAGCCCCTTTGACACCGAAGAGCGCCGCGCCTTTCGCGATACCCTGCGCGCCTTTGTGGCGCAGGAGATCACCCCCTATTGTGATGCCTGGGATGAAGCCGGGGAAATCCCCTGGGCGCTGCACCAGAAGACCGGCGCGCTGGGGGTCTGGGGCTTTGGCATCGCCGAAGAGCACGGCGGACTTGGCTTTGACGACTGTTTCATGCGCGCCGCCTACGCCGAGGAAATCGCCCGCTGCGGCGCAGGCGGCGTGGCAGCGGCCATGGGCGGGCGGCAGATCTCGCTCGATCCCATCGCGCGGCTCGCCAGTGAAGAGATCAAGGCCCGCGTGCTGCCCGAGATCATATCGGGGCGAAAGGGATCCTCGCTGGGGGTGACAGAACCCGGCGGCGGCTCGGATGTGGCCAATATGACCACGACCGCGCGGCGCGATGGCAATCATTTCGTGCTGAACGGCTGCAAGACCTTCATCACCGGCGGCATGACATCGGATTATTTCGTGATCCCCGCCCGCACCGGGGGACCGGGGCTTGAGGGCATCTCGCTGTTCTTCGTGGAGGCGGGCATGGCAGGCTTCAGCCGCAGTGCGCTGGATCGAAAGATGGGCTGGTGGTGTTCAGACCAGGCAACCCTGTTCCTGGAGGATGTGCGCCTGCCCGCCGATCATATGATGGGGCCGGAGAACCGCGGATTCGTGGCGATCATGGAGAATTTCAACCTCGAACGCATCGGGCTGATCGCCGGTATGCTCGGCATGATGAAGACCTGCCTTGAGGACAGTATCGCCTGGGCGCAGGAGCGGCAGACCTTTGGCAAGCCGCTGATCCGCCACCAGGCGATCCGACACAAAATCGCGGATATCTCCGCCCGTATCGACGCGGTCGAGGCCTATCTCAATCAGATCTGCTGGCAGGTGAATGAGGGTCGCATGCCGGTGGCCGAGATCTGCAAGGCCAAGGTCTTTACCTCCAAGGCCTGCGAGTTCTGTGCCTCGGAGGCGATGCAGATCCTGGGCGGCGCCGGTTACCTGCGCGGCAACCGGATCGAGCGGATCTACCGCGAGGTCAAGGTTATGGCCATCGGTGGCGGCTCGGAAGAGATCATGCGCGACCTGGCGGTGCGCCAGATGGGGCTTTGACGGCGACACCGGCACGGCCGCGACGCAAAAGCGGATACAAGCTTTCTTCAGGAAGTTCTCCTAAACCCGTCGCAGCCGCGCGCGACAAGAGGGATTCGGAGTGACAGGGAAGAACTGCAAAGCCTGCAAGAACGGTGCGACATTCGATATTCCGATCACCATGGCGTTTCAACCCATGCTGGCCATCGGCGCACAAAAGGTCTTTGCCTATGAAGCCCTGTTGCGCGGCAAGGATGGCGCGGGCCCGCGCCAGGTCTTCTCGCATGTCACGGCCGAGACGCTCCATGCCTTTGATCAGACCTGCCGCACCACCTCGATCGAGCTGGCCGCCGAACTGAACCTGGCAGACAGTGGCGCGCTCTTGTCGATGAATTTCCTGCCCAATGCGGTCTACGATCCCAAGGCCTGCATCCAGCTGACGCTGGAAACGGCCAGGAAGACCGGCTTCCCGGTGGATCGCATCATGTTCGAATTCACCGAAACCGAACGCGTCGATACCCAGAAGCTGCTGGAGATCCTGGCCACCTATCGCCGCCTGGGGTTCAAGACCGCGATCGATGATTTCGGCGCCGGATATTCCGGGCTGAAACTGCTGACCCTGTTTCAGCCCGATGTGGTCAAGCTGGACGCCGGATTGATCCGGGGGATCGACAGCTCGCGTGCCAAACAGGCGATCGTGCGCAATTCGATCCCGATGCTCGAGGAGATGGGTATCCTGATCGTCTGCGAAGGGATCGAACCCCAAGAGGAATATGACACCCTTTACGACCTTGGCGTCGACCTGATGCAGGGCTACCTCTTTGCCAAACCGGGTTTTGAAACCCTGCCCACGCCGCATTGGCCCAGCCATTCGAAACTGGGTAGCGAACAGAGCGTTCCCATCAGATTTTCCCGGTAGACTCTCCAGGTAGATTTGCAAGGTAGATTTTTGACGGATTTCGTCCGAATTTGATCCGTGTCACATCGGGACTGATTTTCGACCGGTAACAATGGCTTTGCGGTTGACCGCAAAAGGCCCTGC
Organism: Phaeobacter sp. QD34_24; assembly: GCF_028890115.1. Taxonomy (GTDB): domain Bacteria; phylum Pseudomonadota; class Alphaproteobacteria; order Rhodobacterales; family Rhodobacteraceae; genus Phycobacter. Next base: position 359,011 of record NZ_JARCJD010000001.1, read on the forward strand.
GCCTGCGTCAGCATGAGAATACGACCCTTTTCACTCGCCCAGTATCTGAGGCAAGGCAGCGGGTGACGGAACTTGAAGAGGACCAACAAATGTACAGCATGAGCGAATCCGGCGATTGGACCAACGAATTCAATTACACGCAAACCAATGTCGCGGAGATTCAGCCGGGCCACACCGTGAGCGGCACCGTCGGGGGCAGCGACGCAGGTGACCTCATCCGTGTCTCACTGGCCTATGGTCAGCCCTATACCTTCACCCTGCAGGGGGAGGGCGTCTCCTTTGTCATGCTCGACGATGGCGTTGCTGACCCGGATGCGGACATTGATGGCAATACGATGACCTTTACCGCCGAGCACCCTTCGGATTTCTACAATATCCGCGTCACCGGCAATGGCAGCTATACGGTCGCCATGGAAGGTTTGCCTGCCGACTACCTCGACGATGAAGACGATGGCGAGCTGAGCGGTGCGCCGACCCTTGCCGACGACAGCACGATCACCGGGGTCATCAATGGCAGCGGTCGCGAGGGTGAAACCGACTATTATGCGTTCTACGCGTTCGGTGGCATGGATTATTCCTTCTCGATGGCCCAGACAGACTCCCCATATGGCGCCACCTCCGGGGGATACCTGCAGATTCTGGATGAGGATGGCGAACCCGTCAGCGGCGTATCGGGTGGCAGCAGTGCCTGGGACGGCGCGGATATCTCCTTCGCCCCCAGCCTGACCGGGACCTATTACCTGGCAGCCCAGACCTATTTCAGCTTCTACGGCGCCTATACGATCGAAAGCTATTCGAGCGCAGCGCCGACCGACCAGGCCAGCCTCGCCTCGATCACCGCATCCGAGGCGTCCGGGGCCACAACAGTGACCCTGCGCGTCACGGTCGAAAACGCCCGCGAAAGCGACGTGACCGGCACGGTTTCGGTGAACGCAGTGGACGCGGACTATTCGCAGGCCGTCAACAGCTATGAGGCAGGCTTCACCTTGTCTGCCGGGCAAACCTATGTCGACGTGGTCGTGCCGGTCGGCACCAGCTCGCTTTATACGGAAGACACGATCTTTGTTGGCAGCATCGCCGCGATCCAGGGGCTTGGCATCGATCAGGGCTTCCTGGCCTCCGACACCTTTGTCAGCGACACCAACACCGACCCGACCAATGGCGATGACATTCTGATCGGCACCAACGGGCGCGACCGCATTCTTGGCCTGGGCGGAGACGACGAGATTTCCGGCCTGAAACAGCGCGACGTCCTGAAAGGCGGTGCCGGTCAGGACACGTTGAATGGCGGAAGCGGCAATGACAAGCTGTTTGGCGGCAGCGGCGGTGACGTGCTGAACGGTCAGAAGGGCAACGATTTGTTGATCGGCGGCGGCGGGGCGGACACCTTTGTCTTTTCCGGCGCCTTTGGCAACGACAGGATCCGCGACTTCAACGCGAACAGCAATCGCGAAGACATCGATCTGAGCGGCATTGAAGAGATCACGGGCATGCGCGACCTGCGTCGCAACCACATGCGCGAGGACGGCGATGACGTGATCATCGAGGATGGCAATGGAAACTCGATCACGCTCCTGGACGTTGATATCTCGGACCTGGGCTCGGGCGATTTCATCTTCTGACATCGCGCATCGGTCGCCTTGACGGCCGGTGCTCCAGATCTTGCGCAGGCGCGGCGGCCCGGGTGGCGGCCGCGCACAATCGTTCGGCTGCGTCCCGCCTGGCCGTGCCGCAGCTTGGCCTTAACGGGCGATCACGATATCGGCGCGCAGCCCGCCCAGTTCGCTGCTTTCGCCCAGGCGCAACGTGCCGCCATGGGCGCGCGCCACATCGACCACGATTGCAAGCCCAAGCCCCACCCCAGAGCCAAGGTTCTGATTGCGCGCCGAATCCAGCCGCGTAAACGGGCGTATCGCCTCCCCGCGCTGATCCGGGCCAATGCCGGGGCCATCGTCTTCGACCCGGATCCGCAGGGATTTCTCCGTAAGTGAGACCGAAACCCGGGCCCGGGTGCCATAGCGCACCGCGTTGGACACCAGGTTTTCAATGGCGCGGCGCATGGACTGGCGCCGCAGCATCACCTCTCCGGAGCCGCTGACCTCTCCCAGCACCACATCCTTGCCCTGCCGCCGCCAGTCCTCGACGATCAGCTCTGCCATGGCGACCGGATCCACCGGTTCCGGCTCCCCGGTCGAGGCCCCACGGGAAAACTCAAGGAAGGCATCCAGCAGCGCCTGCATCTCATCCACATCCCGCAACAGCGGCTCGGCCTCCTCCTCGTCCAGCATGGCAAGGCCCAGTTTCAGCCGGGTCAGCGGCGTGCGCAGGTCGTGGCTTACCCCCGACAGCATCAGCGTGCGCTGTTCGATCTGCCGTTCAATACGGGCGCGCATGTCGATAAAGGCGCTGCCAGCCGCGCGTACCTCGGTGGCACCCCGCGGTGAATAGGGCAGCATCCGCCCCCGCCCAAAAGCCTGCGCCGCCTCGGCCAGCCGCTTGATCGGACGCAGCTGGTTGCGCAGGTAGATGAAGGCGATCAAAGCCATGAACAGGCCAAAGAACACCATGGTCACGATCAGCTGATGCGGCGCGGCAGCCGTCAGGCGCCGCCGGTCGACCCGCAGCTCCAGCCGCCCGAGATCGGTGCGCAGGAAGATCCGCACCTCGCGGTTGTCGGGAAACTGTGCCGCCAGAAATCCGGGCAGGTCCTGGGCCATCTTGTCCCGCACCACCCGGCCGGAAAACTCGTACCAGGCCAGTAGATCCTGCGGTGCGGCATCCTGCGGCTGCAGAAACCGCGCACCCATCTGCAAAGGCGTCAACAGGGGCGCCAGGCGCGTCAGATACGCCACCTGGCTGCCCGCCCCCTGCCCCTGCTGCTCCAGAAGGCGGATTTCGCGCAGAACCGTCGCGGTCATCTGGGTGGTGACATCCTCCAGATCGCGCTTGATGAAGACGATCGCCACCACCAGCTGCAACGACAGGATGGGGACGATCAGGATCAGCGCTGCCCGGCCATAAAGGTTGCGCGGAGAATATTGTTTGAGCCTTTGCAAGAACATGGGCTAAGCCTACAGGCGCGCCAACAGACTGTGAAGGCACCATCAGGTCCGGGCGTGCAGCGAATAGCGAGGAGCAATAGGCAGATGCAGGCACCAGACGATTTCAACCCCGCTCCCGGCATCGCAGAGGAGCTGCAACCGGGCGTGCGCCGCATCCTGGCTCCGAATCCCTCGCCGATGACCTATCGCGGGACCAACACCTATCTGGTGGGGCAAAAGGACCTGGCGGTAATCGACCCCGGTCCGGTGATCGAGGACCATCTGCAGGCAATCCTGTCCGCCGTGGCGCCAGGACAGCGCATCACCCATGTGATCGTGACCCATGCCCATGTGGACCATTCCCCCCTCGCCGCCGAACTGGCGCGCCGCTGCGATGTGCCCGTTTACGGGTTCGGTCCCGCCGAAGCCGGCCGCAGCCCGGTGATGCAAGAGCTGGTGCGGCAGGGCATGTCCGACGGTGGCGAAGGCATCGATACGGAATTTACCCCCGATGTCACCGTCGCCGATGGCGATCGGATCACCGGGGACGACTGGACGTTGGAGGTGCTGCACACGCCCGGCCACCTTGGCAATCATATCGCGCTGGCGCTTGGGGATGCCTGTTTCACCGCCGATCATGTGATGGGCTGGGCAAGCTCGCTGGTCTCTCCGCCCGATGGCGATCTCACCGATTTCATGGCCTCCTGCCGCAAGCTGCGCGCGCGCGATTGGCGGGTGTTCTACCCGGGCCACGGCGCCCCGATCGACGATCCGGCAGGCCGTCTCGACTGGTTGATCGAACACCGGATGGCGCGCGAAGGCGCGATTCTCGACGCCCTTGCCGCTGGCCCTGCAACCCCGCGGGAATTGGCCCGCCGGATCTACACGGAAACGCCCGCCGCCCTATTGATGGCGGCCGAGCGCAACGTTCTGGCCCACCTCATCGACCTGATGGGGAAATCCCGCGTCGAACCCGAGCAGGAACTCTCCCCGACAGTGGCTTTCCGCCTGCAGACATGAGGTTGCCGGAGAGGATCTGCGACCGGTCCTTTGGGATCCGCACTGCATCCAAGTTTTTTCGATTTTTCCGCCCAGACCCTCTGGACGCGCCGCAATGGTCCCGCTATATCGCCTGCACCGTTCCGGCGTAGCTCAGCGGTAGAGCAGTTGACTGTTAATCAATTGGTCGTAGGTTCGATCCCTACCGCCGGAGCCATAGAATTCAAGGGCTTAGCGCTAACCCGCTAGGCCCGTTTTCTTTTTCGAGCACAGACATTGCTGCGGAACTGACTGCCTGACCCTGATTTCTCGGATCTCGGAGACCACTGAGGCATCAGTTCACAGCCCGGACGAAACGCGATTTGGGCAGCAACCGCCCCTCGTTCGCAGGCAGGCATGCCGGATTGACAGCCGTGCCGTCGGATCAAAGCAGACGACGCCAGACAACGGCGTGGCGATCGGGTCTTTGCCAGAATGCCCGCTGCGCGCGCCTTGCGAGGGGGGATGCCTTCCTGGGAGTCCTTGCTTCTAGAGTTCGAAATCGTCCAGGCCGTCCAGGGCGGATTTGAGTGCCGCGCTCCAGGCGGTTCGGATTTTCTGGAAGAATGGATCATCTTCCTCGATACGTCCCTTGTGACCCTCTCTGAAACTGTCCTTTTCGTAGAGGTGGAAGTCGAAGGGCGCGCCGACGGTGAGATTGGCCTTCAATGTGCTGTCGAAACTGACCAGAAGCAGTTTCATCGCCTCTTCGAATTTCAATGTCCGATCATAGGCGCGCACCAGTATGGGGCGGCCGTATTTCATCTCGCCGATCTGGAAAAAAGCGGTGTCCTCTCCCGCTTCGATGAAGTTTCCTTCGGGGTAGATCAGAAACAGGCGCGGCGGTCCGCCTGCGATCTGGCCGCCCAGAATGATGGTGGCGTTGAAGGTGCTGTCGGCCCGCTGGCCTTCCTCGCCCTGCCGCGCGATCACCTCGCGCAGGGTGTCGGCCACCAGGCGTGCGGCCTGAAACATCGAGGGCACTTCCAGAAGCGTGGGCACACGTTCATCCGGGGCCTTGGTGCGTTCATCCAGCAGGCTCACCACGGATTGCGTTGTGGCCAGGTTTCCCGCGGTCATGATGGTCAGCACCCGGTCGCCAGGGGCCTCCCAGGTGGTCATCTTGCCAAAGGTCGAAATGTTGTCCAGCCCGGCACTGGTGCGGGTGTCCGACATGAAGGCGATGCCTTGATCCAGCATCATGCCAACGCAATAGGTCATGGGAGTCCTTTACTGCTGTGCTACTTCGATCTGAACGTCGAGTGCTTCACCAGCGCCGCCGATCCGAGTGCCAGTTACCGGAGCCGCCCCCTCGTAGTCCAGTCCCGTCGCAACCCGCACATAGCGCGTATCCGGCGAAATACCGTTGGCCGGGTCAAACCCGACCCAGCCCAGACCGACCACATGAACCTCGGCCCAGGCATGCATGGCGTCCTGCTCTACCCGGTCATCAAGCATGAGATAGCCCGAAACATATCGCGCCGGAAAACCCATGTGCCGCGCGGCCGAAAGGAACACATGGGAATGGTCCTGGCAGACACCGGCGCCATGGCTCAGCGCCTCCTCGGCGGTCCAATCAGGATGCGAGGCTCCGACCTCGTAGCGCAGCCCCTCATGCACGGCGGACATCAGGCCGTGCAGCCGGTCAAGATCCTGATCGCCTTTGATGTCGCGCACCAATGCCTTCACCTGAGGCCCCGCCTGGGTGCGCGGGGTCTGACGGCTATAAAGCCAAAGCGGCGACGGGCCCGGATGGCGCCCGACGACACCGTGGTTTTCCTTTAGCTCCACCTCGCCTTCGCTGGTCACCACCAGTTCGGTGGAGTCCCGGTCGAAGCTGATCAGTTCAACCGTGTTGTGGTGGTGGTCTTCAAATTGCAGCTCCTTCTTGCCGCCCTCGATATGGGTCACCCAGTTCAGCACCCATTGCTGATGCCCGGTCTTGGGGGTCTTGCGCAGCTGCTGGAGCCCCCAGGAGACCGGGTTGTCAAATACGTAGCGGGTGGAATGACGGATCTTAAGGCGCATGGCTTACTCGTAGAACCGGAAATCTTGTTCGATCTGCCGACCGAGATCCGCCAGCAGAGTGAGCATCTTCTGGATGAACTCATGCAGACCATAGTCGAACACCGCATCGATATCGTGGGACAGGTAGGTGCTTTCAAGATGCGCGACCTTGGCAAGTGACGGGGGGCGCTGACCATATTCAGAGGCCAGGTAACCCAGGTTTGCGCGCAGCTTGCGGGTGCAGAAACTCAGGCTACGGGGCATCCGCCGGTCCAGGATCAGGAATTGGGCAATGTCGCGCGGGTCCGAGACCGAGCTGTATTCCATGCGAAACCCGCCGCGCCCGGACACAGCGGAGAGGATCGTCTCCCATTGCACGTTGTCCACGGCCGAGCCGACAGCAGAGATCGAAGGCAAGAGCACATAGTATTTCACGTCAAGAATGCGGGCGGTGTTGTCGGCCCGTTCCAGAAACGTCCCGATGCGCGCAAAGTCGTAGATGTCGTTGCGCAGCATGGTGCCATGGGTCGCGCCGCGCACCAGCGCCGTGCCCTGCCGGATCGCGCCTAGGGTGGCGGGCAGATCCCTCTCGCTCACCTTGCGCTGGGTCAGGTCTTGTGCCCGCATGTACGCGCCATTGAGGGCTTCCCAGACTTCCTCGGTCAATGCGGTGCGCACCATGCGGGCGTTCTGGCGCGCCGCGGCAATGTCGGACATGACCGAGGATGGATTGTCCTTGTCCCGCAGCATCCAATCGATGGCCGCATCCTTGGTGAGGGTCTCATAGGCCGCGTCAAACCCCTCGGCGACGCCGGCGGTCTTGAGGATCGACCGCCATTCCTCATCCGAGGCCCCCAGCCGCGTCAGCGCGATCCGCTGCCCGGTCTCGATCAGGCGGGCGGCATTCTCGGCCCGCTCCAGGTAGCGAAACATCCAGTACAGCCCGTTTGCGGTCTTGCCCAGCATCACGCCTCCAGTACCCAGGTGTCCTTGGTGCCGCCGCCTTGCGAGGAGTTGACCACCAAAGAGCCCTTCTTGAGCGCGACCCGCGTCAATCCGCCCGGCGTGATCTCGATCCCCTGGGGGCTGACCAGCACAAAGGGGCGCAGATCCACATGCCGTGGCGCAAGGCCGGAGCGGGCAAAGATCGGAACCGTGGACAGGCTGAGCGTCGGTTGTGCAATGTAATTGCTCGGACGCGCCTTCAGCTTGCGACGGAAGGTGGCAATGTCGCGCTTGGTGGCCGTCGGACCGATAAGCATGCCGTAGCCGCCCGATCCATGAACCTCTTTCACCACCAGGTCCTCGAGATTGTCGAGCACATAGGCCAGGCTCTCGGGCTCGGCGCAGCGCCAGGTGGGCACGTTTTCCAGCAGCGGGCGCTCCCCGGTGTAGAATTCGACGATCTCGGGCATGTAGCTGTAGATTGCCTTGTCGTCGGCAATGCCGGTACCCGGCGCGTTGGCGATGGTGATGCGGCCCGCGCGATACACATCCATGATCCCCGGTACGCCCAGCTGGCTCTCGGGGTTGAAATTGAGCGGATCGAGGAATTCGTCATCGACCCGCCGGTACAGCACGTCGATCGGCTTGTAACCTTGGGTGGTGCGCATGGCGACACGCCCGTCCACCACCCGCAGGTCATGGCCTTCGACCAGTTCCACCCCCATTTCATCGGCCAGGAAGGCATGTTCGAAATAGGCGGAATTGTAGATGCCGGGCGTCAGCACCGCGACGGTGGGTTTGCGGTCCAACCCGTCCGGTGCGCTGGCCTTGAGCGAGCGCAGAAGCTGGGCCGGGTATTTCTGCACCGGCTGCACCCGGTTTTGCGAAAACAACTCGGGGAACATTTGCAGCATGGTTTCGCGGTTCTCGAGCATGTAGCTCACCCCGGAGGGGGTCCGCGCATTGTCTTCCAGCACGTAGAACTGATCCGGTCCAGTGCGCACCAGATCGATCCCGACGACATGGGTATAGAGGTTTCCCGGCGGCCGCAGCCCGATCATCAAAGGCTCAAAGGCGCTGTTTTTCGCAATCATTTCCAGAGGGATGCGCCCGGCCTTCACGATCTCCTGCCCATGGTAGATATCGTGCAGAAAGGCGTTGATTGCGCGCACGCGCTGCTCGATCCCGCGACTGAGCCGCGCCCATTCCGAGCCGGAAATGATGCGCGGAATGATATCAAAGGGGATCAGCCGTTCCTCGGCCTCGGCACGGCCATAGACATTGAAGGTGATGCCGGTCAGACGGAACAGCTCCTCCGCTTCGCGCTGCTTGGCGCGCAACCGTTTCGGATCCTCGCCGGCGAACCACTGATTGAACTTCTGATAGGGGCCGCGCACGGTTTCGTCCGGCCCCAGCATCTCATCAAATATTGCATCCACGTTCATGGTTTCAGCTTTTGTAAAGGCACGGGCCAGGTCCACGATCATGACGGGATCGGGACGAGGAGATCAGAATATCAGATGGATTTGATGAATAATAGTGCGTGGCGATGAAATCTTGGGCGAGCCAAGTGCTCAGTGGGGAAGCGCCAGGAGCGGGAACCCCCGTCGAGATTTCCTGTATACCGGCCCTCTGGGAGCGCATCGAATGCATAAACCCTGTTGCTGCACAAACCGAGTATTGCCCCGACTGGAAACAAGTGTCCTAGCGAACTCCGATTTCCCCAAAATCGGGAGCGGGTCAAGCACTCGGTAGCAATGTCTGTGCTAGAACAAGAAAAAGGGCCTAGCGGGTTAGCGCTAAGCCCTTGAATTCTATGGCTCCGGCGGTAGGGATCGAACCTACGACCAATTGATTAACAGTCAACTGCTCTACCGCTGAGCTACGCCGGAACGGTGCAGGCGATATAGCTGGACCATTGCGGCGCGTCCAGAGGGAAATTGACGTCGCCCGCAAGTTTTTTGCCCCAGTCAACTCTGCAGCGCATAGACATAACCCATTGGGCGCACGGGTTTCTTTTGGGACCATGCGGTGTGTCGCGCGGACGAATGCCTCTGGCGCAGGGTCAGGCACACATGTGGACGGAGAGGAAGCTCTCCGCCTCGCTCCAGATTTCGTCCAGAAGCTGCGGATCGACCACCTGATCGCCCTCGGCCATTTCAATCTCCAGCATCATGGCCCGGAAGCGGGTCAGGCCCAGGACCGCCGCGGAGCCGGCCAGGCGGTGAGCCTCCTGGCGCAGGGCGCTGGTCAGTTCGGAACTGGCAGCCAGATCCGCGCGCAGCCGTTCGACATCCTGACAGAAGGTGACGAGGAACCCCCGGGCGCGCTCCGGACCCAGGGCATCGAAGAACTGAACGATATTCTCCTGCTGATTGTCCTCGGCCAGCACCGGCGTGCGACCGGCGCGGCGGGCGATCAGATCGGCCAGTTCCCGTTTGCTGATCGGCTTGGTGATCACCTCGGCAAATCCGGCCTCCAGAATGCGGGCGTGATCCTCGGGGGCGGCATGGGCGGTCAGGGCCACGATATCCGTGCCCTCTGCCAGTTTTCCCTCCCGGATCCGGCGAATGGCCTCGATGCCATCCACCTCGGGCATGCTGATATCCATCAGGATCAGATCGAAGCTGCCGTCCCGTGCCGCCTCCACAGCCTGCAGGCCTCCGGCGGCGGTGGTCACCTCCTGGCCCTGCTGCACCAGCATCTGCTCCAGGAGCAGGCGATTGATATCGTTGTCTTCCACCACAAGAATCGCGTTGTAGCCGCTCTGCTGCTTAGTGGCGGCATCGTCTTGCTCCATCTGGGCAGAGGCAATCGGCAGCGGCATGGAAATCGTGAACAGGCTGCCCTCTCCGACCTCGCTTTCGCAGGTGATTTCCCCATCCATCGCCAGCACGATACGCCGGGTGATGGCCAGCCCCAGACCGGTGCCCTCGTTGCCGCGCCGATAGCTGGCATCGAGCATGGTGAAATCCTCGAAGATCCGCTGCTGATCCTCCTCGGGAATGCCGGGGCCGGTATCTGCCACCTGGAACTCCACCTGATCCGTGTCGGCTTGGCGCTGGATATCGACGGAAACCGCACCTTCCTTGGTGAATTTCAGCGCATTGGCAATCAGGTTCAACAGCGCCTGCTGGATCGCACGCGGCCGCCCCGCCACCATCGGTGACGGACCCAGGCTGCAATGCAGAGACAGGTCGATGCCACGGCTGAGCGCCGTGGCCTGCTGGCTTTCTAGCAAGCCTTCGGCAAGCTCCTGCATGTCGAAGACGCGCATCTTCTCCGGATCGACGCCCGCCTCCAGGCGCGACAGCTGCAGAACATCATTGACGTGATGCAGCAGCAATTCGCCGGACACCCGCATCGCTTGCAGATAGCGCGCCTGTTCGCTGGTGGGATCGGTGTCCTCCAGCAGATCAATCGCGCCCAGCACCCCGGTCAGCGGCGTGCGCATCTCGTGGCTCATCACCGTCAGCAGGTTCGCCTTGGCCCGTTCCCCCGCAAGCGCATCGTCGCGCGCCGTTCGCAGCTCTTCCTCGGCGGCCATGCGGTCGGAGATATCGCGCAGGAAACTGACAAAAACCATGTCCTGCCCGGTCTGGCTGAGAGACAGCGACAGTTCCACCGGGAAGATCTCGCCCGTTTTACGCATGCCGTCCAACTGCACCCGCCCTGCCCCGATGACGCGGTTTTCACCGGTTTTCAGGAAACGGGCCATGCCGCGGGCATGTGCCTCGCGCAGGTGCGGCGGAATGATGAGGTTTTGCATCTTCTGCCCGATGGCCTCGGCGCGGCTATAGCCGAAAATGCTCTCGGCGGCTCCGTTGAAGGCCTGGATACGGTCCTCCTGATCGACCACCAGGATCGCATCCAGCGAGGAAGAGATCATCGCCTCCATCCGGGAGGCGGCGCGGCGGCGTTCCTCGGCCAGAGACTGCCCGCGCCGGTACATGCGTGCCAGCATCAAGGCGGTGATGGCCAATGCCACAAAAAGCCCCAGGATCACCCAGGCCAGCTGTGACAGAATGCTGAACAGCTGCAGACGCTTGGCTTCCGTCCCCTCGACCTGGATGACCACGCCGAACAGGGCCAGTTCGCGGACTTCCTCGCCGTTGTGGGCGAGTTCACCCTGCACCTGGAGCATATTCTGCAGCAATTGCTGATCGCTGACATCGATCAGCTCGGCCAGCCGATCCAGCCGGGCGCTTAACCCGCCCAGGAGCACCCCGCCCGCCTCGCTTTCGCGCAGATCCTGAAACAGCGGGCTTTCGAGAAAGGTTGCAATGCGGCTGTAGTAGATGTCGAACTGCCGCCGGAGCAGGCGCAGGTCTTCAGGCGCCTTGGCGGCGTTGACCGCGGCTGCAAGTTTCAGATGCTCGACCTCGGCCTGAGACATCACCCATTGCATGTTGTCGGTTGCCGCAGTCGAAAGCCCCTCAAGGCGCAGCAGAACCTGGTGACCCAGACGGACGGACTGCACCGCGAGCAACGGCAGCACGATCAAGGCGGCTGCCAGAACCCAACGCGATGCAAGCGGAAAACGCCACTCCGTCTCTTGTGTCACCGATCCTCACCCTCACTGCTGCACGTCGATCCGATCCAGCTGCCAGATGCTCCGGGAATAGACCGCTTCGGTCTTATAGGCGGGATTGCTGTCATAAGGGTAAACAAGCCACAGCGGCCCCTTGGAACGCACCGACATCTCGGCGCCATTGCGTTCATAGGCGATGATCGGCCCCCCTTCGACCGCATCCGAGACCGGCACTTCGACCATGTAGTCGTTGATCGCCCGCGCCTGAAGCACGCCTTCGGACACGCCCAGATGCGTGGTCAGCGCCAGCAGCGACACGCCAGAAAACGTCTGTGTGCCCGTGGTCCAGATGGTTTCGGTTTCAAATGAAGTTTCCCCCAGTGCTTCCAATTCGCTGCGCGTGAAGGTGACGGGCGCGGAGGCTTCACCTGCAAGACGCACGGTAAGCAGAACGCCGTCCTGGGACCCGGCCCAGGCCGAACCGGCCGCCCCCGACCAGATTGCCACCGCAAAAGCACATAAGGTCCTGATCAAACGGGTCATATCTATCTCCTTCTCCATCCCGGACTATCCTGATGCGCCTACCATGCCAGATCGCAATCGACCTGCCACCTACAACTGTGGATATATTTCTATACGAAGGGATAGGTGCCACACCCAATCGAGAGCAGCATTCGACTATTGCAGCATTCTCATTACTTAATGCTATGTTATTATTTAATTAGATTGTATTGGCACGCGACCGCATCAGGCCCTTATAGACGATTGTTTAGGGTCAGGACTCATAGCCAGCAAATGACGAGCGCTGCGAGTGCGATGGCTGACAGGAAGACCTTTGGGCACCTGTCGTAGCGGGTTGCGACACGTCGC
>NZ_JARCJD010000010.1 GCF_028890115.1 Phaeobacter sp. QD34_24
CAAAATGCGCGCCCTTAGGATCGGCTCAACACTGCAGCCACAAGCGCCATTGCCGCGAAAGCGGCTTCGTCCAAGGGTCGAAAGCGATGCGTTGTCATCACGAACACGCGTTCGCTTCACAGCGTGATTGGACAGATCACCCCTTCGTTGTCCGCACAGCCCGCTGATAAAGATGCCATGTCGTGTGGCCCAGGATTGGCAGGGTAAAGATCAGCCCCAAAAACGCCGGAACCAGCGACAGCAGCATGGTGACCGCGATGATCGCCGCCCAGGTGAGCATGACCATCGGACTCTCCTTGACGACACGAATGGAGGTGAGCATCGCGGAAATGAAATCCATTTCCCGGTCGAGCAACATAGGCATGGCGACGACGGTCACCGAGAACAGCACTGCAGACAGAAAGGCACCGACGCAGGTGCCAATGGCAAGGAAGGTCCAGCCCTCCGGCGTGAAGAATATGGTGTTCAGGAAACCGTCCAGATCCGAGAAGGACGAATCTTGCAGCACGATCACAAGCACTGTCCGAAATTGGTAGAACCACACCCAGAAAATGAACAGGGTGACAAAGGCCATCCAGCCCATCTCGCGCTTGCGCTGGCGGGCCATGACGGTGAGGATGTCAGACCAGCCGAAGCTCACATCGTTCTGCAGTCTGCGGGACATCTCATAAAGCCCGGCGGCGGCGAAAGGCGCGATCAGCGGAAAACCCACGGAAACGGGAATGATCATCCATACCTTTCCGAGCCAGACCAGGCTCCAAACAACCAGAATCCCGAAGACCCCGTAGAACAGACCAAAGAAACCACTCATGACGGGGCGTGCCAGAAAGTCGGAAAGCCCGGCCTGAAGCGACGCCTTGATATCATGCGCCGTTACCCTGTTGACCTCAGGCATGGTCGATTGCTGCGGCGCCCGATTGTCCGGTTGCGGGGAACCTGTGGTCTTGGATGTCATCTGCACGCCTCCCAAGTCAGGCCAGCACGCTGCTCCGTTGGCCATCGAAGAGGCAATGAAAAAGGCATCCCTCTTCCACCTGTAACTTTGCATGAAGTCCGTCAGGCGGGCAAGGAGCGGACATCGCAGTAAGGCCCTGCATGCCCGGAATGATGGGTCGCACCATGGTAGACTGAAGGCATGGCACAGATTCTGAGCGGGCAGTTCGTTTAGGCGCCGCGATGCCGTTGAACTCTCTTCCCATGCGATGGCAATCGCACGGACTTCTGTCGATGGCCGGAGTGAAGACTGCCAGATCGCGGTGGCACTCGGTCTGGTGCTGGACCATGCGCCAGTGGTTTAGGACAGCGCGGCGGGGGCCGTTGGGACGGGCATTTCTCTCACCTGGCGCAACAGGTCGATAAAGCCCGCCACTTGGTGATCGCGGGTGCTGTAGCCCTTGTCGGCGGTGGCAGCGGAGGCATCACCCACGGTTCCGTCCGGGTTCAGGTCAGAGGCGATCCAGCCGCGGCTGATCGCGCCGGTGGGGGCGATGGGATCGCTTTCGGCCTGGGATTTGAAATCCCGTGCCTTGGACATGTCCACGCGGTCGCCCCACATTGCCAGCATCAAAGAGGTCTCGATATCGCCGCCATGGATGCCGAAGGCGCGTTCCGAGGGGCCATAGAGGCCTTCTGGATAGCCGAAGCTGCCCCACTGGCACTTGACGGCCAGCATCCCCGCTTGCACGCGCAATTCGCGCGACAGGATGGAGATCAGGTCAAGATTGCCGCCGTGGCTGTTGATGATGACGATCTTCTTGAAGCCCGCGCGAGCGACGGAGAGACCGATCTCGGTCCAGGCGGCCAGCGCCGTGGCTGCGGTCAGGGTCAGGGTGCCCTGCGCCCAGAGGTGTTCGTTGGACTTACCGACCGCCTGAATGGGCAGGATCCATGGGTCAAGATCCTCGGGGCAGGTGGCGCGAAAGGCGTCGAGCATGCCGCTCATGATCATCGTGTCGGTGCCCACGGGAAGGTGCGGCCCGTGCTGTTCAATGGCCGCAGTGGGCAGGATCGCAATGTCCGTCTCGGGATTGATGGCTTTGAAGTCGGGGGCGCGGCGATCGGCCCAGTCCAGCTGTCTCATTCAGGCTCCAAGGGGTTTGTAGGTCGCATCAAGGCGTGAGCGCAGGTAGTCGGCGGCGGTGATGGCGGGGTAGCGCGCCTCCCCGGTGCCGGGCAGGGCTTCGATCACGCTGTCGGGGTTGGGATCAAGGAAGAAGGCAATCGAGCGCCGCGCACGCGGCGGAGCAAGTACGCGGTGGGGCGTGGAGATATAGGTGCGGTTCGACCAGCGCATCAGGCAGTCACCGATATTGACGATGAAGGCGCCGTCAACGGCGGGCACATCCATCCAGTCTTGGCCGCGTGGTTTCACCTGTAGCCCCGGCGCGCCGTCGGTCATCAATAGCGTGATGGAGCCATAGTCGGTATGGGCACCTGCGCCGATGCCTTCGCCGCTCGGGTCGGCGGGGTAGGAGAGCATCCGCAGCGTTGCCATCGGCGCATCGAAATGGGCGTCGAAATAGTCGAGCGGCAGGCCAAGATCGGCGGCAAAGGCGCGATGGAGCGCGATGCCCATGGATTGCACCGCGTCGAAATAGGCGAGCGCGGTGGCTTTGAACCCGGGCAGATCGGGCCAGATATTGACCCCGCGAAATGGCTCGCCCGCCAGCACGCGGGGATCATCGGGGGCAAGGTCGAAGCCGACATTGAAGGCCTGTTTCTGGTCGATTTGCCCCGAGGTCTCGTCCAGGCTTTCGGTGCCCATGGCGGCCCAGCCGCGGTTGTGGGGGTTGTTCGAGATGGCCAGCGGGCGCTTCTGCGCGTCGGGAAGGGCAAAGAAGGCGTCGGCCTGCTGGAACATCTGCGCGATCAGCTCCGCTGCCACGGGGTGGTTTTCGATGACAAAGAACCCGTGGTCGCGACAGGTCCTGCCGAGTTTGGCGGCAAAGCTCTCGGGGCTTTGGAGGAACTCGCCCCAGTCAAGGATCGGAACCATGCTGTGTCCTTTCAATGCTTAGGCGCGCAACAGGCGGTCGACCTTGGCGCCGACCCGCTTGAGGTGCCTGGCGCGACTCTCAGGGGTGGAGCTGTCCATGCGGTAGTGGGCGGCAAAGGCGGTGCGGCAGGTTCTGGCGCAGATCAGCCTCAGCCCGCGCAACAATGTGCGCCGCCCCGGCGCGCCGATGAACCAGGTCAAATGCCGACTGGCGCCGCAGGTTGTGAAGACGCCAAGGCGGGTGATGTGGGTGAGGGCGGGGCGGATGTCACCGCCTTCCGGGGGCGGCAGGTGGAAGGCCACGCCTGAGACCAGCACGCGGTCGAGCCAGCCTTTCAGCATCGCCGGCAGCCCATACCACCATGTCGGGTAGACAAAGATCAGCGTGTCGCACCATTTGAGCGCCTCGCAATGCTCCTCGACGCCTTTCTGATTGAGGTACTCATCCTCTATGAACTCCAGCCCCTGGGCGCTCAGGCGTGGATCGAACCCGCTTGCATAAAGGTCGATGAGGCGCGCCTCGGCACCTGCCGCCTTGATGCGCTCCATCACCAGATCGCGGATCGCGGCGTTGTAGCTCTGGGTGCGGGGATGGGCGTAGACGACGAGGACCCGCATCAAAACGCCTCCATCTCGCGGCGCACGTGCTCAAGGTGCGCGGTCAGTTGCGGCTCTGTGTTGTTGTTCATATCGTAAAGCGCGATGTAGCGTTTCCTGGGCATCCCGCAGGCATACCAGACGTGGCGGGTGACGCATTTTCGCGGCGGATCACCATTGAGAAACGCGCGAAACCGCGTGCCGCCGTAGGTGGTGCATGCGGCGAGTTTCTTGATGTTGGTAAGGCCGGGGCGGACACCTCCATGGGCCAGTTTGAAGCTGACCCCGGGCAGGAAGACCCTGTCGAGAAAGCCCTTGAGAATGGCGGGGTAACCGAAGTTCCAGACGGGGAAGACCATGACCATCGCCTCCGCGGCCTGAAGCCTTTCGACATAGGGGCGGACAGGCTCGATGTTGCTCGGCTCGTCGTGATATTCGCGCCGCTCGATTTCCGAGAGCACGGGGTAGAACCCTTCGGCATTGAGATCGAGATCATCGACCTCGTGGCCCTGGGCCGTCAGCGTATCGACCACCACCCGATGCACCGCAGCATTATAGCTGTCGGGGACGGGGTGGGCGAAGAGGACGAGAACGCGCATCACGCGTCCTCCGTGGGCAAGGGCGTCATGCCCGGATAGGCGTAGATGTCCTTGAAATCGAAATCGGGGGTCTCAAACGAGATCATCTTGCCAGGGTTCAATAGCCCTTTTGGATCGGCCTCTTTCTTGAAGGACAGTTGGCGTTCGTCGGAGTGTTGGCGCCCGCCCTCTTCCAGCGTGTAGCGGTGCGGGTTGAAGATCAGCGCGCCCGCCTCCTCGTGGATGCGGATGATCTCGTCAAGGCGCTCTTCCGTGGTGAACTTGACCATCGTCAGGCCCGCGAAGGCGACCTTGCCGTTCATGCGGATGGCCTCGAGGTGCTGGATCAGCTCATCGCCGAACGCGGCGCGGATCTTCTCGATCAGTTCCTTGTGGTCGGGGAAGCCGTAGCGCACTTGCAGATAGGTGATCTCGGGGTTCACCTTAAGCGCGCGCAGGGTGGTGTGGTTCCAGCCGTACTCAAACGCAACGCCAGGGCTGCGGGGCCAGTCGTTGTCGTCGGAGCGGTAGATCAGGCTGAGGTCGTCGCGGCGGCCAAGGTAGGTGATCAGCGCATCCATCGCATGGGGGGCGACCATCAGCCCGACCATGTGATCGTCCTCTTCCACATAGGCTTCCATGCGTTTGAAATAGGCCTTCGCCGTTGGCGCCTCGAAGACGGAGGCGAGTTTCAGCAGGATGCCGTCCTCATTGGCGAGGTCTTCGGCGCAGGTCATGGCCGCACCGAAGTCTTTGGTTGTGATGAAGCAATGCACCCAGTCGTAGGCGGGCGCGAGCGGCAGCTCGAGCTCGGTGATGATGCCGTTGGTGCCGTAGCCGTGGGAGACGCGGGCCAGTTCCTCGCCGCGAAACTCGAGGATGCGGGGCTCTTCCTCCATGGTCACAACGCGCAGACGGATGATGTTGCCGAGGTCGCGAAGCTGGCCCCAAGTGACGGAGCCGACCCCGCCCGAGCCGCCCGCGACGAAGCCGCCAACGGTGGCCGTGGCCCATGTCGAGGGCATCATGCGAGACTCGTATCCACAGGCTTCGATGCAATGGGCGTCGAGATCCTTGAGCACACAGCCCGGTTCGACAATGACCCGCCCCGGCTCGCAGGAGATGACCTTGTTCATATGGACCAGATGCATCACGCAGCCGCCGCGTATGGGCATGGCCTGGCCGTAGTTGCCCGTGCCTGCACCACGGGTGGTGACCGGCACGTTGTGGGCGTAGCAGGTCTTGAGCACCTCGATCACCTCGGCCTCGGATTTCGGGCGCACGACGAAGTCGGCCACGAGGTGATCCATGCGGGTCTTGAGCACGGGGGAGTACCAGAAGAAATCGCGCGAGGCGCGTTTGATCGCGTTCTCGTTTTCCTCGATGTCGAGGTGGGCAAGGGCGGCTTTGGCGGCGGCGATGTCGGGGGTGGGAAGGGTCGTCATGTCAGGCCTCAAAAAGGTGGTCGAGTTCAGCGTAGTCGGGCAGGGTGCGATCGATCTGGACCCCGTCACGCAGCACGATGCGGTCGGATTGCGGGCGGGCCATCAGCTCGGTCCAGGTGCGGGCGCGGGCGATGACAAGATCAGCAGGGGCGCCCGGGATGATCTGCCCCACGTCGAGGCCCATGGCAGCTGCAGGGGTCGCGGTGAAGGCATTGAACCAGTCGGTATCGGAGTGATCGAGATGGGCAATGCGGGTCGCCTCGCGCATCACTTCCAGCATGTCGAGATCGCCATAGGCGTAGAAGGGATCGCGGGTGTTGTCGGAGGCAAAGCTCACGGGGATGCCCCGGGCCTTCATCTCGTGGACGAGGGTGACGCCGCGCCCGCGTGGGGTACGGCCCGTATTGCGGTCTTGCAGATACATGTTGCACATCGGTAGGCTGACCACGTCCAGCCCCGCTTCGGCGACCTTGTCGAGCGTGTCAAGCGCGCGGGCCTCCGCTTGGGTCGAGAGCGAGCAGAGGTGGCCAACCTGCACCCGGCCCGAATAGCCCGTGGCCAGTTTCGCATCGCAAATGTCGCGCAGGGTCTCGAAACTGGGGTCCATCGTCTCATCAACGTGGAAGTCGGTGTCGAGGCCACGCTCGGCGGCGATTTCGAAGAAGCGGCGCAAAAAGGCATCAAGCCCGTCCATGGGCAGCGTGACCATGCCCAGCACGCCGCCATGTTCAGCCACCAGATCGGCGGTGCGCAGGAAGCGGCCGTCGATATCGGTGACGATGGAGGTGGAGAGCGACGATCCTTGCAGCGTGATTTTCCCCGCCCATTTCTCGCGCAGTTCAGACAGCACCGGCCAGGAAATCTCGTCCTGCGGCGGGATGCAATCGAGGTGGGTCCGGATCGCCTTGGTGCCATGAGCATAGGCGCAGCGCAGGGAGAAATCGGCGCGGGTAAAGACGTCCTCGGCCTTCCAGTTGGCGTGATCCTCGGCGACCGTGTCCTTTGCGCCCCAGAAGGTGCCGTCCGGATTGGAGGCGCGCGGCAGGATGTGGCCCTTGTCGAGGTGGGTGTGGGCATCGACGAAGGCGGGCATGACGAATGCGCCCTTCATGTCGATGATTTCGATGCCCTCGGGCACGGTGCCGATGGCGGCGATCTTGCCGTCCTGCACGGTGATCGACGTGCGGGTCAGATCGCCCTCTTGGCCAAGCGCGCAGGTGGGGAGGGTCACGTTTTGGAGCGTGAATTCGCCCGTGGGAAGTGTCTTGAAGTCCATGGGTTAGTCTCGTTTGAGGGCGCTTTCGTGCCAGCGGAAAAGGAGGAGATGGGAGATCAGGCTCATCAGGCCGAAGATCACGACCCCCATGACGGAGATCAGGATCAGCGCCCCATAGAGCCGTCCGAAGTTGAAGCGGTAGGAGGCTTCGAGCAGGGTGGAGGCAAGGCCCAGACCCGTGCCAGAACGGCCGATGACGAACTCGGCGACCACCGCCCCGATCAGCGCCAGCCCGCCCGCGATCTTCAGCCCGCCGAGGAAGTAGGGCAGGGCGGAAGGGGCTGCGAGAAAGCGCAGGCGCTGCCAGCGGGTCGCGCCATAGATCGAGAAGAGGTCTTCGAGATTATGGTCGGTCGATTTCAGCCCGATGGTCGTGTTCGACAGGATCGGGAAGAAGGCGACGATCCAGGCGCAGAGCAGGGCCGCAAGAAAGGCACTGTCGACGTAGATCTGCAACAGCGGCGCAATGGCGACCACGGGGGTGACCTGCAGGATCACCGCGTAGGGAAACATCGCCATCTCGACCCAGCGGGACTGGGTGAAGGCCACGGCAATGGAAAGCCCGCCGAACACGGCGAGCAGGAGCGCAAGCAGCGTGAGCCGCCCCGTGGTGACCATTGCAGGCCAGAGCAGCGCCCAATCCTCGACCAGCGTCTTGGCGATCAGCAGCGGCGAGGGAAGGATGTAATGAGGGATTTCGGCGAGGGTCACATAGGCCTGCCAGCCGCCGATGAAGGCGACCATGACGAGCGAGGGCAACAGCCAGCGGGCAATGGCGGCCACCTTGGCGCGGCGGGCCCGGCGTTCTTCGTCAAGATCGATGGCGGGTTTGGCAGAGCTGTCTGGGGCGGTGGTATCGGGGAGGGTGTCTGTCGCGCTCATGCGGCGACCTCCATGGCAAAATGCAGCGCATCCGAAGCCTCGCGCGCATAGGCGGTGTATTCCGGCGAGGTGCGGAACGCTTCGGTGCGCGGGTAGGGGGCGGCGACCTCAAGCTCGCGGATGACACGGCCCGGGCGTGCGGCCATGACCACGATGCGGTCCGACAGAAAGACGGATTCAAAGACGGAGTGGGTGACGAAAACAACCGTGCAGCCCACGGCATCGCGGAGCGCCAGGAGGTCGTTGTTGAGCTTGTGGCGGCTGATCTCGTCAAGCGCCGCGAAAGGCTCGTCCATCAGGATCAGGCGCGGTTTGGTGACCATTGCGCGGGCGATGGAGACGCGCATCTTCATGCCGCCCGACAGTTCGCGCGGATAGGCGTTTTGGAATTTCTCGAGACCGACGAGCTTGAGCGCGGCCAGCACCTCGTCCTTCACCTGCCCATAGGTCTTGCCGCGCAGGCGGTAGGGCAGCCAGACATTGTCCTTGATCCGGGCCCAGGGCATCAGGGTCGGCTCTTGGAAGACGACACCGAGGTCGCCCTCGCCTTGTCCGCCCTGCCAGGTGATGGAGCCGGAGGTCGGGTGCATCAGCCCCGCGATCAGGCGCAGCGCTGTGGACTTGCCACAGCCCGAGGGGCCGAGGAGGGAGATGAAATCGCCCTGATTGACGGTGAGATTCATGTCGTTGAGCGCGATGACATTGCCGCGGAAGGTCTTGTTGATGTGCGTCATCTTCAGTAGCTCGGGGCGCTCGCCCAGAGGGGCACGTTTGAGGGGCATTGGTGGTCTCCGAAAACGGGGGGCGCAGCGCGCGCCCCCTTGGTGGTGGGGCGGCTTACTTCACAAGATCCATGCCGAGGCCCTTGCCGACGAAGGCGGTGGTGTAGCCCGCCGAGTAGTCCAGGCCCGCCTCGAAGACGCCTGCCTCCACGAGCTTGGCGTAGAAATCGTCGACCTTCGCGTCGGTGATCACGCCGATGCCCATAGTCTCCGCGTCGCCCGAAATGAGGATGCCTTCGGACTTCATCTTGTCGATCGCGTAGTCGATCTTGTCCTGGGTCATCTCGGGGTTGTCGGCCATGATCATCTCGTTGGCCGCCGCGTTGTCGCCATAGAGGTAGTTGTACCAGCCCAGGATCGAGCCCTCGACGAAGCACTTCACCTCTTCGGGCTTTTCATCAACGGTGGCGGCCATGGTTTCGATGGTGGTCGAATAGGTCGAATAGCCCGCATCCGCGATCAGGAAGACATCGGGGGTGAAGCCGCCTTCTTTCTCGATGAGGTAGGGTTCGGAGGAGAGATAGCCCTGCATCGCCATGTTCTCGTCGGCAAGGAAAGGCGCGGGGTTGAAGGTATAGGGTTCGCGTTGCTCGGCGGTGAAGCCATAGGCGGCCATCATCCACTGGTAGAAGCCCTGGAAGCCGTTGTCGCCGATCAACAGGGTCAGATCCTTGAGGTCCTCGAAGGTTTCCGCCTTGCCCGGATGGGTGATGAGCACCTGAGGGATCTTCTGGAACGAGGCGGCAACGGCGACGATCGGGATACCTTCCTTGGCGGCGTTGAAGACGCCTGTGAGGTCGGAGCCCATGTGATAGTCAAGCTTGCCCGCCAGGAGCAGCGCGCGGTTGTTGACCTGCGGGCCGCCCTGCACGATCGACACGTCCAGGCCGCAGGCCGCGTAGGTGCCGTCGGCGGCAGCCTGATAAAAGCCGCCGTGTTCGGCCTGGGCCAGCCAGTTGGAACCGAAGGTTACCGGGGTGCCCTCGGCAAGTGCGCCCGTGGCGGCGGTGGCAAGCGCCGTGGCGGCGGTCAGTGCAGTGGTCAGTTTCATGTGCGTCGTCTCCTTGTTGAACGTTTTGGTTTTTTTGGTCTTATTGGTGGGAACACGGGGGCGGTGGTGCGCCCGCAGTCCTCACAGATGGGAAGATGAGATGATCAAGAGCGTGACCCCGGGCGATATGGCGCCGCCCTTTGCCCGCTATGCCCATGGCGTGGTCGATGTGCGTGCGGGGGTGCTGATGACCTCGGGGCAGTTGGCGCTTGATCTTGACGGCACGATCCCCGAAGGGGCAGAGGCACAGGCCGCGTTGATCTTCGCCAACCTCGAGAAAATCCTGACAGAGGGCGGCACCGACAAGGCGCATGTGCTGAAGCTCCACGCCTATGTCACCGATCGCGCCCATATGGCGGGCTACATGGTCGCGCGGGATGCCTGGCTCGCGGATATTCCGCATCTGCCCGCCTCGACGCTGATGATCGTGAGCGGCTTTACCCGCCCCGAATTCGTGGTCGAGATCGAGGTCACGGCCAGCATGCCCTAGGCCCAGGGCCCGGCAGGAGATCGCAGCCACCCGCATCACGTCTTGCTGAAGTTGGCGCCAAGGCGCATCTGGATGTAGTCGTGGCCGGTGATCGGCGCGTAGAGATTTTCGGGGCCTTGCAGGACCGTATCCATATTGGCCTGCGCGAAATAGGCGATGGAGTAGCGCGGCCCGAGGCTTTCGCCCTCTTGCGGCATGCGCACGCGGTGCAGGTTGGAGAGCAGCTTGTCGTCGGTCCAGCGCATCAGCATGTCGCCGATGTTGCAGGTGATGACGCCACCCACGGGCGGCACATCGGTCCAGCCCAGGGCGCGCCCCTCGCTGTCCTTGCCGGGGCAGACCTGCAGGCCGCCCTGGCCCTGTTTCTGGTGCAAAAGGGTGAGGCAGTCAAAATCGGTATGGGCGCCCGCCCGCCAGAATTTGAAGTCCTCCGGGCTGGCGTCCTCCATGCCGAGGTAGTGGATCAGGCGCAGGGTGGATTGATACTGCGGCGACAGCGGGTCATGGCCGTCGGTGAACGTGTCGGGGGCAAAGCCGAGCTTGTCGCCGAAGCATGACAGAACCCGCATCGCCAGCGCCCAGTTCATCCGCTCGAAGGCGAGCATGGTCGGTTTGAAATCAGGCACCTGCGCGCCCGAGGGCCAGAGCCCCGCCATGCGGGGCAGGGTGATCTGATAGCTTTCCTTCTGGTCGGCGGTGCCCGTCGAGGGGCGCACCTGCGCCTTGAACTCCCAGCCCGCATTGGTGCCGGGTTTGAGGGGGAAGGCGGATTTGCTCTCGGCGTCGAGGTCGAAGAAGGCCGCGGAGCGCGCGAAGGCGTCATCGATCAGCGACTGCGGGATGCCGTGGCCCGTAAGTTGGAAGAAGCCGATGTCGGTGGCCGCATCCCACAGCTCGGCGGTGATCTGGTCGCGGCGTGCGTGGAAATCGGACATGTCGATTTGCGGGATATCCCGCTCGATGACGGTTCCGAGCCCACCAATGCGGCTCTCTTTTTGCAACTCTTTCAAAGGCGTCGTGCCCATTACATACCCTCCTTGTCCGCACGCGGCTTCTGGCGTGAGGTTGAAAAAGGGAGCAATGACCTGCGCATGGGGCGCTGCCTGCTTCTACTCCGGTTTGTCGTCGTGGCTGCCCAAATGGGCAGACCTGTGGATGTCGGGGAGGCGCGCCGTTTTGGTGATGTCCCGCCCCTGGCAGAGCGCGTGGCAGAGTGCGTGATTATGCGTGTCTCACACAGGACGTATGCGTTTCCCTCGTCCCTTCACGCTAGACTGAAGAAATTCTAGCTGTCCTCTTCGCACATGCAGAAAAGACGCTGCGCAGCAGCAATCTGCCCGCAAAGCGAGCGAAAATTCTTTCGGATGGCAATAATTCAGGCCGAGTTCGGATGGTTGTGCGGGCCAGATCAGCGCGGTCAGCCGGGGCCCAGGCGATGCAGACGTGCCGACTCGCCCCCCTGCGTGCGCCCCCATGGGCGGCACCTTGCATGGCCTTGGGACCTCCCCTGTCGTGCAATGCGACAAGCGGAAGCAAAGAGGACGCCGTGTTGCAGCGATGTTCAATTGGACGAAGCTCGGGTATCGGCCGAGTGCGCTTTGCCATCCGGTGCAGCCTGGGAAAACGCCGCAGGATTATGGGATAGTGGGCGCCCTCTGGATAGAATTGCAGCTGAACTGACCCGTATCCAATTCCTCGAGGGGCCTTGCCATGCCACTTTCCGAAATCCTGGTTCGCATTGTTGCGCTTTTCACCGGCACAAAAGACACCGTCCGATGTGCCACGCCCCTCGTAAGAAAGAGCGCTGGCGCCTCACGTGAAACCGTCGAGCAACAGCGGCCCAATCCTGACGAATTGGATGAAGTTCAGAGCAGCGCAGAGAGCACATCAGGCCCAGCGGAAGCTCCGAATCGGAGAGACAATATCAACTAAGCTCGTCCGGCGAGCCCCTGTTTGGTGTGAGAATGTCCAGAGTCAGTGCGCCTGAGGACGATCTGGCGCTTGTCGCCCAAGATAGCATCCAAGCGCAAATCAGTTGGCGAGTATTTTGGCGAGTAGGGTGCTGAAATCGCCAATTTTTCCAATGATTTCAATGGTGGGTGGCGGAGGGGATGGAACCGGCGTCGAACGTTCTCTACCATCTAAGCTATTGTTATTATTGAGCCGCACAATGGATCGGGCGATCTCCCGATACTATCACGACTGGCAGCGAAACGGGTGAGCCGCTGGCGCGACAGCTTCTTCAAGACCATCAAGGTCCCGTCAGTCAACGTGGACGTGGTCACATACGTTCGCCACAAATAGTGCGGCATGTGCCCGACCCATCTCGGAAAGTGGGCAGAACAGTCCTTATTGCAGCGACCGCCGTGCACGCAATTCCCGAAGGCAAAGAAATCAGATCGGAATCATTGGGCGTGATCAGATCAGTTCGTCCGCCGAAGCTGTCACCTCGTTCACCCAAGCCATCAGCGCTGCGGGTTCGGGTGGCAGCCGGGTTGCCAGCCCATCCGCGAAGTTCTCGAAGGCCGGTCGGTTGAGCGCATTGAGTCCGACCAGTACCGGGATCTGCATCGCGACCGCCTCGGCAATCACGTTGCGGAACCCCCGCCCCTCTGCCTCGTGCTTCCCGAACTTGTTGACAATCAGCAGGTCGGCGCCGGAGGACAGGCTGGCCGCAACCATTGCGACCGCCGTTTCCAGCGCGTCCGGGTCGAGGCGGCACCCCCGCGCCTGCGGGCCACGGTCCTGGCTGATACGCAGAACGGCACCATCAGGCAAGACGCGCACATCCATGTCGCAGGGGCCGGCATCGGCGCGCTCGCTGTTGATCTGGACGGTTCCGCAGCATCTGAGGCCTCGGGCTGCGAGGTCCGCTGCCAGCCGTTCAAGTACCAGATCCGTATCGCCGCGTCCTGGCGCCATAGTGTAGGCAAGTTTCATGTCCGGGCTCCTTCAGGATTGGCAGAATGGTTGGAATTCGACCAGCGCACCGGCTGGCAGACATTCGGCATCGGCGGGCAGAAACATCAGCCCGTCTGCTCGTGAGAGCAGCCCGACACGGGCCGAATGTGTGGCATCCTCGAAACAGACGATCTCGCGACCATGGGCATCGAAACCGGCCAGCGTGGCAGGTCGGAGTTCGCAGCGCCCGGGCTTGCGGCGGATCAGGCCTGCGGTCACGACATGCCGCCGGGTCGGGGTGGGTCCCTCGCCGCTCAGGGCACGGATCAGCGCCAGTCCGAAGACTTGCCATGTGACGAAGGCCGATACTGGGTTGCCGGGCAATCCAAGCCAGTGCGCCTTGCCGATGCGCCCGACCGACACCGGCTTTCCCGGTTTGATCGCGACGCCGCTGAACAGGATTTCGCCGCCAAGTGCCGTGACGGCCGGCTTCACATGGTCTTCTTCGCCCACCGAGATACCGCCTGTGGTGATGACCAGATCGGCCCGCGCCGCCATGTCGCCCAATTGACGGACAAGGCCGGCAAGGTTGTCGGCACCATGATCCGAGGCAACGACGTCAACATCCGCAGCTGAAAGGCTTGCCGTCAACATCGGCATGTTGACGTCCCAGATCTGGGCGGCCTCACGCGCGCCACCAGCGCGGCGCACCTCGTCGCCGGTGACCAGAAGTGCCACGCGCAGCCTGCGCCGAACGCGCAGGATGCCTGCACCGGCGGCGGCACAGGCGGCGATCTCCCTCGGGCCAAGCCTTTGTCCCTTGTCGAAGACGGTCGCGCCGGTGGCCATGTCACTGCCCGCGCGGCGGATGTTCAAACCCGGCTCAGGTCGGCGCGATAGATGAATGACGTCCCTGTCACGCTGAACTTCCTCCTGCATCACGACCGCGTCCGCGCCATCCGGGATTGGTGCGCCCGTGAAGATCCGAGCCGCCACGGCTCCTGCTACCGGTGTCGTCAACGCCTGCCCTGCAGGCACGCGCGCAACGACCGGCAGCACCCAGGGTCCGGCGCCAGTCAGGGCCGATGTGGCGATCGCATAGCCATCCATCGCCGCATTGTCGAAAGCCGGTGCCATGGACCGAGACCGGACCGGCTTGGCGAGAACGCGGCCAAAAGCGTGGTCAAGCGAAAGGGCCTCGGTCCGGCCGATCGGTGCTACATGCCCTGCAATCCGGGTCAGTGCCTCGTCGATGCCGATCAGCGCGTGAAGCATGTCCTGACTGTCACAGCCGCAGCCCGGTGACGTGATGGCTTGATGTATAGTCATTGTACTGCCTCCTCGGTGGATTGGGCGGCCTGGAAGTGCCCGGGACCGATGCTGCAATCGAGATCGCGCAGGCGCCCGTCCTTCAGCCCGTAAATCAGGCCGTGCACGCGGACATCGGCTCCGCGGCGCCATGCCCTCTGCAGGATCGGCGTCTCGCAGACACGCCGCACGCCCTCGACCACATTGAGTTCCGCCAGCCGGTCGCGTTGTGCTTCGAGGTCGGCTTCGCGCCCCAGATCGACCGCGTAAGCGCGGGTCAGGCGCCGGATCGGTTCGAGCCAGTGATCAGCCAGACCATGCGGCAGATCCTCGGTCGCGGCCTTGACCCCGCCGCAGCCATAGTGGCCGCAAACGATGATCTCGCGCACATGCAATGCATCGACCGCGAACTCCAGCGCCGAGAGCAGGTTCATGTCCGAGGAATGAACGATGTTGGCGACGTTGCGATGGACGAATACCTCGCCCGGATCGAGCCCCGCGACCACGTTGGCCGGAACCCGGCTGTCCGAACAGCCGATCCAGAAGAACTCGGGCGCCTGAAGCGCGGCAAGGCGGGTGAAATAGTCAGGCTCCTCGTCGTGACGTTGTTTCGACCACGCCACGTTGCGCGCCAGGAGGTCATTCAGCATCGGTCGTCTCCGGAAAATCTGGCAGCCCACGTCTTGACCGCATGTGTTTCGACAGGTTCCGCAGATCGGCCCGAGTCAACCGGACCCGGGCAATCGGCAAGAGAATTGCGTTCTCGGCAACCAAGTGGCGGCGCACGTGCCCAGCAAACCTGGCTAACACCCCGCGCTCCATGGTGGACAGATCTCCCCCCCGATCAAGGCACCCGGCCAGCATTGCACGCACGTCCGGCAGCAGACGCATCGCCTCATCCTGATCAGCCCTGATCCGGTCGATCACACCTTCGATCGCATCCTCAACCGTGCAGCGCCGGGCAAGAAGCGGGAACAGGTCCTCTGCCTCGTCGCGCAGGTGGACATTCAGTTCCTCGTTCAGAAAGCGCAGCACCGTTGCCACTTCCTGGCGATTGAGAACGGCCACCGTTGCAAGCCGGTCGATCATTGCGCAAACCTGACGCTCGCGCAGGTGGTCTTCGCTGATGAAATCCAGAGGATTAGCAAGCAGGCCCAGGCTCGTCGGCTTCTCACCGCTCCCTCGCAGCAGAGGCTCTGACGGTTGCATGACACGTCCTTTCGCGTGGTTCAGATCGGCGCAAGACTTGCGCCGGTGATGCTCGACTGGTTGGCAAGGCTTTCCACGAACGCCCTCGACGCATCGGCCCAGGCGGCTTTCTCCAGCGCCTGCGCGATCTTGGGGCGAACGGTTTCATAGGGCAGCACCTGCCCAGGCGCCGTCGCGTTCAGGCGGATAATGTGCCAGCCATGCCGCGACAGGACAGGTGCGGGCGTGATGCCCTCATCGGTCAGGGTGCGCAGCGCCGCCTCGAACTCGGGCACGGTGTCGCCCGGACCCAGCTGGCCCAGATGACCGCCGGATGCTTTGGAACCGCAATCGCTGTCGCGGGCTGCAGCGGCGAACCCCTTGGCGTCACCACCAAGCCGCGCCAGCAGGGCAACGGCCCTTGCCTCTGCCAGCCCACGCTCAGTTTCGTCGCGCGGATCGCAGGCACACAGGATATGCGAAACATCCCAGAGCGGTGCCGAACGATATCGGGCAGGGTCCTTCTCCCATTCCGCGCGCACGGCATCTTCGCCGACGGGTGCGATCTTGAGCGCCTCGTCCAGCAGGGCGCGGATCAGGGCTTCGTCGTCCGTCTCAAACCGCCCCGGCGCCAGCTCGAGCGGGTCGGCCGTCAAGCCCCGTCGCTTCGCCTCTTGCAACAGAAGTGCGCGGATGGCCAATGCTTGCGCGGCCTTGCGCCAGGCGATGCCCGGCTTGTCCTTGGGGGCTTCGTGGTTCTGGGCCTCGGCGGCGATTGCCGCCGAGGGGATGGTTTCGCCGTTCACGACGACATCGGGAAACAGGGCCACGTTCATCTGGCTCACTCCGCGGGCGTCGTGGCGGTGGGACCGCGCTTGGCTTGCACCTTGTCATAGGCGCGGCGGCGTTCCTCGAGCGGGCGATGCCGCCGCGATCGTACGATCTGGTACCCCGGCCGCGTCAGAAGGTAGCGGAACGGAGCGGCAAAGCCCGACCAGATGTGCACCAGCCGCGTGAACGGAAACAACGCCGTTATGATCAGACCCAGGAAGATGTGCAGCTTGTAGAGCCAGTGCACGTCGACCACGGTAACCCAGGCGTTGATGTTCCAGCTGACCACGCTCTGCGACCAGGTCATGAAGCGGACCATTTCCGACCCGTCCATGTGCTGCAGTGTCTGGGTGATCGTCAGCAGGCCGATGGCCAGCTGAAGCCAGATCAAAACCATGATCAGGATGTCGGGGAAGGTCGATGTCACGCGGATGCGCGGATCGACCAGGCGGCGATGGATCAGCATGGTCGATCCGATCAGGGCCGCGATGCCGGCGGGCCCACCGATCAGGACCGCCATCCATTGCTTCAGCGCATAGGGAATGCCGATGGCATCCAGGACCCAGATCGGCGTGAAGAGGCCGATAAGGTGCCCGAAGAACACGGTCAGGATGCCGACGTGGAACAGGATCGAGCCCCAGATCAGCTGCTTGCGCCGCAGGAGCTGGCTCGAGGAACTCTTCCAGGTGAAGGGGTCCCGCTCGTAGCGCACGATCGACCCCACGAGGAAGATCGTCAGCGCGACATAGGGCATGACCCCGAAGATGACGAAGTTGATGTCGAAGTCGCCGAACATGTCATGCGCTCCTGTTCAATTGTTGCGGGGTCGGTTTGTCCATCGCCGCGAGCATGTCGCGGACCTGCGGACAACCGGCGTTCGGATCGGGGCCGAAGGTGACTTCCGTTTCCTCCCAGACAGCGTCGAGCGCCTCCAGGTCGGTCGGATCATCGTCGGGCTGGGCCAGCATCTCGGCCACCGCTTCGGCGTCGGCCTGCGTGTCGGCGAGCTGGGAAAGAGCGGCGAACGCAGCGGCATATCCGCTGTCGCGCCGGACGAGCCGGGCAGCGAGAGCATCGAGGATATGCGCCGCGTCCGCCAAGGTTTCCTGCACTTCGGCGAAGGGACGCGTCGACAGGAATTCCAGCAGTACCGGCAGGTGGTCCGGCAGTTCCGAGGTGGCGGGTTCAAACCCGCCCTCCCGGTAGGTCTCGATCAGGCTGACCATGGCGCCGCCCCGGTCCCGGCTTTCGCCGTGGACGTGCTCGAAAAGATTGAGCGACAGCGTTCGCGAGCGGTCGAAGAGCATCACATAACTCTCCTGCAGATCGTAGAGGTCAGCGTCTGCGAAGCCATCGGTCAACGAGCGCAGTGCAGCCCGTGTCTCGGCGGTGATGCGGGAATCGTCGGCAAGGACGGCGCCGATGTCGGGCATCGCCTCCTGAAGTTCCCGCGAGGGATAGCTCAGGATCAGCGACAGGGCTTTCAGGGAACGGTCCAGCATCAGAAGGTCTCCTGCGGAAGGGCGAACTTTTTCTTCTTGCCGCCGAAGAGCGTCGTCTTGCCCGCCTCGCCGGTGGAACAGCCGTTGCCGTCGGTGAAGCCGCAGCCGCCGCGGATGTCGGCGCCATGCTCGTTCTGTTCGCGGTGCGCCGTGGGGATCGCGAAACGGTCCTCGTAGTCGGCGATGGCCATGATCTTGTACATGTCCTCGATCACCGGGCCCGACATGCCGACCCGGGCGGCGATCGCCTCGTCCCGCACGCCCTCCACGCTGAGCGCCCGCATGTAGAGCCGCATCGCGGACATGCGTTCGAGGGCGTGCACGATGGGTTCCTCGTCCCCCGCCGTCAGCATGTTGGCGAGGTATTTGACGGGGATGCGCAGCGACCGAACGTCGGGCATCTGGTCGCTCATCGCGATCTGTCCCGCCTGAGCGGCGTTCTGGATCGGGCTGAGCGGCGGGATGTACCACACCATCGGCAGCGTCCGGTATTCGGGGTGCAGCGGGAAGGCGACCTTCCAGTCCATCGCCATCTTCCAGACCGGGCTGACCTTGGCCGCCTCGATCCAGTCCTCGGGCACACCGTCGCGGCGGGCGGCGGCAATCACCTCGGGGTCGTTCGGATCGAGGAACACGTCGAGCTGCGCACCGTAGAGATCGGTCTCGCGCTCGGCGCTGGCCGCAGCTTCGATCTTGTCTGCGTCATAAAGGATCACACCCAGATAGCGGATGCGTCCGACGCAGGTTTCCGAGCAGACCGTGGGCTGGCCGGATTCAATGCGCGGATAGCAGAATGTGCATTTCTCGGATTTGCCGGTATCCCAGTTGTAATAGACCTTCTTGTAGGGGCAGCCCGAGATGCACATCCGCCAGCCGCGACACTTCTCCTGGTCGATCAGGACGATGCCGTCCTCCTCGCGCTTGTAGATGGCACCCGAGGGACAGGACGCCGAGCAGGTCGGGTTGAGGCAGTGCTCGCAGAGCCGAGGCAGATACATCATGAAGGTGTTTTCATACTCTCCATAGATATCCTTCTGGACCTGATCGAAGTTGTAGTCCTGAGACCGCTTCGAGAATTCGCCACCGAGGATTTCCTCCCAGTTCGGGCCCTTCTCGATCTTCTCCATCCGCTCACCCGTGATCTTCGAGCGGGGCCTCGCGGTGGGGAACGCGGTCATGTCGGGCGCCGATTTCAGGTGGTCGTAGTCGAAATCGAACGGCTCGTAGTAGTCGTCGATCTCGGGCATGGCCGGGTTGGCGAAGATGTTCGCCAGGATCCGCCATTTCGACCCCTGCTTGGGATGCAGCTTGCCCGAGGCCGAGCGCACCCAGCCGCCGTTCCAGCGCTTCTGGTTCTCCCAGTCCGTCGGATAGCCGGTGCCGGGCTTGGTCTCGACGTTGTTGAACCACGCGTATTCGACACCTTCGCGCGTCGTCCACACATTCTTGCAGGTGACCGAGCAGGTGTGACACCCGATGCATTTGTCGAGGTTCAGGACCTTGCCGATTTGCGCACGAACTCTCATTCCGCTGCCTCCACGTTCTGGGTTGCGGACCGGCTTGCGGGTTTGTCGAGCCAGTCGATCTTCTTCATTTTCCGCACGATCACGAACTCGTCGCGGTTGCTGCCCACGGTGCCGTAGTAGTTGAAGCCGTAGGACAGCTGCGCGTAGCCGCCGATCATGTGCGTGGGTTTCAGTGTGGCGCGGGTCACCGAGTTGTGGATGCCGCCGCGATTGCCCGTCTTTTCCGAGCCGGGCGTGTTCACGATCTTTTCCTGCGCGTGATACATGAACAGCGTCCCCTGCTTGATGCGCTGGGACACCACCACCCGCGCGGTCAGCGCGCCGTTGGTGTTGTAGGCCTCGACCCAGTCGTTATCGACAAGGCCCGCCTTGGCCGCGTCCACCTCGGACATCCAGACCACCGGTCCGCCCCTGTTCAGCGTCAGCATCAAGAGGTTATCGGTATAGGTGCTGTGGATGCCCCATTTCTGGTGCGGCGTTATGAAGTTCAGCACCACGTGCGGGCTGCCCTCGGCCGCGTCGTTGTTGACGGCTGCGGTGATGGCCTTGAGGTCCACCGGCGGGCGGTAGCTGACGAACCCTTCGCCGAAGGCCCGCATCCATTCATGATCCTGGTAAAGCTGTTGGCGCCCCGTGAGGGTCCGCCACGGGATCAGTTCGTGGACGTTGGTGTAGCCGGCGTTGTAGCAGACCTCCTCGCTCTCGATGCCCGACCAGGTGGGGCTGGAGATGATCTTGCGCGGCTGGGCGGCGATATCGCGGAAGCGGATCTTGGTGTGGTGCGCGCCCTCCGCAAGGTGGGCATGGTGCTGCCCCGTAGGCTTCTCCAGTTCTTCCCAGGCCTTCACGGCCACCTCGCCGTTGGTTTCGGGCGCAAGCATCAAGATCATCTCGGCCGCGTCGATGGCGGTTTCGAGTTTCGGCTGGCCCTTGGACACGCCATCGTCCAGCACGACACCATTCAGGTCGCGCAGGTGCTTGACCTCGGTCTTGGTGTCCCAGTTGATCCCCTTGCCACCGTTGCCGAGCTTCTCCAGCAGCGGCCCGACCGAGGTGAACTTTTTGTAGAGGTTCGGATAATCCCGCTCGACCGCGATGTAGTTGGGCGCCGTCTTGCCGGGGATCAGGTCACATTCGCCCTTCTTCCAGTCCTTCACATGAGCCTGCGCCAGTTCGGCGGCCGTGTCATGCAGAAGCGGCAGCTGGACGATGTCGGTTTCCACACCCAGCACCTCGGGCGCGACTTCACTGAATTTCTTCGCGATGGCCTTGAAGATCTCCCAGTCCGATTTCGATTCGTAGGCCGGGTCCACCGCCGCTTGAAGCGGGTGGATGAACGGGTGCATGTCCGAGGTGTTCAGGTCGTCCTTTTCGTACCAGGACGCCGTCGGCAGAACGATGTCGGAATAGACCGCCGTCGTGGACATGCGGAAGTCGATGCAGACCAGCAGGTCGAGCTTGCCCTTCGGCGCTTCGTCGTGCCAGCGGGCTTCCTTCGGCATCACGCCGCCTTCCTCGCCAAGGTCCTTGCCCATGACACCGTGGTCGGTGCCCAAGAGGTGCTTGAGGAAGTATTCGTGCCCCTTGCCAGACGATCCCAGAAGGTTCGAGCGCCAGACGAACAGGTTGCGCGGCCAGTTTTCCGGGGCGTCCGGATCCTGACAGGACATTTCCAGATCGCCGGATTTCAGCTGTTCGGCGACGTAGTCCTTGATCTCCTTCCCGGCCTTCTTTGCGGCTTTGGAGACTTCCAGCGG
Source organism: Phaeobacter sp. QD34_24 (assembly GCF_028890115.1). GTDB lineage: Bacteria > Pseudomonadota > Alphaproteobacteria > Rhodobacterales > Rhodobacteraceae > Phycobacter. The sequence goes on from NZ_JARCJD010000010.1 coordinate 21,110, forward strand.
GTTGGTTTTCAACTGCGGTGCCGAGGGCAGCCAGCCCATCCGTTCCGCGCGAATGTTGTAGTCGATCAGGGAGATGTCCCAGTCACCTTCGGGTGCGGTCGGCGACAGGATTTCACCAGCGCGCAGCGTCTCATAGCGCCACTGGTCGGTGTGCGCGTACCAGCACGAGGTCGAGTTCATGTGCCGCGGCGGTCGGTTCCAGTCGAGCGCGAAGGCCAGCGGCTGCCAGCCGGTCTGCGGGCGCAGCTTTTCCTGACCCACGTAATGCGACCAGCCGCCGCCTTCCTGCCCGATGCAGCCGCACATCACCAGCATGTTGATGATGCCGCGATAGTTCATGTCCATGTGGTACCAGTGGTTCAGACCGGCCCCGAGGATGACCATGCTCTTGCCATGGGTCTTTTCGGCGTTGCCCGCGAATTCCCGCGCAACCGCGATGATCTTTTCGCGCTCCACGCCGGTGATCTTTTCGGCCCATGCGGGGGTGTAAGGGCTGTCGTCGTCGAAGTCCTTCGACACCCAGTCGCCGCCCAGGCCCCGGTCGAGGCCGTAGTTGGCGCAGAAGAGGTCGAACACGGTGGCAACCAGCGCTTCGGATCCGTCGGCCAGTTTCACGCGTCGCGCCGGAATGTTCCGGGTCAGCAACTCGGGGTGGTCGCACTTGACGAAATCGCCCGTGGCAGCACCGCCGAAATACGGGAAATCGACGCCCACGACCTCATCATGATCCTCGTCGAGGATCTGGCTGAGGCGCAGCTTTGCCTCTGCCCCTTTCGCCCGCTCTTCGAGGTTCCACTTGCCCTCTTCACCCCAGCGGAAGCCGATGGACCCGTTGGGTGCCACGATCTGGCCAGACGTCTCGTCATAGGCGACGGTCTTCCAGTCGGGGTTGTTCTTCTCACCCAGCTTGCCGTCGAAATCGTCGGCCCGCAGCATCCGGCCCGGCACGAGGTGGCCGTCCTTTTCATCCAGCCGCACCAGCATCGGCATGTCGGTATACTTGCGGGCGTAGTCCTCGAAATACTCGGCCTGCCGGTCGAGGTGGAATTCGCGCAGGATCACATGGCCCATGGCCATCGCCAGCGCCGCGTCGGTGCCCGCTTGCGGGTTCAGCCAGATGTCGCCGAACTTGGCGGCTTCCGAATAGTCGGGGCTGACCACGGCCGACTTCGTGCCACGATAGCGCACCTCGGTGTAGAAATGGGCGTCGGGTGTGCGGGTCTGCGGCACGTTCGAGCCCCAAAGCATCAAGAAGCCCGCGTTGTACCAGTCAGCCGATTCCGGCACGTCGGTCTGTTCGCCCCAGGTCTGGGGAGAAGCGGGCGGCAGGTCGCAGTACCAGTCGTAGAACGACATGCAGGTGCCGCCCAGAAGCGACAGGTAGCGCGAACCCGCGGCGTAGCTGACCATCGACATGGCCGGGATCGGCGAGAAACCGAAGACGCGGTCGGGCCCGTAGGTCTTCGCGGTATAGGCGTTGGCAGCGGCGATGATCTCGGTCGCTTCGTCCCAGCTTGCCCGCACGAAGCCGCCCTTGCCGCGGGTCTTGTTGATCGCGTTGCGCAGGGCGGGATCGCCCTGGATCGCGGCCCAGGCGGCCACCGGCGTCATGGTCTCGCGCATCTTCCGCCACGCCCGCATAAGAGCGCCACGGATCAGCGGGTTCTTCACGCGGTTGGCGGAATAGAGATACCAGCTGTAGGACGCTCCCCGCGCGCATCCGCGCGGTTCGTGGTTGGGCAGGCCCGCGCGGGTGCGCGGATAGTCGGTCTGCTGGGTCTCCCAGGTGACGATGCCGGACTTGACATAGATCTTCCACGAACACGACCCGGTGCAGTTCACCCCATGCGTCGAGCGGACGATCTTGTCGTGTCGCCAGCGGTTCCGGTAGGTGTCCTCCCAGTCGCGGTTCTCGCGGGTGGTCTGACCCCAACCGTCGGAGAATTGCTCCAGTTCCTTGCTCTGGAAGAAGTTCAGTTTGTCGAGCAGATGGCTCATTGGGCTGTCCTTTCGGGTGTCTGGGTCCGGGCGGCGAGCGCCGCCGCCCGGGAAATCAACTGGATCATTCAGCGGGCTGGGCTGCGGTGCCCTGCGGCGTGCGGCCATGTTCGATGTCGTGGAGAAGGCCGCCGGGGCGCGTGTAGACCACCCAGGTGATGACGACGCAGATCACGTAGAAGATCAGGAAACCCCACAGCGCCCCAACGGCAGATCCGGTCATCGCGATGGATGTCCCGTAGGCCTTGGGGATGAAGAAGGCGCCGTAGGCCGCGATCGCCGAAGTGAAGGCCACGATCGCGCCGGACTCCATCGCGATCTGCCGCTTGCGCTCTTCAGTACCCAAGTGCGGCATCAGGCGCGGAATTTCGCGGCCCATGATGACCGGGATCATCTGGAAGGTGGAGGCATTGCCCACACCGGTCAGGAAGAACAGGGCCATGAAGCAGGCGAAGAAGCCGACGAAGGAGCCGAGTCCGAGGAAGGAGATCACGCCGAAGGTGGCCACGATCATCAGCGCGAAGGTCCAGAAGGTCACTCGCCCACCGCCGAACTTGTCCGAGATCCACCCGGTTCCGGCGCGGCTCAGCGCACCGACCAGCGGTCCAAGGAACACGTAGTTCAGGGCGTTCACATCCGGGAAGGCCAGCCGCGTCAGCAGCGGGAAACCGGCCGAATACCCGATGAAGCTGCCGAAGGTGCCAGTGTAGAGAATGCACATCAGCCAGTTCTGCTTGCGTCCGAAGATCACCGCCTGGTCGGCAAAGCTGGCGCGCGCATCGGCGATGTCGTTCATGCCCAGCCAGGCGGCGATGGTCGCTGCGAGGATGAAGGGCACCCAGACGAAGCCGGCGTTCTGCATCCAAAGCTGCCCACCGTCCGACAGGGTCACGGGCTCGCCGCCGATGGCCCCGAAGACACCCGCCGTGATGACGATGGGCACGAGGAACTGCATCACCGACACGCCCAGATTGCCCAGCCCGGCATTCAGCGCCAGTGCGTTGCCCTTTTCGGCCTTCGGGAAGAAGTAGCCGATATTGGCCATCGACGAGGCGAAGTTGCCGCCGCCGAAGCCGCAAAGCAGCGCCAGCACGAGGAAGATCAGGTAAGGCGTCTCGGGGTTCTGCACCGCGTATCCGATGCCCATCGCGGGCAGCAGAAGCGAGGCTGTCGACAGCGTCGTCCAGAGCCGCCCGCCGAAGATCGGCACCATGAAGCTGTAGAAGATGCGCAGCGTCGCGCCCGACAGGCCTGGCAAGGCCGCCAGCCAGAACAACTGGCCGGGGGTGAAGTCGAACCCGATGGCGGGCAAGCGCGCGACGACCACCGACCACACCATCCAGACCGAGAAGGCCAGCAGAAGCGCGGGGATCGAGATCCACAGGTTGCGGCGTGCAACGGCACGGCCCTTTTCGGCCCAGAATTGTTGGTCCTCCGGCCGCCAATCCTCCAGCACGCGCGGCATGGCGGTGCGTTCGGGATGGTGAATATCCTGCATCTCGGGCAGCTGCGGCAGCTGGTCGAGCACTTCACCATGAGCAGCGCGCTCCATCGCGCGGATCGACAGGTGCATCCAGGTCAGAGCGATGGCGACCAGTCCGAAGAGCAGCGCAAAGCATGACGTATAGATGCCCGTGAGATCGAGGAGTGCGCCGAAGGCGATCGGCAGGACGAACCCGCCAAGGCCCCCGATCATGCCGACAAGCCCGCCGACAGCGCCCACGTGTTTCGGGTAGTAGACAGGGATGTGCTTGAAGACGGCCGCCTTGCCGAGGCTCATGAAAAAGCCAAGAGCGAAGAGCGTGACGATGAAGGGCCACAGACCCATCTGAGTTGAGAAGGCGATGGCGCCGTCCTTACCCTGGATGACGTAGTCCGTGGGCGGATAGCTCAGCATGAACAGGAACAGCAGCGAAAAGCCGAAGGTCCAGTACATGACCCTGCGCGCGCCAAACTTGTCCGACAGCACGCCGCCATAGGCGCGGAACAGCGAGGCCGAGAGGCTGAAGGAAGCCGCCGCCATGCCCGCGAAGCGCACGTCGATGCCGTAGACGTCGATCAGGTAGTGCGGCATCCAGAGCGCAAGTGCCACGAAGGCACCGAAGACGAAGAAGTAGTAGAGGGAGAAGCGCCAGACCTGGAGGTTCTTCAGCGGCGCGAACTGCTTCGCCAGCGACGGTGCCTTGGTGCCGGTCTTGCGGCGTTCGACCAGTTCGGGGTCGTCCTTGGCCAGAAGGAAGAACAAAACGCCGATGATGGCGAGCCCCGCCGCCCAGACATAGGCCACACCGTGCCAGCCATAGGCGACCATGACGAAGGGCGCGACGAACTTGGTGACCGCTGCGCCGACGTTGCCCGCGCCGAAGATACCCAGCGCCGTGCCCTGGTGTCCCGCGTCATACCAGCGGCTGACATAGGCCACGCCGATGATGAACGACCCGCCCGCGAGGCCGATGCCAAGAGCAGCAATCAGATACATGATATAGCTGTCGGCCAGCGTCAGCGCCCATGTGGCCAGCGCCGTCAGGATCATCTGGCTCGAAAACACCAGCCGCCCGCCGTACTTCTCGGTCCAGACGCCGAGAAACAGGCGGGTGACCGATCCGGTCAGGATCGGGGTGGCGACCAGCAGGCCGAACTGGGTGTCGTTCAGGCCAAGCTCGGCCTTGATGGCGACACCGATGATGGAAAAGATCGTCCAGACCGCGAAACAGGCGGTAAAGGCGATCGTGCTCAGGCTCAGGGCGCGCGTTTGATCGGCGCGTGAGGCTGTTGCAACGGTCTGCATGGCGGGTCTCCGGCAAAATAAGTCATTCACCCCTGCGAGGGGATCAGTGCCAGACCTGACGCTGCAGCGACGCTCGTGACTTGATCTAGATCACAAAACCGGGAAAAAGATAACGAAATAAATGGCTTACAGAAATATGTCATCCGGTGCGCGGGCGCAGATCAAGGCTACGGTCGCGAGGGTCAACCGAAGGGTTGACATATATCAATTGATTTGATGACATTTGTTAAGGGAAAAAAGTTGAAGGGGGAGCGACATGCCCGATTCCGAATACCGGGATATTCGAAAACTCGATCTCTTTGCGCAGATGGCAGATGATAATTTCACATCCTTGATGCGGGGCGCCTATGTGCAGAATTTCCCTGCACAGATCGAATTGATCACTGAAGGAGAACCGAGCGATTTTCTTCATATCGTCGTTTCGGGCTCGGTCGATCTGTTTTCGACTTGGAATGGCCGAGACACCAGCATGGCGACTGTCCGCCCGATCTCGACCTTCATTCTTGCCGCGACCATCAAGGATGCGCCCTACCTGATGTCGGCCCGCACGCTCGAGAAAAGCCGGATCGCGCTGATCCCCAGTCAGGACGTGCGCGCGATCTTTGATGCCGACGGCAACTTTGCCCGTGCGATCGTCACGGAACTGGCGCAGTGCTATCGCTCGGTCATCAAGGCGCAGAAGGATCTGAAACTCAGAACCTCGCTCGAGCGGCTCGCGAACTACCTGCTCAGGCAACAAAGGCACGCCGGCGGCGGGGCCGCGTTCGAACTGGATTTCGAGAAGCGGCGCCTGGCCTCCGTGCTGGGGATGACCCCTGAAAATCTCAGCCGCGCCTTCAAGGGCCTGCAGCCCTACGGCGTTACCGTGACCGGCACCCGCATCGCCATCGACAACCAGGCGGACCTTGAGCGCTTTGCGAAACCAAATCCACTGATTGATGACTTTTCAACCTGAGGGACTGACAGATGACCAAATCCATGCCCGGCGCCGCCGGAGATCTCGCTGAGGAACACCCCGATGTCTGGAAGGCCTATGCTGCTTTGGGCAAGGCAACAGCCGAATGCGGCCCCCTGACGGATCGCGAGAAGCGCCTCGTCAAGCTCGCCCTCGCGATTGGCGCGGGCTCCGAAGGCGCGGTCCATTCCCACACCCGGCGCGCCAGATCGGAGGGGATTGAGGCTGAGGCGATCATGCAGGTGGCGATGCTGGCCATCGGCCCGCTTGGCCTGCCTCGTGCCGTCGCCGCGAAGACCTGGATCGAAGACATCAAGGATTGACGTTCAGGGAAGCGGGCTGACTCCAAAAAGAAATGGATGCGCCCAGAGCAGCGCCCCGTAAAGCGCAATGCCTGCCGCAAGCCGCAGGAGAGTGCCCCCCGACGGGGACGCCGAGACGAGCGGCGCGTCCGCCACGCGATCACGCATCCGTTGCCACTCTGGCCCCATCTCACGGCGTTTGCGCCGGTCGATCAGTCGGCCTCCCAGCAGCGCGAAGGCGGCGAAGGTGCCGAACAGGATAACGTGGGCCAGATCTCCATTGGGCACGGCATGGGCCGCCGCCCAAAGCGCCAACGCAAGAAGCAGCGGATGACGGGACAAGCGGACGATGCCCGGCCGCGCCGGGTCGAACTGGTCGTTGCGGGCACCCCCGAACGAGAACGGGTTGGGCCGGCCGATTGAGAGCGCAAGGATCAGACAGACCGGCCCCATGACTGTCAGTGGAACATGGACCTGCCATGGCGCCCAGTCCCAAAGGGTCACATGCGGTGCGCGACCCGCCGCCCCGATCAACCAGGAAAGCACCGCCAGCGACAAGGCGGAATAGGCCAGTGTGAAGCCGGAAGCGCCTAGTCGGGCCTGAAGCCGAGGCCGCAACGGCGGGCGCACGGGCAAGGAATGCGACAGGAAGAACACGACATAGGCCAAGGCGAACTCGAACCATCCCATCGGTGCGCGCCTCAGATCCGCTTGGCGGCGGGCAGACGTAGCAAAAGCCCGCCGTAAATGACCGCAAAGCTGCCGAAGGCGACGATCCACGACAGCCCGGACACCGTGTGCAACGGGCTGGAAAATTCGGGCCATACACCGCCCGCGACCCGCGCGAATACGGACAGTATCAGGGCCAGATAGATCACGACGGTCCCTGCTCCCGCCTTCAGGTCCTGCCCGGTATGACCAAGCGTGGCGCGTGTCATCACGGCCAGTGTCATCAAGCCGATTGCCCCCGCCATCCAGAAATGCTGCGCGCTCGCCATTCCGAAGGATCCGGGAGCCAAGATTTCTGCGGCCAATGCGAGAGCCCCGAGCGGCACGAAGGTATAGCCTGCGTGCAACACAGTCACCAGCGGCTCGGCGAAGGTGTGGTGCCCGGCCCAACGGGCCAATCGCAGGGCGTGCAACACGCCTGCCAGCGCAAGCGCGAACCCGGTCAGCGTCCCCAGAGGCAGCGCAACCCAGAGCAAAAGGGCCACCAGAAGAGCCGCGAGCGCCCCCTTGTCGAAGGACTGCATCGGCGCCACGGGCAGGACGGCGCTGCGCCGTTTCACAAGCCAGTTGCGGGTGAAGGAGGGCACGATCCGCCCGCCGATCACTGAAATCATCAAGATGCCTGCGCCGAGGCCCAGCCGCAGGCCATAGCCCTGTGCGGCGTACTCGCCTCGCGCAGCCTCCCAATGAAACTGCGCGTTGCCTAGGGCAAAGACGACCAGCATCCCCAGCACGATCAGATTGCGCCAGTTCCGACCCGCCACGATCTCGCGCCCGATGACCGTGGCCAGCATGACCGGGAAGGCCAGGTCGACCGCCGCCACCAGCAGCGCCGGCAACCCCTCCGAGAAGATCACCGCAACGCGCCCCGCAAACCACAGCGCCGCAAGTCCGCCCAGCGGCCAGCCGACGATCGGCAGGCGCCCCGTCCAGTTTGGCACCGCAGTCAGTAGAAAGCCTGCGACGACAGCGCCGAGATACCCGTAGAGGAACTCGTGCGCGTGCCATGACACGGGGTCGAAGGCTGTGGGCAACATCAGGTGCCCTAACAGCATCGGCACCCAAAGCACCATCGCCAGCGCAGCCCAGATCGCCGCGCCGAAGAAGAACGGGCGGAACCCGTAGGTCAGGATCGCGGGTCCGGTCCAGGCGCGCATTTGTTCGGCGGTCGAGGTCATTTCTGGCGTCCTTTGCGCGCTCAGGTCGGCGCGGCGGCGGCAATGCGGCGGTAGCCTGCCGTGCCATGATAGAAACCGTTACTCAGGCCCGCATCCCCGCTCAACATCGCAAGGCGAGAATCGGCTTCGCCAGTCGGCATGCGCCCATCGAGCACATCGCGGAACACCTGCGTCACCGCGACCATGTCCACCGTCTGTGGCGTCAGCCGCAGGTGCGTCACGCCATCGGCAACCAGACGGGCAGCCTCGGGGAGCAGGTCGATATAGCTTTCCGAAAGGGTCTGGATGCCGTTCACCCGCAGGATCGGCCTGTCGTCGCGGGTGCGGAGCGGCATGCCGTCGGGGTCTTCTTCACAGACGAACTGGCAATTGTCCTTGGTGCGGCCGTGCGCGCGGGCGTGATAGCATCGCGCCGACACCGCCAGAGAGGCGCGGCCGTAGACCTGCACCTCGACGCCGAGCCCCAGCGCGCCCGCGTTCCGCGCCGCGGCGGCGATGGCCGGGGCCGGCATCTCGGCCGGTAGGCAGACATGGGTCGCGCCCTTCCCGGCCATCCAGGCGATGGTCGCCTCGTTATAGGCGTTCATGAAGGGGCCGATCCGGTGTGGGCGTTTGCCGCGCGCAAAGAGGCCAGCGGCATTGTTGATCTCGATCTCGGGCGCCTCCATCGCGGCCAGATCCTCGGTTGCCTTGCGTTCGCGCTTCAGCATGACCTCGGCCAGCGTCGACAGGATCACGGTCTTGCCTGCGCGTTCCAGTCGCTCGATCGTGGCGGGCAGGTCTGCCTCGTGGAAGGGCGCGCGCTTGGAGCAGATCACCTCGCCCAGATAAACCTCATCCACGGGCGCCTCGTCGGCGATGCGCGCATAGAAGTCACGCCTGGCGTCTGCGGGCCAGTGATAGGCGATGGGGCCGAGCGTCAGTTTCGTCATGGTCTTCACCGCCATTTCTTTGTCTCGAAGGCGCCCTGGGTCTGTTTCTGCCCCTCGGTCAGGGCGATCAGGTCGGCGATGTTTGCGTCGCGTCCCGCCTTGATGTCGTCTACCGCTGCGCGGAACGCGCGCACAACGCCGCGGACATAGCTCTTCGACCGCTGACGCCCTTCGATCTTGAAGGCATGTACGCCCGCCTCGATCAATTCTGGCAGGAGCCGCGACAGATTCAGGCTGACGGGTTCCTCGAAGGCGTAGTAGCCCTCGGGGCGATGGGGCGCGGTGTAGCGGCCCTTGCAGATGGTGGGATAGCCGGCCTTTTCCTCGGGCCCGAAACGGTCGATGGTGAAACCCGCCAGCTGCGAGGACATCGACCCGTCGGCGTCGCGCACATATTCCACATCTGAGGCAGGCGAGCACACGCCGTCCATGTTCGTGGATTGACCCGTCAAGTAGTTGGTCAGGCTGCAGCGCCCCTCGACCATCAGCCCGTGATTGCCGAAGATAAAGGTCTCGATCTCGCAGGGAATTTCGCGGCGGATCTCGCGGATCTCGGGAATTGTCAGGATGCGCGGCAGGACCACGCGCTTTATGCCGAAATTCTCGCAATAGTAGCGGATCGCCTCGGGCGATGAGGCCGCGGCCTGCACCGACAGGTGCAGCCTGATGCCCGGATACGTCCGGGCGATGTAGTCGGCAACGCCCATGTCGGCGACGATGAACGCATCCACGCCCAGCCGCGCGCCGGTGTCCGCCGCCTGCCGCCAGAGATCCACCTTGCCCGCGGGCGGATAGGTGTTCAGCGCCAGGAGCACCTTGGTGCCGCGCGTATGGGCATAGGTCACCGCCTCGGCCAGTTCATCGGGGGTGAAGTTCAGCCCCGGAAAGTTCCGCGCATTGGTCGCATCCTGGAAGCCGCAATAAACGGCATCGGCGCCCGCGTCGACGGCGGTGCGCAGTGCGGCGGGAGTGCCCGCGGGGCAGATCAGTTCGGCAAGGCTCATGCGTATTCCTGCGGTTTGGTGGCATCCGGATAGGCCCGCCGCAAACGTGCGAGAACCGCCCGTCCGGCTGGCCCGAACATCGCCGACGTCTCTTCGGCCAGCGAGCCGTCCATGTCGTCGAGCGCGTTCCGAAGTCGCACGACGGCCTCGGTGTCCCCGCTCACCTCCAGATCGCGCGAGAAGAAGGCCGCGTCGCCATCCTGCTCGGCGTCGATCAGTTCCAGAAGCAGCAGGAACCGCCCGCGGATCGTGGCCCCGGCCTGTGGCGTCGCATCGCGCGGCACGGCGCGGAAGACCAGCGCCTGCGGGTCGGGGCGCAGATGCAGCGCAAAGGGCAGCTCCACGGGATCGATCAGGAAATCGGTCGCCTGGTGCGGACCGAGCCGCGCGAAGAGCGACGGGTGCCGCGCCGCGACCCGACGGACAACGCGCGTCAGGACCGGTTGCAGCACAAGGCAGGCAAGCCGCGCGATCGCGCCTTCGCCGGGCCGCAACCGGGCAGTTGGTTCGCTCGTTGTGATCATGATGGGTCCTTTCGCTCCCCCGATACGCCCGTCTCGGTCACGATCCTGTCGAGGGGAATGTCATGGGGCTGCGGGTAGATTGTGGTCAGTCGGGCTGCCGCCAGCGCGATGCCGATGGTGACGGGCCGCGGCGAGAGCGCGGCCAGTGTCCGGTCGTAATAGCCGCCACCCCAGCCGAGCCGATAACAACCCGCGTCCCAGCCGAGGCAGGGCGCGAGCGCGATGTCGGGCACCAAAACCTCCGCCTCGGGCGGCGGAACGGGGATGTGCCAATGACCGCGCAGCATGCGCATGCCCGGCGTCCATCGTCGAAACACGACCGGCGCTGCGGGGGTCTCCACCACCGGCAGCGCGATACAGACGCCCGCCGCGTGAAGATCGGACAGGATCGGGCGCAGATCCGGTTCTCCTCGGATCGGCCAGTAGCCGGCAAGCACAGTCGCCCGGAGGGTCCCGCGCGCGGCAAGGACTGTTTCGAGATGACCGCAGATGGAATTACTCGCCTGCGCCCGTCCTGTCTGGCCCAGCCCCTCCCTAAGGCCGGCCAGTCTTATCCGCTCGGCCCGGCGCCAGCGCGCGACATCGCGCGCCTGCTGCGCATCCGTGCCCAGCGGATCGAAATAGGTCGGGTCGACCTCGGCCGCCATGCAGGGCGGTGAGGCATAGCTGCCCTGTCCCTTCATGGCACCGCGCCCTCCTCGGCCACGGCTACGACAGCGGCGTTGCACCAGTCCATGACGGCAGCCTCGGTCGGTGCGAGAATCGTCGCCATGCCATCGGCATAGCGGTCGAACGCGGCCCTGTGGGTTTCGGAGAGGCCTGTCAGGACAGGAACGCCGCGGGCCAGCGCCTCGGCGATCAGCGCGCGGAAGCCGCGCCCCTCTGCCTCGCTCAGGCCGAACTTGTTGAGGATCACGAGGTCCGCCCAGCCGGTCCGAAGCCGCGACATCGCCAGCCCGACGGCCTCCTCGAAGGCGCCCGCATCCATCCGGCAGGCGGTGGCGCCGGGTCCGAGATCCTGCGTGATGCGCCAGCGCGGCCCGTTGGGGAGAAGCCAGAGATCGCAGTAGCAAGATCCCGATCCGGCATCGGGCGAGGCCGCGCGCAACGCACCCACCAGCCGGACGCCGTCCCGCGTTAGCCGGTCAGCCACCGCGTGCAGAAGACGATCCGTCCCGCCGCGTCCCTCGACTGTCACTCCCGCAAGCCGCATCTTCGCCTCAAGCTTGCTCGAATCGCGGGAACAGCACGTCATTCTCCAACGCGATATGGGCAGCAAGGTCGTCGAACAGCGCCGACAGGCCGCCATAGAGCGAGCGCCAGGAGCCGCAGGCGTGCTCAGGCGGCGTCAAGTCGCAGGTGAGCCGCCGGATCAGCGCGATGTTCTCGGCGTGGTCGTCATGGTCGGCCCGCATCACCGCGATCGGGTGCTCGATGCCCGGCCCGCCGCCCGCGCGCATGGCCGGAAACAGAATCATCTCCTCCTTCATCATGTGATCCTCCATCTCGCCGGCGAGCGTCCGGACGGCGGCGGCGAGCCCCGTGGGCGCGTCGGGATCGTCCGCGTGCACCCGCTCGACCCGGTCGGCCAATGGCATGAGCGAGGCGAGATCCTCCCGGTGCATCTCGTGATAGCGTGTCAGGATATGGTCGATCAGCGCGCCGGTGTCCTGCGGGACATCCGCTTCGGGGAGGTCTTTCATCGCGGGTCCTTTCCCTCGTGCGTCGCGCGGTCCTTGCGCGGGCCGCAGCGAATTGGTACTTAGGGTGCGCATACCACCCTTGAATGCGCACTTCAACTACCAAATCAGGAGCGTGATCTTGCGCCTCACCTCTTTCACCGATTACGGCCTGCGCGTTCTGATGCGGATGGCGGGCGCACCCGACCGGGCCTTCACCACGTCGGAACTCGCCGATGAATTCCGCGTCTCCCGCAACCATCTGGCCAAGGTGATCTCAGCGCTTGCCGCGGCAGGTCTTCTGGAGACCCGGCGTGGCGGCGGGGGTGGCGCCATGCTGGCACGCGCGCCCGAGGACATCCGCCTGGGCAATGTGGTGGCGGCTCTCGAAGCCGATCAGGCTCTGGTGGAGTGCTTCGCCGCCGGCACCAACAGCTGCACCTTGACGCCGCAATGCCGGTTGAAAGCGCGGCTGGCTCATGCAGAGGCGGCCTTTGTCGCCGATCTAAACCGCAGCACCCTGGCCGATTGCGTTTACCGACCGGAAAACGCCTGACGCGCCGCCCACGCAATCCAGCCCCAGACCGCGCTGCGCAGGGCCATGGCGTACACGGTACGCATCTCGAAAACTCCACCCTGCGCCACATGCAAACCGAACGCTGCGAAAATCAGCAGCGTTGCGGCGAAGATCACGAACGATAGTGGCCAGGCCCATCGCCGCCCCTGCCACAGGCCGAGACCCGCGACGACATAGGCGAGCCCGGCCAGCGTGTTGAACCACAGCACGAAGGGTACGACTGCCCCCATGTCAGCTGATCCGAGCAATGTTCGGCCACCAGAGAAAATGGTCAGCACGCCAAAGGCAATCGCAACACCGCCCGCTATGCGGAGCATCAGACTGGTTCTAGGCATCGCAAGCGCCCTCCTTAGCGCGTAGAAGTTCCGTCTGCACGTCAAACAGCCGCAACCCCTCAGGCACGAGCGCAAAGCCCCGGGCGCCGAGCGTCCAGCGGATGGCGACACCTTGCACCAGCGAGGTCAGCAGGATGGCGACATCCTCTGGGCTGACGTCGCGCTTCAGATCGCCCGCAGCCTGAAGATCACGGATCACGGCAACAAGGCGGCCCTGAAAAGCGCCCAGAAGCCCCCGGAACACGTCTCGCAGGGCTGGATTGTCCACCTGCAACTCGCGCGAGAACAGGATTGACGGCAGGGCAGGCGTTTCAGCAATGGCTGTCAGTTGCGCACCGATCAGCGCTTTCAGGCGCGCGTGCGGCCCGGTGGCCCCCGCCTCGGCCACAGCCCAGTAACTCTGCAACCGGTCAGCGATATCCTCGGCCACCGCCAGCCAGAGCGCGCCCTTGGTGGGGAAATGCCTGAAGATCGCAGGCTGACTGAGGCCGATGGCACGCGCAACATCTGTGGTGCTCAGCCGGTCGGGTCCGATCTCATCGGCCAGTCGCAGAACCTCGGCCACGATTTGCGCCTTTCTCTCTTCAGCACTTTGACGGCCTGACATGCGTCACCTCTTGTTAGTTATAACTCACTAACATATACTGTTGCCAACCGCAAGTTCCATCCCGAGTCGCGCGCTCAGACCGAAAGGATCCTCGCCATGCCCGCTACAAACGCCCCCACCGGCTATTCCCGCCTGCAGATCGCGCTGCATTGGCTCGTCTTCGCGTTGATCGCGCAGCAATATCTCTTCAAGGACGCGATGTCGGCTGCCTGGGACCGCATCACGGATGGGCTGGAGGCAGGATTCGACCCGCTGGTCCTTGCCCACGTTGCGGGCGGCGCGCTGGTGATGATCTTCGCGCTGTGGCGGTTGACCCTGCGCGCGCGGCGCGGGGTGCCCCCAGCGATCGAGGCCAGCAAAGTCCAGGGCATTCTCGCCAAGCTTACCCATGTGGGCCTTTACGCGCTGATGATCCTGATGCCGCTCAGCGGGTCCGTCGCGTGGTTCGGCGGGGTCGAAGCCGCAGCGCAGGGGCACAATGTGTTGAAGATTGTCCTGCTGGCTTTAGTCGCCCTGCATGTGGTCGGCGCGCTCTACCATCAGTTCGTGTTGCGTGACGGAACGCTGGCGCGGATGCGCCGTGCGCAGGACTGAGCCCATGCGTCTGGGCCCACTTCTTGCCATTCCGCCCATTGCTCTTGGTGCTGCGGTTGCGATCTGGATGGTCTCGAACGCACCTGGTCCGGCGCAGATCGAAGGGCGCGCGCCCGGCCTGCCCGTCCGGGTGACGACGGTCGCAGCGGAGGATATCCGCCCGACCGCAGCCGCCTGGGGCAATCTAAGGGCGGCCGACACCTGGGTCGCCGTGGCCGAGGTGCAGGGCGAGGTGATCTGGCGCCATCCTGATCTGGAAGCCGGACGCCTGATCCCGGCCGGAACCGAGGTGTTGCAGATAGACCCGGCCGATTACGAACTGGCGCTTGCGCAATCGCAGGCCGATCTTGCGGCACTTGCCGCCGAGAGTGCTCAACTGGCCGCCGAGGCGGCCAATACGGCCCGAATCCTTGATCTGGAACGTGCCCGCTTGGAACTGGCCGAGGCTGATCTGACGCGCATCCGGACCCTGGCCCAACAGGGTACCGTCCCGCAATCACGCTCCGACGAGGCCGAGCGCGCCACGCTTCTGGCCCGCCGCACGGTTGCGGAATTGGAGAACACCCTCGCCCTGATCCCATCCCGCGAGGCGCGGATAGCGGCACAGGTCGCGCGCAGCGAGGCCGCCATCGACCGTGCGCGCCGCGCGCTCGACCGCACAACGCTGACGACGCCGTTCGACATGCGCGTGACCGAGGTAAATGCGGAGCTGTTTCAGACCGTCAGCCCCGGTCAGGTGGTGATCCGTGCCGACGGGATCGCAGCGGCCGAAGCCGTGGCCCATCTGCCAATCGACAGCTTTCGCCGCCTGCTGGGAGATGCGCCTGAAGGCATCACCCTTGCCGACATGATGCGCGACCTGCCAGCCACGCAAATCGAGGTGACGCTCAGCCCGCTGTCGGACCCGACCCAAATCTGGACCGCCCGCGTTGTCCGGATCGAAGGCGCGCTGGATGTACGTGCGCGCACCGTGCCGGTCATCGTCAGGGTTGATGACCCCTATGAAGGCGCGGACCCGCCCCGGCGCCTGCCGCTGGTGCCCAACATGCAGGTGCAGATTGCCTTTTCGGGTGCTTCTATGTCAGGCCTCATCGCAATCCCCGAAGCGGCACTCCATGGGGGCATGGTGCGTATCGCAAGCGCCGATAACAGGCTGGAGTTGCGGCCCGTCATCGCCGGTTTTGCACAAGACGGCTCGGTCATCATCACCGATGGGCTCGCCCCCGGCGACCGCGTGGTGATCGACGACATCGCTCCGGCCATCCCCGGCATGGCGCTAACGCCGGTCGAGGTCCAGCAATGATCCGCTGGTTCACTGGCCACCCGACGGCGGGAAACCTGCTGCTTCTGTTGTTCCTTGCAGCGGGCGTCTTTGCAGCACCCGGTCTCTTGCGCGAGACATTTCCCGATTTCCGCGCGGTCGAGGCCGAGATCACCGTGACCTATAGGGGTGCTGCCGCCGAAGATGTCGAAACCGCCATCTGCGCGCCGCTCTGGGATGGCGTGCAGGGTGTCGAGGGGCTGGAAACCTTCACCTGCTCCGCTCAGACCGGCCGCGCGCGCGCCGTTGCGACCATGGCGCCCGGCAATGACGCGCTGCGCTTCGTCAATTCCTTGCGCACCGAGGTTTCGGCCATCGACACCTTCCCGGACCGCGCCGACCCGGCTGTCGTCCGTGAATTGCACCGCTCCGATCCGGTCACTTCGGTCGCCATATCGGGCGATCTACCGCTGGGCGAGTTGGATCTTTACGCCGACGCGCTGTCGGACCGACTGACCGCCCTGCCAGGTGTCGCGGGCGTCACCCGCGGAGGCCTCGGCACCCGGACACTCACCATCATCGCGGAGCGCGCCGTTCTCGACAGCCACGGGCTTACACCGTCGACGCTGGCCGCCGCCATCGCCGCGCAGAATATCGACCTGCCCGCCGGCGCGCTGGAGGGGTCGGGCGCGGACCTGACCCTGCGTTTCACCGCCGAACGCGACACGGTGACGGCGCTGGCCACAATCCCCGTGCTTGTGCTGCCGAACGGCGCGACGCTGACCTTGGGCGACGTGGCGGTGATCGAAGAACGCTTCGAGCCGCAGCAGGACCGCGCCTTTGTCGATGGCACCCCGGCCATCGTGATCGATGTGGCGAAGGCACTCGATGCCGACGCGCTGCGGGTGCTCGACGGGGTCGCCGCGTTGGTGGCCGAGGAAACCGCCCGCCTACCGGGCGCGATCACGGTGGAAGTGGTGCAGGATGTGACCTCCATCATCCGCGACCGGCTGGTGATGCTGGTACAGAACGGCGTCATCGGGCTTGTGCTGGTCGTCGTCGTGATGAGTCTGTTCTTCCGCCCCGGTTTCGCACTCTGGGCTGCGATGGGCCTGCCCGTGGCCTTTGCCGGGGCGTTTGTCTGGATGGGGCTGACCGGGCTCAGCCTGAACATGATGACGCTGGTCGCGCTTCTGATGGCGATCGGGATCGTGATGGATGATTCCATCGTGATCGCGGATTCCATCGCGGTACACGCCGGCAAAGGCGCTACGGTCGAGACCGTGGCTGCCGGGGTCGCGGCCGTGGCGCCAGGCGTGATCTCATCCTTTCTCACGACGCTTGCCGTGTTCCTGCCCCTGGCCTTCCTTGCAGGCGAACTGGGCGCCGTCCTCGAAGTTCTGCCGATTGTCCTGTTAGCCGCATTGTTTGCGTCATTGATCGAAGCCTTCCTTATCCTCCCGCACCACCTCAAGGGCGGGATGAAGGAAACCAAGCCGTCGCGCTTTCGGATCCGCTTTGATGCAGGGTTCGGCTCCTTGCGCGAAGGCATGGGCCGAATGGCCGATACCGCGATCAAGGCGCGCTGGCTGGTCGCAGGGCTGGCGATCGGGGCGCTGATCTTGACCGTTGGCGCCTTGGGCAGCGGCGTGGTCAAGCGTGAGGCGATGCCCGAAATCGACGGCGACGTGCTCGAGGCGCGGCTGATGCTGCCCGCGGGCACCCCGCTGTCGCGCACGACCGAGGCGGTCGCGCAGGTCGAGGCGGCACTGGACCGGGTCAACGCCCGCCTCACCCAAGACCAGCCCGAGGCACAACCTCTGGTGATCCGCCGCATCACCCGGCTGGGCCGTAATCTATCGGCTGGCGAGAGCGGTGCCCATGTCGCCACCGTCGCGGTAGACCTGCTGGGGGCCGAAACGCGCAGCAGCACGCTGGACGACATCGTCACGCTCTGGCGGGAGGAGATCGGGACGCTGCCCGGCGTCACCTCGCTGATTCTGACCGAGCCGGGGATCGGCCCGCAGGGCATCGCGGTCGAGCTACGCCTGAGCCACCCTGACCTCGCAACGCTGGAAGGGGCGGGCCGCGCCACTTTGGCGGAGCTTGAAACCTATGCCGGTGTGCGCAACGCGATCCTCGACCTGCGCCCCGGCGCACCGGAACTGCGGTTGAGCCTGTCGCCCGGCGCCGAGGCCCTGGGGCTGACCGCGACGGATGTGGCTGGCCAGCTTCGCGCGGCCTTCCTCGGCACGCAGCTTGCCGAAATCCGGCGCGGCGATCTGGCCTGGGATATCGAGGTGCGGCTGGCCGATGAGGACCGCGCCACCCGCGCCGACCTGACCGCCTTCGAGATCGCACTGCCCGCGGGCGGCACCGTGCCTCTCTCCAGCATCGCCGCGATCACGGAGGCCCGCGGCTGGGGCACCATCACGCGCCGTAGCGGTCTGCGCACGCTGACCGTCTCGGCCGATGTGGACGGCCGGATCGGCAATGCCGACGCGATTACCGCACGGCTTTTCGAGGGCTTCCTGCCTGATCTGGCTGCCGCCACCCCCGGCCTGACCTTCGAGATCGGCGGGCAAGCGGCCAATTCTGCGGAAACCGTCGCCTCCATCCTGCGCGGGTTCCTGATCGGGCTGGTGGGCATCTACCTTGTGCTCAGTTTCCAGTTCCGCAGCTATATCGAGCCGCTGATTGTGATGATCACCATCCCGCTGGCATTCCTCGGGGTGATCTGGGGTCATGTCCTGATGGGCTACAACATCTCCATGCCGTCTCTGGTGGGCGCGGCGTCGCTCGCGGGCATTGTGGTGAACAACGCGATCCTGCTGGTCGGCGTCATCAACACCCGCCGCGCCGAGGGACTGTCGGCAGCGCTGGCCGCAGGCGAAGCTGTGCGATCGCGGTTCCGTCCCATCTTCGTCTCGGTCTCGACGACGATCATGGGCATGGCACCCTTGCTGCTGGAATCCTCGACGCAGGCCCAGACGCTGAAGCCCCTTGTGATTTCCGTGGTGTTCGGCCTCATCGCAGCGACAGTCCTGATCCTGGTCGTGCTGCCCGCCTTCTACGCCGCGCTGGAGGACATCCGGGGCGACCGGCGCGAGGGCTGATCAAGCGGCCGGACCGCGATCCGCAGGACCGATCCTCCGCCCCCTTGTGATCGACAGCGCCTCGGACAGCCCGCGCGCAAAGAACCACTCCCCTGCGCGACAGGCCGACATGGGCAGCATACTGGCGCTCGCTCAAACCCTCCATGACGCACTCAGATTATCATTCAAAATCTTGCACTTATGTAGTTGATAAGCCTCCCCGCCAGAGCGAACGTGGTCTCACGAAACGATGCAACTCACCACGGAGCCGCCACGATGACCCGCCTGAACCCGCAGACAACGCCCCGCCACCAGCTGCGTGCCGAGAAGGCACGTCGCAACAAGGAGGCAGCCCTGAACGCCTTCATCGGCAAGAAGGCCGAGATCGACGAGATGCTCGCCCGGCTCCAGAGCCTCAGCGATGAACATTTCAACTGCCACCCCGACGAGATCAACTGGGGCCATGTCGGCACCCTTGAGCACTACGTCAGCTTGCTGAAGCGCATCACCGACAGCGCTTTCAGTGAAGGCGAGCACGCGGAATGACAGGAGCCAAGGCCATGGAAACCAGCACCATTCGCATTGCCATTCGCAAGCTGCCCGATCATTTCGACCCCAGCCGCATCACCACCGTCCTCGACGAAATAGAAAGCGCCCTGATGGACGACGGCGGCGTTTATGTCCGCGCCTACGCCGACAGCATGACGATCACCATCGAGGTGCCGACCAATCAGCTGATTGATGCAGCCGCCTGCCTGAAGGACCTCGCCTTGATCTGACATCGGGAAACCACCCCGAACTCCGGCCGCGCCGTTGCGCGGCTTGGGGTCGTAGAAGACCGCGACGGTCGCGGTCCGAACACGGAGACGACCCCATGACCAAGCTTTCCGACACCCAGACAATCATCCTGTCCCGCGCGGCCCAAAACGAGGACCGCATTGCCCTGCCACTGCCTGACAACCTGCGCGGCGGGGCCGCCGCCAAAGTTGTCAGCGCGATGCTCGCAAAAGGCTTTCTCGAAGAGGTCGAGACAGACATGCGCAACGGCGAGCCGGTCTGGCGCGAAACCGTAGACGGTCACGGCGCCACGCTGGTCGCGACCGATGCAGGGCTCGCCGCCATCGGCATTGAACCCGACAGCGCGGAAGCCAAACCGACCAAGAACGCAGCCCCCAAGACCCGCACGCCGCGCGAGGGCACCAAGCAGGCCACGCTGATCGCCATGTTGCGCGCGCCAGACGGCGCGACCATCGCGGAGATCATGGCCGCGACTGGATGGCAGTCACACACCGTGCGCGGCGCGATGTCCGGGGCGCTCAAGAAAAAGCTCGGGCTCGAAGTGACCTCGGAGAAGATTGAGGATGGGGGCGCGTGTACAAACTCCCTGCCGCCTGACGCACCGGACACCAACAATTTGCTGGCCGCCGTCCCTCTGGGGCGGCGGTTGCTCATTTGGCGCTTCGCATTCGGATCGCTTCGAACACCCGCCGCAGGGCGAAGGATCGGGCGATGCTCACCACGGTGAAGATTGCCCCCATTTTCAAGTTCTGCGCCAGCGTCGTGTGCAGCCCGAAGATCGGGAAGATCAGGATCTGCGTGATGACCGCGACGCCGTAGCCATCCGCCACGTTGGCGACGGACTCGACCAGCGACATGAGGCGCGATTGCTTCATGTCGCCACCTCATCCATCGGCCAGCAATTGAGCCGCGAGAGTTCTGAGCGCATGCGCGGCAACCAGTGGGACCACGCCGTTGCCGCAAATTCGAAGGCGGTCCACCCGGTGGGCCAGCCCATCAGCGCCTCGACGAATGCTGGGTTCAGCGTCCGGCGCGGCTCAGAGATATCGCTCCCAGCCGTCGGCGTCACCAGGACCTGGCGCCACTTGTGGATGTGGCAGTCAATGGTGCATGAACAAAGAAAAAATCAAGTGAGTTTAGGCACATGTCTCTCGGATTCGTTTACATCCTCGAAAACCCTAGTATGCCCGGGGTATTGAAGATCGGGCAAAGCGCAAAAGACCCGAACCAACGCGCCAGCGAACTCAGAACAACTGGCGTTCCGGACCCGTTCGAAGTCGTATACTTTGGTCTTTTTAAAGATTTTCAGCATTTGGAACGCGTGGTGCATGCCCACCTTGCATCCTATCGACGATCAAACGACCGGGAGTTCTTTTCTCTGCCAGTTGAGGAAGCCGTTTCAGCTATCCGAAACTGCGCAACCGGCGCACCGATCTATGAGGAGCTTCATAAGGTTGACGAAAAGCAACTACGAGAAGAACAGCGTATCGCGGCTCGAGACCGCAAAAGAGAAGAGCGCTTACTCGATGCTCAAGGAGAGCTACACAACGCAACCGAGATCTTTTTGTCATCAAAGGGGTTGCGACTAGGTAGTCAGCGCGGCCCCACAGTTGAGCGCTTAGAAGGCATAGTCCACCCGCAGAATAATATCGGCGTCTTTCGACGAAAGGCAGTCGAAATTGGCACTATGGGACTTCTCACGTCATTAGACGGCTTTCTTTGCGACCAAGGCGGCACTTGGGATGATGCACTTATCCGGGCCTCGCTGGCGGGCAAAGTTCGACCATTCACGATTCTGCAGCTCGTATTACACAGTACCACTCAAATTTCCGCTGGCGAAAAGTCATGGTCGGCGGGAATGCCCTTCATGGTTTCACTCAGAGGCGCCGATAAGACTGTATGGGACGAATTCTTGAATTCTGCTCGAAATCGAACGAAATCGCGCGGGCCGTTTGAGATGGTCTTGACCATTGATCGCGCCGCGAAGAAACCCAAGATAGATTTTTCTCTACCTAATTGCCTCTAGCATGCACCTTTCCTTCCTGGGCGAGTGCGTGAACCAGGCAGTTCGAAAGAAGGTAAAGCCAGGTCATGCATCGCCTCAGCGTGGGTTGACCGTCAGATCGGCGAAGCTCTCGCCGGTCCCGTCCAGCACGGCCTCTTGGCCGGTGAACTGCTGCCAGCGCTGCACGGCGACATCGACATAGGCCGGGTTCAATTCGATCCCGAGGCAGACCCGGCCCGTTGTTTCCGCCGCGATCAGCGTCGTGCCGGAGCCCATGAAGGGCTCGTAAACCGCTTGACCCGGGCTCGAATTATTGAGGATCGGCCGGCGCATGCATTCCACGGGCTTCTGCGTCCCGTGGACGGTCTTTTCATCCTGGTCCTTGTTCGCGATATGCCAGAGCGTTGTCTGCTTGCGGTCGCCTGCCCAGTGACCTTTGCCGGTCTTTTTGACCGCATACCACGCGGGCTCATGTTGCCAGTGATAATCACCCCGGCTCAGAACTAGCCGCTCTTTGGCCCAGACAATTTGCGAGCGGATGATGAACCCACAAGCTTCCAAGCTTTCCGCGACGGTCGCCGCATGCAGCGCGCCATGCCAGACATAGGCGACATCTCCCGGAAAGAGTGCCCAGGCGTCGCGCCAATCCGCGCGATCGTCGTTTAACACCTTGCCGGTGCGCTTGGTCTTGGCAGCGCCCATTTCGTTACGCCAACCTGGATCATATTCCACACCGTATGGTGGATCGCTGACAAGCAATAGCGGCTTTACGCCGTTCAGCACTCTCTCGACATCCGTGGCGACCGTACTGTCACCGCAAAGTAATCGATGGTTTCCCAAGATCCACAAATCGCCTGGGCGGCTGATCGGATCCTCGGGAGTTTCCGGAACCTCGTCTTCGCCGTCCAGCGGACCGGTGCCTTCCTCAAGGCTCGACATCAGTGCGTTAAGCTCATCGTCGGTAAAACCTGTCAGCCCGAGGTCGAAATCCGCCTCCAGCAGATCCGCCAGTTCGAGGTTCAAGAGGTCCTTGTCCCACTCTGCGTTCTCGCTGGAGCGGTTGTCCATGATCCGGAAGGCGCGCGCCTGGGACGCGGTCAGACCCTTGGCAACATGCACCGGCGCGGTCTTGAAGCCGAGCTTGCGGGCTGCTTCCAGCCGGGTGTGCCCGGCCAGAACCACCATCACCTCATCCACGACGATGGGCTGGCGCCACCCGAATTCCTGGATCGAGGCCGCGACCGTGGCAATGGCCTGCTCGTTGCGGCGCGGGTTGCGCGCATAGGGAATGATCTGCTCAAGTGGCAGGTCGACGACGTCCATGATGATGTCCTTGAAATGCCCACGAAGCGAAATGGGGTCAGTCCCCCATTTCGGTTCAGGCGCGTTATGTCAGACCCTCAGGCCTTTGTTTTATTGGGGCTTAGCGCAAACCGAAACGAAACGGGTGTTTTCAGGGGTGTCACTGGGAAACCCTTGCGCCTCGCCCCCCCGAATACGGTCACGAACAGGAGGGACCCGTTCAATTTCAATGGGTTACGATGTAAAAAATTTTGAGCGGAGATAGTTTTTTCGGTAAGCCGGTCACCATTTATCCCGAGAAACTCGCCAATCACACCTTACAGGAGAACGTTTTGGGCAATGTAAGTGGTGGGTAATTGCCCCTCGCGTAACCCCGCGACCATCCCATTTTTGATCAGCGCTTGGACCCTGGCTGGATTCCCGACTGGACCCCAGTGTCCTTCAGAGGATAGCCCTCGCTGTTTAGCTAAAGATCGAAGGCGCGCGTGGCTGGTTGTTCCCTCAGCGTGCAACGGCGACTTCGAAATGGACGTGGGTCTGATCGAGATCGTGGATGATGTTGTTTATTGATTCAGTCAGAGTCTCAGTAACAACACAGAAGAAATTACCATGGGTTGGTTGGCCGGTACGGCTCTCGGTAGGTCTTTTTCGGTTTGTCCCACGGTTCGACCCGGCTGGGCGGACGGCCTGGCAACAGGCATGGTGCATGCTTGGGAAGGTCATTGGTTTGCCGATACCAATCGTCATAGAGAAACTCCATCTCCGACTGGGTAAGGTTCCAGACTCCAATTGCTGAAATGGCACGATTAACCAATGCTTCCGCTTGCTCGGGCATCATATCAAACCACTCACCACGGATGTTACGTTCGGCATGTTCGCGTTTGAAGTCTGCCTCAATCTTTGAGGAAATCGCTATGCCGGGCAGCCACCAGAACCGGTGGAAAACCAACTCCTCGTAATGGCCAGCCTGAATTGTACCAAGGCGCTGTATTGGATCTTCAGATATTCCAATTTTTACCGGGGCGCCGAATACTGGAGTGATCAGGTAGACGGTGTGAAATCCATTGGAACGAACATAATCGCGGAATCCAATAGGACGCGCTTCAGCCATCGCCTCAGCCTTTCGACATTTTCTTTTGGGATTTGTCATCGCTGCAGGGTCATCCAACCGCAACTTCGCCATCATAGCCTTTCTATACCCTCCTGGAAGGAATTTGTCTTGCTTTCTGGTGTCTCACCGAAAAATGTCTCGCTTGTTCGAAAGGGGTTGACAGGGCGGCCACGACGCGACCGCCCCAACAGTTAGAGCGTCTGCTCAATCACAAATTCCATCGACCGTTTGCGTGGCAGGGTTCTGCCGTTTAATTTCCAAACGATCACAGCCAATCCAAACTCATGTCGCCGATTTGCCGTGGCTCTGCTGACCCTATGTTCCCAACAGATCCCCTTCCAGGCTTTGCGGTTGGCCCGTGCCCAGAGGATCTGGCCGATGTCCTTGTCCACCCACCGCAGCCAGAGCATCGCCTCGTCGGCCTGCGTAATCATCCGCGGTGATGGCAGAGGCTTTTTCATCCGCGGTTCCTGGCCCACCTGGTCGGCGAAGGTTGAGAGGTATTCGGGCCAAGCGCTAACATAGCCCTGTGGACGGACCGGCGGCATGGACCGCATCACGTCGGCCGCGAGATCCAGCCTGTCCGCCACCATTGCTCGTGTCCATTGATCAGCCATTACGCACCTCCCTCACCGCCGGCAGCGGCCCGTAGAGTTTTTCCCCCAGCTGACGGACGATTTCGCGCTCAGGCCAGGTCAGTCGCGGGTCGTCCAGCGACACGGCCAGTACATGCTGTTCATGCCAACCCTCCCGCTTGACCGTCTCGGGATCGCGGCGGTGGCCGCCATAGCCCTTGGGGTAGAGCCTCATGCCACACCGCCTTGGGTCTCAAGGGCCCAGTGCAGGATGGCAATTGCGTCAGCCTCGTTGTCATCTGCCGGGCTGTAACCACGGGCTCGGGCCGCTGCGATCATGGCCTCTTTGGGCGCATTGCCGTGGCCCGTAGCGTGACGTTTGATCGTGCCCACCGGCGCTCCAGCATAGGGAATTCCCCGCAACTCGGCCCAGGCGGTCAGTGACGCCATCAGCCCCCCGTAGACATGGGCAGCGTCAGTGCCCGCATGCCGCCTGACCTCTTCGAACCAGATGGCCGCAATGGGTCCGGACAGCCGGTCGAGTTCCGTCAGCCAGTTGGTGAAACGCAGGTAGCGCATACCGCCACCGTCGTAGCGACCAGGCTTGAAGCTGACAGTGCCGCTGGTGATCAGACCGTCGTAGCCACGGATTGCCCAGCCGGTGGTGGTGCCGAGATCGAGCGCCAGAATGCAGCGCGGATTTTCGTTGGATTGGGTCATCAAGACCTCCTCTTCGCTTTGGCGAGCGTGGCGAGAGGGCTGGCCGGTGAAGGCTCCGGTCTCGCCAGGCCCCGAAGGGTGGTCTGGTCATGTCAGGCGCGGGGCGAACGGGCCGCCCGGCATATTTTTCTGAGGCTTCAAAGAGCCAGAATGAAGCTTTTGCCTCGCTAACCCATTGGCGTCTCTGTATAATATATATTCTTCATATTATTATATAGTTATAGGAGGTAGTCATTCTTTTATTAAACCGCGCGCGCGTACACGCGTAAGGGATAAGGTGTCCTCTTGAAAGATTGAAGGACGTGATGGTTTCCACTTTCTCTATCATTATCAATTGCTTGAGCATAATCAAACTTCCTTCTGCATAATTTTACGCCCTGAAGCATCCCGCCAGGGGCCGCCCCAATGGGCCATGCGATAGACCATGGCCTGCCTAGTCGATGAGCCACGCATACCGGTGGTGATGTCCCCACCCTCGATCAAGGTGAGCAGGATCTCATCGCGCTCCCGGGATTTCAGCCATTGCGAGGCCCGAGTGATCTCGGACTTAGTGATCCCCTTGGCCCCTGACGCCCGGATGATCTCCTTGAGCCGCTTCAGGTGCGCCTCGGTCTCGGTATCCGCGACATGCCGCTCGACTGCCTCCATCGTGCGCTGTGCATAGTGCCGCACGAAACCGATCGCCCAGTCCGCCGCCGTGATCTCGATCTCGGGCCTGATCGGATCACGGCCCACCGCCACGATGAGCGCAAGCTTTAGGGCGTTCTCTCCAATGCGGGCGAGGATGGCCGTGAAGGCTGTGCCAGCGGCGGCGCGCAATTCCTCGGTCAGCTCGATGCTGAGCTGGCGGAACCGGGCACGCGCACCTTCGGTCATGGGTACGATCATCGGGTTCACGGCGGTGTTTTGATCGGCGGTCTTGCCCGCGAGATTGCCCTTTTGTGTGCCCCCACCCGATGCAATGAGCTGCAGCCCGTTGATCAGTGCCGGAGGGGCCTGTCGGATGCCGACAGCGATGTTTTCATCGGGGTAGTCCTCATCACTGGGCAGGATCAGGAAGCGAGCCAGCGAACCATCGACGACATTCGCCCCCTGCAGTGCGCCCCAAAAGTGCAGCGGCGTCGTGGTGCCGTAGACACAGAGGCAGGGCTGGTTGATATCGCGCCGCTCGTTCGTGCCGTCACGGTTGGCATATTCCGCCCCGAGGAAGATCCCGCCGGCCGCGGTGTAAAGCTCGGTCATGTTATCCAGGATCTCGGTGATGTGGCGCGGACTGCGCTTACGGTCGGCCGCCGCCGACAGGAACATGCCGAACTCATCAATCTGGAAGAGGATCGCGGGCTGGCGGTGCAGTGCGGTCAATAGCCCCGCGCCGGAGGCAATCTTGTTGCCACCAAGGTGATGGGCGAGCCCTGCCTCGAAGAAGGTCTCATTGATGATTTCTCGGGCGTGGTTCTTGCCTGAGCCGCTGTCCGCGATGCCAACGACATAGAGGTTCGAGCGCAGGTTACTCTCGGTCCGGTAATTCCGCCCCATCAGAGCGCCGATGGCGCAGAGGCTGGCCCCCAATGACAGGAGTGGCTGCGGGCGCCGGGCGGTGGTCAGCATGTAATCGGTCATATCGCCCACCAGGCCATCGGGGATGGCCAGAGAGAATGGCGGTGCGGCTGGAATTGCGGATGACACGGTTGCAGCCACATCCAGCCTAGCCAGCAGCCCCGCCGCCGGATGGTTCTCAGCCTCGGGCGCGCTTCCATCTAGGCGCAGATCTGGGTCAGGCTGCCAGCCGCGTTCCATGGCGAGATGGTAGATCGTGCCTGCGCCAATCCGGTCAGGCTTGAAGCTGGCCCAAGCCTTCATCGTGGTGGTGGGCCTATCCTTCGTCGCCTGCGCGGACCAATCCCTAAAAAGATCGGCCCCAGCATCGCCAAGCGCCCCTTTCAGCGCCATGCCGACCCGCATCCAGCTGTCGTAGTCGAGTTCCGCGTTTGGCAGCCAGGCAAGTGCAGCCTTGATCGCGGGTAAGGTTCCGATCTGACTATAGATGCGCTCGATGTCACCGGCTGGTGCATTGGAAGCCAGCCCACGCTGGCGCAGCGCTTCCGGCAGCAGCGCATAGGCCTCGTCGAGAAACGCCAGCGCAGCCTCAGAGGTGATTTCGGGCAGGTCGGTGATGTCGATATCCGCCAGCCCCTCTTCGGGCCACGCATAGGGCGCAGCCGTGTCCGGATGAATGGCGTAAGCCACGAACTGCTGCCCGAGGCAGAGCACCTCCAGCGGATGGCGCTTGATACCCCGGAAAGGTGCTGCCGTGCGATAGACCAGCATGCGTTTTGGCGCACGTCCAATGCGCAAAGCGGGTGTGTCACCGAGGCGCTCACGTGCCAAGCGTTCAATTTTCAGTGCCAACCCTGCGTCGTCCTGGATATCAATATCCACCGCAGCGACAGCACCACCGACGATGCCCACACCGCACTCCGGCCAGCCGGCCCAAGTGGCCACCTCGACCTCAGTAGTGCAGCGCGCAGCATGGCGGTTCCATTCAGGATAATCCGCCCAAGCTCCACGCTGGAAGCGGCCAGGCTTTTTCGTGCCCGGGCCGATCGGCAGTATGGCATAGCCATTGGTCACAAGCCGCGCGCCGAAGCGCGCCATGAAGGATGTGTTGGTCATCAGAAGGGCACCTCGGGGGTCATGGCGTCGAGGCGTGTGCGGTCCTGGCCCGCCAGCTCGCGCAAGTGGTCGCAATATCCAGTGACAACCGCATCGATGAAGCGGTCCCACTCGGTCTCAGTGAGGGTGGCAAGATCGGACTTACCGATGCTGTCGAGATACGCGCCGCCCATCTGGCCGCCGACAGTCATCGCCTGCATCTCATTCGGGGTGGGATCGATCATGCCCGTCCTCCCGTAGCAGATGTCTTGGCAGTCCCGGCTGCAGAGGTGCTTGCGGCTGGCATCGCGGCGCCGGTCCGAGACCCGGAAATTCCGGTCGAACCACCCAAACCCACGAGGTTGCCGGTGGCAGACGGCGCAGAGGCCGGGGGAACTTTGGCGCATGGGTCAAACCTGTAGCCGGAGACTTCGACATAGCGGCCCGCGGGGCGTACCGAGATCGCACTGGGGCGCATGAGCTTCGCGGCCTGCAAAATGGCCTCGTCCACGCTGAGCGGCACTGGACAGCCCGGGGCGGCGCGCTTACGCCACCACTCAGCCGCCTTCTGACGCGCATAGCCCTGATGCTCGATGCAGACCCATTCGCTGTAGGACTTGATCCCGCAGCTATAGGTGACCTTCAGCGAGGGCTGCCCTCCCAGCTTGTCGTGGCGGTTGTATGAGACGCCGTGGACAGGCAGCCATTGGACCTTTGGCGACAGGACGGGAAGTGTGGCAGCCGTTGGAGCGATTTTGACCTCCCGGGGCGGGAAGACG
This sequence comes from Phaeobacter sp. QD34_24, assembly GCF_028890115.1. GTDB lineage: Bacteria > Pseudomonadota > Alphaproteobacteria > Rhodobacterales > Rhodobacteraceae > Phycobacter. The sequence continues at coordinate 49,610 of NZ_JARCJD010000010.1, forward strand.
TAGCCGCAATCCGGGCATTCCACCGCCGAGAGCGCGATAACGCTGTCGCATTCCGGGCAGAGCTTGGTTGGGGCCTCACCACCACCGCCTTCGCCGGGCCGCCGGGGCCGCACCAAATCGATCGGTCCGTGGCGGCGGACATTGCCAGCGAAGTCGAGGACCAGGCAGTTTTCCTTGCCCGGCGCGAGGCGCGTACCACGGCCGACCATCTGCACATAGAGACCGGCAGACTTGGTGGGGCGCAGGAGCGCAATCAGATCAACGCCCGGCGCATTGAAGCCGGTGGTCAGCACGCCCATCGAGACCAGCGCGCGGATTTCTCCGCGCTTGAAGGCGGCGATGATGGCATCGCGATCCTCCTTCGGCGTATCTCCGAAGATCGTACGGCAGCTGATGCCTTGGCGGCCAAACTCTTCGGCGACATGACGCGCGTGCTCGACGCCGGAACAGAAGGCCAGCCAGGACTTCCGGTCACGACCGTGCGCGATGATTTCGGTGACAGCCGCGCGGGTAATGGCCTCCTTGTCTACGGCTGCTGCCAAGTCACGCTGGATGTAATCGCCCGCCCGGGTGCCGACCTTCGAGACATCGAGGCGCGTGGCGGGCTGTTTCGACACGAGCGGGCTGAGATAGCCGGCGTCGATAAGATCCCGCACCGGGGCCTCGAACGCGATGTCCGAGAAGAGCGCGTTCTTGCCCTCATGCAACATGCCACTATCGACCCGGAATGGTGTAGCCGTCAGGCCGATCACCTTGAGCGCCGGATTAATGCGGGTGAGGCCATCAAGGAAGCGCCGATACATCGTGCTGGAATTGCCAGGGATGAGATGCGCCTCATCGATCAGCACGAGATCGGTATGGCCGATTTCAGCGGCGCGGCGATGGATCGACTGGATGCCTGCGAAGAGAATGCGAGCTTGTGCCTCGCGCTTGCCGAGGCCTGCCGAATAGATACCAGCTGGGGCCTCGGGCCAGAGGCCGATCATCTCGGCATGGTTCTGGGCGATCAGCTCGCGGACATGGGTCACGATCAGGATGCGCTGGTCGGGCCATGCCTTTAGCACGCCCTCGATGAAGGCTGCCATGACCAAAGACTTGCCCCCGGCGGTCGGGATCACAACGCAGCAATTTCCAGATTTTTCGCCGTAGTACTTGTAGATGGCGGCAATAGCAGCCTCTTGATAGGGTCTCAAAATCAGCATTTCGGCTTCCTCCTCAGCGCGGCATGCAATGCGAGGTGCTCTCGGGCGGACAGCACTTCGAGATTGCCTGGGTCGTTGTTCTGGCGATTTTGATCTTTGTGGTGCACATGCTCGTCTGACCTCAGGGCCCGACCGAGCTTTTCTTCGGCAATCACACGATGTTCGTGGCGACCGAAGAGCTTGCGATAGGTCGATGGCTTCACTGCCGGAAAGCGGCGCAACTGCGCTGCCCGCATATGCTCACGAACCATTGTAACTGGCGCGACATAGCTTGGGTCACCGTATCGACGAATTCTCTGAGCATGTTTGCCGCAGTATCCCTTAGCGCCTTTCTCAATCGTCGCTTGACAGTCTGGGAATCGGCAGGTCTTTGGCGGGAGACGCCTTTGTTTTTGCCGCACGGAAGACATCTCGCGTGCGAGGCATCCACAGGAACGAACACTTCCCGATTTCAAGTTCCCTGTAGTGGCACGATGTTCCGCCCCACAATCGCACCGGCAAAGCCAGGAAATTTCGCCCTTTCCACCTCGAAGGCCACTGTCGGCGGCAATAGTGAGCCGACCAAATCGCTGACCAATACGAATACTTGCGGCTCTCATGGCGCGGCCTCCTTGTTGCGGGCGTCGTTTGCCCAGGTCGAGCCATCGGCCATGCGGTAGGTGACGACATCGTCGCCCGCGTCGATGACATCGCCCGGAACGAGATCGGGGATGAAGAGATGGCGGATGCAGGCTGCGCGCTGTTCGAGCGCTGTCAGCATCCGGTCATGACGGGCACAGTGCCAACCGCCTTCAATTGGGGTGGAATACAAACAGGACCGGCAGGTCAACGCCGCCCCACCGCCCTCGTGGCAGGCGGCATGGTGATCGCAGAACCGGCATTCGAACCAGGCCGGGTCCTCGCTGATCCGCGCTGGCGGATGCTGGGCGAAGATGATCCGGCCTGCCTTTTCCAGAAGACGCTCGGCCATGGCGCTGTCGGCCTCGATGCGCTCGATATGCAGCGCGTCGGTGTCCTTACAGACCGCAACGTAGAGGGCACGGGTTATGCCCGTCAGATGCATGTAGATCTGCATCTGCGCGGCATGCTGGGGCTTGGCCTGCACCACGCCTTTGGCGGTCAGCTCAGTGAAACTCTTGACCCCATGGGTCTTGAACTCCAGCACATGCCAGATCTTTGGGGCCTCGAGGATGCCGATGGCAACGCCATCGAGCGATCCGCCGAAATGGCCACCATGGGCTTCGACGCGGAACTGTCGGCCGGTTTCGGGATCGACCTCGAGCACGGTCGCGCCAGTAGCGCGCAGATTGCGCACGAGGCGATCCTCTTCCAACTGCCCCGTCTCGAAGAGGCGCAGCAGGCGGCCGGAATGGCGCGCGGGCGTGATCCAGCGGAAATCATACCAGAGCGCGCGGGCGCAGGATTTGCCGATGATCGAGGCGCCGAGGTGATCGCGGAACCCATCGCCCTGGCGGGCCTCATAATCAGCGTAGATCGCCGTCAGCGTCGGCGTGGGGGCTTGAGGTAGCTCGGCCATCACAAACCCTCCCCTTCACTGCGGGCCTGTGCCTCGGCTAAAATGCCGCTCCAGGTCTCCGGGTCATGGCGTTCGCGCAGGATGCCGATCAGGGCGTCCTTGAGCTTTTCTCGGCGACGGCGGCCGGTGCCTTGGGCCAGAAGTTCTGCCCTCTCGCGGCTGAGGTGGCGGAGCGCCGTGCGGGCCCGGTGGAACCAGTCCGGGTCGATGGGTTTATGACCCCGCTGACGCGCCATATCGGCCGTCGCGATCTGCGTGCGGATCTTGGCAATGGCATCGTCGAGTTCGATCAACCGGCGCTTGTCATCGGGCAAGCCGGGGCTGGTCGCAGCCTCAAGGGCCGCGTTGGTCATGTTAGTCATGGGAGTGTCCTCAGATGGGGTTAGGCGCTGCCCCTTCAGTCAGAGCGCAGGGCAGCGCGAAAGCTCAGCCCTTCTTGTTCCAGGGTGCGGAGGCCATTTTGGGCGGCACCGCAGATCCAGCCGGGTCAGAGGCAGGCGTCGCCGGGCGGGTAGCCGAGGCTACGCCCTTTTCGGGCGGCAGATAGGCAATCGCATTGCTCTCGCCGTAGCCATTCTTCGGCGGGCGGATCTTCACTTGGATCGTCATCGGGATCAGGTGCAGTTCTTCGCTGTCGCTGACATGCATCCGGCCCGTGGCATGGCAGATGGCCGACAGCGTGCGCTGTGCGATTTCCACCGTGGTCGGGTTCGGGTTCACCAGGTTCAGCTGGTCGAAGATCTTCCGGCCCTTCTCCTCACCCTCGAGAATGTCGATCATCAGCCAAAGGAACTGGCCCATGCCATTCTTGGTGACGCGCATCTCGCTCTCGACGATCTGGGCGCGATATTTGCCGGCGGGCAGCAGCTCGTAGGCGGTGGTGGGCTCGACGCTGGTGGCGTCAAAAGAGGTGTCGAAACGTGCCATGGTCTTATCCTTTCAAGGCAATCATTCAGGTTGGGGCATGGCTGCGAGGAACTCTGACCACTCAAGCGGCAGGGTGTCCGGCAGGCCGTAACGGTTCTTGGCGAGGAAGGCGGGGCGCTCTTCGGTGTGCATGACGCGGGCACCGGACCCGAGCGCCCGGGTTACCTTCTTGTTGAAGCCGACATCGGATTTTGCGACCGAGATCTGGTAGTTGGCGAAGAGCACGACATCTGAATGCTCCTGCAGCAGCGCCGAGGCGCGTGTCTGCAGCTTGATCACATAGCGGTCGTAGGGCTCGTGCTCGGGGCTGTCGAAACGCTTGATGTCGGTATGGGCGATCTGGATGACCACCATGCCTTTCTGGTCCCGAAGCGCGTTCAGCTTGTCGAGATATTCCCGCCAGACATTCAACGCTTCAGCAAAGCCCTTGCCAAAGCCTGGCGCCTCGATGGACGCCCAGCCGTTACGCTTGCAGGTCTCAGCCCAAATGAGTGGCTCCAGCCAATCGATACTGTCGATCACCACGGTGCCGAAATCGTGGTCCTCGTTCAGCAGTGCATCAAGGGCTTCAGCCACCTCCGCATAGCTCGTCGCCAACGGAAAATGCGGAACTTGCAACTTGCCGAGCCCATCCTCGGTCATGATGAACACCGGCCGGTCGGCAGCCGCGGCGAAGGTGGATTTGCCCACTCCGGCCACGCCATGGATCAGAATGCGCGGCGGTGTCAGTGCCGATGTCGTGCGCAGGGATGCGAGAGAAATCGCCATCAGTTTGCCCCCTCGTTCAGCACCAGACGAAACTTCGGCTTCCCCGTGCGGACTGTGCGCGCGGGCTCAAACCCCTTGCGCCAGTTTTCTGGCAGAGCGCCGAATTTACGTTCGGACACGGTCAGCTTCGTGTCGATGAAGTCAGACGGGTCTTCGCCGGCCGAAGCGATGTTCCCAGCGATCTCGGCCAGTTTGGTCTGGTCCCAGTCAATACGCTTGGGCAAGTCCGCTATGACGGTGACGCCGTTATCCTCAAACCGGATGGTACCTGTGTCTTTGCCTACGTGCCCGCGACACTCAGAGGCTCGCGCCGCATAGCGGACCTCTAGGGCCAGCGCGAAGCGCTCGGTCACCGCCTTCATGCGACCCATAGCGACATCGATTTCTGCTTGGACGGCTGCAAGCAGGGTTGGCGGCATGAGAGCCAGTTCTGTGACTGGCATATTGAGCATGTCATCCACGCTCGGGATATTCTCGGGGAAAGCCATAGTGGGCTCCTTTCAATAGGGATCAAAATTCGGCGATCAAAGGCACCATTGGGGTTGATTGAGGCTGGGTTGGTTTGGGCCGTGCGATCGCAAGGTAGGCAAAGCGGTCAGTTCCCAGGCGTGCCTGAACGAGATGCACCAGCCCCTGCTCTGCAGCGCGAAAGGCGGCATCAGCGAGCATGCGCAAAGAGCGTCGTTCCTGCGCGGAAAGCCCGCCAAACTCCGTCTCGGCATCGACGGCAAGAAAGCCCAGGTGGTAAATCTGAGAGTCTCCCGGTGCAGCCTGGGCAAGCCATGCAAGAAATGTAAGCTCGGTCAGGGCGGGGGTCCGGGCCCTCATCGAACCGGCCTGCGGAGAAAATTGTGAGCCGTGGCGCGCCATGGTCATTGCGCCGCCTGCTCTTTCGGAACTGACACGCCCTTGTGCAAGCAAGCAGTCTCAAAGGTCATGATGTCCTCAAGCCGGTAGATGACCCGCCCGCCGAGTTTAAGATAATCGGGACCTTCACCGGTCCAGCGCCACCGTTCCAGTGTGCGGTGAGAGATCGCCCAGCGTCGGGCCAGCTCTTTTTGGGTGAGGCAGAGTTTTGACTGCATCTTTGTCTCCTGTCTTGGTTACCAGGAGACAATGCGAAACGTCGACGTGGGATGTCGTCGGGATCGCGGTGGGATGCAGTGCCGGATGAAGACCCTGAGAAATTTCAAAGCTCTAAAATGAAGTGGGGGATGGGCATCCGGCACTCATCCCCCAGAAAATCCCACACCCATCCCACAGCGAGGACAAGGGTGCCGTATTCAATCGAAGCGCAAACGGTAGTTCCCACGGCCGTCAGATTGAATCAATTCGCGCCATTCGGGCTTTGACTTAAAGACATCCACCATCTTCAAGCTGCGAGATCCGGCTGCCGTCAAAAGGGTCTTGCCGTTTTGCCAAGGCTGACCAGCTTCGGCTGAGGCATGGAGCACACGCACGACTTCGGCCTGAATGGCACCAAGCTGGAAGCAAAACCCGCGGCTGCGCACTTCACGATAGCCAACAGTGTGGATGAACCCTTGCTCTGGCGTCTGCCCATCGCCCGTGTGAAATCCTGATTTGATTTCATAGCGATCACGTTCATGGCGGCGCATCAAAAGATCACCAATAACAACATATTGCGGTGAATGTGTTTCTGGAAACGCCGCATAACCGCAACGATCATGGCGAAACTCATTCAGATGAGCCTCCCCACAGCGGAAAAGGTGAAACACATCGCAGGCATGTAGATCAAGAAGGCCGCTGAACACGCGTTCTTCATAGGGCACCCGGAACCGTGCTCCATCGATGTCAGCATCATAGTCACCAAACTCTAGGAGTTGATTAAAGACCCGAATGGAAAGGCGGACGTGGTTGTTTTCGGCGAGGTAGATCAGATCGTCTTCCTCAATAGACCAGCGCCGGAGGATCTCTGACAGCGAATAATACTCCTTCTCAATCCGCATGACTGCCTCCGACTCTCACCTCGCATGTTCTGCTATTGTTCTATCGCCTTGACGATCCCATATCAATCATGTCTTATCCTATTATATCCACAATCGGATGGGGATAAGATGACCTCGCATCATAGTTTGGCCGACCGACTGCAGGCACGCGCTGACCAGCTTGGGCTCAGCCCCGCACATGTTGCGGAGATGGCTGGGGTCAACCGCTCCTTCGTCTATGACATCCTGCGAGGCCGCTCCTCTCGGCCAGGCCTAGATCGCTTGATGGAGGTCGCGCGCGTCCTAAAGGTCGAAGTGGATTGGCTGATCCACGGCATCGGGAGCATCGAGGGTCCCTCCCCTTTCTTGGAAAACCCTGACGAAACCTTCGTGCCGATCGCACAAGCCCCCGTGCGGCCCTCAATGGGCGGCGGGTCCGTGGCGATCGATGACTCTGACGAACCAGGCCGCGCGTATCACTTCCGGAAGTCTTGGATCAAACAAGGTCTAAAGGCTTCGCCCTCCCAACTCCGGATCATGAAGGTCGAGGGCGACAGCATGGAACCCACGCTCTTTGACGGCGACACTGTACTCGTGGACATGGACCGTAAGGCCCCAAACCCACCTGGGATTTTCGTTTTAGATGATGGTATCGGGCTCGTTGCCAAGCGGCTTCAACACGTCCCAAACAGCGATCCGCCCGCCGTCCGTGTAATCTCAGACAACAAACACTATCCGGAGTATGAGCGCACAGCAGATGAAATCGTCATCATCGGCCGCATTCGCTGGTTTGCCCGGGAGATTTGAGGTGATTGAATTCCGTCCCCTTGCTGATGACGAGCCAGCCCTCAGCTATTCGCCTTTGCTCAGAGGCTGTCTCAAGACCTTCACCTATCTTGCTGAACACGGCGGCATCGGCCTCACAGCATCCAAGGGTTTTAAGCGTAATTTCGTGCATTGGGCTGCGCGCGAGTTCGACTGGCCTGGCCACACAGAGGCGGACCTCTTTGCCGTCAACAAAGTCCTGAATGAACAGGATTTCATGCCGCTCGTAGATATTCACTTCTTGCTGACAACCCTCAAAATGGGGCGGCATTACAAAGGGCAATTCAAACTGATCAAGGCAGGCACAGAAGTCAGCCAGCATCCCGGGCAGCTCTTCGGGATCATCACCCCGTTCTATCTCTTTGAAGTCGACCACAGCGTCTGGACCCGGTTTCCAGACACCGAGATCATGTTGAACTGGAATGTTTTCTTAAACGTGATCAACGTAGAGGCTGAAAACGGCGCCCTTGGCGCCGACCTGCGTCGAACCTTCTACGGTGACCCAACGCCAGAGCATTTTCCGCACTATGATGTCGCGATGGCTAATCTTTACACGCAAGTCTTGCGGCCCTTGATTTGGACCGGCCTCCTTCAAGAAACACGCCCTGCAAAATCGTTCCGTTCGCAAGAGAGTGTTTTTACGAAGACACCGCTTTGGAAAGCATCCCTCAAGTTGGAAATCGATTCCCAGGTCAAGCGCGCCACGCGGCATTGATGCCCTTCAGCTTCGATCCCTAGCACATACTCTCGACCCCGCAGGCTTTCACCAACCGATTATTTTGACTTGATTATCAGGCGCCGCCAAGGCCCAAGTAGGTTCACCAACCCGAAAGGCGCTCCCATGCTCGATGAACGTGAAACCCCAATTTCGGGGCCCAATCCCCTATGCCCTGAACGCATGTCGCCTCAAGCCCGACGACAAGAGATCAGCCGCCTCTTGGCCACGGCCGTAGTTCGCCTCGCTGGACGCGATTGCGACGATCTATCCAAGAATGCTGGAGACAGTTCGCTACACTTCCCGCGCAAACAGAGCGGTACTGCAACTCCAACTCAGAGGAGATCTGCATGACCACACAAGACCCCATCCTGGCACGCTTGGCTGCCTTGAAAGCCATGTCTGTGAATGACCTGAAGACCGAGTGGCAGACGCTATTTAATGCGCCTGCCCCAAATAATAGTCGCACCTTCTTAGAAAGCCGCCTCGCTTATAGGATCCAAGAGCTGACTTATGGTGGCCCCGACAAACAAACCCGTCGCCTTCTGGATCTTCTGGCCGACGAAGTTGAGGGCACTCTGACGCGCAAGGCCCAGATTGCTGACCCGCGCAACCCCGTGGTGGGCACCAAACTCATTCGCGAATGGGATGGCACCGCCCATACGGTGACTGTGCTGAAAGACGGCTTCGATTGGGGCGGGCAGCGCTACAAATCGCTGTCGGCTGTTGCCCGCGCCATCACCGGCACACGCTGGAACGGTTATCGCTTCTTTGGGCTGCGCGAACGGAAGCGAGGTGAGGCATGAAGGACGTGGCTGCAAAACCCACCCGCCGCCTCCGGTGCGCCATCTATACCCGCAAGTCGACCGAAGAAGGTCTCGACATGGAGTTCAACACCCTCGACGCTCAACGAGAGGCCTGCGAGGCCTACATCGCCAGCCAGCGGTCCGAGGGTTGGGTTGCCACCCGCGATCGCTATGACGATGGCGGGTTCTCTGGCGGCAATCTCGAACGACCTGGTCTCAAGCAGCTTCTTACGGATATCGACGATGGTTTGATCGACGTGGTTGTGGTCTACAAGATCGACCGTCTGTCGCGGTCGTTGATGGATTTCTCCAAGCTGGTCGAGATCTTCGACCGCAATGGTGTCACCTTCGTGTCGGTCACCCAGTCTTTCAACACCACAACCTCGATGGGGCGGCTGACGTTGAACATTCTGCTCAGCTTTGCACAGTTTGAACGCGAGGTAATCGGCGAGCGGATCCGCGACAAGGTGGCCGCGTCGCGTAAGCGCGGGATCTGGATGGGCGGCTATGTTCCGCTGGGCTACGATGTACAGGATCGCAAGCTGGTGGTGAACGACGCAGAGGCCGCATCTGTCCGTCGCATCTTCGAGCGGTTTGTTGAACTCGGCTCCGCGACAGTTCTGGCACGCGAACTTCGCCGCGAGGGGTTCCGAAACAAGCAGGGCACGCTGATCGACAAAGGTTATCTCTACCGGCTCCTGAAGAACCGCGTCTACCGCGGTGAGGCAGTTCACAAGGGCACTGCGTATCCCGGAGAGCACGACGCCATCATCGACGACAACCTTTGGGATCGGGCCCATGCCATCCTGCAGGAAAGCCCCCGCAAACGCGCCAACAACAGCCGGTCGCGGACGCCCGCTCTTCTGAAGGGGCTGATATTCAGCGACACCGGTGCGGCCATGACGCCCACCAGCACCAAGAAGGGTGCGAAGCTTTACCGCTACTATGTGTCGATGGACGTCATCCGGAACCGCGAGACCGGGGAAGAGACCGCACCTATGCGGCTGGCGGCTGGAATGGTCGAGGATGCTGTCGTGACCGAGGTCCGCCGCATTCTTCAGACGCCAGAGGTCGTGACGCAGGTGATCGCTGCCCTGAAAAAGGAACAGGGGGCAGTTTCGGAAGCCGACGCCGTCGCGGCGCTGCATGAGTTCAGCGCGGTCTGGGCGCAACTATTTCCAGCCGAGCAGGCTCGGATCATCCAGCTTCTCGTCCGGCGCGTCACCGTCAGCGCAGCAGGGCTTGAGGTGGACATTCGGCGCGAAGGCATTGCCGGGGTCGTCCGCGAAATGGTTGCGCCGCGCAGGGTGGAGGCAGCGGAATGACCAAGCCCGACGACACGATCCGGATCCTGATCCCCTTGAAGGTGCGTAAAAAGAACGGGCGGCCCAAGATCCTGCCGCCTACCGACTATTTACCGAGTGAGGATCAGGCCCAAGATCCGCACATTCTGCGGGCCATCGGCCGGGCGTGGGGCTGGCGGCGGCGCATGGAAGCCGGTGAGTTCAGCACCATCCAGGAGCTGGCCGAAGCCGTCGGTTTGGCCGAACGGCATGTCAGCCGTCAGCTGCGGTTGGCCTATCTCGCGCCCGAGGTGATGAAGCAACTGGTCTACAAGCGTGAGGTAATAGCGGTGACGGTCATGCAGCTGACTGAATGCTCAGCCTTGCCGTGGCAGGACCAGGCGGGGGTGGTGTTTGGCAGTGCGCCAGATACCGCAAGGCATTACCAAGGCTAGATTTTTCTCGCCTTATCGGCCACCTTCGGATCATGAGCAGCAACCTATCCTTTCAACAGCTTGAGACCTACATTCGCGAACAGATGCGGATGTCGCATGTTTATCAGCCGGTCATGCTTCAGGTTCTGCTGGAAAAGGGTGGCACTGCCTCGACGGAAGACGTTGCGAAAGCACTACTTAGCTACGACCGCTCACAGGTAGAATACTATGAGATCCGCATCAAAAATATGGTGGGCAAGGTTCTCACGCAAAATGGTGTCATTGAGCCGATCAAGCATGGGCGGCGCATTGTTGGATACAAGCTTGCAACCGGCGATCTGTCTGAACAGGAAATCGTTGCGCTCATTGATCTCTGCCAGCAACGTCTTGCCGCATACATCAACCAACGTGGGGATGGAATTTGGGGGCACCGGGGGATTGCAGATGGCTATGTTCCCGGCTCTGTCAGGTATGAGGTGCTCAAGCGGGCCAAGCACCGTTGCGAGCTATGCGGCGCCCATGAAGAACAGGCAGCCCTGCATGTGGACCACATCGTGCCCCGCGCCAAAGGCGGCAACGACGAATTGAGCAATTTCCAGGCGCTCTGCATCACGTGCAATACGAACAAACGCGATCGGGATGACACTGATTTTCGTAGTATTCTGGCCTCGTACGACGTTCGAGAAACAGACTGCCTATTTTGTGGGATAGACAGCGAAAGGATCATCGCAGAAAACGAATTGTGTTACGCGATCCGTGACGGATTTCCCGTTACCCCAATGCACACGCTGGTCATCCCCAAGCGGCATGTGGCCGATTACTTCGACCTCTATCAGCCCGAATTGAACGCGATCCAGGCGTTGCTCAAGGAACAGCGCGAGAAAATTCTTGCGGCAGACCCCGCCGTCACCGGCTTCAATGTCGGGATCAACGCCGGAGCCGATGCCGGTCAAACCATCTTCCATGTGCACGTTCACCTGATCCCGCGTCGGAAGGGCGACGTTGCCAATCCCCGCGGAGGCGTGCGAGGGGTCATTCCTGAGAAGCAGAAGTATTAGGATGAACAGCGATCAGTTTACCCCGCGATTTCCATTCGCAGATTGGCCCAACCCTGACGTCCCTGCGGTCGCCGCAGGCGTCTATGCGATCTGGAAGGCTAACGAACTGATCTATTGCGGCATGTCCGGACGAGAGATCGACAGCAAAGTCAAGGCCGCGCCAAAGAAGTACGGCTTGGTGACCCGCCTCAACAGCCACGCTAGCGGCAGGCTGTCAGGCGACCAGTTCTGCGTCTACGTGGCAAACCGGTTCGTGATCCCGTCTCTCAAGGCCGAGGAACTGCCACTGTTTGAGAGCGGCAAGCTTACACTTGATGCCCGCACGAAGACCTTTATCCACGACCATCTGGACTATGCCTTCGCCCTGGTCGAAACGTCTGCCGCCGCTTATGAATTAGAGCGAGCCGCTCGGCGCGGGGATGTGTTTGGCGTCCAACCGTATTTGAACCCCTTATGATTGAGATATGGCCGACCTGGCGCCGGAGGTGCCGAACCGGCTGACCTGCGGGCGCGATGCGTCGGTGGTCAGTCTTTACGACCTGTGCTTTCTGGCTTCAGAACCGTGGGGGGAGCAACGGCAGCGTCTATTCCATCACTGGCGTTAGCTGTAGAGAACCTACATTTTTTCATCCGAATTACCGCTGAGCTTTCCACGAACCCAGCTGGTGGCTGACGTAATTCCTGCTAAAGGCATCACAGCCGCTCGCTTGATGGAACTGTAGGTTGAAATCTCCTGATCCAGCGCAGCGATTATGCGTTCAATCGCCATTTCTTCCCGTTCATCGAACTTTCCATCTGCTTCCGCAATCTCGGTTAGCAGCGCCTTAAGCCCGTTCTGTATCTTGGAGAAGTCGCAATCTGGATTGGTACGAGCAAACTCGGCGAGGGTAGCAGCCATTTCGCTGACCCGTTGTTCATCTGTCGTCTCCTCCAGCAAGTCTAGTGCGTGAGACGTGTAGTCGGGATCATAGCCCCACTCATCCACAAAATACTCACTGATCACGCGACGTTCAACTTGGTCAATGTTCCCATCAATGGCTGCCACCTTTACAGCTAGGCTGCCAACAAGGTCCATGAAAGATGCCCCAAGAACATCTATCGGGGTGTTGAGGAACCGCGGTATCTCCTCGACGCGACTTCCGTAGTAGGATCTGTAAAGCCGCGTAACTCCGTAGAACATGCCCGCCGAAGCGACGCTAGCTCCAACAATGTAAGGCACCGGAGAAAAGGGGTTAAAAAGAGTCAACAGCGCTGCCACCCCTTTAGGAGCCAGGGCGGATGCAATCAAAGAGCCACCGCCCGCACCTGCGCCAGCGAAGCCCCCTGTTTTGCTAAGATCACCAAGCAAGTCTGCCATCTTGAGAGACGTAAATACGCCCGCTCCTGCGCCGACCTTAGCCTTAAACCTGTCTTCGTTCTCAACTACGCGTTCAACAAGATCGAAGCTTTCAATACGATCCTCTATGGTCGTCATTCTTCCTTAGACCTTTGCTGTAAAAGGGGAAAATTCTGCCTCTACTTCGTCCATCGCCTGTTTCAATGCCCCTTGGCGTATGTCCATGACCGCACCTTGTGCGAGCCCGAGAAGGACCAAAAGCTTGCTAAGAAAGCCACCAATTAGAGGCCAAGCAGCGATGCCAAGCAGGGTCGCCAGCGCCACCGCCACGATCACACCAAGGGTCATGTTGGGGAATTTCTTAATCAGTCCCATGGCGATGTCCAACACCCTCCGGCCAATCGCCACCACCACCTCACCAACCTTAATGGTGAACTTCGCAATATCGTAGAGTAGAGCCTTCATGTCTGCCGATAGATCGGTACGATCAACGAAATCCTTCACCTTCCGCAACGGTGGTGAGGTCCGGACACGCTCCAAGGCTTCCTCCATTGTGAACATCTCTTGAGCGCCAGAACCATTTTCTTTGACCATCGCCTTTTTCTCCTATCGTCCGGATAATCCTTGAATCTGTTATTCACCGATTAGAACAATTTCGCCATTGATTTCGGTCAATTATGCGCCCCGACGCTGGTTGTCACTTTGGGCATCGCGCAGCCTTACGAAGTTTTGCGCTGTGCCACGCCGCCTTCGGGTGTCTCTGTTCGCTTCGATAGCAGCCGAACTCACCTCAACTGCGGCGCAATCATATTTCCCTAACTATCTGATATATAGACAACTTTTTAATCCGCCTCGATCTGAGTGAAGGGCGGGTGGAAAGAGACGCGGGGCGTTCAGAGACTGATTTCGGCTAAACGACCAGTCTCCGAAAGTCGGATGGCATCGCTAAACCCCTTTGAACCAAAAAGAAAAAAGGCCCCGCTAGGGACCTCATCTCGGGTTTGCGATGTGCAAGTGGCGGAGACGAAGGGATTCGAACCCTCGAGACGGTTTCCCGCCTACTCCCTTAGCAGGGGAGCGCCTTCGACCACTCGGCCACGTCTCCGTCGGCCGGTATATGGGCCAAGCCCAAGGGAAACAAGGCCGAAAATCGCGGTTCGGGGCATTTTTCAATCCGGCATCGAAAAACCGCCAGGATGCAACTGGCGGGCGTTTCACGTCGGGGCTCTCTGGCATGCCTGTTGCACAGCACAGAAAAACGCCCGCCAGAAAGCTCTGACGGGCGCCATGTTTCAGCTGAAGGCAGGGGTCAGGTGTTGAACAGGAAGTGCATCACATCGCCGTCCTGCACGATGTAGGATTTGCCCTCGGCGCGCATCTTGCCTGCTTCCTTGGCACCCTGTTCGCCATTGTTGGCGATGAAGTCCTCATAGGCGATGGTTTCGGCGCGGATGAAGCCTTTTTCGAAATCGCCGTGGATGACACCGGCCGCCTGGGGCGCCGAGGTGCCCTTGCGGATGGTCCAGGCGCGGGCCTCCTTGGGGCCGACGGTGAAATAGGTTTCCAGGTGCAACAACTCGTAACCGGCGCGGATCAGGCGGTCGAGACCGGCCTCGGTCAGGCCCATTTCCTCTAGGAACATCTGCGCCTCGTCCGCCTCCAGCTGGCTGATCTCTTCCTCGATCTGGGCCGAGATGATCACATGGGCATTGCCCTGGGCCGCCGCCATTTCGGCGACCTTGGCGGAGTGTTCATTGCCCTCGACGGATTCGGATTCGCCGACGTTGCAGACATAAAGTACCGGTTTGGTGGTCAGAAGCTGCAGCATGCGCCAGGCCTTGGCGTCTTCGGCGTCGACCTCCACCAGGCGAGCGGGCTTGCCGTCTTCCAGCATCGCCTGGGCATCGGCCAGAAGGCGATCCTGCTGCTGGGCTTCCTTGTCGTTGCCCTTCAGCTTGCGCACCAGGCCCGCGCGGCGCTTCTCGATGCTTTCGAGATCCGCCAGCATCAGCTCGGTCTCGATGGTTTCGGCATCGGCCACCGGATCGACGCGCCCCTCGACGTGGGTGACATCGCCATCCTCGAAACAGCGCAGCACATGGGCGATCGCGTCCACTTCGCGGATATTGGCCAGGAACTGGTTGCCGAGGCCCTCGCCCTTGGAGGCCCCTTTGACGAGACCCGCGATATCCACAAAGGTCATCCTGGTCGGGATGATCTGTTTCGAACCGGCGATGGCCGCAAGTTTGACGAGACGCGCATCGGGAACGCCGACTTCACCCACATTGGGTTCGATGGTGCAGAACGGAAAATTCGCCGCCTGTGCCGAGGCGGTTTTCGTCAACGCGTTGAACAGCGTCGATTTGCCAACATTGGGCAGACCGACGATTCCCATTTTAAAGCCCATACCGGCCTCCTGATGCCACTTGGCTGCGCTTCTAGGCAGCAATGGAGTATGGTGCAAGCGGTCATGGAAAAAAGGCGCTGCCGAGATCTTGCTCACGGGTTTTCACGGTTTCTATCATTTGCTTGATTTTTCTGTCGGAACGAGACTTAAATGCACATGTTGCGGTCACCAGACGCAAACAAGCCGAGATTGATCATGAAATACATTGCCGCCCTGACAGCCGTTCTCCTGAGTGCGCATGCCGCCCATGCCGAAGACCGTGAGATTTCTATCGGAATCGGATATTCCGACTATTCCCGCCCCGGGTCAGAGAATGGTGCGCTGGTGTCACTTGACTATCGGCACAGCCCGTTCTGGGAAAAGGGTAACTTTGCGGCCCGTTTTGGTGCCGCGCTGGATGTTCAGGAAACCGGAGATGTCTTCATTGGGGCCGGTGTGGCCGGGAGATGGGATCTGGGCCGGGCCTGGTTCATCGATGCCAGCATCCTGCCGGGGGCCTATTTCGAGAGCGTGGCGTTGAACGATCTGGGCTCGACCTTCGAAATACGAAGCGAGATCGGGGTCGGGCGCGGCTTTGCCAATGGAACCGCCGTATCGCTGGCGATCTCGCATAAATCCAATGCCTCCACCGCCAGTCTCAATCCCGGCGTGAATTCCGTGCACCTGCGCTGGCACATTCCGCTTTAGGCGGCTTTGCGCGCCGGGGTTGGGATTGATTTTAGCCCCAACATTCGGCACACCGGGGCGAACAGTAAACACAAGGCCCGACCATGACCCGCATCGATGCAAAATTCGCTGACCTCAAGGCAGCAGGGAAGAAAGCTTTCGTCTCTTACGTCATGGCCGGGGACCCGGATTACGAAACCTCCCTGCAGGTGGTCAAAGGCCTGCCCGCCGCCGGTGTCGACATCATCGAGCTGGGCCTGCCATTCACCGACCCGATGGCGGACGGGCCGACCATTCAACTGGCCGGTCAGCGGGCGCTGGATGCGGGCATGACGCTGGAGCTTACGCTCCAGCTGGCCACCGAGTTCCGCAAGGAAGACGACACCACGCCGATCGTGCTGATGGGCTATTACAACCCGATCTACAACCGCGGGGTCGACACCTTTCTGCAGGATGCCAAGGCCGCCGGGATCGACGGGCTGATCGTCGTGGACCTGCCCCCGGAGGAGGACGAGGAGCTCTGCATTCCGGCCCAGGCCGCAGGGCTGAATTTCATCCGTCTCGCCACCCCGACGACGGACGACAAGCGCCTGCCGCGGGTTCTGCAGAACACCTCGGGCTTTGTATATTATGTCTCCATCACCGGCATTACCGGTGCGGCCGAAGCCGAAGCGGGCGACGTGGGACCGGAAGTGGCCCGGATCAAATCCGCCACCGATCTTCCGGTGATCGTCGGTTTCGGGATCAACACCTCGGAAAAGGCGCAGAATATCGCTTCGGTCTCCGATGGTGCCGTGGTGGGCAGCGCCATCGTCAGTCAGATCGGCGCCGGGAAGTCGGTTGATGAGGTGCTGGCCTTCGTGAAGTCCCTGTCGGACGGCGCCCACGCAGCTTGACGCCACTGCGCCTGACGGTGCCGACATCCTGAGTGGTGCTGGCCGAGGCTTCGACCGAAACCGCCAAGGTCTTCAGGTCGTGGTCCCTTTGCAGGGCAGCCGGTCATGGGTGTCGCACAAGAGGCGCGCAATCGCCGGGAAAAGGTCTGCCTTTCGGGTCGGCTTTGCCACGTGATCCGACATGCCGTTCGCCATGTAGCCTTGGACCTGGTGCAACATCGCATTGGCAGAGATCGCGATGATCGGAACCGGTTGGCGTTCCTCTTGGCTCTCGACCTCGCGGATCTTGCAGGTTGCGGTCACCCCGTCCATCACCGGCATGTTCACATCCATCAGGATCAGGTCAGCCCCCTCCGCCTGCCAGAGATCGAAGAGTTCCGCCCCGTCAGACACGATGGTCAGATCCAGGTCGAACTCTTTCAGCAGGTGGCGCAGCACCAATTGATTGGTCAGGTTGTCTTCCGCCGCCAGCACCCGCCAGCGCCGATCCGCCAGGACGGCACGGCTCCAATCGTTTTCTTCCTGTGCCGTTTGCTTCGGTGGTTCTGCCGCCTCCAGCACGAGCGAGACATGGAATTCGCTGCCCTCTCCCTCGGCGCTGGTGAATTCGATGCCACCGCCCATTTCCTTGCAGATCTGCTGTGCCACCACGAGGCCCAGCCCGGTGCCACCATGGCGCCGGTTCACGCTGGCCTGAGCCTGGGTGAAAGGGTTGAACAGCTTGCCGTGCTGCTTTTCATGAATGCCGGTGCCGGTGTCGCGAATGTTGAAGTCGAGCAGGATCGTCTCCTCTCCCAGATGCGCTGCCGATACCGAGAAGGACAAGGCGCCCTCTGCGGTGAATTTCAGCGCATTCGACAACAGGTTCCCAAGTACCTGCCGCAATCGGGTCGGGTCCAGTTTGGCCCAGACTTCGCCCTTGACCATCAGCCCGCTTAGAACGGTGGTAAAGGACAGCCCCTTGGCCTCGATGCGGGGGCGGTACTGCTGGCACAGCGACATGAAAATCTCGTTCACGTTGCTCGGCAGGGTCTCCAGCTCCAGCTTGCCCGCCTCGACCTTGGAGAGATCCAGAATGTCATCGACGATGGTGAGCAGCAGGTTGCCACTGTCGGTTATGGTGTCGAGGATCTCTTGCTGATCTTCCCGCAGCCCGCTGTCGGCCAGGGCCTCTGCCATTCCGAGGACACCGTTCAGCGGTGTCCTGATCTCATGGCTCATGACCGCCAGAAAGGCGGATTTGGCCTGATTTGCGGCCTCGGCTTCCTTGCGGGCGGTTTGCTCCCGCTTGAAGGCCGCGCGCATGTCAGCCAAGCTGCCCGCCTCGGGAAATGAAGAATCGAATTCTGTTTCCACGTTTGACCCGGTTTACCCCTGAAATTCTGTCCGCTCCCACGACAGCCAGGCAATCGTCCCCGGCGCAAACGGCGCCACCCCGACCGGCTGTCAGGAGAATCCTAGCAATGGCAAGTGATAAATCTAACGTAAAATGCCGAAGGGGGACATTTTGTCCAAGCGCAAAGGCAATCATTGCGCTGGCGCCACACAATTGGTAAAGAATGTTGACCAACATTAGGCGAGGACTGAACCAGTGCCTGTAATTACCAATATCAATGACTTGAAGCGCATCTACGAACGCCGTGTTCCCCGGATGTTTTATGATTATGCCGAAAGCGGCAGCTGGACCGAGCAGACCTTCCGCGAGAACACCTCGGATTTCGAACAGATCCGCCTGCGTCAGCGTGTGGCCGTGGACATGTCGGGCCGCTCTACTGCCAGCCAGATGATTGGCCAGGATGTCGCCATGCCTGTCGCGCTGGCTCCTGTCGGGCTGACCGGCATGCAGCATGCCGATGGCGAGATCAAAGCCGCCCGCGCCGCCGAGGCATTCGGTGTCCCCTTCACCCTGTCGACCATGTCGATCAACTCGATCGAGGATGTCGCTGAGGCAACCAACAAACCCTTCTGGTTCCAGCTTTACACCATGAAGGACGAGGACTACGTGCGCCGCCTGATCGAGCGCGCCAAGGCGGCCAAATGTTCGGCCCTGGTGATCACGCTGGACCTGCAGATCCTGGGTCAGCGCCACAAGGACCTGAAGAACGGCCTGTCCGCTCCGCCGAAACTCACCCCCAAGACCATCGCCAACCTGATGACGAAATGGGCCTGGGGCATTGAAATGCTGGGCGCCAAGCGGCGCGAGTTCGGCAATATCGTCGGCCATGTGGAAGGCATCTCGGATGCCTCCTCGCTCGGCGCCTGGACGGCGGAGCAGTTCGATCCCT
Source organism: Phaeobacter sp. QD34_24 (assembly GCF_028890115.1). Taxonomy (GTDB): domain Bacteria; phylum Pseudomonadota; class Alphaproteobacteria; order Rhodobacterales; family Rhodobacteraceae; genus Phycobacter. The sequence goes on from NZ_JARCJD010000010.1 coordinate 68,701, forward strand.
CGCTCGACTGGGGCAAGATCGAAAAGCTGAAAGAGATGTGGGGCGGCAAGGTGATCCTGAAGGGGATCCTGGACGCCGAAGACGCCAAGATGGCTGCCAAGGTGGGCGCCGATGCCATCACGGTCTCCAACCACGGCGGGCGGCAACTGGATGGTGCGCTCAGCTCGATCCGCATGCTACCGCAGATCATGGATGCCGTCGGCGATCAGGTCGAGGTCCATCTCGACAGCGGTATCCGCTCGGGCCAGGACGTCTTGAAGGCGCTGGCGCTGGGGGCCAAGGGCACCATGATTGGCCGCGCTTTCGTCTACGGGCTGGGTGCCATGGGGCAGAAGGGTGTCACCACCGCGCTGGAGGTGATCCAGAAGGAACTCGACACCACCATGGCCCTGTGCGGCGAGCGCAACGTGAAGGATCTGGGGCGTCACAACCTGCTGGTCCCCGAAGGTTTCGAGGGCGTCTGGCAGGGCTGATCCGCCTTTGGCTTTTTTGCGCTTTGCATCCGGGGGATTCTCGGCTATATGCGCGGCTTCACGCGGGGTGACAGCCTTGGAGGCATCCCGCCCTAACATATTGGAGAATTCAAATGGCTGGAGAGATTCCTGATCTCGTTTGCCAGGAACGTGCGGGGACGGGCAAGGGCGCCGCTCGCGCAGCGCGTCGCGCTGGCATGGTTCCTGGTGTTGTTTTTGGTGGTGACGCTGAGCCGATGGCGATTCAGATCCCCTTTAACGAGCTGTTCAAAAAGCTGAAGGCCGGTCGCTTCAAGTCGACCCTGTGGAACCTGAAGGTCGAAGGCCAGGAAGACGTCCGCGTCATCTGCCGCGACGTTCAGCGTGACGTGGTCAAGGACCTGCCGACCCACTTCGACCTGATGCGCCTGCGCCGCACCACCAAGATCAACCTGTTCATCCCGGTTGAATTCACTGGTGAAGATGTGGCCCCCGGCATCAAAAAAGGCGGCATGCTGTCCGTCGTACGCCCCGAGGTGGAACTGGTCGTGACCGCTGGCGATATCCCGGAAAAGCTGACCGTGGACATCTCCGAGCTGCAGATCGGTGACACCGTCACCATCTCTGCGGTTGAACTGCCCGGCGGCGCCAAGCCGACCATCGACCGCGACTTCGTGATTGCAAACATTGCAGCACCTGCCGGTCTGGCTTCCTCTGACAACGAGGAAGAAGGCGAAGCGGAAGCCGCAGAAGAATAAGATCCACGCCGCAGGCCGGATCATTGAGCGGAGCCCCTTCGGGCTCCGTTTTCTTTTGCCCCTACGGATGACGCACCTCTGGATTTTCACCGGCTGAGCGGGCATGTATCCCCGCAAGACGTCTGCAAACAGCGAGAGACCCCATGAAACTCTTTGTCGGCCTTGGTAACCCCGGCGCAAAATATGCGCATAACCGGCATAACATCGGCTTCATGGCGCTGGACCGGATCGCCGAGGATCACGGCTTTTCACCGTGGAAATCGAAATTTCAGGGCGAGATCAGCGAAGGCACCCTGGACGGGACCAAGGTGCTGCTGCTGAAACCTCAGACCTTCATGAACAACTCTGGCCAATCCGTGGGCGAGGCGATGCGGTTCTACAAGCTGACGCCTGCCGATGTGACCGTGCTGCATGACGAGCTGGATCTGGCGCCCGGCAAGGCGCGGGTGAAACAGGGCGGGGGGCATGCGGGGCACAACGGGTTGCGTTCGATCCATGCCCATATCGGTGCCGACTATGCCCGCGTGCGCCTTGGCATTGGCCATCCCGGCCACAAGGATGCGGTCGCGGGATATGTGCTGCGCGACTTTCCCAAGGCCGATGAAGCCTGGCTGGATGACCTGATGCGCGGGATTTCCGATGGGGCTGCCCAATTGGCCAAGGGCGATGGCGGCAAGTTCATGAATGCGGTTGCCCTGCGCACCGCACCGCCGCGCAGTTCCACCTCTGCCGGGGGCAAGGACAAGCTCGCAAAAGAGGCAAAGCCGGAGGCGGAACCCGCCAAACCCGAGGATGCCCGCTCCCCGCTGGAACGGCTGGTCGACAAGTTCCGCTAGGCTGCCTTCCGTCGGGTCCGCTTTGCGCGGGGTCCTCCCCGCGGCTAGGCTGATGGCCAAAGGGAGGAAAGATATGCGCAAGTTCATGCGGATCGCCGGGCGGATCCTGGCTGTTGCAGTTGTTGTCGCCGTTGCAGGTGGCCTGTGGAAACGGGAAGAGATCATGCGCCTCTGGGCGGTGAACTCTCTGTTTTCAGAGGAAAAGATCGTCGGAAACTTCTCCAACATGAATGCAGCCTTCCTGACCCGGCCCGTGCCGCGCGGGGCAGGGGCGGTCTCTGCGCTGCCTCAGGGGGCCGAGATGACCCTGCCGGATGGTACGGGCAGCTGGATCGAAGATCGTGCGGTGACCTCTCTTTTGGTGCTGAAGGACGGGCAGATCCGTCACGAAAGCTATCACCTTGGCACCGGTGAGGATGACCGCCGCATCTCCTGGTCGGTGGCCAAGAGTTACCTGTCGGCTTTGTTCGGGGTGCTGCTGGAAGAAGGCGCGATTGCCTCCATCGACGATCCCGTCACCAAATATGCGCCGCTCTTGAAAGGCAGCGCCTATGATGGCGCCAGCATCCGCAACGTGTTGAACATGGCCAGCGGTGTCACCTTTGACGAGGATTACCTGGACTATGATTCGGATATCAACCGCATGGGTCGCGAGGTTGCATTGGGCGGCACGCTGGATCAATTCGCGGCCGATCTGAAGGAAACCTTCGCCACGCCTGGTGCCACCTGGCAGTATGTCTCGATCGACACCCATGTGATCGGCATGGTGATCCGCGGTGCCACCGGGCGCAGCATTCCCGACCTTCTGTCGGAGAAGATCATCGCGCCCCTGGGGTTGGAGCAGGAGCCATACTACGTGACCGACGGTGAAAGCGTCGCCTTCGTCCTGGGCGGGCTCAACATCACCACGCGGGACTATGCCCGCTTTGGCCGGATGATCGAGCAGGACGGGCACTATGGCGGCCAGCAGATCGTTCCCGCCGCGTGGATCCAAGACTCGACCCGTGCCTCGGCGCCGACTGAGGCGGGCAAGATCGGTTATGGATACCAGTGGTGGATCCCCATCGGCGCCCATGCGGGTGAATTCATGGCACGCGGGGTCTATGGCCAATACATCTATATCGATCAGGCCCGCGATGTTGTCATTGTCAGCACCGCTGCCGACCGGAAATTCCGCGACAAGGGCGTAAACCGCGCTAATATCGAGATGTTCCGAAAGATCGCCCGCGCATTATAGGCCAAGCACCCATGGAAAAAGACGACAGTATCAATGTTCTGGGCAGCGCCCTTCAGCCCTGTTCCAATGATCCTTTGACCGGCTTTTTCCGCGATGGTGCCTGCAACACCTGCGCGGCCGATCAGGGCAGCCATACGGTCTGCGCGGTGATGACGGGGGAATTCCTCGCCTATTCGAAATATGTGGGCAATGACCTCAGCACTCCCAGGCCCGAGTTTCAGTTTCCCGGCCTGAAACCCGGCGACAGCTGGTGCCTGTGTGCCGCGCGCTTCCTGCAGGCCGCGGATGAAGGCTGTGCGCCACGGGTGAAGCTGGCCAGCACCCACAGGCGTGCGCTGGATCTGGTGCCGCTGGAGATCTTGCGCGCCCATAGTGCCCAATAGCAGCCCCTGCGCGTTCAGGTCTCACCCGCTCTGCATTGACCGGACCGGGATTTCTCAGATACTGAGACCTATCGCCAGCCCGGGTGCGTGCTCTTGCCCGCCTTCGCCAGCCTTATGCAACCGCAGAAGAGAGGGCCAAGGGCACCATGACCTTTATTGCCATGAACCGCTTCAAGATTCGTCCCGGACGGGAAGGGGATTTTGAAACCATCTGGAAAAACCGGGAAAGCCGCCTGAACGAGATGAAGGGGTTTCAGGAGTTCCGGCTGCTGAAGGGACCGAAAACCGAGGAATACAGCCTCTATTCCAGCCATGTGATCTGGGACAGCCAGGATGATTTCGAGGCCTGGACCAAGTCCGAGCAATTCCGCAATTCGCATCGCAACGCGCGGCAGAACGAAGGCGAAAGCCCCTTTATCGGCCATCCGCAGTTCGAAGGTTTTGAAACCGTTCTGGAGGAAGGCTGAGCCTCCCGTTGCGCTGTGTAAGCGCTAGCTGGACAATGAAAAAGGCGCCCCAAGGCGCCTTTTTTGCATTTTTTGACCGGGGCAGGGCTCAGTCGTCCAGGTCGCGCCCCTCTTCGGTGTCGGACATGTCAAAGCCCAGGTGCCGTGCCACGGTGAAGATATCCTTGTCGCCGCGGCCACACATGTTCATGACGATGATATGCTCTTTCGGCAGGGTCGGCGCGATCTTCATCACATGGGCCAGCGCATGGCTTGGCTCCAGTGCGGGGATGATCCCCTCCATCGCGCAGGACAGCTGGAAGGCCTCCAGCGCTTCCTTGTCGGTGATCGAGACATATTCGGCGCGACCCGTATCATGCAGCCAGGCGTGTTCGGGGCCGATGCCCGGGTAATCCAGACCGGCGGAGATCGAGAAGCCTTCGAGAATCTGACCGTCGTCATCCTGCAGCAGGTAGGTGCGGTTGCCGTGCAGCACGCCGGGCCGCCCGCCGGTGAGCGAGGCGCAATGCTGCATCTTCTCGTCAACGCCCTTGCCGCCGGCCTCGACGCCGATGATGTTCACGCTCTTGTCGTCCAGGAAGGGATAGAACAGCCCCATGGCGTTGGAGCCGCCACCGATGGCCGCAATCACCGTATCCGGCAGGCGGCCTTCGCCCTCTTGCTCGGCCAGCTGCCAGCGCACCTCCTTGCCGATCACCGATTGGAAATCGCGGACCATCGCCGGATAGGGGTGCGGGCCGGCCACGGTGCCGATGCAGTAGAAAGTGTCACGCACATTGGTCACCCAGTCGCGCAGCGCGTCGTTCATCGCATCCTTCAGCGTGCCACGACCCGAGGTCACCGGGATCACCTCGGCGCCCAGCAGGCGCATGCGGAAGACATTCGGGGCCTGACGTTTCACATCATGGGCGCCCATGTAGACCACGCATTTCAGACCGAACTTGGCGCAGACGGTGGCGGTGGCCACCCCATGCTGGCCGGCGCCGGTTTCAGCGATGATGCGGGTCTTGCCCATGCGGCGCGCCAGCAGGATCTGCCCCAGCACGTTGTTCACCTTGTGGGCGCCGGTGTGGTTCAGCTCGTCCCGCTTCATGTAGATCTTGGCGCCGCCCAGGTGCTCGGTCAGGCGATTGGCGAAATAGAGCGGGCTGGGACGGCCCACATAGTGCTTCCACAGATCGTCCATCTCGGCCCAGAACGTGGGATCGTCCTTGGCGCGGTCGTATTCCTCTTCCAGGCTCAGGATCAGCGGCATCAGCGTTTCGCTGACGAAACGCCCGCCGAAGATGCCAAAGCGGCCCTTTTCGTCGGGTCCGTTCATGAAGCTGTTGAAAAGATCTTCGGCCATGATTGTTCCTCTCTGCGCGGCACGGCTAATGACTATAGCGCGTCAGGCGAGGGGTAAAGAGAGCAAGGCGCAAAACCTCGCGGGTCGCGTCGATAGGACCGTGTCAGCCGCGTGCGGCGTGGGCGGCAGAGACGAAGGCGGCGATCTTCTCGGCGTCCTTCTGGCCCGGTGCAGATTCAACCCCGGAAGAGACATCCACCTGCCGCGCACCGGTCATGCGGATCGCCTCGGCCACGTTTTCAGGGGTGAGCCCGCCGGCCAGCATCCAGGGTTTGCGCCAGTATTTGCGCCTGGCCAGCAGGCGCCAGTCGAAGGCCAGCCCGTTGCCGCCGGGCAGATCGGCGCCTTTGGGCGGTTTGGCATCGATCAAAAGCTGGTCGGCCACATCCGAATAGATATCGATCTGCGCCAGGTCCGCCGCATCGGCGACGCCGATCGCCTTCATCACCGGCAGGCCGTAGCGGGATTTTACCGCGGCCACGCGTTCCGGCGTTTCCTTGCCGTGCAGCTGCAACATGTCCAAAGGCACCGCATCCACCAGCGCGTCCAGCTCCGCATCTGTGGCATTGACCGTCAGGGCGACCTTGCACAGGCCCACGGGAGCCTGGGCCGCCAGGCTGGCAGCGGTTTCAACGGAGACATTGCGCGGCGATTTCGGGAAGAACACGAAGCCCGCATAGGCTGCCCCTGCACGCGCGGCGCAATCCACGTCCTGCGGCGTGCTGAGGCCGCAGACCTTGACTCGGATATCCGATGTCATTGGATCAGACCGCGTCATCCAGCAGGGCGAGGACCTCGTCCTTGCCTTCGTGCTTCTGCTTTTTCAGCTTCTGCACTTCGCGGGAGAGTTTCTTGACCTCGCGGCTGTGCTGACCGGCTTCCCGGCGATGCTTGTGCTCGCGCAGCCATTCCCAGATGAAGCCAACCACCACACCAACGGCGACCCCACCCAGAACCACCACGAAGAGCGGCAGCGCGATGGTGGGGTTCCAGTCGACCAGTTCCGCAAGGGCGGTGGGCATCAGCTTCAGCTCTACGACAGAGCGATTCGCCAGGCACACGGAGATCAGGACAATCCCCAAGGCGCCCAGGATGGCATAACGAAGATAGCGCATTTAGGCCTTTCCGTTCAGACGGTCCCTCAAGAGCTTTCCGGTCTTGAAAAACGGCACATGTTTTTCCTCTACATGGACCGTTTCGCCGGTACGGGGATTGCGACCAACCCGCGCATCCCGCTTTTTCACCGAAAAAGCGCCAAAGCCGCGCAATTCGACCCGGTCACCCCGGGCCATCGCGTTGGTCACTTCCTCGAATACCGTGTTCACGATCCTCTCGACGTCCCGCTGATACAGGTGCGGGTTTTCGTCTGCAATCTTCTGAATCAGTTCAGAGCGGATCATCCTTCCTGCCCTCCCAAGCCAACGCAATCCTTCGCCAAAGTACTCATGACTATAACAAGGAAAACGACGCGCCGGGAACAAGAACCGCCGATGCCGATCTCCATATTCCGGAAGATTGCCTGAAATTGCCATGTAAAACCAGAGATTTGCTGCGCAGGGTGGCTTCGCGTCGCACTGTGGGTGGGATTTTGCCGATCACGCGGCCTGCATGCGGGTTTGATTCGCGTCCTGCCTGCCCTGGTGGCACCCTGCCCATGGCGGCCCCTGCCAATAGAAAACGGCCCCGCCAGAGGCAGGGCCGTTCCCAAGATTTTCAGCGAAAAGAAGCGGGCGATCAGTCGCCGGTCTTCAGTGCGGCGCCAAGGATATCGCCCAGCGATGCACCGGAGTCCGAGGAACCATACTGTTCCACGGCTTCTTTTTCTTCCGCGATCTCGCGCGCCTTGATCGACAGGCCCAGACGACGGGTCTTGCTGTCAACGTTGGTGACGCGCACGTCGATCTTGTCACCGACCGAGAAACGCTCGGGGCGCTGATCGGCACGGTCACGCGACAGGTCGGAGCGGCGGATGAAGGACTTCATGCCTTCGTATTCCACTTCGATACCGCCGTCTTCGATGGCGGTCACTTCGACAGTGATCACGGAGCCACGCTTCACGCCGCCCACGGCTTCGGCGAACTTGTCGCCGCCCAGGGCTTTGATCGACAGCGAGATACGCTCTTTCTCGACGTCCACTTCGGAGACAACGGCCGAAACCATGTCGCCTTTGCGGTAGTTCTGGATCGCATCCTCGCCACGCTCGTCCCAGGACAGATCGGAGAGGTGAACCATGCCGTCGATGTCGCCGTCGAGGCCGATGAACAGACCGAATTCGGTGATGTTCTTGACTTCGCCTTCGACCTCGGTGCCCTCGGGGTGAGTCTCGGCAAAGAGCTCCCAGGGGTTGCGCATGGTCTGCTTGAGGCCCAGGGACACGCGACGCTTGGCGCCGTCGATTTCCAGAACCATGACGTCGACTTCCTGCGAGGTCGACACGATCTTGCCGGGGTGCACGTTCTTCTTGGTCCAGGACATCTCGGAGACGTGGACCAGACCTTCGACACCGGGCTCCAGCTCAACAAATGCACCGTAATCGGTGATGTTGGTGACGCGACCCTTGTGCACCGAACCCAGCGGGAACTTGGCGCCAACCAGATCCCACGGATCTTCCTGCAGCTGCTTCATGCCGAGGGAGATACGGTGGGTGTCCTTGTTGATCTTGATGACCTGAACCTTGACGGTTTCGCCGATCGACAGGATCTCGGAGGGGTGGTTCACACGGCGCCATGCCATGTCGGTGACGTGCAGCAGGCCGTCAACGCCGCCGAGGTCAACAAATGCACCGTATTCGGTGATGTTCTTGACCACGCCGTCAACCGCATCGCCTTCGGACAGTTTGCCGATGACTTCTGCACGCTGTTCGGCACGCGATTCTTCCAGGATGGCGCGACGCGACACAACGATGTTGCCACGGCGACGGTCCATTTTAAGGATCTGGAACGGCTGCTTCAGACCCATCAGCGGGCCTGCGTCACGCACGGGGCGCACGTCAACTTGCGAGCCGGGCAGGAAGGCCACGGCGCCGCCGAGATCGACGGTGAAGCCACCTTTGACGCGGCCGAAGATCGCGCCTTCGACGCGGGCATCGTCTGCGTATGCTTTTTCCAGGCGGTCCCAGGCTTCTTCGCGGCGGGCCATCTCGCGGGAGATGACGGCTTCGCCACGGGCGTTTTCAGCCGAGCGCAGGAAGACTTCCACTTCATCGCCAACAGCGATTTCAGGAGCTTCGCCGGGATTTGCGAATTCTTTCAGATCAACGCGGCCTTCCATTTTGTAGCCGACGTCGATGATGGCCTGGCCTGCTTCAATTGCGATGACCTTGCCTTTGACAACGGAACCCTCGTCCGGGGTGTCCATTTCGAAGCTTTCGTTTAGGAGGGCTTCGAATTCCTCCATCGATGTGTTCTGAGCCATGTGGTCTCGGATTTCCTTTTCATACGTCTTTGCTGGCCATGCGGTTGTCTCCGCCGGTCTGAATGGGTTGGTCGGTCCGAGATCACGCAGTTGGACGCTCTGGAGCAAACAAACACAAAGGGCCGGAGGTTGCCCCGACCCTGCTCAGAGTGTCTTTCGTGCGTTTTCGCATCTCTGTCGACAGGCGCCGTATAGGGGGTTTGCGCCTTCCTGGCAAGGGGAAAGGGACTCTTTGCGTCGGGAGGCAGGGACTCCGGCGAACTATTCCTGCCAGCAAAACGGGTGTTCTCACTTTGAATTAAGTTGACGTGCCGATTTGGTCTATTTCGTACTTATGGAGGGCATTGAGAACCGCCTCGTGATTCAACATGTAGTTCGGTCCGTGCCCGTCAAGAACCACTAGACTATCTTCATGTTGGATACGCCTATCCGTTGGTTTCGAAGGCGGCACATTTAGAAGCTCCGGACAGTTACTTCTCACGAACTTCAAAGCAGCCGAATACTCGTGCTCGCCACCACTACTCTTAAACAGACGACTCATTAAGGTTTCTGCTCTCTCCCTAGTCAATCTAGAACGTGGCAGAGCATCTTCGAATATCTTCATGTCAAATAACGGCGCTCCGACTGCATCCCGAACTGCATCCCGAAAAGCCAGCCAAACAAGAAGCGCATAGTCCAACGGAAGATTCTTGTAGCAGCGGATAGCCAATTCCACCCGTAACTTCACCCGCTCGATCTGCCGCATCGTCAAACCACTCAACGGCGCCATTTCACCAGCCAGCCGGGCCGCCCGCGCGATGGTGAACTCCTCCCCCTCACCAAAAGGGGTGCCTTCGGGCAAGGTGTTGAACACGTCCTCTGCCGCATTGGATAGGGCCTTTTCCGTTTGTGGCAGTTTCAGGCGGATGTTGACGAATTTGTCCAGATACCGCTCTCCCGCCTCCCGTTTTCCGAACCGATGCTCGGCCAGACCATTGAGGTAAGCATCATCAACGAACAGGCAGAAAACGAACCCCTCGTGAGAGAACACCAGTTTCATCGCCTCAAGGAAGGCAATGGTATAATCCGGGTGGCAGCGGTCCAGCTCATCCACCAAAACCACCACACGCGGATTCGGATTTCCCTCTGTTAGAGCTTTACGCAGCGCCTCCATCTGCTCTTTTAACTCGACATTGCGCACCCGCTCGGCCGTGACTTGCGCTGCGATCAAGGCGCCTGCCGCTTTTGAAATACCGACCCCGAACTTTTCCACAGCGCCTTGCAGGTCTTCGTAGCCTTCCAAAGCCTCGCTAGCCTCTCCCGAGACAACATCCACGAGAGCCCCCATGCCCTGTTTCGCGGCAACTCCAGCCAAAGTTTTTCCCAAGACACCGACGATTTTCTTTCCGTTCTCAATCGCCTTGTCCCGCTTCGGGTTGGCACTTTCAGGCAAGGCCGCGATAAGTGCGCCAATAAACGTCAAGACTGGATCGCCCGAGTGATCGGACATGTGGGCGTCGATTTCGATCACCACTTCGCCTTCGGCCTTCAACTGTTTCGCCCAACGTTCCCGAAAGAATGTCTTGCCCTGCCCGTATCCGGCCTCAATCGAGATCACCTTGGTATCGGAAATGGACTTGATAAGGGTGGTGAAGGTATCCCCCACCTCGCTGTACCCTAGGCGATCCCCCTCCCAAGGGTTTGCACCAGTTCCGCTGTCACTATCCGTCATCTAAGCTCTCTGGAAACGTCTTTTCATTCATATCATTCATACTTCAATCCTGAGTTGTTCAGGCGGTATCGGCAACAAAAAACGCGAAACAGATGATTGCTTTGTTCCGGCTCAGCCCCGCCGATCCTTGATGGCCGCTTCTATGCTCAACCCGTTGGTGTCGATCATCGCCGAATCCTCCGCCACCTTGGAGGCCACCTGGGCTATACGCAGGCCACCGGCCTGCAGACCCTCGGCCACCAGGGACGGCATGTTTTCCCGGCGGCTCCCTTGAATATTCAAGATTGACTTCTACGGGCGGCTCAGTCTTTTTCGGTGCGACCTGGTTTGGATGGGATTCCATCCAGCAAAAAGGGAACGGGGTACGGCACCGGCTGTCAAATCCCCGACTGCCCCCGCAACTGTAGGCGGCGAGCGAATTCGGAAGATGCCACTGTCCCGGCAAAAGGGATGGGAAGGCCCGCATGAGCTATGACCCGCAAGTCAGGAGACCTGCCAGGTTGTTCACCCTGTCCGGACGCGGGGCGCGTCACGGACAACGGACCTTCCGGAGTGGTGGCATATGCTTCACCGTCTGCGGAGACAGCCTCTCCAAGGACAATCTAGAATGGACGGCCTGACAGGGGCCTGTTTTGGGGAGTCGCAAGACCGGCTTCCGCGAAGGATCGAAAATGAAAACCACTCTACTGCGCGCCACCAGTGCGTTCGCGCTCCTGGTTGCACACCCCGCCCTGGCGGAGGACATCGTATATCTGGACGACATCATCGTCAGCGGCGGTCTGACCCCGATCGCGGAATCGGAATACGGGCGCTCGGCCAGTGTCATTACCGCAGCAGAGATCGAGGAGCGTGGCATTCTCACCGTGCAGGACGCCCTGCGTGCGGTCCCCGGCGTTTCGGTGAGTGGCGCGGGCGACAGCTTTACCCAGGTGCGCATTCGCGGCGGCGAGGGCAACAACACTTTGATTCTGATCGACGGTGTTCCGGCGGCTGCGGGCAACGACGAGTATTTTTTCTCGGGCCTGGAGACTGCCAATATCGAACGGATCGAGGTTTTGCGTGGTCCGCAATCGGCCTTTTACGGCTCCAGCGCCTCGTCCGGGGTTGTCAGTATCATCACCAAGAAGGGCGACATTGGCCAGGAGGTCTTTGGCAAGATCGAGGGTGGAGATGCCAATTCCGTGTCGGCGCGCTACTCCACCCGGACGCAACGCGGCGGGCTGGCGCTTGGTCTCTCCTATCTTGATGACGAAGGCTATGACTTCTCCGGCAGTGGCGGCGAAAAGGATGGTATCCGGCGCAAGACCATCAACCTGACCGGTGACTACCTGCTGACGGATGATCTGAAGTTGGGTTTCACCTTCCGCCACTCCGATGAGGATTACGACACGGATACGCAGAACTACGCTGCAACCACGGTGCAGCAATCGGTGACCGATGATCCCACCGGCACCGTCGACCGGTCCGAACGTTTGGGCAGTGTCTATGCGGAATACCTGATGATGGGGGGCCGCATGAAGCACCGGCTGACCTTTGAAAACAGCGATTTCGAAAGCACCCCCGGCGGCGGAGCCACCTCGCAGGCGGACCGCAAGACCGGGCGCTACCTGCTCAGCTATGCGCTGGACGGTGCCATGCTGGAGGATGCGGATCACATCGTGAACGTGATCGCGGAACATACGCGAAAACGCTCGAACACAAATGCAGGCTATCGGCCGGATCGCGATTCCTACGCCGTGGAGTATCGCGGATCCCTTGCAAACGGTCTGAATCTGCAAGCGGGCCTGCGCCGGGACAACAACAGCACATTCGAGGACGACACCACCTGGAACATCAGCGGCGCCTATACCCTGGCCAACGGTGTGCGGTTGCATGGCTCTGCCGGGGAAGGCAGCGTCGATCCCTCGTTCTTTGAACTGTTCGGAAGCTCCTTTGGCACTTTTGGCAATCCCAACCTGACGCCTGAAAAGAACAGGAGCATCGATTTCGGGGTCGAAGTCCCCTTCCTTCAAGGGCGCGGTATTGTGGATGTCACGCTCTTTTCCGAAGAGCTGACCGACGAGATCGAATGGTATTTCGATGGGGCGCTTGGCTATAGCACCTATCGCAACCGGGCGGAGAAATCGAAACGCGAAGGGGTGGAGATCTCGGCAATCCTGGAGGCCACTGACAGCCTGGATCTGCGCCTTGCCTATACCTATCTGAACGCCTCAAACGCCAATGGATCGGTTGAGGTGCGCCGCCCGGAACACGAGCTGCTGCTGAGCGCACGCCAGGCGTTCCTGAACGGACGCGGCAGCGTGAATGCGGATCTGCGCTATGTGGCGGGCAACTATGATACGCAATCCTTCGGCACCTTTCCGGTGGTGCAGCTGCCCGATTACACGACCGTCGATGTCGCCGCACGCTATGCCCTGTCGGATCGCGTGACCCTGACCGGGCGCGTGACCAACCTGTTCGACAAGGACTATTCCGATGTCTGGGGCTTCGCCAAGCGCGGACGCGCCTTCTACGTTGGCCTGGAATCGACCTTCTGAGGTGCGCCGCGCTTTCTGGATAGCTTTTGCAGCGGCCCTGTCTTTGTGCGGGGCCGCTGTCGGGAAGGAGAGGCCGGTGCCACCTGCGCCGCCCGCCCGTGTGGTGTCGATGAACCTCTGCACCGATCAGCTGTCGATGTTGCTTGCGGGCGCGGATCAATTGGTGTCGGTCTCCTTTCTGGCGCGGGATCCACGCAGTTCGGCGATGAGCGAGGAGGCCGAGAGCTACATCATCAACCACGGGCGCGCGGAAGAGATCTACTTGCTTAAGCCCGACCTGGTGATTGCCAGCGCCCATAGTCGGCAAGCCACGGTCTCTATGCTGCGCCGGTTGGATATTCCGGTGGCTGTGGTGGAACCGGCGCGCTCCCTCGAAGAGGTCAGCGAGCGGATTGCCGAGGTCGGCGCCCTGCTGGGCCGCGAGGGGGCGGCGCAGGCGATGATCAGCCAGTATGAGCGCGACCTGGAGATCTTGCGTGCAACCGGCACCCGCAGCGTTCGAGGCGTTCTTTATGCAGCGCAGGGATGGACCGCTGGTGATGCAACGCTTGCAGGCCAGATCCTTCGGGCGGCCGGTCTGCAGAACGTGGCGGATGAGTTGGGCTATGACTATGGCGGCGCCCTGCCGTTGGAGCAGCTGGTCATGGTGGCCCCCGATATGATCGTGCCCTCCACCCCCTATGCCGGACATTCCCGCGCTGAGGAAATCCTGCTACACCCCGTGATCGACGCCTATCGTCACGGCGGCGCAAGTGCCGCCATGCGCGACGCCGACTGGGTTTGCGGAACGCCGCATGTGCTGCGCGCGGTGGCGCGTCTGAGCGACGATCGCAAACGGTTCGAAACGGGAGACAAGTGATGCGCCTGGAACTGGGCCTGCTGGGCGTGATGCTTGGGCTTTTTGCGCTTTCGCTCACGGTGGGGCCCGCCGATGTGACCGCCATCGACAGCCTGCGGGCACTGTTTGATGACAGCTATGGCCCGCTGACGCTGGTGATGCAGGAGATCCGCCTGCCGCGTGCCCTTCTGGCGATCATCATAGGGGCGGGGCTGGGGCTGGCCGGGGCGGCTATGCAGGGCTATCTGCGCAACCCCTTGGCGGAACCGGGGCTGATCGGGGTCTCCGGCTCGGCGGCGCTGGGGGCGGTGCTGGCGCTGGCAACCGGGTTTGCCGCCAGCCTGTCGCTGGGCCTGCCGATTGCGGCCCTGGCAGGCGCCTTGGTTGGCGTGTTCCTGGTGATGACATTGGCCGGGCCGCGTGGCGGATCGCTGACCCTGATCCTCGCGGGCATTGCGATTTCGGCGCTGGCGGCGGCTTTGACGTCCCTGGTGCTCAACCTGTCATCCAATCCCTTTGCCGCCAATGAGATCGTGTTCTGGATGATGGGATCCCTGTCGGATCGCTCGATGGTGCATGTCTGGCTGTGCCTGCCCTTTGTCCTGATCGGGGCTGCGGCCCTTGCGGTCACCGCGCGGGGGCTGGATGCGCTGACCCTGGGGGAGGACGCCGCTCAGACCATGGGGATAGACCTTGGCCGCCTGCGGCTGCTAGTGGTCTTTGGCACCGCGGCGATTGTTGGCGGATCAACGGCCGTGGCCGGGGCCATCGGCTTTGTCGGGCTGGTGGTGCCGCATATCCTGCGCCCGCTGGTGGGGGCGCGCCCGTCGCGGCTGTTGTGGAGCTCGGCTATTGGCGGGGCGATCATGGTGCAGCTGGCGGATATCACCGTGCGTCTAATCCTGCCCGAACGCGATCTGAAGCTGGGGGTGGTCACTGCCATCGTCGGCGCACCCTTGTTCCTGCACCTGATCTACAAGACCCGGAAGGAACTGCCATGAGCCTTCTTTCCGTAACAGACATGAGCGTGACCCTGCGCCAGCGCGAGGTGTTTAAGGGCCTCTCCTTTGACGTGGAGCCGGGTGAGGTGATTGGCCTGATCGGTGCGAATGGGGCAGGCAAAACCACCCTGATGCGGGCCTGCCTCGGGCTGTTGCCCCATACGGGCCGCAGTTCGCTGGCCGAACTTGGCGCAGGCGCGCGGGCCCGCGCGGTGGCCTGGATGCCGCAGGCGCGGGAAATCGCCTGGCCGATCTCTGTCGAACGCCTGGTGGCGCTGGGCCGTTTGCCGCATCTGGCGATGGGGCAGAAGATGCCGCCGCAGGATCAGGCCCATGTGGATGCAGCCATCGCTCGGCTGGATCTCGACGCCTTTCGCGAACGCGCCGCCTCGCGCCTGTCCGGTGGCGAGCAGGCCCGCGCCCTGATTGCCCGGGCCCTGGCGCAGGACACGCCGCTCCTGATGGCGGACGAGCCGATTGCGGGCCTCGATCCCGCGCATCAGATCGCGACCATGAAGGTCTTTGGCGACCTGGCGGCAGAGGGGCGGTCGGTGATGGTCTCGCTCCACGATCTGGGCCTTGCGGCGCGTCACTGTTCGCGGGTGATGCTCTTGGCAAAAGGCAGGCTTCTGGCGGACGGGGCGCCGCGGGATGTGCTGACCCCGCCGCTGATGGCAGAGGCCTTCGGGATCTCTGTCTGGCACCAGGATACCGATCAGGGACCGGTGTTTCAGGCCATGGAGGTGGTGTCTTGAGCGCGGTCCAGCTGGATGCGCCCTGGCTGAGTTTCGATCTTGGCGCCGAGATGCAGGTGCTGAGCTGGTCGATCAATGCACCGGGATTGACCCGCGCATCGCGGATCCTTTGGCGGGAGGTTCACAACAGCGACCTGCCGCCTGACCTGGATGTGGGGGAATGGGTCGACCGGGAGCTGGCCGCAAAAGGGGCGGCGCAGACCGTGCTCATGCTGACCTCGCGGGATGTGCGCCGTTTCGAACATCGGCGTCGGCAAGTGGGCGCGGTGACGGTAGAGGCCCTGGCCACGGTGGGCCTGGCCAATGCCGAACGGGTCGGCAGCCGGGTGGATTACGCGGGACGGGACTGGGGCACCATCAATATCGGCGTTCGCATTGATCAAGGGCTGACCCAGGCGGGCCTCTTGGAAGCCATGAGCATTGCCGTGCAGGCGCGCACCGCCGCAGTCATGGACGCGCGGGTGCAATTGCCCACGGGGATAGCGACCGGCACGGGCACCGATTGCGTGGCGATCGCCGCGCCCGAGGGCAGCGCCATGTATTCCGGTCTTCATACTGAGCTGGGCGAGGCTATCGGAGGTGCCGTCTATGATGCGGTTCTTGCCGGTGCCCAGGTCTGGATCCGCGAAAACCAGCACAGGCTGCTGGGCAGGGCGTGATCCCCTTGGCTCAGGCCTGGGTCAGCTCCCGGCGCGCCATTTTTCAAGGATGTGGCGGCTGGTCATCAGGTCGAGATGGGCGCCGCCGCCGTTCTTGAACAGGGTGATGGCGGCTGGATCATAGGCGGGGAAGGCGTCCAGCTTGTAGAAATCCGCCAGCACATCGCCGCGCTGGATGATGCCCTCGGCCAGCGGGATCTTGAATTCGCCGATGTGATCCAGCGTGGTGTCGAAACTGTCGCAGTAAAGGCGGGCACGGCACAGCGCCTCGTCATCGGTTTCGCGCATGTCGGGGCGGTAGGCGCCAATGAGGTTCAGGTGCTGGCCGGGCTTGAGCCAGGCGCCCTTGACCACCGGGGTCGAGGACATGGTGGAGGTCACGATGATATCGGCCGACCGGACCGCGCGCTCCAGATCGTGGGCGACTTCGATCTGCGGGTAGGGGACCTTCATGTCCTCTGCCTTGGACTGGGTGCGGTTCCAGACCCGGATCTGGGCGCTGGGGTAGGCGGCGCCGAAGGCCTCGACCAGGGATCCGGCAACCGTTCCGGCGCCCACGATCAGGATGTCGCGACTGTCCGGGTTCGCGAGCCGCATGGCACCAAGCAGGCTGTCGCCCGCCGTCTTCCACTTGGTCACCAGATGGAAATCCACCAGCGCATCCAGGGTGCCGTCCTGGTCGGAGTACAGACAGACCCCGCCGTTGACCATCGGCTTGCCCGCCTCTGGGTTGCCCGGAAAGATCGTTGCGGTTTTCACGGCCAGCCCCAAGCCATCAATCCAGGCCGAACGGCTGAGCAGCGTGTCGGGATCGCGGTAGAGGAAGGTATCGCCGATCTCGGCCTTGGGCAGGTCATGCCCCTTGGCCAGCGCTTCGGTGAAGTCGATCCAGTCCAGCAGGGCCTCGCCTTCGGCAAATCCGATGGATGGGATGGTCATGCGGCCTCCTTGGGCGTCAACAGCCCCTCTGCCACCAGGCGCTTGGCCCAGGTTTCGGGTGTGGTGAAAAGATGGGTGTGCCAACCGCGGTGGGCGGCGGCTTCGATGTTTTCCGGGCGATCGTCGGTGAACAGCAGCCGATCCGGTGCCACGCCGGTGTCGCGCTCCAGATGATCGTAGATCGCAGGCTCGGGCTTGATGGTGCGCAAATGTCCCGACACGAAGGCACGGTCGAATTCATCGAAGAAGGGATAGGTCTTGCGAGCAACCTCGAAGGTGCCGATGCCGAAATTCGTCAGGGCAAAGACAGGGGTGCCCCGCGCCTGCAGGGCACGCATCAGCCGCACCGAATGGGGGATCTCCGGAGAGGCCATCTTGATCCAGCTGTCGTGCCAGTGGCGGATCTCCTCGGCCCAGTCCGGGTGGCGCTCGGCCAAGGCATAGACCGAGGCGCGGAAATCATCGCCGCGATCCACGCCCAGGTTCATCTCGTGAAGATCCACCTCCGCGAACAGCTGCTTGCGTCGTTCCGGGCCAAGGCGGGTGTCGAAAAAGCCTTCGGGGTTCCATTCGATCAGCACGCGGCCAATGTCGAATACGACGGCGTCGATGGGCATCTTGTCGGTCCCTGTCCTGTCTTCGTTCACCCGGCCGAGCGGGGGCGCGGGCGGGGCACCGGGCGGCTGCGCCGGGTTTCCCGCCAGACTGAAACAAGGCCTGCGCCAATGATCAAGGCCGAACCGGCCCAGACCGGCACATCGGGCCATTCATCGAAGACAAGAACGCCCCAAAGCACCGCCATGGGCATGGCGACATATTCAAAGGGCGCGGCCAGACCCGCCTCGTTCAGCCGATAGGCCTGGCTGACCAGGTAGCCGCCGATGGATCCGGCAAGGCCGACGCCGACGAACAGCCCCCAATCCTGCGGCGCGGGCCAGACCCAGGCGCGCAGGATGTAGTCAACGGCTGCGCTGTCACCACTGGCAAAGCGCCCGTCGCCGGTGGTGAGGCCGACCAGCGCGCTGACCACCAGAAAGCCAAGCGTGGGATAGAAGGACAGGGTGGAAGCCTTCTCGGCGCCGCCTGCCCGCCGGGTCAGCACATGCAGCGTGGCATAACCGCAGGCCCCCAGAAAGGGCAGGATCGCGGCGGCCTGAAAACTGCCGGGGCCAGGGCGCATGATGATCAGAACTCCCAGGAACCCCGCCGCCACCGCGCCCCAGCGCCAGGGGCCGACGCGTTCCTTCAGCACCACCACCGACAGGGCGGTGACGATCAGCGGCGTGGCAAAGGCGATGGCGACCGCCTCGGCAATCGGCATGATGGCAAGGCCGGTGAAAAAGCAGATATTGGCAAAGAGCACCGCGCAGCAGCGCATCAGATGCAGTTTCGGCTGCCGCGTGCGCAGGATGTGAAAGCCGCCCTCCAGCGGGATGATCACAGCGCCCAGCACCACGAGGGCAACGATCGAGCGCACCATGACCACCTGATACAGCGGGTAATCGCCGGACAGGAACTTGAAGATCACGTCGATGACGGAGAAACAGACGGCAGACCCCGCAGCGGCCATCAGCCCCAGAACACTGACTTTGATTTCCTGGCTCATGGGCACCTCTTCACGCTTGCCCGATCAGTGACGTAGTTGCTCCGCTTTCGCAAGGCTCGGAGTGAGACAGAACTGCCCGAAGCGGATTGCGCTCAGGCCCGCTTTGCTGCCCTGATTTCCCGCTCCAGTGCATCCAGAAACCGCGAGCGGTCCGCCTTGGTGAAGCCCTTGCCGCTGCCACCTGCGCCAAGCGGGTTGGCGGCGCGCAGGTCGGCCATGAGGTCGCGCATGGCCAGTTGCTGGCCGATATTGGCCTCGGTGAAGCGTTCGCCATTGTGGCGCAGCACGCGGGCGCCCGCTTCGATGCATTTCGCGGCCAGCGGGATGTCGCCTGTCACCACCACATCGCCGACGCCGCAGCGCTCGGCGATCCACATATCCGCCACATCGGCCCCTTCGGAGACGATCACGGTTTCCACCAGCGGGTTCTGAGAGGGGCGCAGGCCGCCGTTCGAGACCACGAACATCTTGATCCCATGCCGGGTGGCGACCCGCTCGGCCTCGGCTTTGACCGGGCAGGCATCGGCATCGATGTAGAGCGCGCTCACTTCGCCGCCTTTTTCGTGTCAGGTTTTCGCGCCTTCTTTGCCGGGTGTTTCACCTTGAACTCTTCCGGAATTGGCATCCGGTTGAAGGCATCGAGACCTGCGATCTTATAGGCTTCGGCCAGGGTCGGGTAGTTGAAGGTGTTTTGCACGAAGTATTCCACCGTGCCTTTGAGGTTCAGCACCGCCTGTGCAATGTGAATGAGCTCGGTGGCGCCTTCGCCGACGATCTGCACGCCCAGCACCCGGCGGGTCTTGAGCGAGAACAGCATCTTCAGCATACCATGTTCCAGCCCCATGATGTGGCCGCGCGAGGTTTCGCGGAAGCGGGCGATGCCCACCTCGTAAGGTACGCCGCGTTCCTGCAGCTCCTCTTCGGACATGCCGCAGGTGGAGATTTCCGGAACCGAATAGATGCCATAGGGGAACCAGGGGCTTTCGGGCACGGTTGGTGTTTCCAGCGCGTGACAAGCGGCGACACGGCCCTGTTGCAGGGATGTGGAGGCTAGCGAGGGGTGCCCGATCACATCGCCGGTGGCATAGACGTGCGGCACGGCGGTTTGATAGGTCTTGCGCTCGACGCTGATGCGGCCGCGGTGATCGGTCTCAAGGCCCACGGCCTTGAGGTTCAGGCTGTCGGTATTGCCCATGCGCCCGGCGGCGAACAGCAGCATTTCCCCGCGCACGTGGCGGCCATTGGCCATGCTGACCTCGATATGGCTGCCTTCATCCTCGATCTTTTCAATGGCCGAACCCAGCCGCAGATCGACGCCGTTTTCGCGGATCTGGTGGGTGAAATCCTGGATGATGGTGCGGTCGATGAAATCGAGGAAGGTTTCGCGCGGCTCGATCAGGGTGACGCGCACATCCAGCGCCGAGAACATGGTGGCATATTCCACGCCGATCACACCGGCGCCCACCACGATCAGCGAGCGCGGGATTTCTTCCATTTCCAGGAATTCATCGCCATCCACCACGGTCTTGCCGTTGAAGGGCACGTCATCCGGGCGATAGGTGCGGGTGCCGGTGGCGATCAGGAATTTCTCGGCCGTCACGCGGGTGGTATCGCCCGCCTCGGTTGCGACCTCGACCTCGTTCGGGCCGGTGAAGCGCGCCAGCCCCGCCAGCCACTCCACGTGGTTGCGGTTGAACTGATGCTCCAGCACGTCGACCTCGTGATCCAGGGTCATATGCAGGCGCGCCTTCAGATCCTCGGCATCGATCTGGTCCTTCACCCGGTAGGCGCGGCCATAGAAACTGCGCTCGCGCCAGCCGGTGAGGTTCAGCACGGTTTCCCGCAGGGTTTTCGAGGGCACCGTGCCGGTATGCACCGAAACGCCGCCCAGCCGGTCCTTGCGGTCGATCACCAGCACGCGGCGCTTGAGCTTTCCGGCCTGGATGGCGGCGGTGCGCCCCGAGGGGCCGGATCCGATGATAACGAGGTCGTAATCGTACTGGCTCATGGTGGTTTGGTCCTTTCGGGATCAGTCGCGGTAGAGCGCCTCGGCGTGGAAGGAGACGTGATCTTCCATGAAGGTGGAGATGAAGAAATAGCTGTGATCATAGCCCGGCTGCAGGCGCAGGGTGGCCTGCTGGCGGCGCTCGTTCACGGCCTGTGCCAGCGCTTCGGGGCGCAGAAGGTCGATGAACTGGTCCGCAGTGCCGGTGTCCACCAGAACGGGGCCGTCAAAGCCTTTTTCGCGCATCATCAGCGTGGCGTCATGCTTGGCCCAGGTCGTTTCATCGCTGCCCAGATAGGCGGTCAGCTGCTTGCGGCCCCAGTCGCTGGCGGTCGGGTTGCAGATCGGCGCGAAGGCAGAGACCGAACGGAAGCGCCCCGGCAGGTTCATCGCCAGCGTCAGCGCGCCATGTCCGCCCATGGAGTGACCGCAGATCGCCTGCCGCTCCAGGTCCACGGCAAAGTTTTCGCCCAGAAAGGCGGGGAGTTCCTCGGCGATATAGCCCCACATCTGGTAGTGCGGCGCCCAAGGCGCTTCGGTGGCATTCACGTAAAACCCGGCACCCTTGCCAAGGTCGTAGTTGTCGTCGTCGGCCACATCATCGCCGCGCGGCGAGGTGTCGGGAAAGACGATCGCGATACCCTGTTCGGCGCACCAGGCCTGCGCACCCGCCTTGGTCATGGCGTTTTCATGGGTGCAGGTGAGGCCCGACAGGAACCACAAGAGCGGCACCGGGCCGTCCTTGGCCTCTTCCGGCAGGAACAGGCCAAAGGTCATCTCGCAATTTGTTGCGCTGCTCTTATGCCGGTAGACGCCCTGTACGCCGCCAAAGCATGTGTTCTCGGAAACGGTTTCCATGGTGAGGCTCCCTTTTTTGTGGTTGGCCTATCAGCTACCCGTCGGCGCAAGGCGGGTCCAGTGTTGCGGCGCCCTGTCGCAGCCTTTTTGCGCCAGAAGGCTTGAGAAATGGCAAATAGGGGCGGGATCGGGCTGGTCCCCGGCGCCGCGTTGTGGCGTGTCGGGGGTAGACTTGGCCTGCGAAACGGGGGACAGATTGCGCCACGACATGCAGCGAAGGACAGCCGATGACCACGTTCCAAAGACTGACACCCGAAGCCGCCGAACCAGAGATCGAGCGCCCCGATCCGGCAAAGGTCATTTCCGGTGACCCCGTCTTCACCACCTGGAATGCGGAAGAGGTGGACGGGCTCTACTGCGGGATCTGGCAGTCGACGCCCGGCAAGTGGCGGATTTCCTACGATGAATGGGAATACTGCCGGATCCTTGAAGGGCGTTCGGTGATCACTGCGGAGGATGGCACCGAATATCCGCTGGCGGCAGGCGACAGCTTCATCCTGCGCCCGGGCTTTTCCGGCACCTGGGAGGTGATCGAGACCACCCGCAAGGATTACGTGATCCGGCTCTAGGTTCAGGCCTCATTCATCCTGTGCCTAGGAAACCCAGGCGATCGCCAGCGGCACCGTCAGGATCGACACCGCGGTCGAGATCAGGATCGCGGCCGAGACGCGCTGCGGGGCGATGCCGTAATGCTGCGCCAGCATATAGACGTTGCCTGCCACCGGCAGCGAAGCCGCCGCAATCGCGACCGAGGCCGGGAAACTGGCAACCGGCACCAGCCACAGGACCCCGATGGCGACAAACAGCGGGTGCAGCACCAGCTTGGCAAAGCTGAGCCAGGCGGCCACTTCGATGCGCTCGGCGGATTTGGAGGCGAGCGAGGCGCCGATGGCGAACAGCGCGCCGGGCGTGGCCGCCCCGCCCAGGATCGACAGGAAGTCATTGACCGGCGCCGGGATCGGCTGCGTCGAGGCCGACCAGGCAAGCCCCGCCACGATGGCCACGATCATCGGGTTACGCAGCAGGCCGAGCGTAACCATTTTCAGGGTCTGCAGCCCCAATCCCGAACCACGCCCGGCGTTGATCAGGATGACGATGAGCGAGGAAAAGACCACGAGGTCCACGCTCAGCACCACCATCATCGGCCCGATCGAGGCTTCACCGAACAGGATCGCCATCATCGGCAGGCCGAGAAAGCCCACGTTGCCGATGGCCGCGCATTGCGCCTCGACCGCAGCTGTGGGCACATCCAGCCCCCTCAGCGCCGCGACCGCCGTGGCGACAAGGTAAACCGCCACGGTTCCGGCCAGGTAGCCGAGGATCAGGTTCGGATCAAAGACCTCCGCGAAGGAGAGGTTGGCCGCAAAACGGAAGATCATCGCCGAAAGCGGGAAGAAGAACACGAATTTCGTGAGATAGGCTGTCGCCTCATCGGTAAAGAACCGCGTGCGACCGGCCCAGTATCCTAGGCCGATGATTGCAAAGAAGGGCAGGGTTCTGAAGAAAATGTCAGCCATCGCAGGATTGGTAACCTGATTTGACCAAAACGAAAAGCCTGATTGCGCGGGGTTCTAGAAAGCGATGTCCTCCCGCCCGTCGCCGCTGCATGATACATGCAGGGCTCCCGTTGGGCCGGGCCGCGCTGGCGCGCGGCGGGCGCATGGCGCAGCCTTTCAGCTTTCCCTGCAGGCTGTGCCGAGTGGTTTCCAGCAGAATACAGGTTCTGGTTCTTGGAGGGGCCTCAGCAGAGAGGCCCAACGCCAAGCGCTATGCCGCTAAAGATCGCCCAGCATCTGAGACGCCTGAGTTTTAAGATGCTCAACCCGTTTCTGTGCCTGATCCGCATAGCCGCCCAGTTTCAGGATCTCTTCCCGAAGAACGGTCAAACGCTCACCACTTGCGGTGGGGAGTTCTTCTAGAAGGTCGAAAAGCAGGTTGCTGGCGAGCCGCGCTTCCTTCCTGCGGTTTTCCATTTCGCTTTCGGTGCCGACCAGCTGAATGACGGCTCGGAAGGCTTCGTAGTCGCTGCCCTCCAGAGGGATTTGCTCGGCGTCCGACATTGCGAACAGGGAATGCAGCGCGTCTTTGCGGCTGAGATGCTGCACGCTGTCATAAAGCGCCCGTGCCTTGGAGGAAGGGGCTGTCGCCACATCTCGATCCGAGGGGAGCCTGCTTGTTTGCGGGATCTCTGGTGCCGCGAGGTTTCGGGCCGCAGCGGCGGATTGCCCGACATTCTGTTGGGGGGAAATCATCTTGGCCTGGTCCTTTCTGGTTACAGGCGCAGTGTCGCACTGAGAGGTGTGTATTGCGTAAATACCCTCGCCTCGGCTGTCCTATCGCGCGCTAACGCTTTGTCCCCGCCGCGCGTCAGCGCGGCGCCAGGCCCAACGGGAGGGGGTGGTTCCTTGAACCGCCGCCGACGGGCGGGAGCGCTCCTAGTCACGGAACCCCGTCAAAGACGCAGAGATCAACCGCTGCCGATCAGGGCGCCGGCCCCCAGCACCAGCGCGCCGCCTAGGACCACCTGCAGCGTGGCGCGCCAGAAGGGCGTCTCCATGTATTTGTTCTGGATCCAGGCAATCGCCCAGAGCTCCACAAAGACGATGAGGAAGGCCAGCGTCGTCGCCGTCCAGAACTCAGGGATCAGATAGGGCAGCGCATGGCCCAGCCCGCCCAGCGTGGTCATCACCCCCGAGGCCACGCCCCGTTTCATCGGCGAGCCGCGCCCGGACAGTTCCCCGTCGTCCGAGGCGGCCTCGGTGAAGCCCATCGAGATCCCGGCGCCGACAGAGGCGGCGACGCCCACCAGGAAGGTGGTCCAGGTGTCCTGGGTGGCAAAGGCGGTGGCAAAGATCGGCGCCAGGGTCGACACGGACCCGTCCATCAGCCCCGCCAGCCCCGGCTGCACCCAGGTCAGCACGAACTGGCGATGGGCGGTGCGGTCTTCCTCGGATCGGGCATCGCCGGTCAGATGCGCCTCTTCCAGCTCGGCGGCGGTGTCGCGGTGGCCGGCCTCTGCGGCGGCGAGATCGCCCAGCAGCTTGCGGGTCTCGGCGTCCTTGGTGCGGGCGGCGGCGGCCAGGTAGAACCGTTCGGCATCCGCCTCCATCGCCTTGGCCTCTTCGCGGATACGCTCCAGGCTCAGGTTTTCCATCAGCCAGATCGGGCGGCGCGCATAATAGCCCGCCACATGTTCGCGCCGGATCAGCGGAATGGCGGGGCCAAAGCGTTTTTCATGCAGGGCGATCAGCCGGGCGCGATGGGTGTCTTCCTCGGCGGCCATACCGTCGAACATCGCGGCTGTCGCCGGGAAATCATCCTGCAGCCGCGCCGCATAGCCGCGATAGATGCGCGCATCGTCCTCTTCCGAGGAAATCGCCAGGGCCAGGATTTCCTGGCCTGTGAGATCGGAAAACCGTTTCCGCTGAGTGAGAAAGCGCATGTGGATTCCTACATATTTAGAATGGTTCTAAACTATACTCTTCGGGCAAAAGTGCAAGGCCATTGTCCATGGCAGCGACGGCAAGGGCCATAGCAGTTGTTGAATGCAGCGGCGGTAGGCTAGGGTGGCACGGTCATCCAGATAGCCAGCGCCATGAGGACGGATCATGAACCAGCAAGCCACTATCCTCAGGACCGGACGGAAGTTCGATCAGGTTCTGACGGGCGCACGCGAGGTGTTCATGGCGGATGGCTTCGAAGGCGCGAGCGTCGATGATATCGCCCGTGCGGCCGAGGTCTCCAAGGCGACGCTTTACAGCTATTTTCCGGACAAGCGGCTGTTGTTCCTGGAGGTGATCCGGAACGAATGCGCGCGACAAGCGGATGCGCCGATGGATCTGTCCGGGGCCTGCTGCACGCCGCGTGATGTGTTGACGGCAGCCGGTGGTCATATCCTGTCGGTCAGCCTGTCGGAATTTGGCCGCCGCATGTTCCGCATCTGCGTGGCAGAGGCGGACCGTTTCCCGGATCTCGGCCGCCAGTTCTATGAAAGTGGGCCCATGGTGGTGCGCGCTCGGCTGCGTGAGTATCTGCGGGACGCGGTCGGGCGGGGAGAGCTGCAAATCGAGGATTTCGATCTCGCGGCGGACCAGTTTGCTGAACTCTGCCGAGCGGATCTGGTGCCGCGCCTGGTGTTCAATATCGACACTGATTTTTCCCAGGAAGAGCGCGCGCGGGTGATCGCGGGGGCCGTGGAGATGTTCCTGGCCCGCTACGGTGTCTGATCCGGCGCGGCGGCAACGCGGGGCGCGAAGACGGGGTGCCCCAGCCTGCGCTCAATGGGTGATGAAGTCGTTGGGCGTGTCGCGATAGGTCTCGTGACAGCTGAGACAGGCCTGCATCATGTTGGGCACCGTGCGCAACAGGCCGTTCATCGTATGAGCGCTCAGCCCCTTGGCGGCATCTTTGGCCCGGGCGGCGCGGGTTTCGAAATCCCGCCACTGTTGCCAGATCAGTGGCCGCGCGTGTGAATTGGGGTCCATGCGCGGTTTCTTGAACCGCTTGCGGATGTCTCCGGTGCTTTTGATCAGGGTGCGCCGGGCCGCCTTGGCCTTGGACGCGTCAAACACGATGCGCCCGGCCATCATGTCGGCCAGGGTTGTGAGGGCCGCCTTTTGGGTCGCCATCAGTTCCACCCGCCGTTTGACATGCTTGTCTGCGATCGGAGCGGCGGCATCCAGCTGTGCGCCCACAAGGGCCAGGATCAGCACCAGAAGCGCGGGCAGAAGGCGCAGATGGCGCAAGGAGATCAGGGATGTCATGCGTGTGCTCCCGTCATGGACAGAGGTATGGCCAGAGATATGGACCGAGCCAGTGGCAGGGTCTGTGCGGGCAATAGGATTGACCGAATCGAAGAGTTGGAACAAATATAGAACATCGGTAGTGCTGGCTGCTGGTTTCCAAAAATTTTCAGGCCTTCGAATCGGATCGCGCCATGTCCCATCGCCGCATATTGTCGCTATGGTTTCCACGTCTGGGCGCGGAGCGGGTGATACGCGCGGGGCAGGGCAGCCTGTCCGAACCTCTGGCCATTGTGGAGGAAGTTTCCAACACGCAGGTTATTTCTGCGTTAAATACGGCGGCCGAGGATGCGGGACTTTTTGTCGGCCAGCCGCTGCGCGATGCGCATGTCCTTTGTGCCAATCTGGTGACCCGTGGTCGTAGCCCCCCGGCCGAGACCGCCTTTCTGGCGGCACTTGGGCGCTGGGCCGGGCAGTTCAGCCCTTGGGTCGCGCCCGAGCCGCCGGACAGCGTTACTCTGGACATGACCGGTTCGGCGCATCTGTTTGGCGGAGAAGAGGCGCTTTTGCAGCGGATCGAGGAGGAGTGCGCGCGGATGGGGCTCACCGTGCGGATGGGGCTGGCCGATACATTGGGCGCGGCCTGGGCGCTGGCGCGTTACGCGGGGGAGCAGGCGCAGCTGCCGCCCGTGCGCTCCGGCGATGCCATCGATCAGGAGGCCCGCGCCACCCGCGCCCGCGCGGCCCGAGTTCAGCAGAAGGGCCGCGCGGGGCGCAGGCACTGGACCCGGGGCGGCGCGGCGCCGCAGCCCATGAGCCCAGAGCGGGTTGCGGCGCGGATCGCAGCCGTGGGGCAGACCCGTGCGCTCTTGGCGCCTCTGCCGGTGGCCGCGCTGCGGCTGGAGCCAGGAACCGTGGCGCAACTGGGCCGTCTTGGCCTGCGGCAGATCGGGGATCTCCTGGAGCAGCCCCGCGCCAGCCTGGCGCGACGGTTCGGGCGCGGGCTGATACTGCGTCTGGATCAGGCCATGGGAAGCACGCCCGAGCCGGTCTCTCCCGCCGGGGAGGACGACCGTTTCGCAGTGCGCCTGACCCTGCCGGAGCCGATCGGATTGCTGGAGGATCTCATGGCTGGGATCGACCGGATGCTGCCCCGGCTTTGCGCCCGGCTGGAAGAGCGCGGCAAGGGCGCGCGGCTTTTGCGGCTGGAGACGCACCGGGTGGATCAGGCGGCGCAGAGCGTCAGTGTGGGTCTGGCCCGGGCCAGTCGCGACCCGGACCGCATGCGCCCGCTACTGGAAATGAAGCTGGAAGGGATCGATGCCGGTTTCGGGATCGAGATGCTGCGCCTTGAGGTGCTTCGGGCGGAACCGATCCATGCCCGCACCCAGGCCGGGCATCTGGAGGCCAGCACTGCGGCCCGCGCCCGGCAGGCGGGGGGGCAGAATGTGGTCCTGGAGGATCTGATCGGGCGGATCGGTGCCCGCATCGGCCTAGAGGCAATCACCCGGCGCCACCCGGTCGACACCCATATCCCGGAAAAGACGGCCAAGGTGCTGGCGGCGGCCTGGTCGGATGCGGCGCGGGATTGGCCGCCCGCGCCGCATCCGCGCCCCTTGCTGATGTGGCGGCCCGAACTGGTGACGGCGCCGGATGTCCCCAGCGTGCCGGAACGGTTCCGCTGGCGGGGCCGCGACTGGCAGCTGGCCGAGGCCGAAGGCCCCGAACGCATTGCCCCGGAATGGTGGCTGGAGGATCCCAATTGGCGCAGCGGGGTGCGTGATTACTGGGTGGTGGTCACCGACTGCGGCGCGCGGCTGTGGCTGTTCTTTGCCCATGGCGCGGCGCTGTCGCGGGGCTGGTTCTGCCATGGCAGCTTTGCGTGACGCCCATGCCGGAGGCAGAAGAAACCCTTCGGCCTATGGCGAAGTCTTTACACTATGGGGCGCAGCCCACAGGGCCTAGGATTGACATATGACCGTATCTCACTCCCACGGACCGCCCTGCACCCCGCGCTTTGACATTCTGGGCCAGGCTATCGGCGATGCCAGCCGCACCCGCATGCTGTGCGAATTGATGGAGGGGCGTGCCTATACCAACAAGGAACTTGCCTCGGCTGCCGGGATCACACCGCAGACCGCCACCGCGCATCTGCGCCTGTTGTACGATGCCGGGATGGTTGTGGCCGAAAAGCGCGGGCGCTGCGTCTATCACCGATTGGCGGGCTCGGAGGTGGCGCAGGCGCTGGAACAACTGGCGGCGATTGCGCCCATGGACAGTCTTTACCTGGCGCAGCGTCGCAAGGCGGGCGGGCTGGCCGAGGTGCGCAGCTGCTATGATCACCTGGCGGGCCCCCTGGCTGTGGCGATGACGGATGCCTTTGTGCAAAAGGGCATGCTGGTCGAGCGCGACGGCGGCTTTCACGCGACCCCGTCCGATCAGTGGCAAAAGTTGGGCGTTCGCCTGCCCGACCTCGGCACACCGAGCCGACAGCCCTTTGCGCGCCCCTGCCTGGATTGGACCGAACGGCGCCTGCATGTGGCGGGCCCGATGGGGCGGCAGCTGCTGACCCACGCGTTGGAGCGCGGCTGGATGCAGCGCCGCCAGCACAAACGCGGCCTGACCCTGACTGCACCGGGGCGCAGGGCACTGGAGCAGATCCTGGGGCTGGAGATCTCGCGCATCACACAGGAGACAGATCATGCCTGAAACAGCTTCCCCTCGATATACCACCCAAGCCGGTACCCGGCTGCTGATCCAGGTGCCCCAGACCGAGGCCGACAGGGTGCTGGCGGCGATCCTGTCCGTCACGTCTCTGCCCTGGGGCGATTACGACCAGGTGGCCTTTTGGACAGCCCCCGGTGTGCAGCAGTTTCGCTCCTGCCCCGGCGGGGTCAATCGGGCCAGCGAGAGGGCGGTGGAGGTTCCTTGTGTCGAACTGCAGGTCTTTATCGGCGCCAGCGCCGAGGACCTTGATCCCGTTTTGGATCCCGTTTTGCGCGCGATCTACGACAGCCACCCCTATGAGGAACCGGTGATCCAGATGATCCCGGCGGTTCGCAGCCTGCATATCCGGGGGCTGGACGAGGACAATCCAAACCGCTTCTGGAACAGGCCCGCCGCAGATTGGGTGCCGACCATCCATCGGGACTCTGCGGGCACGGGAAGCGAAACCGCTTGATTCGCGCGCGGTTTGGCGCGAACCTTGATCCATGACATTCCAGAACTCCGCGTCTTTCCCCGGCTCCGGCATTCCCGAACAGGTCTCCTTCCATCGCACGGAGCTGTCGGTGATCCTGTCCCTATACGGTCGCATGGTGGCGGCGGGGGAATGGCGGGACTACGGGATCTCCTCCCTGCGGGATATGGCGGTTTTCTCGGTCTTTCGCCGCACCGCCGAACATCCGCTCTACCGGATCGAAAAAAACCCCAAGCTGCGCAACCGGCAGGGGCAGTATTCGGTTGTCGGCATGGACGGGCAGATCCTCAAGCGCGGGCACGATCTGAAGACCGTGCTGCGGGTGCTGGAGCGCAAGCTGATCCGCGCGGTGGAGTGAGCGCCCGCGCCTAGCCCAGCCTTTTGTGTGCGGTGACCGGGCCATCGCCTTGTTCGAGAATACGGAGAATGGCGGCTTCCAACGGCTCGATTGCCACGGCCATGTCATGGGCATTGGCATGGATGATGTGGTCTGGATCACGGACCAGCGCCACATGGCCCTTCCAGAACAGAAGATCGCCGCGCTCATAGCCGCTGGCTGCGGGCAGGGCGGTGCCGAGCTCCCGTTCCTGCGGGCCGCTGTCGCCGGGGCAGGGAATGCCGCAGGCCAGAAGTGCGGCCTGTACCAGTCCCGAACAATCGATGCCAAAGCGGCTGTTGCCCCCCCACAGGTAGGGCGTGCCCAGGAATTTCTCGGCAACGGTCACCGGATCGTTCAAGCCTGTGCCGATGGGGGAGAGATGCACCTTCGGGATATGGCCCAACTCGGTTTCGGCAAAGCGACCCGTTTGCGCGCTGACCTGCAGCCGACTGCCAAAGCTGAGCGCGCAAAGGTCGCGCGATTTGAAATCGGCGGCCTCATAGGCGTGGGTGGCAGGCGCGCTGACCCAATGGGTGGCCTCCAGCGGTGCGGCCAGCGCTTGCGTCGCAACATGGCCGGTGTAGCCGTCCTTGCTGGCGCGGATCTCTGCCCAGTCCGAATCGCGGCTCAGAACCGCGACGCTCTCTCCGTAAAGAAGCTGTCGCTCCCGCGTGCCGCCCGGCGCGCGCAGCAAGTCCACGACGGGATGAGCGATCCGTGCGGCCCCGCTCATAGGTCCAGCAGCCCTGGCAGGGCGGCAAAGATCGCACGCGCGCCCTGGCCGACGCCGCCCTTGGGCCGGGCAGGGGCGGCATTGGGCGTCCAGCCGTAGATGTCGAAATGCATGTAGCGGGTCTCGCCCGCGAACCGGCGCAGGAACAGCGCGGCGGTGATCGAGCCCGCAAAGCCGCCCGAGGGCGCATTGTCGAGATCAGCGATACCGGGTTCGATCATCTCCTCGTAGGGGGCGTGGAAGGGCATGCGCCAGACTGGATCCGCCATCCGGGCCGCGCCGCCCGCGATTGCGGCGGCATCCGCATCGGAGCCAGCATAGAAGGGCGCCAGATCCGGCCCCACCGCCACCCGCGCCGCCCCGGTGAGGGTCGCCATGGAGATCAGGAGGTCCGGGTCGTCCTCGCTCGCCAACGTCAGCGCATCGGCCAGCACCAGGCGTCCCTCGGCATCAGTATTGTTGATCTCCACCGTCAGCCCCTTGCGCGAGGTCAGGATATCGCCGGGACGGAAGGCATTGCCGGAGACCGCATTTTCCACCGCCGGGATCAACACGCGCAGCTGCACCGGCAGACCTGCGGCCATGATCATCCGCGCCAGACCCAGCACCGTGGCCGAGCCGCCCATGTCCTTTTTCATCAGCCCCATGCTGGCGCCGGGTTTGAGGTTCAGCCCGCCGGTATCAAAGCAGACACCCTTGCCCACCAGGGTCAGCTTCGGCCCGGTGTCGCCCCAGCGCATGTCGATCAGCCGCGGGCGTGCCGCGGCGGCGCGTCCCACCGCGTGGATCATCGGAAAGTTCCCGGACAGAAGCGCCTCGTCCAGCGTCACCTCGGTGCGAGCGCCGAAGTCTTGCGCCAGCCCCTCGGCGGCAGCCTGCAGCTGATCCGGGCCCATGTCGGCGGCGGGCGTGTTGATCAGATCGCGGGTCAGGCATTCGGCCGCGACCAGCGATTCGATGGCCGTCGCATCAATGCCTTCGGGGGCGATCAAGGCCGCGCCGGAGCCTTTGACCTCCTTGTAGCGGTCAAAGCGATAGTCGCTCATCAGCCAGCCGAAACACTCCTGTGCCAGCTGATCTTGGGGAATGGTGTTTTCGCCGGTCTGCCCTGCCAGCCGGTAGGTGCCTTCGGGCAGTTTCTCGGCGGCGGCAGCCAGCACAAAGCGCCGACGCGCGCGTTGCAGAGCCGTGCCGTATCCTGCCAGCGCCATGGCCGGTGCCGCCGTGTCTTCGCCGGGCACGATCAAGACCTGACCGATGGCGCCCCTGAACCCATTTGCCTGCGCCCATTGCGCCACCCTGGCAGGCTGGCTTTGCAGCCAGTCGGCGCAGCTGTCCTGATCGACAATGTGAAGGGAAAGCGCAAGATCACAGGGCGCAGCAAAAACGGGGGGCATCGGGATACTCCGGCAAATGGGGCGTCTTCAGCCACCAGAGTATCCACCCCCACGTTGCCTGCAAGCCCTGTGTGAAGCAGAAAAAAGTCAGATCGCGGATGCGGGATCCTCAGCAGGATCCTGCGTGTGGTCCAGGCCCGGATCAGATGGACAGATCCTGCTGCTCCCAGACGGCAGTCAGAGAACGTTCGCCAACCCGCAACAGGCGGAACACGGTCGCTGCCACGGCGGGAGCGTCCTCGCTGTCCACCGCGCCGGTCACATCCTGTGCGATGGAGGCCATCGCGGTCATGCCGATCTGATCGGAGATCGCGATCAGTGAGCGCGCGTTCTTGCGCAGGTTTTCCATATCGTTCTGGCGCCACAATCGCTCACAATGCGACAGGCGGACCGCCAGTTCCTCAATTGCACGGCAGACGACATCTTCGGCTCCGGTCTCGCCCAGCTGCGAATACAGCTCGGACAATTTCCCCGGGTCGAGATGCACGTTTTCCTTATGCATGACAGTGATTATATTCGTCACCACATTCACCCCAAAATTCTTCATGCCCCCACGGCACGCTGCCCAATTTGCACCGCACTGGTTGTCAAAAGGTTTCCACGCCTGTGGTCAAATCACTCGAATTTACTGACAATGCAGGGTATCAGCTTTGCCAAGAACAAATCAGGGATCGCATGAATGGAATACGCCAAGCCGCTGCCAGGGTATCTGGTGAAACGTTACCACGGATGGAAAGCAACGTCTTATCAGGAAAACCAGGGCTGGTACCGACGTCTGGCCAGTGAAGGGCAGCGCCCGCGCGCCATGGTGATTTCCTGCTGTGACAGCCGCGTGCATGTCACCTCGATCTTCGGTGCGGACCAGGGCGAATTCTTCATTCACCGCAATATCGCCAATCTGGTGCCGCCCTATGCGCCGGATGGCGATCACCACGGCACCAGTGCCACCATTGAATATGCGGTGACCGTCCTGAAGGTGTCGCATCTGATCGTTCTGGGCCATTCGCAATGCGGCGGAGTGCAGGGCTGCATCGACATGTGCAAGGGCGAGGCCCCCGCATTGGAGGAAAAAAGCAGCTTTGTCGGGCGGTGGATGGATATTCTGAAGCCCAAGTTCACATCGGTGGCGGATATCGAGGATCCGGACGCCCAGGCGCGCCAGTTCGAACGCCATGCGGTGGTGGCTTCGCTCGAAAACCTGATGACCTTCCCCTTCATCGAGAGCGCCGTGAAGGAAGGCGCGCTCAGCCTGCATGGGTTGTGGACGGATATCGGCGAAGGCGGATTGGAATGTTTCGACGCCAAGACCGGGGCGTTCCAGCAGGTCTGAGCCTGGAGCGCTAGACTACAGCTTCTATCAACGCGAATCGCTCGCGGTAATAGAAGCTGTTGTGCCGGTCTATCAAATATGCATATGCATGAGTGGAGGGGCGTGCCACCCGCCGAGGGTGGCGCGATATCTGGGGGACGATCATGCAGTTGGGATTGATCCTGCTGTGCTTGGCCTATGTGCTCAGCCAGTTTTTTCGCGCGTTTCTGGCGGTTCTTTCCGGCGTTCTGGCGACGGATGTCGGGGCCGGGCCGGACGATCTCGCGCTGGCGTCGGGGATGTGGTTCCTGGCCTTTGCCGCCATGCAATTGCCGGTGGGCTGGGCGCTGGATCACATCGGGCCTCGGCGCAGTGCTGCGCTGTTGCTGCTGGCGGGCGGTGGCGGCGGTGCGCTGGTCTTTGCCCTGGCAAGCAGCCCTGTTCACATTACGATTGCGATGCTTCTGATCGGGGTGGGCTGTTC
Source organism: Phaeobacter sp. QD34_24 (assembly GCF_028890115.1). GTDB lineage: Bacteria > Pseudomonadota > Alphaproteobacteria > Rhodobacterales > Rhodobacteraceae > Phycobacter. Next base: position 102,748 of record NZ_JARCJD010000010.1, read on the forward strand.
GCCTGTTCTGATGGCCTCTTACTATATCTTCGCGCGGCAATACCCGCCGACACGTTTTGCTACCCTAGCGGCGCTGATGCTTGGGGTGGGATCGCTGGGCAACCTGGTTGCCTCCTATCCCACGGCGCTAGCGGTGGAACTGGTCGGCTGGCGGATGACCCTGGTGGGGCTTGCCGCGATATCGGCAGCGGTGGCGGTTGGGATCTGGCTGACGGTCAGGGATCCGGCGCCGGTTGTCGGCGAGCAGAAGGGATCGGTACTCGACCTTCTGAGGATGCCGCTCCTGTGGGCGATCTTTCCGATCATGCTGGTGAGCTATGCGCCGGTTGCGGCCATCCGCGGCCTGTGGATCGGACCCTATTTCAGCGATGTGCATGGTTTGGACACGGGCCAGATTGGCCTTGTGACCCTGGCCATGGGGGCGGCGATGATTCTCGGCACCTTTGCCTACGGGCCGCTGGACCGGATCCTTGGCACCCGCAAATGGCTGATCTGGGGCGGCAGCATGGCGGTGGTTGTGGCGCTGATCGCTCTGATCCTGCTTCCGGGCGCGCCGGTCTGGGTGCCAATCGCCCTGATGGCGGTGATCGGCTTCTTCGGAGCCTCTTTCCCGGTGCTGATTGCCCATGGGCGCGCCTTTGTGCCGCCGCATCTGGTGGGGCGCGGGGTAACGCTGTTGAATTTCTTCGGTATTGGCGGCGTTGGTCTGATGCAGTTTGCCAGCGGTCGCATCCACGCGGCACTGACCCAAGGCACGGCGGCGCCGGATCCCACGGCCCCCTATCTGGCCCTGTTCGGCTTCTTTGCCGGCGCACTGCTTCTGGGCTGCGTGATCTATCTGTTCAGCCGCGACAGCATGGATTGAGTGGCGCGGGGCGCATCGGCGCCCTTTGACGACAGGAACCCTTTAAATCCTTCGCTATTGCCTATAAGACACCGCAGCCGGCCACGAGGCCGGGCCAACTGGAGAAACGATTATGGGTTATCGCGTCGTCGTCGCAGGCGCCACGGGCAATGTGGGCCGCGAAATGCTGAACATCCTGGCTGAACGCCAGTTCCCTGCGGATGAGGTTGCCGTTCTGGCCAGCCGTAAATCCCTGGGCACCGAGGTCACATTCGGCGACAAGACCCTCACCACCCAGGACCTGGACACCTTCGATTTCACCGGCTGGGACATGGCGCTGTTTGCCATCGGCTCGGACGCGACCAAGAAATATGCGCCCAAGGCGGCCGCAGCGGGTTGCGTGGTGATCGATAACTCCTCGCTTTATCGCTACGATCCGGAGATCCCGCTGATCGTGCCGGAGGTGAACCCCGAGGCGGTGCATGGCTATGCCAAGAAGAACATCATCGCCAACCCGAACTGCTCGACCGCGCAGATGGTCGTCGCGCTGAAGCCGCTGCATGATCGCGCCAAGATCAAGCGCGTCGTGGTCTCGACCTATCAGTCGGTGTCGGGCTCCGGCAAGGAGGCCATCGACGAGCTGTGGGATCAGACCAAGGCAGTCTACAACCCCACCCAGGATGTGCCGCCGAAGGTCTACACCAAGCAGATCGCCTTCAACGTCATTCCCCATATCGACGTCTTCATGGAAGACGGTTCGACCAAGGAAGAGTGGAAGATGGTCGCCGAGACCAAGAAGATCGTCGATCCCGCCATCAAGGTCACCGCGACCTGCGTGCGCGTGCCGGTCTTCGTCGGCCACTCGGAATCGCTCAACATCGAGTTCGAAGACCACCTGGACGAAGACGAGGCCCGCGACATCCTGCGCGAGGCGCCGGGCATCATGGTGATCGACAAGCGCGAAGACGGTGGCTACGTGACGCCGGTGGAATGCGTCGGCGATTATGCCACCTTCATCAGCCGGATCCGTCAGGACAGCACCATCGACAACGGTCTGAACCTGTGGTGCGTCAGCGACAACCTGCGCAAGGGCGCCGCGCTGAACGCCGTTCAGATCGCCGAACTCCTGGGCCGTGAGGTCTTGAAGAAAGGGTAAGTTGCCGCGCAACTTGCACCAAATGCCAATAAAACTGGGGCCATTTCGCAAGAAGTGGCCCCATTTGCGTCTCCTGAGGCCCCATTCTGGTCACAAACAAGCTCATGCTGAGACGGGTCAGAGATATCGAGGAACGCTGCCATGTACTCCCATGATTTTGAACGCGAAACAATGACAACCGGCGATGCGGCCATGGCCCAGACCGCCTGGTCCAGCGCCTGCGACCAAAGCAGGCTGGACACGGAAATGGTGATCCAGCTGCGCATCTCCCTGATCCCGATCTTTGAAACGGCCACCTGCTGGTCCGATCTGCGCAGCGCCTTGCAGGCCAAGGGGTTCTACATGAAACGCGCCAAGGGCCATATGCATCTTTACGATGGCCACAGCCATGTGAAGATCTGCACCTGCAGCTCCCTGGGTTACCCCTCGGAAGAGCTGGAACAACGATTCAAGAAGTCGGCGCCCACCCGCAAGGTGCGCAAGCTGCCGGTACGCAACTGATTTCACCCGGATCTAGCACGGATCGATGCCGGGCACCTCGCACGACGGGGTGCCCGGTTTGCTTTTTGCAGACCGGCGGCAACCGAGGGGGGCAAGTATCCTTTTGGTCAGATCAAAGCGGAAAAGATCTGCTGTTCAGTCCCTTCGGGCAGATAGGCAGCAACGATTTGGAACGGTAACTTAGTCCTACTCCAGAGGGATCGTGTGATCCCCACCTGTCCAAGAAGCCGCTGCCCTCCGGGTCAGCTTCCGCAAGATCCGTATGTTGCTGTCCCCCCCCCTGGCAATCGCGGATCGCCCATCCCTACTCTGGATCGGGCGGCAGCGGCTTCGCAGGCAGACGGACTTGGAATTTGCAAGTTTGAAACAGGGTGCCGCTCTCTCTCGGCACCCTGTTGTCGTTTCAGGATGGCGGTGGGCGCATGATTGATCCGTGCCGGGTGTTTTGCCGGGCGCGGGATCCATGCCGCTGGGGAAGGTGCTCCCGCCCGAAGGTGCCGGATCAAAGATCCATCCCCTTCGGTTGGGCGTGGCGCCGCTGACGCGGCGCAGGGGACGCTGAGAGGCGCCTTGAGGGGCATGTCTGCCTCCTCAAGACGCCAGATCAATTGTGAGTCTTCTTTCGTGTAAAGGGCAAGCCGCACCAAAGGTGCGGCGGCTGCGCCGCCCTTGACACGAGGTTGCTATTGAAGAGGCAGCGCCGCGTCAGCGGCGCCGGGCCCAAGGCCGTTGCGGGTGTGGTGGCGCAGCCACCGCATTAGGCGGGCGCGGGAGGGTCTCCCCTCCCTTGCAGGCGCTCCTATCCGCTGTTGCGCAGGCGACCCACGATGCCGGTCGGGAAGAAATAGACGCTGAGGATGAACAGGACGCCAAGCCACAGCAGCCAGCGATCCGCATTGAGCAGCTCTGGCAGCAACGGCAGGGCGCTGGTCAGCTCGGCTGCGGCGCCCATCAGGTTCTGCAGGTAGTTCTGCGCCAGCACGAACAGCGTCGCGCCGATCACCGCGCCATACATGGTCCCCATGCCGCCGATCACCACCATCAAGAGGATGTCGATCATGATCTCCATCGACAGCGATGTATCGGGGCCGACATAGCGCAGCCAGACCGCATAAAGCGACCCGGCCAGGGCGGCGATAGCCGCCGACAGGCAGGTGGCGGCAACGCGGTAGTAGACCACCCGGTAGCCGATCGCCTCGGCCCGGAAATCGTTTTCGCGGATCGCTTGCAAAACCCGGCCAAAGGGAGAGTTCACCACCCGCAGCAGGCCAAGGAACAGCACCAGCGCCCCGAGGAAGACAAAGTAATAGGCCAGGAGTTTGCCGTTCAGCTTCACGCCGAAAAGCGTGCCGTCAAAGGCCTCCTTGCCGAACTTGAAGGCCGGACCCAACTCGCGCGGGGTCTTGAACGTCAGACCGTCCTCGCCGCCGGTCAGGCCCGACAGCTGGCTGACCAGGACCGCCACGGCAGAGGCGACGGCAAGCGTGATCATGGCAAAGAAGATTGCCCGCACCCTGAGAGAGAAGAGACCGATCACCAGCGCCAGGGCAGCAGCCAGCAGGGCGCCCGCCACGGCGCCAAACGCGATGGCATCGAACCCGCGCCCCATATGGGTCGAGGCCAGGGCCACACCATAGGCGCCGATGCCGAAGAACATCGTATGGGCAAAGCTGACGATGCCGCCATAGCCCAAGAGCAGGTCATAGCTCGCCACCAGCACGATGAAGACGCAGATCCGCGCCGCCGTATCCACCGTGCGTACGCCGGGAAACAGGAAGGGGGCGAGCGCAAGGCAGATCAGGATCCCGCCAAGGAGCAGCGCCAGCGGCAGGGAACGGGGCGTATCGCCCGAAAGAAGGGAGCGTATCATTTTGCTTTTACCACCGGAATCATGCCCATGGGGCGCCACATCAGGATCGTGACCATCAGGGCGATGTTGGAAATCAGCGCGGCCTTGGGCTCGATGAAGGCGATGTAATTCTGCAAGAGCCCCACCAGAAGCGCGCCGATGAAGCAGCCTTCGACCGAGCCGAGCCCGCCGATGATCACCACGATGAAGATCAGGATCATCGCGTGATTGCCCATATGGGCGGTGATTACCTCCTGGTAGAGACCCCACATCACCCCGCCGAGGCCCGCAAGGGCGGAGCCTGCGATGAAGACGCCGACGAAGACCAGCCGCAGCCGATAGCCAAGCGCCTGCACCATCTCGCCGTTCTCGACCCCGGCCCGCACGATCAGGCCGATCTTGGTGCGCCGCAGCACCCAGCGCATCGCCAGGAAGACCACAAGGCCGACGCCCACCGCCACTAGGCGGTACTTCTCGATGGCGGCACCGGCAAAGGTGATCGCGCCCTTCAGGGCCTCGGGGCGCAGGATGTAGATCTCCTCTGGCCCCCACAGGACGATGATCAGCTGTTCCACGACGATCAGCCCGCCCATGGTGACAAGGATCTGTTTCAGGTGATGGCCATAGACAGGTTCAACGATCACCTTTTCAAAGGCCCAGCCCATCAGACCGGTGGCCAGCATGGCGCCGATCACGGCGAGCAAGATGGCGCCGAGGTTCAGCATCAAGGAGGGCGCTTCGGTCATATGGCCCAGCAGCATCAGCACCGAGATGCCGATAAAGGCCCCGACCGAGACAAAGGCACCATGGCCGAAATTGATCACATCCATCAGGCCAAAGACCAGCGTCAGGCCCGAGGCCATGATGAAGATCATCATCCCCATGGCAAGGCCGGATACCGTCAGCGTCAGCCAGCTGGAGGGGTTCTGGATGGCGATGAACCCGGCAATGGCGATGAGCGGGACCAGCAGGATCGGCATATGCGGCGCGATACGGTCGCGAAAGGTGACCTCTGCCATCTTGGGGGCGTGTTCAGGTGCGGCAGTCATCTTGGGCCTCACGAAGTCAGTCATCTTGGGCCTCACGAAGTGCGGTTGCGGGCAGGGCAGAAGGAATGCCCTCAGCAATTGGGAATGTCGTCATCAATGCGCCTCCAGACTGAGGCCCATCAGGCGTTCCTGCAGGGCGGCATCGGTCGCCAGCTCCTGCATCTGGCCGGACCAGATCATCCGTCCGTCGTCCATCACATTGGCGCTGTCTCCCAGCGCCTTGGCGACGGCAAAGTTCTGTTCCACCAGCAGCACCGAGGCGCCCTGATCCTTCAGGTCCTTCAGCGCGCGGGCCATGGTGGAGATGATCGCGGGCGCCAGCCCCTTGGTCGGTTCGTCGATGAGGTAGAGCTTGCGTTCCTCGACCATGGCGCGGGCAATCGACAGCATCTGTTTCTGTCCGCCCGACAGGGTGCCTGCATCCGATTTCCAGAAGGTCTTCAAGGGCGGGAAGGCGGCGAAGATCCAGTCGAGCCGGGCCGAGTTGATGGGGCCCGACGCGGCGGCCAGGACCATGTTTTCCTCGACCGTGAGATCGGCAAAGATGCCCATATCCTCGGGCACAAATCCCAGCCCCATGCGTGCAATCGCCGGGGTGGGCATCTTCGTGATGTCCTCGCCATCAAACAGGATTTTGCCCTGATGGGCGCGCCAGTGGCCGATCACCGTGCGCAGGGTCGTGGTCTTGCCCACGCCATTGCGCCCCAGAAGCATGGTCACGGCACCGCGGGGCACCTCAAGGTCGACCCCTTGCAGGATGTGGTACTGGGCGATGTTGGTGTAGACACCTTCGAGTTTCAGGATCGCATCAGACATCTGCCAGCACTCCTTCCAGGCCGCGGCCCATATAGGCCTCTTGCACAACGTCCGAGGCCATCACTTCGGCAGGCGGACCATCGGCGGCCAGCGCGCCGTTGTGCAGCACGATGATGCGGTCGGCGAGGGTGCGGATCACGTCCATCTTGTGTTCCACCAGAAGGATCGTGCGGTCGCGTTGGTCCTTCAGTTCCTCGATCAGATCCAGCACCACGGGCGCCTCATCGACGCTCATGCCGGCGGTGGGTTCATCGAACATGTAGACGGCAGGATCCAGCGCGATCAGCAGGGCCACCTCCAGCTTGCGCTGGTTGCCGTGGGAAAGTTCCGAGACCACCTGATGGCGCTGCTCTAACAGGCGCACCCGGCGCAGGATCGCCTCGGCCTGATCGGTCAGGTCCTGATGGCGCGAAACCATGGACCAGAGGTTGAAGCTGCGCCCGGATTTGGCCTGCACCACAAGGCGCACGTTCTCCAGTACCGAAAGGTTGGGGAAAAGATTGGTGAGCTGGAAGGCGCGGCCGATCCCGGCGCGGGTGCGGGCGGAAACCGACATACCGCCGATATCGCGCCCTTTGAGAAAGACGCGCCCGGCGCTGGCGGGGATCTGGCCTGAGATCAGGTTGAAATAGGTCGTCTTGCCCGCGCCATTGGGGCCGACGATGGCAGTGAGTTCCCCTGCGCTGAAATCGCAGGTCACCGCATCGACGGCTACATGGCCGCCGAACCGAACCGTCAGGTTCTCGGTGCTGAGGATGGGAGAGGTGGTCATGTCAGTCTCTGGTCTGTCCGCGTGCAGGATAATCCCTGTATCGCGGAAATGGGCCATCTCGGGATGGCCAGGCCGAACAGGAACGGCCCGAGGGAATGCCCCGGACCGCCCGTAATCTCAGGAGCTTAGTTGCGGACCGGGATCGGCAGATCTTCGATCTTCAACTCACGCACCAGTTCCGGGATCGCCCAGTCGACACCGTCTTCGACCTTGATCTTGAAGTGGTACATGGGCTGCAGCGCCTGGTGGTCTTCGGCGCGGAACGTCATGGTGCCCTTGGGGCTTTCCCAGGACATGCCTTCCATGGCGCTGATCAGCTCTTCGGTGTCTGTCGATCCTGCTTTCTTGATCGCCTCGACCGCTGCGATACCGGCTGTCATGCCGCCTGCGGTGAAGAAATCGGGCGGAGTGCCAAAGCGGGCCTGGTGTTCCTTCACCAGCCAGTCGTTCACCGGGTTCTGCGGGATTTCATAGTAGTAATAGGTGGCGCCTTCCATGCCGGGGAATTCCTTGTAGCCCTTCATGGCTGCCAGGATGTTGCCGCCGGTTGCCAGTTCGATGCCGAACCGGCTGGGGTCCATGGCGTTGATCTTGCTCATCGGGTTGCCGCCGCCGGCCCAGATCACAAAGAGCTTCTTCTCGCCGTCCAGATCCTTCATCGCGTTGAAGATCCGCTCGGCCGCCGCGGTGAAGTCGGTGGTGTCGGTGGGCACGTATTCCTCGTGGGTGACACCGCTGCCGACGCTTTCCAGCGCTTCCTTGAAGGCGGCGATACCGTCGCGGCCAAAGGCGTAATCCTGCGCCAATGTGGCGATATGCACGTTCTCACCGGCCAGGGCGATGGCGTTCGACACCGCGTCCTGGGACGAGTTGCGCGAGGTGCGGAAGATGTAGCGGTTCCAGTTCGAGCCGGTGATGCTGTCGGCCACGGCAGGCTCGACGATCAGCAGCTTTTCGTATTCCTCGGCCACCGGCAGCATCGCCAGCGCCACGCCCGAGCTGACCGGGCCGATCGCCAGATCCACCTCGTCGTCGCCATAGGCCTCTTCCAAGAGGGCCTTGCCGTTTTCCGGCTTCAGCTGGGTGTCCTTTTCGATCACGACGATCTTTTCGCCGTTGATCTCCATGGTGCCGCCGGTGGCATATTCCAGCCCCAGCATCAGCCCGTCATGGGATTGTTTTGCATAGGCCTCGAAGGGGCCGGTTTTGCCGTAGATATGGGCAATCTTGATGTCTGCCGCCGCGGCCGAAGCCAAGGCAAGCGCTGACACCATACCCGCAAGAATTGCGCGTTTCATCGCTGTCCTCCCTGATGCCGCGCCGGTCTGTTCCGGGGTCTCCCTAAGGACCGTTTGCGCGGGGTCACTCCTGTGCGCTCAAGCTATCGGGGAGGGGTGAATTCGGTCAATTGCAGGGAAATACGTATCGCCCCGCGCCGCCCATATGGCAGCGGCGCAGGGCGGTTTCCGGTGCGTCAGCGCGCCTTCCAGTCGGCGGCCAGCTTGCGGGCGTTCTGGGCCAGGATCAGCACGTCCAGACCCACGGCGAGGAACTGTGCCCCCATGTCGAAATAGGCCTGTGTAGCCTCTTCGGTGACGCCCAGGATGCCCGGTGCCTTGCCTGCGGCGCGGATGTGTTCCAGCGCGCCCTTGATCACCGCGCGCACCTCGGGGTGGGCGGCATTGCCCTGATGGCCCATGTCGGTCGAAAGGTCCGCCGGGCCGATGAAGACGCCGTCGATGCCCTCGACCTTGAGGATGTCATCCAGCGCCGCGATACCGGCGCGGTTTTCCACCTGCACCAGCAGGCAGATCTCCTGATCCGCGGTCTGGATGTAGTCGCTGACCGAGCCGAACCGGCTGGCCCGCGCGCCCGCAGCCCCCACACCGCGGGTGCCATGCGGCGGGTATTTGCAGGCGCGCACCAGCTCCTCGGCCTGTTCGGCGCTTTCGACGATGGGCACCAGCACGGTCTGCGCGCCCGCATCCAGCACCTGCTTGATGATCCAGGTCTCGCCAATCGGCACGCGCACGACCGGGTGGCTGTCCGAGGCTTCGAGCGCGATCAGTTGGTCCCGGATCGAGCGGATGTCGTTGGGGGCATGTTCGCCGTCGACCACCAGCCAGTCAAAGCCGCAGCTGCCCATGATCTCGGCCACGGCGGGTTCGGCAAAGCTCATCCAGCAGCCGATCTGGCGTTTGCCGTCAGCGAGGGCCTGTTTGAAGCTGTTCTTGGGTGCGGGCATGGGAAACCTCGTTTGTCAGGTAGGGTGGTCAGGCAAAGGCGATGGCGACCTGGCCGAAGGGGCCGAAATCGGCGGTGATCTCGCTGCCGGATGGGCATTCGATGGGCCGGATGAACGAGCCCGACAGGACGATATCCCCGGCTTCGATCTGTTGTCCATATTCCGCCATGCGCCGCGCCAGCCACAGCACGGATGTGACGGGATCGTTCAGCACCCCGGCACCCAGACCTGTTTCCTCGACCGTGCCGTCGCGGGCGACGATGGCACCAACCCAGCGCAGATCCTGCGCGTCGATGGCATGGCGCTCGGTCCCCAATACGACGCCCGCATTGGCGGCATTGTCGCTGATGGTGTCGGTGATGATGCGAGCCTGCCCGGTGGCGGGATCTGCGCGCAGGATGCGGGTGTCGAGGATCTCAAGCGAGGGCGCCACATAGTCGGTGGCGGCGATCACGTCTTCGCGCGTGCAGTCGGCACCTGCGAGCGGCGCTTTCATCACAAATGCGATCTCCGCCTCGACGCGGGGCTGGATGAAGCGCCCGGCGGGCACGGTGCTGCCCGTCTCAAAGGCCATATCATCGAGCAGCACGCCGCTGTCGGGGGTGGTGATGTTCAGCGCCTGCTGCATGGCGCGGCTGGTCAGGCCGATCTTCCAGCCGATCTTGCGGCGCCCCGCGGCCAGCTTTTGCGCCACCAACGCCTTTTGCACCGCGTAGGCATCCTCCAGCGTCATGCCCGGATAGGCGAGGGACAGTAGCCCGCATTGCTGGCCGGTTTCTTCGGCCTTCAGCAGGGTTGCTGCGGCCTCTGCGTGTTGGTCGGGGGTCATGCCTCGTCCTCGACGCTGTTGGTCAACTTGCCGATACCTTCGGCCTCGACCTCGATCACGTCACCGGGTTTCAGGAAGCGGGGCGGATCAAAGCGCGCGCCGGCGCCGGTGGGGGTGCCGGTGACGATCACATCGCCGGGCACCAGCGTGGTGAAGGTGGAGATGTATTCGATCTGGCGGCGGATCGGGAAGAGCATGCGGCTGGTGCGGTCGTCCTGGCGCAGCTCTCCGTTCACATGGGTGGTCAGGCGCACATCATCCAGCTGCGCCGCTGCGGTAAAGGGCACCAGCCACGGCCCCATGGCGCCGGAATTGTCCCAGTTCTTGCCTTGCGTCACGTTGAACTTCGCATGGCGCACCCAGTCGCGCAGGGTGCCCTCGTTACACAGGGTGACGGCGGCGATGTGATCATAGGCGTCCTCGGCCTTGATGCGGCGGCCACCCTTGCCGATGACGATGGCGATCTCTCCCTCGTAGTCCAGCTGCGGGGTTTCCGGCGGGCGGATCAGCGGCTGCCCCTGCCCGGTAAAGGAACGCGGAAAGCGGATGAACAGCGACATGTTCGGTGGCGCGTCCTGCCCGTCCTTGTATTCGGCATTTCGGTCGGGAAAGTTGACGCCGACGCAGATGATCTTTTCCGGGTTTGGCACCGGGATCTGGTAGGTGAATGTGCCGGTTGGATGCGTCACCGGATGGTTCCTGGCCGCCACCGCCAGATCGTGCAGCCCATCGGCGGCGATCACATCGCGTAAGGTAGGCCAATGGGGGAAGCCGGGCGACAGGGCGGCCATGCCTTCGTCGGTGACGGCGCCATAGTAGGTCTCGCCATTGGCGGAATAGGTGGCAAAGCGCATCAGTTGGCTCCTTCTGTCTGGCCGGTTTTCAGGCTGGCGGCGATTTCTGTGATGACATCATAGGCCATCATCACGTCACCCTCGGTGGTTTCGAACTGCCCCGCCTGGAAGCGGATCACCAGATCGCCATCGACGCGTGTCTGCGTAAGGTAGATCCGCCCATCATCATTGATCGCATTCACCAGCGCGAGGTTCAGCGCGTCCAGATCCGTGGCGCCTGCGGGCGCATAGCGGAAGGTCCAGAGCGACCACATCGGCGGGGTCACGATCTCAAAATTCGGGGTCGCGGCGAGCTTGTCATGCAGCTGGTTTGACCAGTTGACATGGTTGCGCAGGCGGGTGCGCAGCCCTTCAAGGCCGTAGGTGCGGATCAGGAACCAGATCTTCAGCGCGCGGAAGCGGCGGCCCAAGGGAACCGACCATTCGGAATAGTTGATGATGCCGTCCTTGCCGTGGGTCTTCAGATACTCGGGGCTGATCGCCAGCGTCTGCACTAGATCGTCGGGGTTCTTCAGGAAGTGGGCCGAGCAGTCGAACTGCGCACCCAGCCATTTGTGCGGATTGAAGACGATGCTGTCGGCGCGCTCGATGCCGGGCCAGTAGTGGCGATACTCGGGGCATATCATCGCCGATCCCGCCCAGGCCGCATCCACATGGGTATAAAGCCCGTATTTCACGGCCACATCCATCACCCGGTCCACGGGATCGGTGGCGCCGGTGCCGGTGCCGCCGACGCAGAGGATCACGCCCGCAGGCTGGAGGCCCGCCTCGATATCGGCCTTGATCGCGGTCTCTAGCGCCTCGGGGTCCATGCCGCGCCAATCGCCCTTGATCGGCACCCGCACCAGGTTCTGCTGGCCGATACCGGCAACCCAGATGGCGCGGTCGATGGAGGTATGCACCTCGGAAGAGCAATAGACCCGCAGGGGCTTCTGGCTGAACAGACCGTCCTGATTGCCTTTCCAGTTCAGCGCCTTTTCCCGCATGGTCAGCACCGCGGCAAGGGTGGCTGAAGAGGCGCTGTCCTGAATGACGCCCTGAAACGGCTCGGGCAGGTCCAGCGCCTGGCGCAGCCAGTCCATCATCCGGGTTTCCATTTCGGTCGCCGCCGGAGAGGTCTGCCAGAGCATGCATTGCGGCGCGATGGCCGAGGTCAGGAACTCCGCCAGTACGGAAGGTGCTGCGGCATTCGAGGTGAAATAGGCAAAGAAACGCGGGTGTTGCCAATGGGTGATGCCGGGCATCACGATCTCTTCGAAATCGGCAAAGATCGCCTCCATGCCGGTCCCGGTCTCGGGTGGAGCGCTGGGCAGGGCGTTCAACACCTCGCCCGGTTCGGTGCGGGCGCGCACGGGGCGTTCGCCCACGGTCAGGTGATAGTCCTGCGCCCAGTCGGCGACCTTGCGGCCCCAGTCTGAGAATTCATCCCATTTCATGTTTCAATATCCTTCGTTCGGGCTTGTGCCCGGACAGCGCCTGACCTTCCCCCCGGGAAGGCGCTTCTCGCCTCCCCAAGGTCAGGCGCCGTCCTCATGTTGTGTCACGGTGCAATGATCGGCTGCGCGGTGAGCGCACTGGGCTGCGGCTCGACCCCTTCAAAGGTTGAGCCTTCCTCGAACCAGCTGCGCGGGGCTGCGGCGCCCCAAAGGGTCTGGCGTTGCGGATCGGTGAGCGACCATTTGATCGGCTCCAGATCCGGATCGCAGGTCTGGTAGTCCGAGCAGTAGATCTCGATCCGGTGCCCATCCGGGTCGCGCACATAAAGGAAAAACGCATTGGAAATCCCGTGCCGTCCGGGGCCGCGCTCGATATTGTCCACGTAGCCGGTGGTGGACATCAGATCCAAGAGATCGATGATGTTGAGCGGGGTCGGCACCCAGAAGGCGGTGTGGTGCAGACGCGGACCCAGACCATTGGTAAAGGCCACATCATGCACGCCGCCCTTGCGGTGCATCCAGGCGGCCCAGACTTTGCCGCTGTCGTCATCTTCGGTGTATTCGGTGACGCGGAACCCGATCTCGTTATAGAAGGCGACGCTGGCGTCCACATCGGCCGAGAACATGTTGAAATGGTCGATGCGGAGCGGTTTCACCCCGTTATAGAGCCTGTATTTCTGGTGGATCGGCTCCAGCCGCTCCATCTTGACGTAGAACTCCAGCGGGATGCCCCAGGGATCACGGGTGCGCAGGGTGCGCCCCATATGCGGGCGCTCGACCCATTCTACCGGCAGCCCCTTGGCGGCAAAGAAGTCGGCGGCCTTGTCGAGGTCGGGTTCGTCGAACAGCTTGAAGCCAAGGACCGCCACCGACGGCGCGTCTGCCTGCACCAGCACGATGCAATGATGGCCGCGTTCCTCCATCGCGCGCAGATAGATGCGGGTCTCGTCCTCATGGGTGGCCTGCAGGCCGAGCGTGTCCACGTAAAAGGCGCGGCTGGCGGCAAGGTCCGTCACCGCATATTCCACATGACTGAGGCGGAGGATGTTGAAGGGCGGATAGAGTACGGGGGCGGGAACGGGCATTGGTGCCTCCTTGTTTGAACCGGTGCCTAGACCGGGAAAATCACGTTTGTCTGGCCGGTGCCGGAGCTGGGGAAATAGGGTGTCACCACCTCGCATTTGCCATCATAGGCATCCCATCCCAGCGCGCCATAAAGCATCGCCGTATCATGCATCGACCCTTCGCCGCAGCAGAACTGGGCATATTCGCTGAGCATTTTCAGGAAGGTGGCGTGATCGCCGTTCTTCCACATTTCCAGCACATGCAGGTCCATCTGGCGGTTGAATTCGGAACTGATGGTGAAGGTGCCGTTGTTGGCGGCGTAATCCTTGTTGGCCCAGATCTTATGGGACAAGGATCCCGAGGCGACCAGCAGCACCTTGCTGTCCGAAGCCTCCACCGCGGCGCGGATCGCCTCGCCCACGATACGGCTTTCGTCATGGCCATGCACCGTGGCCCAGGCCGCGACAGAGACGACCTTCATATCGTGCTCGCGGCTCATGAAGCGCATCGGCACCAGGGTTCCGTATTCCAGTTCCAGACTGTCCAGATGATGCGCCAGCGTATAGGCGCCCCGGTCCGAGGCCTCCTTGGCAATGGCGTCGCCCAGTTCCGGGTTGCCGTCATAGCCGTAGGGCAGATCCTGGATGAACTGCGGGAACTCGTTCGAGGTGAACAGCCCCTCGAAACGTTTATTGGCGTTGATGTGAAAGCCCGCGTTGATCACCCAATGGGTGTCGCAGATCACCACGGTATCGGCACCCAGCGCCTTGGCCCGGCGGGCGATTTCACGGTGCCCGTCGATGGCGGGCTGGCGGGTGCCCTTGATGGGCCCCTCCTGCTCGGACATCAGCATGGTGGGCACGTGGGTCATCTTGGCGGCGAGAACGATCTCTCCCATGTCTCTTTCCTCCCGAAAGGGTCTATTGCGCGTTTCCGAAAGGGGATCAGGCGCCCAGGCGCGTGATCTTGTGCGGGCCGGTGGCAAAGCCGACGTGTTTCTGCTCCATGTAGAACTCGAAACTCCAATCGCCGCCGTCGCGGCCGATGCCGGAGGCCTTGACCCCGCCAAAGGGTGTGGGTAGGTGGCGCACGTTTTCGCTGTTCACCCAGATCATCCCCGCCTCCAAGCGGTCGGTAAAGCGCAGCGCGCGGGTCAGATCATTGGTCCAGACATAGCCGGTCAGACCGTAGGGCGTGTCATTGGCGATCTCCAGCGCCTCTTCCTCGGTCGCAAAGGGGATCGAGGTCAGCACCGGGCCAAAGATTTCCTCCCGTGCGATGCGCATCTGGTTGCTGGCGCCGGTGAACAGGGTGGGGCGCACGAAATAGCCCTCATCCCCGACAGTCTCACCCCCCGCAGCCACGGTGGCGCCATCTTCCCGGGCGATGTCGAAATAGGAGGTCACCTTGTCAAAATGGTCCTTGCTGATCAGCGGGCCGATCTCGCTGGTGGGATCCAGCGGGTGGCCGACCTTGATGCGGTTCACACGCTCGACCAGCTTGGCCTCGAATTCCTCGCGTATGCTGTCCTGCACCAGCAGGCGCGAGGAGGAGGTGCAGCGCTCGCCGTTGATCGAGTAGATCATGAAGATCACCGCATCCAGCGCCCGGTCCAGGTCGGCATCGTCAAAGACGATCACCGGGTTCTTGCCGCCTAGTTCCAGATGCACTCGCTTCAGCGTATCGGCGCCCTGTTTGGTGATGAGAGACCCAGTGCGGCTTTCCCCGACAAAGGCGATGGCCTTGATGTCGGGATGTTCTGTCAGGCGCTTGCCCGCGTCCTCGCCATAGCCGTTGACGGTATTGAGAACACCCGGCGGCAGGCCTGCCTCTTCGGCGATCTCGACCAGAAGGCGCGCGGTCAGGGGCGAATCCTCGGCCGGTTTGTGCACCACGGTGCAGCCCGCCGCCAGCGCCGGAGCGATCTTCCAGGTGGACAGCATGAAGGGCGTGTTCCAGGGCGTGATCACCCCCACCGGGCCGATCGGCACGCGGGTGGTGATGTTCATCAGGGTGGGCGATTTCAGGTGCTGGCCATCGCGCGCCTGTACCACCTGGTCTGCGAAATAGCGGAAATTTTCGGCGCCGCGCAGGGCCGCCTTGGACATGAAGCGCAGGGTCTGGCCGGTGTCCCAGCATTCACACAGGGCGATTTCCTCGGCCCGGGCCTCGATCGCATCGGCAATGCGGATCAGGATCTTGCGCCGCTCGGTGGCGGGCATGTCGCGCCAGGCCGGGAAGGCGGCCTTGGCCGCGGCGGCTGCGCTATCCACGTCGGTCTCGGTGCCGCGCGCCACATCGCAGATCACGCTCTTGTCCACCGGAGAGGTCGATTGGAACACACCGCCGGATCCGGCCACGTCCTGCCCTGCGATGCGGTTTTGGATACCGGTGTCCTTGAACCGCGCCAGAAAGCCGCTGAGTTTCTCGATATTGCTGGCCAGATCGCTCATCACTGCTCTGCCTTCTTCATGTGGTCGCGGATGGTGCCGCATTTGGGGGAAAGGTCGGGATCGATGTCGCGCATCTCAAACGACAGCGCGAGGGAGTGTGTCTGCATCGCGGGTTCCAGGTACCGCCGCGCGGCCTCGAAGATTTCAGCCGTGGCGCGCTTGCGGGTGTCCAGATCCCGGCCACCGCGCAGCCGCACGGCGATATCCACATATCCGTGCTGAGGATCTCCATCGGCAATCGAGACATGGGTGGCCGCAAAGGCGCGCACGCGGATGCCTGCCAGCGGCAGCACGCCGGTTTTGGCTGCCGCCACGCGCAAGACGTTGCACAGGCCCGCGATATCGGCATAGCCTTCGACATTCGGTGAGTAGTCCACCGTGATATGGGGCATCGGATGTGCTCCTCCTCATTTCATTAACATGTGTACCAAATGAGGCGGCAGGCGTCAATACGCGGGGCTTGTGCATTCCAATTGCGTTTTATGCGTGTTTAAGGTGATAAACGCGCATGACAAAATCACTGCCATCCACCGACCGTTCACTGCCGATTGCCCTGTTGCGGGCGCGTGAACGTGTCATGGGTCCGATTCGAGCGCTCTTGACCGATGCCAACCTGACCGAACAGCAATGGCGCGTGTTGCGCGTTGTGCAGGAAAGCGGGCCGACGGATCCGACCCAGATATCGGAAGAGGCCTGCCTTCTGTTGCCCAGCTTGACCCGCATCCTGCAAAAGCTGGAAGAGAAAGAGCTGATCAGTCGCAGCCGGGATCAGGTCGACCGGCGCCGTCAGGTGGTGACGATCACCCCGGCAGGGGAAAAGATCATCGATGACAATATCGATGCCAGCATGGCGCTGGTCGAGCGGACTCGCCAGAAGATGGGCGAAGAGCGCTACGAGGCGCTGCTGGACCTGCTGAACGATCTGGACAGGATCGAACTTTAATCCGGTTTGCGCAGGAAGACCTGCACATCGGCCACATTGGTGCCGGTGCCCCCGGTCATCACCAGGGCATCCGCAGCCTTCAGGGCGGCGTAGCTGTCGTTATTGGCCAGTAGCGCCTCGGGATCCTGCCCGGCGTCGCTGATTGCGGCCCAGGTTTCAGGGGAGACGATTCCGCCTGCCGCATCGGTCGGGCCATCGCGCCCGTCGGTGCCACCCGACAGGAAGACCCAATCCCCGGTCAGGCGCTCAGTGCCAAGCTGTGCCACCCGCAAGGCCAATTCCTGATTGCGCCCGCCAAGGCCAGTGCCGGTCAGCCGCACGGTGGTTTCGCCGCCAAAGATCAGCGCCACGGGTCGATCCGACGGGGCCTTGTGTGCGGCCCCGATCACCGCTTGGGCGGCCTCTGCCACATCGCCGGTCAGGTGGTCGCTGACAATCTGCGCTTCCCATTCAGCTGCGGCCTCTGTCATGGCGGCAAGGCTGTGGCGGTTCGACCCGATCAGGATGTTCTGCGCCTTTGGCAGGCGGACTTCGCTATCCGGAGCAGAGAGATGCGCCTTGACCGCCTCGGGGGCTGTCTCCCAGATCCGTGCCCGCTGCATCACCGCGCGGGCCTCGGCGCGGGTGCCGATGGGGGAGACCGTGGGCCCCGAGGCGATGGCTCGCAGGTCGTCGCCGATCACATCAGACAACAGATAGGCGGTGACCGGTGCCGGTGCTGCATGGCGCAACAGCCCGCCACCCTTCAGATCCGACAGCTGCTGGCGGATCAGGTTCATCTCGTTGATTTCAAGCCCCGAGGCCAGCAGTAGCCGCCCCACCTCGGCCTTGTCCTCTAGTGTCAGCCCCGATGCAGGCGCGACCATCAGCGCCGATCCCCCACCCGAGATCAGCGCGATCACCCGGTCCTGCGCTGTGGCGCCCGCCAGGAAGTCGACCACGGCCCGTCCGGCGGCGGCGCTGGCCTCGTCCGGGACGGGATGGCTGCCTGCGATCACCTGCGCTCCGGGAAGGGTGCAGAGGTTTTCCGGGTTGGTCACCACAAGGGCCGCGCGCGGCTCGGGGATCTGAGCCAAGGCTTCGCGCATCATCGGGATGGCGGCCTTGCCCACCGCAAGGATCAGGCTGCGGCCGCCTTCGGGCAGGGGCGCAAGGGGCGCCTCGGCAAGCTGACGGCGCAGCGCAAGGGCTGGATCTGCGCGCTCCACGGCGGCGGCAAACAGCGCAAGCGCGGTTTTGCGAAGGTCACTCATGTCTCTTTCCCCCGGCTGGCAGCGTGACCCGATCAATGCCGGGATGTTATCGCTAAACTTGGTGGGTCTTCTGCCTGAAAGACGCGGGCAAGGTCAACCGCCGGGGCGGGGGCGGAGATACCTTTGCGGTCCTCCGGTGGTGATCTGATCCAGCGACAGGGTGTGATCGGCGTTCTTCATCCGGTGGCGCAGCATGGTGCGTGTGAGGCGGGCAAGATCTGCCTGCAGGGCGGGATCACCGGCCACATTCGCCATCTCCCCGGCACCGTGATGATCGAACAGCAGGGGCGGCAGGTTGGCGGCGAATTCCACCAGGGTGAAGCGATCATCGCGCAGGATCGCGAGCGAGGAATTCGACAGATCAAGGCCAGGCATATCGCCCGGCGCATCGGGCTGGGCGAAATCGAGTTCGGAATAGGCATGGCTGCGCCAGCCATCAGGTGTTTCGCCGCGCAACAGCGGCAGCAGCGAGGCGCCGTCCATCGCATTGGGGATCTCCTGCCCGACCCAGTCCAGAATGGTGGGGGTAAGATCAATGGATTCGGTGAAGGCATCGACCTGGGATCCGGCGCGTGCGGCGTTGCCAGGCAGGCGGATCATCAGCGGCGTGCGATAGGCCGCATCATAGACCGAGAACTTGCCCCAGCTGTGCCGGTCGCCCAGCATCTCGCCGTGGTCGGCGCTGATGATGACGAGCGTGTCGTCCTCCTGGCCGCTGTCCTTCAGGAACTGAAGAACACGTCCGATGTGGGTATCGATCTCAGATACAAGGCCCAGATAGATCGCGCGCAGGCTCTGGACCACGTCGTCGCTGGCCTCCAGATCCGGGAAGCCCATCACGGTAGAGGCGGGCGTGACCGCGTCCATCATCGGGCCAAAGAACGGGTGCATTGCGCGTTCGGCCTGCGGCTGCTCCAGGCGGCTGGGCAAGGGCAGGGCGGCGGGATCATACATATCGTTATAGGGCGCAGGCGCCACCAGCGGCGGATGCGGGCGAATATAGGTGAGATGGGCAAACCAGCTTTGATCGGCGTAGGCGGGCATGGTGGCCAGGAACCGATCAGTCAGGAAGGCGGTGTCGCTGTCCTCGGCCCGGTAGGGGGCAGGATCGTTGAGGCGGGCGGGGCCGCCGGTGGGAGAGACCGGCCTGTAGAGATCCCAGTAGTCCTCGAAGGCATAGCCCTTGCTCATCAGGTACGAGCGCCACGGGTAGGACATCTCCAGCCGCATCTCCAGCATCTCGTGGAAATCGGCCATGTGGTATTCATAGGTCTGCACCGCCGGATCATTGGGGTGGTGCACGCGCGGATCTCGGGAGGTGTCGGTATAGCCGAACAGCATCGGCAGGTAGCCGCATTTGCGCATCTCGCCCGCCAGGGTCGGGGCATCATGGCGCAGGGGCGTGCCATTGCGCACCGATCGGTGGTTCATCGCATATTGCCCGGTCAGGATCGAGGCGCGCGAGGGCCCGCAGGGGTTCACCACCGTGTAATTGCGGTCAAACGTTACGGCGGTTTCCATGAAGCGGCGCAGGTTGGGCAGCTCCACATGCGCCGCCAGCGCGCCGCTCAGGCAATCGGCTCTCAACTGATCGATGAGGATGAACAGAACGTTCTTGCGGGGGCGGGGGGATGAGGCCATGGCGCGTCTCGTTTTGACTGTCTGTCGCCAGATAATCTTGCCGCGTCGGCTTTGGGAAGGGTTTTCTCGACCACACAATCCTGTGAGATGTGACCGGTTATCTGTGGGTTTTTGTGGAATTGTGTGGAGTATTCTCCCATATTGAAGCATCAAACCCGTTTGCTTGCCCTGTCGAGTTGTCCTGTCGAGGTCGAATTCCGTGTCGTCCACTCCCCGATTGTCCCGCCGCGAAGGTGAGCTTGTCGAAGCCCTGCAACGCCTTGGCGGATCGGGGCGCAGCGCCGAATTGGCGCGGGTGCTGGATGTCTCCGAGGAGACGGTGCGCCGCACGGTCAAATCCCTGGCCAAGGCGGGGCTGGTCGAGCGCGTGCATGGCGGTGCTCATCTGACCGGCGGCCAGGCGGGGCAGAGCTTCTTTCGCCGCATTGGGGAAAACCGGGCAGAAAAGCAGCGCATCGCGCAGGCGGCGATCGGTCGGATCAGGGATGGCATGACGGTCTTTCTGGACGTCGGCTCCACCACTGCCTTTGTGGCAGAGGCGCTGCGGCAAAGGCGGGACCTGACGGTGGTGACCAATTCCATCGGCGTGGCGCAGACACTGGCAAGCCACAATGGCAACCGGGTGCATCTCCTGGGCGGGGAAATGCAGAGCGACGAGCGCGGAACCTTCGGCCCCGTGGCCGAACAGCAGGCGGGGCGGTTTGCCTTTGATGTGGCGGTGCTTTCTGCCGATGCGCTGTCGGCCAAACACGGGGTTCTCTACCACAGCGCGCCCGAGGCACATCTGGCTCGGGTGATCGCCGAGGGGGCCGAGGAGGTGCTGCTGGTGTCGACCCAGGGCAAGGTCGGCAGGACCGCCCCGCATCGCGGACCTGCGCCGCAGATGCTGGATCTGCTGCTGATCGATCAGCCCCCGGGCAAGAAGCTGGCAAAATCCCTGGCCGATTGGGGGGTCGCGACAGAGATCGCCCCTGAGGCAGATCAACAGACCCCATAAAGGAAGGCAGAGATGGCGATATTGACCTTTCTGATCAGCCTCGCGGGGGCGACCATGCTGCTGCTTTTTGCGGTGCGTATGGTGCGCACAGGGATCGAGCGCAGTTACGGTGCCTCCTTCCAGCGGCTCCTGACCGGGGCGCGCAGCCCTGTTCAGGCGGGCGCGGCGGGCGTTGGCCTGGCGCTGGTGCTGCAAAGTTCGACTGCGGTGGCGCTTTTGGTGACCGGGTTTGCCGCCAGCGGCTATCTGACCTTTCCGACCGGTCTGGCCATCGTGCTGGGCGGTGATCTTGGGTCGGCGCTGATCGTGCTGCTCTTGTCCTTCCGGCTGGATTGGCTGGTGCCGGTGCTTCTGGCGGTGGGCGGCTACCTTTTCGTCAAGACAGAGGCGAAGAAGCCGCGCCAGTTGGGGCGCATCCTGTTGGGCGTTGCCTTCATCCTGATTTCACTGCGGTTCCTGCGCGAGGCGATGGACCCGATCCGCGACAGCGCCTTCCTGCCCGCGATCGCCGGGTATCTGGCGCGCGATTACATCACCGCCTTCCTGGTGGGGGGCGCGCTGGCCTTTGTGATGCATTCCTCGGTGGCGGCGATCCTGATGTGCGTCACATTGGTGCAGATCGGAGCGCTGCCCTTTGCCGCCGGCCTGTCGCTGGTGCTGGGCGCCAATTTCGGATCTGCCTTCATTCCCGTCTGGCTCAGCCGGGGCATGGCAATCGGCGCCCGTCGCATTCCCTTTGCCAACCTGTTCCTGCGTGGCAGCTGGGCGGTGGTCTGCCTCTTTTCCTCCCATGCCGTCATGGGAGCTGGTCTGCTGGGCGATCCGCAAGGGGGGCAGATGCTGGTCTATACCCATCTGGCCTTCAATGCATCGCTTCTGATCGCGGCACTGCCTGTCTACCGGCCGGTGCAGGCCATGATGGCGCGCCTGTTGCCGGAACCCGCAGCGCCGGAGACGGAGGGACCTGGGCGTCCGGCCTCTGCACTGGTGCCGGGGGATTATGCCTCTCCCACCCTGGCGCTGGCCAATCTCAAACGAGAGCTGCTGCGCATGATCGATCTGATCGACACCATGTTCCGCCCCCTGCCGGATCTTTACCGCAGCGGTGATGCGGCGCAGATCAAGGCGGTTCAGGCGCTGGACCAAGAGGTGAACGCCTGCCTCTCCGGCATCCGTGCCTATGTGGCGGGCATCCCGGAAGACGCGTTTTCGCGCGCCCAGCTGAAGACAGCGCGGGACCTGGTGGAATATGCGATCCGCCTCGAGACCGCCGGTGATGTGGCCGCCGCGCGACTGTCGGCGCTCGCCGGGGAGCTTAACAAGAAGGGGCTCAGGTTCTCGAAGGATGGCTGGTCAGAGATCGTCTGCCTGCACGAGGCGATCGCAGACAACCTGCGGCTGGCCTCCAACGTGCTGATTTCGGACGATCTGGAAAGCGCGCGCCTGTTGAATCTGGAAAAGACCGAGGTGAAACGCATGGAGCGCGACAGCCGCAAACGCCATCTCAAGCGCTTGCAACGGGGGGTGAGCGAGAGTTTCGAGTCCTCCGATATCCATCTCGAAACCCTGCGGGCGCTCAGAGAGTTCAACAGCCATATTGCGGCGGTCTCCTATCCGGTGCTTTATCAAAACGGCCAGCTGTTGGAGACACGGCTGATCGAAAAGATGAAGCCGGAACCGGTGAGCTGATCCGAATGGCCGCAACGCCCGCTTTTGGATTCCCGTTCCGCCCCATCGTCCTGAAAGGCATTGAACCGCAGTGAGCCCCTTTGTCATTGTCATCGTTCTCATGGCGGCGACGCTGCACGCGGTGTGGAACGCCATCGTCAAAACCGCCGAGGACCGCACCACCATGCTGGGGCTGGTGGCGCTGGGCCATGTGATCCCGGGCGCGGTCATGGTCGCCCTGCTGCCACTGCCCGCAGTGGAAAGCCTGCCCTATGTGGCGGCCTCCACCCTGGTGCATTTCGGCTATTTCTACATGCTGGGGCGCGCCTATGCCCATGGCGATCTCAGCGTGGTCTACCCCATTGCCCGGGGCATCGTGCCGGCATTGGTGGCGCTATGGGCGATGCTATTTGCAGGGGAGGTTCTGCCGACCCAGGCCTGGGGCGGGATTGCGCTCATTGCCTGTGGTATCCAGCTCAGCAGTTGGCAGGCGCTGAGATCCGGTGTGGGGCGGGCAGCGCTGGGCTATGCTGTGGGGACCGGGATCTGCATCTCGGCCTATTCGCTGATCGATGGGCTTGGCGTGCGCCTGTCCGGGAATACCCTCAGCTATTGGGCCTGGGGCGCGTTTCTTGACTTGTTTGTGGCTTCGTTCATCGGGCTGCGCAAAAAGGCCAGTCTGGGTGCAGTGCGCCCGCGCAGCTGGATTATTGGTATCGGCGGCGGGTTCGTGTCGATGACGGCCTATGGGCTGGTTCTATACGCCAAGACCTTTGCTCCCCTGGGGGCGGTCTCGGCCTTGCGCGAAACATCGGTCATCTTCGCAGCCCTGATTGGATTCGTTTTCCTGAAAGAGGGCCACTGGATGCGCCGCCTGGGCGCGGCGGTGCTGATGGCAGGTGGGGTGGCTCTGATCGGAACGTC
Organism: Phaeobacter sp. QD34_24; assembly: GCF_028890115.1. Lineage (GTDB taxonomy): Bacteria > Pseudomonadota > Alphaproteobacteria > Rhodobacterales > Rhodobacteraceae > Phycobacter. The sequence goes on from NZ_JARCJD010000010.1 coordinate 126,043, forward strand.
TTTGTGATGGGCATCACGGCACCATCAATGCCTAATCTGTGGGCAGGGGCGTTGACGCAGGCCAGAGCGGCGCGCAAACTGCTGGCTGTCACGGGTCTGCCGTGGCGAATTCAAATCAAGGTAAACTTGGGCTTTCGGGAGATTTTGGACCGATCCGGCCGCCGTGGTGCGGCATTCTGGCCTTATCAAAATTTGAAACTGTCACTGTCGGCCAAGATAGACCGACCGCAAGCTTTTGTTACGTAAGACAACGAAAATAAAAACACGATCAATAACCCCATAGGGAGAACCATACCATGACTGCAAAACAAAACGTTACCCGGCGTTCCGTGCTGAAGACGGCGGGCGCCGCCGCGCTGGCCGCGCCGCTCTATTCCAAAAGCGCGCTGGCCTCGTCGGGTGAAGTCAACATCCTGATGTGGTCGGACTACCTGCCGCCCTCTTTCCTTGAGGCCTTTGAGGCCGAGACCGGCATCAAGGTGAATTACACCGGTATCGGCTCGAACGAGGAAATCATCAACAAGATGAAGGCGACCAAGGGGCAGGGGTTCGACATCGTGTCTCCCACCAACAACCGCTCGCTGCAGTGGGGTCCGCTGGAGCTGTTGCAGCCCTTCGATATGAGCAAGGTCAACATCGACGCCGTGAACCCGGCAATGGCCAAGATCGGCACCGACGCCTGGAACTTTGCTGGCAAGGGGTCGCACTGGCTGCCGCATATCTGGGGCACCGAAGGTATCGCTTACCGCACCGACAAATGGCTGCCCGCGGGCGATGCGCCCTCTTATGGCGATGTCTGGAGCGAAGAGAACGCCGGCAAGACCATGGGCCGTGCCCATTCGATGATGCTCGGCGCCGGTCTTTACATGGAAGCCTCGGGCGAGATGGAGCCGGGCTCGGTCTGGGCCGCCTATGAGAACGAAGAGACCATGCGCAAGGTCTGGGGCCAGATCACCGACTGGTGCGTGGCGCGCAAGGACCGGATCAAGCTGATCTGGAACGATGCCGACACTCAGAAGAACGGTCTGCTGAACGAAGGCGTCGTGGTTGGTCAGACCTGGGACGGCCCGCCGCTGGCGCTGAAATCCGCAGGTGAGCCGGTGCACTATCAGGCGCCCGTCGAAGGTGCCATGGCCTGGGTCGACGGCATGTCGATGCCGGTTGGTGCGCAGAACGTCGAGCAGGTCTATGCCTTCATCGAGTTCGCCTACCGCAAGGAACCCGCGGGCGTTGCCATCGACAGCCACGGCTACAACTCGCCGGTTCTGGGCGCCGATGCCTATTCGGGCGACACCTACAAGAAGAACTTCGCCGAAGCCTATCCCGGCGACAGCCTGGCCAATCTGAACCCCTGGCCGGCCGAGGCGCCCTGGTACGCAGACGTGCGCACCGAGTTCGTCAACAAGTTCAAGAGCGCCTGATCCGCGCGCCTGACACCGAACTGGCTTCCCGGTGACACCGGGGAGCCAGCCACGCGCCTCAGCGGCGCAGGATGCAAACATCAATTGAACGGGTGCAGCGGGCACCGGCCAGTGGCATGCCACCGGGCTGGGGAATTGCGCCCCGGGGAGTGACCACATGACTGCTGGGGTCGGCGTAGATCTGGAAAACCTCTGGATCCGATTTGGGGATTTCGTCGCGGTGCGCGACGCGAACGTAAAGATCAACGGGGGCGATTTCTTCTCCTTTCTCGGCCCCTCGGGCTGCGGCAAGACCACGATCCTGCGGGCGGTCTCGGGGTTTCTTGACCCCAGCGAGGGCCGTGTGCTGATCGGCGGCAACGACATGAAGGGCATCGGCCCCAACAAGCGCCCCACGGCGCTGATCTTTCAGAACCTTGCGCTGTTCCCGCTGATGAAGGTCTGGGAGAACATCACCTTCTCGATGGAGATCAAGGGCGCCTCTGCCCGTGAACGCCGCAAGCGCGCCGATGAGCTCCTGGACATGATCGCGCTGCCGGGGCAGGGGGACAAGCTGCCGTCGGAACTCTCGGGCGGTCAACGCCAGCGGGTCGCGATTGCCCGTGCCCTATGCGCCGAGCCGGACGTGCTGCTGCTGGACGAACCCCTGTCGGCGCTGGATCTGAAGCTGCGCCAACACATGCGCACCGAGCTGCGCGAGATCCAGCAACGGGTCGGCATTACCTTCATCTACATCACCCACGATCAGGGCGAGGCGCTGACCATGTCCGACAATATTGCGGTAATGCGTGCGGGCGTCATTGACCAGATCGGCGATGGCAAGACCGTCTACAACGATCCCTCCACCGCCTTTGCCGCATCGTTCGTGGGGGAAAACAACGTCTTTCGCGGCAAGGTCAAGCAGGTCTCGGGTGACACCGCCCTGATCGCCACCAACCGTTCGGGCGAGCTGTTGGCGCGGATTTCCACCGCCAATCAGGGCAAGATGCAGCCCGGTGACGATGCCATGCTGTTCATCCGCCCCGAGGCCTTTGCCCTGGCGCCTGCGGGCACCACCGGCGATCATTTTGTCACCGCCACCGTCACCAACGAGGAATTCGAAGGCAATGTCTTCAACATCTTCATGGAGGGCGAAGGCGGCAAAGAGCTGAAGGTGTCCCTGCCTAATCTTGGCCAGTCTTTCGACAGCCACAAGGGCCAGCCGATGACCCTGCAATACGATGTCCAGAACGCCGTGGCCCTGCCCGCAGGCGAACTGGCGACGGAATAGGGGGCGGATGTCATGCCTCGTTTCCTGAGGGAATTCTTCAATCGCAACGGCGTCGGCATGGGGTCTTTTATGCTGGGGCTGGTCCTGTTCTGGACCATTGGCCTGATCATCCTGCCGCAACTGTCGATGCTCGACTTCTCGTTTAGGCCCAACCTGCCGCCGCCAGAGATTGGCGGGCCAAAGGATGTCTACACGGTCGAGAACTACAAATACCTGATCTTCGGGCCCGAGGGCGGCAGCCAGGACTATAACGCGGTCGATCTGCGGGTGTTCTACCGGACCCTGATCGCAGCGGTGTTTGTGACGCTGTTCAACCTGATCCTATGCTACCCGATCGCCTATTACCTGGCGCAGACCAAGGGCAATCACATCCGCATCTTTGCGCTGATGCTGATCATCCCCTACTGGATCAACGAGATCCTGCGCGCCTTTGCCCTGCGGATCATCTTTGGCGAAACCGGGGTTCTGAACAACGCATTGGTGGGCCTCGGGATCTTCGACACGCCCTTTGACTTCATCCGCAACGACATCGCGCTCTATGCGGGGCTTGGCTATGCCTACATCCTGTTGATGATCTTCCCGATCTACAACGTGATCGAAAGCCTGGATCGCAACCAGATCGAAGCGGCGCGCGACATGGGTGCAAGCTGGCCGATGATCCACCGCCGCGTGGTTATTCCCTATGCCAAACCCGGTATCAGCTCGGGCTGCACCATGGTCTTCATGCTGTCGGCCGGGGCGCTGGCGGCGCCGCAGATCCTGGGCGGTCCGTCCTCCTTGTGGTTCACGCAGCTGATCTATCAGCAGTTCAATGACAACAGCGACTGGCCGCAGGGTGCAGCCTATGCGGTGGTGCTTTTGGTGACCTGTATCCTCTTGGTTCTGGCGGTGATGCGCCTCTTCAAGGTGAACATGGGGGATATCGGCAAATGACCTCCTTCTCCTTCATGCGCGTCAGCATCTGGGTCTATCTGGCGATCTTCTTTGCCTATCTCCTGGGTCCCCTGGTGATCATGTCGATCACCGCCTTCAACAGCCCCGAGTTCCCCCGCGCCACCCCGTGGGAGTGCCTGACCTTCGAGTGGTTCTCGGCGCTGTTTCAGGACGAGCGGATCCTGAACGGGATCAAGAACTCGATCCTGGTCGGGGCGGGCACGGTGGTGCTGTCGGTGGCAATGGGTCTGGCGGGGGCGCTGATGCTCACCCAGATCTGGCCGAAACTGCGCGCGACCTATTACACCATCATCATCGCGCCGATCCTGATCCCCGGCGTGGTCATCGGTATTTCGACGCTGGTGTTCTGGGACCGCATCAACCGGATGGTGGGCCTGGGGGCTGACAGCTTCCTGTCGAACGGGCTGTTCCTGACGGTGATCGGCCAGTCCACCTTCATCGCCAGCTATTGCATGCTGGTGCTGGTGGCACGTCTGCAGCGCTATGACACGGCGCTGACCGAGGCGGCGCTGGACCTGGGTGCCACCCATGCGCAGGCCTTCCGCAAGGTGCTGCTGCCGTTCATGAAACCGGCGATTGCCTCGGCCGCGGTTCTGGCCTTCCTTGCCAGTTTCGAGAACTACAACACCACCACCTTTACCTTTGGCGAATACCCGACCCTGACCATCGAGCTGGCGCAGAAGGTCCGCTATGGCATCACGCCCGCGATCTCGGCTCTGGCCTTCATCATCGTGGTGCTGACCGTCTTTGCCGCGCTGTTCAACGAGGCGAACCTGCGCCGCAAGGATCTGGTCGCGGCAGCCCGCAAGGACGCTACGGTCGAGGAACTCGAAAGCGGCAAGTTCCGCGTTCCGGGCTTCCTCAGCTCCAACTGGGCGGCGGTCGCGCTGGTGGTGATGGGGTGCGCCACGGTTGTGGTTGTGGGCACCGCCACGGTCTACAGCCCCGCGCAGTGCATCGCCAACGTGCAGGAGCAAAAGCGCATCGAGACCGAGTTGCGCATCCAGGAGCTGCGCCAGCGCCGCGCCGAGGAAGCCGCCCGCAAGGCTGCGGAAGAGGCCGAAACCGCGCCGAAACCGCAGGCAGCACCTTCGGGCAACAACTCCGGCTTTGGCGGGGTCTTCAGCCCCAACGCCCTGACCGGTGGCAGCGAGGCAGAAGAGGACAGCAAGGCGCCCGAGGCGGAGGACAAGAGCAACTCCGGCTTTGGCAATGTCTTTGCCCCCAGCAGCCTGAGCGGTGATTGATCCCGGGTTATGAGGCTGGAACAAGGCGGCCCATCTGGGCCGCCTTTTCATATGCAGATCCCAGTCAGTGTCCGTGCTACAGGCTGATGGCAGTCCCAAAAAGGAGCGCTTGCCATGATTGCCTATGTGACCGTCGGTGCCGATGACATTGCGCGCGCCAAACGGTTCTACTCTGCTGTCCTGCCAGCCCTTGGCTATATCTTGAAGGAGGGGCCGGAGGGATTGAGCTATGCGCTGCCCGTCGCGCCGGGCCAATCGCCGACCTTGCCTGATTTCTATGTCAAACCGCCCTTCGACGGCAGACCGGCCTCGGCTGGCAACGGCTCTATGGTTGCCTTTGAGGCAGAGAGCCAGCAACAGGTGCGCGCCCTCCACGCCGCGGCCCTAGCTGCAGGTGGCTCTGACGAGGGTCAGCCAGGTTTTCGCGCATCCTATGGCCCTCGGTTCTATGTCGGCTACCTGCGCGATCCGCAGGGCAACAAGATCGCGTTGTTTTCCAGCAACCCGGCTGAGCCCGGGCGGGATGGCAAGTGAATCTCTGCGGGCGCCACCGAGGACATGCGCTTCCGCGTGATCTCTGCGCCCTCCACCCGGGGAGATCGGGACGACGTCCGGGGCGCGATATATGTCAGAACAGGGGAACGGAGGGTGCCCGATCGGCACGCTCCGCCCATGACTACGTGTCTCAGCTCAGGAACTCGTCCAAGCCGCCGACGACCAGCGTGACTGTCGCCTCTGATGTGGCGCCTTCGGCGTCGGTGATGCTGTAGACGAAACTATCCTCCAGCACATCCCCATCGTTCAGCGCCTGGATGTCCGCCGCTGCGGTGGGATCATAGGTGATCAGCCCGGTGTCGGCGTCATAGGACAGGCTGGCGCCATTGGCGCTGACGGCTCCGTCGAGTGAGAAGACAAAGCTATCGCCATCAAAACCCGTGTCATTCGACAGAAGGTCCGATATCTTGATCGTGGCTATGCTGTCCTCTGTCGCATAGGGGTGATTGCCCCCAAAGATCTGAGCTTTGATGCCAATAGTTCTGTCTTCATTGCTGTACCAGCTAATGATGAAGCGTCCATCATTGAGAGGAGCAATAGAACTATAGATTTGATGGTAGTGTTCGCTTTCGTTAACGAGAACGCTTTCTGTCGCGGGGGTTCCGTCTGCATTGTAGACTTGGGCGTAGGTACCCCCTCTTGATGAGTCTGGCGCCGACCAAGTCACCACAAACTGTTCCGCAGACACCCAGGTTACATCGCCATTGTCGGCGTAGTCTGTTGTGCCTGCAACAACAGGTCTATAGAACGTAAATTCTTCTGAAGCTGCGGAGCCATCGGGGTTGAAAACCCTTCCAACCATCCGTGCTTCAATGCCTGCATCGGTGGAGATTTCTCGCCAAGTGACAACAAAAGATCCGTTTTCATTGGCGGAAACCTGGACATTGGACAGGGCTCCCAGATTCGCATCTATTGTTCGAGTGGTAAGTTCGAGATTGGTTACGACTTCCTGACCGCTATTGTCGAAGATTTCGGCCTGAACAACGGTTGTTGATCGTCCTGCTCCGATAGTACCCGTAGCCCATAGTGTTATGAATCCACCGGTCTCAAGCGCTTCAACAGAGACGCCCTGCAGAGCTCCTTGGCCTGGAAAGTCATCAAGATCCATTGCGAATGACTGTCCCAAAATATCGCCATTTGGGCTGTAGATCCTGCCGTCAAATCCAGAACGCGTCTCGTGGGCACCTGATGGGTAAGTAGTGCCAATAGAGGTGACCAAGATATTGCCGTTGCTCAATCCGGTGACCCTGAAGCTGGCAAAATCATCCCCCTCAGAGTTGACCAAGGAGATTTCACCGGTTCGGGGAGATCCGTCTGCGTTGAAGATCCGCATTGTTGAACGGGTATCCACATCGGGGTTATTGGAGCCGTTCGTTCGCCAGACCAACGCAAAGCCGCCATCTTCAAGTTCGGTCAACTCGAATTCATCCAGTCTCCCACCTGCGTCCTCATTGGCGAGGAACAGCGATCTGACATCGTTCCCTTCTGCATCCACGACACGGACAGCGACGCCAGTTTGGCCGCCACTATTGGCTTTCCAGGCGGAAACAAAGCCGCCGTCTTTACGCGCGACAACCTGTGGGTGAGGCGAGGTGGCAACCCCGATCCCAGACAGCGTGAACTCACCTTCTCCCTCAATAGCTTGTAAATTTGAGGGAGCCCCGGTCAGGCGATCATCGATTGCATTGGGGACGGTGATAGGAACTCCATCTGTTCCACCGACCGTCAAAGTAACCGTTGCGGTGGATGTGTTCCCATTCGCATCCGTCAGTGTGTAAGTGAATGTGTCCTCCAGGGTCTCGCCCGTCCCAAGGGCCTGCACCTCGGCGGAGGCGGTCGGGTCATAGAGAACCTCGCCGGTTTCCGCGTTGAAGGTGATTTCGGCGCCAAAGGCGCTGGTGGCGGACACATCCGTCACGGTCAGCTCGGCACCCTCGGCACCGGTGTCATTGGCAAGCAGCTGGTCAATCGAAATCAGCGAAGCGGTGTTTTGATCCGTAAAGGCTCTTTCGGCCAATTCGCCATTCCCGTCGAAGATGCGAATGGTTGTGTCATGGTCACCGGTCTCTGGATTGAGGTCTTGTGAGATGATGGCGAAACCACCCTCCGGCAACGCAACGATTTCAATCTCTCTATGGTGCCCGCGCTCACCGTCCGGGTCGATTGCGATCTTGTCCGTCAGCGGCTGCCCCTCGGCATCAAAGATGATCACATAGGGAAAGCTGATGTACTCGTAGGTTCCCGGCACCTTTTCCGCTTCATTCCAGATCACAGCGAAACGCCCATCATCAAGCCATACCTGTTGCAGATCCTTGAAGTAATTGTGTTCAAGATGTCCCGTCAGAGCCTCTTCTGGCATGGTGTCGACGATCCAGCGATCGACTAAAGTATTGCCGTCCAAGTCCAAGATCTGCGACATCAGGCGCCCGCCATTGTCGATCCATGTCAGCGCGATCAGGCCTGCATCATTGACCTCAGCTTCAAGGTGGTAGGGCCTATGTTCAAAACCAGCGGTAACAACCGTTTGGGACAGCTCGTTTCCAGTCTCATCATAAAACGTCATGAAAGTATGCGCATACGAGCCGTCTTGATGCACGACTGCGAACTGGCCGTCCGGCAGCGCGATAGGAACGTAGAAATATCCGACGTCAGGAACCGCTGATGATGCAATAACCGACCCGTCTTGGCCCACGACCGAAAACCGCCACTCATCAATAGAGTCAACAAGGCGCCCGTCGCTGCCGAATACTGGGTCCTGACTTACCTGTGAAATCACAAAGTTGCCGTTGTCGAGGGCCTCGATCCACGGCCCTCTTAGGCCATCGGGGCGATTTCCATCAATCTCCAATGGCTCGAACAAGGGTGTCCCGCTTGGGTCAAACACCTGCACCCAAGAAGAGAATGGAGCATAGCTATTCGGGCCAGCTATTATGTTGTAACGCCCATAAGTCCAGGAAACAGCCAGGTTCCCATTTTCAAGAGTGGTGACATTGAGGTCATCAATTCCGACTCCCGTCTCCGCGGTGAACAATTCAATACCACGCTCAACCACAGAGCCAGAGGCGTCAAACACGTGCAATCTGATCTGACTCGCAGCGAGAGGATTACCCCGTTCGTCCCTCTCTTCGGTTTCAAAGTGTGACACATAGGCCAAAGCGAACCCGCCGTCGTCCATCCGGGTTGCCCGGTGCTGCCAGGCATATGGACTGTCCGTATGGTATTCAGCGATCAGAAAATCTGAACCGACCAGCCTGTCATCCGCGGCCTCTGCCGTACCACCTTGCCCTGTGACGGTCACGTTGACGGTTGCGGTGTCGCTGTTGCCGTTGGCGTCGGTCACCGTGTAGGTGAAACTATCCGTGAAGACCTCTCCATCCGTCAGATGCCGCAGGGCATCTTCACTGTTGTAGGTGATATTCGTCCCGTCAAAGCTGATCGCCACGCCCGATGCGCTGGTTGCGGAGACCTGGTAGGTCGCGGTGCCAAAGCCCATGGAGGTGTCATTGGCCAGAAGGCTCGCCAGCGAGATCTGGAGAGGGTCTTCGGAGGCGGTTGCGACCCGGTCATCCGACAGAACAATCTCATAGAGCCTTTCAACGACCGAGCGATCGCTGATGTCCAGGGTGACCCCATCTCCCGCAAAGTAGAGGAACTCGATATTGCGCAACTGGTCGATGCCGAAGTCGGACACGTCCGTCGAAACAGCGCTCACCTGGACGGTGCTGCCGTTGACTGCCTTGATGTAGTAATCTGAAAAGCTGCCGCTGAAGGCGGCCCAATCCGTTCCCGTGCGGCCGTCCAGCCGGTCGTTGCCCGCGCCGCCGACAATGTAGTCAGAGGCTGTGCCGCCATAGACCTGATCATCGCCCGCTCCGGCATGGACCGTCGCGTCTCCGCTGCCGAGGCGGATGGTGTCCCTGCCAGCACCGCTGTCGATTACAGCGGTGCCGTCCCCCGCTACGATGCTGTCATTGCCTGCGCCGGTGGTCACGGTGCTGTTGAACTCTTCGCCGCCTCTGCTCAGGCGAATGGTATTGCGACCGTCGCCAGTCAGAATGGTCACCTCGCCCTCACCGGTCACGATACGGTTGTTGCCATCTCCGACCTCGACCAGGGCCGTCCCCTCGCCGACAGTGATCCGGTTGTTGCCGTCTCCAGCGGCGACGCTGGCACTGCCATCGCCTGTGTCGACCCGGTTGTCACCATCGCCCAGGGAAACCGTGACCTCGCCGTCGTCGGTCTTGATCTGGTTGTTCCCATCCCCGGCGGTGATCACATGGATGCCCTCGCTGGCGGTTACCCTGTTGCGGCCTTCGCCAACGGAGATTTCGCTGCTGCCGTCGCCCAGGCGAATATCGTCGTCACCGCCAAGGGCAGACAGGACAAGATCGCCATTGCCCAGGGACACCCGGTTCGTGCCGGCTCCGGCGAAGATCGTATAGGTGCCGTCGCGCAGGGTGATGGAATCGTTGCCATCTCCGACGGCAATCTCGAAGATGCCATGTCCTGCAGTGATCCGGTTCTGACCCGCCCCGGCATCGACGACCATGGTCCCATCGCCAAGACGGATGTTGTCAGTCCCATCGCCGGTGACGATACTCATGTCACCCGATCCAGCGGTGATGCGGTTGTTGCCCCCCAGGGAGGAAAAGTCGAGCGTGCCATCCGAAACGGTAATCTGATCGTTTCCGGTTCCCGATGTTATAGTGAACGTGCCGGCGCCCAGCGTTGCGCGATTGTTGCCGTCGCCAAGATGCAACTCGGCCTCGGCGTCGCCGATACGGAGTTGATCATTTCCGCTGCCTGTGGTGACAAGAAACTGGCCGTCACCCGTTGTAATGCGGTTGCTGCCATCGCCTGCGTCGATTTGGCTGGTACCGTCTCCGATCTTGATCTGATCGTCGCCCTCTTCGGCGGTGATGACAAAGTCGCCATCTCCCGCGGTGATCTGGTTCTTCCCGCCACCGGCATCGATCCGGCCCGTGCCATCGCCCATCTTGATCTGGTCGGCTCCGCCGCCGGCGGTCACCACAAGGTTGCCGTCGCCAGCATATATCCGATTGCTGCCTTCCCCGGCTGAAACGGTGCTGTTTCCATTCCCCAACCGAACGGAATCATTGTCCTTGCCCACCGCAATCTCGTAGGAGCCATCCCCGGCCCTGATCATGTTGCGACCGTCCCCGGCCAGGATCGTACCGCTGCCGTCGCCCAAGGTTATACTGTCGTGCCCGTCGCCAGAGGTTATCTCGACCTCGCCATCGCCAACGGTGATCTTGTTGTTTCCCGCTCCGGCATTGATGCTGTGCTGGCCGTCGCTCAGCCTGATCTGGTCATCCTGATCCCCGGTTTCGATGTCGGTGTTGCCGAGCGCGGTAATCCGGTTGCGCCCACCCCCTGCGCGGATCAGATTGAAGCCAGCGCCAACGGAGATATTGTCATCGTGCGCGCCGCTCTCGATCTGGTTGTCACCATCGCCGACAGTGATCCTGTTCTTGCCGTCGCCTGCGGTGATGATGTTGTTGCCATCGGCCACCGAGATCGTATTGCCGCCATCCCCGGTGGTGATGTCATTGTCGCCGGAGCCAGCCCTGACCTGGTTGCGACCATCGCCAAGCACGACCTGGTTGGCGCCATCGCCGAGGCTGACACGGTTGTTGCCGTCCCCGGCCTGCACAAGATTGTCGCCATCGCCAACCGTGACCACATTGTTGCCATCCAGGGCAGAAATGTCGTGATCGTCATCTCCCAGCACAATCCTGTCGCCGCGAGCCGTGCCCAAGATAATCGTCTTGTCCGCCATTTCTAAATCCCAACCTCAAAACACATCCCTGAATTGAATGGGCTGGGCTGTCGGCAATCTCAAGATTTACCTCTTTAAAATACAGGCAAAATCAATTTCTTAACGATGGCAGCTGCAGGGGTGGCGCAGGCCAGCTCCAAGGAAAAAGGCTCTTTATGAGCCTATTTTCGCGCTTTGCCCTGCGATACCCGCAGCTCCTGCTGCCCCTGAACGCAATCTGTAGAATTGAGTGCGTTCCTGCCTTAAAACCGTGGGTGCCAACGGAGTGATGTCGCCACAGTCGTCGTGGTCCGGCACTCAGGTTGTCGCGCACGCCATAGGTCGTCGGCGGATGATGCGCCGGTTTGATGGGCACTGCGATGGGCCTAGGCCACACGCTCTTATTCAAGAGTTGCTTCAGTTCATGCCATCACGATAGTCTCCGACCATGGCGGCACGAGACCCCCAACCACAGACGGGGACGCTTGTCCTTTTGTCCTGCCTGATGACGGTGGCGCAGCTGGACCGACAGATCCTGTCGCTGCAACTCGACCAAATCGGGCAGGAGTTCGCTTTGTCGGACACGCAGCTTGGCTTGCTGTCCGGCTTTGCCTTTGCCGTCGTCTTCGTGCTCTGCGGTTTTCCGGTGGCGCGGCTGGCGGCGACCGGGTCGCGGCGCGGGCTGATCGCGGTCGCCGCGGCGGTCTGGAGCCTGTTTACCATCGTCACCGCCATGGCACAGGGCTTTGGCCATCTCTTGCTGGCGCGGATTGGCGTGGCCGCCGGAGAAAGCGGGTCCATCGCGCCGGCCCATTCGGTGATCTCGGACAGGTTCAGCGAGGAGCGGCGCAGTTCGGCCATGGCGGCCTTTGCCGCAGGCGCGAACCTTGGTGTCCTGCTGGCCTTTCTGATCGGCGGGGTCGTGGGGCAGATCTATGGCTGGCGCATGGCCTTTGTCTGCGCAGGGCTGCCCGGGCTGGGTCTGGCACTGGTCTTCTGGCGATACGGCCCGCGCGATACCCCCGGGGTCGAGGTCTCCTCCACGCCTGTCCTGATCTTTGAAACCTGGACCACACTGCGGGCGCATGCCGGTCTGTGGCACGCCATGTGGGGGATGGCGGCAACCGGGATTGCGACCTTCGGCTCGTTGAGCTGGACGCCCACCATCATCCTTCGCAATCATGACTTGAACCAGGCGCAGGTGGGGGTGTTTCTGGCCGTCACCGCCGGGATCATCGGTGGCCTGGGCACGTTTTTCAGCGGGCGGCTGGCCGATCGGCTGGGGCGGCAGAGGCCCTGGCTGCGGATCGGTGTGGTTCTGGGTGCGATCCTGCTGGCCAAGCCCATGGTCATGGTGTTTCTGCTGGCGGCTGACCGGGCGGTGGCGCTGACCGCGCTGGTCGGCAGCACCAGCCTTGCCGCCGCCTTCTGGGGCCCGACCTTTGCCTATGCGCATGCCCAGGTGCCCTCGCATATGCGGCCGATGGTGACGGCGATGTTCCTGTTCCTGTTCAATCTCGTGGGGCTGGGCCTCGGGCCGACGCTGGTTGGTGTGGTCTCGGACCTGCTGGCAGAGCGGGGCGTTGCCCGGCCGCTGGCGGGGTCACTGATCGGCGTGCATCTGCTTGGGCTATGGGGCGCGTGGCACTATTGGCGGGTGATCCGGTTCATCCGGGCCAGGGGCTATGCCGTTCCGCTTAGTGCGCCGCCTTCAGCCGCGCTGAATCTTCCGGGTCGTTGAAGTTGATCCGTGACGGCTGGTGATCGACCGCCTCCAGAAGTCTTGGGTTCATCACGTGAAACCACACCGGCGGCACCAGCATCATGCAGAACAGGCCCGGAATACCGGCGGGAAGCTGCGGTGTGCCCTCGATATGCGACAGGGTCTGAAACGGGCGCTGCGCGTTGGCGTGGTGATCCGAATGGCGCTGCAGATTGAAGAACAGCAGGTTCGAGAAGAGATAGCTGGAACTCCAGGAATGTTTGGGCTGGCAGGGTTCGCGCCGTCCGCCGATCATTTCGCGCAGCAGTCCGTAATGGGCGGTGTAGTTGGCCATGGTGATCGAGAACCAGGCCACTACACTGTGCAGCAGGAAGAACGGCACCGCCTTGGCGCCAAACGCCGCCACCAATCCCGCCAACAGGATCAGAGACAGCGCCCAGCTGCGCAGCAAATCGTTGCGCAGGCTCAGCCAGGGCAGACCGCGCCTGCGCAGCCGGTTGCCCTCTTTTTCCAGGGCGCCGAGAAAGACCCCGGGCATTTCACGCAGGGCAAAGCGGTAGATGCTCTCGTTGTAGCGTGCGCTGGCAGGGTCTTCAGGGGTGGCGACCTTCTTGTGGTGGCCGACATTGTGCTCCACCCCGAAATGACCATAGGCCAGCAGGGCCAGCGCCAAATGGGCCATCCGCTGATCTATCTGCGCGCGAGCGTGGCCCAGCTCATGCGCGACCAGGACCAGCAGCGAATGCACGAACCCCATGCCGACGGTAAATAGGAGCCACTGCAGCGGGCCGAAATCCGCCCGCGTGGCAAGCGCGGTCGCGGCGACCACGCCCAAGGCATAGCTCGGTACGATCAGATGCATCAGCCGCCGATAGAAGGGATCGCTCTCCAGTGCCGCGACTGCCTCGGGCGGCACATTGCGGGTGTCGCGCCCGATCAGGTGGTCGGCCACCGGCGCCACTCCGAACAGCAGCGCCAGCGGGATGATGGCGAGGCCCCAGACCGGCAAGCCAAGCGCCTGCAGCCCCAGCAACAGAGGGGCTACCATCGGCGGCAGAAAACCGACCATCCACAAGGCGCGGCGCGGGTCGGCATGGGCCTCGGGTGGTCTTGTCATGGTATCTCCTTTGCCAGCGGTGTTGACCGCGACGGCGCCGGGCGGCGCGCGTAGAAGGCCGCGAAGGCCAGCATCGCGACGCTGAGCCAGGGTGCAAATGCGCCCCCGATCAGGAACCCCAGCGTATAGCATGGGGCCAGCACCGAAGCCGCCAGGGCCGCCTGGCGGGTCGGGCCAAGGATCAGCAGCACCGGAAACAGGGCTCCGATCACAAAGACAAAGCCGCGATAGATCAACTCTCCGATGAGGCGCAGCGCCTCGGGAGAGATCGCCAGCGCGCCAAGGTGCAGCGCCGCGATGGCGGCCACCGCGCCAAGGCCAAGGATCTGCCGGTGCGATAGCCGCCAGGTCACCATGTCAAGCTCGACCAGATGCGCCGCGGTGGTGAAGCCGGTCTGCACCATCACCAGCAACGCGACGGCGGCGACCGCCGGATGCGACAGCCCGCCTGCCGACAGAAGCCCGACGAAGGCATCCATGCCCAGATAGACGCCGCACAGAAGCGCTGTGAACAGGAGCATGAAACCGATCAGAAAGGCCCGCTTCGGACTTGCGGCCCGGGCAAATGCGCGGTGAAAGGTCAGATCGAAATAGGGCGCCAACAGGAACCCCAGCGCCAGCGGTGCGATCTGGTGGACAAAGGGGCGCAATGGCGCGGTGGCGACCGGCTCCGGCACAGGAGGTAGCACAGGATCCAGCCCGATAAAGACAAACAGCGCGGCGCTCAGCGCCAGGACGCCCCCCGACAGCGTGATCAGACGCCCGCGCAGCACAAGGCACAGCGCTGTCATCAGCACAAATCCCGCCAGCGGACGCGGATCCTCCAGCATCAGCGACAGCCAGATCGCAAAGACCACATGATAGCCTGCCACGAGCGCCGAGAACCCGCGTGCCCAGCCGTGAAACCGCTGCAAGAAGGCCTGCCGCGCCTCTTCACGCCAGGCAAAGCCGAACAGCGTCGCGCCCAGGACGTTGAAGACCAGGAAAACCCAAAAACTGACCGCGCCGAACTCCAGATAGAGCAGCACCGGGAAGAAGCCTCCGATGCACCAGAACCATGCACAGGCGAGAAACGCCGCCGTCCCAAGATCGCGCATCATGCGTCCTGGGCCACGGGCCAGAGGTGAAAGCGCAGTTCGCCTCGGCCAATGCGCCGGTCGGTCTCACCCTGGCGGCTGCCGCGTGAATAGACATTGACCTTGACCGTCGCGTTGAAGGGCGTGCCGCTGGCGATCAGCGCATCCAGATCGGGATCGAGCGAGTCCACCTTCAGGTGCAGCCCGTTGGTCGAGGGCAGCATGAAGCGATAGCTGACATTGCGGCAGACGATCCGGTGCCCGCCATCGCTGCGCATGAACAGATAGGTTCCGGCGGCAAGTTCGAGATTGGCCAGCAGCGCGGCGCCGCCGACGGTGCCATAGGCATTGCGGTTCATCCGGCTATGCGGCGTCTCCACATAGAAATCGTCGTCTGAATAATTGATCCGCAAGCCCAGCCGCCAGACGATTGGCAGGAATGCCATTGCCAGAAGGCGGCGCAGCAGCGGCGAGCGGATCGTGGCCCGGTTCAAGGCCTGTTCCAGCCGCGCCCCGGCCCATTGAAAACCCGTTGCAGGCGGGCGATAGCCACGTTGCCGCCGTTCCATCTGGATATTCTGCATGGGTTCGCCCCCCGACAATCACGCGCTGAAATGAAGGCCGAGCGGCATGGCTCAATACCCTGTGACTTGCCCGGCTTTGCCGTGAAAGCTATGTAATTTCCCAAGTTTCCAGAAGCGCATAAACCTCAATATCCTGATATCGGAATTTTCAATGAACGACCGGCCATCCCCCGATGCCGCCTTTGGGCAGGCGCTGCGCCAGCTGGAGATCAAGCATCTCATGGCGTTTGAGGCGATCTATTCGACGCGCAACATTTCCCGTGCCGGACAGGCGCTGGGGTTTTCGCAGCCGACCATGTCGAACCTTCTGGCAACGCTGCGCGCTGTCCTGGACGACAGGCTGTTCCAGCGCCAGCCGCGCGGGGTGCAGCCCACCAGCCGCGCCGACGAGCTGATCGGTCCGGTTCGCAAGGCCTTGCAGGAGATCGAGCGGATCACCAAGCCCCGCGCCTCTTTCGATCCGGCGCAGGACACGCGCGAATTCAAGATCCACGCGCTTGATATCTTTGAGACACTGCTGATCCCCAGCCTGGTGAACCGGGTGGCGGGCAATCTCGGGATCACCTTCAAGCTGCTGCTGGCCCCCAAGATTCCCATCGTCGAGGCGCTGGAAAGCGGCGATGCCGATATCGCACTGGGGCTGTTGCCGCCGAACCAGCCCGACCTGCGCTGGCAGGATATCCTGTCGGTCGACCTGATGGTGATCGCGCGGCGCGGCCATCCGCGCATCAAGGGACAGGTGACCCTGCAGGATCTGGCCGAGCTGGGGCATGTGGCGATGGACATGGCGCCGGGCGCACTGGCCAATGCGCATCTCTTCTCGCTCAAGAACCGGCCCGCGCGCCGCGATGTGGTCCGGGTGACGCGGCCTTCGTCGATCATCGAGATCGTCGCCCAGACCGATCTTGTCGGCTATGCCAACCGCCACCAGTTGAACGCATCGCCCTGGCGCAACCGGATACAGGTGCTGGAACCGCCGATGCCGTTATCGACGCAGGATTTCCAGATGTCCTGGCACCTGAGGAACCAGGACGATCCGGGCCTTGTTTGGCTGCGCGAGGAAATCCGGCAGATCCTGGGCCAGGCCGAGGGGTCGGAAACATAGCGAACTGATGACGCTCGCTGTGCGGGCGACTGGCAGAGTGGAAGAGTTTGACCGGATAGGTCTGTCCAAGGGCTGCTGCAGGATGAATGGGGAGCGCCCGCGGGCGCCCCTCACATATCCTGGTAGGTCACCTGGCCATCCATGAGCGTCAGCACCGCGCCTGCCTCCAGAAGCGCACTGGTCGGCAGTTTTTGCAGATCGTGGCTCATCACGACGATGTCGGCGTCCATCCCCGCGCTCAGAGTCCCGCGTGCCTCTTCGTTGAAGCCGACCCAGGCATTGTCACGGGTGTAGCTGGCCAGCGTGTCCAGAAGGCTCTGGCGCTGTTCCGGCCAGTCCGGGCCAAGATCGAGCGGGTCCACCGCGGCGCGGATGGAGGGCATCACATCGACCGGAATCACCGGCCAATCGGTCGAGAAGACAACCCGCGCGCCGGTGTCGCGGATGGTTTGCCAGGCGTAGGCACCTTCGATCTGGTCGGGATGCAGGTATTGGCCGACCCCATCCGGGGGAAACACATGGCCGCGCGGCGCATGCGCCGGTTGCAGCGACGCGACGATGCCCAGCTCGGCGAGGCGCGGAACGTCGTCGCGGTGAATAACCTCGATATGTTCGATACGGTGGCGGGCGTCGCGGCGGCCATTGGCCTTCTGCGCGGCCTCCAGCGCATCGATCGTCCGCCGCACACCGGAATCTCCGATGGCATGGACCGCGATCTGAAATCCCAACCGGTCTGCCTCGATGCAGCTGGCCTCGAAATGGGCCTGGGTGAATACCTCGTCCCCGGTATTGCCATCCGCACCCAAAGTGCCTGGATAGGGTCGCAGCATCAGCGCAGTGCCGCTTTCGATCACGCCGTCGATGAACATCTTGACGTGGGAACAGCGCACCTTGTCGCCCTGGAAATCTTCGCGCATCGCGGGAGCCTCGCGCGTCATCCGCTCGACCGGATCGGTGCCCTTCATGTGAAACGGCACGTGGCAGCGGCACAGCAGCCGCCCCTCGGCTTCGAGTTCGGACAACAGCTCCATCTGGTAGCGGTTGCCGTCCATCAGGTGCAGCCCGGTGATCCCCTGTGCGGCACAATGCGCAAGGCCGCGTTCAATCACGTCCTTATCCATCTCGCGCTGGGCTTTTGTCGCCGGTGGCTCGGGGTCTTTTCCGGTGGTCAGCCCAAGCATTTCGCGCCCGCCATATCGTGTAAGGGACAGGATCGGACTATATGCGCCCGGTTCAAGAAGTTCGCCGCTCGCCAGCCCGTCTTCTCCCATTACGATCTCGGAGCCGGCATCGACTTCACCGCCCTGCAACAGCCCCGTGGCTTCAAGTGCTGCGGTATTTGCCCAGATGGTGTGGTGGTCCGGCGCGAACATCGCCAGGGGGCGGTCTTTCAGGATAGCGTCAAGATCCTGCCGCGTCGGCGTCTTTCCGGTGCCGAGGATCCCGTAGTCCGCCATCACGCAGAAGACGAGCGTATCGTCGGGATTGGCCTGCGCATAGGGCACGATCCGCTCTCGCATCGCGTCAAGCCCGCTGACGCCATAGAGGCTGAGGCAGTCGAGCTCCACCGATCCGCCGAACAGGTGCACATGGCTGTCGATGAAGCCGGGCAGCACGGTGCCGCCCTTTGCATCGATCACCTGCGTGTCCGGCCCGGCCAGCGGCAGGATGTCATCATTGCGCCCGACATGGGTGATCTTGCCGTTGGCGATGGCCAGGGCCTCAGCCGCCGGTGTTGCGGGGTCGAAGGTGATCAGCGCGCCGTTGTGGATGATGATATCGCAAGCCATGGATGTTCTTTCAAGAAAGGCGCGGCCCCACCGCAGGGGTGGAGCCGCAGGGTTGATGATCTTATTTCTGAAGCTCGGTCCAAATGGCGGTGTAGAGCTTCTGTGCCTCGGGCGGGCAGGTCTTGGCGATATAGGCCGCCCCCTTCAGCTCTTCCGGCACGACCACTTCGGGTGCGGTCTTCATGTCTTCCGGCATGAAGGCCTCGGAGCCCTTGATGCCGTTGGCATAGCGCGCGAACGAGGACAGCATCGCGGCGTTTTCAGGCGCCATGATGAAGTTGAGGAAGG
Organism: Phaeobacter sp. QD34_24; assembly: GCF_028890115.1. Classification (GTDB taxonomy): domain Bacteria; phylum Pseudomonadota; class Alphaproteobacteria; order Rhodobacterales; family Rhodobacteraceae; genus Phycobacter. Next base: position 144,952 of record NZ_JARCJD010000010.1, read on the forward strand.
TCTTTGCCTCTTCGACGTTCTGCGCATCGGCAAGGATCGCGGCGTTGTCCATCCAGACCGGGAAACCTTCCTGCGGATAGCCGAAGGCGATGTCGGCATTCTGGTTGCGGGCGCGGAAGGACGCGCCGTTCCAGTTCACCCCCGCGGCAAGGTCGCCCTTGGCGTATTTCTCGATATTGCCGTAGTCCATCGACAGCCAATGCGGCTTGGCGGCTTGCAGGATGTCGCGGACCTTCTTCAGCACTTCCTTGTCGGCGGTGCATTGTTCGCCCTTGGCATAGTGGATTGCCATGCCCATCACGTCGTTCATTTCCGGCACGACGTTGATCTTCCCCTTCAGTTCGTCGGGGGGATCAAAGATCACAGCGGCGGTGTTGATGTTCCCGCCATAGACCGAGGTATTCACGGTAATGCCCACGGTGCCCCATTGCCACGGCACGGTGTAGTTGCGGCCCGGATCGAACTCCACATCGACCCACTGGGGATCCATGTGCTTGAAATTCTCCATCTCGTTGGGCTTGCTTTCCAGCAGCAGCCCTTCGCCGACAAAGATCGGGATGTAGGTCCCCGAGGGCACGACGATGTCAAAGCCATGACCGCCTGCCTTGATCTTGGCCAGCGCGGTATCGTTGCTGTCGTAATCGGTGATGGTCACCTTGATGCCGGTTTCGGCCTCGAACTTCTCGATCATCTCGGGGCTGGTGTAGTTGCCCCAGTTGTAGATGTTGAGCTCACCCTCGGCGAGGGCAGGCCCCGCCAGAATGAGGCTTAGCGCCGTCAATGTCTTTTTCATGTCAGTCTCTCCTGTTGGCTGGGGATTAGTTTCTTACTTTGCTTAATAGCGTGTAGGCGATCACCATGGTGACCGAGATGCCCAGCAGGGCGGTTGAAATGGCGTTGATCTCAGGCGTCACGACACGGCGGAGTTGGCCCAGCATATAGGTGGGCAGGGTGTCCTGTCCTGCCGATTTGACGAACTCGGTGATGACCACGTCATCCAGCGAGATCACAAAGGCCAGCATCGCACCGGCCAGGATGCCGGGCCAAAGCTGCGGCAGGGTCACGCGCCGGAAGACCTGGAAGGGCGTCGCATATAGATCGGCGGCAGCCTGTTCGAGGGTCAGGTCCATGCCCTGCAGCCGGGCGCGGATCGGAAGATAGGCAAACGGAATGCAGAAGGCCGAATGCGCGATGATCAGATAGGCCAGCCCATTGTAGCCGGTTGCCACCTTGATCATGGCAAAGAAGATCAGCAGCGCCACCGCGGTGACGATCTCGGGCACCATCAGCGGCTGGTGGATCACCGCGAATACTGCCGTCTGACCCTTGAAGGATCGCGTGCGCGTCGTTGCCAGCGCGGCCAGAACCGCAACACTTGTCGAAAGGGCCGAGGCCCAGAAGGCGATGATCAAGGATCGGATCGTCGCCTCCTGCACTAGGTCGTTTTCCCAGGCGGAGGCGTACCAGCGCCATGAAAACCCTTCCCAGATTGCAATCGATGTGCCTGCGTTGAAGGAATAGACCACCAGCAGGATGATCGGCATGTAGAGCATCAGGAAGCAGGCGATCGCGATCCCGGTGAACCCGGTCTGGCGGCGGATATCGAAGGCACGTTTAGCCATGCTGCACCTCTTCCTTTCCGGCCACGCGGACATAGGCCAGCAGCGCCACCATGACGATGGCCAGGAGCGTGATCGACAGGGCCGCGCCCAAGGGCCAATTGCGCCCCTGTCCGAACTGCAGCTCGATCAGATTGCCGATCATCAACTGATTGCCGCCGCCCATGACGCGCGGTGTCACGTAAGCGCCCAGAGACGGCACGAAGACAAGGATGGATCCGGCGATCACCCCCGGTTTCACCAGCGGCAGGATAACCCTGCGCAGAACCTGGAACCGGGTGGCATAGAGATCGTATCCCGCCTCGACCAGCCGGAAATCCAGCCGCTCCATCGAGGCATAGATCGGCAGCACCATCAGCGGCAGGTAGACGTAGACCATGCCAAGGATGATCGAGAACTCGGTGAACAGCATCTGGATCGGTTCGTCGATAATCCCCAGCGCGATGAGGATCGTATTGATCGTGCCCTCGTTGCGGATCAGTTCGAGGATCGCAAAGGTGCGGATCAGCAGGTTGGTCCAGAACGGGATGATGATCAGCAGCATCCACAGGTCCCGATGCTGCTTCGGCCGGGTGGCGATGAAATAGGCGGTGGGAAAACCGAAGACCAGGCAGGCCAGCGTTGTCAGCAGCGAAAGCTTGACCGATCGCCAGAAGATCGACAGATGCGCGTCCGACCAGCCCAGCGTATCGTCGAAGATGTCACGCTGCAGGAAGACGTTGAACCAGGCGTCGGTCGAGAAGTCCCACACCACACCGCCGTAATCTCCGGGCGTCAGGAAGGAATAGACCAGCGTGATCAGGAGCGGTCCGCTGGCCGCAAAGGCCAGGATGATCAAGGCCGGCGCCAGCAGCATCCAGCGGGTTTTTATGGCGCGGCGCGCGGCGTTTTGCGACAGGTCGGTCATGGGCTAGTCCCTCAGAACCTGTGCCGCGGCGGGCGGGAAGGTGATGCCGACCGTGCTGCCCGCGGTCGCGTTTGCCGGCATGTCGGGGCTGTTCTGCTGGCGCAGGACGAATGTGGTGCCGTCACCGAGGTCCACATGCAAATGCGTGTCGGTGCCGAAATAGACGACCTCTCGCAACTGCCCCGTCAGAAGACCCTCGTCCGATGTCGCCAGTTGCGCGTGTTCCGGTCTGACGGCCAGTGTCACCCGTCCGGTCGCATCGTCGTGGGCGCTGGCCGTGATCGTCTTGCCCGAGGTCAGGCGCAGGGCCGTCAGATCCCCATCCTTGCCGACGACATCGGCGTCAAGGAAATTGGTGTCACCGATGAAATCGGCGACAAAGCGGTCGGCGGGGTGGTCGTAGATGTCACGCGGGCCGCCGATCTGGCGGATCGCCCCGTTGGACATCACGGCGATCCGGTCGGACATCGTCAGCGCTTCTTCCTGGTCATGGGTGACGAAGATGAAGGTGATGCCGGTTTCGGTCTGCAGCCGCTTCAACTCCAGCTGCATGCTCTTGCGCAGTTTGAAGTCGAGGGCGCTCAGCGGTTCGTCGAGCAACAGGATCCGGGGACGCGGCGCCAGAGCACGGGCAAGCGCCACGCGCTGTTGCTGCCCGCCCGAGATCTGGCTGGTCTGCCGATCCGCCATCTCGCTCATCTGCACCAGGTCCATCATCTCGTCGACGGTGGCCTTGATTTCGGATTTCGGCTTGCCCAGCATCTCCATGCCGAAGCCGATGTTCTCGGCCACGGTCATATGGGGAAAAAGCGCGTAGTTCTGAAAGACCGTGTTGATCTGGCGTTTGTACGGCGGCAGGTCCTGCAGGGGTTCGCCGAACATCTCGAGGCGGCCCGATGTCGGATGTTCGAACCCGGCAATCAGGCGCAGCAGAGTGGTCTTTCCGCACCCCGACGGCCCGAGCAGGGTGAAGAATTCGTTGTCCTCAATCTCGATATCCACGCTGCCAAGCGCTTCGACCGGCGGATTGCCGTTATATACTTTTCGCAACGACTGCGCCTTGATGGCCTTCGTCATTTGCTCCCCCTGCCTGGTCTGCGCGACACCGTTGATCGGAGCCGCTGTTGGAAGGATTGCCGTTCTGGACTGCTCCGAATATACCCCTTTTGGGGTAGTATTTGCCTCTGTTTTTGAATTTGGGGGGTAGATTGGCCGAGAATTTGTCGAGTTCCGATGTCGCAGGGCTGCGTCGTGCCATGCATGCCAAGGGCTCAGAGGGGTTCTTTTCGGCCTATCGCTCTGTTTTTGAAGCGCGAATGCCGTTTGGGACCTTCCTGATCATGCGTTTCGATCCGGATCAGCCCCCCGTTCTGCTGGACCACTGGCTGGCTGCTGAAAAAATACGCAACAGCGCTTTGGGGGAGTATCTGGAAAACACCTACGCGTTCGATCCCTTCTATCAATTCCGCAACCTGCCGGAAGAGGGAGGAGTCTATCGCCTGGCAGAGATCGTGCCGGACCGCTTCTTTTTCAGCGAGTATTATCTGCAGTACTATCGCCGCGCGGGATTGTGTGACGAAATCGGGCTGCTGGCGCCGATGCCCTCTGGCGCGACTGCACATCTTTCGCTCAGCCGTTTGGATCGCCAAGGCCCCTTCAGGCGCCGTGAGATCCGCTTTATCCGTCACTTTGCCCCGCTCCTGCTGGAGCTTCTCGTGGAACATTGTTCCCTGGTGTCGCCGGTCCCGTCAAAAGACGCGGTTGCCACCGTGCCGCCTCTTTCGGAACTGATCCGTGCCCAGGCCATCGATGGCAATTCCATCGCGGTGACTCGCCGGGAGGCACAGATCGCCGCGCTGGTCCTGCAGGGGCATTCGAATGGCTCGGCTGCGCTGGTGCTGGATATCGCGACGGAGACCTGCAAGGTCCATCGCCGCAATCTTTATCGCAAGCTGGGCATCTCTTCGCAGCGTGATCTGTTCGGGTTGTTCAAACATCTTCTTTGACCCTCGGGTGTTTCCCTTGCCGCGTGCCTGGGCAATCGCCCGTGCAGCGACCGTCATCCTTGGGTCTGTGTCCTTGAGCCTAGCTCGGCAGGTCGCGCCAGACCTTCGGGTCGATGCTGGCCGCGGCGAAGATCCCGCCCCAAAGGGCGCCGGGAACGCCCGGGGTCAGTACGTCCTGGCCTGCGAGGATCAGGCCCGGCACCGAGGTTTTGGCCTGGAGCGCATTGCTGAGCATGCGTCCGGGCGTGACGTCGATACCGTAAAACCCGCCATGGTGATGCCCGGTGATCGCTTCGGTGGAAAGCGGTGTCGAAAGGCTGCGAAACACCACCAGCTTGGCGAGCTCCGGGAAATACTCCTGGAACCGGGCGAAAAGGATCTCCTCGACCTTTTCCTTGAAGTCCCGATAGTCCGCGCCGCGCGCGCCAGGCTTCAGATGAGCCCATTTCTCCACCACTGACCAGTCGGTCCAGGCCACGATCTCCCCGGCGAATTTGCGGGACGGGCCTGGCTTGTGCGCGCTGTCCTTCAGCGAGGCGAAGGACACGAACATGCCTGCGGGTGGGGTGTTGGGCGCATCGGTCCAGACCACGTCGACCTTGCCCTCGGGGTATATCCAGTGGTTCGACCGGGTTGCACCGGCCGCCTCGATATCACCCTCAAAGCCCATGAACAGGCTGAAGTGCGCGATTGAATGGGGAAGGGCATTGATCTCGTCGACCCAGTCCTGATGACCGCAGTCTGCAGGCAAAAGCGCATTCACCGTCTCGCGTGCTCCTATGTCGGAGATCACGAACTTGGCGCGGATTTCCTCTCCCTCTGCCGTGCGCACCCCGACGACCCGCTCATTCTCGATGACAAGCGTCTCGACCCTGGTGCTTGCTCGCGCCTCGCCTCCGGCTTTCGTGATCGTCGGCAGGATGTGGCGGGCAATGGCCGCGCCGCCGCCAACCGGGTACCAGGCACCACTTTCAAGGTAGGAGCCGGTGATCAGGGCATGCATTGCAAAGCTGGCCTTGCTGGGCCTGCCGCCATGATCGAACCATTGCGCGGCAAGGGCTGCGGCGAGGTCGGGATTGTTGGTGATCTCGTCGATGACCTCCTGCGTGGTGCGCCTGCACCAGCGATTGATGGCATGGCCGTGCCACCACTTCGTCGCCGATCCGATGATCTCGGGCATCGCCCGGGTCGACGTGATGTTGTAGCACGCCTGCTTGCCGTCCTTCAGGGCCGCGATCCAGGCCTCTATGGCCTTTGTCTCGTCCGGGAACCGATCCTTGAGATCACGCTCCTGCGCCTCGAAGGGGCGCGACAGGGATAACGGCGGGGCGTCTCCGATATGCAGGGTGTCATAGATCGACCCCATGGAGGTGAACGCGATCGGCGTATCGGAAAGCCAGTCAAACATGCGGCGCTCGCGGTCGTCCGGGGCAACGCAGTTCAGGTAATGGATGCCTGCATCCCAGGAGAACCCCTCCATGGAAAAGCTGTGGGTCAGCCCGCCAAGCGTATGGTACTGCTCCAACAACAGCACCCGGTGGCCAAGCTTTGACAATGCGGCAGCGGCGGACAGGCCCCCCATCCCGGAGCCGATGACAATGGCATCCCAGTCCTGTCGGATCACGTCGGTCAAACCTCGTCTCCTCCGCTTCAAAATGGATCAGGTAAATCTATCTGCATCTGCATCTAGCAGTTGATCGCAGAATCCGCCTTGATCGCGATCAAGGCAGCAGCGGGGTACAGCAGCACATTGCCTCAGAACGATGTTGAGGTTCGGCCCCGTGCAAAGCTCCGGATCAGGAGGTCTGAAAACCCATCTGCAATGAGGGTTCGCGCAAAATCCTGCGTCGGCACGGTTTCATCCGCAAGCATCTTTTGATGCCAGGCCGGTGATGTCAGGCCGGATCGGCAAGCATGTCCGTGGACATGTTGTTTCGCGCTAGCGCTGTGGCAGGACCAAGCGCGGAATAACGCGCAGGGGGGCCCTTCGCAACGAAACGGCAGATCAGTTTTCCATTGCTCGAGTTGGGCCAGGAAACACTGTCCCGTCCATCAATTTGCGCGCAGTGCGGATGATCTCGGCGCGGGCGACTGTACCGTCTTTGATATGGCCGATCACCGCCATTTGCCCGGTTGGGTGTTCGATGGACAGGGATTTGGCAGAGCCTTCCGGGATATGTGCCAGATCATGCCCCACCGCTCCAGGCACCAGGCAGGCTGTTGCGACGCTCACCGCGCCCAACACGCCGATAGAGCTGTGACAGCGATGCGGGATGAAGGTGCGGGTCATCACCGTGCCACCCGCCGTTGCGGGGCTGAGCAAACACATCTTGGGGACGGATTTCTGTGACACATCGCCCAGGTTCATGCGGGGGCCTGCCGCCAGTCGGATCGTCTCCAGCCGGGCACGCAAGGCTGCGTTGGCTTCCAGCTCTGCCGGTGTTTCCTGCCCGCTGAGGCCAAGCGCATCGGCGTGCAGCAGCACGCAGGGCATGCCGTTGTCGATCATCGTCACGGTGATGCCATCCAGCTGGTCCGTGACATTGCCCGTGGGCAACAGGGCACCGCAGGCCGATCCTGCCGTGTCGCGGAATTCGATGGGGATGGCGGCGGCCGTGCCGGGGGCGCCGTCAATCCGGGTTCTGCCCTCATAGGTGACCTGCCTGCCCGGCGTTGCCACCCGCGCCACCGCGATCTGGCCGGTGTTCTCCATGTAGATCGTCACCGGCGTTTCACCGTCCTGTGCGGCGACCAGGCCGCGTTCGATCGCGAAGGGGCCGACTCCGGCCAGGATATTGCCACAGTTCTGAGCATCGCTCACCAGTGCGCGATCCACGAAGACCTGCAGGAACAGGTAATCGACATCGACGCCGGGACGCACCGAGCGCCGCACCACTGCCACCTTCGAGGTCAGCGGATCCGCGCCGCCGATCCCGTCGATCTGGCGCGGATCGGGGCTACCCATGACACCCAACAGCAGCGCATCCCGCGCAGAAAGAGCAGAGGAGGGGGCAGGGCAGGATCCGCCGGGCAGATCCTCTGCCAAAAGGTACAGGCCCTTGGAGGTGCCCCCGCGCATCCACATGGCGCGCAGACCGTCACTCATAGGTGAGACCCTTATCTGCCAGCCGAGGGCGCATGTTGTAGATGTCGAGGCCAAGTTCCCCCGCTTCCAGCCGCTGGCGTTTGGCCTCTTCGGCGTCAAGGCGCTGTTGTGCGGCCTGCAGGACGGCTTCGGCCCGCGCCTGCGGCACCACGCAGACCCCGTCGTCATCTGCAATGATGACATCACCTGGATGGACTTGCGCCCCGGCGCAGACGACGGGAACGTTCACCGATCCCAGCGTCTCCTTCACAGTGCCCTGGGCCGAGACCGCCCTGGACCAGACGTGAAACCCCATTGCGCGCAGATCGCGGGTGTCGCGCACGCCCGCATCGATCACCAGGGCCCGGCAGCCCCGGGCCATGGCCGATGTCGCCAACAGGTCGCCGAAATATCCCATGTCGCAAGGCGCGGTGGGGGCGAGCACCATGATGTCGCCTTCCTGCAGCTGTTCGATGGCGACATGGATCATCCAGTTGTCGCCCGGCGGCGCCGAAATGGTGACCGCGCTGCCCGCGATGGCGACATCCTGCTGGATCGGGCGCATCTGCGCCGCCATCAGCCCGGTGCGGCCCTGCGCTTCGTGCACGGTGGCAACCCCGGCCTGCCCAAGCTGGGCGATGACCTGCGCGTCTGCGCGGGCAATCTTGGTGACGACCTTGCCCATGTCCTAGGGTCAGGACCCATTGATTTCCGTCCAGCGGCGTGATTCACGGTTCGAAAATCGAGCGGTAACATGTCTGATC
>NZ_JARCJD010000011.1 GCF_028890115.1 Phaeobacter sp. QD34_24
ATAAAATGCCTCCGCACCGAATGCAGAAATCATACCATCATTCAGATCAGCAAGGGAGTTTTCACACAGCCTCTCCGCATTGTCGACCAACAAGGCTAGCACACACAAAAAGCCCGCCGGGTCAGTGGCGGGCTCTCCTTGTTCATAGTCTCGCCACGCCGGTTCAAACCAGCAGGTCGAACTCATGCATCAGGGGCAGGCTGCGGGCGCGTTTGCCGGTGAGGTCGAACAGCGCATTGGCCAATGCCGGGGCTGCCGGGGGGGTGCCGGGCTCGCCCGCGCCGCCCATGTGGGTCTGGTTTTGCAAAACCGCGACCTCGACCGCTGGCATGGTGTGCATGCGCATCGCCTCGTAATCGGGGAAGTTCTGCTGCTCCACCGCGCCGCCCGCAAAGGTGATCTCGCCAAAACAGGCCGCTGACAGGCCGTAGGCGAGGCCGCTGAACAGCTGTGCCTCGACGTTGCGGGGATCCACGGCCAAGCCGATGTCGGCGGCGATCCAGGCCTTGTTGATGCGGATCTGACCGTCTTCGTCCACCACCTCGATCACCTCGGCCACGGGGGTGCCGAAACTATAGGCCAGTGCGACACCGCGCCCCACGCCCTCGGGCGTCTTCCCGGTCCAGCCGGACATGTCGCGCACTTTCTCCAGCACCTGTGCGGCAGGCGCCCATTCAGCGCGGGCCAGCTCCAGCCGGAACTCCAGCGGGTCGCGGCCTGCGGTATGGGCCATCTCGTCAAGGATGGTGTCCGAGAAGAACCCGTTGAAGGAGGCCGCGACCGAGCGCCAGAAGCCCACCGGCACCATCGGCTTCACCAGGTAGCCCTCGACGCGGAAGTTGGGGATTGCCAGCGGCTGGTTGAAGGCCGCATCCACATGACCCTTGTCCGGCCCCGACATCGGCAGGCCCAGCATGCGGCCCGCGCCCTCCACCGTGGTGGACTGGGCGGCGATCTTGCCGTGCACCATCACCGCCTTGCCGTCTTTCACTGCGGCTCGGTAGCGCGCAATGGCGCCGGGGCGGTAGAAGTCATGGGTCATGTCCTCTTCGCGGCTCCAGGTGAGCTGGACGGGCGTGCCGCGCATCTGCATGGCGACCTCTACCGCGCGATTGGCATAGTCGATCTCGATCCTGCGACCAAAGCCGCCGCCCAGATAGGTTGTGTGCACCTCGACCGCTTCTTTCGGCAGGCCCGCGATCTTGGCCGCAGATTTCTGCACCACCGTCGGCCCCTGGTTGGGCGCCCAGATCTGCAAGGCATCACCGGTGTAAAGCGCGGTGGCGTTCATCGGCTCCATAGTGGCATGGGCGAGGTAGGGCAGGCGGTATTCGGCCTCGATCACCTTGGCACCCTCGGGCAGGCTGTCCACATCGCCATCGTCGCGCAGGGTCGAATTGGGGCTTTCGTCAAAGGCCTTTGCGATCTCGGCAAAGATCGCATCGGTGGTTTCGGGATAGGGGGCGGGCTCCCATGTGACGTCGATTGCGTCCACCGCCTGTTGCGCGAGCCAGGTATTCGTCGCAACCACGGCAACGGCATCGCCCAGATCCAGCACCTTTTCCACGCCCGGCATGGTTTCGGCGGCGCTGGCATCAAAGGAGGTCTTGCCGGTGCCAAAATGCGGGCTTTGTCGGATGGCGGCGAATTTCATGCCCTCAAGGCGCACATCGACGCCAAAGCCAGCGGTGCCGGTGACCTTGGCTACCATATCAAGCCGCGGCATGTCCTTGCCGACGTATTTCCACTGGGAGGCCGGGCGCAGCTCGGCGTCCTGCGGTTCAACCCCGGCGGCCTCTTCCGCCAGATCGGTATAGGGGATCCGGCTGCCGTCCGGTGCGATCACATGGCCGTCCTCGGTGCTGAGCAAAGCGCGGGAGGAGCCAAGGCGCTGGGCGGCGGCCTCTTTCAGGGTTTCGCGCGCGGTGGCCCCGGCCATCCGCATCCGCTCGAACCCGTCCTTCATGGACGACGACCCACCGGTCACCTGCAGGTCGAGGAATTTCGACATATGCCCGACGACCTGACCCAGGGAATGCTGGAAGTTGCTGGCGTTATAGCCACGACCGGGCAGGGCCTCGGCCATCATGGCGCTGTTGTAATAGGCCTTGGCGGCGGGGCCATGGATCACCTTGACCGTCTCCGGGCGCACATCCAGTTCTTCGGCGATCAGCGCGACCCAGGAGGTTTCCACACCCTGACCCATCTCGGCGCGCGGGGCCACCAGGGTCACGCCGGATTGGTCCACCATGACGAAGGGGTTGAGCGCGGCCTGACCTTCCTTGGGCGACAGCGGGTTCGGCGCGGGCTGTTGGTACTTGTAGGTGCCAAAGGCCACCCCGCCCAGGATGGCGGCAGAGCCGATCAGGAAGCTGCGGCGGGCGATTTTCTTGATGCTGGCCATGGTTCAAGCCTCCTGCATCATCTTGGCGGCGGCATGGATGGCAGCACGCATGCGCGGGTAGGTGCCGCAGCGGCAGAGGTTGCCCTGCATGGCCTCGTCGATCTCGCTGTCGCTGGGGGAGGGGTTGTCCTTCAGGAGACTGGCGGCCTGCATGATCTGGCCGGACTGGCAATAGCCGCATTGCGCTACCTGGTGGTCGACCCAGGCCTGCTGGATCGCCGCCATGGCATCGGGAGTGCCGACGCCTTCGATGGTGGTGATTTCGCCCCAGACATCGCCAAGCGCAACCTGGCAAGAGCGTGCCGCCTCGCCATCGATATGCACGGTGCAGGCGCCACAGGCGGCAACGCCGCAGCCGAACTTGGTGCCGGTGAGGCCGATCTCGTCTCGCAGAACCCACAGGAGGGGCACATCCTGCGGCAGGTCGAGCTCATGGTCGGTTCCGTTGATTCTCAGCGTGGTTGGCATGGGGCTGACCTCCGTATCTGGCTTCTGACAAAGTGGCCGCAAAGTGTCAGGGTGTCAATTGACAAATTTCCGCAATAATGTCACTAGCCATTGGCATGAACCAATTGTCGCCTGATCCCAAAGCTGAGACCATTCTGCACTCTGCCTGGCAGGCCTTTTCCGCCTATGGGTTTCGCAAGACCTCGATGGATGACATAGCGCGCGGCGCGGGAATGTCCCGCCCGGCGGTCTATCTGCACTTTCGCAACAAGGAAGCGATTTTCACCGCCCTGGTAGAGGCCTATTACACCCAGGCGCTGCACGACGTGCAGGCGGCGCTGGACCAGCGCGGCACCCTGGCAGAGCGCCTGTCGCGTGCCTTTGAGGCCCACGGTGGCCCGACGATGGAGGCGATGATGTCTTCGGCCCATGGGTTGGAGCTGTTCGAGGCCAGCATGAGCGTGGCGCCGGAGGCGATCCAGGCTGGTGAGGCGGCTCTGGCGGGCCTCTATGCGGGTTGGCTGGCGCAAAGAGAGTTGCCCGCGACCGTGGGGCCGGCCGAGGAGGTCGCGCAGGTCTTTTGTTCCGCACTCAAGGGTATCAAGCATACCTCGGCGGATTATGCGGGCTATCGCCAGCGGGTATTGCAATTGGCCGCATTGATGGCGCGGGCGTTGCAGGGGACGTGATTGTCTTTCAGGGATGGGCCAGGTTGGCGGGGAGGCTCCCGCGCCTGAAGCATGCTCTGCCTGTGGCAGAGCCTGCTTGCAGCCTTGGGCCCGGCGCCGCGCCAAAGGCGCGGCGCCGGGCCCAACGGGGCGAGGGGGTCGCAAGACCCCAGAGGCCGGGCGGGAGGGCCTGCGTTGTGGCGCTCTCTCTACAGTTCGGTGCGCAGATGCCAAAGCTCAGGAAACAGCTCCACATCGAGCATCCGTTTGAGATAGCTGACGCCGCCGGTGCCGCCGGTGCCGCGCTTAAAGCCGATCACTCGTTCCACGGTGGTGACGTGGTTGAAGCGCCAGCGACGGAAGTAATCCTCGAAATCCACCAGCTTTTCAGCCAGTTCATAAAGTTCCCAATGGGTTTCCGGCGCTTGGTAGACCTTGGTCCAGGCATCCATCACCGCATCGCGGGGCTGATAGGGCTCAGACACATCGCGGCTGATCACCTCATCCGGCAGCGGCACCACGTTGGCCAGCAGGCGCAGGGCCACATCATAGAGCGAAGGCTGCGTCAGTTCCGCCTCCAACTGTGCGGTGATGGCCGGATCATGGGCGTGGGGGCGCATCATGGCCTTGTTCCGGTTGCCCAGGATGAATTCGATCAGCCGGTACTGATGTGACTGAAAGCCCGAGCTTTGCCCCAGCGAGTCCCGGAAGTGCGTGTAATCGGACGGGGTCATTGTGCGCAGCACGTCCCAGGCGGAGTTGAGCTGCTCGAAGATCCGCGCCACGCGGGCCAGCATCTTGAAGGCCGGGCGGGAGTTGCCCGCCAGCAGGCAATCGCGCGCCGCGTTCAGCTCGTGCACCGCCAGGCGCATCCACAATTCGCTGGTCTGGTGCTGGATGATGAAGAGCATCTCGTCATGGGCATCGCTCAGCGGCTTTTGCGCGGTCAGGAGGCTGTCGAGCTTCAGGTAGTCGCCATAGGACATACGCCCGTCAAAGGACATTTCGGCGCCGTCCTCGGCTGGGTCAAACGGGGTGGAGATGGGGCATTTGGTCATCGGATCTTTCCTGTTCCTAGGGGTATCATATATCAGGGAAGGGAAAGCGTCCTCCGGTTTAGACAGCCGCATTGTGCCAGGCGGCGCCACAGCGCCACCCAGCCCGCGGGGCTGCACAGGGGAATATGACGGGCGTGATGGCTCATCTCAGGTGACAGCGGCGCGCTGCTTGTATTCGGGGCGGTCCCAAAGGGCATTGTCCATCACGTCTTTCAGGATGGCGACCGCGCCGCGCACGTCGTCTTCGTCGATGAACAGCGGCGTGAAGCCAAAGCGCATGATGTCGGGGGCGCGGAAATCGCCGATCACGCCGCGCGCGATCAGCGCCTGCATCGCGGCATAGCCTTCGTGGAAGCGGAAGGAGACCTGGCTGCCGCGCTGGCTGCCATCGCGGGGCGAGGCCAGTTCCAGCGCAGGGCAGGCGGCTTCGACCTCCGAAATGAACAGATCACACAGGGCAATCGACTTGGCGCGCAGGGCTTGCATGTCGACCCCGTCCCAGATGTCCATCGAGGCTTCGAGCGACGTGAGCTGGATCACAGGCGGGGTGCCGACGCGCATCCGCTCGATCCCGCGCCCGGGACGATAATCCAGATCAAAGGCAAAGGGGGCCTCGTGCCCTAGCCAGCCGGACAGGGCGGGGCGGGCCACTTCGGCGTGGCGCGGGGCGACATAGATGAAGGCTGGGCCGCCGGGACCACTGTTGAGATACTTGTAGGTGCAGCCCACGGCGAAATCCGCCTTGCAGCCTGCCAGATCCACCGGCAGGGCGCCGGCCGAATGGGCCAGATCCCAGACCGTGAGTGCGCCCATGTCATGGGCCTTGGCGGTGAGCGCCTTCATGTCGTGCTTGCGCCCGGTGCGGTAATCCACCTCGGTCAGCATCAGCACCGCGATCTCCTCGGTGATATTGTCTTCCACCGCCTTGGGGTCCACGACACGCAGCTCATAGTCTTCGCCAAGGGATTTCAGCAGCCCTTGCACGATGTAAAGGTCCGAGGGGAAGTTGCCATTGTCCGACAGAACCACCTTGCGGCCCTTGTTCATCTCCAGCGCCGAGGCGACCGCCTGATAGACCTTGATCGACAGGGTGTCGCCCATGATCACATGGTCCGCTTCAGCGCCGATCAGCCGCGCGATGCGGTTTCCGACAGCGGTGGATTTCTGCATCCAGCCGGCCTTGTTCCAGCCGGTGATCAGCATCTTGCCCCATTCCTCGGTCATCATGGCAGACACGCGGGCCGTGGCGGATTTGGGCAGCGGGCCCAAGGAGTTGCCATCGAGATAGATCACCCCTTCGGGCAGGTCGAACAGGGCCTTGGTGGCGGCAAAATCGGTCATCGGAGCCTCATGAGCGGGAGCAGGATGGATGTCGCGGATCGTCTGGTTTCGTAGATTTCGCATTTTGTATCCAATATTCAAAATCCTGTCCAGACTTGTTTCGGGGCGCGCGCGGCATGGAAACGAAAACGCCGCCAGATCCTGGCGGCGTTCGCTGGAAACCAAAGTGGGACGGTTCAGATCTGTCCGCCGGCAATCTGGATGGTCTGGCCATTGATCGATTGGGATCCGGGGCCCACCAGCCACAGGGTGGCAGCAGAGACCTCATCGGGTTCGATCAGGCGCTGGTGGCGGTTGGCATGGGTCATCATCTTCAACGCCTCGTCCTCGCTGACGCCGGCGCGCTCCGAGATCGAGGTGATGTTGCGCTCCACGATCGGCGTGTCCACATAGCCGGGGCAGATCGCGTTGAAGGTGAAGGGCGTGCCCATGTAATCCTCGCTCAGCGCGCGGGTCAGGCCGATCATCCCGTGTTTGCTGGCCGAATAGCAGGCGCCGCCCTTGAGACCGCGCAGCCCCGCGATAGAGGAGACGGTGATCACCCGGCCCCAATCGGTGGTGCGCATGGATTTCAGGCTTTCGCGGATTGTCAGGAAGGCGCCGTCCAGATTGGTGGCCATCATGTTGCGCCAGAAGTCGAGCGTGGTCTTGTGCAGCGACTTGCCTTCGGCAATGCCGGCATTGGCGACGCAGATCTGGATCGGGCCGCGGGCATCGACAGCGGCCTGGATCTTTGTCACGATGTCATCCTCATCGCGCACATCCATGGCCATCGGGTGCAGCCCCTTGGTGGCGACCTCTTCCAGAACCTCCTGGCGGCGCCCGGTGATGGTCACTTCGGCGCCCTGCTCGGCCAGGGCGCGGGCAATGGCCAGGCCAATGCCGGTGCCGCCGCCGGTGACCAGCGCGTGTTTGCCTTTCAGCGTTTCAGAACTTTGTGATGTCATGTCTCGTTTCCTCCCTGATTTGCCGCCAGCCTACCGACCGGCCGGGGCAGGGCAAGAAAGCCGTTCCGTCACATCGGGCGTCAGATGGTGTTTGACGCAGCTTTTTCCGGCTGCCCATTTACAATCATATTCAAAGGTGTGAATTATTGCGCAGCTTTTCCGGGAGGACACCATGAAGCCATTGTTCACCAGCCTGCTGGCCGCCACCTTTGCTGCGGGCGCCGCATTTGCCAGCGAAGATATCGCCGACCAATACCCGCAGTCCGAGCTATATTCCAAGCCGGTCGAAGTGATCCCGCATGTGTTTTCGGCGATCGGGGCCACCGCGCCGCCGACCTATGAAAACTCGGGCCACAACAACAACCTGTCCTTTGTGGTCACGGACGAGGGTGTCGTGGTGGTCAATGGCGGGGCTTCGGCGCGGCTGGCGGCTGCCTTGCATGATGAGATCAAGGCCATCACCGATCAGCCGGTGGTGCTGGTGATCAACGAGAACGGCCAGGGCCATGCCATGCTCGGAAATTCCTACTGGGTGGATCAGGGGGTTGATATCCTTGCCCATGTGGACGCGATCGAGGCCTTCACGGAAGAGGCCGATTTCATCCTGCAGGGTATGCAGCGCTATAACCGGGACAAGGCGGAAGGCACCCGGATCGTGACGCCGAATCTCACATTCGAGGACAGCTACAGCCGCACCCTCGGCGGGGTCGAGTTCGAGGTGATGCACATGGGACCGGCCCATGATCCGGGCGACACCCAGGTCTGGCTGCCGCAGTGGAACCTGCTGATCGCCGGCGATATCGCCTTTCATGAACGCATGCTGCCGATCTTCGAAGGCATCTGCACCTCCTGCTGGCTGGAGACCTGGGAGGAAAAGATGGAGCCCTTGAACCCGACCTATGTGATCCCGGGCCATGGCCATCCCACCAATCTCGCCCAGGTGCGGCGTTACACCTATGACTACCTCAGCGACCTGCGCGAAAAGATCGGCGCCCATATCGAGGAGGGCGGTGACTTGGCGGGCGCCTATTACGTGGATCAGGAGCGTTGGAAGGGGCTGGACACCTTCGAAGAGCTGGCGACCAAGAATGCGGGCCGTGTCTTTGAGGAAATGGAGTGGGAATAGGGCCCGCAGGGATGGCATGCCAAAGTATACGTAGAAGAATCCGTAGATTCGTGCAGGATCGTGCCGCATCCCGGAACGGATTCGCCGTTTCGGGGCCATTCGGGACATTCTGTCCTTTTCTTCAGGCGTGCCTGCATGGGGGGCTGGACCCCGTGGCCGGATAAGGGGACTTTGCGCTGGATGACCTTGTACTCAATTCTGGAACTCGCGAGGGTACGCGCCTGATGCGTTGGATTGATCTGCCCCCCGTCTGGCTTGTTGCCTGTCTTGTCCTGGCCTGGCTCCAGGCGAGCCATCTGTCCTATGGGCTGACCTTTGGCGGGCCCTGGGCGGATTTCCTGGGCGGGCTGCTGGTTGGCGGCGGCATCCTCTTGATGCTGCTGGCGGTGGTCGAAATGCGGCGCCAGCGCACCACGATCATTCCGCATCAGACGCCAAGCCGCCTGGTGCAATCGGGGATCTTCAGCCGCAGCCGCAATCCGATCTACCTGGGCGATGTTCTGGTCCTGGCCGGGCTGATCCTCCGGTTTGACGCAGTGTTGTCCTTGCCGCTGATCCCGATCTTCGTCTGGATCCTGGAACGACGATTCATCGAACCGGAGGAAAACCGGATGCGCCGGACCTTCCGACAGGACTGGGCACGCTACGAAGGAAAGGTGCGCCGCTGGGTGTGACAATCATGCGGCGGCGCGGCAAAGTGATGCGGCGACGCGGCGAAACGCTTGCGCAAAAATGTTGCGCAATATAATCAAAATATTTGCGATCCGTACCCGGTGCTTTGCTGGCACGGGCAAGACGAGGGGGACCGACAAGGTGAAGATAGGTACACCAAAAGAAGTAATGAAGGGCGAAGCGCGCGTCGCGATGACGCCGGATTCGGCCAGGCAGCTGCAAAAGCTGGGCTATGACTGCGCGATCGAGACTGGCGCGGGTCAATTGGCCGGTTTCAGCGATGCCGCCTATGAAGAGGCAGGAGTCGAGATCATCAAGACCGCTGCCGCCCTGTGGAAGGCCTGCGACATCGTCGCTAAGGTCCGCATTCCGACCGAGGCAGAGCTGAAGCGGATGACAGCGGGCAAGACGCTGATCTCCTTCTTCAATCCCGGTGCCAACGAAGAGGGGCTGGAACTGGCTCGCTCCAAGGGTGCCAATGTCATCGCCATGGAAATGGTGCCGCGCATCAGCCGCGCCCAGAAGATGGACGCGCTGTCCTCGATGGCGAACATTGCGGGCTACCGTGCCGTGATCGAGGCGGGCAACAACTTTGGCCGCTTCTTCACCGGTCAGATCACCGCTGCGGGCAAGGTGCCCCCGGCCAAGGTTCTGGTCGTGGGTGCAGGTGTTGCCGGTCTGGCCGCCATTGGTGCCTCCACCAGCCTTGGCGCCGTGACCTACGCCTTTGACGTGCGCCCCGAAGTGGCCGAGCAGGTCGAATCCATGGGCGCCGAGTTCGTCTACCTCGACTTCGAGGAAGAACAGCAGGACGGTGCGGCGACCGGCGGTTACGCTTCTGTTTCCTCGCCTGAATTCCGCGAAGCCCAGCTGGCGAAGTTCCGTGAACTGGCGCCGGAAGTGGACATCGTCATCACCACCGCGCTGATCCCGAACCGCGAAGCGCCCAAGCTGTGGCTTGAGGACATGGTTGCGGCGATGAAGCCGGGCTCGGTGATCGTCGACCTTGCGGCCGAAAAGGGCGGCAACGTCGAAGGCACCGTGATGGACGAGAAGGTCGTGACCGACAACGGGGTCACCATCATCGGCTACACCGACTTCCCCAGCCGGATGGCGGCGCAGTCCTCGACCCTTTATGCCACCAACATCCGTCACATGATGACCGACCTGACCCCGGAAAAGGACGGTCAGATCGTGCACAACATGGAAGACGACGTGATCCGCGGTGCAACGGTCACCTTCGAGAAGGAAATCACCTTCCCGCCGCCGCCGCCAAAGATCCAGGCCATTGCCGCGCAGAAGAAACCCGATGCGCCGAAAGAGCTGACCCCGGAAGAGAAGCGCGCGCAGGAAATCGCCGCCTTCAAGGCGCAGACCAAGAGCCAGGTCACCCTGCTGGTGATCGGTGCCGCGCTTCTGCTGGGCGTCGGCCTGGTCGCACCGGCCAGCTTCATGCAGCATTTCATCGTCTTCGTGCTGGCGGTCTTTGTTGGCTTCCAGGTCATCTGGGGCGTGGCGCACAGCCTGCACACCCCGCTGATGGCGGTGACCAATGCGATCTCCTCGATCATCATCCTGGGCGCGCTGATGCAGATCGGCTCTGGCTCCTTCCTGGTGATCGTCTTGGCGGCGCTGTCGGTCTTCATGGCCGGGATCAATATTTTCGGCGGCTTCCTCGTGACACGGCGCATGCTCGCCATGTTCCAGAAATCCTAAGGAGTACAGGTAGATGGAATACGGATTCACCACGGCGGCCTATGTGGTCGCGGCTGTGCTCTTCATCCTCTCGCTGGGTGGCCTTTCGGGGCAGGAAAGCGCAAAACGCGCGGTCTGGTACGGCATTGTCGGCATGGCCATCGCGGTCTTTGCAACCCTGATCGGACCGGGTTCGGGCTTCTGGATCTTGTCGCTGGTGCTGATCGCGGCCGGTGGCCTGATCGGCTATCAGCTGGCCAGCAAGGTCGAAATGACCCAGATGCCGGAGCTTGTGGCCGGCATGCACGCGCTGGTCGGTCTGGCGGCGGTCTTCGTGGGCTACAACGCCCATTTCGAACTGGGCAATGTCATGGCCATGGACGAGGCCGCGAAAAAGTCGCTTGAAGGCTTTGCCGCGCTTCTGGCCAAGAAAGACGCGGTCGAGATCAATATCCTGCGCGTCGAAGCCTCGCTGGGTATCTGGATCGGTGCCGTGACCTTCACCGGCTCGGTCATCGCCTATGGCAAGCTATCGGGTCGTGTGACCTCGGCTGCCACCAAACTGCCGGGCGGTCATCTGCTCAATGCAGGGGCGGCCGGCCTCTCGGTGCTCTGCCTGATCTGGTATCTCAGCTCCGGCGCCCTGCTGCCGCTGTTGATCCTGACCATTGCTGCGCTGTTCATCGGCTATCACCTGATCATGGGTATCGGCGGCGCCGACATGCCGGTGGTTGTCTCGATGCTGAACAGCTACTCAGGCTGGGCGGCTGCGGCGATCGGCTTCTCCCTTGGCAACGACCTTCTGATCGTTGTGGGTGCGCTTGTGGGCTCCTCGGGTGCGATCCTGTCGTACATCATGTGTAAGGCGATGAACCGCTCCTTCGTCTCGGTGATCCTGGGCGGCTTTGGTGGCGCCACGGGTCCTGCGATGGAGGTCGAGGGCGAACAGGTTGCGATCGATGCGGATGGCGTTGCCACCGCGCTGGACGAGGCCGACAGCATCATCATCATCCCTGGCTACGGCATGGCGGTTGCACAGGCACAGGCCAATGTGGCCGAACTGACCCGCCGTCTGCGCGCCAAGGGCAAGAACGTGCGTTTCGCGATCCACCCGGTTGCGGGTCGTCTGCCGGGCCACATGAACGTGCTGCTGGCCGAAGCCAAGGTGCCTTACGATATCGTTCTGGAAATGGACGAGATCAACGAGGACTTCCCGGACACAGATGTGGCCATCGTCATTGGCTCCAACGACATCGTGAACCCGGCGGCGCAGGAAGACCCCAACAGCCCCATCGCCGGCATGCCGGTTCTGGAATGCTGGAAGGCCAAGCAGGTCTTCGTCTCCAAGCGCGGTCAGGGCACCGGCTACTCGGGCATCGAGAACCCGCTGTTCTACAAAGAGAACACCCGCATGTTCTACGGCGACGCCAAGAAGTCGCTGGACGATCTGCTGACCAAGATCAGCTGATCTGCTTCAGACGCAAACCATGGCAAAGGCGCTCCCTCGGGGGCGCCTTTTTCAATCAGGGGTCTGTCTCAGCTGTATTGTATGCCGTTGTATTCACGTAAGTGTCTGAATTAATGGAGTTCTTTACAGGGTCTGTGGCCTCGTCTATGGTCGGATCACCCCAATGGAGCCCCGCAATGCCGCAGATCCAGGATCACCCGTTGCGCTATCAGCTTGCCAATGAGCTGCATGCCCGCCCGTTCCCGACCATGACATGCCCCAGCACCGTGGTGTATCTGGCGGTGAAACAGCCCGAAGAAGCGGTGCACCGGGACCGCAGCCTGGATATCGCCCATCTGGTCGATCTTCTGGATCGCCACGGCGCGGCCCATCCCAAACCCGGCGCCACCCATCACGCGGCCAAGCTGGGCCGCCATGTGCTGAAATGGGAGCAACACACCGAATTCGTGAGCTACACGCTTTACAGCGACGGGGTCAGCGAACGGCCCTTCGATCCGGTGGATTTCGAGGTCTTCCCCGCAGACTGGCTGGAGCAGGCACCGGGGCAGCGGATCACCTCGCTGATGGTGCGGGTGTTGCCCCGCCCTGAGACGGGCGAGATCCAGTCCCTGTTGCAGGACTGGCTGGTGCCGGAGAGCATGGCCATGTCACGGGTGCTGGACGACAATGCGGTAGTGGCCGGGGATTTCCGGATCGATCCGGCGGGGCACATGCGGTTTGCCGCCTTCGTGAGCCCGGGCACCGGCAGCCGCCGCATTGGCCGCATCGTGCAGCGTCTCTGCGAGATTGAAACCTACCGCGCCATGTCGATGCTCGGGTTTTCCCGCGCCCGCAGCCTGTCGCCCAGCATCGGGGATCTGGACACCCACCTGAGCGAAATCATGGTGGAGATGACCGGCAGCAGCGCAGCCGCAGAGCAGACCCTGTCGCATCTTCTGACCGTCTCGGCCGAGCTGGAGGCGATGGCGGCCCGCGCGGCCTTTCGATTTGGTGCAACTGGCGCCTATGAGGCGCTTGTGAACCAGCGGATCAAACTGCTGCGCGAGGAGCGGCTTGAAGGCTATCAGACCTTCTCGGAATTCATGCTGCGCCGCTATGAGCCTGCGATGCGCACGGTGAAATCGACGGAGAAACGGCTGGCGACCCTCGCCGATCGGGCGCGCAGGGCAGGGGAGCTGCTCAGAACCCGTGTGGATGTGGAACGCAGCGCCCAGAACCAGGAGCTGCTGGCCAGCATGGATCGCCGCGCCGATACGGCGCTGCGTCTGCAGCATACGGTGGAGGGGCTGTCGGTGGTGGCGATCAGCTACTACGCCGTCTCGCTTGCCGCTTATGCGCTTTATCCCCTTGCCGGGCCGCTGGGCCTCAGCAAGGGGATGATGACGGCGCTGATCACTCTGCCGGTTGTGGCGCTGGTGTGGCTTGCCGTGCGGCGGATCCGGAAGAAGCTGCATTAAGGGCAGCATGCATGGCAATGCCGCCTGCGATGATCGAGGCAAAGGCCAGAATGGCAGCGACACCCAGGGTCGGAATGCCGGCAAGGCCCGCGCCCACGGTGCAGCCTCCGGCCAGCACCCCGCCGACACCCATCAGAACCGCACCCAGCAGGTAGCGTCCGGTCTGGGCGGGGCTTTCAAAGCTCTGCCACTGGAAGCGACCGGTGACCAGGGCCGCAATCAAGGCGCCCGCCAGCACACCGCCCACAAGGCCAGTGCCAAAGCTGCCCGACACCGCGCTGGAAGCCACCAGGTAGAACAGCGAATCGGCAGAGGGTGCGGTGAAGGACAGGCTCTCCATCGCGATGGGATCGAAGTCGTCATAGAGCACGAAACCGGTGCCAACCCAGGCCAGCGGCACCAGCAGACCGATGACAGCGGCGCCGATCAGCGCAGGCAGGCGGTTGCCAGAGCGCAAGGCAATCACCAGCGCTGCAAGGCTGATCAACACGGCCCAGACCATCCCGCCGCCACTCAAGGAAGCCAGCGAGACCGCATCGCCCAGGGGCAGGGTCACCGAACCGAGGCTGGTGCGCAGCGGTGCCAGAACGCCTTTGAGCGTGGCATGGGCGGTGATCGCAAAGACGCCGATCACCAGGAGTGCGCGCAGGTTGCCGGTGCCGCTCAGCACCATCAGGCGGGAGACGCAGCCGCGGGTCAGGATCATGCCTGCCCCGAACATCAGGCCCCCGGCGACAACCGCAAGAATGGGCAGGTCAGCCGCCAGCAGGCGGTGCTCTTCAAAGCTGATCCAGCCTTGCGAGACCGCGCCTTGAGTGCCAAGCACGGCAACCGCCAGCGCCAGGGCCCAGACACCCGCCGCCTGACGGCGATCGCTGCCGGTGATGGTACGGCGCAGGCAGAAGCTGGTGAGCTGAGCCAGCACACCAAAGACAAGGCCCAGGGCAAGGGCCAGGAGAACAGAAGCCTCTCGGGCGGTGGTCTCTTCAAAACCAAGTGTTTCGAACATGATGGTCTCCATCGGAAAATCGGAACATTTTCCCGAAATGAAGAGAAAAACCCGCTCCGGCAAGGGGAAGCGCCGCAGGGCGCGCGGTGTTGGCTGGAACAAAGTTCCGTGATGGGGTCGTGATCGGGAAGTCCGTTTTGCCGTGGGGTGCGCCTGAAAACAAACTGGCCGCCCAATGTGGGGCGGCCAGTGGCTATGTTCTTATTTGAATATGTGCGGGTGTTACCCGATCAGCGGCCCCGGATACGGGGATCCAATGCATCGCGGAGACCATCGCCCAGATAGTTCACGCTCAGCACGGTCAGCGAGATCAGGATACCGGGCCAGAGCACACGCTCGGGGAAGAGCGTCATCCGGTCCACCGCGTCATTGAGCAGCCGTCCCCAGGTCGGGAAATCCGGCGGGAAGCCGAAGCCCAGGAAGGACAGCGCCGATTCCGTGATGATCGCGGTTGCAATCCCCAGCGTGGCCGAGACCATGATGGGCGACAGCACGTTGGGCAGGATGTGTCGCGAGATGATGCTGCGCGGCTTGGTGCCGATGGAGCGGGCCGCCAGCACGAACTCGCGTTCCTTGATCGCCAGCACATCGCCGCGCACGATCCGCGCCGTGGGCATCCAGGAGGTGATCCCAATGAGGCAGACGATCAGCACGAAGACACCGCCTTCGGGGCCGATGCTCTTGGACAGGGATTCGCGGAACAGCACCGCAGCCACCAGGATCATCGGCAACAGCGGCAGCGCCAGGAACAGGTCGGTGAGGCGCATCAAGAGCCCGTCGAGCTTCTTGAAATAGCCCGCGATCACGCCCACGAAGGAGCCCAGCAAGAGCGCCAGGATCATCGCGGCCATGCCAACCGCCAGCGACACACGACCACCGAACATTAGGCGGGCCAGGGTGTCACGGCCCAGGTTGTCGGTGCCCAGGGGGTAGGCCCAGTCCATCTTGGCGGACGGGTCCCACAGCATGTGGTAGATCGGCCGCATGTCGCGCAGCTTGATGAAGTCGCGGCCCGTCGGTACGAATTGCGCGTCATTCCAGTACACATAGGGCCCAACGATCACGCCAAGGCAGATCAACAGGAACAGGCAGCCGCCGAACAGGGCGCCGCGGTGGGACTTGAACTGGTCCCAGATGTCGCGCCATTGGCTGCGGGCGGGCTTTCCGGCTTCCTGCTGAACGCTGGAGTGCTGCAGGGTCTTGTCTTTGGCAGCATCAGTCATAGCGGATCCTCGGGTCAAGAATGCCGTAAAGCACGTCGGCGATCAGGTTGAACAGCACGATCAACACGGCAAAGATGAAGGTCAGGGTCTGTACCATCGGCAGGTCGTTGGCCTGGATGGCGCCGATCAGCAACTGGCCGATGCCGTTCACCTTGAACACCTGTTCGGTGATGATGGCGCCGCCAAAGATCGACGGGATCCCCAGCGCGATCACGGTGACCACCGGGATCATCGAGTTGCGCAGCACGTGGACCATGACAACCACATATTCGCTCAGACCCTTGGCGCGGGCGGTGCGCACGTAGTCCTGGTTGAGGTTGTCCAGCATCGAGGCGCGCATGAAGCGGCTCAGCTGCGCGGTGATCTGCAGCGCCAGCACCATTACCGGCATGATCATCTGCTGCAGCTGTTTGACAAAGCTGTCCCAGCTGTCGACCACCAGGGTGGTGTCATAGATCGAGGGGAACCAGCCCAGCTGTACCGAGAAGATCACGATGACCAGCACGCCCGAGAAGAACGGCGGCACCGAGAAGCCGACCATGGACACGAAGGTCCCCATCTGGTCGAACCAGCTGTACTGGCGATAGGCCGAGTAGATGCCGATCGGCAGGGCGATCAGGATTGCAACCACATAGGCGGTGCCTACGACCCACAGGGTCTGCGGCATACGCTGGATCACGATGTCCATCACCGGTGAACGGGTCTGCCAGGAGATCACGCGCAGATCGCCTGCGGAGAAGGTTGTGCCGAAGTAGTGGTCGATCAGAACCTGCGGTTCGATCCAGAAGAACTGCACCAGCCATTTCCAGAACCGGATATGGGCCGGTTGGCCAAGGCCCAGGGCCTCGCGCATCTTTTCTTTCACTTCGGGGGGGACGGTCAGCGGGACCTGTGCCATCGGATCGCCAGGGGCGAGTTCCAGCAGCATGAAGATCACCAGGCTGATAAATAGCAACGTCGGGACTGATAGGATCAGTCGCCTGATTGTAAAGGTCAGCATCAGGGAGGCGCCTTTGGATGTTCGTTTGTGTCAGGATGGAGCGACGGTTGTCCGCCTATGCTCCAAATTCGTCCGGCGCCCTAAAGCGGAACGGGACGGAAATGGCAAGAGGCCCCGGTGCTGAACCGGGGCCTCGAGGGGCCTAGAGCCGCTTACTTGATGCGGTGCCAGTCGGCTGCATCCCACAGTTCGCTGTCCCAGACGTTCAGGACGTGACCACCAAGGGACAGGGCCTGACCGGACAGACGGCCGCGGTGAACCAGCGGGATCATGCCGCCTTTTTCCACGATCATCGCGTTCAGCTGTTGACCGATTTCGGCGCGCTTGGCAGCGTCGGCGGTCTTGGTCAGCTCAGCGTGCAGCGCGTCGAACTCTTCATCGCAGAAGCGGGAGATGTTCTCACCCTGCCACTGGGACGCCGGGCTCGGTGCCTTGTCGCACAGACCGTTGCCGAAGTAGGACTGCGGGTCGGTGCCGTTGAAGGTGTTGGCGTACATTTCAACGTCGGCATAGAACTTCTGGAAGGTATCCGGGGAGCCCGGGTCACCACCGAAGAAGACCGATGCGTTGATGTTGCGCAGTTCGGTTTCGATACCGATCTCGCTCCACCACTGTTTAATCAGGGCCTGGAAGTCCTGACGCACGGCGTTGGTCGAGGTTTGGTACAGGATCTTCATCGGCTTGCCGTCCGGGGTCTCGCGAACGCCGTCACCGTTGGTGTCCTTGTAGCCTGCATCATCCAGCATCTTGTTGGCGCCGGCGATGTCCTGCACGTCACAGCCTGCGATGTCGGCGGCGTAAACGGCAGGTGCGGGAACCCAGTTACAGGTCACTTTACCAGCCTTGCCGTAGCCGATTTCGACCAGCAGCGGGCGGTCGATGGCCATGGACATGGCTTTGTAGACAGCCGGATCGCTCAGGAAGGGGTGCGGGCGCACAACCGAACGCTCGTCCGGGCCAAGCGCCGGATCGGGGTTGGTGTTGTTCAGCATCAGGCGCTCGACCAGCGGGCCGAAGCCTGCGATCGCCTTGCCTTTGCCGCCTGCTTCCATCTGCGCGATGACGTCGGGCGCCAGCTGCAGGTTCCAGGCGTAGTCGAATTCACCGGTTTCCATCACGGCACGGCCGGCTGCGGTTGCGTCACCGCCACCTTTGAACAGGACCTTGCCGAAGGCGGGCTTGGCCGGGTCACGGTAGTTCGGGTTGGCCGAGAAGGTGATCACGTCGTTCGGCTTGAACTCGTCGACCACGAAGGGGCCGGTGCCGATCGGGTTGAAGTTGGCCTCGGTGCACTCGGGCGCCTTGGCACCCAGGCAGTCGGCGAATTGCGCGGCCTGGATGATCGGGCTTTCACCGCCCACGAAGGGGCCATAGGGGAAGGGGGTCGGGCCGCCGAAGGTGACCTTGACGGTCAGATCGTCCGGGGTTTCAACGGAAGTTACGCCTTCGAATTTGGTCACCTGCGCACAACCACCTTCGGGGTGGGTGCAATAGTCATAGGTGAACTTCACGTCCTTGGAGGTGAAGGGGCTTCCATCGGACCAGGTTAGACCGGATTTGATCTTCCAGGTGATGGAGGTCAGGTCTTCGCTGACGCCGCCATTGGCAACGGTCGGGATCTCTTCCGCCAGGAAGGGCACCATCTGACCATTGGGGTCGTAGCGCGCCAGGGGTTCGATGACCAGCGAGGAGGCCTCGACGTCCTTGGTGCCGCCGGACAGGAACGGGTTCAGAATCGACGGGGCCTGCCAGTAGATGATGCTCACCTGGCCGTCGGCGCCGCGCTCAGCAAAAGCTGCCGGAGCAAGCGCTGCCGATGCAATGGCCCCCATCAAAAGGGTTTTGATCTTCATTTCACACTCTCCTTGTCGAACACAGAATCAGTGCTCTTCGTGTTTATTGCGGCCGGGCATTGTCTACCCAGCCTGTTGCCGCAGGGTTGCGGATGGTTTGTCGCACCACCAAGAGGGAGATAAGTGCTTGATAATTATAGCACCATATCGGGCTGCAAGTGACCTTGCGTCGCCCCAATCCCCCTGGCGGACACTGAGGGTATCGAAACAGAGTTTGCGGAAATTGCAAGCCTTTGGATCCAAAATTTCCCCTATCCCCCTTGCATAGGTTTGACGAAGGTTCTTCGATCAGCTTACATCACGGCCTTGAAACCCTGCCATTGACGCAGTGGATAAGAATAAAGCCATAAGGGGACGACTGGGGTGCTGGACCAACCGATTGCACAAATAAGAGGCTTGCGGGTCGAATTTCAGACCAAGGATGGACCCGTCGTGGGGGTGGAGAACGTCTCGTTCGACGTCAACCCGGGCGAAACCGTCTGTATCGTGGGCGAATCCGGCTCCGGAAAATCGGTGTCGTCCCTGTCCCTGATGCGGCTGGTGGAATTTGGTGGCGGCGAAATTGCCGGTGGCGAGCTTCTGTTCAATGGGCGCGGTGGCGAAAGCACCGATCTGGCCCAGGCCGAACAGGAGATGATGAAGCAGATTCGCGGCAATGAGATCGGCATGATCTTCCAGGAGCCGATGACCGCTTTGAATCCGGTGTTCACCGTGGGTCGCCAGTTGACCGAAGGTCTGCGTATCCACAAGAACATGACCAAGAAGCAGGCCGAGGACCGCGCGCTGGAGCTGCTGCGCCAGGTCCGCATCCCGGAACCGGAGCGACGCCTGAAGCAATATCCGCACGAACTCTCGGGTGGGATGCGCCAGCGGGTGGTGATCGCCATGGCCATGGCCTGCGAGCCGCGCCTCTTGATCGCGGACGAACCCACCACCGCGCTGGATGTGACCATCCAGGCCGAGATCCTTGCGCTGATGGATCGCCTCAAGCGCGAGACCGGCACGGCGGTGATGTTCATCACCCACGACATGGCCGTGGTGGCGCAGATGGCCGACCGGGTCGTGGTCATGTTCCGCGGCAACAAGGTCGAAGAGGGCACCGTCACCGAGATCTTCGAGAACCCGCAGCACGATTACACCAAGGCCCTGCTGGCCGCCGTGCCCAAGCTGGGCGAGATGGTCGGCAAGGACTACCCCGAGCCGATGAAGCTGATGGGCGTCGAGGATCAGAAGATCGAGCCGATCAAGGGCACTGACGAGGTGCTGCTCGAGGTGAAGCACCTGACCACCCGTTTCCCGGTCAAGGGCGGTCTTTTGCGTCGCACCGTTGCCAATGTGCACGCGGTCGAAGATGTCTCCTTCAAGGTCTTCAAGGGCCAGACCCTGTCCCTGGTGGGCGAATCCGGCTGCGGCAAGTCCAGCGCCGGCCGTTCGATCCTGCGCCTGGTGGAGCCGATGTCGGGAGAGGTGAACTTCGAGGGCCGCGATATTCTGAAGCTGAACCAGTCTCAGCTGCACGAGGCGCGGCTCGATATGCAGATGATCTTCCAGGATCCATTTGCTTCGCTGAACCCGCAGATGCAGCTGATGGATCAGGTGGCCGAACCGATGCGCAACTACGGGTTGGCCTCGGGGTCGGAATTGCAGGATCGGGTGGCCTCGCTGTTTGACCGGGTGCACCTGCCGCGCAGCTTCATGCGCCGCTTCCCGCATGAAATGTCCGGCGGTCAGCGTCAGCGGATCGCCATTGCCCGCGCCCTGGCCCTGAACCCCAAGCTGATCGTCGCGGACGAGGCCGTGTCGGCGCTGGATGTGTCGGTGCAGGCGCAGGTGCTGAACCTGATGATGGAGCTGCAGTCCGAACTGGGACTCTCCTTCCTGTTCATCAGCCATGACATGGCGGTGGTGGAGCGCGTCAGCCACCAGGTCGGCGTGATGTACCTGGGCCGCATCGTCGAGATCGGCCCGCGCGACCGCGTTTTTGCCAATCCGCTCCATGCCTATACTCAGGCCTTGATGAAGGCGGTTCCGATTGCCGACCCGCGCCAGCGCAAGAGCGAGAAGGATCTGAACTTCAAACCGATTCCCTCTCCGATTCACCCGGTCGGCTACAAGCCGGAGCCGTCGGAATACCTTGAGCTGGAGCCGGGTCACTTTGTTCTGACCACCGACAGCGGGTATTGATCCCGTGGCTGAAGTGCTATCGCCGCTCCAGCTGATGGAGAAACTGGTGTCTTTCCCGACGGTCAGCCGGGACACCAACCTGCCGCTGGTGGAATGGGTGGAGGCGTATCTCTCTTCCCATGGCATCACCCCGCACCGCTGGACCGATCCGGATCAGCTGCACAAGGCGGCGGTCTTTGCCCATGTTGGGCCGATGGTCGAAGGCGCCGTGGTCCTGTCGGGCCATACCGATGTGGTGCCCGTGGATGGCCAGCCCTGGGACAGCGATCCCTTCACCGTGGTGGAACGGAACGGCAAATACTACGGGCGTGGCTGCTGCGACATGAAGGGCTTTGATGCCCTCGCCATCTGGGCGCTGGTCGAGGCGCACCGGCGTGGTGTCAAGCGCCCGCTGCAACTGGCGCTCTCCTTTGATGAGGAGATCGGCTGCACCGGCGCGCCGCCGATGATCGAGGCCATGCAGCCCGTGCTGCCCAAGGGTAGCTCCGTGATCGTGGGGGAGCCTTCGATGATGAAGGCGGTGACCGGCCACAAGGGCGGTATCGGCTATGACACCCATCTGGTGGGCTTCGAGGTGCACAGCTCCCTGATGCACACCGGGGTCAGCGCCATCATGCAGGGCGCGCGGCTGATCGACTGGGCCAATCACCGCAATGCCGAGAATATGGTAGCGGAGCCGGGCGAGATCCCGGCGATGTTCACGCCCCCCTATACCACCTGCCACGTCGGCATGATCGAAGGCGGCACCGCCCATAATATCACCGCCAAGGACTGCCGCTTCGTGATGGATTTCCGGGTGGTGCCTGGAGAGCAGGCCTCTGACTGGGAGGCGGCTTACCTGGCCGAGGTGGCTCGGGTCGAGGCAGAGATGCAGGCGATCCATCCCGACACCCGCATCGAGATCAACAAGAAGTTCAACGTGCCGGGCCTTGTCCCTGAACAGGATGGCGCGGCGGAAACGCTGGTGCGCGCGATCACGGGTGACAACGGCACCCATGTGGTCAGCTACGGCACCGAGGCGGGACAGTTTCAGGAGGCGGGATATTCGGCGGTGATCTGCGGTCCCGGCGATATCGCCCAGGCGCATCAGCCCAATGAATTCATCACCGTGGCGCAGTTCAATGCCGGTCATGACTTCATGCGTCAGCTGGTGGATCGCCTGGCGGCCTGATCACTGTGTTTGCCTGTGGCGGGACAGCCTGACACAGGCTGCTCCGGCAGGGGCCGAGGTCAATATCTGTGCACATGGAAATATTTTTCTGAGACTTCCTGAGCGCGGATATTGAAACTCGATTGGATTGGTGCTCCGTAAGCACTTGAAACAAATAGCCTGTTCGGGTTGCGCGCGACCCTGTTCACGGAAATGCGATCCGGGAGATGTCTTGGCTGCTCGCAGATACTTGCTAAGGCAAGTGAATTGTCTGAGAGTGCCCGTGAACAAATGACGCAGCACTGCAAACCATGAGGTGAAGGATGCCAGTCAAGAATCGTTTTGCCGAGATGCAGACGGAAATCACCAAGTGGCGCCGCCACCTGCATGAGAATCCCGAACTGCTTTATGAGGTGCACAAGACCGCGGCCTTTGTGGTGGATCGGTTGAAGGAGATCGGCCTCGAGGACAGTGCCATCACCACCGGCATCGGCCGCACCGGCGTGGTTGCGGTGATCGAGGGCAAGACCAATACCTCGGGGCGGGTGATTGGCCTGCGCGCCGATATGGATGCCTTGCCCATTCATGAGGCGTCCGGTGTAGACTATGCCTCCAAGACGCCCGGTGTCATGCATGCCTGCGGCCATGACGGCCATACCGCCATCCTGCTGGGCGCTGCGAAATACCTCTCCGAGACGCGCAATTTCGACGGCACCGTGGTGCTGATCTTCCAACCTGCCGAAGAGGGTGGTGCCGGTGGCAAGGCCATGTGCGACGATGGATTGATGGAGCGCTGGGGCATCCAGGAGGTCTATGGGCTGCACAACATGCCGGGCCTGCCGGTCGGTCAGTTCGCCACCCGCCCCGGTGGGCTTCTGGCCTCTGCCGATGAGTTCGAAATCACGGTCACCGGCAAGGGCGGTCATGCCGCAGCACCCCATGATGCGATCGACACCACGCTGGTGGCCTCGCAGATCGTGGTCTCGCTGCATGCGATCGTGTCGCGCAACGTCAATCCGATCAAACGGGTGGTGCTGACCGTGGGTACCTTTGAAACCGACAGTGCGGCCTCGAATGTCATTGCCCATACGGTGCGGCTGAAGGGCACCGTGCGCACGCTGGATACCGAGTATCGCGAACAGGCCGAAACCTGGGTGCGCCGGGTCGTGGAAAACACCGCCGCCGCCTTTGGGGCCACGGCAGAGGTCGACTGGTCTCCGGGCTATCCGGTGACGATCAACACGCCCGATGAAACCCAATATGCGGTCGAGGCCGCGCGGGCGGTGTCGCCGGATGTGAATGACGACACCGATCCCATCATGCCCTCGGAAGATTTCGCCTATATGCTGGAAGAACGCCCCGGCGCCTATATCTTCCTTGGCAATGGCGACACGGCCATGTGCCACCATCCGGCCTATGTGTTCGATGACGAGGCGATCCCCTTGGGATGCAGCTGGTTTGCCGAACTGGTCGAACGACGAATGCCCGCCGCCTGAGGAGACAAGAATGCCCGTCAAGAACCGCGCCGCAGAGTTCCAGGAAGAGGTCGCTGGCTGGCGCCGCGATATCCACGAACACCCCGAGATCCTCTATGATACGCACCGGACCTCGGCCCTGGTGGCGGAAAAGCTGCAAAGCTTTGGCTGCGACGAGGTGGTGACGGGCATCGGGCGCACCGGCGTTGTTGCCGTGATACGGGGACGCACCGATACCAAGGGCCGCGCCATTGGCCTGCGGGCCGATATGGACGCGCTGCCGATGCAGGAACAGACCGGCCTGCCGCATGCCTCCAAGATCCCGCAAGCCATGCATGCCTGCGGCCATGACGGGCACACGGCGATGCTCTTGGGGGCCGCGAAATACCTGGCCGAGACCCGTAACTTCGATGGCACCGCCGTGGTGATCTTCCAGCCCGCCGAAGAGGGCGGCAATGGCGGCGAGGCCATGTGCAAGGACGGCATGATGGATCGCTTCGGCATCGATGAGGTCTACGCGATCCACAACAGCCCCGGCATCGAGGCGGGCAAGTTCGCGATCCGCCCCGGGCCGATCCTGGCGTCGGTGGACGAGTTTTCCCTCCTGCTGCAGGGCAAGGGCGGCCATGCGGCCCACCCGGAGGATGTGGTCGATACCACGGTGATGATGTGCCATATGATCGCCGCCCTGCAGAGCATCGTGTCGCGCAACATGGATCCGATCGAGAAGGCGGTGATGACGCTGACCAGTGCGGAGACCTCCTCCAAGGCCTTCAACGTGATCCCCGACAAGGCAGAGGTGCGCGGCACCATCCGCACCCATTCCGAAGAGGTGCGCGCAATGATCCCGCAGCGCATCAAGGAGATCGCCGAAGGCGTGGCCGAAACATTCGGCGGCTTGGTCGAGGTCAAGATGCGCATCGGCGTGCCCGTCACCATCAACGATGACGCCGCCACCGAATACGCGCGCGAGGCTGCAGAGGCTGTCACCACCTGCGGGGATGTGCCGATCCTGATGGGCGGAGAGGATTTCTCCTTCATGCTGATGGAGCGCCCCGGCGCCATGATCCGCCTCGGCAATGGCGACAGCGCGGGTCTCCACCATCCCGAATACGATTTCAACGACGAGATCATCCCGGCCGGTATCAGCTGGTTCGCGGAACTCGTTGAACGAAGAATGCCTGTGGCCTGAACAGGCCCCGGGTCCCACCGGCGCAGGCAGCGCCGGACCGATATAACAAAAGGAGTGAATGAAATGCCGGTCAAGAACCGTTTTGCCGAGCTTCAGGAGGAAATCACCGCCTGGCGCCGTGATATCCACGAAAACCCCGAGATCCTGTTCGAAACCCACCGCACCTCGGCGCTGGTGGCGGAAAAGCTGAAGGAATTCGGCTGCGACGAGATCGTCACCGGCATTGGCCGCACCGGCGTTGTCGGCGTGATCAAGGGCAAGGCTGACACCTCGGGCAAGGTCATCGGGTTGCGCGCCGACATGGACGCGCTGCCGATCCACGAACAGACCGGGCTGGACTATGCCTCCAAGACCGCCAACGCCATGCATGCCTGCGGCCATGACGGCCACACCGCGATGCTGCTGGGTGCTGCCAAATACCTGTCGGAGACGCGCAACTTCGATGGCACCGTCGTGGTGATCTTCCAGCCCGCCGAAGAAGGCGGCGGCGGCGGCAAGGAGATGTGCGACGATGGCATGATGGACCGCTGGAACATCCAGGAGGTCTACGGCATGCACAACTGGCCGGGTAAACCGATCGGCAGCTTTGCGATCCGCCCCGGTGCCTTCTTTGCGGCGACCGATACCTTTGACATCACCTTTGAAGGGCGCGGCGGCCATGCGGCGAAACCGCATGAGACCATCGACACCACCGTGATGACCGCCCAGGCGGTACTGGCGCTGCAGACCATCGCCTCGCGCAATGCCGATCCCGTGGATCGTATCGTGGTCTCGGTGACCTCCTTCGAGACCTCCTCGAAGGCGTTCAACGTGATCCCGCAGCGGGTGCAGATCAAGGGCACTGTGCGCACCATGTCCAAGGAAATGCGCGATCTGGCCGAAAAGCGGATCAAGGAGATCTGCGCCGGTGTGGCGGCGACCTATGGCGGCACCGCGGATGTCACCTACAACCGCGGCTACCCGGTAATGGTGAACCACGAGGAGCAGACCGAATTCGCGGCCAAGGTTGCCAGCGACATTTCCGGCAATTGCGAAGAGGCGCCGCTGGTCATGGGCGGTGAGGATTTCGCCTATATGCTGGAAGAGCGCCCTGGCGCCTATATCCTGGTCGGCAATGGCGACAGCGCCGATGTGCACCACCCGGAATACAACTTCAACGACGAGGCCATCCCCGCGGGCTGCAGCTGGTGGGCCGGTATCGTCGAACAGCGCATGCCTGCCGCGTAAGGCGATCTTGATGTGAAACGAAAAGGCCCGGTTCTCCGCCGGGCCTTTTTTGATGCTCAGCCCTCGGACCAGAGAGCCTGATAGACGGCTTCGATCCCCTCGGCCTCGGACCTTGCGCTGAAACTGTGCAGGGCGATCTCGCGGGCGTCTTGGGCCATCTGCGCGTGGCGCCCCGGATCGCTCAGGATGCTTTGGGCCGCCTGCGCCGCAGCTGCTCCGGCCTCCAGCGGGACAATCAGCCCGCTTTTGCCCTGTGCGGAAAAGGCGCGGTAGTACCCTGCTTCGGAGCCGACAAAGGGCACGCCGCTGGCCATGCCTTCCAGCGGGGCCATACCGTAGCCCTCGTAGCGGGGCAGTTGCATCACCAGCGACAGGGCGCGCATGATCTGGGGCAGGTCGGCGGCTGGGATTTCGCCGGGAAACAGGATCCGATCTGTCAGGCCCGCATCCGCAATGCGGGATTTCAAATCCTTCAGGAAGCCTTGATGTTCCCGCGCGGCCCGGCCAATGATCAAAGCCACGGCGCCGGGCAGGGAGGGCAGAAGGTCGATCATCGCATCGACAAAGACATCGGTGCCCTTTTCGGGGCGGATACGCCCAACCGTGGCGATCCCGAGACTGCCGCCATAGCCCAGAGCGGCCCAGGCCGTTTCGCGACTCTCGGCTGGCTGAAACAGATCGGTATCCACGCCATGGGGCACCACGGCACGCACATGGGGGACGAACTCGGCGGCCTTTTCGGTGGTGGCCACAACCGCATCCATGCGGCTGATCAGCCAGCGCGGAAAGGCCGAGTGCCGCCGCTGTGCCGCCGAGGTGAAGACAATGCGGATCGGCAGGCGCAGCACGTCCCGCGCCCAGATCGCCGCGCGCATTTCCGTGTTGCGGCGCACATGCCAGATCGCAAAGGGCTTGCCGTCTGGGGCCTGTTTGCATAGGCGCCGTGCCTCGGATGTGGTGATGGGGGCAGGGCAGCCGGGCAGGGGCTGACCCACCAGGCGCAGATCATGGGTCCGGGCCTGCTGGCGGATCACATTGGCGGCCGTGGCGGAAACGCCGGTGAAATTGCGGTTGAAGTTGGTGACAAAAAGATCAGGCATCGCGGCTCGCATCCGCAGCTGTCAGGCCCAGCCGGTCGATCAGCATGTCCGTCACCCCATCCAACTGCCGCGCCTGGTCCGCAGCAAACTGCCTTGCCGCCGCGCGGGCTTGGTCCAGGGCACTTTTGTCCTCCAGCCAATGGGCGACGGTCTGCGCCAGGCCTTTTGAATCGCTCACCTCCACCGCGCCACCGGCTGCGATCAGGGGAGGAAAGGTCTCGGAGAAATTGCTGGTGCCGGGGCCGGTGATCACGGCGGCGCCTGCACTGGCGACCTCGAAGGGATTATGCCCGCCAATGGGCCGCAGCGAGCCGCCCAGGAACACGATCGGGGAGAGCGCATAAAAGGTGCCGAGCTCGCCCAGTGTGTCAGCAAGATAGACTTGGACCTGCGGGGTAAGTGCATCGCCCGTGCTGCGGCGCGCAGATGTCAGATCCGCGGCATCGATCAGCCCGAGGATCTCATCCGCACGCTCAGGGTGGCGCGGGATCAGTACCAGGCAGAGGTCAGGGTGCTGCTTCAAGAGGGCGTTATGGGCAGAGAGGATCGTCTCTTCTTCGCCCTGATGGGTCGAGGAGGCAATCCAGACCGGGCGATCTCCCAGAGCGCCGCGCAGAGCTGTTAGGGCAGTTTCGTCCACCGGCAGGGGCGGTGCGCCGGCCTTGAGGTTGCCGCCAGGCAGAACCCGTGCCGGATCAGCGCCCAATGCAATCAGGGTCTGGGCCATCTGGTCATTCTGGCTCAGCAGCAGATCAAATCGGGACAGGATGAAACGGGCCGTGGCGGCGCGTTTCTGCCAGCCCTTGACCGAACGCGCAGAGAGGCGGGCATTGACCAGCGCCAGCCGCGTACCGGCCTTATGGGCTGCTGCCAGTGTCACCGGCCACAGCTCACTTTCCACAAAGATCCCCGCATCCGGGCGCCAATGTGCAAGGAAGCGGCGCACCGGCGCTGCGGCGTCCAGGGGCGCGAATTGGTGCAGGGCATTGCCCGGCAGGCGTTTTGCGGCCAGCGCGGCAGAGGTCGCCGTGCCCGAGGTCAGCAGGAACCGCGCCTGTGGCAGGCGTTCGGACAGACGGTTGATCAGGGTCATGGCAGCCTGGCTTTCCCCGACCGAGGCGCCGTGAAACCAGATCAAGGGTGCGTCGGGGGGCAGTACCGGGCGCGGCAGGCTGGCATGCCCCAGGCGTTCACGCTGGCGCGCCTCGGCAACACCTTGCGCGGCCAGTTTTGCAGCCACCTTGCGATAGGCCAAGGGCGCAATCAGCGCGGTAATGGCGCGATAGGCGTAAAACAGGGGCGTAGCCGCGCCGCCCGAGGTCCGGCTGGTCATCTCAGCCGCCGGTATGGCTCATGTGGCGGGACATCTGTCCGCCGGGCTTCTGCCGGGAATAATCGAAATCATGCCCCTTGGGCTTGAGGTTGATGGCGGCGCGGATCGCCTCTTCCAGCGGGGCCTCGGTACCGGGGTGATCGCGCAGGGGCGCGCGCAGATCCGCCATGTCTTCCTGCCCGAGGCACATGTAAAGTTCGCCCGTGCAGGTGAGGCGCACCCGGTTGCAGCTTTCGCAGAAATTATGGCTGAGCGGGGTGATGAAGCCGATCTTCTGGCCCGTCTCCTCCAGACGCACATAGCGGGCCGGGCCGCCGGTGCGTTCGGCCAGATCGGTGACGGTGTAGTGGTTCTCGTACTCGCGGCGCACGTCCTTCAGCGACCAATACTGATCCAGCCGGTCCTCGTTGCCGATATCGCCCATGGGCATGACCTCGATCCAGGTGAGGTCGATGTCGCGCTCGGCGCACCAGCGGGTGATCTGGGGAAGTTCGGGTTCGTTGAAGCCTTTCAGCGCCACCGCGTTGATCTTGATCCTGAGACCCGCTTTCTGGGCGGCATCGATGCCGCGCAGGACCTGCGGCAGGCGGCCCCAACGGGTCACATCCGCGAATTTCTGCTCGTCCAGCGTATCCAGCGAGACATTGACCCGGCGCACGCCCGCTTCGAACAGCTCCTGGGCGTATTTCTCCAGCTGCGAACCATTGGTGGTGAGCGTCAGCTCTTTCAATGCGCCGCTGTCCAGGTGCCGCGTCATCGCACGGAAGAAGGTCATGATATCGCGCCGCACCAGGGGTTCGCCGCCGGTGATACGCAGCTTTTCCACGCCCATGCCGACAAAGGTGGAGCAGAGACGGTCCAGCTCTTCCAGCGTCAGGAGTTCCTTCTTGGGCAGAAAGGTCATGTTTTCCGACATGCAATAGACGCAGCGGAAATCGCAGCGGTCGGTCACCGAGACGCGCAGGTAGGTGATGGCGCGGGCGAAAGGATCAATCAGCGGAGCAGTCATGCCAGAATAGGTAAAGCGCGCTTTGCGCTCCGGCAAGGGGAGAGTGTGTTTTCCTTAACCGAAGGCCGATTTTGCGTCTGGTCACGGGGCGGATGGGGACGTAGGTTTGCCCCATGCGTATGACATTTTTCACATCTTCTGTCCTGTCTGTGCTGTTGCTTGGCGGCTGCGGAGACATTGCCTTGCCAACATTGCCGAGCCTCAAGAAAGAGCCGCCCGCACCCGTGGCGGCACCGGCAACACCGGCGGGACCACAGGCACCATTGGATGCAACCGGCGGCGCCCTGGATGTGCCCGACCTGGTCGAGGAAGCGCCCGAACAGGAGATTGCCCCGGAAACGGTCTTTACCGGCTCCAAGCAGGTGGTTGCCTCGCTGGGGGATCCGGCAGTGCCGGGCCTTTGGATGGAGACATCCCTTGTCAGCAATGAACAAAAGGCCCTGTTGCGCAGCGCCAGTGGTGCCGAGGTTGTCGTGACCCTGAAGCCCTCGCCAAGCGCAGGCAGCGCGCGGGTCTCCATCGCGGCAATGCGGGCCCTTGGCGTGCCCCTGACCGAACTGGTGGAGCTGCAGGTGCGCCCGGCGAACTAGCCTAGTCTGCCTCTGGCACAGAGTTCTGCAGGTATTTCCCGGCTTCCTTGCGCGCGAAGGGCTTCATATCCTTTCCATGGGCGGCAAGAAAGGCGCGGGTGGCTTCGGCCTCGTGTTTGCTGAGGTCGCGCAGCCACCAGGCAATGGCTTTCTGCATGAACCAGTCCCGGTCGGGCACATAGGACGCGGCCCAGTTCAGGATGCGGGTTCTTCGCGCCTGATCTTCGGGTTTGATATTGTTCAGCTTGGCCCAGGGCAGGGTCGCGACCAGGGCGGCGCGGCGGGTCCACATGTGATCGGACTGCGTCCAGCTTTCGACCTCGTCAAGCCGGGAGGGGTCGGCGACCAACCGTTTCTGGGCCGCCATGCAGACATGATCGGCAATCGCCCAGCTGTCAAACTGGGGCACCCAGGAGGCGATCAGCTGCCACGCGGCCGCGTCCCCCTTGATACGCGCCTGGGTCAGCAGCTTGGCCGCCGCAATGCGGGCTTCGAATATGTCGGTGTCCCAGAGCGCGCCAGCCAGGGTGACGCGCTCTTCGACCGACAAGGACTGCCGCCAGCGCTTGGTGAGATCGTTGAGGGCCGGGTTGGGAATGCCAAGAACACTGCGGGCCTGTTTGTGATAGGCGGCCATCTGGTCCGCGCGGCCCGGCTCTATCAGGGCCTCCATCTGCTCCAGCGCCTCTGCCAGGGTCATGAGTTATTCCACCGTCACGGATTTTGCCAGGTTGCGCGGCTGGTCCACATCGGTGCCCTTGGCCACGGCGGTGTGATAGGCCAGCATCTGGGCGGGCAGGGCATAAAGGATCGGCGACAGGCTGTCGTGGACCTGCGGCATGCGGATTGCCTGCCAGACCTCGTCACCGGCTTCGGCCAGCCCTTCTGCGTCCGAGACCAGCATGACCTTGCCCTTGCGCGCCATGACCTCCTGCATGTTCGAAACGGATTTGTCGAACAGGTCGTCACGCGGGGCCAGCACCACCACCGGCATATTGGCGTCGATCAACGCGATGGGTCCGTGTTTCAGCTCGCCCGAGGCATAGGCCTCGGCGTGGATATAGCTGATCTCCTTCAGCTTCAGTGCGCCTTCCAGCGCCAGCGGGAACATCAACCCGCGGCCCAGGAACAGCACATCGCGGGCTTCGCTGAGTTTCAGCGAGGCTTGCCGGATCGCCTCGTTCTGCTCCAGCGCCGAAGACAGCACATTGGGCAGACCGCGCAGGGCGGAGATATGCGCCTGCAGGTCCTCGTCGCTGATCTCGCCCCGGTCGGTCGCGGCCTTCAGCGCCAGCATCAAAAGGACGCTCAGCTGGCAGGTGAAGGCCTTGGTCGAGGCAACGCCGATTTCGACACCGGCATGGATCGGCAGCGCCAGGTCGCTTTCGCGCGCGATGGAGCTTTCGGGGACATTGACCACCGACAGGATGCGGTCTGCCTTGCCCTGGCAATAGCGCAGCGCGGCCAGTGTGTCGGCGGTCTCGCCCGATTGGGAGACGAACAGCGCTGCCGTGCGCGCCGGGATCGGCGGTTCGCGATAGCGGAATTCAGATGCGATATCGACCTCGACCGGGATGCGCGCCAGTTTTTCGAACCAGTATTTGGCGGTGAGGCAGGCATAGAAGGCGGTGCCGCAGGCCACCAGAGTCAGCCGGTCGATCTGGGTGAAGTCGATGCCTTCGCCGGGGAGATGCACCGCGTCTTCTCCCACTGGCAGGTAGTGGCGAATGGCTTCGGCAATGACGGTGGGCTGCTCGGCGATTTCCTTGGCCATGAAATGCTTGTGGCCGCCCTTGTCCACCTGCGTGGCGTCGATCTGGATGGTCTTTATGGCGCGGTTGGCCAGTTTGCCGTTTGCGTCGCGGATTTCCAGGCTGGTGCGGGTCAGCATGGCGCAATCGCCTTCTTCCAGATAGGTGATCCGGTCGGTCAGCGGGGCCAGCGCGATGGCGTCAGAGCCCACGAACATCTCGCCCTTCCCGTGGCCGATTGCCAGCGGAGAACCCTTGCGGGCGGCGATCATCAGGTCTTCTTCGCCGTCGAACAGGAAGGCGAGGGCAAAGGCCCCCTCCAGACGTGACAGGGTTTTCTGCGCCGCCTCGGCCGGGGCAAGCCCGCCCTGCATGTAGTGTTCGGTCATCAGGGCGACGGTTTCGGTATCGGTTTCGGTCTGGAACTTGATCCCCGCCTGGGCCAGTTCGGCGCGCAGATCGCGGTAATTCTCGATGATGCCATTGTGCACCACGGCGACGGCGCCGGCGCGATGGGGATGGGCATTGCCCACCGAAGGCGCGCCATGGGTGGCCCAGCGGGTGTGACCGATGCCGGATTTTCCGGGCAGGGGGTCATGCACCAGCAGATCGCTGAGGTTCACCAGCTTGCCCACGGCGCGGCGCCGCCCCAGCTTGCCCTCGTTGATGGTGGCAATCCCGGCGCTGTCATAGCCGCGATATTCCAGCCGCTTCAGCGCCTCCACCAGCAGCGGGGCTGCCTCATGATTACCAAGAACTCCGACGATACCGCACATTACTCGGCTCCTTTTGCCTTGCGGGCCTTCTTGGCGCGCAGCATGTCCATCAGTTTGCGCGCCCGCCCCGGCTTGTTTTCCTGGGCGCTGCGCGAGATCGCCAGATCTCCGTCATCGACGTTCTTGGTGACCACGGTACCGCTGGCGGTCATCGCCTCATCGCCGACACGCACCGGGGCGACCAGGAGGGTGTTCGATCCGATGAAGCTGCGCGCGCCGATCTCGGTGCGGTGCTTCATCACGCCGTCGTAGTTGCAGGTGATGGTCCCTGCGCCGATATTGCTGGCTTCGCCGACCGAGGCATCGCCGACGTAAGACAGGTGATTGACCTTGGCGCCCGCCTTGATTTCGGCGTTCTTGATCTCGACGAAGTTGCCGATATGGGTGTCCTCGGCCAGCTCGGCGCCGGGACGCAGGCGGGCGTAGGGGCCGACCTTGGCGCCACGGCTGACATGGCAGCCCTCCAGATGCGAAAAGGCGCGGATCAGGGCGCCGCTTTCCACCGTCACACTGGGGCCGAAGACCACGTTGGGTTCGATCACCGTGTCGCGACCCACCACCGTGTCAAAGGCGAAATAGACGGTTTCGGGGGCCATCAGTGTGACACCGTTTTCCAGCGCCTCGGCACGGGCGCGGGTCTGGAACAGTGCATCGGCACGGGCCAGTTCGGCGCGCGAATTGATGCCGAGCGTTTCGCTCTCGTCGCAGGCCACGGCAGTGACGCGCAGGCCCTTGGCGCGGGCCAATGCCACCAGATCCGTGAGGTAGTATTCGCCCGAGGCGTTTTCGTTGCCCACCTGCGTGATCAGCTCGAACATCACGGGCGAGGCACAGGCCATCAGACCGGAGTTGCAGAAGGTGATCGCGCGCTCGGCTTCGCTGGCGTCCTTGAACTCCACGATCCGCTCCAGGCTGTCGCCTTCCATTACCAGCCGCCCATAGCGGCCGGGATCGGCGGCCTCGAACCCCAGAACCACCAGATCGGCCTCTGCGCGCGCCTCGATCATGCGCGCGATGGTGTCGCCGCTGACAAAAGGCGTGTCGCCGTAAAGAACCACCACATCGCCAGCGAAGCCCGCCAGCGCACCCCGCGCCTGATCCACCGCATGGGCGGTGCCAAGCTGTTCGTCCTGCAGCACGACTTCGGCGCTCTCGTCGAACTCGGCCACTGCGGCGCGCACGGCCTCGGCCCCATGTCCCGCGACGACCACGATCCGCTCGGGCTCCAAAGCGCGGCCCGCCGCCATGGCATGTTCCAGCATCGGCGCCTGCGCGATGGGGTGGAGAACCTTGGGCAGGTCCGAATTCATCCGCGTGCCTTTGCCTGCGGCCAGGATGACGAGAGCTGTGCTCATGTGATGTTTCTCTTTGTCTTTTCAGCGCCCCCGTTTTATCCGCTAACAAAAGGCGCGCAAGCCATTCGGCCATCAAACTAGGTTGCGGCTTGCAACATCATGCGGCGGAAATGCGCCGAAAGGGGGCAATATGCGAACGGTGATCTTCGATCTGGACGGAACTCTGGCCGATACCTCGGGGGATCTTCTGGCGGCGGCCAATGCCTGTTTCCGCCAGATGGGGCATGGTGATGTGCTGACCCAGCCCGGTGATGCGGGCATCGCCCTGCGTGGCGGCAAGCGGATGCTGACCGAGGGGTTGAAACGCGTCGGCGCATATCAGGAGACCATGGTCGAAGATTATTACCCCGTCCTGCTGGAGGCCTACCGCGAGGCGATCGACCTGCATACCTTCCTCTATCCCGGCGCGATGGACGCGGTGGAGGCGCTGAAAACCGCGGGCTATGGCGTCGGCATCTGCACCAACAAGCCCGAGGCCCTGGCCGAGCAGCTGATGCGGTCCTTGGGCGTGCGGGATGCCTTTGCCTCGCTCGTGGGGGCGGATACGCTGCCCGTGCGCAAACCCGATCCTGCCCCCCTGTTCGAGGCAGCCCGTCGCGCGGGCGGTGACCCTGCGCGCACCATCCTGATCGGTGACAGCGACACCGACCGCAATACCTCGGCGGCGGCTGGGGTGCCTTCGGTACTGGTCACCTTCGGCCCCTCGGGCGAGGATATGGCGGCGCTCA
The DNA here is from genome assembly GCF_028890115.1 of Phaeobacter sp. QD34_24. Classification (GTDB taxonomy): domain Bacteria; phylum Pseudomonadota; class Alphaproteobacteria; order Rhodobacterales; family Rhodobacteraceae; genus Phycobacter. The sequence goes on from NZ_JARCJD010000011.1 coordinate 34,239, forward strand.
AGCCCGAAGCGCTGCTGCACCGCTATGAGGATCTGCCAGCTGTGGTCGCCGACCTGCTGCCCTGATGGGGTGAGACTGGACGTGGCTTCCCCCTTGACCATGGGGCGGGGCAGGCTCACAAACACAGCATGAGCGAGATTTTCACCGGCAGTTTCACCCAGCAGGAACCAATCCCCGACGAGGCGATTGCCGCGGCGGTGGAGGTGATGCGCCACGGGCGCCTGCACCGCTATAATGTGGCGGAAGGCGAAGTGGGCGAGACCGCGTTGCTGGAACGTGAATTCGCCGATCAGATGGGGCCGAAATACTGTCTGGCGGTGGCCTCGGGCGGCTATGCGCTGGCAACGGCGCTGCGGGCTGTCGGCGTGGGGCATGGCGATCGGGTGCTGACCAATGCCTTTACCCTGGCACCGGTGCCGGGCTCCATCGCCGCCGTAGGGGCAACGCCCGTCTATGTGGATGTGAGTGAAGACCTTACCATCGATTTGGAGGATCTTGCGGCCAAGGCGGATCAGGCGCGTGTCCTGATGCTGAGCCATATGCGTGGCCATCTGTGCGACATGGACCGGCTGATGGAGATCTGCAACGCAGCCGGGATCACCGTGATCGAGGATTGCGCCCATACCATGGGGGCGGCCTGGAACGGTGTGCCTTCAGGGCGGCACGGGGCGGTGGGCTGCTACTCCTGCCAGACCTACAAGCATGTGAATTCGGGCGAGGGCGGCTTGCTGATCACAGACGATGCTGAGCTTGCCGCGCGAGCGATCATGCTGTCGGGCTCCTATATGCTTTATGGGCGGCATCTGGCGGCGCCGGATCCCGAAGTTTTCGAGCAGGTGAAATACGAGACCCCCAATATCTCGGGGCGGATGGACAATCTGCGCGCGGCCATCCTGCGGCCGCAGCTGCGCGATCTGCAGGCGCAGGTGGCGCGTTGGAACGAGCGCTACCGCACGGTCGAGGCGGGTCTGCGTGGCACGCCCGGTCTGACCGTGGTGGAGCGTCCGGAAGCGGAGGTTTACGTCGGTTCCTCGATCCAGTTCCTGCTGCTCGACTGGGCGGCGGAGCGGGTGCAGGAGGTGCTGCGGCGTTGCGCGGATCGTGGGGTGGAGCTGAAGTGGTTCGGCACCCCCGAACCGGTTGCTTTTACCTCGCGCTATGACAGCTGGCGCTACGCCGAGTCCCCCGCGCTGCCCAACAGCGACCGAATTCTGGCCGGGATCATCGATATGCGGGTGCCTCTGACCTTTTCTCTGGAAGACTGCGCCCAGATTGCCCGCATCATCCGCGCCGAGGTCGGCGCGGTGTTTCAGGGCAAAGCTGTCACATAAAGCGGGATTGCGGAAAGCCCGCATCGGAGAAGATCTGCCAGATCCGCTGTTCCAGGCGGGCACTGTTGAGTGGCAGGCACTTCTTGAGGAAATACCAGGCCAGGAATTGCTCATAGCCTTCGTCGCGCTCAAGTTCCCGACCAAACACGGTGGCAAACTCCTGCGGGTCGTGCACCTGGCCTGCCAGGTGGTGAAAGTCCGAGCGGCCAAACAGGATCGCGGGCTTTCGGTGCAGGAAGCCTTCAAGGGCGACGGTCGAGTTGATCGAAACCGTGGCGCAGCAGGCGCTGAGGATGTCATGCACATTGGCGTCGGTCACAGTGATCCGGCTGTCTGTCTCGGCCAGGGATAGGGTTTCGGCGATATCCGGGATGCGGCTGGCCAGCGGGTGTGGCTTGACGAGGATGGGTCGGTCCCCGGCACCGGCCTGAACCGCCTTCAGCATCTCGATATCCGTGGTCGATGTGGCGCCGGAGGTGACGGGATAATCGCCCTGGTAGAAGACCGAGATCGCACCCTTTGGAAACCGCTGCGGGGCGTCAGGCTGGGCATATTTCGATTTGCGGGACTGCACATAGCGTTTGAGCATGTTGTCAAAGAAGCTCTGCGCCCGGCGCAGCGGCATCTCGGCAGGGTCATAGGGCGCGGTGCCGGTTGAACTGAAGGCCTTCACGCCTTGGGGATCCAGCTGCCAGAACCGCCAGAAATAAGCCGCGCCTGCATTGAGCACATTGGGCGCCCTCAGCGAGCGATCATCAATGATGTGCAGGTTGCCGTCGTCAAAGCGGTCGTCCGGACATTCCCGCGTGCCGATGCGGATATCGCCGTCGCGTTGGCGGCTTTCGACCTGAATGCCATGGGCCGCCATCAGGTCGTTCAGGATGCGATAAAACTCAAGGTGACGACCGCGAAAGCCATTTTGCAGGTCGCTCGCTTTGAGATGAAGGACGATCTTGGTCATCGGGCGGAACTTGGTTTTCTTATGCGATCAGAAGGGGTTGCGCCCCAGGATAGGGGGGCGATGGGCGCCTGTCCATCGCTTGCTGCGGGTATTTCGCCTGGGGTGCAGGCGGGGCAGAGGATCCCTGTGATACCATCGGTGGGTCGGCGCCAAGCTGCCGGAAATGCGCTTTTGGATGATCAGGTGCTTGACGGAGAAGGGGGTGATGGTGATAAATGAACGCATGTTCAAATAATTCGCGATGACTCGGGAGGAGACGCGGGATGTTCAACGCAAGCATGACCTTTGATCTGGGTGAAGATGTGAATGCGCTGCGCGATATGGTGCACCGCTGGGCGCAGGAGCGCGTCAAGCCCATGGCGCAGGAGATCGACCAAAAGAACGAATTCCCTGCCGAGCTGTGGAAAGAGATGGGCGATCTCGGCCTGCTTGGCATCACGGTTCCCGAAGAGTTCGGCGGCGCGGGCATGTCCTACCTGGCCCATACCATCGCGGTCGAGGAAATCGCCCGCGCCAGCGCATCCGTTTCGCTGTCCTATGGCGCGCATTCCAACCTCTGCGTCAACCAGATCAAGCTGAACGCCAATGAGGAGCAGAAGCAGAAATACCTGCCGCGCCTGATTTCCGGCGAACATGTGGGCGCCCTGGCCATGTCCGAAGCGGGCGCCGGTTCCGATGTGGTCTCGATGTCCCTGCGCGCCGAAAAGCGCAACGATCATTACCGTCTCAATGGCAACAAGTACTGGATCACCAACGGCCCCGACGCCGACACCCTGGTGGTTTATGCCAAGACCGACCCCGAAGCGGGCTCCAAGGGCATCACCGCCTTCCTGATCGAAAAGGAATTCAAGGGGTTCTCGACCTCGGTGCACTTCGACAAGCTGGGCATGCGTGGCTCCAACACCGCCGAGCTGATCTTTGAAGACTGCGAAGTGCCGTTTGAAAACGTGCTGGGTGAAGAGGGCAAGGGCGTCAAGGTTCTGATGTCCGGCCTCGACTACGAGCGCGTTGTTCTGGCCGGGATCGGCACCGGTATCATGGCGGCCTGCATGGACGAGATGATGCCCTACATGAAAGAGCGCAAGCAGTTCGGCCAGCCGATCGGGAACTTCCAGCTGATGCAGGGCAAGATCGCCGATATGTACACGGCGATGAACTCGGCCCGCGCCTATATCTACGAGGTGGCCAAGGCCTGCGATGCCGGCACGGTGACGCGCCAGGATGCGGCGGCCTGCTGTCTATATGCCTCCGAGCAGGCGATGGTGCAGGCGCATCAGGCGGTGCAGGCTTTTGGCGGTGCCGGTTACCTCAGCGATAACCCTGTTGGCCGGATCTTCCGCGATGCCAAGCTGATGGAGATCGGCGCGGGCACCTCGGAAATCCGTCGGATGCTGATCGGTCGCGAGCTGATGGGCACCATGTAAAAACAGAACGCCCGCGCGACCGAGGGAAGGCGCGCGGGCTTCTTTGTGGTTCGGGCAGGCTTGGCGGCCCGCCCGAAAACCGGATCAGGGGATCAGAAGCGGTGGACGTAGGCTACACCCACAATCAGCGGATCAATCTCGGCGGTGCCGATCGAGGCGCCGTTCAGGAAGGCTTCGCTGTCGATATCGATGTAGCGCACATTGAGGCGCAGCGCTCCTTTGTCCGACACCTGCCAGTCCGCACCGGCGTTCAGCGCCAGACCCCAGCTGTCATCCAGGGAGAGCGTGCCCAGGGGCGAGCTTTCCTCAAAGAAGGTGGTGTAGTTCAGGCCGACCCCCAGGAAGGGCTTGATCTTGCCCTTGGTGGGGAAGTGGTAGTTCAGCGACAGGGTGGGCGGCAGTTGCTTGGTGGTGCCCGCATAGGCGCCCGCGAGCGCGATATCATGCTCGAACGGGGTTGCGGCCAGCAGTTCGATGCCAAGGTTGTCGCGGATGAAGTATTCGACCGTGAGCGAGATCTGCGTGTCGTCGTTGAGCGTCGCGGCAGCGCCCGCAAGGGTGCCGTTGTCCGATTTGGGGTTCACGTTGATGATACCGGCGCCAAAGGTCCAATCGCCCTGCGACTGTGCAAAGGCAGGCGCGGCAAGCGCGGTGGACAGGGCAAGAGCGGTTGCGATGCGTTTCATCATGGGGGGCGTCCCTTCTTTGTAGTGATTGACGCCCTTATGCGCCCGGGCTGCGGCGGAGTCTCTGATCTGAGTCAACTTGCCTCCGGCTTTGTCGCTGAAATGACTGGAAAAAACCGCATAGCAGCTATGCGTTTTGGGAAGGGCTGAGCGTGGGAAAGATGTACCATTCGCCTGGATTGACGCCTGAGGGGCGCTGGGATGTGCCGCAGGGGCTGAACATGGCGGCGCAGGCCCTGGATCATGATCCCGAAGCCTGCGCGCTGATCGACCTGACCGGGCCTGAACGGCGCGACATCTCATATGGTGAGCTGTCGGAAATGGTCGACGGGCTGGCGCGCTATCTCCTGTCGCGGATCAAGCCGGGCGACCGCGTCGGGGTTCTCCTGAGCCAATCGCCCTGGTGCGCTGCGGCCCATCTGGCGATCTGGAAGGTCGGCGCCATATCGGTGCCGCTGTTCAAGCTGTTCAAACACGATGCGCTGGCTTCGCGCGCGGGCGATGCGGGGGTGCGTTTCGTGCTGACCGACCCCGAGGGCGCGCTGCTGCTGGGTGATCTGGCCGAGGCGGTGATGGTGCAGGAGGCAGGCGTCGCGGGCGCTCCGGTCCCTTTTGCCGAGACCACCTCGGAAACTCCCGCTGTCCTTATATATACCTCCGGCACCACCGGCAGCCCCAAGGGGGCGCTGCATGCCCACCGGGTGCTGACCGGTCACCTGCCAGGTGTTGCCATCAGCCACGATCACCTCGGCCAGCCGGGTGACTGCATCTGGACCCCGGCGGACTGGGCCTGGATCGGTGGCCTGTTCGATGTCCTGATGCCCGGTCTGGCGCTGGGCGTGCCGGTGGTTGCCGCGCGGCTCGACAAATTCACGCCTGAGGCCTGCGTCGATCTGATCGCACGCGGCGGCGTACGCAATATCTTCTTCCCGCCCACGGCACTGCGCATGCTCAAGGCTGCTGGCAAGGCCGTTCCCGGCCTGCGCTCGGTCGCCTCGGGCGGTGAGCCCTTGGGGGCCGAGATGCTCGCCTGGGGGCAGGAGGCATTCGGCCTCACCATCAACGAATTCTACGGGCAGACCGAATGCAACATGGTTGCCTCCTCCTGCGGGGTGGATTTTGCGCCACGTCCGGGCTGCATCGGCAAGGCGGTGCCGGGGCATCAGGTCGCCGTGATCGACGCCGATGGCAACCCCACCGATCAGGAAGGCGATGTGGCCATCCGGCGCGGCTCTGCCTCGATGATGCTGGAATACTGGAACCGCCCCAAGGAGACGGCGGAGAAATTCCACGGCGACTGGCTGGTGACCGGCGATCGCGGCATCTGGGAGGGCGATTACCTGCGCTTTGTCGGCCGCGAGGATGATGTCATCACCTCCTCCGGCTATCGCATCGGCCCGGCGGAGATCGAGGACTGCCTGCTGACCCATCCAAGCGTCGCCACGGTCGGCGTCGTCGGCAAGCCCGACCCGATGCGCACCGAGATCGTCAAGGCCTATGTGGTGCTGAAAGAGGGCGCTACAGCGACGGAGAAAGAGCTGCAGGACTACGTCAAGGACCGTCTGGCCCATTATTCCTACCCCCGCGAAATCGCATTTCTGGACGCTCTGCCGATGACCGTGACCGGCAAGGTGATCCGCAAAGAGTTGAAGGCCCGCGCGGCCGCTGAACAGGAGTCTTCCGAATGAAACTTCAATCCAAGGCAATGCCCTCTTCCGAAGGGTTCAAGGCCAATAAGGCCGCGCATCTTGAGGCGCTGGCGCAGATCGATGCGGCGGCAGAGGCGGCGCGCATGGGCGGCGGCGAGAAATCCCGCGCCCGCCACGAAAGCCGGGGCAAGATGCTGCCGCGTCGGCGGGTTGCGAACCTCTTGGATCCGGGCTCTCCCTTCCTTGAGGTCGGCGCGACGGCGGCCCACAACATGTATGACGGTGCCGCCCCTGCGGCGGGCGTCATTGCGGGCATTGGCCGGGTGCACGGGCAAGAGGTGATGGTGGTCTGCAATGACGCCACCGTGAAGGGCGGCACCTATTATCCGATGACGGTCAAGAAACACCTGCGCGCGCAGGAGATCGCTGAGGAAAACCGCCTGCCGTGCATCTATCTGGTGGACTCTGGCGGGGCCAACCTGCCCAACCAGGACGAGGTCTTCCCGGACCGCGACCACTTTGGCCGGATCTTCTACAATCAGGCGCGCATGTCGGCCAAGGGCATCCCGCAGATCGCCGTGGTCATGGGCTCCTGTACCGCGGGCGGCGCCTATGTGCCCGCGATGTCGGATGTCACCATCATCGTCAAGGAACAGGGCACCATCTTCCTGGCCGGCCCGCCGCTGGTGAAGGCGGCCACCGGAGAGGTGGTCAGCGCCGAGGATCTGGGCGGTGGCGATGTGCACACGCGCCTCTCTGGTGTCGCTGACTATCTGGCCGAGGATGACGCCCATGCGCTGGCGCTGGCACGCCGTGCGGTGCAGTCGCTCAACATCACCAAACCCCTGACCGTGAACTGGGCCTTCCCTGAGGAACCCGCTTATGACCCCGAGGAAATCCTTGGCGTGGTACCGGGCGATCTGCGCACGCCTTATGATATCCGCGAGGTGATCGCGCGGCTGGTCGACGGCTCGCGCTTTGACGAATTCAAGCCGCGCTTTGGTGAGACTTTGGTCACGGGCTTTGCCCATGTGAAGGGCTGCCCGGTCGGCATCATCGCCAACAATGGCGTGCTGTTCTCCGAGGCCGCGCAGAAGGGTGCGCATTTTGTGGAGTTGTGCTCCCAGCGCAAGATCCCGCTGGTCTTCCTGCAGAACATCACCGGCTTCATGGTGGGCCGCAAGTACGAGAACGAAGGCATCGCCCGCCATGGCGCCAAGATGGTGACAGCGGTGGCGACGACCAATGTGCCGAAAGTCACCATGCTGGTCGGCGGCTCGTTCGGGGCCGGGAACTACGGCATGTCGGGGCGGGCCTATCAGCCGCGCTTCCTGTGGACCTGGCCGAACAGCCGCATTTCCGTGATGGGCGGCGAACAGGCGGCAGGCGTTCTTGCCACCGTGAAACGCGACGCCATCGAACGCCAGGGCGGGGCGTGGTCGGCCGAGGAAGAGGCCGAGTTCAAGCGCCCCACCATCGAGATGTTCGAGGAACAGAGCCATCCGCTCTATGCCTCGGCGCGGCTTTGGGACGATGGCATCATCGACCCGCGCAAATCCCGCGAGGTGCTGGCCCTGTCGCTGAGCGCCGCCCTCAATGCCCCGATTGAAGACACGCGCTTTGGCGTGTTCCGGATGTGAGGACGAACCATGTTTGACAAAATTCTGATCGCAAACCGAGGCGAGATCGCCTGCCGCGTTATGGAAACCGCCCGCGCCATGGGCGTGAAGACCGTGGCCATCTACTCAGACGCCGACCGCGCATCGAAACATGTGGCGATGGCGGATGAGGCCTGCCACATCGGCACCGGTTCGGCGCCCGCCGACAGCTACCTTCTGGGGGATGAGATCATCGCCATCGCCAAGGCAACCGGCGCCGAGGCAATCCATCCCGGCTATGGCTTCCTGTCGGAAAACCCCGAGTTCGTGGACGCGGTAGAGGCGGCTGGCCTCACCTTCATCGGCCCCTCGGCGGATGCGATCCGCAAGATGGGCCTGAAAGACGCCGCCAAGGCTCTGATGGAGGAGGCGGGCGTGCCCGTCGTGCCCGGCTATCACGGCAAGAACCAGGATCCCGAGCATCTGTCCGGTGCGGCCGATGCCATCGGCTATCCCGTCCTGATCAAGGCGGTCGCGGGCGGCGGCGGCAAAGGCATGCGCCTGGTGGAGCGTGCCGGGGATTTCATGGAGGCGCTGAAAAGCGCACAGGGTGAAGCCACCACGGCCTTTGGCAACCCGGATGTGTTGATCGAGAAATACATCCAGCAGCCCCGCCATATTGAGGTGCAGGTCTTTGGCGATGGCACCACGGCGGTGCACCTGTTCGAGCGCGACTGCTCGCTGCAGCGTCGTCACCAGAAGGTCATCGAGGAGGCGCCCGCGCCCGGCATGACCGAAGAGATGCGCGAGGCCATGGGCCGCGCCGGTGTGCGCGCCGCCGAGGCGATTGGCTACAAGGGCGCCGGTACGGTGGAATTCATCGTCGATGGGTCGAATGGTCTGCGCCCCGACGGGTTCTGGTTCATGGAGATGAACACCCGCCTGCAGGTGGAGCACCCGGTCACCGAACTGATCACCGGCGTCGATCTGGTGGAATGGCAGCTGCGCGTGGCGTCGGGTGAAAGCCTGCCGAAACAGCAGGGTGAACTGACCATCACCGGCCATGCCTTCGAAGCGCGCCTTTATGCCGAGGACGTACCGAAGGGCTTCCTGCCCGCGACCGGCACGCTGACGCATCTGCAATTCCCGGCCAGCTGCCGCGCCGACAGCGGCGTGCGGGCAGGGGACACGATCAGCCCCTGGTATGATCCGATGATCTCCAAGGTGATCGTGCATGGTCCCACCCGCGCGGTCGCCCTGTCGCGCCTGTCACAGGCGCTGGCGGAAACGCAGGTGGGTGGCACCGTGACCAACCTTGCCTTCCTCGGCGCGCTGGCCGCGCATGACGGGTTCTCGGCAGGGGAGGTGGACACCGGCCTGATTGCACGGGACCTCGACCAGCTAGTGCAGGCGCCAGAGGTGACACCCGCGCATAAGGCCGCCGCAGCCATGCAGGCGCTTGGCCTGATCGACACCGCTTGGGACACAGGGTTTACGCTGTGGTCCGACCTGCACCGCTCGGTTCACCTGAGCTACGAGGGCGAGGCGTTTGAGGCACTGGTCGAGGTGGACGGGCCGGATCGCCAGGTCTGGGTCATCGGCGAGGACCAGGTCATGGCAAACCGCATCGGTGGCGCTTGGGTTCTGGGGGGTGACCGACTGCCGCCGATCTCCCAGGCGGAGAACACAATCACTGTCTTCGATGGCTACGGCATTCAGTTCGATGTCATCGATCCGCTGGATCGGGCCTCTGCCGCTGGCGGCGACATGAACGTGATCGAAGCGCCGATGCCGGGTCTTGTGAAGGCGGTCTTTGCCGAAGCAGGCCAAGAGGTGAAAGAGGGCGACCGTCTAGCCATTCTCGAAGCCATGAAGATGGAGCATTCGCTCTTGGCTGCGCGTGATGGCACCGTCGCCGAGGTTCTGGCCGCCGCTGGCGATCAGGTGGAGGCCGGCGCGGCGCTGGTGCGCCTCGACGCAGCGGAAGACTGATCTGCAGTAGAAAAGCAAAAGCCTTGGCGGCAGTCTGTCGCCAGGCCGGATGAGATGGCCGGATCGCCAAGGGAGGGCGCGCCATGACGCACAGCGTTGAAATTTTCGAGATGGGTCCGCGCGACGGGCTGCAGAATGAAAAACGGGCGATTCCCATCGCCGAGAAAATTGCGCTGGTGGATTGCCTGTCGCGCGCGGGCTTCCGCCGGATTGAGGTGGCGAGTTTTGTCTCTCCCAAATGGGTGCCGCAGATGGCGGGCAGTGGCGAGGTGCTGGCAGGTATCACGCGCGCGCCGGGCGTATCCTATGCGGCGCTGACCCCGAACATGCGCGGCTACGAGGACGCTGTGGCGGCCAAAGCGGACGAGATCGCGGTCTTTGCCGCAGCCTCCGAAGGGTTCTCCAAGGCCAATATCAACGCCACCATCGCCGAAAGCATCGAACGCTTCGTGCCGATCCTTGAGGCGGCAAAACAGATCGACCTGCCAGTGCGGGGTTATGTCTCCTGCGTGACCGATTGCCCCTATGATGGCGCGACCCCGCCCGAGAAGGTGGCCGAGGTGGCGGAGCGGCTGTTTGACCTTGGCTGCTATGAAATCTCGCTGGGGGATACCATCGGACAGGGCAGGCCTGAGACGATCACGAAAATGCTGGAGGCGGTGAAATCCCGCGTGCCGGTTGAAAAACTGGCCGGCCATTATCACGACACCGCCGGGCGGGCGATTGCCAATATCGATGCCTCGCTGGCCCAGGGCGTGCGGGTGTTCGATGCTGCCGTCGGCGGGCTGGGCGGTTGCCCATACGCGCCGGGGGCAGCAGGCAATGTGGCGACCGAAGCTGTGCATGCGCATCTGACGGCGCTTGGCCATGACACCGGGCTTGATGCGGATGTGCTGGCAGAGGCCGCTGGGATTGCCCGTGCCATGCGCGGCACGGCGGACTGACAGGATTAGGAAAGAGAGCGAAACCATGTTCAACACAATCACTTTGGAAACGGACGACCGCGGCGTCGCAACCCTGACTCTGAACCGGCCCGAGAAACACAATGCCATGTCGGGCGAGATGCTGCTGGAGCTGAAACAGGCCGCGCAGGATCTGGCTGCTGACGATGCTGTGCGCGTGGTGGTGCTGACCGGAGCGGGCAAGAGTTTCTGTGCAGGCGGCGATCTGGGCTGGATGCAGGCGCAGATGACCGCCGATGCCGAGACCCGCGCCAAGGAGGCCCGCGTTCTGGCCGAGATGCTGATGCTGCTGAACACCCTGCCCAAGCCCCTGATCGGCGCGATCCAGGGCAATGCCTTTGGCGGCGGTGTCGGCATGGCCTCGGTCTGCGACGTGGCGATCGGTGTCGATAGCCTGAAAATGGGCCTCACCGAGACCAAGTTGGGCCTGATCCCGGCCACCATCGGCCCCTATGTGATTGCCCGCATGGGCGAAGCGCGCGCCCGCCGCGTCTTCATGTCGGCGCGTCTGTTCGGCGCGGCCGAAGCGGTGGATCTGGGCCTCCTGGCGAGAATCGTTCCCGCCGACCAACTGGCCGAAGCGGTCGAGGCGGAAGTGGCGCCCTACATGGCCTGCGCGCCGGGGGCGGTTGCCGCGGCCAAGAAACTGACCCGCGACCTGGGGCCGCGCCTGGATGACGCCACCATCGACCACACCATCGAGGCGCTGGTGGCGCGCTGGGAAGGTGGCGAGGCCTCGGAAGGGATCGCGGCGTTTTTCGAGAAACGCAAGCCCAGCTGGCAGTCCTGAGAAACCGTTTTCGGAGCCGCACTGACAGGCTCCGAAGGCCCGTTTTGCGGGGGATTTGCGCGGGCTGTGCACGACCTAGAAAAGTTGAGCATTTTGATCAGGCGCGTCCGAAATTCGGGCGCGCTTATCTTTTGAAATATATAGACAAATACGCATATGTTGATGCGTTTGCGCGGCAATGTGATGTGCCTGCGCCGCGCTGTTAAAGTAAGGGTAATCCAAACCAAATGCCTGTGTTGACGGTAGGGGGGCAGGGGAGTAGACACGGCCCAAGTCAACACGCCAATTGACGACGCGCGAGATTTCGCGCGCGCGGAAAGGAGCCACTCGTGGAAGAGATGTTGCGGGAATACCTACCGATCCTCGTGTTTCTGGCTGTCGCCATCGGTCTTGGAATTGTTTTGATTCTGGCGGCCGTTGTGCTGGCGGTGCGCAACCCCGACCCGGAAAAAGTCAGCGCTTACGAATGTGGTTTCAACGCTTTCGATGACGCCCGTATGAAATTCGATGTGCGGTTTTACCTGGTGTCGATTCTGTTCATCATTTTCGATCTGGAAATCGCCTTCCTGTTCCCCTGGGCCGTGGGCTTTGCGGATCTCAGCGATGTGGCCTTCTGGTCGATGATGGTGTTCCTGGGCGTGCTCACAGCCGGCTTTGCCTATGAATGGAAGAAGGGGGCCCTGGAATGGGAGTGATGACCGGAGCCAACACGGCGGGCATCGACAAGGAAGTCGTGACCCAGGCCCTGAACGCTGAACTGCAGGACAAGGGGTTTTTGCTGACCTCGGCCGAGGATATCATCAACTGGGCCCGCACCGGCTCCCTGCACTGGATGACCTTTGGTCTGGCCTGCTGCGCGGTCGAGATGATGCACACCTCGATGCCCCGCTATGATGCCGAGCGGTTTGGCATCGCGCCGCGCGCCTCTCCGCGCCAGTCGGACGTGATGATCGTGGCCGGGACGCTGACCAACAAGATGGCGCCCGCGCTGCGCAAGGTCTACGACCAGATGCCCGAGCCGCGCTACGTGATCTCGATGGGCTCCTGCGCCAATGGTGGCGGCTATTATCACTACAGCTACTCGGTTGTGCGCGGCTGTGACCGCATCGTTCCGGTGGATGTCTATGTGCCCGGCTGCCCGCCGACGGCAGAGGCGCTGCTTTATGGTCTGATGCAGCTGCAGCGCAAGATCCGCCGCACCGGCACCCTGGTCCGCTGAACGGCTTTGGTTGGAGAATGGATGATGACTGAAGCACTGAACGAACTCGGATCGCAGATCGCCGCCAAGCGCACCGAATGCGTGCTGTCCTGGGATGTCACCCACGATGAGCTGAACGTGGATGTGGCGCCCGCCAATATCGCCGAGCTGGTCGAGTTCCTGAAGACCGATCCGACCTGCAAGTTTTCCACCTTGGTGGACATCACCGCGGTCGACTACCCGGAACGAGCCAAGCGGTTCGACGTGGTCTATCACTTCCTATCGATGTACCAGAACCAGCGTATCCGCCTGCGGGTCTCTGTGCGCGAGGATGAAATGGTGCCCTCGATCGTCGATGTGCACCCCTCGGCCAACTGGTTCGAGCGCGAGGTCTTCGACATGTTCGGGATCCTCTTCACCGGCCACCCGGACCTGCGCCGCATCCTGACCGACTATGGGTTCCGCGGCCATCCGCTGCGCAAGGACTTCCCGACCACCGGCTATACCGAGGTCCGCTATGACGAGGCGCAAAAGCGCGTGGTCTACGAACCCGTCAGCCTGGTGCAGGAATACCGCCAGTTTGACTTCATGTCCCCGTGGGAGGGTGCCGAATACATCCTGCCCGGCGATGAAAAAGAGGGGGCGAAATGATGGACGGCTCCAAAGGTTTCGACGACGCCCTGACCGGCGAACAGAAGATCCGCAACTTCAACATCAACTTCGGTCCGCAGCACCCGGCCGCGCACGGCGTGCTGCGTCTGGTGCTCGAACTCGACGGTGAGATCGTCGAACGCTGCGATCCGCACATCGGCCTGCTTCACCGTGGCACCGAAAAGCTGATGGAAAGCCGCACCTACCTGCAGAACCTGCCGTACTTCGATCGCCTCGACTATGTGGCGCCGATGAACCAGGAACATGCATGGTGTCTGGCCATCGAAAAGCTCTGCGGTGTCGAAGTGCCCCGCCGGGCCTCGCTGATCCGGGTTCTGTACTCGGAAATCGGCCGCATCCTGAACCACCTCTTGAACGTCACCACGCAGGCGATGGACGTTGGCGCGCTGACCCCGCCGTTGTGGGGGTTTGAAGAGCGCGAGAAGCTGATGATCTTCTACGAGCGCGCCTGTGGTGCCCGCCTTCACGCGGCCTACTTCCGCCCCGGCGGCGTGCATCAGGATCTGCCGGATGAACTGATCGACGATATCGAGGAATGGGCGATCGAATTCCCCAATGTTCTCTCTGATATCGACGGGCTTTTGACCGAGAACCGCATCTTCAAGCAGCGTAACTGCGACATCGGCGTCGTCAGCGAGGAAGAGATCCAGGACTACGGATTCTCCGGCGTGATGGTGCGGGGATCGGGCCTCGCATGGGACCTGCGCCGCGCGCAGCCCTATGAGTGTTACGACGAATTCGACTTCCAGATCCCGGTCGGCAAGAACGGCGACTGCTATGACCGCTACCTTGTCCGCATGGAAGAGATGCGCCAGTCTCTGTCGATCATCCGTCAGGCCATCCACAAGCTGCGCGAAGCCACCGGCGACGTGCTGGGCCGTGGCAAGCTGACCCCGCCGAAACGCGGTGACATGAAAACCTCGATGGAAAGCCTGATCCACCACTTCAAGCTTTACACCGAAGGCTTCCACGTGCCTGCAGGCGAAGTCTACGCCGCCGTCGAGGCGCCCAAGGGCGAATTCGGCGTCTACCTTGTGGCGGACGGGAGCAACAAACCCTACCGCGCCAAGCTGCGCGCGCCGGGCTTCCTGCACCTGCAAGCCATGGACCATGTGGCCAAGGGTCACCAACTTGCCGACGTGGCTGCCATCATCGGCACCATGGACGTCGTATTTGGAGAGATTGACCGCTAATGCTCCGTCGTCTGCATTCCGAACAGCCCGATAGCTTTGCCTTCACGCCCGACAACCAGAAATGGGCCGAAGCGCAAGTGACCAAATACCCCGAAGGCCGCCAGGCCTCTGCCGTGATCCCGCTGCTGTGGCGTGCGCAGGAACAGGAAGGCTGGGTCAGCAAGCCCGCGATCGAATATATCGCCGACATGCTGGGCATGGCCTATATCCGCGTTCTGGAAGTGGCCTCCTTCTATTTCATGTTCCAGCTTCAGCCCACGGGCTCGGTGGCGCATGTGCAGATCTGCGGCACGACCTCCTGCATGATCTGCGGCGCCGAGGACCTGATTGCGGTCTGCAAGGAAAAGATTGCCGAGAAGCCTTTTACCCTGTCGGCGGATGGCAAATACACGTGGGAAGAGGTCGAATGCCTCGGCTCCTGCACCAACGCCCCCATGGCGCAGATCGGCAAGGACTATTTCGAGGACCTGACCACCGAAAGCTTTACCAAGATCCTGGACGATCTGGCGGCAGGTAAACCGGTTGTACCTGGGCCGCAGAATGGCCGTTACGCGGCAGAGCCGAAATCGGGCCTGACCTCGCTCACCGAATATGACAGCGGCAAGACGCAGTATAACGCCTCTGCGCAGTTGGCGGTCGATCTGGGGGACAGCGTCAAGCGCATCCAGGGCGACGAGGTGCCGATCCTGACGCCGTGGATCGGCAAGGACGGTGTGGTCGCGGGCCGTGCCGCCGAGGGCCAGCCCCCGAAGGCACCTGAGGCTGCGAAACCCGCTGCCAAACAGGCTGCCGAAGCCAAGCCCGCGCCGAAGAAGGCACCGGCTAAGAAGGCGCCCGCCAAGAAAGCCGAAGCCGCAGAACCCGTGGCAGAGGCCGCACCCGAGACGCTGAAAGCGGCGCGCGGTGGCCAGGCGGATGATCTGAAACTGCTGAAGGGCGTCGGCCCCAAGCTGGAGCAGACCCTGAACGAGCTGGGCTTCTTCCACTTTGACCAGATCGCCAAATGGACCGAGGCCGAAGTCGCATGGGTCGATAGCCGCCTGAAGTTCAAGGGCCGCATCGAACGCGATGGCTGGATCGCCCAGGCCGCACAGCTGGCCTCCGGGGAAGAGACCGAATTCGCCAAGAAGGCCAAGGAAGACGGCCGCTACGAAGATTAATACGCCATCTGCCCCGGATAGCCGGGGCGGGGCACTGAGATTGGGACCCAATGAGCGCCGAACAGAACAAAGCCATTGCCGCCAAGGGACGCCATATTTCCCTTGTGATTGCCGGGACCATGCTGGCCTGGCTCGCTTTGACCCTGTTCATTGGTCCGGCCATCGGATTGCCGGGCCGCTATGCGCTTCTGTTCGATTTCCTCGCACTGGCGGGGATGATCTATGCAGGGGTCAACATCGTTCAACTCTGGCGCATGCGCCAGGACAACCAAAGGTAGGCAGACATGCTGAAGGACCAGGACCGGATCTTTACCAACCTGTACGGTATGCATGAGCGGACGCTCAAAGGCGCTCAGGCGCGCGGCCATTGGGATGGCACCGCCGGTCTGATCGAAAAGGGGCGGGACTGGATCATCCAGACCATGAAGGATTCCGGTCTGCGCGGCCGTGGCGGTGCGGGCTTCCCCACCGGCCTGAAATGGTCCTTCATGCCCAAGGAAAGCGATGGCCGCCCGGCCTATCTGGTGATCAACGCCGATGAATCCGAACCCGGTACCTGCAAGGACCGCGAAATCATGCGTCACGATCCGCACACGCTGATCGAAGGCGCGCTGATCGCGTCTTTCGCGATGAATGCTCATACCTGCTATATCTACCTGCGCGGGGAATATATCCGCGAGCGCGAGGCGCTGCAGGCGGCCATCGACGAATGCTATGACAAGGGCCTTCTGGGCAAGAACGCTGCTGGTTCCGGTTGGGACTTTGACGTCTTCCTGCACCACGGTGCCGGCGCCTATATCTGCGGCGAGGAAACCGCGCTGATCGAAAGCCTTGAAGGCAAGAAGGGCATGCCCCGCATGAAGCCGCCGTTCCCGGCGGGTGCGGGTCTTTATGGCTGCCCGACCACGGTGAACAATGTTGAATCCATCGCCGTGGTGCCCACCATCCTGCGCCGCGGCGCCGAATGGTTTGCAGGCTTTGGTCGCCCCAACAATGCGGGCACCAAGCTGTTTGCGATCTCGGGCCATGTGAACAACCCCTGCGTCGTCGAAGAGGCGATGTCGATCTCCTTCGAGGAATTGATCGAAAAGCATTGCGGCGGTATTCGTGGCGGTTGGGACAACCTTTTGGCGGTGATCCCCGGCGGCTCGTCCGTGCCTTGCGTGCGCGGTGAAAACATGCGCGACGCGATCATGGATTTCGACTACCTGCGCGGCGAGCTGGGCTCTGGCCTTGGTACCGCGGCAGTGATCGTCATGGACAAGCAGACCGATATCATCAAGGCGATCTGGCGCCTGTCGAAGTTCTACAAGCACGAAAGCTGCGGCCAGTGCACCCCCTGCCGTGAAGGCACCGGCTGGATGATGCGCGTCATGGACCGCCTGGTCAAAGGTGAGGCCGAGCTGGAAGAGATCGACATGCTGTGGGATGTGACCAAACAGGTCGAAGGCCACACCATCTGCGCCCTTGGCGACGCGGCGGCCTGGCCGATCCAGGGCCTGATCAAGAACTTCCGCGAAGAAATCGAAGACCGCATCAAGGCGCAGAAATCGGGCAGCATCGGCGCGATGGCGGCCGAGTAGCGGTAGAGATAGGCAGATCGTTAGGCTCATGGTTTACTTCCCCATCCACAGCGACAGGCAAGATCGGACCGCAGCGGGCGCAACCGCTGACATCGGTCGCGGGCGCTTGGGCCATCTGCGTCAACCGGGGCAGGGATCCTGCGCCCCGTTTCGCCTTTGGGGAGAGGATCTGTGATGATGACTAAAATGAAGCTCGTACCTGTTCTTGTGCTGATCGCTGCCAGCGTTGCTGGCTGTGGCCGTGGGTCAAGCGATCGCGTGCTCTACGATGGCGTGCCCTTCAAGGCGAAGGCCAAAGCCGTGGACAAGAAAGTCACGCGGGCGGACTTCCGTGTGGAAGTCTCCAAAGCGTCGCAGTCCTACAAAGGTGCGCGGCTGGCCGCCCATCACGCAGGCGTCACCTATTGCCTGACCGAGGCTGGCTACGGCACCTCCGAAATCATCTGGGACGTGGATCCCTATGATCCCGAGGCGGAACTGCGCCTTGAGGGGGATACCGCCGTTTTCCACGGGACCTGTGACTCGTGAGTGCAACAGTGTCATATCCCGGCTCCGGCGCACCGTTATTGCATAGCGGATGCTTCGGTCTGTTCACTGCACACTCCTTTTCTGGAGAGAGATGCATGAAACAGATTGTCCTGTCGCTGTTGTCCGCTGCCGTCGTGGCACTGACCCCGTCGGCGCTGCTGGCAAAACCGCCTCTGCGCAGCGTGGCCGAGATTGAAGAACCGCTCTTTGCCGTGGCCGTTGCCAAGGAGGTCGCCGATCATTGCGACAGCCTTGCCGCCCGGTTCTGGAAGGGGGTGGCAGAGTTGCGCCGCCTGCGCGCGCGGGCCAACGAGCTTGGCTATTCCGACCAGGAAATCCGTGCCTACATCGGCTCGGACAGTGAAAAGGCCCGGATGCGGGCAAAGGGTGAGGCGCTTTTTAACAGTCGTGGCGTCTCTTACGACAAACCGGAAACGTTCTGTGCGTTTGGTCGCGCGGAAATCAAGAAAAACAGCGCGATCGGCGTGTTACTGAGGGCGAAATAGACCATGTCTGACCTCCGCAAGATCAACATTGACGGAACCGAGATCGAGGTGGACGGGGCGATGACCCTGATCCAGGCCTGTGAAGTCGCCGGGGTAGAGATCCCGCGGTTCTGCTATCACGAGCGTCTGTCCATTGCCGGCAACTGCCGTATGTGTCTGGTCGAAGTCGTCGGTGGCCCGCCGAAACCCGCAGCCTCCTGTGCCATGCAGGTGCGCGACCTGCGCCCCGGTCCCGAAGGTCAGGCGCCGGTGGTGAAGACCAATTCACCGATGGTGAAGAAGGCCCGCGAAGGCGTGATGGAGTTCCTGCTGATCAACCACCCGCTGGATTGCCCGATCTGCGATCAGGGCGGCGAGTGCGACCTGCAGGATCAGGCGATGGCCTATGGTGTTGATTTCAGCCGCTTCCGTGAAGCCAAGCGCGCGGTGGATGACCTGGACCTCGGCCCGCTGGTGGGCACCGCCATGACCCGCTGCATCAGCTGCACCCGCTGCGTGCGTTTCACCACCGAGGTGGCGGGCATCACCCAGATGGGCCAGACCGGTCGCGGCGAAGATGCAGAAATCACCAGTTACCTGAACGAGACACTGGATTCGAACCTGCAGGGCAATATCATCGACCTGTGCCCGGTCGGGGCGCTGACCTCGAAACCCTATGCGTTTACGGCCCGCCCCTGGGAACTGACCAAGACCGAGACCATCGACGTGATGGATGCGCTTGGCTCCAACATCCGCGTCGACACCAAGGGCCGCGAAGTGATGCGCATCCTGCCGCGCAACAACGACGGCGTGAATGAAGAGTGGATTTCGGACAAGACCCGTTTCGTCTGGGACGGCCTGCGCCGCCAGCGTCTGGATCGTCCTTACGTGCGCGTCGACGGCAAGCTGAAGCCCGCCACCTGGCCCGAGGCCCTGGCCGCGGTTGCCTCTGCGATGAAGGGCAAGAAGGTTGCCGGTCTGATCGGCGACCTGGTTCCGGTCGAAGCGGCATTCGCGCTGAAACAGTTGATCGAAGGGCAGGGGGGCGCCGTGGAGTGCCGCACCGACAATGCCCGTCTCGCGATCGGAAACCGGTCTGCCTATGTGGGCACCGCCGCGATCGAGGATATCGATGCGGCACAGGCGATCCTGCTGGTCGGCACCAACCCGCGCGACGAGGCGCCGGTGCTGAACGCCCGGATCCGCAAGGCCTGGCTGAATGGGGCCAACGTTGGTCTGATCGGCGTCGCTGCGGATCTGACCTATGACTACGAGCATATCGGCACCGATCGTGCCGCGCTGGAGGCCGCGGCCCAGAACGCCCATGACATCGCGGATAAGGCGCCGGTGATCATCGTTGGCCAGGGCGCCCTGCGCGAGGCGGACGGTCTGGCCGTGATGGCCAAGGTTCAGGAGCTGGCCGCCAAATCCGGCGCCAAGGTGCTGGTGCTGCATTCCGCAGCAGCCCGCGTGGGCGCCATGGATATCGGGGCCGTGACCGAGGGCGGCATGGCTGCGGCCATCGACGGGGCAGAGGTGATCTACAACCTCGGCGCCGATGAGGTCGAGATCGATCCGGGTGCCTTCGTGATCTATCAGGGCAGCCATGGTGACCGCGGCGCGCATCGCGCCGATGTGATCCTGCCGGGCGCCGCCTATACCGAGGAGAACGGTCTCTTCGTCAACACCGAAGGCCGCCCGCAACTTGCGTTCCGCGCCGGCTTTGCTCCGGGTGACGCGAAAGAGAACTGGGCCATCCTGCGCGCGCTCAGCGCCGAACTCGGAGCGACACTGCCCTATGACTCGCTGGCGCAGCTGCGCAAGGCGCTGGTCGCAGAGGTGCCGCATCTGGCGAAAGTGGGCGAGGTTGCCGAGAACGAAGTCGTGGCACTGGAGAGCGAACCGCTGGGCAAGGCGGACTTCCTGCCTGCGGTGAAGGATTTCTACCTGACCAACCCGATTGCGCGTGCGTCGCAGCTGATGGCCGAACTTTCGGCCAATGCGAAGGCCCGCAACACAGACAAGATCGCGGCAGAGTGATCCGCGCGGCACTCATATCGTCCCTGATGCTGGGGGCCTGTGCGCAGGCGCCCGGCACCGGTGAGACTTCTCCCCAATACAAAGGGGTGAAGACCAGCCTGCTGGGCGGCGATCTGGTGCAGTTCAACGTCACGATGTCCGGCGCCCGCGCTAAGGCGGAGCTGGATGACTATGCCGAATGTGCCGCCGCGCAATATGCGCTGATCCGGGGTTACGGGTTTGCGCGTCACGTGCGTACAAAAATGAAACAAGAGGGTGGCAATCAGACTGCAGATGCTGTCTACACCATCTCGCCTGCCCTCCCGCGCGGTCTGCGCACCATCGACGCCGAAGTCGTGGTGGCGGACTGCAAGGCAAACGGAATACCCACGGTGTGAGGACCTATGGCTGACTTCTTTAACACCCCAGGCGGCATCGCCGTTCTGATATTGGCGCAAGTTCTTGCAGTTGTTGCCTTTGTCATGATTTCGCTCCTGTTCCTGGTCTACGGGGACCGCAAGATCTGGGCGGCGGTGCAGATGCGCCGGGGCCCCAACGTGGTGGGCGTCTATGGCCTGCTGCAATCGGTGGCCGATGCGTTGAAATACGTGGTGAAAGAGGTCGTGATCCCCGCCGGTGCGGACCGCGCCGTCTTCATCCTGGCGCCGCTCACCTCATTCGTGCTGGCGATGATCGCCTGGGCGGTGATCCCCTTCAACGATGGCTGGGTGCTGAGCGATATCAACGTCGCGATCCTCTACGTCTTTGCGGTGTCCAGCCTCGAGGTCTACGGCGTCATCATGGGCGGCTGGGCGTCGAACTCGAAATATCCCTTCCTTGGCTCCTTGCGCTCTGCCGCGCAGATGATTTCCTACGAGGTCTCCATCGGGTTGATCATCATCGGTGTGATCCTGTCGACCGGTTCGATGAACTTCGGTGACATCGTGCGCGCGCAGGATGGCAATGCGGGCCTGTTCAACTGGTACTGGCTGCCGCATTTCCCGATGGTCTTCCTGTTCTTCATCTCGGCGCTTGCGGAAACCAACCGCCCGCCGTTCGACCTGCCCGAAGCGGAATCGGAACTGGTGGCTGGCTATCAGGTGGAATATTCGGCCACGCCCTTCCTTCTGTTCATGGCCGGTGAATATATCGCCATCTTCCTGATGTGCGCCCTGACCACGCTGCTGTTCTTTGGCGGCTGGCTTTCCCCGATCCCCGGCCTGCCGGACGGTGTTCTGTGGATGGTGGGCAAGATGGCCTTCTTCTTCTTCCTCTTCGCAATGGTGAAGGCGATCACCCCGCGCTATCGCTATGATCAGCTGATGCGCCTTGGCTGGAAGGTCTTCCTGCCCTTCAGCCTCGTCTGGGTGGTCTTCGTCTCCTTCGCTGCAAAATTCGACTGGTTCTGGGGTGCTTTCGCACGCTGGACAACAGGGGGCTGATCATGACGCAGATCGATTACACCCGCGCCGCCAAATACTTCCTGCTGCAGGATTTCTGGGTCGGCTTCAAACTGGGACTGAAGTATTTCTTCGCCCCCAAGGCCACCCTGAACTACCCGCACGAAAAGGGCCCGCTGTCCCCGCGCTTTCGTGGTGAGCACGCCCTGCGCCGTTACCCCAACGGCGAGGAACGCTGCATTGCCTGCAAACTCTGCGAGGCCGTTTGCCCGGCGCAGGCGATCACCATCGATGCCGAACCGCGCGAGGACGGCAGCCGCCGCACCACGCGTTACGACATCGACATGACCAAATGCATCTACTGCGGTTTCTGCCAGGAAGCCTGCCCGGTGGATGCCATCGTGGAAGGGCCGAACTTCGAATTCGCCACCGAAACCCGCGAAGAGCTGTTCTACGACAAGGAAAAGCTGCTTTCGAACGGGGAACGCTGGGAAGCCGAAATCGCCCGCAACCTGGAAATCGACGCACCCTACCGGTGATAGGACCATGACCGAGACGCCAAAGAACCCCTTCGAGGCCATGATGGCCCAGGCCCATGAGATGGCAAAAGCGTTCAATCCGGCGCTTGAGCATTTCTCGCCTGCCGAGGCCATGAAAGGGTTCGAGGCGCTGTGGCCGACCATGCCCAAAGAGGCCATGGAACTGATGTTCGGCAAGACCGTCAACAAGGACGGTCTGGATGCCAAGACCCGCCTGCTTTTGACGTTGGCGGGGCTGACCATGCAGGGCGCACAGGCGGATACCGCCCTGCGCCAGACCGTGCGCCACGCACTCGAGGCGGGCGCGAAGAAACAAGAGATCGTTGAAACGATCGGACAGATGTCGGTCTTTGCCGGCATCCCGGCCATGACCCGGGCGCTGGAGCTGGCGCAAGAGGTCCTGGACGACAAAAGGGACGATGAGACATGAGCGTTTTTGCCTTCTACCTCTTCGCCATCAGCGCCATCACCGGCGGGCTGTTCACCGTGATCAGCCGTCAGCCGGTGCATTCTGTGCTGTGGCTGATCCTGGCCTTCATTTCCTCGGCCGGGCTGTTCGTGCTTCTGGGGGCGGAATTCGTCGCCATGCTGCTGGTCATCGTCTACGTGGGGGCGGTCGCGGTTCTGTTCCTCTTCGTGGTGATGATGCTGGATGTGGACTTTGCCGAGCTGAAGGCCGAGATGGCCCGCTACATGCCGGTCGCCTTGCTGATCGGGCTTGTGATCCTGATGCAGCTGGTCATGGCCTATGGCACCTGGGTCAGCGCGCCGCTGGCATCCGACCTGATCGCGCAGCCGGTCCCGGCAGACAAGCACAACACCGAGGCGCTTGGCCTCATCATCTATGACCAATACTTCCTTCTGTTCCAGCTGGCGGGTCTGATCCTGCTGGTCGCCATGATCGGCGCCATCGTGCTGACCCTGCGCCACCGCAAGGACGTCAAGCGCCAGGACATCGTCGCCCAGATGATGCGCGACCCGGCCAAGGCGATGGAACTCAAGGACGTAAAACCGGGGCAGGGGCTGTAAGGCGATGATCGGACTTGAACACTATCTCACCGTTGCGGCGACGCTGTTCGTCATTGGCATCTTTGGCCTGTTCCTGAACCGCAAGAACGTGATCATCCTCTTGATGAGCATCGAGTTGATGCTCTTGGCGGTGAACATCAACCTTGTGGCCTTCTCCAGCTTCCTGGGCGATCTGGTGGGGCAGGTCTTTACCCTGTTCGTGCTGACCGTGGCCGCCGCCGAGGCCGCCATCGGCCTTGCGATCCTGGTTTGCTTCTTCCGTAACCGCGGCACCATCGCCGTCGAAGATATCAACGTGATGAAGGGCTAAAGCGTCATGGAAACCATCCTTCTCTTTGCCCCTCTGGTCGGGGCAGTGATCTGCGGCTTTGGCTGGAAGTTCATCGGCGAAAAGGCGGCGATGATCACGGCCACGGGGCTGCTGTTCCTCTCTGCCGTGCTGTCCTGGACCGTCTTCCTGACCTTCGATGGCACCACCCAGAACATCGAGATCCTGCGCTGGATCGAGAGCGGTTCGCTCTCGACCTCCTGGGGGATCCGGCTGGACCGTCTGACCGCGATCATGCTGATCGTTGTGACCACGGTCTCGAGCCTCGTGCATCTCTACTCCTTTGGCTACATGGCGCATGACCCGCAGTGGAAAGACGGCGAAAGCTACAAGCCGCGCTTCTTTGCCTACCTGTCCTTCTTCACCTTTGCGATGCTGATGCTGGTGACCTCGGACAACCTAGTGCAGATGTTCTTTGGCTGGGAAGGCGTGGGCGTTGCCTCTTACCTGCTGATCGGGTTCTACTACCGCAAGCCCTCGGCCAATGCGGCGGCGATGAAGGCCTTTATCGTCAACCGTGTCGGTGACTTCGGCTTTGCGCTGGGTATCTTTGGCCTGTTCCTCTTGACCGACAGCATCAGCTTCAACGACATCTTCGCGGCCACGCCCGAGATTGCCGAAACCCAGCTGAGCTTCCTCTGGGGCGAATGGAATGCGGCGAACCTTCTGGCGGTGTTGCTGTTCATCGGCGCCATGGGTAAATCGGCGCAGCTGATCCTGCACACCTGGCTGCCGGACGCGATGGAAGGCCCGACCCCTGTGTCGGCGCTGATCCACGCCGCAACCATGGTGACCGCCGGCGTCTTCCTGGTCTGCCGCATGTCGCCGCTGATGGAGGTTGCACCGCAAGCGACCATGTTCATCACGGTGCTGGGCGCCACGACAGCCTTCTTTGCCGCGACCGTGGGCCTGGTTCAGACCGACATCAAGCGCGTCATCGCCTATTCCACCTGTTCGCAGCTTGGTTACATGTTCGTGGCTGCTGGTGTCGGCATGTATTCGGCGGCAATGTTCCACCTGTTCACCCACGCCTTCTTCAAGGCGATGCTGTTCCTTGGCGCGGGCTCCGTGATCCACGCGATGCACCACGAGCAGGACATGATGAACTACGGTGGTCTGCGCAAGAAGATCCCCTATACCTTTGCGGCGATGATGATCGGCACGCTGGCCATCACCGGTGTTGGTATTCCGCTCACCCACTTCGGCTTTGCCGGTTTCCTCTCCAAGGACGCAATCATCGAAAGCGCCTATGCGGGCGGATCGTCCTACGGCTTCTGGCTCTTGGTCGTGGCTGCCGCGATGACCTCGTTCTACTCGTGGCGCCTGATCTTCCTGACCTTCTACGGCAAGCCGCGCGGCGATAAGCACACCCATGATCACGCGCATGAAAGCCCGATGGTCATGCTGATCCCGCTGGGCGTTCTGGCACTCGGTGCGGTCTTCTCCGGCATGATCTGGTACAACAGCTTCTTTGGTCACACCGACACGGTGGGCAAGTTCTACGGCATTCCCTACGCCGAGGCTGAGGCCGGAGGTCACGGCGAAGAAGCTGCGCATGGTGAGGCGAAGGACGATCACGGCGAAGTTGCCAAGGGTGAACATCATTATGTCTTCACCGGCAAGCCGGGCGAGGGGGCGCTGTACATCGCGCCGGACAACACCGTACTGGACGATGCCCATGCCGCTCCGAAATGGGTGAAGGTGTCGCCGTTCATCGCCATGCTGGGCGGTCTGATCATGGCGCTGTGGTTCTACATCTGGAACCCCTCGCTGCCCGCACGCCTGGCAGAGAACCAGCGCCCCTTGTATCTGTTCCTCAAGAACAAGTGGTACTTTGACGAGCTCTATGATGCGATCTTTGTCAAACCGGCCATTGCGATCGGTCGCTTCTTCTGGCGCAAGGGCGACGGCAAGACGATCGACGGTTTCCTGAACGGTGTGGCCATGGGCATCGTGCCCTTCTTCACCCGTCTCGCTGGCCGGGCCCAGTCCGGCTTCATCTTTACCTATGCCTTCTGGATGGTGCTGGGCATTGCCGCCCTTGTCACCTGGATGTCGATCGGCGGAGGAGCGCACTGATGGACAACATCCTTTCTATTGTCACCTTTATCCCGGCTTTTGCGGCGGGCCTGATGGCCCTGCTGCTCCGGGGAGAGGATGCTGCGGCACAACGCAACGCCAAATGGATCGCGCTCCTGGCGACCTCGATCACCTTCCTGGTGTCGCTGGCGATCTACCTGGACTTCGACCCTGCCAATACGGGCTTTCAGTTCGTGGAAGAGGCCGAGTGGATCTTTGGCCTGAAGTACAAGATGGGCGTCGATGGCATTTCGGTGCTGTTCGTGATGCTCACCACCTTCGTGATGCCGCTGACCATCCTGGCCAGCTGGAACGTGACCACCCGGGTCAAGGAATACATGGTGGCCTTCCTGCTGCTTGAGACCCTGATGCTGGGTGTCTTCATGGCGCTGGATCTGGTGCTCTTCTACCTGTTCTTCGAGGCGGGCCTCATTCCGATGTTCCTGATCATCGGCATCTGGGGTGGCAAGGAGCGGATCTACGCCTCCTTCAAGTTCTTCCTCTATACCTTCTTCGGCTCGGTGCTGATGCTGGTGGCCATGGTGGCGATGTACGCCGATGCGGGCACCACCGATATCGAGACCCTGCTGACGCACAGCTTCTCGGCTGCAAGCTTTGATGTTCTGGGCGTCCATATCGTTGGCGGCATGCAGACGCTGATGTTCCTGGCGTTCTTCGCCTCCTTTGCGGTGAAGATGCCGATGTGGCCGGTGCACACCTGGCTGCCCGACGCGCACGTGCAGGCGCCGACGGCTGGGTCTGTCGTGCTGGCGGCGATCCTCCTGAAGATGGGCGGTTACGGCTTCCTGCGCTTCTCCTTGCCGATGTTCCCGGTGGGTGCGGATGTGATGACTGACCTGATCCTCTGGATGTCGGCCATCGCGGTTGTCTACACCTCGCTGGTGGCGATGGTGCAGGAGGACATGAAGAAGCTGATCGCCTATTCGTCCGTCGCGCATATGGGCTTTGTCACCATGGGCATCTTTGCGGCCAACCAGCAGGGCATTGACGGCGCGATCTTCCAGATGCTGAGCCACGGCTTCATCTCGGCCGCATTGTTCCTGTGCGTGGGCGTCATCTATGACCGTATGCACACCCGCGACATCGACGCCTATGGCGGCCTTGTGATCCGCATGCCGGCTTACGCGCTGGTCTTCATGTTCTTCACCATGGGCAACGTGGGCCTGCCGGGCACCTCGGGCTTTGTCGGTGAATTCCTGACCCTGATGGGCACCTTCCAGAAAAACACCTGGGTGGCGGCTGTCGCCGCAACCGGGGTGATCTTCTCGGCTGGTTATGCGCTGTGGCTTTTTCGCCGCGTGGTCTTTGGTGATCTGATCAAGGAAAGCCTCAAGACCATCAAGGACATGGACGCCCGCGAGCGGTTCATCTTTGCGCCGCTGGTGGTGATGACCATTCTGCTGGGCGTCTACCCGTCGCTTGTCACCGATATCATCGGCCCGTCCACCGAGGCGCTGATCTCGAACTTCAACCAATCTCTGGCCGCCGCTGACACCGCGTCTGCGACCCAGATTGCTTCGCACTAAGGGAGCCAAGGCAGATGATCCAAGCTGATCTCTCCATCGTCCTGCCAGAGATTGTTCTGGCGCTTTACGCAATGGTTGCGCTGCTGGCCGCGGTCTATACCGGCAAGGACAAGCTGGCTTCGACGCTGGTCTGGGTCACCGGCGGTCTGATGGTCGCGCTGGCGGTCTGGATCGCCACCGGCGGTAACGGCAGCCAAGAGGCATTCGGCGGCATGTTCGTCGACGACGGTTTCTCGCGCTTTGCCAAGGTGGTGATCCTGGTGGCCGCCGCTGCCGTGATGATCATGGGGCAGGACTACATGTCGCGCCGCGGCATGCTGCCCTTCGAATACCCCATCCTGATCGCGCTTTCCGCGGTCGGCATGATGGTCATGGTCTCCGCTGGCGATCTGATGGCGCTCTACATGGGGCTCGAGCTGCAGTCGCTGGCGCTTTACGTGGTTGCCTCCCTGCGTCGTGACAGCGTGAAATCCACCGAAGCCGGCCTCAAGTATTTCGTGCTCGGCGCGCTCTCCTCGGGTCTGCTCTTGTATGGTGCATCGCTGGTCTATGGCTTTGCCGGAACCACCAAGTTCGCGGGCATCATCCAGGTCGCGGAACATGGCCACATGTCGCTGGGCATGCTCTTTGGCCTCGTCTTCCTGATCTCGGGCATGGCCTTCAAGGTCTCTGCCGTGCCCTTTCATATGTGGACGCCGGATGTCTACGAAGGCTCCCCCACGCCGGTCACCGCCTTCTTTGCCACCGCACCGAAAGTGGCTGCTATGGGGCTGTTTGCCCGCGTGCTGCATGACGCCTTTGGCGGCGCCATTGTTGACTGGCAGCAGGTCATCGTCGTGTTGTCCGTGCTGTCGATGTTCCTGGGCGCTGTTGCGGCCATCGGTCAGCGTGACATCAAGCGCCTGATGGCTTTCTCGTCCATCGCGCATATGGGCTATGCGCTGATCGGCCTGGCCGCGGGCACCGAAGCGGGTGTTTCGGCGATGCTCGTGTACCTTGCGATCTACGTCACCATGAATGTCGGCACCTTCTCCTTCATCCTGATGCTGGAAAAGGACGGCAAGCCGGTCACCGATATCGACGCTCTGAACCAATTCGCATCGCGTGAGCCGGGCAAGGCGCTGGCGGTTCTGGTCCTGATGTTCTCGCTGGCTGGCGTTCCGCCGATGTTGGGCTTCTTTGCCAAGCTGGGCGTCTGGCAGGCGGGTGTGGATGCGGGCCTGATGGGGTTGGTCATTGCCTCCGCCGTGGCCTCGGTCATTGGTGCCTTCTACTACCTGCGGATCGTCTTCTACATGTACTTCGGCGCCTCCGAGGGAGAGGTCGAGGCCAAGGGGTCGCCGGTTCTGACCCTGGGGCTGATGGCGTCGGCTGCGCTGATGCTGATCGGGGTCGTCTATCAATTTGGCATCGACGGGGCTGCTGCTGCGGCGGCTGCAACTCTTGTCAATTGATCAAGCAAAGTGACAAACACAAAAGGCCCGGTCGCAGGACCGGGCCTTTTGCGCATTTGGACAAAGGGTGACAGCGATGACCTGGCCAGTGGGATATGGCAAACGCGTGCTGGCCGAGGTGGACAGCACCCTGGACGAAGCCGCCCGGATTGCAGGCGAGTTGTCGGGCCCCGAGTGGATCCTGGCCCTGCGTCAGACCAAGGGGCGCGGGCGCCGGGGGCGGGACTGGAAGGATCCGAAAGGCAACTTTGCCGCCACGCTGGTGATGCGTCCCGAAGGCGCCGCCGATCAGGTGGCCCTGCGAAGTTTCGTGGCCTCTCTGGCGTTGTTCGATGCATGCGTCGCCTTGACGGGCCGCACCGATGGCTTGGCCCTGAAATGGCCCAACGATGTGCTGCTGAACGGTGGCAAGCTGGCGGGGATCCTCTTGGAAAGCGCAGGCCAGGGGAGCGGGGTCACCTATCTGTCGATCGGGATCGGGGTCAACTTGATGGAAACCCCGATGAAGGAATGGCTGGAGCCGGGTGCCGTCTGGCCGGTGTCGCTGCTCTCGGAAACCGGGATGCAGGTCGGCCCCGAGGATTTCCTCGAGGCCCTGGCAGAGGCCTATGCCCGCTATGAGCAGCAGTTCGTGACCTATGGGTTCGAGCCGATCCGCACCGCCTGGCTGGCCCGCGCGGCCAAGCTGGGGGAGGTCATCACCGCCCGCACCGCAACGTCGGAAACCGAGGGCACCTTTGAAACGGTGGACGCCCAGGGCAACCTTGTCCTAAACAGCGCCAAAGGCCGCGTCACCATTCCCGCCGCGGATGTCTATTTCTAGGAAAGGCGTGCCCATGCTTCTGGCCGTTGATTGTGGCAATACCAATACTGTCTTCTCGATCTGGGATGGGGAGCAGTTCATCGGCACCTGGCGCACGGCGACCGACTGGCGGCGCACGGCGGATCAGTATTTCGTCTGGCTCAACACGCTGATGCGGTTGCAGGGCATCGAGGCGGATATCACCGATATGATCGTTTCCTCGACCGTGCCGCGGGTGGTCTTCAACCTGCGTGTGCTGGGCGATCGCTATTTCAACACAAGGCCGCTGGTGGTCGGGAAACCCGATTGCCTCTTGCCGGTGGAAGTGCGGGTCGATGAAGGCACCGCTGTCGGCCCCGACCGGTTGGTCAACACGGTGTCGGGCTTTGACCTATATGGCGGCAATCTGGTGATGGTGGATTTTGGCACCGCGACCACCTTCGATGTGGTGGCCGAGGATGGCGCCTATGTGGGGGGGGTGATTGCACCGGGTGTCAACCTCAGCCTCGAAGCGCTGCACCAGGCGGCCGCGGCCTTGCCCCATGTGGACATCTCGAAACCGCCGAGGGTCATCGGCACCAATACCGTCGCCTGCATGCAATCCGGCGTCTTCTGGGGCTATGTCGGCCTTGTCCGTGAAATCTGCACCCGCATCAAGGACGAGCGCGGCGTGCCCATGAAAGTGATATCAACAGGCGGGCTGGCGCCTTTGTTCCAGCAAACGGCTGATCTGTTCGACGCATATGAGGATGATCTCACCATGCATGGTCTGCAGGTCATCCATCAATATAACAAGGATAACGGTACTCCGAATGAGCACTGAGAGATTGATCTATCTGCCCCTTGGCGGGGCAGGTGAAATTGGCATGAACGCCTATGTCTATGGCTACGGCAAACCGGGCAAGGAACGGCTGATCCTGGTGGATCTGGGCGTGGCCTTCCCGGATATGGATACCAGCCCGGGCGTGGATCTGATCATGCCCGACATCACCTGGCTGAAACAGCGGGTGGACCAGCTGGAGGCGGTGTTCATCACCCACGGTCACGAAGACCACATCGGCGCGGTGGCCCACCTTTACGGTGATCTACGGGTGCCGGTCTATGCCCGCGCCTTTACCGCCAATCTGGCGCGCCGCAAGATGGAAGAGCGGGGCCATGATCCCAAGATGGTGCAGACCGTCTCGGCCTGGCCCGAGGTGACCAAGCTTGGCCCCTTTACGGTGGGCGTTGCCCCCATGTCCCACTCCATCCCCGAAAGCGGCGCACTGGTGATCGATACGCCCGCCGGGCGGGTGGTCCATACCGGCGACTTCAAGCTGGATCCGAACCCACTGGTGGGCGAACCCTTTGATCCGGACATGTGGAAAGAGATCGCCAAGGATGGCGTGCAGGCGATGATCTGCGACTCCACCAATGTGTTTTCCGCCCATCCGGGCCGCTCGGAAGCGGAACTTGCGCCCGAGATCACCCGGCTGATCGGCGAGGCAAAGGGTCTGGTCGCGGCGACCACCTTTGCCTCCAACGTCGCCCGGGTCAAAACCCTTGCTGAAGCGGGCGAGCGGGCCGGGCGGTCTATTGTGCTCTTGGGCCGCGCGATGCTGCGCATGGTCGAGGCGGCGGTGGAAACCGGCGTGCTGACCGATTTTCCGAAGGTGATCCAGCCCGAGGAAGCGCAGGACGTGCCGCGCGAAAACCTGATGCTGATCACCACCGGCAGCCAGGGCGAACGCCGTGCGGCCACCGCGCAGATGGCACGTGGCAAGTACCGCGGGCTGGAGCTGAAAGAGGGCGATCTGTTCCTCTTCTCCTCCAAGACCATTCCCGGCAACGAGAAGGGCGTGATCCGTATCATGAACCAGTTCTCGGAGCGGGGCGTCGATGTGGTGGATGACAGCTCGGGTCTGTATCACGTGTCGGGTCATGCCAACCGGCCCGATCTGGAGCAGCTGCATGCGCTGGTAAAACCGAAGATGCTGGTGCCGATGCACGGTGAACATCGTCACCTGCGTCAGCATGCGCGCATCGCCGAGGAAGCCGGTATCGCCAGCGTCGTGGCGGTGAATGGCACCATGCTGGATCTCGCGGGCGATGGGCCCCGGGTGGTGGACTTTGTGGAAACCGGACGGGTCTACCTGGATGGGACCGTGAAGATCGGCGCGCTTGATGGCATCGTGCGGGATCGTATCCGCATGGCGCTGAACGGCCATTTGGTCGTGACCGTGATCCTGGATGAAGAAGATGAGCCGCTGGGCGAGCCCTGGTGCGATATCAAGGGGCTGGCGGAAACCGGCACATCCGACGCCGCCCTCGCTGAGGTGATCGAGGAAGATCTCAACCAGTTCCTGATGCGGGCAGGGGCCAAGACCCTGCGTGACGACGACAAGCTGGAGGGCGAACTGCGCCGCATCGCGCGCCAGACCGCCAACAATGAGATCGGCAAGAAGCCCGAGGTGACGGTGGTGATCAGCCGCATGCGCTAAGCCGCAAACGAAAAGACAAAAAAGCGCCCTGACCAATCCGGCCAGGGCGCTTTTTCGTGAGTGGTGGTCTTCGAAATGAAATCAGGCGTGGCGCGGGCGCAGGACCAGGGCCGCAAGCTTCTGTGCAGCGGTCACGATGGCAGCAGAGCCTGCGCGCAGGAAGGTGGCCATGGCCTGGCTGCGCATGGCCTGCGCCCGGCGTTCGATGGCTTGGATGTCTTCGGCGGACAGGGAGGGGATGTCGGAATGTGTCATAATGCGTCTCAGCGGCTAGGGCGTGTCAGTGTCTGACGCCCAATTAGGCGCAAAGAGCGCATTTGACATCCGGCAAAATTGTCATTGCCGCCATGCTGCAGGTGCAAAGCAACCCTTGCGCGTATCCCTGGCCTGGCTGCGGGGGCAGAAATGAAAACGACCGCACCCGGCAGGGGCACGGTCGCAAAACCAGCAGCCTCAAACGGAGCTGTCAGCTGGCGCGGCGTTCGTCAAAGGACATGGCGATGAAGCTGGGCATGTGATCGCCCATGCCGACCACCACCTTGCGGTCGTCGCGACGATCCTTGGTGCTGCTGCGTCCGCCGCGCGATTTCTTGCTCTCCGAGGACTTCTTGGTCTCGGCGCTTTCGGTCACTGCGGGGGGCTGCGCCTCTTGCTCCGGGGCCTGGGACTGGACCTTCTCCTTGGACTTGCTGCGGGAACGGCTGCGGCTGGTCTTCGCTTCCGTTGCTTTTTCTTCCCCTTCGCCCTCTTTGGGAGCGGCCTTGCGCGCGGGGGCTTTCTTCACCGGGTTTTCCATCCGGTTGATTGTCTTCTGAACAAGGCTTTCGACCGCATCCAGCGCCTTTTCATCCCGCGGCACGCAGATGGTGATCGCCTTGCCCTCGCGGCCGGCACGGCCGGTGCGGCCAATGCGGTGCACATAGTCTTCGGCATGGCCGGGGACATCGTAGTTGAACACATGGCTGACGCTGGGCACATCAAGGCCACGGGCGGCCACATCCGAGGCCACGAGGATGCGCAGATTGCCTTCCCGGAAGCCATCAAGGGTCTTGGTGCGCTGGCTCTGGTCCAGGTCGCCGTGAATCGGCGACGCATCATAGCCGTATTTGCGCAGCGATTTTGCAACGATATCCACATCCGTCTTGCGGTTGCAGAAGATGATCGCATTGGTCAGCTTGTCGCCTTCCTGATCGATCAGCGCGCGCAGCACCTTGCGTTTCTCGCTGCCTTCGCGGTCCTTGCGGGAGGCTTTGAATTCCACCACCGCCTGTTCGATGGTCTCCGAGGTGGTCGCCTGACGGGCGATCTCGATCCGCTCCGGGTTCGAGAGGAAGGTATTGGTGATCCGCTCGATCTCGGGCGCCATCGTGGCCGAGAAGAACAGCGTCTGGCGGGTAAAGGGCGTCAGGCCGAAGATGCGTTCGATATCGGGGATGAAGCCCATATCCAGCATCCGGTCGGCTTCGTCGATCACCATGACCTTGACGTCTGAAAGGATCAGCTTGCCGCGTTCAAAATGGTCCAGAAGGCGGCCGGGGGTTGCGATTAGCACATCGACACCCTTGTCGATCAGCTGGTCCTGTTCCTTGAAGCTGACACCGCCGATCAACAGCGCCTTCGTCAGTTTCATGTGTTTGGTGTAGGTGTCGAAGTTTTCCGCCACCTGGGCGGCCAGTTCCCGCGTCGGGCAGAGCACCAGGCTGCGCGGCATGCGGGCTCGGGCGCGGCCACGGGCCAGAAGCGTGATCATCGGCAGGGTAAAGGAAGCGGTCTTCCCGGTGCCGGTTTGGGCGATCCCCAGAACATCGCGCCCTTCCAGCGCGGGCGGGATGGCGCCGGCCTGGATGGGGGTAGGGGTTTCATAGCCGGCTTCCTCAATTGCCTTGAGGACCTTGGGATTCAAGTTCAGATCGGAGAATTTTGTCATTTGCGTCCGTTATTGCGGACACTGACCAGGCCCGCGCGTGTGTGTACCAGCCGATCTCGCAAGGTCATGCGGTTTGGCAGCTTTCGGCTTGGGGCGCGGTCTATCAAAATAAGGTGAGATCGTCAATTGTAGCCTGATTTTCCCGACACCCTGTTGCAGGAGAGATCAGAACAGGCGTTGGCCGAATTCTGGAAACTGTTTCTGTCGCTTGTCCTCAAGCTGCAGGTCGCGCAGGCAGAGCAGCCCTTCCGCCTGCAGCCGCGCCCGCAGCGCAGGGGTATCGGCGCAGACTTCCTCGAAAAACGCCTTTAGCCCTGCTGTTCCCGGATCTTCTTCGATCGCCGACAGCAGGTCATGCAGGGTCACGCCGCCTTGGTGGCGCGGCCGGATCGGTTTCAGCTCGGATCGGTAGGCGCCTTTTTCCAGGCGGTATCGGTAATGGGCGATCCAGGCGTCCCAATCGGCGGCATGCAGGTGGCACAGGTCGACCCCGTTCAGGATAGCCTGGCCTGGGTTTTCACCCTGTTCGGTGTAGATGTTATGGATGCGGAACTGAGCCTGCTCCAATCCCGGGCGCACGAACAGCTTGCCCTGGCTGTGGCTGAGAAATCCGCCGGACAGGTATTCGCCGTAGGTCGGGTAAACCCGCTCGGCGATAGAGAGCTGGTTCGCGCCCGCTGCGATATGGCTCTTGAAGGCGGTGCCATCGCCCCCGGCCAGGGCTTCAATCGGATAGGCGCGGGCACAATGCGCGGTTTCGGGCAAAGCGCCCAGAACCTCGCCCAGATCGGTCTCAGACCACAGGAATTCGTCCACATCCATGTGGATCAACCAGTCCAGCCCCTTTGTCTGCCGACGATAGGCGCGGGTTGCATTCATTGTCTGGCGGACCTGGTGTTTCTCGGGCTTGCCGCCCTTGCGGCGTTGCGCCCAATAGGCCTCGTCGCAGTCGAAGATGCGGATCTTCGGGTGCCGGGCAAGGAGATCGCGGGCCTCGGGGCAGGGGGCATCAAGGTAGATGAACAGCCGGTGCGCGCCCGCTTCGATATGGTAGGCGGCCCAGTTCAAGATGTCGGCGGCGGGGGCCTTTACCGTGGCGACAATTCCCCATCTGTCCGCCGAAGTCCTCATATCTTGTTCACATCGGACTTGCGCTTGTAGTGCCTGAGCCGTGCAAAAATGCTGCGGTTGTCGGTCATCACCATGCGCAGCATCTGGGCGCCCAGCGGTCGAAAGACCGGGTCTTCCTCGACGCAGTGCCACAGACGCGCCAGCATATTCATGTCAAGGTCTCCCGTTTGCAGGGAGTAGGGGGTCATGTCAAAGGCCAGTGGATGATCCGAGTTGCGCCGCTTCAGCCTGGGAAAGGCGAAATGTCCGGGACGCCCCGACAGCCTGCGCTCGCTGTCGTGCAGTTTGATCAGGTCAAAGAGCATCGACAGGCCTTGCCCGCCCCGCCGCTGCGCTTCTGTCTCGCCATGGTCGCCAAAGGTGGTTGCCGAAGAGATCAGCCAGCGCGTGTCCAATGTGTCGGCGAAATACCTGCCGCGTTCGCGCCAGATCTGCAGGAACAGATCCCGTGCCTGCGCGGGCGGGTTTTCCCGCCGCAGGATGGCGATGCACAGGGCATGGGTCGCTTCCAGCTCGCTGCGCCCCTCGAACTCGCCCCGGATCTCGAACCACTTGGTTTCGATATGCTGTTTGATCTTTGGCCGGTCTTCCGGGTTTTGCGCCGGAACCACACGGGCCTGCAGATCATCAAGGTTCGTGCCGATCTTTTCCAGCAGTTCGGCCGAGCCGGTATAGGGGCGCGACTTGCGATCATGGCGCCGCATCAAGCGATGGAAACCGCCGGGGTAGATCTCGTTGGCAATGTCCATGCGTGATTTGGTTCCGTCTCGGTGGTCTGAGGTGGTCTAGACCATCATTTCCTTGGTCGCAGTCAGTTTCAAGTCCGGATAATCCCGCTCGACCCGGTCGATGTCCCATTGCAGGCGCGTCAGGTAGACGGTGTCGCCGTCGTGGTCGGTCGCGATATGCTGCTTGTTGGCGTTGATGAACTTTTCCACCGCGGGCTTGTCACCGCTGACCCAGCGGGCCGAGGTGAACTGCGATGCCTCGAACCGCACCGGCAGCCCGTATTCCATCTCGATCCGGCTGGCGAGCACCTCGAACTGAAGCGCGCCGACAACGCCGACGATGAAGCCCGAACCAAAGGAGGGTTTGAAGACCTTGGCGGCCCCTTCTTCGGCAAATTGCATCAGGGCTTTTTCCAGATGTTTCGCCTTCATCGGGTCGCCCGCGCGCACGGTCTGCAGCAATTCCGGCGCAAAGGAGGGGATGCCGGTCGCCCGCAGGGCTTCGCCTTCGGTGAGCGTATCACCGATGCGCAGCTGGCCGTGGTTGGGGATACCGATGATATCGCCTGCCCAGGCCTCTTCCGCCAGCTCCCGGTCGGAGGCGAGGAACAGCACCGGGTTGGAGATCGCCATCGGCTTTTTCGTGCGCACATGGGTCAGCTTCATGCCGCGTTTGAAATGGCCCGAGGCCAGGCGCAGGAAGGCGACACGGTCGCGGTGCTTGGGATCCATATTGGCCTGCACCTTGAACACGAAACCGGCGACCTTCTTTTCCTCGGGGCAGATCTGGCGGGGGCTGGCCTGCTGAGGCTGCGGTTCCGGCCCGTAGGTGCCGATCCCGTCCATCAGTTCCTTCACCCCGAAGGAGTTGATCGCCGAGCCGAACCAGATCGGGGTCATATGCCCTTCCAGCACCGATTGCGGATCCAGGGCTGGCAAAAGTTCCTTTGCCATTTCAACTTCTTCCAGGAATTTCTCCAGAAGATGCGCGGGCACGTGTTCGGCCAGTCTGGGATCGTCCAGCCCCTCGATCGAGATGCTCTCGGCCACCTTGTTGCGGTCGGCGCGGTCCATCAGCTCCAGCCGGTCGCGCAGCAGGTCATAGCAGCCGATGAAATCGCGGCCCACCCCGATGGGCCAGCTGGCGGGCGTCACGTCAATCGCCAGCATTTCCTGGATTTCATCAATGATCTCAAAGGTATCTCGGCTCTCCCGGTCCATCTTGTTACAGAAGGTCAGGATCGGCAGATCGCGCAGGCGGCAGACCTCGAACAGCTTCTGGGTCTGGCTTTCCACCCCCTTGGCGCCGTCGATCACCATCACCGCCGCATCCACCGCCGTCAGCGTGCGATAGGTGTCCTCGGAAAAGTCCGAGTGGCCGGGTGTGTCCACCAGGTTGAAGCGGAACTCCTTGAAGTCAAACGACATTGCCGAGGCTGAGACCGAGATGCCCCGGTCCTTTTCCATCTGCATGAAGTCCGACCGCGTGCGCCGTGCCTCGCCCTTGGCGCGCACCTGACCGGCCATCTGGATGGCGCCACCATAAAGGAGAAATTTCTCGGTCAGCGTGGTCTTGCCCGCATCCGGGTGCGAGATGATCGCAAAGGTGCGGCGGCGCGCGATTTCGGGCGGCAATTCGGGGCGGTTTGTGACGGAATCCAGCATGAGCGCGCGTATATCAGGATTGCGCCCCGAGGCAAGAAAAACAGGCGTCACCCCCCATGCACCACCTGTGCACCCCCCGTACACCGCCTGTACAGCGGGCATGCACCGCCCGTTGCCGCCCCAGCGACCGGAGGCATGAGCCGCCCTTAAGGCAAATGGCCCATGCTGATCTCGAACGCAGATAGCCAGACCGCCCCCATCCGATGCCCAGCCGCAAACATTATGACGCCGAAATGCAGCAAGAGCTGGAAGAGCTGCAATCCGCCCTGCGGCGCGAATGGCTGGGCAACAGCCTGCCCGTGGACTGGCACGGCATGGACAGCTGGCAACGCATCGACCGGCCCAAGACGCGGGTGACGATCCGGCTGGACGCGGACATGGTGCGCTGGTTCCGCAAGCTGGGCCCCAACTACAGCCGCCGCATCAACGCGGTTCTGCGCATCTACTGGATGGCGCTGCTGTCGGGCCACATCCAGGCGCATGAGAATGACAACACCATCCTGCGCATCGCGCTGAATGCCCGGCGGAGGCTGGAGGAGGAGCGGGGGGAGTGAGGGGGCACGATTCAGCCTGAACGAGACACTCACGCACGTTGCAGCGAAGGCCCTGCTGCAGAAGCGAAAGACTTCCCGAGAGTGGTCCTTCAGTTTGCTCAGCTGGTCAGGGCAATGCTGCACACAGCGCAAGTGACAGCGAAGCGCAGGTTGGCGCGCTATCTAGCAACTATCATCAACCAGATGGTGCGTGACGGGTGGGACTTTGAAACAAGATCCTTGAATGCTGAAGGAACAATCAGCCACGGAAAGTGAAGGGACGCCAGCCCACCAGTGCATGGCTCGGCGGAGGCGTGCGCCATGACCGTGAAAACACCAAGGTTCTATTGGAAAAGATTGACTTCAGCTATTTATCGCTTTGTGCCACAAGTTGGCACTACGAGGCAGGCGTTCATCACGGGGGAGGTAAATTTACGATAGAGCTGGCTTGTGAAACTAAAACGAATGTGCTGTCAAAGATGCTGGGCCATGAGCCAAGCATAATCCTTCTGAAGATCCAGCGGTAGCATCCCTCGACGCGGATGAACGCAGCCAGTCCAAGGCTTGAAGTGTGTATCGCCCCAGCGCAAAATAACCTGCTGAGACGGGTCAACAACAAACCTCGTTGGCCGCAATAGGCCGCAGGCGTCCAAGTCCGATGAATTTTGAACAATGAGGTCAACGTTTGCCCGTTGCGGAAACTTGAGCTTTGTCGTTCCGTAGCAAACGCGGACAGCGGTTTCACCTGTCTTGCTGGACTGAAGGACCTGCGTAACAAGCAAAGGACGGCAGTCTGGGCTGCCGTCCTTGGGTTTGGTCTCCGGGTAAAACCCGGTAACAATCGAATAAGCTTGCGGAGGGACTTTCACCCATTCAGGCATAGGGGAACTTGGTCCCGTCTACGACTTCCCATTCGTCGCCCTCAAGTTCTTTCTCAAGGGTGGCCTTCAGGTTACGAACTTGTTCAGGGTCGAATTCGTCGAAGTTCATTGCCGCTTCCGGGGGGAAGGCATTTTCAGCCCATTTCCCACCTGCTTGTTTGGCTGGTGTACGATTCATTCCTATTCTCCAATATTTCCGATTCGACTTCTAACGTCCGAATTTCGGTTGATTCTCAGCCAGTTCGGTAGCTGAGACCCAGTGTCTACTGGGTATTTGGGTACTCTCTTAGCATCCGTTTGTGGCGTCTTTGCGCCAGCTAAGCACAAATTGTCAACTCCTGTCCATCCACAGGTGTTCCACTGTGTACGCCACATTCCCTAATAAAGAGATAGGACACAAGTCGCTAGTTTCAACGGCGAAAAGCCCCTCACCGCCGTCACGTAAGGCGGCGGAGCGTATTTCACAATTCAACTTTTTCAACACGTGGCAGCCTTTTAATATCAAATACCTCTGAACAAGCGAGTCGGGCTTGGCAATGCTCTGGGGCCGTTTCCTGAACGGCCCGCACGACCTTGAGACGCGATACACCCCTTGCGGATCATAGCGTTCCTAGCGCCCGCATTGGCACTCAAAAACCAGCCCAGCGCCAATATCGCGCCCATCAAGCAGTTCACACGCAGCAAAGCGTGCCTCTCGTATGGCCAGGTCCCGCGATGTTGAAAATTCCGCTTCCCGCGCCGGCGGACGTATCGCTCACGCGTCCAAGGCATCCATAAGTCCTCCCCCAGCCCTTGTACGGCCGGGGAGGGCGAAAACCACGCTTTTGATATGCCGGTCCGTTCCCGCCGATCAGGGGCGGGCAAGACCTGACCCCGAGGGGTCAGATCCGCATGCGCGGGACGTCGTTGGGGTCCAGCATCAATTCGATCAACAGGGGCTTGTCCCGGGTCTCGATCGCCTTGAGCGCCTGTTCCAGGGTTTCAACCGAATTCACCAGGATACCCTGACCGCCCAGGGCAGTGCCCACCTGCGCGAAGGAGGGCCAGTCGAACATCGAAAGGCCGGGATCCATCTTGCGGTCCAGGAACTGGATATGCTCGGCGCCATAGGCGGAATCATTGGCCACGATCACGATCAGATCCTGTTTCATGCGCACGGCGGTGTTGAACTCGTTGATCCCGCCCATCATGAAACCGCCATCGCCGGTGAACAGCGCTACGGGGCGGTTTGGCGTCGCGAAGCCCGCGCCGATCGCGACCTGCAGGCCTAGGCCGATGGAGCCGAAATTGGTGGTGGCGATGAAGCTTTCGGCATTGGGGCAGGAGACGCGGCACCAGACCTCGGTCATGAACCGGCCGCCATCGGTGGTCAGGAAGCGGTCCTTGGGCAGGGCCTCCTCCAGCCGGTCAAGCGCATATTCGAAGTTCACGTAACCGGGCTTGGCCTTGTCGGGATCGCCCTTGGGGTGGGCGGTCAGCACCTCCATGTCCAGTTCGGCGGTGAAGCCGGTGCCGGGGATTTCGGCCTCATCCAGCCACCAGACGATATTGTCCGCCGTCAGCCCCGCATCGGCCACCAGGGCCGCATCCGGGTGGTAGTTCTTGGCCACCTCGGTGACGGTATCGTTGATCTGCACCACCCGCTTGCCCTTCATCAGCGCGCCCTTGTCGGTGGTGAAATGGTGCAGCGAGGTGCCAAAGGCGACGACGCAATCCGCCTTGGCGATGGCATCATAGGCGGCGGGCGTCGACAGGGTTCCGAAGATGTCGATGTTATAGGGGTGGTCGTTGAACATGCCCTTGGCCTTGAGCGTGGTGGCCAGGGGGGCCTGCAGGCGATCCGCCAGTTTCTTGATCTGCTCGACCGCGTCCTTGGCGCCGATCCCGGCCAGGATGATCGGGCGCTTGGCGCTGGCGATCATGCCCACGGCCTCGTCCAGGTCGTCGCCCTCGGGCACATAGGCGGGGGCGTTGAAGGCCGGGAAGACATGGCGGCTGTGCTCCACCTCCTGCCACATGAAATCGGCGGGCATGTTCAGCACGATGGGACGTTTCTCCACCTGCGCCCGATAGATTGCGTGGGCCACGTCATAGGAAGCGGTTTCCGGCGATCGCATCTGTTCGAAACCGGCCCCGGTGACCTTGACCGCTTCGCGCTGGTCGATGTTCTGCAGGTTATGCGGGTTCGAGACGGCGGTATCCCCGGCCAGCAGCACCATCGGCACATGGCCGCGCGCGCCCTCGGTCAGGGCGGTGATGCAATTGGTCAGGGCCGGGCCATGGGTGACGGTGGCGATGCCCACCTTGCCCGCCACCCGGCCATAGGCCAGCGCCATCAGCACCGCGCTGCCCTCATAGGCGACGGGCACGAAGGTCGCGCCGCCGTCGCGCACGAAGTGGTCGACCATGAACAGGTTGGCGTCCCCCATCAGGCCAAACATCATGTCATGGCCATGGTCGGCAAGGGATTGGGCAATGGATTGGTACACGTGCATGGTGCGGCTCATTTTCTGTCTGTCCGGGTTTTCGATGTCATATCGGTATTCCGATGCGCAGATTACGCAAAACACCTTCATGGCGCGGGTTTTTTGCGGAGTATACGCGTAGACTCATCAAAGGATGCGCATTTTTCGCACTGGGTGGCTTTTCGGACTGAGGGCCCGTCTTCACAGCCTGGCGGCCTATGGGGGGTATTCGTCACTGGCGACCTGCTGGATGGCTGTCTGTTCCGGCAATTCGCAGGCCCTTTTGCACCGCATCCCTGGCCGGGCTGAGGCCAGCATCGCCCAAATTCGGCTGCCTTTATGCCATGCTCCGCTCTTACTTTGCGTTCATAGACGGTCACTAGGTTTAAGAACGTGACGCAATGTCGGCGGTCCGGTTTCAGGGTCGGTGCCGTCACTGCCCATTAGAAAGACACCCGCCTCGTGCCCACGGTTGATATCATCCGCCTTGCAGAAGATCCGCGCGAAACCGCCTATGGCGTGCGTGCGGATACCTCTTCGCGCGGGGTGGACCTGGAGGGGGCGCAGATCACCGCGACCTATGCCGATGGCACCAGCGAGGTTCTGACCTGGAAGGCGCTGGACCCCTATACCAATGGTGGCGCGACGGGTGAGAACATCGATATGTTCTTCGACTACGATTGGCACGAGCTGACCACGACCAAGCCGCTGGCCTCGTTGCAGATCGACCTTGTTCCGGCCCATTCGGTCTTCGATACGACCTTCGCCATGGATGACGATCCGAGCGGGGGATCGACGCCCAGCTCCCTGAACGGGTTTCCCTTCAAGCTGGCTCCCGAATATGAGAGCCTATCGGGCAATATCACCGCGACCTACACCGGTATCGTGAACCTCTCCGGAGCGGAGGCGGTTGGCGATATCTATACCACCATGACGCTTGATTTCACCGGGCTGCCCGGTGGCGGGCTTCTGGGGGATCTGGTCTGGAACACGGATATCGACACGCTGGAAGGGCCGTTTGATCCCACCCTGGTGGCCACGGATGATCTGTTCCAGATCTCCGGCGACGGCTCCGAGGTGCTGAACGTCCTGGAAAACGATAGCCACGGCGCGGGCAGCAGCCTGGCCATCACCCATATTGCCGGGCAGCCGGTTGCCGCTGGCGGATCGGTCACCCTGCCGTCGGGCGAGGTGGTGACCCTCAATGGCGATGGGACGCTGTCGATCACCAATGACAGCAGCGTCAATGAGATCAACAGTTTCACCTACACGGTGAAGGACGATCTGGGGAACAGCGACACCGGGACAGTTCAGGTCAAGACCGTGGTGGGACCGCCGCCCTGTTTCGTGGCAGGAACCAGGATCGAGACCGAGCTTGGCCCCGTAGCGGTCGAGGAGCTGGAGGTCGGCATGCGGGTCCAGACCCGCGATCACGGCCTGCAACCGCTGCGCTGGATCGGCCGCAGTCGGCGGCGGGCGACGGGGCGCTCTGCGCCGGTTGTCATCGCCGCCAATGCGCTGGGCAGACATGACGCCATCGCGCTGTCGCCCAATCACCGGGTATTGATCTCGTCCGAACTGGCCGAGCTGCTGTTTGGCCAGTCCGAGGTTCTGGTCAAGGCAAAGCACCTGGTGAACGACCGGACGATCCGACTGCGGGCAGATGGTCGCCCCGTGACCTATGTGCATCTGCTGTTTGATCAGCATGAAATCATCCGCGGCAACGGATTGGAGAGCGAAAGCTATCATCCGGGGGCGGAAACCCTCGATGCCTTTGATGCCGATACCCGTGCCGAGGTGCTGGAGCTGATGGCGCAGATCGCGGAGTACGGCCCGAGCGCGCGCTATGCGTTGAAGGCCCATGAAAGCCGGTTGATGCGCGATACCTAGCCGCTGTTCAGGCTCGGATATCCCATAGGGTCTGCCCCAGGCGGTCTACCGCAGTGAGGCGCGCTTCAGCAGCTCCACCAGGTCGGGTCTGTCCAGAAGCGGGCGTGGCACGTCCAGTCCATGGCTGTCGCGGCGCTGGTGGGAGAGCGATGCTTCAGCAAGACGTTCCAACAGCTCGGGCGGCAGGGCCGGTTCGGTCAC
The DNA here is from genome assembly GCF_028890115.1 of Phaeobacter sp. QD34_24. GTDB lineage: Bacteria > Pseudomonadota > Alphaproteobacteria > Rhodobacterales > Rhodobacteraceae > Phycobacter. The sequence goes on from NZ_JARCJD010000011.1 coordinate 77,549, forward strand.
CGGATCCAGGAACAGGCTTTCGGCGGCAATGCCTTCGGCATAGACGATGTGATGACGGTCGAACAGCAGCTGGAAGTAATCGACAAAGCCGCCGTCCTGCACCACCACGCTGTCGCCGTTCACCAGGTGGCGGGCGGGGATCAGCAGCTCGGGCGTGCCTGCCCCCAGCGCGTCATGGCGCTGGTAGAGCATCAGCCGGTGGTCGGGGCTGACCAGCAGATCACGCGCATTGTTGAGCGTGCCCTTGCGGATCAGGATCGGGGCCATGGCGCCTGTTGCGCGGCTGGTGGTCTGGCCGATCCAGCGCAGCTCTTGCACGCCATCGTCGCGGGTGAGGATGCGATCGCCGGGGCGCAGGTCTTCGATCGGCCTTTGGGCGCCGGTGGCCAGGGTGATATGGGTGCCGCGCGTGAAAGAGACGGCGGCCATCTGTGCCAGCCGCGCCCGGGCGCCGCTGCGCTCGGCGCTCAACAGCGTATAGCCGGTCTCGGGCGTCAGCGGAGCAAGCGGCAACAGGGTGATGCCCGCGATCATGCCGTCGCCGTCTACCTCGACCATCACCAGCGCATCCACATTGGGGCCTGCTTCGGGCATCAGGGTGAGCGCGCAATCCAGATGCAGGGCTGCGCCTGCGCGGCCCAGCTCGGTGTCGGACCCAACGGAAAACCTGCCGTCCGCGTGGCTGACCAGGGACAGGCGGCGGGCCGGGGTCTTGCCTGCCAGCGCATAGACATCGTCCAGCACCAGATCTTCCAGTACGCCCAAGGCATCACCGGCATTGGCGCCGGTCTCCACCCGGAAGGCCTCGGCCGGGTAGGCGGGGATAGAGCGGGTGGCGGTGCGCGCCTCTGTCACGTGGGGCCTCCTGTCCTGATCTGGGCCTTGTTTCGGAATACAGTTCAATTGTGGCATGAAACAGGCCGGATGGGGCAGAAATTCCGACCAGCGACAGGGCGGGCCGCACGGGCTGGTCATTCCCATGCGGAACGTGCAATCTCCGCCCGGAAACGCAAAATCCCGATGGAGGACGAACATGGATCTTGGAATTGCAGGCAAGCGCGCATTGGTCTGTGCCAGCAGCAAGGGCTTGGGTCTTGGCTGTGCCGAGGCGCTGGCCGAAGCCGGTGTGAACCTGGTGATGAACGCCCGCGGTGAAGAGGCGCTGCTGGCGGCGGCACAGGGCATCCGCGACGCCTATGGCGTTGAGGTCGAAACCGTCGTGGCGGATGTCACAACGCCAGAGGGGCAGAAGGCGGTGCTGGATGCCGCAGGAAACGTGGATATCCTGGTCACCAACGCGGGCGGCCCGCCCCCCGGCATGTGGTCCGACTGGGAGCGCGAGGATTTCATCAAGGCACTGGACGCCAACATGCTGGCGCCGATTGCCCTGATGAAGGCGCTTCTGCCCGGCATGATGGAGCGGGGCTGGGGCCGGGTGGTCAATATCACCTCGCAATCGGTGAAGGCGCCGATCGCGGTGCTGGGCCTGTCGAACTCGGCGCGTGCGGGTCTGACGGGATATGTGGCGGGCACCTCGCGGCAGGTTGCGGGCAAGGGGGTCACCATCAATAACCTTCTGCCCGGCATCCATGCCACCGACCGCGCCGTGTCGCTGGACACCGGGGTTGCCAGCCAGCAGGGCATCTCGATTGAAGAGGCCAAGACACAGCGCGCCGCCACCATTCCCGCAGGCCGCTATGGCACGCGGCAGGAATTCGGCGCCACATGTGCCTTCCTGTGTTCCCAGCACGCGGGCTTTATCGTGGGTCAGAACGTGCTGTTGGATGGCGGCGCCACCAATATGACCCTGTAATCACATGGCCAGCGGGTTTTCCCTGAAGGACCAGCTGTTCAACCTGGAAAAGACCCGCTACCTGGCGGGTCTTTTTGCAGCTGCCGATCCGGGGTTTGATGCAGACGGGTTCGAGGCGCAGGTGATGGCGCGTTTCCCTGAGCTGGAGTTGAAACAGCGCATCCATTGGATTGCCGAGGTGCTGGCAGGCCACTACAGCGGCCCGCTGCCCGAGGTCGCTCCGGTTCTGCTGTCGGCGCTGCCGCCGCCGCTGGATCCGGGCAAGAGCGATGATGATTTTGGCGATTTCATCTTTGCCCCCTTGGGGGAATTCGTCATCGCCAAGGGGATTGAGGATCATCCCGATCTGACGCTGGATCTCTTGGAGGCGCTGACCCAGCGGTTTTCCATGGAATACGCGATCCGGCCCATGCTGAACCGCTGGCCGGATCTGACCCTCACGCGGATGCAGGACTGGGTGCGCCACGAAAATTACCACGTGCGTCGTCTGGTCAGCGAAGGCACCCGGCCACGCCTGCCCTGGGGCCTGGGAATTGGGCTGGACCTGCGCGCGCCCTTGCCGCTGCTCGACCATCTTCATGGGGACAGCACCCGGTTTGTCACCCGCTCGGTCGCCAATCATCTGAATGACATTGCCAGGAAGGATCCGGATCTGGTGGTCGACACCCTGCGGCGCTGGGGCGATGGAGGTCTACAGACCGGGAAAGAGATGGACTGGATGACACGCCACGCCTGCCGGGGATTGGTCAAGGCGGGTCATCCGGGCGCGCTGGGCCTCTTGGGCTATGACCCGGAGGCACCGGTCACGGCACAGATCTTGCTGGAGGTCACATCTGTGCCCATTGGCGAGGCGCTGTGCTTCTCGGTCGTTCTGGCGGGGCCAGAGGATCAGCCGGTTCTGGTGGACTACCGCCTGCATTTCCAGCGCCCCGGCGGCAAGACCTCGGCCAAGGTGTTCAAGCTGAAACAGGCGCATCTGATGAAAGGGCGGCTGACCCTTTCAAAACGCCACCGCATGAAGGGGGATGCCACCACCTTTACCCTTGTTCCGGGCACGCACCGGATCGAGATCCTGGTCAACGGCACCCAGCGGGCCGAGATGGCGTTTGAGCTGACGGGCTAGGGGGCTTCACGCTTGCGTCACTGCGGCGCTCTGCCGCTTGTCCGGGGCAGGCGCGCGCGATACCCATGAGCCGGAAAAGACCGTGAAAGGGCCGGACATGAACCATGAAAGCGTGCAGAATTACTATGGCGAGGTCCTGCAGGGCAGCGAGGATCTGCAAACCAATGCCTGCTGCACGCCGGATGACATGCCGGACCATGTGAAAGAGATCCTGTCGCAGATCCATGACGAAGTGCTGACCCGCTATTACGGCTGCGGGTTGATTGCGCCGGAAGCCTTGGAAGGCGCCTCGGTGCTGGATCTGGGCTGCGGTGCCGGGCGCGATGTTTATGCGCTTTCGGCCATGGTCGGGGACAAGGGCCGCGTCGTCGGCGTCGATATGACCCCGGCCCAGCTGGAGGTGGCACAGCGCCACCGCGACTATCACGCGGCGGCTTTTGGCCATGGCGCCAGCAATGTGGAATTCCACCACGGCTATATCGAACAGCTGGATGAGCTGGATCTTGAGCCGGGCTCCTTCGATGTCATCGTCTCCAACTGCGTGATCAACCTGGCGACCGACAAGGGCGCGGTGCTGCGCGGGGCGCATCGGCTCTTGAAGGAGGGCGGCGAGATGTATTTCTCGGATGTCTATGCCGACCGCCGCGTGCCCGAGGCGATGGCGCAGGACGAGGTTCTGTACGGTGAATGCCTGTCCGGCGCGCTGTACTGGAATGATTTCCTGCGCCTCGCGCGGGAGGCCGGGTTCCTGGACCCGCGCATGGTGACAGCCCGCCCCCTGACCATCGAGAACCCCAAGCTGGAAGCGCGTGTCGCGCCGCTCAAGTTCCTCTCGGCCACCTATCGGCTGTTCAAACTGCCCCAGCTGGAACCCGATTGCGAGGATTATGGCCAGGCGGTGATCTACAAGGGCACCATTCCGCATGCCCCCCACGCGCTGACGCTGGACGATCACCACGTGATCGAGACCGGCAAGGTCTTCCCGGTCTGTGGCAACACCTGGATGATGCTGCAGGACACGCGGCTTGCGCCGCATTTCGACTTCATCAGTGATTTCTCCACCCATTACGGGATCTTTGCAGGCTGCGGCGGCGCCTCGCCCTTCAATGGTTTCGACGAAGGGGGAGCTGCGGCCTCCTGCTGCTAGGGCGGCAGGGGACGGCGCCCTTGCGTGCGACCCATGGGGTTGCTATCTGCGGGTAATTCCGATTGTTTTGATCGGCTTGAACAAGAGAGCCCATGAGCGCCGCATCTGTCCCTCCCTCCCGCCCGGTTCCCCGTCTTGAAATCCGCAATATCCGGCGGTTCTTTGACGGGCGCGCGGTGGTGGATGATGTCTCGCTCACCATCCAGGCGGGGCAGGTGACCTGCCTTTTGGGTCCTTCGGGTTGCGGCAAGTCCACCACCCTGCGCATGATCGCCGGCGTCGAGATGCAGGACGAGGGCGAGATCTATGTGGATGGCAAGCTGATCTGCGACACCATCTTTCGAGTGCCGCCCGAGCGGCGCGAGATCGGGTTGATGTTCCAGGACTTCGCGCTGTTTCCGCATCTGAGCGTCGCCGACAACGTGGCCTTCGGCCTGAAGGGCGCCAAGGATCAGAAACGTGCGCGGGTAGAAGAGCTGCTCGCCAAGGTGTCGCTGTCGAAATACATCGACGATTTCCCGCATCAGCTGTCAGGCGGGGAGCAGCAGCGCGTCGCACTGGCCCGCGCCCTGGCGCCGCGCCCACGTATCATGCTGATGGACGAGCCGTTCTCGGGCCTTGATAACCGGCTGCGCGATGGCATCCGCGATGAAACCCTGACGCTGTTGCGCGAAGAGGACACGGCGGTCTTGCTGGTGACCCATGAACCCGAGGAAGCCATGCGCATGGCCGATGAAATCGCCCTGATGCGGGGCGGGCGGATCGTGCAGCAGGGCGCGCCCTACAATGTCTATACCCGCCCGGTGGACAAGGCAGCGGTGGCCTTTTTCAGCGACGTCAATGTGTTGAACGCGCAGGTGAACGGTGCCCTGGCCGAAACCCCCTTTGGGCAGTTCCTGGCACCCGGCGTGCCCGATTGCACCGATGTGGAGATCGTCTTTCGCCCCCAGCACGTGCGCATCGATTTCGACCGCGCCGGCAAGGGTCCGCTGCCCACCCCCAGCGATGGCGTCCCGGCCCGTGGCGTGGTGGAGCGCGCGCGTTTCTTGGGTCACGAAAGCCTGGTGGAATTCCGCATGGATTTTGACGGCTCGCTCCTGAAGGTGACGGTGCCGAACGTGTTCCTGCCTGAAGTGGGGCGTGTCCTCTGGCTGACCGTGCCGCGCAACCGGTGCTTTGTCTTCCCCAAGGGCTAGAGAGGGTGAGGGGAGAGCATTGCCATGTCTCCCCATCATTTGTCAGAGGCGCTGAGCGGTCAATCCACGAAGGGGGTGGAGCCATCCCAGGTGGCATTGTTTGCAACTGGTGTCGTGACCGCCGTTGCGGGCGCCGTTGCGACGTGGTTCTGTCCCATGCCGACTGTGGATAGGCTGCCTGTGCCGGAGGCACAGCGGCCCGAAATGATCGTGTAATCCGGTGCCGTAGCCAGGACCGTGACACGGAACTCGGCCACAGGCGCGTTGCCACATATCTGTGCGGACACTTGGGTTCGAATCTCTTCCGGCGTCCATCCGGCCCCCGCAGTGCCACTGAAACGGCCATTTCCGTCACTGTCTAAACGCATCTCGTTGCTGGCAGGAGCCCCGCCGCAGGCGGCCAGCAGGGCGCAGCAGGTCAGCGGTAGAATGGGTTTGGCGAATTTGGTGATCATGAATTGCTCTTCTTCTTTGGGCCGGGAAAGACCTGTACAAAATGCACTGCACCGCAGCATTCCGGTGCGCGCCGATTTTCGGGTGTCGGGCCGTTCAGGTTCTTACAGGGGTCGATGTCCCCCATTGAATTGCTCCTTTGAATTCGCGCTGGCTGGCCTGTCCATCACCGCAGTTCTTCTACAATTGCTTTGCGATCAAAGACAAAGGTTGCCCAGGACCAACGCGGCTGAAATGCCGCCCCCCTGAATTTATAGGGCGTGCCAGAGTTTTCAAAGTCTGAATGCTGTTCATTCTCTGCCGTTGCCCGTGCCGGGGGCTGCTCAATGCCCTATTAACCGCCATCAGATAAGCTGCTCTGCGACCGCGCGCTGTCTGGCACCCTGGACCTGCGCGGCATGGGGTTAAACGCGTGGACTTCCGAAATATGGACAGACGTAGAGACAAGACGGAAATAACACCGCTGATCGAGGACGCGGGCCTGTTCAAGCGCGAGCTGCGGGACGTGCCGGTGGAACTTATCCCCACCCTGCAGCGCAACGGCCGGGGCGACCTGTTGATCAAGGGCGTCGTTCAGCCCGATGCAGAGATCGAGGTGCTGTTTGCCGGTCGCCGCCTGCAGGATGTCGGCGGGCTGCTTGAACGGATCAAGGCACTGCGCACCGAAGGTCTGCGTACGGCGATGAATGGACATGATGCCATGCTGCGGATCCGCCGGTTGCGGCTGCCAATCCGCGTGCTTGGGAACTGGCGCATGCGGTTTGAAACCGATGAATCGGGCTGGGATCTCAAGAGCTATCAACTCATCGCTGCCCAATGGATCTTTACCGATCTGAAGGGCTTCACCGTGCGCTGCGGCGCTCTTCCTGAAGTGTCCGAGGACAGGTTGCAAGACCGGGCCCGGGCGGCCCGGGCGCAGCTTGCCGCATCGCGGGCCCGGGTGGCCGAGCGGGCGCGCCCAACGCCCTAGGTGAAGGCGCCCCGGTGACCTGCTCCCGGTGATCAGGCCCCGGTGATCAGATCCCGGTGATCCTGCGTTGCTGGTCTGAGGGCGCCTAGCCCGACGACATCGGATCGTAATCCGCCAATCTCTTTCCCGGTTCATCCACGAACAATTCGGGCAGGGCGGTGGCCTCCTCAATCAGATCGACGCGGAAGACCCGGAAATCCTCGCGGGCCTCACACCAGGCGGTGAGGGTCCAGACACGACCCCAGTATTCCATGTGCAATGGGCGGATCTTGCGCGCGCTCACTTCGCCATTGATGCGGCGGTAGGTGATCTGCAATTTCTGACGCGCCTTGATGGCGGCGCGTAAGGTCGGCATCTGGGCAAAGCCCCGCGCCGCATCGGCAAAGGGGTAGACGGCGAATTTCCAGGCCTCTGCCTCGGCAATGGTTTCCGTCGGCAGCACCGCATCGACCTTGGCCGCCAGCGATTGTGCGGCGGCCTTGAGATCGGCATCGGCGGCCTCGGCGACGATCGCCATGCCAAGGTTCAGCGCTTCCAGTTCTTCCGGGGTCAATGTCAGGGGGGGCAGGGTGATCGCCTCGCGCACCATATAGCCGACGCCGCGCTCCCCTTCGACCGGTATGCCCGAGGCCACCAGCGTGTCCATGTCGCGATAGATGGTGCGGGTGGAGACCTCCAGCCGCGCGGCAATGTCCTGCGCGCGGTGCAGTTTCCCATCGCGCAGGATCTGGATGATTTCAAAAAGACGGTCGGTGCGGCGCATGCCCTAGCCTTGGCCTGCGCCGCACCGGTTGGTCAAGCCGCCATCTGCCACAGGATGTCTTCGTGGCGCATATCGATGCTGCCGGGCTCAATCGCCTGCATCAGCGCAGCGGCAAAGGGCTGCTTGGGAAACGCCTCGGCTGCGGCCTTGGCTGAGGTCATGTCGCGCCAGACCACCTGATCGCTCCAGCGGCCATCGGCGCCGCAGCTGAGGCGGCGGACCATGAAGCCCGGCTGGGCACGCACGAAGGCCTCGCTGTCCTGGCTGAGGGCCACAAAGGCGTCCGGGGTGACACCCTGTGCCAGGGTGAAGGTGACGATTTCGGCCACGGGGTTGGGGGAATGGATGGTCATATCTTCTCTGTCTCCTTGCTGATGTGACAGGCTGGTGCTAGCACTGTCCAACTGACATAAACCTGTCAGTTGGTTTTCGTGTTGCCCCTATGGAGGCGATTTTCGCCCCGCTGGGCACCGGCAGTGCGCTTCGGCATCTTTGCGACGCGGGGATGCGCCCGTAAAACCAAGGATGAAAGAGACATGAACCGGTGCGGATGGACGCCGGACAAGAAGGAGACACTCACATGCTCAACAATATTGGCCTTCCCGGCATTCTGCTGATCGCCGTCGTGGTTCTGGTCCTGTTTGGCCGCGGCAAGATTTCCTCGCTGATGGGCGAAGTCGGCAAGGGCATCACCGCCTTCAAGAAGGGCGTGAAGGACAGCACCGAAGAGATCGAGCAGGACGCCGCCGTGGAGGCGAAGGACATCACGCCCGAGACCGAAAAAGACAAGGCCTAAGCCGCCATGTTCGATCTTGGGTGGACCGAACTTATGGTGGTCGGGGTGGTCGCGCTGATCGTGGTCGGCCCCAAGGACCTGCCGGTGCTGTTCCGCAACGTGGGCCGCTTCGTGGGCAAAGCCAAGGGCATGGCCCGCGAATTCAGCCGAGCGATGAACGATGCCGCCGACGAGGCGGGCGTCAAGGACGTGGCCAAGGGGCTGAAGGCCGCCACCAATCCGGTCGGCACCGCCATGGACGGGGTGAAGGAGGCGGCGCAGGACATGGCCAAATCCATCGATCCGACCAAGTTTGACGCAGACAGCGAAACCGGCAAGCTGGCCGCAGAACGTGCCGCTGACGCCAAGAAGATCCAGGCGGCCACGGCCCGCGCTGCTGCTGAACGCAAGGCCAAGGAGGCGCAGGAGGCGCTGGCCTATGCCGAGGCGGCCGAAAAGGAGCTGGAGGCAGGCGCTGCCCCCGCTGCTGAGGATAAAGAGACCAAATCATGAGCCAATCCGAAGAGATCGAGGATTCCTCCGCGCCGCTGATCGAGCATCTGGCCGAGCTGCGCACCCGCCTGATCCGGGCGGTCGGGGCCTTTATCGTCGGGATCGTGCTGGCCTTCACCGTGGCCGAGCCGATCCTGCAGTTCCTCCTGGCGCCAATCGAGGCGACCCTGCGCGAACTGGGCGATCCCTCGCCCACCTTGCAGTACACCAGCCCGCAGGAATACCTGTTCACGCTGTTTCGCATCTCCATGGTCTTCGGCTTTGCGCTGTCTTTCCCGGTGATCGGCTTCCAGCTGTGGCGCTTCGTGGCGCCGGGCCTCTACAAGAGCGAGAAGAACGCCTTTCTGCCCTTCCTGATCGCGGCGCCGGTGATGTTCCTCCTGGGGGCGTCCTTTGCGCATTTCGTCGTCACCCCGCTGGCGATGGCCTTTTTCCTGGGCTTTGCGGATGTCTCGTCGATCTTTGCCAACCTGCTGTCGGGGGCGGTGGATGACCTGCCGGCCGATGCTGCCGTGGTGCCGGAAACCGCCGAGGGCGTGCGTATCACCTTCTTTGGCAAGGTGAACGAGTCGCTGGATATCACGCTGAAGTTCATCATGGCCTTTGGCCTATGCTTCCAGCTGCCGGTGCTGCTGACCTTGATGGGCAAGGCCGGTCTGGTCAGCGCCGAAGGCTTGGGCTCGGTGCGCAAATATGCGGTTGTGGCCATCCTGGTGCTGGCCGCCCTGGTGACGCCGCCGGATGTGATCACCCAGCTGATCCTCTTTACCGTGGTCTATGGCCTTTACGAGATTTCGATCTTCCTGGTCGGCCGGGTCGAGAAGAAGCGCGAAGAAAAGCTGCGCGAGGAAGGCTATTATGACGACGAGGATGAAGAGGATCCTCTGATGGCCGAATTCGACGCGGAGGATGACGACAGGTAATCCGTCGATCAGAAAACCAAGGGGGCGCAACCGAACCGGCTGCGCCCCCTGTTGTTTCAAGCGTAAATTGGATGGTGACGGGGTTTCAACTATAGGTCTATGCTATGGGCGCGCGGCCCGGTCTTGGCCGGACAGGCGCGGCTTGCAGCTATAGGAGCTCAATGGGAAGGGAGGCCCTTTTGCTCGACTACAGCCACAACTACCTGTTTGTCCTGGCATCTTTGACCATTGCCTTGATTGCGGGCTTTTCCGGCCTGTCACTGACCCAGGGGGCCTCGCAGATGTCGCCGCCGGTGCGCAAGATCGTGGTCTCGGTGGCCTCGGTGATCCTGGGCAGCGGCATCTGGTCGATGCATTTCGTGGCGATGCTGGGGCTGGAGCTGCCGGTTGCCTATTACTTTGATCCGCTGGTCACCCTGATTTCGGCGCTGACGGCGATCCTCTTCATGGGGCTGGCGCTGCTCATCGTGCATTTTGGAACCCGCACCCGGGCCAAGATCATGCTGGCGGGCATCATCATGGGCAGCGGCATCGCGGCGATGCATTACATCGGCATGTCGGGCATGGAACTCTGCGTGCCGAGCTATACCGTGCCGCAGGTGGCGATGGCCTTTGCCGCTTCCATCGCGCTGAGCATGGCGTCGTTCCAGGTGTCCTACGGCCGACGCAGTGCCCGCAATATCGTGATGGGCACCTTCGGGTTCGGCATTGCCGTCTTTGCGGTGCATTTCATTGCCATGGCCGGGACCGGTTTTTCCCTGGCCGAGGAACAGACCACCTTCGTCCCCCCGATGAGCCGGGGCGTGCTGGCCTTTGGGGTGACGCTTTCGGCCTTTGTGCTGTCGGGCAGTTTCCTGTTGTCCGGGGCCACATTCGCCACCCGCCTGGGCGGGCAGGGCGGCGGGGCAGCAAAGGCGCCGGAGGATCAGGCAGAGGCGTCCTCTGCCGCAGCGCTCAATGGCCGACAGCCCAGCGACGCCAGTGCCGAACTGGCCAGCAGTGGCGGCGCGACACCCAAACCGGATGCGCAGGCAGAGCGCCGCATTCCCTATGAATCGGATGCCCGTACCCATTTCATCAGTCCCGACAATGTCTCGGCGATCCGGGCCGAGGGGCATTACACCGTGCTTTACAGTGGCAATGCCAAGCTGTTCTGCCCCTGGTCGATCTCCGAGGCGGAGGCCCGCACCGGCGCCGATATCTTCATCCGCACCCATCGCAGTTATCTGGTCAACCTGGATCACGTCACCAGTTTCGAGCGCAAGAAGGACAACGGCGTCTGCTATTTCGACGATACGCCGGCGCTGCCCAAGGTGCCGGTCAGCCGGTCCCGCCTGGCAGAGGTCCGCGCCCGTCTGGGCATGTAAGCCCGGCGTCTACCCTCGCGCATCCAGCCCCTGAACATCTTTTCAATGCCTCAAAGGTTTGCACCGCGCGCTGGGCCAGGTCTGATGGTGCCTTTCGGCCCAGCCCCCCTCGTGATGCTGATACGTCAGGGCGAATTTCCCCGGATTGCGGTGAGTGGGATCTGTGAGGATCAAGGGGCAGGGTTTACCTGGTTTGGGTCTCGATATGTGGTGCGCATCCGGTATGCGATTGTCGACTCAGCGATATGCTCAACTTTGAAATGCATTCATTAAAGTGAATTCGTCCATAGGGCATGTTTTCGCAACTCGTGCAGCTCATTCGCATTTCGTGAACCCGGCTTCGGCGGTCGTTTCCCGCTTCTCGCTCAGGCGCATGCAGCGCCCTTTACTGTGGCCAATCCGGAATTCAGGGAGGAAACGGATGATACCCTCAGAGTTTGAATACCACCGACCCGGCAGTATTGCGGCGGCCCTGGCGGTACTGGAAGAGCACGGCGACGATGCCCGCGTCATGGCAGGCGGGCACAGCCTGATCCCGATGATGAAACTGCGCATGGCCGATGTACCGCATCTGATCGATCTGCAGGCGATTACCGAGCTGAAGGGCATCGCTGTCGAAGGTGGCACAATCACCATCGGCGCGATGACCACCCAGCACGAGCTGATCACCAGCGATGAACTGGCGGCGGCTGCTCCGATCATGCGCGAGGCGGCACTGCTGATCGCCGATCCGCAGGTGCGCTATGTGGGCACCATTGGCGGCAATGTGGCCAATGGCGATCCGGGCAACGATATGCCCGGGCTGATGCAGTGCCTGGATGCCACCTTCACCCTGCAGGGGCCGGATGGCACCCGCGAGGTTCAGGCGCGCGACTTCTACGAGGCGGCCTATATGACCGACCGCGAGGATGACGAGATCCTGACCAAGATCTCCTTTGCCGCACCCAAGGGCGGGCAGGCCTATGAAAAGCAAAAACGCAAGATCGGCGATTACGCCACGGCGGCGGCGGCTGTGATCCTGGAAAAGGTGGACGGCAAGGTCGCCTCGGCCTCGATCGCGATGACCAATCTCAGCGACACGCCGGTGTTTTCCGCCGATGCAGGCGCGGCCTTGGTCGGCAGTGACTGCGGCGCCGATGCCGTCTCGGATGCGGTCAGTGCCATGCTGGGCGACATCGACCCGACCGAGGACAACCGCGGACCGGTTGAATTCAAGAAACACGTGGCTGGCGTCATCCTGCGCCGGGCCATCGAACGCGCCTGGTCGCGGGCCTGAGGGAGGAGACCATGGGAAAACAAATCATCACCCTGACGGTGAACGGCGAGAAGCACGAAGTCGCCGCCGAACCGCGTGAGCTTTTGGTGCACACCCTGCGCGAGACGCTGAAACTGACCGGCCCGCATGTGGGCTGCGAGACCTCGCATTGCGGCGCCTGCACCGTCGATATCGACGGCAAATCGGTGAAATCCTGCACCATGTTTGCAGCGCAAGCGGATGGCGCCGAGATCACCACCATTGAAGGCATCGCAACGCCTGACGGCATGCACGTGCTGCAGGAAATGTTCCGCGAACATCACGGGCTTCAGTGCGGCTTCTGCACCCCCGGCATGATCACGCGGGCCTATCGCCTGCTGCAGGAAAACCCCAACCCGACCGAGGAAGAGGTCCGTTTCGGCATCGCCGGCAACCTCTGCCGCTGCACCGGCTATCAGAATATCGTCAAGGCGATCCTCGCCGCCGCGGCTGAACTCAACGCATCCAAGGAGGCAGCACAATGAAGGATCTGGAGGACCGTCAGGAACGGATCGACAACCTCAAGGGGATGGGCTGCTCGCGCAAGCGGGTCGAGGATGCGCGTTTCACCCAAGGCAAGGGCAAGTACGTCGATGACGTCAATCTGCCGGGCATGCTGCACGGGGATTTCGTGCGCTCACCCTATGCCCATGCGCGGGTGAAATCGATCAATATCGATGCCGCCATGGCGCTGGATGGCGTCGTCGCCGTGCTGACCGCCAAGGATCTGGAGCCGCTGGCGCTGCACTGGATGCCGACCCTTGCCGGCGACAAGCAGATGGTGCTGGCCGATGGCAAGGTGCTGTTCCAGGGCCAGGAGGTCGCCTTTGTCGTCGCCAAGGACCGCTATATCGCCGCCGACGCGGTGGAACTCGTCGAGGTGGAATACGAGGAACTTCCGGTTCTGGTCGACCCCTTCGAGGCGCTGCAGTCCGACATCGTCCTGCGCGAGGACATCAAGGACGAGAAAGAGGGCGCTCACGGCCCCCGTCGCCATCACAACCACATCTTCCTCTGGGAAGAGGGCGACAAGGAAGCCACCGAGCAGGTTCTGGACGAGGCCGAAGTGGTGGCCGAGGAGATGGTCTATTACCACCGCACCCACCCGTGCCCGCTGGAGCCCTGCGGCTCTGTCGCCAGCATGGACAAGATCAATGGCAAGCTGACGCTCTGGGGCACCTTCCAGGCGCCGCATGTGGTGCGCACCGTGGCCAGCCTTCTGTCGGGGATCGAAGAGCACAACATCCGCGTGATCTCCCCCGATATCGGCGGCGGTTTCGGCAACAAGGTCGGCGTCTATCCGGGCTATGTCTGCTCCATCGTGGCGACCATCGTCACTGGCCAGCCGGTGAAGTGGATCGAGGACCGGATGGAAAACCTGATGGCCACCGCCTTTGCCCGTGACTACTGGATGAAGGGCAAGATCAGCGCCACCAAGGAGGGCAAGATCACCGGGCTGCACTGCCATGTGACCGCCGACCACGGCGCCTTCGATGCCTGCGCCGACCCGACCAAGTTCCCGGCCGGTTTCTTCCACATCTGCACCGGATCCTATGACATCCCGGTCGCCTATGTGGGCGTTGACGGCGTCTATACCAACAAGGCGCCGGGCGGCGTGGCCTATCGCTGCTCTTTCCGGGTGACGGAGGCCGCCTATTTCATCGAACGCATGATCGAGGTGCTGGCGATGGAGCTGAACATGGACGCAGCCGAGCTGCGCCGGATCAACTTTATCCGCGAAGACCAGTTCCCCTATCAGTCGGCACTGGGCTGGGAATATGACTCGGGCGATTATCACTCCGCCTGGGACAAGGCACTGGCGGCGGTCAAATACGATGAGCTGCGCGCCGAGCAGGCGCAGCGGGTGGAGGACTTCAAGGCCGGGAAGACGCGCAAGCTTCTGGGCATTGGTCTGACGCATTTCACCGAGATCGTCGGTGCGGGCCCGGTGAAGAACTGCGATATCCTCGGCATGGGGATGTTCGACAGCTGCGAGATCCGCATCCACCCCACCGGATCGGCCATTGCACGCCTTGGTACCATCAGCCAAGGGCAGGGGCATGCGACCACCTTCGCGCAGATCCTGGCGTCTGAGATCGGTCTCTCGGCTGACTCGATCACCATCGAGGAAGGCGATACCGACACCGCGCCTTACGGTCTGGGCACCTATGGGTCACGCTCGACACCCGTTGCAGGCGCTGCCACTGCCATGGCGGGCCGCAAGATCCGCGCCAAGGCGCAGATGATCGCGGCTTACTTGCTGGAAGTGCACGACAACGACCTGGAATGGGACGTGGACCGGTTCGTGGTCAAGGGCGCGCCCGAGCGCTTCAAGACCATGAAGGACATCGCCTATGCGGCCTATAATCAGGCCATTCCGGGCGTCGAGCCGGGGCTTGAGGCGGTGAGCTACTATGACCCGCCCAACATGACCTATCCCTTTGGCGCCTATATCTGCGTCATGGAGATCGACGTCGACACCGGTGAGCATGAAATCCGCCAGTTCTACGCGCTGGACGATTGCGGCACCCGGATCAACCCGATGGTCATCGAAGGTCAGGTGCACGGTGGTTTGACCGAGGCGCTCGCCATCGCCATGGGGCAGGAGATTGCCTATGACGATATGGGCAACTGCAAGACCGGCACGCTGATGGACTTCTTCATCCCGACCGCCGTTGAGACGCCGCATTACACCACCGACCACACCGAAACCCCCAGCCCGCATCACCCGATCGGCGCCAAGGGTGTGGGTGAAAGCCCCAATGTGGGCGGTGTTCCGGCCTTCTCCAACGCGGTGCATGATGCCTTCCGTGCCTTTGGCCTGCGCCAAAGCCACATGCCCCACGATCACTGGCGGATCTGGAAGACCGCCAACGATCTGGGCCTGCACGGCTAAGGCTTAAGTCGTACTAAAAAGAGGGAGGCCGCCGCGTGCGGCCTCCCATCTCCGCCCCAACCCGGCCCCGCGATGGGGCCGTGCGCAGCGACCTGTCGGATCTGATCCATGACCTATCTCGACCTTCAGAAAGACTTGGCCGAACAGGGCTATGTCGCCTCCGATGATCTGGCGATGGCGCTGCATCTTGCGGTGACTCTGGGCCGTCCGCTGCTCTTGGAAGGGGCTGCCGGTGTCGGCAAGACCGAGATCGCCCGCGCCCTGGCTGCCGCGCGGGACACGCGCCTGATCCGGCTGCAATGCTATGAAGGGCTGGACGCGGCACAGGCGATCTATGAATGGAATTACCAGCGCCAACTGCTGGCGATCCAGGCCTCCGGCAAGACCGGGAAAGAGGCTGAGGCGCAGATATTCTCAGAGGACTACCTGTTGGAGCGCCCGCTGTTGCAGGCCATCCGGCAGGACATATCCCCGGTGCTGCTGATTGACGAGATCGACCGCGCCGATGAGGAATTCGAGGCCTACCTTCTGGAGGTGCTCGCGGATTTCCAGATCACCGTGCCGGAGCTTGGCACCATCACCGCAAAAAGCCGACCCTTGGTGATCCTCACGGCCAATGGCACCCGCGATCTGTCGGACGCGCTGCGGCGCCGCTGCCTTTACGCTCATGTCGACTATCCCGACCGCAAGACGGAACTCGCCATTCTGGACGCCCGCTGTCCGGGGCTGAGCGCCGCCCTTGCAGGGCAGATCGTCGGCTTCGTGCAGGATCTGCGCAAGGAAGATCTGGTGAAGAAACCCGGCGTGGCCGAGATGCTGGATTTTGCCGCCGCGCTCTCTGGCCTCGGCGTTGCGGATCTCACCGAAGATCCCGCTGCCCTGATGGCGGCCATGGCAACCTTGCTGAAGACCGAAGCCGACCGCGGTGCGGTTCCGGCAGAGGTCGCGCAGCGGCTGGCGGGGCGCGCCGCATGAGCCGGGTGACGAAATTCGCAGGCCGCGATCCCGGCCCCGGCGCCCGCGTTGCGGGCTTCATGGCGCATCTGCGCGCCCATGGATTTGCGCTGGGGGTGGCCGAAACCGGCACCGCGCTGGCGGCGCTTGGGGCGGTGGAGGCAAGCGACCCGTCTGAGGCCCGCGCCGCATTGCGGGCCGTCTGCGCAGGCCGGGCCGAGGATGTGGAGCGGTTCGACACTCTCTTTGACAGCTTCTGGATGGATGCGGGCCGGGTTCGGCAAAAGACCGTGCCCAGCGACAATAAAAACAAGAGCGACGACATGCGCGCCACCCGCAAGGACGCAGGCGAAACAGAGGCAGAAGGTACAGGCACAATTCAGGCCCCCGGCGGCAGCGGCGGCGGCGGGGCGGAAAGCGACGGCGTGGGGCGGCTTGTTGCGTCAGATGTGAAGAACCTGATGAAGAAGGATCTGCGCGATCTGGTGGACCCGGAAGATATCCGTCAGGCCGAAGAGGTTGCCGTGCGGTTGGGGCAGGCCCTGCGCGACAGGCGCTCCCGCAGGCGCAAGGCGGCGCGGCGGGGCAGGGCGGTGGACTTCCGCCGCACCATCCGCAAGGCGGTGGCCACCGGCGGTGTTCCCCTCAGGCTTGCGCGGCGGAACCGTCCCGACCGGCCTGTGAAGATCGTTGCCCTGTGTGATGTCTCGGGATCCATGCTGGTCTATGCGCGCCCCTTCCTGGCGTTTCTTGCGGGGCTGATGCGGGCCGATGCGGCGTCGGACGCGTACCTCTTTCACACCCGGCTTGTGCGGATTGCCGATGCCCTGCGTGAAGAGGACCCGATGCGCGCCCTGAACCGCGTCACCCTGATGGCCGAAGGTATCGGCGGCGGCAGCTGCATCGGCGGCGCGCTCACGCATTTTGCCACCACCTATGCACGCCGCTTCGTCGATGGGCGCTCGGTGGTGATCATCCTGTCGGATGGCTACGACAGCGACCCGCCGGACCATATGGCAGCAGGCTTGCAGGCGCTGAAGCGGCGTGGTTGCCGGATCGTCTGGCTCAATCCGCTGAAGGGCTGGCAGGGCTACGAGCCGATTGCACGCGGCATGGCGGCGGCGCTGCCGTATTTGGATCTGTTCGAGGCGGCCAACACGCTGGAGGCGCTGGCCAGCCTCGATCAAAAACTGGGGGCGATATGAGTTTCATCATGGCAGGACATTCCGCACTTGGACCACGGCTGGAACAGGATCTGGCCCGCGAAACAGAGGCCCGGCGCAGCGCTGGCGAACCCTTTGCCATGGCGACCGTGGTGCGCACCGTGGCGGCGACCTCGGCCAAGCCGGGATCAAAGGCGTTGATCGACGCCAAGGGCGAGATCGTCGTCGGTTTCCTGGGTGGCGGCTGCGTGCGCGGCGCCGTGGGTCGCGCGGCCCGCGAGGCGATCGAAACAGGCGCGCCGCAGCTTCTGTCGATTGGGCCGGAAGAATTGCTCGCCGAGGCGGGCGTCAGCGCAGGCGAGGAGCGCGACGGCATCAAATACGCCCGCAACGGCTGCCCCAGCAAGGGTGTCCTGGATATCTTCGTGGAACCGGTTTTGCCGCTGCCTGCCCTGGTGGTCTGTGGCTCCGGCCCGGTGGCGCAGGCGCTGGTGGAATTGTCGGCGCGGTTTGAGTTCGACCGCACATTGTGCCTGCCGGGGCCGCAGCAGGTCGATCTGCCCATGCCCGACCGGGTGGTGGAGCATTTCGACGCGCATCCGATCTGGGACAGCGCGCCCTTCGTGGTGGTCGCCACGCAAGGACGCGGCGACGAGGCTGCGCTCAGCCGGGCGCTCACGCAGAAGGCGCGTTATATCGGCTTTGTCGGCAGTCGCCGGAAATTCGCGACCCTGTCGCAGCGATTGAAGGACAAGGGCGTGTCCGAAGCGGCGCTTGCCACGGTGAAGGCGCCTGCGGGCATCGATATCCACGCCATCACCCCGGATGAGATCGCCCTGTCGATCCTTGCCGAGCTGGTGCAGCGCCGCCGGGCGCTTCAGCGCCGGGAGGTGGCAGATGGCTGATTTTACCCGGCGTCTGGTAGGCCCCCTGACCCGCAGCCTGTGGCGACGCCTGTTTCCCGAATTGAGTGACGAGCAGGCCAAGGTTCTGGCCACCGTCAAATTTCCCTGTTGCTAGAAGGACAACCCACATGGAACTGAACGACGAAATCTTCATCAATGCCCCGCGTGACGAGGTCTATGCGGCTCTCAATGACCCGGAGGTGCTGCAAAAGGCGATCCCCGGCTGCGAGGAGCTGATCAAACATTCCGACACCGAGCTGGAGGCCAAGGTGGTGCTGAAGATCGGCCCGGTGAAGGCGAAATTCTCGGGCCAGGTGACCCTGTCCCCTGACGCCCCGCCGGAACGCTTCTCGCTGACCGGGCAGGGCAATGGCGGTGCCGCGGGCTTTGCCAAGGGCGGCGCCGAGGTGGTGTTGACAGAACAGGATGGCGGCACGCTGCTGTCCTACACGGCCAAGGCCGATATCGGCGGCAAGCTGGCGCAGCTGGGCAGCCGCCTGATCCAGAGCACGGCCAAGAAACTGGCCGCCAAGTTTTTCAAGAGCTTTTCCGAGGAGATGGAAAAAGCCCAGGCCGCCTAAAGGACCATTCTGTCCCCATAGGGCGGCATACACTCACTGAACCGAGAGAAGACAAGGGGCGGCACGCAGGTGTCGCCCCTTTTGCATGCATCCGGGTGGCAAAGCGGCTTGTTGCCCGGCTCCGAACATGCTTTGTCACCTCCGCAAGCAAGGACGGAGGACCCCATGACAGTACCGATGACTGAGGACGCATTGAACCGCATTGCCGAGGCCCTGGAGCGGATGTCGCCCGCGCCCCTGGAAGCGCCCGATTTCGATGCGGCGCCCGCCTTTGTCTGGCATGTCTCCCCGGATCGGCTGGCCCCGGTAGAGGCGGTGAACCGGGTCGATCTGGAGCTGCTGGTGGGCATCGACCGCTCGCGCGATACGCTGCTTGAAAACACCCGTCGGTTTGCCGAAGGGTCGGCCGCCAACAATGCGCTATTGTGGGGCGCGCGCGGCATGGGGAAATCGAGCCTGGTAAAGGCGGTGCATGGCGCGCTGATCGCCGATCATCCCGATCTGAAACTGGTGGAACTGCAGCGCGAGGATCTGCCTTCGGTGGCGCGGCTTCTGAACCATCTGCGCGCCTCTTCCAAGCGGTTCATCCTGTTCTGCGATGACCTCTCGTTCAGCCATGACGATCAGCACTACAAGAGCCTGAAGGCGGTGCTGGATGGCGGCATCGAGGGGCGGCCCGAAAACGTGGTCTTCTATGCCACCTCGAACCGGCGCCACCTGATGCCGCGCGACATGATCGAAAACGAACGCTCCAGCGCCATCAATCCCTCAGAGGCGGTGGAGGAGAAGGTTTCACTCTCCGATCGCTTTGGTCTGTGGCTGGGCTTCCACCCCTGCGATCAGGACGAATTCCTGTCTATGATCGCGGGCTATTGCACCGCCTATGGCGTCACGGTCGACCCGGAGGTGCTGCGCGCCGAAGCGGTGGAGTGGCAGGCGACGCGCGGTGCGCGTTCGGGCCGGGTGGCCTGGCAGTATTTCACCGATCTGGCCGGGCGACACGGTGTTTCGCTCAGCTGAGGCATGGACCCGTCGCAGCAGACATATACCGCCGGATGCCTCTGCGGCGCGCTGCGAGTTGTCGCGCAAGGGGCGCCCTTGCGCGTGGGGATCTGCCATTGCCTGGATTGCCGCAAACATCATGGCGCGCTGTTCTATGCGGCGGCGGTGTTTCGCGGCGACATGGTCACGATCGCGGGCGAAAGCCGGGCCTATCAGGGGCGGCATTTCTGTCCGCGCTGCGGATCGTCCGTTTTTGCCCGCAGCGATGAGGAGATCGAAGTGCACCTGGGAGCGATGGATGCACCGGATCAACTGGTGCCGAGCTACGAGCTCTGGACCGGGCGCCGCGAAAGCTGGCTGCCCGCATTCCCCGACATGATCCGGTTCCCCTCAAATCGCACCGATCCGGAGAGCTAGACGGCTCGGTCAGCGCTCCCGTTCGGCCTAGGGTCTGGTCAGTTTAGATAGGGGAGTGGGTCGAGGCTTTCATAGCCGTTGCGGACCTCGAAGTGCAAAAAGGCATCCTTGCCATCGCGCAACTTGGCAATGGGCTGGCCGCGCTTCACCGCCTCGCCCTTCTTCACCGAGATATCCGTCACATTGACGTAAAGCGTCAGCAGCTTGTTGGAGTGGCGGATCACCACGATCGGGATGTTCTTGGAATCCTTGGTGATGGCGGCCACTGTGCCCGCCTCGGCGGATTTCACCGCCTGGCCGGGCGTGCCCGCGATATCGATGCCTTCGTTCTTGCCCTTGGAATAGGTGGAGATGATCTTGCCCTGCAACGGATAGGCCAGGGCGGCGTCGCTTTGGCGGGTGGGTTCGGGCACCTTCACCGTGGGCACCGCTGCCACGGCCTCGGAGGCCGGAGCGACCTCTTCGGTGGGCAGGGGTTTGGTGGCGCTGGGCGGTGTTGGCGTTGCGCTGCCCGCGCCCGGCGGGGTCACCTCGGCGGTGCGGGTAGGGGCAGGCTGGTCCTTCAGCGGGATCAGCAGGTACTGGCCCTCGCGGATGGCAAAATCGCTGCCCAGCCCGTTCCACTCGGCCAGGGATTTCACCGGCACCTGGTAAAGGCGCGAGATGGTATAGGCGGTTTCGCCGCGCACCACCTTGTGGCGGATGGGTTCGGGGCCCTCCTGGACCTCGACCGGCGCCGACCGCGGCGTGGGCTGCAGGGTCGTGGTGGTCACGGATCCAGGGTTGGGAGAGGTTTGCGGCGCGGCCTCGATGGCTTGTCCCGCAAGCGAGGCAATATCGACGCCGCCCGGCTGGGCCGATCCGGGCGCGATGCTGGTGGGCGCGCGGCGGGGCATCGCCAGAATCTCGTCCTTGCGCAGGGGATCAGACGGCTCCATGCCGTTGAACCGGGCCAGTTCGGTCGGGGTCAAGCCCACCCGGGTGGCCACATCCGCGACGGTGTCACCGCGCTGCGCCACCACCACCTGGTAGGAGGGGTAGGTGATCAGGCCGCGCTCATCGGCAGCAGGCCGGTCGGTGGTGGCGTTCTGGGCGGCGGCGGCGGTGCTGAAACCGCCGAATTGTCCGCGCAGGTCATAGTCGAGCGGGCCTTCGCAGCCAGCCAGCACGGCGAGGGTCGGAAGAAGGAGCAAAAGCCGTTCCGGGCGGCGCGGCTGGATGGGGGCAGTCTCGGTCATCTCGCTCTCCTCAAAATACCAATTCAATAATCGCCGGTCTCGTTCGGGCTCCATTTAGGTCTCTTTGCCGAGACCCTCAAGCAGGGGAACAAAACGAACCGGGCGCAATTCATCATAATCAAGGCCCGTTTCCGTCTTGCGCACCCGGATCAGCGTCTGCACCGTGTCGGATTGCCCCACAGGTACCACCATGATGCCGCCGGTCTTCAACTGCGCCAGCAGCGGCCCGGGCGGGTCTTCGGCGGCGGCAGTGACGATGATGCGGTCAAAGGGCGCCTGATCCGGCAGGCCAAAGCTGCCATCGCCCACCAGCGAGGTCACATTGGGCAGGTGGAGCGCCTCAAACAGCGCCCGTGCCTCGCGCACCAGCCGGGCGTGGCGGTCGATGGTATAGACCCGCCGCGCCAGTTTCGACAGGATTGCCGCCTGGTAGCCGGATCCGGTGCCGACCTCCAGCACCGTATCACGGGGCGAGACCTGCAGGGCCTGGGTCATTAGCCCCACCACCGAGGGCTGCGAGATGGTCTGGCCGCAGGCAATCGGCAGAGGCGTGTCCTCATAGGCGCGCTGCGCAAAGATGCCGCGCACGAAGGGGCCGCGGTCGATCTCCTCCATCGCCTCCAGCACCAGCGGATCCGTCACCCCGCGCGAGCGCAGGGCGAACAGAAACTGCATCTTGGTCTCGGGATCGGGGCCTGTCATTCCAGAACCTTGAGGGCGTGCAGCGCATCATGGGCGGTCAGATCCGCGCGCATCGGGGTGACCGAGATATAGCCTTCGAGGTTGACCGAGGCATCGGTGTCGGGCGCCGTGTGCACGTGTTGGTCACCGCCCTTGATCCAGACATAGCGCCGCCCATTGGGAGAGAGCTGTTCCTCGGCGGAAAACCGGGG
Organism: Phaeobacter sp. QD34_24; assembly: GCF_028890115.1. Classification (GTDB taxonomy): domain Bacteria; phylum Pseudomonadota; class Alphaproteobacteria; order Rhodobacterales; family Rhodobacteraceae; genus Phycobacter. The sequence goes on from NZ_JARCJD010000011.1 coordinate 99,935, forward strand.
TCCTGCGCGCAGCCCCTGCGCCACGGCGCGGGCGCCCTTGACGGCGGCGGCGGGGACGGGCGGGAAGTTGATGTTGTAGAACAGGCGGTAATCGCCATGGGCGTCCTGCGGGCTGGCCTTCAGGATGTCGCGGATCAGTGCGGCACCATGTTCCGCGGCCGCTTCAAACGGGTTGTCGAGCTTGGCATTATGGGGGCCGAAATACTGCGACAGGGCGAGGGCGGGAATGCCCTGCAGGGCGGCTTCCATGGCGCCGCCAAGGGTGCCGGAATAAAGCGCGTTCTCGGCCGAATTGTTGCCCCGGTTGATGCCCGAAAGGACCAGATCGGGCACCACATCCTGCATCGCCACGTGAACCCCCGCCAGCACGCAATCGGCGGGCGAGCCTTCGGTGGCAAAGCGGCGCTCGCCAAGCTGGCTCAGCATCGAGGGGCGGGTGTAGCTGATGCAATGGCCGACGCCCGATTGTTCAAAGGCGGGCGCCACGGTCCAGACCTCGCCATCGGGTCCGGCAACCTCATGGGCGATGGCTTCCAGAACCGTGAGGCCCGGTGCATTGATACCGTCGTCATTGGTTACGAGAATGCGCATAGAGCCCCCTGCCGCCGCCTGAATGGTGTTTCGATCTGAATAGGACGTTGAAAATACTGGGGCAAGCCTTTCGCAGGGGTGGGGGACGCTATCTTTCCAGCGGGGCATAGGCGCCACAGGTTTTTCCGGACCGCTGGCTGTTCAGCGCAACCGGGACGCTCCCGCCTGCTTTGGCTGCATTCTGCGAATGCCGCCGCGCAGTTGGGCCCGGCAGGCTGACGCCTGCGGGGCGAAAAGAGTGGCATCTGTCGTGCGCAACAGCGCCGCGCCATAGGCGCGGCGCCCGGCCCAACGCCGATCCTCATATCCGTGATATGAGAGAGCGGGGACGGGAGCGCAGCCTTGTTCTGGTCAGCCTTCGTCCTGGAGGATCAGAGGCAACAGGCGCGCGGCTTCGTCCTGCACCGGGGTGAGAGCTTCGCGGTCCTCCCCCGGGAAGAAGCGGGCGCGTAGGGCGGTGGGCATGGGCTGGGGCTCAACAATCTGAACAAATGGGCCGGTCTTGGCGCTTTCGGCCTGCCAGCTACGGGCCAGCGACATTTGCGCCGCCTTGGTGGCCCCATAGGCGCCGAAGAATTTTTCGCCCGCGCGGGGATCGTCAAAGAACACGGCACGGCCGCTCTGGCCGAGCAGGGGTGCTACATAGGGGATCAGCACCGAGGTGGCAGTGGCGTTTACCGCCACGGATTTCTCCCAGTCCTTGGGCGCGACAAAGGGCGCAGGGGACAGCGGTGCCGCGTGGATTGCCGTGTGCAGCCACAGGTCAAGCGATCCCCAGCGGTCATGGATGCCCCGGCAGAGCGTCGCCATCGCCTCGGGCACGGTCACGTCCATCGGCGCCAGGGTGGCGCTGCCGCCCTTGGCCTTGATGCGGTCATCCAGCTCTTCCAGGGCGCCGGTGGTGCGGGCCACGGCCACGATGTGATGGGTCGGGGCAAGCGCCTCTGCCAGGGCGGCGCCCAGGCCGCGCGAGGCGCCGGTGATAAGAGCGAGTTTCTGTGTCATGGCTGCCTTTTGGGCCTGTTGGGCTGGTGCGTCAAGGGGGCAGGGGGCTGCTGCAATCTGGCGCCTTTACGCGTCATAGATCAGCGAAGGGATATCGTGCCCGTAGGCATGCAGCATTTCCAACACTTCTTCCAGCTGCAGCCCCTCTTGCTGCAGGCGGGCAAGCAGGTGACTGGGTTCCGAAACCTGCAATTCCGGGTATTCGCCTTCGGGCCGCATATGCAGCATGCAGGCCACCGGGCCGCCGTCGTCGGGCGGGATGGCATTGGCAAGCCAGGCCGGGCGGCTGCCCAGGCTTTCCACCTCGCGCAGTTCGAACAGGTCGAGATAGGCTTCGAAATCATCCTGACCCAGGCTCGCCCAGGTGCCCAGGATGAACTCGGCACCACAGCCGCCTTGCACCGGCAGCGCCAGCACCGCGCGTACAAAGCGCAGATCGCCAAGGCGGCAGAAATCCTCGGCGAGCACATCGCCGCGCAGGCTCATCACCGCGGAATTGTCCTGCACCACCAGGTCTTCGGGGCAGGCATCCGGCCGGTCGCAGCTGAGGCTGAGCAGCTGTGCAAAGGTGGCATCACAGCAGCGGCATTTGCGCGTCGAGGTCAGCAATCGGGCAAGGTGGGCGTCCAAGGAAGGGCCTTTCATTGAGGTGCGGTCTGAAAAACGGACCATAGGAAAGGGCGCCGACCCCATGGGATCAGCGCCCTCCCTGATTGTGTTTGGCGACCTCTTACTCTGCGGCGGTCTTCATTTCAAACCCCCGTTCGATCATATCGGAGGGGGTCACGGGATATTCACCCGAGAAGCAGGCGTCGCAGTATTGCGGGCAGCTCTTGTCGCGGCCCGAGGCCTCGCCCACGGCGCGGTAAAGCCCGTCGAGCGAGATGAACTTGAGACTGTCGACCGCCAGATGTTCGGCCATCTGATCCTCGGTCATGGTGGCGGCCAGCAGCTTGTCGCGATCCGGCGTGTCGACGCCATAGAAACAGGGCCAGGCGGTGGGCGGAGAGGCAATGCGGAAATGCACCTCCTTGGCGCCCGCATCCAGGATCATCTCCTTGATCTTGCGGGATGTTGTGCCGCGCACCACGGAATCGTCCACCAGGATCACCCGCTTGCCCTGGATCAGGGCGCGGTTGACGTTCAGCTTCAGGCGCACACCCATGTTGCGGATCTGCTCGGTCGGCTCGATGAAGGTGCGGCCCATATACTGGTTGCGGATGATCCCCATGGCATAGGGGATGCCCGATTCCAGCGAATAGCCGATCGCGGCCGGGGTGCCGCTGTCGGGCACCGGGCAGACCAGATCCGCCTCGACCGGGTTTTCCTTGGCCAGTTCCCGCCCGATGGCTTCGCGGGTTTCATAGACCGAGCGACCGCCCAGGATCGAATCGGGGCGCGAGAAATAGACATGTTCGAAGATGCAGAACTTCGAGGGCTGGCGGCGGAAGGGGAAATGGCTCTCGACGCCCTTGTCGTTGATTACCACCATTTCGCCGGGTTCAATCTCGCGGATGAATTCGGCGCCGATGATATCCAGCGCGCAGGTCTCGGAGCTCAGCGCATAGCCATCGCCGATCTTGCCGAGCACCAGCGGGCGCACGCCTAAGGGATCACGCACGCCGATCAGCTTGGTACGGGTCATGGCGACGACGGAAAAGGCGCCTTCGACCTTGCGCAGCGCCTCTTCCATGCGGTCGGGGATCGACCGGCCCATGGAGCGCGCCATCAGGTGGATGATGCATTCGCTGTCGGATGAGCTTTGGAAGATCGAGCCGCGCTCGATCAGCTCGCGGCGCAGGGCGTTGGCATTGGTGATATTGCCGTTGTGGGCAATGGCGGCCCCGCCCATGGCGAATTCGCCAAAGAAGGGCTGCACGTCGCGGATCGCGGTCTGGCCTTTCGATCCGGCGGTGGAATAGCGCACGTGGCCGATGGCCAGCGGCCCGGGCACCGTGGCCATCACATCCTGCGAGGTGAAGTTGTCGCGCACATAGCCAAAGCGGCGCACGCTGTTGAACCCCTCGACAGGATCATGGGAGACGATACCGCCTGCCTCCTGTCCGCGGTGCTGCAGCGCATGCAGGCCAAGGGCTACGAAATTGGCGGCGTCCTGGACGCCGACGACGCCAAACACGCCGCATTCTTCGCGTAGTTTGTCGTCGTCAAAGGGATGGGCGGGGGGCATCTGCGGCATCGGCAAGGCGTGTGGCTCCGAATCCGGGAATGAGTGATGGCCCTCACATAGAGCCTTCCTCCACGGATGTCACCAAAGGATCACAATTCCTTTGTGACCGGCGGATTTGTCGCGGAAGAAAAAGGGGGCTGTTTCCACAGGCCCCCGGTCAGTTCTGCTCGTCTATTTGGTCTTGCCGGTGGTTTCGGTCGTCTCACGCGGCCAGAGCGGGCATGAAGACGGCGTCAAAGGGATCGGGGTAACGGGCATCCTCTGCCCCCATGCCGGTCTGCGACAGGGCGCGGCCTTCGTCGCTGGCCAGAACCTGGCGTACCTCGGTCAGGGAGAGTTCGCAGAAGGCGCCATCGGGGCCGCCTTCACCGGCCAGAACCAGCATGCCGCTTTCGGCCCAGATCAGCTCTTCCTCGGTGCAGGTGATGTGAATGCGGCCAATGCTTTCGGGCGCGGCTGCCTTGATACCCTTGTGACCGGCCAGGTGGATCAGCTTGGCGGTGACCAGCGGCAGGCCAAACAGGCGCTCTGCGGCGTCCAGTTCCAGCGCCACGGTCTGATCGGCGGGCAGCAGCAGGTCGGTGTCATTGCCAAGGGCGCCAGCAGGCACATGCATCAGCGTTGTCAGGCGCGGCACCGCGTGGCGCACCGCCTGCACTTCCTGGGCGCCACCGTCGAAGGTGTAGATCATGTCACCCGGCTTCACGTCGCGGGCCTGGATGAAGCCACGGTCGGTTTCCACCAGGGTGGAGGGCAGGAAGCCGCCTTCACGAGGGCGCAGCGGCGTGGTGTCGATGGGGGTCTCCAGCAGGGACGCGCAGTTGAAAACGGAAAAATCCAACAGCATGTCCACCGGCTGGTAGTCAGCGAAAGAGTTGAAATGATCCAGCAACATTTTCGTGTCCCTTCTGAGATCGAGTGGCTTTCTGCCTGTCGTGGATCCTAATTGGCCCCCGAATTGGGCCGAAAATGGGGCAAGGGTGCGGCCAATTTAGAATTTGACCTATTTTTCGGGGACAAAATCGGATTTTTTCCCCGGATTGTTAACCAATTGACCGCTGTGGATCAGATTTTGTTAAGAATTACCCCTTGCCAAGGCTGGAAAGGCGGCAGCGGCAGGGCGCGGTGATTCTGAAGGTGCCCACAGAGGGCGAATCTGCCTGATCAAGAGCTTGCATGGCCGGGAGCGCTGAGGTGGATTCTGGCTATGCTTATGTTTTGAATGAAAAAAGAGCGCCTCAAGGGGCGCTCTCATTGTTTTGGGCATGGAGTGAGGGCGGGCTGATCAGTCCTCGCAGGCGCCGATCAGGGCCTCGTACTGTTGGGTGACCCAGCCAAGCGCCTGCTCGGGATTGCGGTCCTCGATCTTGCCGATCATGCGTTCGAACACCACGGCAGAGCGGCTTTCGTCAACGATTGTAAAGCTCTGCCCGGTCATCACCACATTGTAGAGGAAGAAGGCAATCGCCACCAAAAGGATGCCGCGCAAGACGCCAAAGAAGAAGCCCGCGCCCTGGTCCAGCCCGCCCAGGGCCGAGCGCTGCACCAAGGAGGAAAACAGCGGGGTGAAGAAGGAGGCGACAATCAGGGCCAGGGCAAAGACGGCGGCAAAGGCGGCGATGATCGACAATTCGCAGCTGTCGGCGATGAAGTCCCCGACCACCGGGATCTCTGCCATCAGCGGCTCGACTTGTGGGGCGAACATGAAGGCAAGGACACCGGCGGCGATCCAGCCTGCGATGGCCATCGCCTCGCGCACCAGACCGCGCGAATAGGCCAGCAATGCCGATACAACAATGACCAGGGCCACGACCCCGTCGATAATGGTGAAACCTTCCATGTCCCTCGCCCGTTAGCGCACAGTAAAATTCTTTCGGCGACTTTAGCCGGCCCCGAAGAATTCGCCAACAAAACCGGTGAGGTCGTCAACCTTGCGCTGAGCCAGGCCTTTGACCGATACGGATTTGCCGCCGCCGGGGGCAATGGCTGAGGTGAAACCAAGTTTTTGCGCCTCTTTCAACCTGTTTTCTGTCTGAGGCGCGGGTCTGAGGGCACCAGATAGCGAGATTTCTCCGAATATTGCGGTATCGGCGGGAAGGGCGGTGTCCTCGCGGGCGCTCAGCAGTGCGGCGGCGACCGCCAGATCGGCGGCGGGTTCAGAGATCTTCATGCCGCCCGCCACATTGAGATAGACATCAAGACCGGCGAAAGGAATGCCGCAACGCGCCTCCAGCACCGCAAGGATCATGGCCAGGCGCGATGAGTCCCAGCCCACCACCGCACGGCGCGGCTGCGAATGGGGGGAGGGGGCCACCAGCGCCTGAAGTTCCACCAGCACGGGGCGGGTGCCTTCGATGCCGGCAAAGACCACCGATCCGGGCGAGGGCTGGCCACGTTCGGAGAGGAACAGGGCAGAGGGGTTCACCACTTCGGCCAGGCCACCGCCGGTCATCTCGAAGACGCCGATCTCATCCGCCGGGCCAAAGCGGTTCTTCACGGCGCGCAGGATGCGGAACTGGTGGCCGCGCTCGCCCTCGAAATAGAGGACGGTGTCGACCATATGCTCCACCACGCGGGGGCCTGCGATCTGGCCCTCCTTGGTGACATGGCCGACCATGATGATGGAGATGCCGTTGGTCTTGGCAAAGGTTGTGAGTTCGTGCGCGGCGGCGCGGACCTGGCTGACCGACCCCGGCGCGCTGTCCACGTGATCGGCCCACATGGTCTGGATCGAATCGATGATGGCAAGCTGGGGTTTTTCCGCCTCCAGCGTGGTCAGGATGTCCCGCAGGTTGGTTTCCGCGGCGAGTTTCACCGGCGCCTGTGCCAGGCCAAGGCGTTGCGCCCGCATGCGGACCTGGGCACTGGCCTCTTCACCGCTGACATAGACGGTCTTGAGGCCTGCCCTGGCAAAGCGGGCGGCGGCCTGCAACAGGAGCGTCGATTTGCCGATACCGGGATCGCCCCCCACCAGGATGGCCGAAGCGGGCACCAAGCCACCGCCCAGGACCCGGTCAAGCTCGCCGACACCGGACTGGCTGCGCGGCGGCGGTGTTTCCTCGACCGCAAGATCGGAAAGCGGAATGGTGCGCCCACGCCGCATGCCGAGGCTTTTCTTGGCAGGGCCGCCAGAGGAGAGGCCCTTGTCCTCGGCTATGGTGTTCCACTCGCCACAGCCTTCGCAGCGGCCGGACCATTTGGAGAAGCTGGCGCCACAGGCCGAGCAGGAGAAGGAAGATGATTTTGCCATGGGGCTGTTTTGCCCGATGTTCAGGGTTTGTTCAAGGCGTAAGGTAGGTCTCCCGCCCGTCGCTGGATCCCGAGCGGGATCCGCTCCCGTTTGGCCCGGCACCGCTGCCGCGGTGCGGCCAGATCAGGAAAGAACCGCTGCCGCGGTGCCGCCGCTGGCGCGGCGTAAAGGATTTGCTGAGAGGCGATTCAGGGGCAGGTCTGCCCTGAATGCGCGATTTCGAGTCTATGTGGATCAAAGCCGCGTCAATGATCTGCGACCTTGCTGCGCAAGGCGGCGCCTGCGCGCCGTCATTGACCCGGATTTGATCGCAGGCTGCGTTCGGTTATGAGGCCGAGGGCGATGGAGGCGAGGATGCAGGCGGAGAAGAGATAAAGGCCCCAGCCGGTCTCGATCGTGACGTAGCCGATGCCCTTGGCAAGGGTGATGTAGAGCGCGATGAGGAAGATGTCGGCCATGGCAAGCTTGCCCAGCAGATGCAGCACCGGTTGGGCGCGGCGATCCAGCAGGCCCCATTGCACCAGCGCAAGGCCGATGGTTTTGAGGTAGGGGGCGAAGATGGCAAAGAAAGTCACCAGCAGCGCCAGTACCACATCGCTGCCCCAGAGCGATTGCAACCCGGTGATGACGCTGATCTCGGAAAGACCGAACAGCGGCAAAAGGCCCGCCCGCAGCAGGGGCGCGAACCAGGCGATGGGGTAGAGGATCAAGAGCGACAGGGTGGCGAGGCGGAGGATCATGGCGGTCCGGATATGTGGCGTTGCCTAGATGTGTGCCTTCCGCTGCTGATTTTGAAGGGGAAAGTTGCACGGCAGTCATCGGCCGGGGCAGGCCGTGAGCTCTTCGCAGTTGCTTGAGGTGGGAAATCCTGAGCTGTCGTTTACCGCACCGCCTCGATCGGACCCTCCGCGCGGCCGTGGATGAACTGGTCGAGGTAGGGATCGCCCGAATTGTCCATCTGGGCAACCGGGCCGGTCCATTTGATCACCCCGTCATGCAGCATGGCGATATTGTCGGCGATGGCGCGCACCGAGGTCATGTCGTGGGTGATGGTCATGGCGGTGGCGCCCATCTCGACCACGATCTCGCGGATGAGATCGTTGATCACCCCCGCCATGATCGGGTCCAGGCCGGTGGTGGGCTCGTCAAAGAAGATGATCTCCGGCTCGGCGGCGATGGCGCGGGCGAGGCCGACGCGTTTCTGCATGCCACCCGAGAGTTCGGCGGGCAAACGATCCGCGACATCGGCTTTCAGGCCGACGCGGCGCAGTTTCTCGATGGCGATTTCGCGGGCCTCTTCGGCGGGGCGTTTCAGCGTGCCGCGCATCAGGCGGAAGGCGACGTTCTGCCAGACGGGCAGGGAGTCAAACAGCGCCCCGCCCTGAAACAGCATGCCGAACCGCGCCAGAAAGGCATCGCGGTCGCCTGCATCCGCCGGTTTGCCATCCACCAGAATGCTGCCGCTGTCGGGTTTGATGAGGCCCAGGACGCATTTCAGCGCCACCGATTTGCCGGTGCCGGAGCCGCCGATGATCACCATCGAGGTGCCCTTGGGGACCTCCAGCGTCATGCCGCGCAGAACCTGGTTGGAGCCAAAGGCCTTATGTACGTTTTCGAGCTTGATCATACCGAGAAGAACACCCCCGTCAGCAGGAAGTTGGCGGCCAGGATCAGGATGGCGGCGGCCTCGACCGATCCTTTGGTGGCGCGGCCCACGCCCTGCGCACCGCGGCCCGATTGCATGCCGTAGTAGCAGCCCATCAGGGCGGCGATGGTGCCAAAGGCGGCGCCTTTCACCAGCGAGGAGATCACATCGAGCGGTTCAAGGAAATCTACGGTGTTCTTGAGATAGGCAGCGGCGTTGAAATCGAGGTTATGCACCGCAACCGCATAGCCGCCGGCAATGCCGATGATGTCGCCGATCCCGACCAGGAGCGGCACGGTCAGGAAGGCTGCCAGCACGCGGGGGGCGACGAGGTATTGCATCGGGTTGGTCGATAGCGTCACCAGGGCGTCGATCTGCTCGGTCACCTTCATGGTGGCGATCTCGGCCGCGATGGAGGAGGTGACGCGGGCGGCGATCATCAGGCCAACCAGAACCGGGCCAAGTTCGCGCACCATGCCGATGGCGACGATCTGGGGCACCACGGCCTCGGCGTTGAAACGGGCGCCGCCGGCGTAGATCTGCAGGGCCAGCGCACCGCCGGTGAAGATCGCCGTCAGACCCACCACCGGCAGCGACAGCCAGCCAACATGCAACAGGGCGGTCAGCGTCTCGCGGCCATAGAACGGCGGGCGGATCATGTAGGACAGTGTGGAGAGCGCAAACAGGGCGACACGACCGATGGCGGACAGCATATCGAGCGCCAGACGGCCGATGCGGGCAAGAAGGGCGAGCGGGTTCATCCCTTGTAGCTCCTTGCATAGCGCGCGCCCATCGAGGTCAGGATCTCATAGCCAATGCTGCCCGCCGCATCGGCGAGGCTGTCTACGGTCTGCACTTCATTGAGCAGGGTCAGCGCGGCGGGGTCGCTGTCAAGGTCGGTCACGTCGATGGTGATCAGATCCATCGAGATCCGCCCCACCACCGGGCAGGCCGTGTCACCGGCATAGGCCTGAATGCCGCCGCTGCCCATGGCGCGCAGCAACCCGTCGGCATAGCCAGCCGCCACGGTTGCGATGCGGCTGGGGCGCTGGGCGGTCCAGGTGTTGCCATAGCCGACGGTTTCGCCGGGCATCAGGTCGCGGATCTGGATCACCGGCAGGTCGAGTTGCACCACCGGCAGGGCATCGCCGTAGGGGTCGCCGCCATAAAGACCGATGCCCGGTCGGCAGAGGTCGAAATGATAGTCGGGACCAAGCAGGATGCCACCGGTGGCCGAGAGCGAGCGCGGCACCTCGATCCCGTCGGTCATCTCGTGGAAGGTCTTGAGCTGCTGTGCATTCATCGGATGCGCGGGTTCATCGGCGCAGGCCAGGTGCGACATCAGCAGGACCGGGCCTTGCCCCAGCGCGATATCGCGTACAGCCGCCCATTCGCCGGGCTCCATCCCCAAACGGTTCATGCCGCTGTCCAGCTGCACGCCAAAGGGATGGCCGGGCAGGCTTTCGAAATGGCGCAGCATCTGGTCGAGCGAGTTGAGCATCGGGGCCAGTTGGAAATCGCGCAGCAGGCCGGTGTCGCCCTCCATATGGCCGGAGAAGACGGAAATGCCGGGACCAGGCCCCAGGGCGCGGCGCAGGGCGACGCCTTCCTCGGCGGCCGCCACAAAGAAATTGCGCGCACCGGCCTTGGCCAGGGCGGTTGCCACGCGGCCTGAATCCAGGCCGTATCCATTTGCCTTGACCACCGCGGCGGTTTCGCAGTTGGTCTTTGCATCAAGATTGCGCCAGTTGGTCACCAGCGCATCAAGGTTGATTGTCAGTCGTGCCGTGCTCATGCGCTGTTCATGACATGCGCGCAGCAGGGGTCAAGGGGGAAACGGTGCTGCAGGGCTGTGTTGCGCCTTGGATGGCGCCGTCTTGCCGGTGGCGGGTGCCTACTTCGGCATGGTGGCGTTGGAGTGCCAGAAGATCCGCACGCAGGTGGCAAGGCCCTGATCGTTCAGCTCTGCCACCAGGGTGCCGTCCAGCTCCATCCGGGGCAGGGGGTCGCCGGGCTGGCGATCCGGTAGGCCGGTGCCGGTGGATTTCGCCCAGATCTGGAACAGTTCCTCGCTGGCGACCTGATAGGTGACGTTCCAATGGCCGACGCCGCCCTTTGGTGTTTCGGCCAACACGCTTGGGGTCAGGCAAATGTCCTGTTGCAGCTTGATCCGATCCCAGTAGCGGGCCAGTTCTTCGGGGCCGGTCTGCACCTGAAAGGGCGTGTTCCAATATTGCCCATCGGGGGTAAAGAGCGCGGCAAAGCCTTCGGAATCCTGCGCCTCCCACACCCGTTTGTAGGCCTGCATGAAATCGTGAATGCTCATTGGAAATCCTCTGCCTGGAAAAGAGTTATTCGTAGCCGTCCGGCTGCTGCTGCCAGGATTTGGCGAGGTTGCCAAAGCGGGTGAATTGCGCCTCGAACGACAGTTCCACCGTGCCGATGGGACCGTGACGCTGCTTGCCGACGATGACCTCGGCCTTGGCATGCAACCGCTCCATCGCGGCCTTCCATTCTTCCATCTTGTCCAGTTCGTGATCGCCGGGCTTTTCACGCTCTTTATAGTATTCCTCGCGGAACACGAACATCACCACGTCGGCGTCCTGTTCGATCGAGCCGGATTCCCGAAGATCCGACAGCTGCGGGCGTTTGTCATCGCGGCTTTCCACCTGACGCGACAGCTGCGACAGCGCAATCACCGGGATGTTCAGCTCCTTGGCGATGGCCTTCATCCCCATCGAGATCTCGGCGATCTCGTTCACCCGGTTGTCGGACATGCCGCGGCAAAGCTGCAGGTAGTCGATCACCAGAAGATCCAGGCCATGGGTCCGTTTCAGGCGGCGGGCGCGGGCGGCCAGCTGCGAGATCGGCAGGGCGGGCGTGTCGTCGATGAACAAGGGGCAGCTTTCCAGATCCTTGGCGGCCTGCACGAAGCGGCGGAATTCGCTTTCGCTCATGTCGCCCTGGCGGATCTTGTGGCTGGAAATCTCGGACGCCTCGGCCAGGATCCGCCCGGCCAGCTGTTCGGCGCTCATCTCGAGCGAGAAGAAGCCCACCACGCCACCATCCACGGCACCCTCGGTCCCGTCAGGCTTAACACCCTTCTTGTAGGCCTTGGCCACGTTGAAGGCGACGTTGGTCGCAAGCGAGGTCTTCCCCATCGAAGGGCGCCCCGCGAGGATCAGAAGGTCCGACGGGTGAAGGCCGCCTAGCTGCTTGTCGAGATCGGTCAGCCCGGTGGAAATCCCCGCCATGCCGCCGCCGCGCTGATAGGCCTCGTTGGTGACATTGACCGCCTCGGTGACGGCCTTGAGGAAGGATTTGAAGCCGCTTTCGGTCTGGCCCTGTTCGGCCAGCTGATAAAGCGACTGTTCCGCCTCGACAATCTGCTCTTTCGGTTCCGAGGACACATCCACCCTCCGCGCCTTGTCGGCGATGGACTGGCCAAGGGCGATCAGCTCGCGCCGGATCGCCAGATCGTAGATCATCTGCGCATAGTCGCGCACCGCAAAGACAGAGATCGACGCACCGGCGAGTTTCGCCAGATAGGCGGGGCCGCCAAGCTCCTTCAGACCCTCGTCATCCTCCATGAAGGCCTTCAGCGTCACCGGCGAGGCCAGCGCGTTCTTGGAGATCCGCGCGGCGGCGATTTCGTAGATGCGGGTGTGGACCGGATCGTAGAAATGCGAGGAATCAATGATCGAGGCAACCCGGTCATAGACGTCATTGTTGGTCAGGATCGCGCCCAGAAGCTGCTGTTCGGCCTCTACCGAATGGGGCAGCTCGTTGGCCTCCATGCCACTGGCCTGCTGCGGAGCATCCGGTTCCGGCATCGGGGCGGGGGGCTGGTCTCCGTCGAATGGGGTCAGTTCGTTCATCGCGGCTCTCTTCAGTCGGTCCGGATAGATAGGGCAATTCAGGCGCTCAAATCCATCTGGAAATCACCGTGGACAAGCTGTGGGCAGGCTGTGGAGAACTCTCCGCCGCCTGTTGATGATTTCCCATTTGGACCCAAAAGCGCCTGTGGCGCGCAATATCCGGTAGGATGGCATGGGTGGGCCGCAAAATAAAGGGGGCGGCGCCCCTGCGGCCTGTACATGCAAGAACCGGGGCCTGATCCGGCCCCGGTTATCTAGCTGACAGCGGTGCCGTCTTTAGGCGGATTTATGCGCATCCTGCCAGGCGCGGGGGTCTTTCAGGAAGGTTTCCACCTCATCCAGCGTTGCGGTGCTGAAGGCGCCTTGGGCGCGGGCCTCGGCCAGGACATCCCACCAGGTGCAGAGGTAATGCAGCTCCACCCCGTGGTCGCCCAGCGTCTTGGTCGTTTCTGGGAAGATGTCGTAGTAGAAGATCACCGCCGTGTGCCCGCAGGTGGCCCCGGTTTCCCGGATCGCATCCACGAAGGACAGCTTCGAGCCGCCATCGGTGGTCAGATCCTCGACCAAGAGCACCCGCTCGCCCTCGCTCATGGCGCCTTCGATGCGGGCGTTGCGGCCGTATCCTTTGGGTTTCTTGCGCACATAGGTCATCGGCAGCGCCATGCGCTCAGCCACCAGGGCGGCAAAGGGGATGCCGGCGGTTTCACCACCTGCGATATTATCAAAGGCCTCGAACCCTGCGTTGCGCATCACGGTGACGGTCATGAAATCCATCAGCGTCGAGCGGATACGCGGGAAGGAGATCAGCTTGCGGCAGTCGATATAGCTGGGCGAGGGCAGGCCGGAGGCCAGCGTATAGGGCGTTTCCGTGTTGAAATTCACCGCGCCGATTTCCAGCAGCATCCGGGCAGACAGGCGGGCGATTTCTTCGGCGGTGGGGTAGGAGGAGGGGATCATGGGCAGGTCCTTTGCTTCGGGTCGGGGCTGGCCCGGTGTCGGGCGCTGGCATACCCCGGCGGTGGCCCCTTGTTCAAGTCGGCTTTGACACTTCGGTCCGGCTCTCAGGGGCGTTTCAAGGGCAGGGTGAGGCGGAATCGGCTGCCCTGGTCGCGCCCTTAGCTTTCGGCCGAGACGGTGCCGTTATGCGCCTCCATGATCTGGCGCACATTCTCCAGCCCGAGGCCGGTTGCGGTTTCTCCGCCGGTCGGGGTGGCCGAGAGGGTCCGGAAACGGCCAAAGACATGTTCAAGATCGTCTTTGGTAAGGCCCTGCCCATTGTCGGTGACATCGATCACGAGAGTATCTGCAGCCTGCTCCATGGTGACATGGACGGCGCCGCCACAAGGGGTGTATTTGACCGCGTTGCAGATCAGGTTGTCTATGGCGGACACCAGCAGGGTGTCGTCGGCCTCAACCCGGATCGTACTGTCCCCGGAACTGTCGAACGTGAGCGTTATGTCCTTGCGGCGGGCCTCGTCGCGATTGGCAGCGACGGCGATATCGACCAACCGAGCCGGGTCCACAGGGTGGGTGGTCAGCGACAGGGCATCCCCTTCGGCCCGCACCCGTTCAAGGGTGGCGGAAATCAGGTCGGACATCCGTTCGGCGCCGGTGAGGATCTTGTCGAAACCGGCACTGATACGCGTAAGATCAGGCGCGGTTGCTGCCCCTCGGGCCTGTCCGAGTTCGGCCTGGGAAATGATCGCGGCAAGCGGGTTGCGCAGGTCGTGCGCGATCAACCCCATCAGATGGGTTTTTTGTGAATTCTCCTGTCGCAGGCGGTCGAAACCGCGCTGCAGGCGGGCGTTGAGATCGGACAGCTCGGCGATCATCGCCCGTCGTTCGGCTTCGAAGGCCAACCGGCGCAACTCTGCTTCGGCGCGCTGGGCGAATATGCCGGCAATTGCAGTGGCCACTTCGGTTTCGACGATTGTATCGTGGGAGAAGACGGCGAGATGCCCGGCCACCTGTCCTTCGGTGTCCCGCAACGGGATGCCGATATAGCCTTCGACAGCGCCTTCGCGCGGGTACAGCTCAGCGACGCCGCAGGGAATGGTGACGGTTTCACCCAGGTAGACCCTTGCGCAGGGGGTTTCATCGAGCTGAAAGCGCAGATCCTGTACGATTTCTTGATCTTGCAGCGCATAGAGCGCACGGGCATGTGTGGCAGGGACACCCTCGCCATAGGTCACGGCGACAAATGCGGTGTCGAGATAGGCGCTCAGCGCCTCGACCAGGCGGCGCAGCATGTCGTGTCCGACCTGGCCGGCGATGCTCTGTGCGATTTGGAAAATCTGCTGGGTCTCGGGGGAAGGCATGGTGCAAAATCGGGCCTTTGGTTTGAAAACGCCGATATGTTAGCGCCGCCCTGCCCGCGGCGCTAGACCTTCCCCTTTTGACCTCATCCAGGCGGAAGCGAAGGTGCGCCGCGGAAGCCGGGATCAAACACCGTTATCGGGCCTGCGCCGCTCTGGATCTTTTCGGGGAAGGCGACGGGGGCGTCCTGTTCCACTCGGGTGATGGTCTCGGCGTTTTCCGTCTGCGCAAGGCTCAGAACAGGAAGTCGTCGGCCGACAGATCGGTCAGCGACACGCCCTGCAGGGTGATGGTGTTGCCGCGGCCATCGTCGATCACAAGGTCCCGCCCATCCCGGGAGATATGCGATTCCATCAAGTCGTCGAAGTCGGCAATCTGCCTGACCTTGCGCAGGTCGATCTTCTCGCGATTGCTGTCGACATCAAAGTCGGTGATGACATCGTCACCGAAGCTGCTGCGAAAGACAAAGCGGTCTGCGCCTTCACCGCCGGTCAGCAGGTCGTTCCCCTTGCCGCCGAACAGCCAATCCTTGCCACTTCCGCCGTACAGCTTGTCACGGCCGTCATCCCCGTAAAGACGATCGCGCCCGCCCTGCCCAAACAGCTCATCCTGCCCGGTTCCGCCATTGAGCCGGTCATTGCCTCTGCTCCCGGACAATACGTCATTGCCATCACCACCGTTCAGGGTGTCATTGCCCCCGCCTGCCGAAAAGCTGTCGTTATCTTGGGTGCCGTCGAAACGGTCGTTCTGGCTGATGCGGTCGGGCTGAAACGCATCCCAGTCAAGGGTCTGGTCCGGGGCAAAAGCTCCGGTTAGGGCCTCATAGCCGGTGATCGAGTCGTAGAACGCCTGGTAGTCCTCGAAGTCCTGGAACTCGGGGAACGGATCCCCTCCCAGGACGACATAGTAGTTCAAACTCGCCGAGGCGCTTGCGCCAGTGCGAATCTCGATGACCTCGGTCCGGTTTCCATCCCAATTGATGGCTCCGATCCGGTAGCTGGTCAGCAACAGGTTGGCATCGACATCATTGACCCGAATGTTGAAACTGCTGCCCTCCAGGCTGACACGCGGCAGAGTGAATTGGGAAATGGCATCAATCCCGTAAGACAGTTCGGAGCCGGAACCGAAAACGAGGCTCACGGTTTGGGTAGGGGAAAATTCGGTTGGCCGAAAGTTGGAAGTTTGCACCGAAAAAGTGTTGAAAATCAATGTTGTCATGGTTTGAAACCTGCTCCGTCAAAAAATAGAGAAGGACCGCCCGGTTCTCTGGCGGTCCCAAAAATAGTTTTTCAAAAACCAAAATCCGCCTGCTTCAGGAAAATACCGGAAACAAGCATCTGGCTTGCAGGTTCAGCCTAGGATTTAATCACCCTGGGTCAAGTCTGCTCTTGCGGTACCACGGTCCAGTAGACCGGGAAGCCGGGGTCAAACACCGTCACCGGGCCTTCGCCGCTTTGGATCTTCTCGGGGAAGGCGACGGGAGTCTCCTGTTTCACAAGGGTGATCGTCTCGGCGTTTTCCGGCTTGCGGTAGAAGGCCGGGCCATTCTTCGAGGCAAAGCCTTCCAGCTTGTCCAGGGCGCCGTCTTCCTCGAACACATGCGCCAGAAGGGGCATGGTGTTGGTGGCGGTGAAACAGCCGGCACAGCCGCAGCCGCTTTCCTTGTTGGGATCCGTATGAGGTGCGGAATCGGTGCCCAGGAAAAATCGCGCATCGCCTGATGTGGCGGCAGCGCGCAAGGCAAGGCGGTGCTCTTCCCGCTTGGCCACCGGCAGGCAGTAGTAATGCGGCTTGATGCCGCCCACCAGGATGTGGTTGCGGTTGATGATCAGGTGGTGGGTGGTGATCGTCGCGCCGAGGTCCGTATCGTTGGATTTCACATAGTCCACACCGTCGCGGGTGGTGATATGTTCCATCACCACGCGCAGGCCCGGCGTTGCGCGGCGGATCGGGTCCAGCACGCGGTCGATGAACACCGCCTCGCGGTCAAAAATGTCGATGTCATTGTCGGTGACCTCGCCATGCACGCAGAGCGGCATGCCGATCTCGGCCATCTTCTCCAGAACCGGGCGCACCTTGTCGAAATCGCGCACGCCCGAGGCCGAGTTGGTGGTGGCCCCGGCAGGGTACAGCTTCACCGCCGTCACCAGCCCCGAGGCATGCGCCGCGGCCACATCCGCAGGATCGGTATCCTCGGTGAGGTAGAGCGTCATCAGGGGCTCGAAGGTCATATCGCCGGGCAGGGCCGCCATGATGCGGTCGCGGTAGGCTGCGGCCTGCGCGCCGGTGACCACGGGCGGCACCAGGTTGGGCATGATGATCGCCCGGGCGAAATGGCGGGCGGTTTCGGGCAGCACGGCCTGCAGCATGGCGCCATCGCGCAGATGCAGGTGCCAGTCATCGGGGCGGGTGAGGGTCAGCTCTTTGGTCATGGCGTCGCGTTAGCACAGGGCGCTGCAAAGGGGAAGCGGCAAGCCCTGCGGCACGTGGCGCAGGGGCGGTATGTCAGAGCTCGGGCGGCAGGGTGAAATCGCCCTCGGCGGCGCGCTGGCGCAGGTTCTGCAACCGCTGCCGGAATCGGGGGGCGCGCAGCCGCGCCGAGACGTTTCGGCATAGCAGCGTCATCAGATAGGGGCGGTCGCTCTTGTCGAGGCTGGCCATCACATTGCGCAGGTAGGCCGGGTTGTTGCGCCGCGCGCGCAAGAGGCGCGACAGGACCTGGCCGTTCAACTTGCCCGATCCGGCCATGGAGAGGATCTGATACAGGATCTCCATCTCGATCAGCCGGGTCTGCACCGCCCCGCCAAAGTTGGGCAGGCGCCAACGGGTGACATTGCTGCGCGCAAAGAGCGCCGCATGCATGGCGTCCAGGCGTTCGTAGGGGTCAAACAGGACAAAGGCCTGATCGGCCGCATCCAGCATGTCCGGCGCATAGCCGTAGCGATCCGAAAAGGAGGTGCGGCGCATCTCGACAAAGCGATCATCCCATTCGGTCATGCGCGGATCGAGCGTGGCCTGCGGCTGGATGGCCACCACCGTGGCGCCCGGAGCGGCCACGGAATAGGCACAGGCCGCATAGCCGCAGGGACCGGCGCCGTAGAATACCACCCTGTCGAATTCCTCGAAGAACCCGTCGTCGATCAGCTGGTCGAAGAACCCATAGACCTGTTCGTCGCGAAACCAGGTGTCGCCTTCCGAGATCACGCAGAGATGCGACCAGCCCAGGTTGCGCACCAGATCAAAGCCCAGCGGCTGGGCCAGGTCCGACAGGCTCTGGATACCTTGCAGGGTTTCAAAGCTCACCAGCAGGGTATTGCCCTGATCGATGAAGGCGGCGCAGTGGCGCTCCCCAAGCGGCTGGAACTGACCCAGTTCCTCGCTGAGGGTTGCAAGCCGTTCCTTCCATTCGGCTGCCTTCAGCCCGGAAAGATCTGTTTCTAGCGTGTCTGCGCCGTCCTGCATGCCGATATCCTCTGTCTCCGCCTTTCGTGTCGGACGGATTGTTTGGGACTGGAGTAGCGGGGAATTGGGGCGAAAGTGAGAAAGATTCGTGCCAGTTTCCGGGACCGGGACCGGGGCCGGGATCGGGACTGGGATCAGGACTGGGATCAGGATCCGGGTGCGGTCACTCGGGGGGCTCTGGCGCGCTCTCCCCGCTGCGCAGGGCATCCGCCTTGCGGCCCAGCAGGGCGAAGCCGGTGAGCGTCTGGGCGGTCACCGCATTGATGGGCCGTGACGGCGGCGTCATCAAAAGCCGTGAAAACAGGGCGCGAAAGGGGTCTTCCAGCATCAACTCCCGGAAACGTTGATGACGCCAGGCGACGGCCTCTTCATGCAGACGTGCCAGCTTTTGATCCTCCTGCAGCATGGCGCGGATGGCGTCGCGCGCGCCTGCGTAGCGGGCGATGGAGGTATCCTCGTCGGTGTTGAAATTGCGCTCCACCCAGTAATCCACATCCAGCATCTGGTCCGAATGGACCGCGCGGCCCCGGTCGGCCTTGACGATATAGCTTTCCATCGCGCCTAAGGGATAGTGGTTCAGCTGCGCCAGCCGGTGATTGGGCTGGCCGTAATCGGAGTAAAGCCGCTGCGTCTTGAACTGCTCTCCGAGTTCACGCCCTTCGCAATCAAACCAGCGAAAGCGCGCCAGGTCGGCGTCGCTCTGCACCCCGCGCGGACGATGCACCCCGGTTTTGCGATAGGTGCCATCGTTGCGATAGAGCGTCTTGAACATGGCGGCGCGCCAGGGCCAGTGGATCACATTGGGCGCGCAGCGGGTGAAACTGTCCGTCACCGGGCGATCCTCATAGCGCAGGGTCTCGCCATTGCCGAACAGCCGCCAGGTCAGCGTGATGGCATCGGCCTCTGGCAGCGCCTGCAACAGGTCGGGCAGGGTGCCGCGGCCTGCGTGGATATTGACGAACTCATCGACGTCCAGCGCCATGATCCAGTCGGCGCGTCTCACCAGCCGGTGCTTGTCGGCCAGTTTCATGGCGTTGAACTGGATGCCGCCCTTGCCGTAGGGTCCCTCGTTGCGCAGGTGGGTCAGATGGCCCAGCCGGTCCAGCCGGTCCAGCATCCGGTCGGTGCCATCCTGGCAGTCGTTGGAGAAGACCAGGAAATCGGTGAACCCCACGGCGCGGTGATGGGCCAGCCATTCCAGCAGGAAGGCCGCCTCGTTGCGCACGGAGAGGATCGCCAGGAACCGCATCACGCTACCAGTCAGAGCGGAACACGGCGACCTTGCCGTGCGACCAGCGCGGGAAGAAGACCAGACCGGCGGCATCCAGGCAGTGGAACACCTTGCGAATGCCCTCCTTGCCGATCCACTGGGGGTGGGTCTCTATCAGCACGGCGCGCAGGGAGGAGAGATCCAGCTTTGGCAGCACGTCCACCTCGGCGCCTTCGATGTCGCAGATCAGAACCGTGGGCTTCAGATCCGCCATCACCTGGTTCATGTCGCGCATCGGCACGTCAAGTTTCTGCACCTCCGGCCCGTCCTCGGCCATGGGGGTGAGGGACGAGGCGAGGAAGTTGGGCCGCACGTAAAAGGGCGCTGTTCCGTCGCCGTCGCTGAGCACCGCATGGGTGACCTGCGCCGTCTTGGCGCCATTCAGGGCATGGACCCGGCGGATATAGGGGATCAGCGCCGGGTTTGCCTCGAAGGCATGCACCGCGCGGGCCGGGGTTTTGGTTGCAACCAGCGTGGACATGAAGCCGATACCGCCGCCCAGTTCCATCACCACATCGCCCTTGCGGATCAGTTTTTGCGCCGCTTCGGCCTCCTTTGCCTCATAGGCGCCGGTGCGCAAGAGCTTGCGCACGCGCGGCGGCAGCACCGCCTTGTCCAGCGGGAACTGCATGTCGAGGCAGGTCAATACAGGGGGGGCACTTACATCCGTCATCGCATCAGCTCTCCATATCCAGCGCCAGCGCATAGGCGACGCGTTCGGTGGCGCTCAGCTTGACCTCCAGCGCCTGGCGGTAGAGGGTTTCGAATTCCTCCATCCCGTGCAGTTCAGCCGCCTTGGCGCGGTGCCACTCCAGGCCCTTTTCATGCCAGGCGCGTAGGGTCTCATCCGCCATAAGGCGATCATATTCGGCGCGTAGTCGCGGCAGGTTGCGCTGGATGGTGGTATCCTTGTGGTCGTTCCAGTCCATCCGGATCCAGTAGTTGAGCCCGATCGAGCGATCCACATGCAGCGCCCGCCCGCGCTGGCGTTTCACCAGGAAGCTTTCGGCCGAACGCAGGGCGTAGTGGTTCAGTTGCAGAAGATCATAGCCCACTGACCCGCGCGAGGAGCGCCAGCCGTTGTCGATCGCCTCCCGCGTCATGTCGCGCCCCGACCCATTCACCCAGGCCACCTGATCGCGCTTGCCCTCTTGCAGCTTGTTGGGGCGGTGGCAGCTGAACTTCTGATAGGCGCCGGTGTTTTTGAACATCGTCTTGAAGCCCCAGACGGTATGCGGCTTGGGACAGTATTTCGGCGCGCAGGCATCGAACTGGCCGATCACGAAATCATCATTCAGGCCCGTGACGCCATTGTGGCCGAACAGGCGCCAGGTCATCGCCACATTGGTGGCCTCCGGCACGCGGTCCAAGAAATCCTGCAGGGTGCCATTGCCACAGCGCACGTTGATGAATTCGTCCACGTCGATATGGATGATCCACTCGGCGTTTTGGATCACGGGTTCCTTCAGCGCGCGGTTCAGGGCGAATTGCTGCGGAGAATTGCCGCGCCAGTCATCGTTGTTGCGGTGCTGCAGCACGCCCATCTCCTGCAGCCGGTCCAGGATCTCGCCGGTGCCATCCTCGCAGCCATTGGTGTAGATCAGGAAGTTGTCCACCCCGATGGCGCGGTGATAGGCGACCCATTCGACGATATAGGGTGCCTCGTTCTTCATGCAGCCGACGATCACCGTGCCACTGCTGCCCTCGGGCAGGGGGCGGCGGGGCGCTTCGCTGTAGGGGGCAACCGGGGCGGTCTCGTCCAGTGCGCCAATCCGGTTGTGTGGCTGAAAGGGAGAGCCTTGCAGCATCTCGAAATTCTTCAGCGCCAGCGGAGACATCAGCTTTTTGGCGCTGTCGCTGGGGCTGGCGGCCTTGGCTGGGGCCTGTGCGGGCGGCCCGGCTTTGTCCAGGGCCTCGATCTGGGGCAGGAAGCTGGCCAGATACTGCGAGGCGCGATACCCCATCTGCGGGTCGGCCTCTTGCCATTCGGATGAAACGGCGGCTGCGCCGGGAAAACTCTCGGCGCGCAGGTCCGTATGCTGGTCCACAAGGGTGGCGTTTGCCTCGGCAAACCTTGCGCGAATGGCACCAAGGTCATCGGGGCGGATCGGATCGCCGGTGATATGGATCTCGTTGAGAAAGGCCTGCCGCATCTTCAGCGGCACTTTGCTGCCCTTTTGCAGGATCAATCGCTGCAAGAGCGCGTTGAGCTGCCGGGCGCGGGTGATCCAGGCGGCCGAGGGCACGGGCGCCAGCTTGCCCGGCTTGGCGCGTCCGATCCGGGGGGCGATTTCGAGCATCGCGCGCAGTTCTTCGGTTGCCTCCGGCCCGTAGATGCGGTCTGCGTCGTAGGAGCGAAAACTCAGCGATCCCGCGCCGAACACGGCCTCCCAGCGGGCCTGCAGCCCGGTGAAATCCAGCCAGAAAGGGGCGCCTTCGGTCTCTTCGAAGATGCCTGCCTGCGGGTCGATCTCGGGCCGTGTGCCTTGGCAGGCAAGCCACCAGTCCGGCGTCTGCATCAGATCCAGATCCCGCGACAGGGGGGCTGCGCGGCCATTGAGGACCTGCGCGCCATAGGTCCGCGCCAACAGGCGGGCGGGATCGTCCAGATGGGCCACGATGCGGATGTCATCCGAGAGGGGCAAAAGCATGTTCCGCAGACGCGCCAGCTCGCTGCGGCGCGAGAGCCGCGTCCCCAGTTGCGAGGCGGAAAGGATCAGGCTGTCCGGCCGTGCCTCTGCCACCTCGCGGCTCAGGTCCTCGACCAGTTTCTCCTGCAAAAGTTCCTGTTTCTCAGTATCACCAAAGCCGCGTGCCAGGCGCAGAAGGTCGAGGTGATCGGGGTCGGTGGCGGCCATGAACAGCCGGGTGTGGTTGCTGCCGCCGGGGGCGGTGGGAAACAGCACGCCCTTGCCGCGCAGCTGGTCACGCTTGTGCGCCAGTACCTTCTGCAGACGGTCCGCGTCCACATGTTCAAGGCCGATATGAAGATGGATCCGCATCGTCTAGGTCCCGGCCTTCTTGTTCACATTTGCCTTGCCCCACCAGGGCAGGTCGCGCCCCAGAAAGGCGCTGATCCGCTCTTTTGCATCGGCATCGGCGACGTTCACCTCCAGGTAGTCGGGATCCTCCCGGAACCAGTGTTTCAGCGCCTCGTAGTGGCCGTCGATCCAGATCATCTGCTGTTCCGGCGTCTTGCCATATCCGATCGGCAGGCCCGGCACGGTGCTGGCGGGCAGGCGGGCTTTGCCAAGATTGTTCCAGGCCATGATCGAGTGGGAATGGCTGTCCGCGTCGCGCCGGGTGGCGATGAACTTCAGATCCGGGTTGAGCTCCTTCAGCATCTTCAGAAGCGCAAAGTCGAACTGCGGCCAGACCGAGAATTTGCCGTGGATGAAGCTGATCTCGGACAGGGCATCATAGTCCTGCAAATGGGCCATCGGATCGCCGCGCTCGTATAGCCCCTTGTAGAGAAGGCTGCCCACGAAGATGCGCCGCTTGCCGGGCTTGTCTTCCTCGCGGTCCCGCAGGCGATGGTCGGCGACGCTATAGCCTGCCTGCGCCAGCGCCCTGCCGAGGGTGGTGGTGCCGGATTTCGGCAGGCCGAGGTTGATGACCTTGAGGCTCATGCTGTGCCCTCCGTTTCCCAGAGGCCCAAGTCACGCAGCAGCGCCTCTTCCTGCGGCGGCAGGGTGGGGGCGGCGCGCAATTGATCGCGCATCGCTAGATAGCTGGGCTGAGCCAGCAGCGCGTCCCGCCTTTCCCGGTGCAGACGCACAGAGTCCTGATGCAACGCTGCGATCTCCGGATCTGATTTCAACGCGCCCAATGCGTCATTCAGAGCGGGCAGGTAGCGCTAGATCGACAGATCCTCAAAGGCCGCATCGTTGCGCTCGCGCCAGTAGGTGTCGTCGAAGGCGCGGTTTTCGCGGTTCACATCACCGCGGTCGTTCTTGACCAAGTAGCTGTCGAGCGAGCGCAAGGCGTAGTGGTTGAGCGTGGCATGCAGGCGCGCGCCCTTGGCCGGGAACTTGCGGATGCGGTCGCGCGTGGCGGCGACAAGATACTTGAACGGAACCTGCCGCCCGGCGCCATCGGTCCAGGCCGGGCGCTGATCCTTGCCAAGCGACTTGCGAAAGAACGGGCGGTGCGCGCCGTAGTACTGCAGCGGGAAGTCCTGGCGCACCAGGGTCTTTACCTCGATGGCCGGATCGGCGCAGCAGATGTCAGGGGTGTGCGAACGGGTGAACTGACTGATGACAGGCTTGTCTTGATAGGCCTCCACCCCACCATTGGCAAAGAACTGGAAACTGACCGAGATCGCCTGCGGATCACCACAGGCGTCAATCAGCGCCGGGATCGTGTGATCGCCCACGTGTATGTTCAGGAATTCGTCCACATCGGCCACCCAGACCCAATCGGCCTTAGTGACAACGTCGTGGCGGCGGGAATCCTTCAGCGCCTCCATCTGGTAATTGCGCCCTTCGGCGGGGTTGGGCAGATGGTGAACAATCCCCCGCGCGGCCAGGGCATCCAGCAGGCGGTCGGTGCCATCGCTGCAATCGTTGGAATAGAACAGGAAATCGCTGACGCCGATCAGCCGGTTATAGGCGATCCATTCCAAGAGGAACGGCCCTTCGTTCTTCACACAGGTAACGGCAGTGATGCGCATCATGCATCTCCTGCTCTGCCCCGGCTATGCCTGCCGGGCTGAAGGGGTCCGTGGCGCATCATCCGATCTTTTGCCTTGTCGCCTGCATGTCGCCTCTTGTTTCCGCGCAGATCCCTGTCGCAGCTGAGGCTTTTCCTTGCGAAACTGCATGGCAGGGCGGGGATCCGAGGTCAATCATTGCCGCCTGTATAGGCGTTAACCCTTGTCGAAGTGTTGCCCAACAACCGATTTCCTCTGGCAAACCGGCCTTGACCGCAGGGGGGCGGCATGGCCTCTTGGGGCGACCAAGCGGGGAGGCAAGGCATGACAGAGGCGCAATCCATCGACCAAGTGCAGCAGATGCTGGCGGATCAGGGCTATGTCTGCGGGCGGGCGCTGGCCACCGTGGTCTTCCTGTCGCTGCGCCTGGGGCGGCCCCTGTTCCTGGAAGGAGAGGCGGGGGTGGGCAAGACCGAGATTGCCAAGGCCCTGTCGGCAGCGCTGGGCCGCCGCCTGATCCGGTTGCAGTGCTATGAAGGGCTGGATGCCGCCAGCGCGGTCTATGAATGGAACTTTGCCGCCCAGATGGTGGCGATCCGCACCGCCGAGGCCGCCGGGGGCGCTGATCGCAGCGCCCTGCAGAGCGAGCTCTTTTCCGATGAATACCTGATCGAACGGCCCCTGCTGGAGGCGATGCGCCCCGATGAAAACGGCGCGCCGGTGCTGCTGATCGACGAGCTCGACCGCACGGATGAACCCTTCGAGGCGTTTCTCCTGGAGGCGCTCAGCGATTTTCAGGTGACCATCCCGGAGCTCGGCACCATCAAGGCGCCTGAGCCGCCCATCGTGATCCTGACCTCCAACCGCACCCGCGAGGTGCATGACGCGCTGAAACGGCGCTGCCTTTACCACTGGGTGGATTACCCCGATTTCACCCGCGAGGTGGAGATCCTGCGCGCCCGCGTGCCGGAGGCGGCAGAGCAGCTCAGCCGCGAGGTGGTCGCCTTTGTGCAGACCCTGCGCACCGAGGATCTGTTCAAGAAACCGGGCGTGGCCGAAACCATCGACTGGGCCAACTGCCTGCTGGCGCTTGATGTGATCGACCTTTCCCCCGAGGTGATCGCCGACACCTTGGGCGCGATCCTGAAATACCAGGACGATATCGCGCAACTTCAGGGTTCCGAGGCGAAACGCATCCTTGATAAGGCGAAGCAAAGCCTGGAGGAGACGCCGTGACATCGGCGTTGATCTGATGGTGGAACTGCCCGAACTGTCGCTGCCGGACGATCCGAAACTCGTCCAGAACATCACCCATTTCGCCCGTGCCCTGCGCAAGGCGGGGCTGCCCATCGGCCCCGGACGGGTGATCGACGCTGTGCAGGCAGTGGCGGCGGCGGGGTTCACCAGTCGGCAGGATTTCTACTGGGCGCTGCATGCCTGTTTCGTCACGCGCCCCGAACATCGCACGGTCTTTGCGCAGGTCTTCCGCCTCTACTGGCGCGACCCGAGGTTCCTGGAACATATGATGGCGGCGATGCTGCCCGCCATTCGCGGCGTGCAGGAAGAACGCGCCGCCAAACCGGCCGAGAAACGCGCCGCCGAGGCATTGCTGGATGGGGCGAACGAGCAGCTTGACCTGCCAGAGGGGCAAGACGAGGAGGGCACCGAGTTCGAGATCGACGCATCCCTCACCATGTCCTCCGAAGAACGGCTGCGCAGCCTTGATTTCGAACAGATGAGCACCGAGGAAGTCGCCCGCGCCAAACGCATCCTGGCGCAGATGCGCCTGCCGGTGCAGCCGATCCAGTCGCGCCGCCTGATGGCGGCCCCGCGCGGAGAGCGGGCCGATTGGCGGCGCACCTTGCGCAACGCGGCACGCCGGGGCGGCGACCTGCAGGAGATCGCCCGCGCCAAGCGGCGCATTCGCTGGCCCAATCTGGTGGTGATCTGCGATATTTCCGGCTCCATGAGCCAGTATAGCCGTATCGTGCTGCATTTCCTGCATTCCGTGGCCAATCAAAAGGGCGCGGGCTGGGCGCGGGTGCATGGCTTCACCTTTGGCACGCGCCTCACCAATATCACCCGCCATCTGGCCACGCGCGACGTGGATGCGGCATTGGCGGCCGCAGGCGCCGAGGCGCAGGACTGGGAGGGCGGCACCCGCATCGGATCCTGCCTGCATGAGTTCAACCGCGATTGGTCGCGGCGTGTGATGGGGCAGGGGGCGGTGGTGCTCTTGATCACCGACGGGCTGGACCGGGATGACCCGAACCAACTGGCCAAGGAAATGCAGCGCCTGCACCTGTCCGCGCGGCGGCTGATCTGGCTCAATCCGCTCTTGCGCTGGGAAGGCTTTGCCCCCAAGGCGCAAGGCATCCGCGCCATGCTGCCCCATGTGGACAGCTTCCGCGCAGGCCATTCCATCGCCTCGCTCGAGGATCTGGCGCGGGTGATCTCCAGCCCTCAGGATCAGGGCGAAAAGGCGCGCCTGATGGCGCTGCTCTGATGGTTCTTTATTAATTCCGAAAATTGAATGTATTTGATCTGGGTCAAGCGAGACCCCGTCGTAGCCTGCTATATTCCGCCGATGGAATGTGAAAAAGGAGGCTGAAGATGGCCATGAACTGGAAAATCGGAGGGCTCCTGTTGGGGGGTGTCTTCTTTCTGGCGGTACTGCTGGTCAAGCCGATTGGTGTGTCCACGCAATTCGTGATCCTGGACGGGATCATCGGGGATGCGGTGAACAGCGAATTGGTGACCAAGACCGAGGAAGGCTATACCTCGACCAATGCCTATCTGGCGAAATCGAATGGCAAATACGCCAAGTCGGTGATGAACCCGCTCAATTACAGCTTTATCTTCGTGCTGGCGATGGCAGTGGGGGGCTTCCTGTCGGTGCTGACGCGTGGGGGTATTTCCGCACGTGAGCGCAGCATCCCGGAGCTGTGGCGCGCCAACATGGGTGACGGTGTCGCCCTACGATACGGGGCGGCCTTTGTCGGTGGCTTCATCGTTCTATACGGGGCGCGCCTCGCTGGGGGCTGTACCTCGGGGCATATGATGTCGGGCATGATGCAGACCTCGCTCTCGGGGTATATCTTTGCCGCCGGTGCCTTTGCCGCCGCGATCCCCGTGTCCCTGATGCTGTTCAAGAAGGAGGCCTGAGCCATGACGTCTATCATTCTCGCAATCGTTATCGGTGTCGCCTTTGGCGCGGTTCTGGACCGGATCGGTGCCTCCAATCCGAACATGATCGGTAAGATGCTGAACCTCACGAACCTCAACCTGGCCAAGACCATCCTTCTGGCCATCGGCACCGGATCGGTGCTGATGTTCGCAGGGCAGATGCTGGGCCTTGTCGATGTGGGCCATATGTCGGTGAAGGCTGCCTATGTGGGCGTCTTCATCGGTGGCTTGATGCTGGGCGCGGGCTGGGCGCTGGCGGGCTATTGCCCCGGTACCGGCGTGGTCGCGGCGGCCTCGGGGCGCAAGGATGCGCTGTTCTTCATCGCGGGCGGCCTTCTGGGCGCCGCGGCCTATATGGTCACCTATCCGATGTGGAAATCGAGCGGCCTGCTGGACAGTATCGCGGGCGGCAAGGTCACCCTGGGCACCGTGCCGGGATCCAAGTTCGAAGGCATCACCGCGCTGTCGGGCGATATCCTCGGCATCGTCCTGGGCCTTGGTTTCATCGTGCTGGCTTTTGCCCTGCCAGAGCGTCTGACGCCCTCGAAATCGGAGCTGCAACCGGCTGAATAAGCGCCCTCCCGCGCTTGTGACAGGCCAAGGCGCCCGCCGGTCCCGGCGGGCGTTCGTCGTTTTGCGATGCGTTTTCGGCTTGAAACCCGCCCGGTTCACGTCAACCTTGGGGGTAACAGGGGCGGAAGACAGGCCGGGAGGATGGCATGACAGGGGAAACCGCGCGGTTTGAGAACGCGCCGGAGGTGGCGCTTGCGTGGCATGGGGATGGTACGGGGGCTGCCTTGGCGACGGTGGTGCAGACCTGGGGCTCGGCGCCGCGCCGGGCTGGCTCGCAGCTGGTGGTGGGCGGAGATGGCCGCATCGAAGGCTCGGTCTCGGGGGGCTGCGTCGAAAGCGCCGTGGTCTTCGAGGCGCTGGAGGCGATCCAGGACGGGCAGCACCGGCTCTTGGAATTCGGGGTCAGCGACGATGATGCCTTTGCCGTGGGCCTGGCCTGCGGTGGCACCATCAAGGTGCTGGTGGAACCCGTGGGCGGCGCCCTGCCGGTGGATCTGCTGGAGGAGCTGGTCGCGGCCCGCAAGGCGCGCCAGGCGCTGGCCTATGAGGTCAACCTGGAAACGGGCGCGCGGCGTCTGGTGCGCGATGGTTACGGCGACCGGCTGCGCATGGATCGCTCGGGGCTTGAGGAAGACGGCAAGACCTTTGTCGCCATTCACAACCCGCCGCTGCGGCTGATCGTGGTGGGGGCGGTGCATATCGCCCAGGCCCTGGTGCCCATGGCGCGGATCGCGGGCTATGATCCGGTGGTGATCGACCCGCGCGAAGCCTTTGCCGCCGCCGCACGCTTCCCGGGTGAGCGGCTGATGGATGACTGGCCGGATGAGGCGGTGGAAAAGCTGGGCCTAGATGCGCGCACCGCGCTGGTTCTTTTGACCCATGATCCGAAGCTCGACGATCCCGCACTTGAGGCGGCGCTGGGTGCCGACTGTTTCTACATCGGCGCGCTGGGTTCGACCCGCACCCATGCCAAGCGGGTGGAGCGGCTGACGGCAGCGGGCTTCACGGCAGAGCAGATCGGGCAGATCCACGGGCCCATCGGCCTCGATATCGGCGCGGCGGGACCGTCGGAAATCGCCGTGTCGATCCTGGCCGAGATGACCGCGGTTCTGCGCGGCAAACGCCCATGAGGTTCGGCCCTGTTCCGCTGGATCAGGCCGAGGGCGCGATCCTGGCGCACTCCCTGCAACTGAAGGCGCGCAAGATTGCCAAGGGGACCGAACTGAGCGCCGCAGATCTGCGTGATCTCGCAGCGGAAGACCGGACAGAGGTGATCGTTGCCCGCCTTGAGCCGGGTGACCTGCATGAGGATGCCGCCGCAGAGGCCCTGGCGCGGGCGATTGTCCCGGATGAGGTGGCGCAGGGTCTGCGCATTTCCGGCGCCGGGGCAGGGCGCGTGAACCTTTACGCCCGGACCTGCGGCGTGGTGCAGCTGGACCGGGCGCGGCTGGAGGCGGTGAACGCGGTGGATCCGATGATTTCCATCGCGACGGTGCCCGAGTATCACCGGGTCGATGTGGACGGCATGGTGGCCACCATCAAGATCATTGCCTACGGGGTGCCGGAGGCGGATCTGACACAGGCGGCCAAGGACGCGAGCGGTGCAATGCGGGTGCTGGCGCCGGTCTACAGGACCGCGACCCTGATCGAAACGCGGGTGAGCGACGAGACCCCTTCGGACAAGGGGCGCGCGGCCATGGCTGGGCGGCTGGACCGGATGGGGATGGACCTGACCGATCGCGTGGTGGTGCCGCACCGCGAGGCGGAGCTGTCAACGGCCATCGCCGCAGCACCCGGCGAGGTGATCCTGGTGCTGACCGGCTCTGCCACCTCCGATCCCATGGATGTGGCGCCGCAGGCGCTGCGCCGCGCTGGGGGGCAGGTGACGCGGTTTGGCATGCCGGTGGATCCGGGCAACCTGTTGTTTTTGGGAAGCTTTGGCGACCGGCCCGTGATCGGCCTGCCGGGCTGCGCACGTTCGCCCGCGCTCAATGGCGCCGATTGGGTGCTGGAGCGGGTGATCTCAGGCGTCGATGTGACCTCCGAGGATATTGCCGCCATGGGAGTCGGCGGATTGCTGAAGGAGATTCCCACCCGTCCCATGCCGCGCCGCGCTGCACCGGGCGGTTCCGGGACAGGATGACATCCACGGCCTTTGCTAGTGACGTCTTTGTGCGCAAAATGTCCCATGTCTTCAGGTCGTTAGTCCCGCGATTTGACCATTTGACAAAAATGTTGGGGGCGAATGCATTTCAGGGGGTTCGCGCAAGGGGAATCCCGTGCTTAACTCGCTCTCAGCCAACAAAAGTAGCGAATGGGAGGAATTCATGACGAAGGTCTCAATGACCGTGAACGGCAAGCCCGCCAGCGGTGAGGTGGAGGGACGCACGCTTCTGTCGTCGTTTCTGCGCGAAGATCTGGGTCTCACGGGAACGCATGTCGGGTGTGACACCAGCCAATGCGGCGCCTGCGTGGTGCATGTGAACGGCAAGGCGGTCAAATCCTGCACCATGCTGGCGGCCGAGGCCGATGGCGCCGAGGTCTCGACCATCGAAGGTCAGGCGGCCCCGGATGGCACGCTCAACGCGATCCAGCAGGCGTTCCAGGATCATCACGGGCTGCAGTGCGGTTTCTGCACGCCGGGCATGGTGATGTCGGCAGCGGCTCTGCTGAAAGACAACCCCAAACCGACCGAAGCCGAGGTGCGCGCCTATCTGGAAGGCAATATCTGCCGCTGCACCGGCTACCACAATATCGTGAAGGCGATCATGGCCGCATCCGGTCAGGACGTCTCGGCCATCGCCGCCGAATAAAGCCATACCACCCAGGGCCGCGCAGGGAGGCGTTGCCCCGGCAAAAGCATTTGCATGACCAAGAGATGCGCAACAGACGCATCATCCAGGGAGGAGAATTGGACTATGCCAAAGGATAGTGGCATCGGCGCCAGCCCGAAGCGGCGCGAAGACCTGCGGTTCCTGACGGGAACCGGCAATTACACCGACGATATCAACCTTAGCGGCCAGGCCTATGTGCATTTCCTGCGCTCGGACGTGGCCCATGGCAAGATCAACGGGATCGATACGGCGGCGGCAGCAGCCATGCCCGGCGTCATCCGCATCTTCACCGGCGCCGATTTCGAAGGGGTGGGATCCATCCCCTGCGGCTGGCAGGTGACCGACCGCCACGGGCAACCGATGCAGGAACCAGCCCACCCGGTGCTGGCCCAGGGCAAGGTCCGCTATGTGGGCGATGCCATCGCCGCCGTTGTCGCCGAAAGCCGCGAACAGGCCCGCGATGCCGCCGAGGCGATTGAGCTGGACATCGAGGAGCTGCCCGCCGTCATCGACATGAAGGAGGCCGTCAAGGAGGGCGCCCCCAAGGTGCATGACGATCTCACCTCGAACCTCTGCTATGACTGGGGCTTCGTGGAAGAAAACAAACCGGCGGTCGAGGAAGCCTTTGCCAATGCGGCCCATGTGACCACGCTGGAGCTGGTCAACAACCGCCTGGTCGCCAACCCGATGGAGCCGCGCGTGGCGGTGGGCGATTTCAACCGGGCAACAGGGGAATCGACGCTCTACACCACCTCGCAGAACCCCCATGTGATCCGCCTTCTGATGGGCGCCTTCGTCTTGGGCATCCCCGAGCACAAGCTGCGCGTCATCGCCCCGGATGTGGGCGGCGGTTTCGGTACCAAGATCTTCCACTATGCCGAGGAAGCCTTCTGTACCTTCGCGGCCAAGGCATTGAACCGGGCGGTCAAATGGACCTCCACCCGCTCCGAGGCCTTCATGACGGATGCGCACGGGCGCGATCACGTGACCAAGATCGAACTGGCCCTGGATGCGGAGAACAACTTTACCGCCATTCGCACCGATACCTACGCCAACATGGGTGCCTATCTCAGCACCTTTGCGCCTTCGGTTCCGACCTGGTTGCATGGCACGCTGATGGCGGGCAACTACAAGACGCCGCTAATCTATGTGAACGTGAAGGCCGTCTTCACCAACACGGTGCCGGTGGATGCCTATCGTGGTGCCGGCCGCCCCGAGGCGACATTCCAGCTGGAGCGGGTGATCGACAAGGCCGCGCGCGAGCTGGGCGTCGATCCCATCGCGCTGCGCCGTCAGAACTTCATCACCGAGTTCCCCTATGCCACCCCGGTGGCGGTGGAATATGACACCGGTGACTATCACGCGACCATGGACAAGCTGATCGATGTTGCCGATTTCGCAGGCTTCAAGGCGCGCCGCGCCGAGAGCGAGAAGAACGGCAAGCTGCGTGGCCTTGGCGTCAACTGCTATATCGAGGCCTGCGGCATCGCGCCCAGTAACCTTGTCGGGCAGCTTGGTGCGCGTGCGGGTCTCTATGAAAGCGCCACGGTGCGGGTCAATGCGACCGGCGGCCTGGTGGTGATGACCGGCAGCCACAGCCACGGGCAGGGGCATGAAACCTCCTTCCCGCAGGTGATCGCAGATATGATCGGCATTGACGAAAGCATGGTCGAGATCGTGCATGGCGACACCGCCAACACGCCGATGGGCATGGGCACCTATGGCTCGCGCTCCCTCGCCGTGGGTGGCTCTGCCATGGTGCGGGCGACGGAAAAGATCATCGCCAAGGCCAAGAAGATCGCCGCCCATATCCTGGAAGCCTCCGACGCGGATATCGAGTTGAAGGACGGTCAGTTCTCGGTTGCGGGCACGGACAAGTCCTTGGCCTGGGGTGATGTCACGCTGGCGGCCTATGTGCCGCACAACTACCCGCTGGAGGATATGGAGCCGGGGCTGGAGGAGACCGCCTTCTACGATCCGGCGAACTTCACCTATCCCTCGGGCGCCTATGCCTGCGAGGTGGAGGTCGATCCCGAGACCGGCAAGATCACCATCGAACGCTTTGCGGCTGCCGATGACTTTGGCAATATCGTCAACCCGATGATCGTGGACGGTCAGGTGCATGGCGGTATCGGTCAGGGCATCGGCCAGGCGCTGCTTGAAGGCTGTGTCTATGATGAGAACGGCCAGCTTCTGTCCGCCTCCTACATGGATTACGCCATGCCGCGCGCCGATGATCTGCCCTTCTACCAGGTGGATCATTCCTGCCAGACACCCTGTACCCACAACCCCTTGGGCGTGAAGGGCTGCGGTGAGGCCGGCGCCATCGGATCGCCCCCGGCGGTGGTCAACGCGGTGGTCGATGCGCTGCAATCGGCAGGCAAGGACGTGACACATATCGACATGCCGCTGACCCCGAACCGGGTCTGGTCGGCGATGAACAGCTGAACCGGGGCAGGGGCGCGGGCTGCGCCCCTCCATCCCGATAGTTTTGGACAAAAGAACAAGGGGCCAGGCCCCGGAATTCTTTGGGAAGGAAAACGGAATGTATAATTTCGAGTTTGAAAAACCGGCCACCATCGCCGATGCGGTTGCCGCGCTCGGCGCGGAGGACGCGCAGGCGCTGGGCGGCGGTCAGACGCTGCTGCCGACGATGAAGCAGCGCCTTGCGATGCCCACGAAACTGGTCTCGCTGAGTGGAATTGGTGAAATGCAGGGCGTCTGCAGCAACAATGACGGCAGCCTTTCGATCGGCGGCGCCACCACCCATGCCACCGTCGCGGCAGAGGCCGCAGCGCAGTATCCGGCGCTGGCGGATCTGGCCAGCCACATCGGCGATCCTGCGGTGCGCAACCGGGGCACAATTGGTGGTTCGCTGGCCAATAACGATCCGGCGGCCTGCTACCCGGCGGCGGCGCTGGGATCGGGGGCGACCATCGTGACCAATGCCCGTGAAATCGCGGCGGATGACTATTTCCAGGGGCTGTTCACCACGGCGCTGGAGGAGGGCGAAATCATCACCGGCGTGCGCTTCCCGGTGCCGGAGGCCGCGAATTATCAGAAGTTCCTGCAGCCCGCCTCGCGCTTTGCGCTGGTGGGGGTTTTTGTGGCCAAGTTCGCCGATGGCGTGCGTGTCGCGGTGACCGGTGCCTCCGAGGACGGTGTGTTCCGCTGGAGCGAGGCCGAACAGGCGCTCAGTGCCTCGTTCAGCCCGGAGGCGGTCAATGGCCTGCAGGTCGACCCGGCCAACATGATGGGCGATATCCACGGCACCAAGGAGTACCGCGCCCATCTGATCGGGGTTCTGACCAAACGCGCCGTGGCAGCTGCAAGCTAAATCCGTCACCCGGAACGGAAAAGGGCCTCGCATCGCGGGGCCCTTTGTCATCTAGGCTGTCATGTGGGATCAGCCGGGCTTGCGCGCCACGAAATCAATGAGGGCAGACATGCCGACATGGCCGCGCCCCTCTTGGACCTCGCGTTCATAGGCGCGGTTTTCCAGGATCTCCCAGCCTGCAAAATCCGTCGCCAGCTGGCCTTCGGTATACATGTTCTCGGCAAAGGGCGGCCCGCCGGTGCCGTGCTCCAACTGTTCGGGCGTGTAGCCATGCAACAGAAGCACCCCGCCGGGTTTCAGGCTGCGTTTCATGCCTTCAAACTGCACCCGCCGTGCGTCGGGGCCGACGAACTGGATGAAGATGCCCGCAACCAGATCAAAGGCATCCTCGGGCCAGTCGTGGTTCAGGATGTCGACCTCGCGAAAATCCACCGAAACGCCGTGCTCTGCCGCCAGATCGCGGGCGCGGGCAATGGCTGTGGGGGCGAATTCATAGGCGGTGACCTCCATGCCCTTTGCTGCCATATAGACCGAGTTGCGCCCCTCGCCATCGGCCACCGACAGGGCGGTCTGACCGGGGCTGAGATAGGCACTGTGCTCGACTAGGAACCGGGCCGGATCCTTGCCAAAGACGTAGTCGCCCGATTTCGAATACCGCTCTTCCCACATGGTCGACGCTCCGCTGTCCGTCTGCGATGATGGGCGGCACAATGACAAAGCCCCCGGCGCAGTCAAGCACCGGGGGCAAAACACTGCCTAGTCTGCGCCGCAGCTTTACTTCTGCGGCAGCGGGCCGATCATCATGATCATCTGACGGCCTTCCATCTTGGGCATGTTCTCGATCTTGCCGATTTCCTTCACGTCCTCGGCAACGCGCTCCAGCAACTCGCGGCCCAGGTTCTGGTGGGCCATTTCGCGGCCACGGAAACGCAGGGTGACCTTCACCTTGTCGCCGTTTTCCAGGAACTTGAACACATTGCGCATCTTCACATCATAGTCGTGCGTGTCCGTGTTGGGGCGGAACTTGACCTCTTTGACCTCGATGATCTTCTGCTTCTTGCGGGCTTCGCTTTCGCGCTTCTGCTGTTCGTACTTGAACTTGCCGAAGTCCATGATCTTACACACGGGCGGGTTCGCGTTGGGCGAGATCTCCACAAGGTCCAGACCTGCTTCCGCTGCCATCTCCATCGCCTTGGCGGGGTGGACAACGCCAACATTTTCCCCTTCGGCGCCGATCAGGCGGATTTCGGGTGCACGGATCTTTTCGTTTGTGCGCGGGCCGGTATCACGTTGCGGCGGCGCATTATGAGGTCTGCGGGCTATGGGTTCAATCCTTTGATGGTTGCCATTTTTCGAGCACGAAACGTAAACCGGGCGGCGGCGTCTTTCAAGCGGGAACCGCTAAGGGCAGGGGAGAAAGTGGATAATGTTGCGGGGGAATCCCGCAAGGAGGCACCGACCATGCGCCGCCTGTCGTCCCAAAGCCTGCCGCCCGCGGCGACGGCCCCGCAGTTTAGCCTGGGCGGGGCTGGCGGAGAGATCGACCGGGATGCGATTCGTCCGCCGAGCCAGGCCTGGAAGCCTTAGTCGAGAAAGGCCTTTTCCACCACATATTGCGCTGGTTTCGAATTGGCGCCTTCTTCAAGGCCCGCGGCTTCGAGCATGTCCTTCAGTTCCAGGTTGAAGGCGAGGTTGCCGCAGATCATGGCGCGGTCGCTCTCGGGGTTGAGCGGCTCCACGCCCAGATCCTTATAGGCTTCGCCCGAGTTGATGAGGTCGGTGATCCGGCCCATCTTGGCGCTCTCTTCTCGGGTGGTGGTGGGATAGTATTTGATCTTCTTCCAGAAGCCGTCGCCGATCAGCTCGTTGAGCAGCTCGTCCTCTTTCAGGCTTTCGATCAATTCCCGACCATAGGTCAGCTCGCCCGCGGTGCGGCAGGTGTGGGTGATGATGACCTCGTCGTAATCCTCGTAGGTTTGCGGTTCGCGCAGGAGCGAGGCAAAGGGCGCAAAGCCAGTGCCGGTGGCAAAGAACCAGATCCGCTTGCCGGGCAGCAGCGCATCATGCACCAGCGTTCCCACGGGCTTGGGGCGCAGGATGATCTCGTCACCAACCTTGATGTGCTGCAGCTTCGAGGTGAGCGGGCCGTCCTGCACCTTGATCGAGTAGAACTCCAGCTCCTCGTCCCAGGAGGGCGAGGCGATGGAATAGGCGCGCAACAGCGGCTTCTGCTTGCCTGTCTTGGGGTCGGGATCGCCCATCAACCCGATCATCACGAATTCGCCTGAGCGGAACCGCAGTGACGCGGGCCGTGTCACCCGGAAGGAAAACAGGCGGTCCGTCCAATGTTTCACCTCTGTCACGGTCTGGGCATCGGGCAGGGTCGGGGTCGCCTTTGCGGGCTTGGCGTCGGAAGCAGTGTCGGTCACGGGGGTCATCTCGTTCATCGGTTTCACTGCCGGTCTGGTAAACCGGCACCCTTGATTAATCTTTGATACAGGTCAGGAAAAGCGTTGATTTTGCATGTCGGCCAGCCACGGGACGACAGGCCGCATGTTTTTTCAGCTGACAGAGGGGAGGTGCTGCAGAGGCTCAGCGCGCGGCGCGGCCACGCCCCAGGCGGGCCTGATAGTCATGTGCTTGCCAGTTTGCACGGGCGAGCCACTGTGCCTCGGGCTGGCGGGCGGCGAGATCGTCATCGATTTCCACCTCGTCAAAGCCGCTGCGCCGCGCCATGGCATATTGGTCTGCCAGAACGTGGCCATAGGCGCGCAGCCGTCCGGCATAGCCCATGTGGCGCAATTGGCGTGCCAGGGTAAAGCCGCGCCCATCGGCAAAGCTGGGGAAGTGGATGCGGATCATCTCAAAACCCGGAATGCGGTTCGAGAGCAGGGCGAGATCTGCATCCGGGGCAAGATCCAGGGCGGTCTCGGTTTCAAATCCGGCGGTCCAGTCCTCGGCGCCAAATCCGCTGTCGGTCACGATTACACTCATGTCTCTTTTGCTCCTGTGCGGGTGAGTTTGCCATCCACGATATGGATGCCGCATTCTTCCTTGTTCTGATCGCGCCAGCGCCCGGCGCGGGGGTCTTCGCCTGCCGCCACTTTCGATGTGCAGGGCGCGCAGCCGATCGAAGGGTAGCCCTGCGCCACCAGCGGGTGACGCGGCAGGCGGTTTTCCTCCATATAGGCGCGCACGTCTTCGGGCGCCCAATGGGCCAAAGGGTTCACCTTGATGCGTCCGGTGCCCTCTTCCACCTCGAAGAATTCGAGCGCGGCGCGGCTACCGGCCTGGAACCGCTTGCGCCCGGTAATCCAGCCGTCGAACCCGGCCAGCGCCTGTTGCAGGGGCACGGTCTTGCGCAGGTGGCAGCAGGCGTCGGTATCGGTGAACCGCAGGGCTCCATAGGGGTCCTTTTCGGCGATATCCCTGGCGCGGATGACCTGCACGTTGCGCAGGCCAAGGCGCTCGCTCACCTCCTGCTGGTAGACCAGCGTTTCGGTGAACAGCAGCTCGGTATCCACGAACAGAACCGGCGTGGTGGGGTCCAGGATGGCCGCCATATGCAAGAGCACCACGGATTCCGCGCCAAAGCTGGAGACCAGCGCGATCCGCCCGGCATCGCGCAAGGCGCCCTCCATCACGGCTGTGGCCGAATGGTGCCGGTAACGCGCGTTGAGCGCCTCCACCTTCTGCGCCAGGGCCGCGACCTCTGCAGCCCCGGCGGGGCTGCTTTGGGCAAGGTTCAGCATTGGCTCAGGCCACCTTCTTGCGGGCTTCGGGGTAAAGCGCCGTCTTGAAGGGCTCCATGCCGAGGCGGCGGTAGGCTTCGATGAAGGTTTCCTCTTCTCCGCTGCGCAGCTGCAGATAGGCCTCGATCAGGCGCTCGATCGCGGGCACGATCTCGTCATAGGCAAATCCCGGTCCGGTGCGGGTGCCGATGGCCGCGGTTTCGGTGGCATCGCCGCCCAGGGTGATCTGGTAATTCTCCACCCCCGCGCGATCGAGGCCCAAGATGCCGATATGGCCCACATGGTGATGGCCGCAGGCATTGATGCAGCCCGAGATCTTGATCTGCAGATGGCCGATGTCATGCTCCAGCTTCAGTTCCTCGAACCGCGTCGCGATGTCCTGCGCCACTGGGATCGAGCGGGCCGTGGCCAGCGCGCAGTAATCCATGCCGGGGCAGGCGATGATATCCGAGATCAGCCCGATGTTTGCCGTTGCCAGCCCCGCCGCCTTCAGGCGGGCATGGATCGCGGGCAGGTCCGATTTCAGGACATGCGGCAGGATCACGTTCTGCTCATGGCTGATGCGCAGCTCGTCATAGCCGTATTGCTCGGCCAGGTCCGCCATCACGCGCATCTGCTCGGCGGTGGCATCGCCCGGGGTTGCCCCATGCGCCTTGATCGAGATGGTGACAATGGCGTGATCCGCCTTGCGGTGTTCGGCCAGGTTGGTGTCGGCCCAGGCGCGGAACACCGGATCGCTGTCATAGGCGGAAGTGTAGGGGGCAGTGTCGCCGCTGCGCAGGGCGGGGGGCGTGAAATGGGTCTTGATCTCTGCCAGCAGCGCACGGTCGGCACCGTTGAACTCGGCACGCCGCTCGATGAAGCGCGCCTCGACCAGCTCGCGGATCTTGTCGATACCGTTTTCCTGCACGGTGATCTTGATGCGCGCCTTGTACTTGTTGTCGCGACGGCCCAAGAGGTTGTAGACGCTGAGCACGGCCTCAAGGTAGGGCAGCAGATCCTCTTTCGGCAGGAACTCCCGCAGCACCTTGCCGATCATCGGGGTTCGGCCCAGGCCGCCGCCCACGATCACCTCGAAGCCGTTTTCACCGTCCTTTTCCACCATGCGCAGCCCGATGTCATGGGCGCGGGTCACGGCACGGTCTTGTTCTGCGCCAGTCACGGCGATCTTGAACTTGCGGCCGAGGAACTGGAACTCAGGGTGGTCGGTGGACCATTGCCGGATCAACTCGGCATAGGGGCGGGGGTCTTCCAGCTCTTCCTTGGCAGCGGCGGCGAAGTGGTCCGAGGTCACGTTTCGCACCGTGTTGCCCGAAGTCTGGATCGCGTGCAGGCCCACCTTGGCCAGCGCATCCAGCATATCCGGCACATCGCGCAGCTTGGGCCAGTTGTACTGGATATTCTGGCGGGTGGTGAAATGGCCGTATCCCTTGTCCCACTTTTCGGCCAGAAGGGCGAGCTGGCGCATCTGGGCGCTGTTCAGCGTGCCATAGGGGATCGCCACCCGCAGCATATAGGCATGCAGCTGCAGGTAGAGCCCGTTCATCAGGCGTAGCGGCTTGAACTCATCCTCGGTCAGCGAGCCGTCGATGCGGCGCTCCACCTGGGCGCGGAACTGGGCGTTGCGTTCCGCCAGAAAGGCGGCGTCAAAGTCGTTGTACTTATACATGTGCGGTGGCCTCCAGCTTGGCTTCCTGCTTGCCATGGGCGTAGTTCGAGGGACCGGTGCGGCGGAAATCCTCGCGGAAATGCACAGGTTCGGGACCGTTCGGGCCGTCCTTCGCATCGGTGAGGTAGATGCCGACCACGCTCAGGGCGTCGCGCTCGGCCTCCAGGAGGCGCAGCTGCGCTTCGGCCTCGTCGGTGATCAGCTCGGCCTGCGCCAGATCGCGGCTCCAGGCGCCGTCTGCGGTGAAGTAGATCACATCGCCTTCCAGAAGATCGTTGGCGGTGATGATTTTGGGGCTAAAGGGGCGCGGCATCAGGCAAGCTCCACTTTCAATGTGTCGGTGAGGTCATTCAGCGCGGCGATGCTTTGGCGCGGCGCCAGGCCAAGGAATGTCAGGGCAGGGCCATCAAACCCGGCAGCGATCAGATCGCCGGGCAGGCGGTCCAGCGTGGTTTCCAGCACCCGCTGATCGGTGCGCGAGGCGTTCTCGACGATGGTCACCGGGGTGTCGCGATCGGCGCCATGCATCAGCAGGCGCCCTTGCACGAAGCGCGCCGATTTCTTGCCCATATAGATGGCGGCAACCTCGCCGGGACGGGCAAGCGCGGCCCAGTCGTGATCGGCAAAGCCGCGCATGTCATGGCCGGTGAGGAAGCGTGCCGAGGAATTGCGTCCTCGCTGGGTCAGGCTTTGGCCGATGGCGGCGACGGCGGCTGATGCGGCGGTGATCCCCGGCAGGATCTTGTAGCCGATCCCGGCATCATCGCAGGCGGTCAGTTCCTCATCCAAGCGGCCAAAGACGGTGGGATCACCGGATTTTAGGCGCAGAACCTTCTTGCCTGCCTTGGCGTGGGTCACGATGCGGGCGCAGATCTCCTCCTGCGACATGGAGGGACCGAAGCCTTCCTTGCCGACATCCTCAAGCGTCACACCGGGGCCCGCAAGGGCGAGGATCTCATCGCTGACGAGGCGGTCAAAGAGGATAACGTCCGCGTGCTGCATCGCCCGCAGGACCTTCAGGGTCAGCAGATCCGGATCGCCGGGGCCAGAGCCTGCAAAGGCCACTTCGCCCGGGGCGGGGCAGCACATGCCGCCCGCATGCCGCGTGCTGGCAGGGGGGGTAATCGGGGCAAAGCTGGACATATGGCGCCTCATTCGTGCTGTTTGACTTGACCCTCAATATAGGAAATATTCCCGCATAACCGCTATATGCTCGCCCAAATAAGGACGTTTGTTTTGCCCTGGCGCGGGTTCGATAGATCGGGTTTCGATGAGAAAGGAAATACGGAATGACAGTGCGGATTGATGCGACGGATCGGAAAATCCTGGCCGAGCTGCAGCGCGATGCCAGCCAGTCTCTGGATGAAATCGCCAAACAGGTGGGCAGTTCCAAGACCCCGGTCTGGAATCGTATCCGCAAGCTGCGCGAGGCTGGGGTGATCGGGCGGCAGACGGTGATCCTCGATGCCGAGGCGCTGGGGTTCGAGGCCTGTTTCTTCGTGCTGATCCGCACCTCGGAACACGAGGCCGAGTGGCAGGCGGCCTTCCTCAAGGCGCTGCAGGACCGCCCCGAAGTACAAGAGGCGCACAGGTTGGCCGGGGATATCGATTACATCCTCAAGGTGCGGGTGCAGAACGCGCGGGCCTATGACAAGTTCTATCAGGCGCTGATTTCAGAGGTGCGCGTGCATAATGTCACCGCGCTTTTGTCGATGGAGGAGATCAAGTCGACAACCCTGCTGCCGTTGGAGAGCGGCGGCAAAGCCTGAAACCCGCCTCCACCGGTGAAGCCGGTCTCAGGTCTTCACCATCAACCGGGTCAGCCCGTGGAAATGGTAACTGTTGGAGTATTCCGGCGGCTCGGCAAGGTGCAGGTCGGGGCAGCGCTGAAACAGGATCGGCAGGGCAATCTGCATTTCCAGCCGCGCCAAGGGCGCGCCGACGCAGAAATGGATGCCGCCCCCGAAGGAGGTGTTCAGCGTGGCCGGGCGCGTGGGGTCAAAGACCTCCGGATCGTCCAGCACCGCCTCGTCCCGGTTTGCGGATCCGAGCAAAAGCGCCACCTGGTCGCCGCGCTGGAAGGTGTGGCCGAAGACTTCGGCCTCTTCATAGGCATAGCGGGTGAACATGTGTAGCGGCGGATCATAGCGCAGGATCTCCTCCACCAGCCGTTCGATCCCGTCGGGGGGCAGCCAGGCCGGATCCCAGCCCTGTTGCAGCATGGTTTTCACACCATTGCCAAGGGCGTGCACCGTGGCCTCGTGCCCGGCATTCAAAAGAAGGATGCAGGTGCCGATCAATTCGTCCGGCGACAGGCTTTCGCCCTCTTCCTCGGCCTCAATCAGGCGGGTCAGCAGATCGTCCTGCGGATCGCTCCGGCGCTGGTCGATGTAGCCCTTCAGGTAGTCCGAGAACTCTTGCGCCGCGCGGGCGGCGGCATGTTCGGTCTCCACCCCGCGCCCGGCCTGATACATCGCCACCATACGGTGCGACCAGTCGAGCAGCTGATCTGCCATCGTTTCCGGCACCCCCAGCAGGCGGCAGATGGTCATGATCGGCACCTGGGTGCAATAGGCGGGCAGCAGGTCAAAGGGCCGGTCCGGGAAGGCGTCGATCAGATCGTGGCACAGTTGGGTGATGCCCTCTTCCATGTCGGCGATCGCGCGAGAGGTGAAGGCGCGCGTCACCAGCCTGCGCAGCCGGGTGTGGCGAGGCGGTTCGGCGTCCAGCATGGAATGGGCTTCGGTGTGAAGGAAGGGCGCCAGATGCGCCGGGCCTTCGGTCGCCATTTCCGGCGGGATCTCGCGGCCAAATCGCCGGTCCCGCAAGAGCATATGCACGGCGGATTTGCGAAAGGCCGCGACCATGCCGTAGTCCTGCCAGTAGTGCAGGGAGCCCGCCGCCCGCGCCTGAGCGTAAAACGGATAGGGATCCTGCACGAAGGCGGGGTCGGTCGGGGATTGCTGCAGGGTCTTCATCACTGTCCGCTCTGTGGTCTTCGGGGTACGACTTTTGCCTTGGTGGCTGGTCATTGCAAGGCGGCTTTTCTACTGTGCCGGTCATGACGCAAGGCAAAGGGCATCATATCTGGCATCGCTGGCGGATTCCGCTGGGGTTTGCCCTGGCCGTGGCCGGGCTGGCCATGGTGGTCTGGTCCTATGGCTACCGCCAGGCGCTGGACTCGCTGGCGGAGCGCAGCCTTGCGGATCTGGCGCTCGCCTCGGACCGGGTCAGCACCCAGTTGCAGATCTACCAGGAACTGGCGGTGCTGACGGCGGATCATCCGGTGCTGGAGCAGCTGGACACTCCGGAAGACCGGCAGCGGGCCGCCAAGCGCCTGCGCGAGGTGGCGGACAAGACGGCGGCGCTGGATGTCTTCTATGCGGATCCGACGGGGCAGGTACTGGCCTCTGCCGAGGGGGTCGTGGGGCCTTCGGTTGCGGGCCAGGACTATTTCGAACGGGCCATGCAGGGGGCGCTGGGCACCGGTCAGGCGGTGCTTCTGCCCGAGGGACGGCGCGCCTATTTCTATGCAGCCCCCAGTTTTGCCCCGGGCGGCGGCGTGCTGGGGGCGCTTGTGGTCGTGGCCGATGTGCAGGATGTGGAGCAGACCTGGCGCGGCTCGCTTCCGGCGGTGTTTTTCACGAACCTCAGCGGCGAGGTGTTCATCTCCAATCGTCCCGAGTTGTTGTTCTGGCGCCGCGGGGATGTGCTGCCTGGCGGCACCGGCGATCCGGTCTCCTATCAGGAACGCAGGATCGGTGCCCATGAGATCTGGCAGATCTCGGGCAGTGCCTATCTGCCGCGCCAGGCGCTGCATCTCGCGGTGGACCTGCCTGTCATCGCCATGGTGGGGGAAATCCTGGTGGATGTGGCCCCGGCCCGGCGGATAGCGGCGCTGCAGGCGGCGGCGCTGGCGGGGCTATGCCTGGCCTTTGGCACCTTGCTGTTCCTGGCCACCGAGCGCCGCCGCACCCTGGCGCGGGCCAATGCGGTGCTGGAAAGCCGGGTGGAGGCGCGCACCCAGGCCCTGCAGGTGACCAATAGTCAGCTGCGCCGCGAGGTGCGCGAGCGCCAAGAGGCCGAGGCCGCCTTGAAACGGGCGCAGGAGGATCTGGTGCAGGCGGGCAAGCTGTCGGCGCTTGGACAGATGTCGGCGGGGATCAGTCACGAGTTGAACCAGCCCCTGATGGCGATCCAGCAATATGCCGAAAACGGAGCCGCCTTTCTTGCCCGCCAGAACCCCGAGCGCGCGGGCGACAACCTGAACC
Source organism: Phaeobacter sp. QD34_24 (assembly GCF_028890115.1). GTDB lineage: Bacteria > Pseudomonadota > Alphaproteobacteria > Rhodobacterales > Rhodobacteraceae > Phycobacter. The sequence goes on from NZ_JARCJD010000011.1 coordinate 143,813, forward strand.
GCATTGCCCGCATGGCCGACCGCATGGCGCGGATCATCAAGAACCTGCGCGCCTTTGCCCGCAATGAAAGCGAACCGATGGGGCGGGTCGATCTGGCGCAGGTGATCGAGGCCGCCGTGGAATTGACCGCCGCGCGGCTGGAGGCGGATCACGTCACGCTCGACTGGACGCCGCCTGCCGCCGGTGCGCCCGTCTTTGCCTGGGGCGGAGAGGTGCGGCTCACCCAGGTCTTTGTGAACCTGATCAACAATGCCGCCGATGCCATGCTGGAACAGCCGGAGCGGGCCATCACCATCACGCTTACGACCGGAGCCCGCCTGCGGGTGCAGGTGCAGGATATTGGCCCCGGCATCAAGGAGCCGGAGAAGATGTTCGACCCCTTCTATTCGACCAAGGCGGTGGGCAGTGCAGAGGGGCTTGGCCTTGGGCTGTCGATCTCCTATGGGCTGGTGCAGAGTTTCGGCGGCCATATCCGCGGCAGCAACACGGATGCGGGCGCGGTCTTTACCGTCGAACTGGACCCCTGGAGCGAGGAAGGTGCCGCATGACCCGGCGGGTGCTGTTTGTGGATGACGATGCCGCCGTGCGCGAGGCGCTGGCGCAGACGCTGGAACTCAATGACCTAGAGGCGGTGACGGCGGGATCCTTCGTGGCGGCCAAGGATCTGATCCGGCCCGATTTCGATGGGGTGATCCTGTCGGACATGCGGATGCCGGGGCGCGATGGCTTTCACCTGCTGAAATACGCCCATGAGGTGGATCCCGAGCTGCCGGTGATCCTGCTGACGGGCGAGGGCGATATTCCGATGGCGGTGCGGGCGATGTCCGAAGGGGCCTTTGATTTCCTGGAAAAACCCTGCGCCCCCGCGGATCTGATGCCGGTGCTGGAACGTGCCTTGAAGACCCGCGCACTGGTGCTGGAAAACCGCCGCCTGAAGCAGCAGTTGGAACTGGGGGATCCTGCGGCGCGGATGCTGTTTGGCACCTCGCCCCAGTCCGAAGGCCTGCGTCAGCGGGTGCGTGCGGTGGCCTCGACCGGGGCCGAGGTGCTGGTCAGCGGCCCGGCCGGCAGCGGCATCTCCAAGGTGGCGGAGGTCATTCACCTGATGTCGCCGCGCGCCCAGGGTGCCTTTATCAAACGCCCGGCGGCGGGCATGACGGCTGAAGGCTTTGAGGCGCTCTGCCAGGAGGCGGCAGGGGGCTCGCTGTTCCTGGACGAGGTTTCGGCCCTGCCCGAAGCGGTGCAATATGCTGTGCTTGAGGGGTTGGAGCAGGGCACGGACACGCGCGTCATCGCGGGCAGCACCAGCGATCTGGCCGATTTGGTGGCGCAGGGCGCCTTTCACGGCGACCTGTTTTACAAGCTCGACGTCATGCGCGTGCGCATCCCCTCGCTGGCGGAACGGCCCGGCGATATCCCGGTGCTGTTTCGCCACTATGTCGCCCAGGCCGCCGAACAGGCGGGGATCGAGGCCCCGGAAGTGAGCCAGGATCATCTGGCCATGCTGATGGCGCAGGACTGGCCCGGCAATGCGCGCTCCTTGATGTCGGCGGCGATGCGGTTTGTGCTGGGCATGCCCGAAGAGGTCTCGGCCGGGGCGGACCTGGGGCTGGCGGAACAGTTGGCGCAGGTGGAGCGATCCCTGCTGATCGCGGCCCTCGGGCGCCAGAACGGGCGCGCTGCCGCGGCGGCTGAGGCGCTGAAACTGCCGCGCAAGACCTTCTACGACAAGCTGGCGCGCTATGGCATCCGCCCCGAGGATTACCGGCGCTGATCCGGGCGATTCCCCTGGTTTGAAATTCACACGCGCGGCCGGAGGGGATTTGTGCGGATTTCCGCACAAAGGCCGGTGCCCCTGTGCGGGTTTTCGCACAGCGTGCAAATGCAGCATGGCTGCCTAATCCGTGGGCGCTTTTTATCTCTATGAAAAATTTATGAAAATCTCGAATCGGAGCGAGTTCCGACTCAGCTCTTGAGAGGAGCAGGGCGATTCGTGATCCTTCCGGCGGGGCCTTGGCGCAGGACGCCGAGGCTGTGGAGATAAATTTGGAATGGAACCTGGGAGGACCACCATGAAATTCCTGACTGCGACCGCCGCCGCTCTGGCGATGACCGTATCCGCTGGTGCCGTGAGCGCGGCTTGTGACGATGGCGAAATCGTCGTCAAGTTCAGCCATGTGACCAACACGGACAAACACCCCAAAGGGATCGCCGCCAGCCTGCTGGAAAAGCGCATCAACGAAGAGATGAACGGCACCATGTGCCTGGAGGTCTACCCGAACTCCACGCTCTATAACGACAACAAGGTGCTGGAAGCGATGCTGCAGGGCGACGTGCAGCTGGCCGCGCCCTCGCTCTCGAAGTTCGAAAAATTCACCAAGCAGTTCCGCCTGTTCGACCTGCCCTTCATGTTCAAGAACATCGATGCGGTTGACGCCTTCCAGGCCTCGGACGACGGTCAGGCGCTTCTGGACTCCATGCAGCGCCGCGGCCTGCAGGGTCTGGCCTATTGGCACAACGGCATGAAGCAGATGTCGGCGAACAAGCCGCTGATCGCACCCACCGATGCGAACGGTCTGAAGTTCCGCGTGCAGTCCTCGGACGTGCTGGTCGCTCAGATGGAAGCCATCGGCGGCAGCCCGCAGAAAATGGCCTTCTCCGAAGTCTATGGCGCGCTGCAGCAGGGTGTTGTGGACGGTCAGGAAAACACCTGGTCCAACATCTACGGCAAGAAGTTCTTCGAGGTGCAGGACGGTATCACCGAAACCAACCACGGCATCATCGACTATCTGGTGGTGACCTCGGTCGATTGGCTCGACAGCCTGGATCCGGCGGTGCGCGATCAGTTCCTGACCATCCTGTCCGAAGTGACCGAGGCGCGGAACTCTGAATCCACCAAGGTGAACAATGAGGCCAAGGAAGCCATCATCGCCGCAGGTGGCACCGTGCGTCAGCTGAGCGCCGAGCAGCGCCAGTCCTGGGTCGATACCATGAAGCCGGTCTGGGCTCAGTTCGCAGGTGACGTGGGTCAGGACAAGATCGACGCCGCTCAGGCGATCAACGCGGGCTTCTAATAGCCCCACCCCGGAACGCGCCGCTTAGAAGACCGGTGACGCGTTCCGTTTTCGCAGGCGGCGTGGGGATCCGCCGCCTGCATTCTTTTTCAGAACAACAGCATGGGGGATACTGGCATGTCGGGGGCAAGAACCGGCCCGGCCGGGTTTATCAATTCGCTCGAAGAAACGCTGATCGCGCTCCTGTTGGGGCTGATGACGGTGATTACCTTCGCCAATGTGGTGGCGCGTTTCATCTTCAACTCCAATATTCTCTGGGCGCTGGAGCTGACGGTGTTCCTGTTTGCCTGGCTGGTGCTTCTGGGCGCCTCATACGCGGTGAAGACCCATGCGCATCTGGGCGTTGATGCCGTGGTCAACACGCTAGCAGCACCCGCGCGCAGGATGCTGGGGCTGATCGCCGTCGGCGCCTGCCTCATGTTCTCGCTGCTGCTGCTCAAGGGCGCCTATGACTACTGGGCGGTCTTTGCGGATCTGCCGCCCACCTCGGGGCGCTGGTTTCCAACGGGCTTTGACATGAAGGCCCGCAGCCAGAGCTTCTACGAAGTGCAGGACGTGCCGATGATCGGGATCTTCGCCTTCCTTGAGGATCTGATCAACTACGGCGATTCCTATGAAAAGCTGCCGAAAGTGGTTCCCTATCTGATCCTGCCCCTGTCGATGCTGTTGCTGGTGCTGCGCTTTGCCCAGGCGGCGGTTCGGATCTGGCACGGCACGGCCGACCGGCTGGTGGCCAGCCATGAGGTCGAGGATGAAATGGACGAGGCCCGCGCCCGCGCAACCGAGGGAGAAAACTGATGGACGTGATCCTTCTCTTTGCCATGGTCGTGGGCCTGATGCTGATCGGGGTGCCGATCGCGGTCTCGCTCGGCCTCAGCTCCACCCTGTTCCTGCTGATCTACTCGGACAGCTCGCTTGCTTCGGTTGCGGGCACCCTGTTCGAGGCCTTCGAGGGGCATTTCACCCTGCTGGCGATCCCCTTCTTCATCCTGGCCTCGACCTTCATGTCGACGGGCGGCGTGGCGCAGCGGATCATCCGCTTCTCCATCGCCTGCGTCGGCCACTTCCAGGGCGGTCTCGCCATCGCGGGCGTCTTTGCCTGCATGATGTTCGCAGCCCTGTCGGGATCTTCACCCGCGACCGTGGTCGCCATCGGATCCATCGTGATCGCGGCCATGCGCCAGGCGGGCTATACCAAGGAATTCGCCGCCGGCGTGATCTGTAACGCGGGCACGCTGGGCATCCTGATCCCGCCCTCCATCGTGATGGTGGTCTATGCGGCCTCGGTCGATGTGTCGGTGGGGCGGATGTTCCTGGCGGGCATCATTCCGGGTCTTCTGGCCGGCCTCATGCTGATGGTGACGATCTACGTGATCGCCCGTATCAAGGACATGCCCAAGGGCGAATGGGCCGGCTGGGGCGAGGTTGCCGCCTCCTTCCGCGAGGCCTTCTGGGGGCTGTTCCTGATCGTGATCATCATGGTCGGCATCTATGGCTACCCGTGGTATTCGGCCGAACAGGGGCTTTACAAAGAAGCCGCCATCTTTACTCCGACCGAAGCGGCGGCGGTGGCATCCGTCTATGCCTTCCTGGTGGCCACCTTCGTCTACCGGGACATGGGGCCGCTCGCCGGAACCGAGACGCGCCCGCGCCGCAGCGTGCTGCAGGCGCCGGTCGCGCTGTTGTCGGTCTGGTTCCACAAGGACACCAAGAAGGCGCTGTTCGATGCGGGCAAGCTGACCGTCACCCTGATGTTCGTGATCGCCAATGCGCTGATCCTGAAACACGTGCTGACGGATGAACAGGTGCCCCAGCATATCGCCAATGCGATGCTGTCGGCGGGTTTCGGTCCGGTCATGTTCCTGATTGTCGTGAACGTGATCCTGCTGATCGGCGGTCAGTTCATGGAGCCCTCGGGCCTGTTGGTGATCGTTGCGCCGCTGGTCTTCCCGATTGCCATCGAGCTGGGTATCGACCCCATTCACCTTGGCATCATCATGGTGGTCAACATGGAGATCGGCATGATCACCCCGCCGGTCGGCTTGAACCTCTTCGTCACCTCCGGCGTTGCGGGCATGCCGATGATGGGCGTGGTACGGGCGGCATTGCCCTTCCTGGCCGTGCTCTTCGTCTTCCTGATCATGGTGACCTATATTCCGGCGCTCAGCACGATGATCCCCAACGCGCTGATGGGGCCCGAAATCATAACCAACTAGGGTTTCGCAAGTATCTTGGTACCAGTGGGGCGCTCCGGGCAACCGGGGCGCCTTTTTCCTGCGCCTGCAGCAAAAGACCCGGCGCCTGACGGGCCGGGCCTGTGGTCTCAGATTTGGGTTGTTTGCGGCGTCAGGAGGCTTCCAGCGCCGCGATGATCGGGGAGAAATCCGCCGCCGTCAGGCTGGCGCCGCCCACCAGGGCGCCATCCACGTTGGAAACGGCAAAGATTTCTGCCGCATTGCCGGGTTTGACCGAACCGCCATAAAGCAGGCGGATGCCATCGGCTGTTTCTGCGCCAAAGCGCGCGGCCAGTTCGGCGCGCAGGAAATCGTGGACTTCGGCGATCTGCTCCAGGGTCGGGACCTTGCCGGTGCCGATGGCCCAGACGGGTTCATAGGCGATGACCAGAGTGGTACCATCAACACCATCCGGCAGGGAGCCTTTCAGCTGGCGGCCCACCACGGCCAGGGTTTCACCCGCCTCGCGCTCTTCCAGGGTTTCGCCCAGGCAGACCACGGCCATCAGCCCGGCGGCGATGGCGGCTTCGGTCTTGGCGCGTACATCGGCGTCTGTCTCAGCGTAGTCCGCGCGACGCTCGGAATGGCCAAGGATCACCGCCGTCGCGCCCGCATCCACAAGCATCTGCGCCGCAAGATCCCCGGTATGTGCGCCAGAGGCTGCCGCGTGGCAATCTTGGCCACCGACCGCGATGGCCGTGCCCTTGGCGACCTGGGCCGCGCGATAGAGCAGCGTTGCGGGGGGGCAGATCAGGATATCGGTGCCCTTGGGGGCGGGGTGGCTGCCTGCCATGGCTTCCAGCTCGGCCAGGGCATCCCCGGTGCCGTTCATCTTCCAGTTTCCCGCTGCCAGTTTCTGCCGCATGTGTCGCGTCCCCGTTGTTGCTTTGGCGCCGTGGTATCACTCAGCGTCAGGCGGGGCAATTGTGCAAGCTGCCGCTGGGGCGCCGGGCACAGAAAAGGGCGGCCAAGGCCGCCCCATGAAGAATGACAGTGAGGGCCCGGTTCAGGCGCCCGGCATGTCCTTGAAGCTGATCGACTCGCCGCAGCCGCAGGCCTCTGAGACATTGGGGTTGTTGAACTTGAACCCGCTTTCCAAGAGCGTGGTTTCATAGTCGATCTCGGTGCCAAAGAGGAACATCTGCGCCATTGGGGCGATCATCACCCGGGCACCGTCCTGTTCCACGACTTCGTCATTGGGGTCGGCGTCATCCACGTATTCCATGGTGTATTCCATGCCCGCGCAGCCGCCCTTCTTGACGCCGATGCGCAGGCCTGCATGGCCCGCGCTCTGCATCAGTTTCGAAATCTGCGCCGCTGCCTTGGGGGTGATGGTCACGGCCTGTTTGCCGGGGATACCGAACATTTGCGTCTCCAGTTTCGCGCGTTGCCCATAATCTAAGGCGGCGCGGGGCAAGGCTCAAGGGGGGAGGGAGTTGCTTATGCCGCACAGACCCCTGTGCAAACCCTATAGCCCCATGCAATTGGCGTAATAGGTCACCGTCGCGGGCCAGTCGGAAAAGACGCCGACAACGCCCACGTCCTGTGCCAGCACGTCCAGCACCTGGTAATAGGCCGAGGCATCCGAGATCGCCGACCGCACCGATTTATAGTACCAGCCGCCGCCATTCGTCAGCGGGCCAGAGCGCTCCATCGACCAGGCGATGATCTTGAGCCCGGCTTCTTGCGCCTTGATGGCATAGGGGGAGGGCACCATTTGCCCGTCTTCCAGCGCCAGCAGCATCCAGATCGGCGGCGCGATATAGTTCACGCCCATCGCGGCCAGCTCTTGCATAGAAGGCTTGAAGGTCGCCGGGTTGGAGGGATCCACCTTGCCCTCATCCGCGTCGGATTTCGAATAGCGATCATCCAGATAGACCGCCTGGGCGCCGAAGGCAGGCTCGTTCTCGATCCAGTAGAGAATATCGCTGAGGTCAAAGCTTTGCAGCCAGACGTCTGAGGCAGGCACACCGGCGGATTTATAGTCATCCACCAGTTTCTGCGCGTAATCCGCCTGGCTAAAGCCGTTGAAGGGCATGGTCACGGCTGGGGCCTTCAGCTCCGGCGTGAACTTGGCGCCAAGGGAGCGGAACAGCGTGATGGACTCCGCATGGGTTATGCTGCGCGCACCATCCACGTAAAGCGTGCTGCGCCAGGGCGCCGTGCCGCCCTGATAGGCCTCGGGCGTCGTGGCGCTCTTGTCGCGGCTGTCCATCTTGGGGGTGAGGCTGCGGAACTCGTCCAAGGTGATCTCGGAGGTGCGGCACTCGGCCTTGGCATCCGCGCCGCCGCCTGCCGGGGTAAAGGGGGTGATGCAGGTCTCGGCCAGATCGGTGGTGAGGATATTGGTGGTGGTGTGCAGGTCGTTCTGCGCGTGGCGGCAGACCAGTTCCAGATCCTTGGTAAAGGTCACATCGCATTCCAGGATCCCCGCACCCATCTGTGCGGCGGCCATGTTGCTTTCGACCGTGTGTTCTGGGAACAGGAGCGGCGCGCCGCGGTGGCCGATGGAGAAATCCGTGCGTTGCGGCTGTTGCGCGGCGCAGGACTGCAGTTTTTCCTTCAGCGCGCCTTCGGGCAGCTTGTCGATCAGATAGGCCGGGCGCGGCCCGTAGGTGAGACCGATGTCCGTGGCAGTGGCCTCGGTCGTGGTCAGCGCCAGAAGAAGGGCGGGCAGGGCAAGGGCTTTGCGCAATGGAGTTCTCCTGAAAATGGCTTTGAAATGACAGATCGCGGCGCCGGGTAACACCTGCGCCGCGATCTGGTGAAAGAAATGTGAAACTGCCCCGATGGGCCGGGCTTACATAAAGCCCAGTTCCAGGCGCGCCTCGTCCGACATCATCTCCATGCCCCAGGGCGGCTCCCAGGTGAGTTCGACATCGACGGATTTCACCCCCGGCACAGGCGAGATCGCATCGACGATCCAGCCCGGCATCTCACCGGCGACGGGACAGCCCGGCGCGGTCAGGGTCATGATGATCTTCACGTCGTTCTCATCATTGATGTCGATGGTGTAGATCAGGCCAAGTTCATAGATATTGACAGGGATTTCAGGGTCATAGACGCTACGGCATGCGTCAGCCACCGCATCATAAAGCGGATGGGAAACGGAAGACGGCGCGATCAGCGGCGTCCCTTCAAGAGGTTCGGAAGCGTTGGTCATATCGGTCCCTGACTGGTTATCCGGCCGATTATATAGGGAACTGTGGGGAGGGCGTCCAGTGGGGTGGAAAACTCTGGTCGTGACCGGGCGGATTGAACGCCGTTGAGGGGCTCAAGGCCGTCCGGTGAAAACGTCATTGCCCAGAAGGAGGTGACGGCTCCGGCAGGGCGCTGGGATTGTGTTCTTGAAGAAAGCGGGTCGTGCATGCCCATAGGTCGTCAAAGGACGCGTCAAATTCGACGATTGAAACCCACAAGGTGTCTCTCTCCGGGCCAATACTCAGCCTGATTTGGGTCGGCCAAGGTAGGTTGCGGCGAAGCTGTTGCATTCCTTCCTCTGTCACCTTCAGTCCCAATGATGCCTGGCCTCTGACCGTTTTTTGTGAAATCCCGGCAATGTCACGCCAAGGGATCACTTTGTTCGACAATCGCCGATCCAGAAAACCTGTCGCGGAAAGCTCCAAGATGGTTTTTGGCAATCGGATCCAGCGGTACACGATAGCCGTCAGGAACGTGCCGAAGACGGCCAGCCCAAGCCAGCCGACAACAGCAGCATAGGCGCCCCTCTGTGCAACAGCCCAGTCTTGCGTAAGTTGGTATCCTACAAAGCAGAATAAACAGCCCAATAGTACCATGTTGAGCATGCGGCGTGTGCTGCGCTCAAATGAAACCGTTGTTTCGGGGCCGTTGGTCATTGGTGGTTCCAAGCAAAGGGTCAGAGCGCCCCCAGGACAGGAGCGTTGCTCCATAGAAGGATGGATGCTGCCTGGGGCAGAGGATTGCCGGCCTAGGGTCAGGACTCATAGCCAGTAAATGACGAGCGCTGCGAGTGCGATGGCTGACAGGAAGACCTTTGGGCACC
>NZ_JARCJD010000012.1 GCF_028890115.1 Phaeobacter sp. QD34_24
GCGGGCGTAGCTCAGGGGTAGAGCATAACCTTGCCAAGGTTAGGGTCGGGCGTTCGAATCGCCTCGCCCGCTCCATTCGAAACAAAGGGCCGCCTTCTAGGGCGGCCTTTTTGTTTGTCCCCTTTCGCCCCTTCGGAATGGCAAAGACAATTTCGCAGCAGAGCCGCATTTTCCGCTTGCAGGCTGCGGGCGGATTTCCTATTCACCGCCCACCGAATGGCAGCGCGGGCGTAGCTCAGGGGTAGAGCATAACCTTGCCAAGGTTAGGGTCGGGCGTTCGAATCGCCTCGCCCGCTCCATTCGAAACAAAAGGCCGTCCTTCGGGGCGGCCTTTGTGTTTTCAGGGGTACAGCACCCGCCTTCCGCCTTTTGATCAAATTCCTTTTGACGCCGCAGCGAAATCGGGCCAATGCTTGCGCCAGCGGCATATCGCCAGTCTTTCCGACCCGCGCCCGCCCTTGCGTTTCTTTCTCAAAGGAGTTCAGCCATGGCCCCTGTCATCTATCCCACCACCAACCTCACCGCGACGGAACAGCTGTGCCTGGACCATGCCAAGGGGATCTATGTCTACGACAAGGACGGCAAGGAGTATATCGAAGGATTGGCCGGTCTCTGGTGCACCTCGCTGGGCTATGGCAACGCGGAGGTGATCGAGGCCATTACGGACCAGCTGACCAAGCTCTCGTTCTCGCACACCTTCGGCGGCAAGACCCATGAGCCGATCCAGAAACTGGCGGACAAGCTGAAGGCCATGGTCCCGGTCGAGGATGCCTACTTCTTCTTCGGCAACTCCGGCTCGGACGCCAATGACACCCACTACAAGATGCTGCGCTACTACTTCAACGCCATCGGCAAGCCTGAAAAGCGCAAGATCATCACCCGTGAGCGCGGCTATCACGGGGTGACCGTGGCAGCAGGCTCTCTGACCTCCCTGCCCGCGAACCTGGCGCATTTCGACGCGCCGGTGGAGGCGCTGCATATCCTGCGATCGGATGCGCCGCATTACTACACGGGCCGCAAGGGCAACGAGACCGAAGCGCAATTCGTGGACCGCATCATCGACAACCTGGAACAGCAGATCATCGCCGAAGACCCCGATACCATCGCCGCGATGATCGTGGAGCCGATCACCGGTGCCTCGGGCGTGATCGTGCCCCCCGAAGGCTATTACGAGAAGCTGCAGGCGGTGCTGCGCAAGCATGGCATCCTGGTCTGGGCAGATGAGGTGATCACCGGTTTCGGCCGCACCGGCAATGATTTCGGCTGCACCACCATGGGCATCAAACCGGATCTGATGACCTTTGCCAAACAGCTGTCCTCGGCCTATTTCCCGATCTCGGCCAGCGTCATTCCCGGCTGGATGTACAAGGAAATGGTCGTCCCTTCGAACGAGGTCGGCGTCTTTGGTCACGGCTATACCTATTCCGGCCACCCCGCCGCCTGCGCCGCCGCCCTGAAGACGCTGGAAATCTACGAGCGCGACAACCTCTTTGGCCATGCCGCCGAGGTGGGTGAGCACATGCAGGACCAATTGCGCGCGATTTTCACCGATCACCCGCTGGTAGGTGAAGTGCGCGGCAAGGGTCTGATCGCCGCGCTGGAACTGGTCTCGAACAAGACCACCGGCGCCAGCTTTGAAAAAGGCGCCGCGGGCGCCATGGCGCAGAAGCTGTGCGAGGAAAACGGCCTGATCCTGCGCGCGGTTGCGGGCAATGCCGTTGCGCTGTGTCCGCCGCTGATCATCACCAAGGCCGAAGTGGACGAGATGCTGAAGCGGCTGAAGGCCTCGATCGATACCGCCTATGAGCGGCTGAAGGACCAGGGGCTGATCGCCGCCTGATCGACTGATACCGCTTGCGCACTTGAACAGCGGGGAAAACCGGGGACGGTTTTCCCCTTTCGTGTTTCGGGAAGAACTCCATCCTGCAGGTGATTTACATTTCTTCACCCCGCCCTGTGTCGGGGATCAGTCACTTGGAGTTCGCTAATGGTACGTTATGTTGTTGATGGTCGCCAAAGTACAGATCAGGCCGGTAGCGGCATTGGCTGGCTGTCCTTTCAATTTCGCTTGGGCGCCGAGGTCACCGATACATCTGCAACCGGGTTTACCTTGAACCGGCCTCAGCTTCCGGCCATTCCCGGCCTGCCCAGCACCCCGGACCCGGCGCCAGATGTCTATTCGGGCACCAATCTCACATTTACCGATGTGACCCTGTTCGGCACCACGCTTGCCACGCCCAGCTCGGGAACCATCACCAGCGTCAGGGAGGCGGGCACCGATTTCACCACCATAGCGACCGGGCTGAACATCGATGCCGCCGATTTCTACCGTGTCTCCGCAACATCGGGAAATCGCGACAATGTACGCCTGCTGGAACAGGTCTTCAGCGGCAGCGACGAATTCCTTGGCGGCGACCTGCGGGACAAGTTCAACGGCTTTGCGGGCAACGACGACATTGATGGCCGCCTTGGCAATGACAGGCTCTGGGGCGGAAAGGGCCATGACACGCTGACCGGCGGCAATGGCAATGACAGCCTCAAGGGCGGTTCAGGAAACGACTTCCTGCGGGGCGGTCGTGGCAACGACACCCTGGAAGGCGGCAAGGGCGATGACCGGCTGCATGGCAGTGTGGGCGAGGACGTCTTTGTCTTCAAAGGCGGGCGCCTGGGCACCGACACGATTGAGAACCTGAACATCCGACAGGATCAGATCCAGATCCAGCATCGCTCGGTCACGGATTTCTCGGATCTTACCCTGACCCAGGTCGGCAGCGACACCCATGTGGAATACGCAAATACGACCATCATTCTTGAGAACGCCGACCTGGCAGGTCTCTCCAGTACCCTGTTCATTTTCTGAAGTAAAAAGACCGGGATGGGGTCTGGCACAGGTCCGACCCCATCCGTGTTCGATCAGAACACCTTGTAGGTCATCGTGGTGAGCGAGCGCTCGATATTGGGGATCACCAGCAGGTGGTCGTTGATGTATTTACCGACATCCTCGCCTTTGGGGATGTAGAGCTTCATCAACAGATCGTATTCGCCGCTGGTGGAGTAAAGCTCGGAGTGGATTTCCCGCAGCGCGATCTCCTCGGCCACCTTGTAGGTGGTGCCGGGCTTGCAGCGGATCTGGATGAAAACGCAGGTCGACATGGGCGTCCCTTTATTGGGTTTTCCGGAAGAACGATTTGGCCGCAAAGCTGGCACAGCGCGCAGGCAGGCGCAATCCCACACATGTGGATGCAACAGATGCCGGAGTTTCGTCCTGCGCGCTCTTGAGTGCCATGGCCTGACAGCCCTATAAGCGCAGCACCGGCCCAAAGGCACCACATGGCACTTGGGCAGCTTGACGAAGGATGGCCCGCCGATGCGCACCGCTCAGATCACCCGTTCCACCGCCGAGACCGAGATTTCGGTGGAGATCAACCTTGATGGCACCGGGGCTTACGACAACCAGACCGGTGTCGGCTTTTTCGATCACATGCTGGACCAGCTGGCGCGGCACTCGCTGATCGACATGACCATCCGCGCCAAGGGTGACTATCACATCGACGATCACCACACGGTCGAGGACACCGGCATTGCGCTGGGTCAGGCTTTGGTCAAGGCTTTGGGCGACAAGAAGGGCATCCGCCGCTATGGCGAATGCCACCTGCCGATGGATGATGCCCAGGTTCGCTGCGCGCTGGACCTGTCGGCGCGCCCCTTCCTGATCTGGAACGTGACCCTGCCGACGCCCAAGATCGGCACCTTCGACACCGAATTGGTGCGCGAGTTCTTCCAGGCACTCAGCACCCATGGCGGCATCACCCTCCATATCGACCAGATCCACGGCTTCAACAGCCACCACATCGCCGAGGCGACCTTCAAGGCCGTCGCCCGCGCCCTGCGCGACGCGGTCGAGACCGATCCGCGCAAAGGCGATGCGATCCCCTCGACCAAGGGCGCGCTCTGACGCTGCCTTATGCCGTGGCGCCCACCGGCGCGCCACGGCCCCGACGCAGGATCCATTCCGCCAGCACCAGATTGGGCACCCAGGCCAGCCAGCAGATGATCGGATAGCTGGCCTCGAACCCCACCGTGACCGCACCGATCGGCAGGTAGATCCGCAGGGTCACGGCAGCCAGCGTCAGCGCGGCAGAGCGGATCATCCAGACCCGGTGCTGCGCGATACGGCGAGCCATGGCGTGCCGGATCGCCACGCCCGTGGTCCAAAGCCAGGCCAGCGACAGCAAGCCTAATCCCAGCGCGGCCACCGGCCCCTCTTCGGTGGTATAGGCCAGCCACAGGCCACTCACACCCGCCAGAAGAATCGCGGCGCCATAAAGGCGCCCCAGCCAGCGGTGCACCGCCGGGCGCGCCTTTCGCAGACCGTTCGAGAATTGCAGCGGCAAGAGCGCCAGCGCAATCGGCGCAAGCCCAATGTGCAGGTAGAACATCAAGGGCCGCTCCAGCGCGTGATGCAGCATCGCGGGCATCACCAGGGCGATATCGGCAATCAGGAAGCGATAGGATCCGACCGCGATCAGCAGCGCCGAGACCCACATCGCAGTGACGACCCATTTCGGATAGTCCTTGATCCTTGTTTTGGTCGGCATCTTCTCTCTCCTTGCACCATTGGTCGGGTAAATCTTTACACTGTCAAGTCCATCCAACATAGGCCACAACTTGACGGCGTCAAGATCTCCGGTGATAAAGCTGCCATGACCAAAGGACCCCTGAAGAGCCGCCATCACCACGGCGACCTCAAACCTGCGCTGATCAAGGCGGGTATCGATCTATTGGAGGAAGGCGGGATCAATGCGCTCTCCTTGCGCAAATGCGCAGCCCGGGCCGGGGTCTCCCATGCGGCCCCCGCGCATCACTTCGACGGTCTGGCGGGGCTGAAGCAGGCCATCGCCGAAGAGGGCTTTCACCTGTTCTCCTCCTACCTGCAGGGGGCCTGTGACAGCGGCCCGCAGGACCCCAAGGGGCGGCTCAGGTCGCTGTGCCGGGGCTATCTGCAATTCGGGCTGGATCACCCGGGCATTCTGGCGGTGATCTTTGGCGATCAGGGGCTGGCGGGGCTTGTGCATGGCGGTGGCAAGGAAAAGGCCGACGCCTATCTGACCCTGCGCGCGGTGGCGGCGCCCTTTGTGGCCCCCGGACAGGATCGGCTGGTCGTGGAAACCCAGATCTGGTCGCTGATCCACGGCTTCACCCTATTGTATCTGGCCGGAGAGTTCGGCAGCCCGCCCCCGCCCATCGACGAAGGGCCATTCGCGCAGGTGATTGCCTTGCTGGACGCGTTGCACCCCGCATCCGCCCCTTGACCCCGCAGCCATTATTGGCCACTTCACAACGGGCAAGACAGGAAGGACCCCGGCAATGCTGACGGCGATCATCGACTACGAAAGCGGCAATCTCCACTCTGCCGAAAAAGCCTTTCAACGCATGGCGCAGGAAGTCGACGCAGGCGAGGTGGTGGTGACCTCCGACGCCGATGTGGTGGCCCGTGCCGACCGGCTGGTGCTGCCCGGCGATGGCGCCTTTCCCGCCTGCGCGGCCGAGCTGCGCGGTCACAAGGGCATCTATGACGCCATGGTCCACGCGGTCGAAGACAAGGGCCGCCCCTTCCTTGGCATCTGCGTCGGCATGCAGCTGATGGCCACCACCGGCCATGAATACGAAGACACGCCGGGCCTCGATTGGGTCGGCGGCGACGTGGTGAAAATCACCCCCGAAGATCCGACCTTGAAGGTGCCGCATATGGGCTGGAACGATCTGGTGATCGATCATGATCACCCGGTGTTTGCGGGCATTTCATCCGGCGATCACTGCTATTTCGTGCACTCCTACCATTTCCGCGTCACCGATCCGGCCGAACGGCTGGCCCATGTGGATTACGGCGGCGATGTCACTGCGGTCATCGGCAAGGGCACCATGCTGGGCATGCAGTTCCACCCGGAGAAAAGCCAGCACGTTGGCCTGCGGATGATTGGCAACTTCCTGACCTGGAAACCCTGACCCGAGTGCCGGGTCAGGCAGCGCCTTTGCGCAAGCTGACCGGCGCACAGCCATAGGCACGGCGAAAGGCGCGGGTGAATCCTTCGGGCGTCTCGTAGGCATAGCGCCGCGCCACCGCCTCGACCCGGTCACCGCGCAGAAGATCCTGCCGCGCCAGGGTCAGCCGCCAGCGGCGCAGATAGCTGATCGGCGTTTCGCCCAGCTGCTGCGCAAACAGTTCCGAGAACCGCGACGGCGACAGACCAGCCTCGGAGGCCAGATCCTGCATGGTCCAGACCCGACCCGGATGATCATGCATCGCCACGATCGCGCGGGCCAGACGCAGATCCGACAAGCCGGCCAGCAGCCCCGGCTGCGTCGTGCCGACCTCGATCAGATGGCGCAGCAGCCGCACCATGGCCGCCTGGCCAAGGCCCGCCAGGATGCTTTGCGCCCCGCAGCGGCGCAGCTCCACCTCCTGCCGGATCAGATCGAGGACCGCCCGCAGCTCCGGCGCCTGGTCAAGCTGTACCTCCACCCGGTCCGGCAGCGCAGCCACCAGCGGATTATGGGCCCCCGCCCACTCCACCCGCAAGGCAAGGCAGGCCTGCGGCGCGGGCGGCGCGGCCGGGGTGCCGGGGTGAAAGACAAGATGCGACAACCCCGCCGCCCCATCGCCATAGGCAAGCAGAGTGGCAGTCTCGGGCTCTGCCAGATCCACCGCCATGCGAAAGCGCGCCATCAGGCTCGACAATCTGTCCATTCCCGCTCCTCCAACCGGAAGTTTCGGAATAAATGTCAGGTTATTCGGAATTATCAAGCATGAAATTGGTTCATAGAGAGCGCACCACCACTCACGGGCACACCGCCCGCTGTCAATCGAAGGAGACCTTTCATGCTGATGCCACGTCAGAAAACCCCGAACCTTTCCCTGCCCCTGTTGGGCGGGGGCACCTTCGATCTGGCCACCGAGACCAGCAGCCGCGGCACCGTGATCTGCTTTTACCGCGGCCTGCATTGCCCGATCTGCGCCAACTACCTGAAAGAGCTGGAAAAGAAGACTGCCGATTTCGCAGAACGCGGTGTCGGCACCATCGCCATCAGTTCGGACGGAGAAGAGCGCACCCGCGAGATGGCCGAAAAGGTCGAGGCCAAGGGCCTGCGCTTTGCCTATGACCTGCCCCTGCAACTGGCCAAGGACTGGGGGCTCTATATCTCCACCTCGCGCGGCAAGACCTCCATTGGCATCGAGGAACCGGCGCTGTTTTCCGAGCCCGGCCTGTTCATGGTGACGCCCGAGCAGACGCTTTACTACGGATCGGTGCAGACCATGCCTTTCGTGCGGCCGCATTTCTCGGAACTGGTCTCGGCGCTGGATTTTGCCATCGCCAACGACTACCCGGCGCGTGGCGAATACACCGGCGCGCTCTGAGGTCTTCCCCCTCATGCCGGAGTTCAGGATCAATGGACCCGGCGCCCAAGCAAACACCCCTGACACCGGGCCGCCTTTGGGCGGCCCAAACCGTTCGCGCATATCGTATTCCGGCAATATCGGCTCCTGCAAAAACGGCCGGATCCGCGCCCATCATTCTTGACAGATTTAATCGGTTAAAATAGCACGTCAGTGCCAGGTATCGGAAACGCCAACCAGAGCCTTCCAGTCGTCGTGCCAAGCGAAGCATCGCGCACAGGCTAACCCAGCAATTCGCAACACTTCGCAATGCAATCACTCGGGGGACCGAGCCGTGGCAGCTTTTGCCATGGCGACAGCCATCCCCGGCACAGGAGATGCCATGACGATCACCATTACAACCGGGCACCGCCAGGTCACCGATTTCAGCGCCTATCTTGAGGATTACACCGAAAACTTCGAAGCAGCCGGACGCGGTGCCTTCTCGAACGGGGTCACCGGCGACTATGCCCGCTCCGAAGCGGAACTTGGCGAAACCGCCGATGACAGTGCCCAGGCCTATATCATGCGGGACGAAGTCACCTACAGCATGAGCACCCACACGCTGAGCGGGTCGGTCAATCAGGTCGAATTCGGATACGGGGCAACAGCAACCGAGGGCGCAGGCGGCACGGCGCTTGAACTGGAACAGCTGGATTACTCCATCGAGTTTTCCCCTGCCGTCACCGGCAGCGATCTGATCTATGCCGTCATCAATGCCGATCTGGCCGAGCTGGTCAACCACCTGAAGGATGACGACATTCTCTTCAAAGGCGCGGCGGGCAAGGATGTCTTCACCGGCTATGCCAACGATGACACCCTGAAGGGCTTCAAGGGGGCCGACAAACTGTCTGGCGGCAAGGGCGACGACACCCTGCTGGGCGGCGGCGGCAAGGATCTCTTGCGCGGCGGTGAAGGCGACGACGCCCTGAACGGCGGCAAGGGCAACGACAAGATCTTCGGCGGCTCCGGGTCCGACACCTTCGTCTTTGCCGGAGAGTTCGGCCGCGATGTCATTCGGGATTTCGAAACCGGTGTGGATCAGCTGGATCTCTCCGCCCTGATGGATGAGGCAGGCAGCCTGCAGGACTTCAAGGACGCAAGCCGCGAAGCCAATGGCAACGTGATCTACGACCTTGGCGACGACGGGCAGAATGTCATCGTCCTGAAAGGTGTCAGCCTGGACGACCTGTCGGCAAGCGACTTCATCTTCTGATCCTCGGATCTGTTCTCCTACCCCTTCGTTCTTTGCGAGGGGGTAGGCCTATCCGCCTGTATTCGCGGCCCGATGCATGCGTCCGGCAATGGACAGGCTGCGCGCTTCGGGGCATATGGGGTGACATTGAAACCCGTTCAGGCCGCGCCCCTTGCAGATCAGACTGGAAAAATTCGACCACCACGGCGGGCGCCATCGCTATTGCGTGCTGAGCCTGAGCCAGACCCTGTTTGGCGATTGGTGCGTCAGCCAGGCCCTGGGGCCGATCGCCGCCCCCGGCGGGCGGGAACGGCGCAGCTATTTCAGCCACCACGGCGAGGCGCTGCAGCTGTTCGAGGCCGCGCGGGACCACCACCTTGGCCGCGGCTATGTGCCGATCCCGGTGCAACTGGGGCTGCTTTGATGTGCAGCAGCCAGCCCCGCCCGATCAGTTGACGCGTGTCCAGGTCTGGCCACGGCAGATCAACCCGCCGGCAACACAGCCCTTCACCTCCAGCTGGTTGCCATTCAGCGACATCTTGGACTTATAGGTCTTGTCCGCATCCGGCGCCCAGATCTTGCCACCGGAATAGCTGCCGTTGCCGTCAGCTTTCATGTCCCAGATCAGCCGCTTGCCGAGGTGTTCATAATCGGCTGTCACCCCGCCCCCGGCGCCATAGGCCTTGGCGATAGTGCCGCAGATGCTGGCACCGCAAGGGGCGATATCCACGTGCAGGTAGCCGCCTTCCTCGCCCTCCTGGGTTTTCCACTTGCCCGCAACCTGATCGGCCCAGGCGCCGGTGGCCAGTGTCAGCGCCATCGCCACCCCGTATGTGAATGTCTTCATGGTCTATCCTCCCTCTTTGATCCCAGTTTGGCGCGACAGCCCCGTTTCAGGCAAGGTTGACTTTGGGTCGCGTTGCAATCCCGGCGCCTGCCTGCCATAGAACCGGCAAAACCCTGCCACTTCTCAGGGCCGCCCCTGACAGATCACAAGGACCCTCGACATGATCCTTTACCCCGCAATCGACCTCAAGGATGGCCAGGCCGTGCGCCTTCTGCACGGGGACATGGACAAGACCACCGTGTTCAACGACAACCCCGCCGCCCAGGCGCTGGAGTTCGTCGCGGCGGGCTGTGCATGGCTGCACCTCGTGGACCTGAACGGTGCCTTTGCAGGCGAGCCGGTCAACGCCGCCCCGGTCGAGGAGATCCTGAAACAGTGCAAGGTCCCCGCGCAGCTGGGCGGCGGCATCCGCGACATGAAAACCATCGAGAACTGGATCGACAAGGGGCTGGCGCGCGTGATCCTGGGCACCGTGGCGGTCGAGAACCCCGATCTGGTGCGCGAGGCCGCACGTGAATTCCCCGGCAAGGTCGCCGTCGGCATCGACGCCCGCAACGGCCGCGTCGCCACCAAGGGCTGGGCTGAGGAAACCGATGTGATGGTCACCGATCTGGCAAAATCCTTCGAGGACGCAGGCGTCGCCGCCATCATCTATACCGACATCATGCGCGATGGTGCCATGAAGGGACCGAATGTGGAGGCGACAGCGGAACTTGCCAATGCGGTCTCGATCCCGGTCATCGCTTCGGGCGGGGTGTCCTCACTAGATGACCTGCGCGCGCTGAAATCCTGCGGCGCGCCACTGAACGGCGCCATCTCGGGCCGCGCGCTCTATGATGGCGCCATCGATCTGGGTGAGGCGCTGGCACTGTTGAAAGACTGACCCTACAGCGCCAAAGCAAAGCGGCTTTCAAATCAGACCCGGTTGCCCTGCGGCACCGGGTCTCTTTGTCTTGCCTGTCCAACTGCGGTTGACTGCCCCTATTGATTGATCAGACAGGTGCCCGACGGTCGCTATTTCGAAAACCCCATTGCCCGGACACGCTCGCCTTTGGCAGGAGGTTCAGCCCGGAGATTTCATCGACGGATACGCCGTTCAAAGCCCCCTTTCGCCCCGCGCCGCTGCCGATCTGGGTTTGACCCTGCCGAACTGGGGGCAGGCGCTGCTGAACTGGGGGCAGGCGCTGCTGAAGCTGCGCAACCGTATCGTGGCTCCCCTCGGTCTCAAGACCGGCGTCTCTGACCAAGGTGCGGATGCGATCTTTCCTGTGGTCCATAAAGACGCGCGGGAGTTGATCCTGGGCACGAACGACCGGCACCTCGATTTCCGCATCTGCGTGATGCAGGAGGCAGGCCGCATCCACATGGCGACCTGGGTTCATCGCAACAACCTTCTGGGGCGCTTCTACCTCATGGCGGTGATGCCCTTTCACGTGCTGATCGTGCGCGATTCGATGCGCCGCATCGCCAGACACTCCGCCCCGATTGCATCCGGGCCCCGCGGTCAGTAAAGACAGAGCAACACTGCCGCGATCAAGGGCCAATACCTAATGTTGAAAACCCGCATCATCCCCTGTCTCGATGTTGCCGATGGCCGCGTGGTCAAGGGCGTGAACTTCGTCGGTCTGCGCGACGCGGGCGATCCGGTGGAGGCCGCCAAGGCCTATGATGCAGCCGGCGCCGACGAGATCTGCTTTCTCGACATCCACGCCACCCATGAAAACCGCGGCACCATGTTCGACATGGTGCGCCGCACCGCCGAACAATGTTTCGTGCCGCTGACCGTGGGCGGCGGCGTGCGCAGCAAGGACGACGTGCGCGCACTGCTGCTGGCGGGTGCGGACAAGGTCTCCTTCAACTCCGCCGCCGTCGCCAACCCCGACGTGGTGGCCGAGGCCGCCGCGCAATTCGGCAGCCAGTGCATCGTGGTGGCGATCGACGCAAAGACCGTCGCGCCGGGCAAATGGGAGATCTTCACCCATGGCGGACGCCGCGAAACCGGCATCGACGCGGTGGAATTCGCCAAGACCGTGGTGGCCAAGGGTGCGGGCGAGATCCTCTTGACCTCGATGGACCGGGACGGCACCAAATCCGGCTTCAACCTGCCCCTCACGCGCGCCATTTCCGATGCCGTGGATGTGCCGGTGATCGCCTCGGGCGGCGTTGGCACGCTCGATCACCTGGTAGAAGGCGTCACCGAAGGTGGAGCATCGGCGGTGCTGGCCGCCTCGATCTTCCATTTCGGGGAATACACCATCCAGGAGGCCAAGGAGCACATGGCCGCCGCCGGTATCCCGATGCGGTTGAGCTGAAAGGGAAAGTGATGAGCCTCTTACACGACCTCGAAGCCACCATCCTCTCCCGCAAGGGCGCCGATCCCGACACCTCCTGGACAGCAAAACTCCTGTCCAAGGGCCCCGAAAAATGCGCCGAGAAATTCGGCGAGGAAGCCATCGAGGCCATCATCGAGGCGGTGAAGGACGACAAGGCGAAACTCGCCAGCGAAGGCGCCGATGTGCTCTATCATTTCCTGGTGATGCTGGCCGCCCGCGACGTGGCGCTGGACGATGTACTTGCAGTCCTGGCTGAGCGTCAGGGCCTCAGCGGCATCGCAGAAAAGGCTGCCCGTCCAAAGGGCTGACCCCACACCCGGAGCGCAAGCAAGGAAGCCCTCCCGCGCCTGCGGATGCCCCGGCTCCGCCGGAAACCTCCTGGCCGCCTTGGGCCCGGCAGCGCGCCAGAGGCGCCCTGCGCCCACGCGAGATAGAGACCGCCCCCCGATCTGATCCGGGTCAAGGGCCGCGCCTGCGGCCGCGCGGCACGCGCGGTTCACCCTTGAGGCGGTTCTGATCGGAGATAAACTCGATATGGCGCTTCAGGGCAGACCTGCCCCTGAAGCGCCTCTCAGCGACAAGAACCGCCGCGCGCCAGCGCGGCGCGCGGCCCAACGGGAGCCTGCCGATCTATGATCTGCAAGGCGACGGACGGGAGCCCTCCCCTGCCCGCAGCCCCTAAAGTTTCGAGGAAATGATCCCGGTGGCAAAACCACCCATGCGCAGCTCTCCGAACAGGCGCTGGTATTCGATCTTGGGACAGCGGTTCTGGATCACATCGACCCCGCGTGCCTCGGCCTGAGCCGCGGCTTCGGCATGCTGCACACCGATCTGCATCCAGATGGTCTGCAGGTCCGGGAACACGTCCAGCGCCTCTTCCACGATCGCAGGCACCGCCTCGGACTTGCGGAAGATATCGACCATATCCACCGGCACATCGATCTCCGACAGGCTGGCACGCACGGTCTCTCCGAACAGCCTCTTGCCCGCATGGCCCGGATTGACCGGGATCAACCGATACCCCTTGAGGCTCAGATAACGCGCCACATAGTAGCTCGGGCGCACCGGATTCGTCGAAACGCCCACCACGGCCACCGTCCGGGTGCGTTTCAGGATCTTGCGCAGATGGTCGTCGCTATAGTCGGTCATGGCCAGACCCTACTGCGCAACCTGCCTGCGGAAAACCCGAATTCGACCGCGCCACCGCCTCGAAACACTGCCAGGCATGACATACACGCTCCCAACAAAAAAACGCCCGGGACAGTTCCCGGGCGAAAGGTATGGAACGAGGGACAGTGAAAAAGCTCTCCGGTTGTTCCACTCCGAAGGCCTGATCTTCATGTGGGGGGCGCGACGGCCGATTTAAAGAGGCATCCGCTACTGTCGCAGCAGCCGGGGCCAATGGTCGCGGGCCTCGGCAATCATCTGACCGGCCCCTGCCCGCCACAGATCGCGCGCAGCAGCGCTGTGCAACAGGAACAACTCCCCATCGACAATC
This sequence comes from Phaeobacter sp. QD34_24, assembly GCF_028890115.1. Lineage (GTDB taxonomy): Bacteria > Pseudomonadota > Alphaproteobacteria > Rhodobacterales > Rhodobacteraceae > Phycobacter. Next base: position 13,309 of record NZ_JARCJD010000012.1, read on the forward strand.
ACCCAGACCTGCGGATCGCCACTGCTCAACCGCCCCTTCGACATGGCATAGGCGCAGTAGCCGCCGAACCTGGGCGCATAGGCGCGCGGGTTCATCTCGAACCGCAACTGGTTGCTTGCAGAGGCGAACCTCCAGGTAACCCCTTTCCAGGTCACGGAATATCGCAACTCTCCGGCCACCGCATTGCCGCTTTCGAAATAGGCAACCGTGTCAAAGCCACCAATGGCAATCCCTTCGCGGGATGAAAACAGCATCATGTCGGCCATGGCCGGTTTCGGCTCCAGCCATGAGACCAGGCCAGCAAGCAGAAGGCACAGGCGTAAAACCAGGGGACGCAGGATCAAGTGGCGCACTCCACAACAGGGGTCAGGACAGCGACAGTCTGCCCCAGACATATCGCGCTGCAAAGATATGTGACGCAGTTGTGATCGCAAAGGCGGCGCGACGTCCCTCGCGGTGACAGCCCCGTTGCGGCCCGGCCCCAAAAATCGGCAGGAGATCAGTCGAAGATATCCTCGATCACGTCAAAGGCTTCGGACATCATCTTTTGAAACAGGCTTTTGCGTTTCTTGGGTTTCTTTGCCTTCACCGGCTTGCGCAGTGGCTTGTCGGGAACCGGCTGATGAGAGACCTTCGGACGGGGCGCGGCCCCGGATACCCCTGCGGGCGCCTTTGCCCCCTGGCCCGGGGTCAGGGGGCGGGCCTTTTGTGCCGACAGCGGCGCCCCGCAGGTGCCGCAGACCAGGGCCGACACGCCGCCGCCCCGGCCGCCCGAGATAAAGGCCGACTGCACGCCGCAATAGCAGCAGCTGATGATCTTTCCGCCCGGAATGCTCGAATGTACGATGCTTGCCTCCTATGCGCTCAGGATCGCTCCTTTGATGCATATAGGGCGATGGCCGCCGCATTTGAGACGTTGAGCGAGCCAAATCCGCCGCCAAAGTCGATTTTCACCAGGAAATCCACGGTTTCCTTGGTCTTCTGCCGCAGACCGGGCCCCTCGGCGCCCAGCACCAGCGCCACCGGCATGTCCTTGCGCCCCTTCAGCACCTGCTCGATGGTCTGCTCGGCCTCACCGTCAAGCCCCAGCACCAGAAAGCCCATGTTCTGCAGTTCCACGATGGTGTCGGCGAGGTTGCGCATACGCAGGTAGGGTTGCCGCTCCAGCGCGCCGCTGGCGGTCTTGGCCAGGGCGCCGGTTTCGGGTGCGGAATGATGGCGGGTGCCGATCACCGCACTGGCGCCCAGAACCTCGGCCGAGCGCAGGATGGCGCCGACGTTGTGCGGGTCGGTCACCCGGTCCAGCAGCAAAACACGCGGCACCTCGGCACCGATGCAGTTTTCCGCAAGGCCGCCCCAGTTCAGCGGTTTCACCTCCAGCGCCGCCCCCTGGTGCACCGAACCGGGATCGATCGGCGCCTTGAAACGGCGCGGGTCCACCACCTCGGGTTCGATCCCCGCTTCCGCGATGGCCTCTTCCAGCTTGTTTTTCGCATTGAGCGTCACGATCAGGCGCAGTTTTTCCCGGGCCGGGTTCATCAGCGCATCGCGCACCGCATGCAGGCCGAACAGCCAGACGGTTTCGCTCACGCCCGCCTTCTTGGCCTGTTCCTTTTCGATCACCCACTGGGGTTTCTTGGTGGGTTTCTTGGACATGGATCTCTCCTGCAAAAGGAATTTCTGGCCAGCGCGGAAAACTTGGTATTTTCCTGTTGACGCCCGTTTGTGGCGCTAGTAATCACGCCTCCACGTCAGGTGCAACACTCACCTGACAGTGGGCGACAGGCCGCAAGGTGTGGCAGGGGACTGTAACTCCCTCGCGGAGACGCACGCCTGGTTCGATTCCAGGGTCGCCCACCATCTTTCCTCTCTTTGTTCAGATGACTGACAGGTTACGGGATGATGGTGGCCGCCGCCATCCGGCAGCTTGAGATTTCTTGAACACGGCCCGACAAGCAAGAAAAACCCGGACGCAATGCCGGGCCATCTCTTTGAAATTATTATCATATCAGAGACTGAAGCCTAGTCCGCAGTGGCCTCGACGGCTTGCATCACCCAGGCTTCCAGCGCATCCAGATCGGCCTCGGCCGCCTCGGCCATGCCGCCGGAAAAGTCCTTGAACGCCTCCACGTTCATCCGATTCACACCGGACACAACCGGAATGCCCATGGCCAGCGCCTCACCGATCACGGGGCGCATGCCGCGCCCGTCGGCCTCGTGCTTGCCGAACTTGTTGACCAGCAGGACCTGCGGCGCGGCAGCCTCCGCCAAAGACTTGCTCACCAGTCCCACCGCCTGCTCAAGGGCGCCGGGGTTCAACCGGCAACCGCGCGCCTCGGGGCCCAGGGATTGGGAGATTCGGATCACCTCATCGCCCGGCAGAACCCGCACATCCATGTCGCAAAGCTTGTCGTCGTAGCATTCCGTATTGGTCTGCACGATTCCCGCCAGCCGCAGGCCCCGCGCCTGCAGCCGTTCTGCAAGGGCCGTCAGCAGCCGGTCGGTGGCGCCGCGTTCGGTTGTCATGACATAGGCGAGGCTCATCAGCGTCTCTCTTCCCTCTTGTTCGGTTCCGCGAAAGAGACCCTAGCGCTCTTTTTTGAACCAAGCCAGAGGCGCATTTGCCACGCCGCAGATCATGCGGCGCGGCAATCGTGTTGCGGGCAAATGGACCTACAGTCCCAGGGCCTTGCGGCGTTCCTCGGCAAAGCCCTGCACGATACGGTCCGCGATCAGGGCGAGAATCGCCATCGCCGCCCCGGCTGAGATGCCAAGCCCCACATCCGCCTGCCCCAGCGCCAGATAGATCGACTGCCCCAGCCCCGTGGTGCCGATCAGCGCGGCGATCACCAACATGGCAAAGGCATAGAGGATGGTCTGATTGAGCCCCAAGAGAATGGTCGGCGCCGCATAGGGCGCACGCACATCGCGCATCATCTGCCAGCCGGTCGCGCCAGAGGCGGTCGCGGCCTCGATCATCTCCTCCGGGGTCTCGGTAAGGCCATGGCGGGTATAGCGGATCATCGGCACGATGGCATAGGCCATGATCGCCAGGAAGGCCGAGAACTCACCGATCTGAAAGACCATCAGCACCGGGATCAGGAAGACGAACAGCGGGATCGTCTGCAGCATGTCGCAGATCGGGCGCACCACGCGCCAGACCATGGGCGACACCGCGGAAGCAAGACCGATGGCGCCACCCAGCACCGCGCAGGCAAAGACCGAGGCGCCCGAAAGATAGAGCGACAGAAGGGCGCGCTCCCACAGGCCCGACAGAAGGATCGTCGCCAGGAGCACGACCGACAGCGCCGCCAGACGCAGACCGCCCGCCACATAGGACAGTGCGCCCACGCCCACCAGGACGAAGGGCCAGGGCAGCTGGGAAATCCCGGTCTCCAGCATGCCTGCGGCGATCAGAATCACCACGCCAAAGGTCAGCCTGCCCCGGTAGGCGCAATAAAGGCCGACAAGGGCCGCAACTCCAAACAGCGCAAGGCTCATGCCAGAGGTCCAGACAAAACCCCAGGTAAAGGGCAGCACCGCCTGATCAAACCCGATCCGAAGCGGCAAAAGCACGTAGAACATCACACCGTTCTTGATGGCGGTCAGCGCTTCGGCATTGGCACTGGTAAAGGCCGACAGGCCTGCATCCACGCGATCTGCCGTGCTGTGAAACAGGCCGTAGGCCCCCGGATCCTGCACCTGGCCGTAAAACACAAGACTTGCGATCACGCCGATCCCCAGGATCGCCAGCGACACACGTCCGTCGTAGCTGCGACGTTTCTCATCGGCCAGCGTGCCACTCATCCGGTCGATCAGGATGGCGAAGATCACGATCACCATGCCGGCCAAAAGGCTGGCACCGAACTGCGCCTTGCGCATGGTCAACAGGACTTCCCAGCCAATATCGTCAAAGCCACCGATGACAGCCGCGATGATCACCATCGACAGGGCCGCCATCAGGCATTGGTTGACGCCCACCATGATCTGGGTGGCGGCAGCGGGGATCTCCACCTGGAACAGCTGCTGCGTGCGGGTGCCGCCCGCCATGATCGCGGCTTCCTTGATTTCCGGCTCGATCCGCTGCAGGCCCAGCAACACATTGCGCGCCATCGGCGGCGCGGCATAGATCGCCGAGGCAATCAGCCCCACGACAGGGCCGAAACCAAAGAGCACCAGCAAAGGCGTGAGATAGGCAAAGGTCGGCACCGTCTGCATCACATCCAGCAGGGCCTGCACCGGCGCGCGGACACGCGGGTATTCATTGGCCAGCACTCCGATCGCGCCACCAATCAGCAGCGCCAGCGGCACCGAAACCGACACTAGCGCCAGCGTATTCATGCTTTGCGGCCAGTAGCCCGAGGCGAGCACCGCCCCAAGCCCCACAGCCGCCATCAGCGCCATGGTCAATCCGCCCAGCCGCCAGGCCAGCGCCACCGTGGCCGCAATCAGCAAGGGCCAGGGCGTGGCGCCCAGGATCCAGTTCGCCGCCTCCATCGGATAGGCCATGAGGCTTGAGAACAGCCGCGCCGAGGGTTTGATCAGGGCCAGAACGGCCTCCATCGCACTGCCGACCCATTCGGTCGCGGGCAGGACCCAGCCCTTGGGGAAGGCGATCAGCCAGGGCGCCACGCCCTCCAGCGCCAGGCACAGGGCGCCCACCGCCAGCGCGATCAGCGCAGCAATGCTGCCTTTGCTGAGGCGCGTCATGCCGCCGGGTCCACCTGCAGGGCGGCGGCAAGATCCGCCGGGTTCACAACCCCCAAGAGCGCGCCATCCTTGTCCCGGACCGGGACGGGTTCATATAGTTCCATGCAACGCGCCAGCGCCGCATCCAGGGTCATGTCGCGGCGCAGCCCCGGATCGTCCGGCCCATGGGGCAGATCGCTCCCCGCCTGCATGACCGAAGCCACGCGCGCGTGCTGGCCCTTGGCGACATCCTTGGAGAATTCGCGCACGTAGTCATCGACCGGGTTCAAGACGATGTCCGAGGGCGTGCCAATCTGCACGATCTTGCCATCGCGCATGATGGCAATCCGGTCGGCCAGCTTCAGCGCCTCGTTGATGTCATGGGTGATGAAGACGATGGTGGTCTTCAGCTTGGCCTGAATATCCAGGAACTCATCCTGCAGCTGGCGGCGGATCAAGGGATCCAGCGCCGAAAACGGCTCATCCAGGAACCAGACGGAACAATCCGCCACCAGGGATCGCGCGATACCGACACGTTGCCGCTGCCCGCCGGACAGTTCCCGCGGGAAGTTCTTTTCCCGCCCGCCAAGACCAACCAGATCGATCACCTGCTGCGCCTTGGCAAGACGCTGCTTCTTGCCCATGCCCTGCACGCGCAGGGGATAGGCAACGTTCTCGGCCACGCTCATGTGGGGGAACAGGCCGAAATGCTGAAACACCATGCCAAGCGTCTTGCGGCGCATCTCGATCAGCCGCTTGGGGCTTGCGGCGCGGATATCCTCGCCCTCGATCAGGATTTCGCCGCCGGTGCCGGGCAGAAGCTGGGAGATACAGCGGATCAGCGTCGATTTCCCCGAGCCGCTCAGCCCCATGATCACGAAGAGCTCCCCCTCCTGCACCTCGAAGGTGGCGTCCTGCACCGCAGGCGTCAGCCCCTCGGCGCGCAAGAGCGCGGCGGCCTCATCGGCGGAGCCGGTGGAAGACAGCGCCCGCTTCAGAGCGCTGTCCGCATTGGCGCCGAACACCTGCCAGACATTCTGGCAGGTGATGGCGGGCGTTGCCTGTCCCGACACGGTGTCTTGGCTCACTTCAGGGCGGCGTCGACAACCGGGCGCCACTTGTCCTCATTGGCGGCCATCCATGCGGCGACCACCTCTTCGACCTTGCCGCCATCGACATCCACGGCGCCCATCATCGGCTGCTGGTCTTCCACCGCCAGGGTATAGGAGGAGAGGATCTCATGGGCAGCAGGCCAGGTTTCGGCCAGGCCCGACCAGCCTGCCTTGAAGATGCGCGAGGGCGCGAAATCGCAGTCGTTGACGGCATTGGGGTTCGGCCCCCAAGCCGGATCGGTGAAACAGGCCTCTTCGCCCACCGGCAGATCGACGAATTTCACGTCATAGGCCGACATCGCCCAATGGGGCTGCCAGAAGGTGATCAAGAGCGGCGTCTTGCGCTCGGTCGCGGCGCGCAGTTCCACGATCAGCGCGGCTTCGGAGCCCGCAGGCACCGCCTTGAAGGGCAGTTCCAGCCCGGTCATACGGTCGGCCCCGGGGGTGCCCCAGTCGGCCGGGTAGTCCACCAGGCGGCCCTGCGGCAGGGTTTCGGCAGTTGCAAACAGCGGCGCGCAGTTTTTCAGTGCCTCCCAGGCGGGCAGGCCCGGGCAGAGGTCCGCCACATGCGCCGGGTAGGCAATGCCTTCCTTGGCATTGAGTTCCAGGTCACCCAGTTCCTCGACGGTGCCTTCGGCAACCTTCTTGGCGTATTCGTCCGAGACGTTGGAAGACCAGATCTCCAGGGTGGCGTGAATGTCACCATCCGCAATCGCCTGGAATTGGTTCATCATGCCCGCAGAGACATATTCGACCTGATACCCGGCGGCCTTCAGCATCTCACCGGCGATATGGGTGGTCACATGCTGGCCGGTCCATTCGTTCATCGCCAGCTTGATCGGCTTGTCCACGGCGCCAAGATCGGCGGCCCCTGCGGCGCCTGCCAGACATGCAGCAGCACCCAGCGTCAGTGCAAAGGAAGTGGTTTTCATCGATGTCATCCCTGTTCGTTTTTCCGCGCGGCCTGAAGTAGCTGTGGCGCGCTCTGGTTTTCCTTGGTCATCCATAATCGCGGATAATGGTCGCGCCAGACGACATCGCCACGATCCGAGCCGGAGCCTCTTGTTCTGGTGATCCAGTGTGTCCGGCTCCTGACCTTGTTTTTGACCTCAATGCGACCATTTGTCGAGCATTCGCGGCGATCGGAGGTAATTTTCCTGACTCTCCATTTAATTTTTTGGATGAAAACTCAAATTCACGGGCGCAAGTCCCCGCGCCAAGTCCGCAAAAGCTCAGCGTCAGGAAGAATCACCCGAAGGCGCACCTGGCGCAGTGACATCGCCGGATGAGCAAGCTCACCGCCGTCACAGGATCCCTGCAAGGCGGCGCATTGCACCGGTGATCTGGCTCAGCTCACCCTGCGTCACCACAAACGGTGGCATGGCATAGATATTGTGCCCGAAGGGACGCAGGAAGACGCCCATGTCCGGCGCCAGGGCATGGGCCTCATCCGCAGACACCCGTTGATCCAACTCGATCACCCCGATCGCCCCCAGAACCCGCACATCGCGCACCCCGGGCAGATCGCGTGCCGGGGCCAGTTCATCCCGCATCTGCGCTGCAATTGCCGCGATGCGCGCCTGCCAGTCCTGCCCGGTCAATAGATCAATGGCGGCGCAGGCCGCCGTGCAGGCCAGCGGGTTCGCCATATAGGTGGGGCCATGCATGAAGATGCCGGGATTGCCGCCGCCGATCCCTTCGGCCACGCGGTCATTGGTCAGCGTCGCCGCAAAGGAAATGTGCCCGCCGGTCAGCCCCTTGCCAAGGCAGAGGATATCGGGTTCCACGGTGGTGAAGCCGGTCGCAAACATTTCTCCGGTGCGGCCAAAGCCGGTGGCGATCTCGTCAAAGATCAAGAGGATGCCGAATTCATCACAGAGCGCCCGCGCCTGATTGAGGTATTCCGGGTGGTAGAAATACATGCCGCCGGTGCCCTGCACCACCGGCTCCAGGATGAAAGCGGCGATCCGGTCCTGTCCGGCCTCCAGCACACGGCGCAGTTCCGCCAGCCCGTTCAGGGCCGGATCCGCGACCCACGCCTGATCCAGGCGCACCGGCGGGCGGGAAACGAAATGCTGCACGCTCAGCGCGCCCTGGAACAGGTGATGCATGCCGGTATCGGGATCGCAGACGCTCATCGCCTTCCAGGTGTCCCCGTGATAGCCCGAGCGCACGGTGGCAAATTCGCTGCGCCCCGGATGGCCCAAGGCGTGCTGATATTGCACCGCCATCTTCATCGCCACCTCGACCGAGACCGAGCCGCTGTCGCAATAGAAAATCCGCTGCAGGCTGTCCGGGGTGATCTCCAGCAACCGCCGCCCCAGCTCCACCGCCGGATCATGGGTCAGACCGCCGAACATCACATGCGGCAGCCGGTCCAGCTGCGCCTTCATCGCGCCCGTGATCGCCGGATGGCGATGGCCGTGCATCATGCACCACCAGGAGGACATCGCATCGATCAGCCGGGTGCCGTTGTCCAGGGTGATATGCACGCCTTCGGCCTCTTTCACCAGGAAGGTCGAGCCGGGCCTGGTGACATTCGTGTAAGGATGCCAGAGGTGTTTCTGGTCAAAGGCAAGCGGGGTGAGAGCGGTTTCTGGCATTCAGATCAAGGCTTTGCGAATGGTATCTAGATCGATATGGGCCGCGCAGGCCGAACGCAGGGCATCCGGCGTCAGCGGAGCGATGACAGGCAGGCGGCCAAGGTGAACCACCTTGCCGAACTGGCAGATGGTTTCTTCCACCTGCGGCGCCGGATCGCCGCTGAAGATCACTCCCACAACGGGGCAGTTTCGCGCACGCAGCGCCTCCAGCGACAAAAGCGTGTGGTTGATCGTGCCAAGGCGGGTTGACGCACAAAGCACCACCGGCGCCTGCCAGCGCGCAAAGAGATCGACATAGAGCGCCCCGCGGTTCAGCGGCACCATCAGCCCCCCTGCCCCTTCGACCACCAGCGGCCCATAGACCTGCGGCAGGTCGAGCGCATCAAGGGCAATCTCCACGCCTTCGGCCTCGGCCGACAGATGCGGCGAGGCGGGAAGCTGCAGCCGATAGGCCTCGGGCAGGATGTGGCAGTTTGCCATCCCCGCGACAAAGGCGCTGTCGGTCTCTTCTTCCAGCCCCGACTGCACCGGCTTCCAGTAACTCGCGCCCAGCGCCTGCACCAGCGCAGCAGAGATCACCGTCTTGCCAATGCCGGTGTCGGTGCCGGTGACCACCAGCGCGCGGCTCATGCCTGTACCTCCAGCACCTGCGCCAGATCCTGGAACATCTCCGTGACCACCTCTTTTGGCGTGTTGAGGGTGACCGAGATCCGCAAGCGAGACGTGCCTACGGGCACCGTGGGCGGGCGGATGCCGCGAATGTCATAGCCACGTGCCTGCAACGCGGCGGCCACCTGCATCGTCTGCCCGTCCTCGCCAATGATCACCGGCAGGATCTGGCACTGAAGGCCTTCAATTCCGCAGAGCCGCGCCGCCTCGGCGTGGGCGTGGTGGATGCCATCCCAGGCGCGCTCCAGCCGGTCACTGCCGCTTTCCAGCAGCCCCAGCGCGGCCCGCACCAATGCGGCATTCAGCGGCGACGGGGCGGTTGCAAAGATGAAGTTACGCCCCTTGTTGATCAACATCTCGATCAGTACCTGTGGCGCGCAGATCAGGGCCCCAGAGGCCCCCAGCGCCTTGCCACAGGTATGCAGCGTGATGACGTTCGCGCGATGCGCAAACCCATGCGCCAGCCCGCGCCCCTGCGGGCCGAACAGACCGGTGGCATGGGCTTCATCCACCACCAGAACCCCGCCCACGCTATCGGCAAGCGCCATCAGCTCGGCAAGCGGCGCAAGGTCGCCATCCATGGAATAGACCGCCTCGACCGCGATCCAGACCTGACCGGTGCCGCCCTTGCTGCGCCAGTCCGTGACGCGCTGCGCCGCGTCCGCCGCATCGTTATGGGCAAAGCTCTGCACCTCGGCCCGGCCCAGCCGCATGCCATCGCGGGTGCTGGCATGAATCAGATCATCATAAAGCACCAGATCGCCCCGCTGCGGCAGGGTCGAGAAGATCGCCACATTGGCATTGAAGCCGCCACCCATGAACAGCGCCGCCTCGCTGCCGAAGAAGGCAGCAGCTTCGTCCTCCAGCAGATGGTGCTCGCTGTCATTGCCGCGCAAGAGGCGTGAACCGCCCGCACCTACTGGAACCCCGCGCTGCAAGGCTGCCATAGCGGCGGCGCGCATTTCGGGGCTGGCCGCAAGGCCCAGATAGTCGTTCGAGGAAAAATCATGCCCCGCGCGCGGGATCAGGCGGCGGTAGCGGTCCTGCTGCGCCAGACCGTCAAGCAGCGCCTGTTGGCGCGGAAACTGGGCCGTGAGCGGTTTGAGGGCCGCAGCGGTCATGCCTCTGCCTCGCCGATACGCCCCTCGCAATGGGCTGCCATGGCCTTGAGGCCCAGCCGGTCAAACAACTGCTGGTCCTTGTCCTCCTCAGGGTTGTCCGCCGTGAGCAGCGTCTCCCCCACGAAGATCGAATTGGCGCCCGCAAAGAAACACATGGCCTGCAGCTCGTCACTCATGTCGGTACGGCCCGCGGACAGGCGCACATGGCTGTTGGGCATCAGGATCCGCGCCAGCGCAATGGTGCGCACAAACTCGATGGGATCGAGTTTGGCCACATCGGCCAGCGGCGTGTCCGGGATCGGGATCAGCATGTTGACCGGCACCGAATCCGGGTGTTCGTCCAGGGTGGCCAGCGCCAGCAGCATGTCGATGCGGTCCATCTGTTCCTCGCCCATGCCGACGATACCGCCCGCGCAGACCTTCATTCCCGCCTCGCGCACGCGGCTCAGGGTCTCGATCCGGTCGGCAAAGGTGCGGGTGGTGATGATCTCGGAATAATAGCGTTCCGAGGTATCGATATTGTGGTTGTAATAATCCAGCCCTGCATCGCGCAGGCGGAAGACCTGATCTTCCTCCAGCATGCCAAGGGTCATGCAGGTCTCCATGCCAAGATCCTTCACGCCGTGGATCATCGCCTCAAGTGCTGCCATGTCGCGGTCCTTGGGGCTGCGCCAGGCGGCGCCCATGCAATAGCGCGTGGCGCCCGCATCCCGCGCCTTCTTCGCCTCGGCGATCACCCGCTCCACCTCGATCAGCTTGGCCGCCGAGAGTTTTGCACCATTGCGGGCGGACTGGCTGCAATAGGCGCAATCCTCGGGGCAGCCGCCGGTCTTGATGCTCAGCAGCTTGGATTTCTGCACCTGGTTGGGATCAAAGGCCTGCCGGTGCACCGAATGCGCCCGGAACAGCAGATCCATGAACGGCAGGTTGTAGATTTCCTCGGCCTCGGCACGTGTCCAGTCCGTTCTGATCGGCGCGGCATCCAGCATCGGCCCCTCCATTTCACGTTTTATCTATCATTGCGCAGCTAAATTTTGCGCTTCACTATTTTTATAGATAATTTGCCTTCAGGATAGCAAGGCCCAGAAACTGCGCCGGAAAAATATCAATTATAAACGCAATTTCAGCATGTTAGAGGGCCACACATGCCAGACCGCAGCAAGCGAAGAAACCCCCTTGACGTCCCCCGGGGCGCTCTTCTAGGTGTGAAAGCACGCAGGGGAGTCCCGCCAAGGGGACTGAGAGGCAGACAGGGCGGAGGCAACTCCAACCGGTGACGCGACCCTTTGAACCTGACCCAGTTGACACTGGCGTAGGAAGCTAGGATGCGCAGCCAACGGCCCCGTACAGGCCCAAAATGCGCAGTCTGAACCGAACGGTGGGTACATCCGTTCCGCGTTTCCCCGTCCAAACCTCATCTGGTGTCTTTTTTGAAGTTTGGCTTCGAGGAGCACCGCATGACCCATCAAGACCCAAAGATCGCGCCCAGCGTGACCACCGGCCCGCTGCCCGCATCGCAAAAGATCTACGTGCCGGGCGAGATCCACCAACAGATCCGCGTGCCGATGCGCGAGATCTCGACCCACCCCACGGCAGGCGAAGCTCCGCTGCCGGTCTATGACAGCTCCGGCCCCTACACAGATCCCGATCACACCACCGACATCCGCCAGGGACTGCCTACCCTGCGCCGCGACTGGATCCGCGCACGTGGGGACGTGGAGGACTACCAGGGCCGCGACATCAAGCCCGAGGACAACGGCTTTGCCCAAGGCGATCGGCTGACGCCAGAATTCCCACATCGCCCTGCCCCCCTGCGCGCCACGGGAAACAAGGCCGTCACGCAGCTCGCCTATGCCCGCGCGGGCCTGATCACGCCGGAAATGGAGTTCGTCGCCATCCGCGAAAACCAGCTGCGCGAAACCGCGCCCTGCCATCGCGATGGCAACGACTGGGGCGCCAATATCCCGGACTATGTGACTCCGGAATTCGTCCGCCAGGAAATCGCCGCAGGCCGTGCCATCATCCCCGCCAATATCAACCACCCCGAGCTGGAGCCGATGATCATCGGCCGCAATTTCCTGGTGAAGATCAACGCCAACATGGGCACCTCGGCCGTCACCTCCTCAATGGAGGAAGAGGTGGACAAGTTGGTCTGGGCGATCCGCTGGGGCGCCGATACGGTGATGGATCTGTCGACCGGGCGCAACATCCACAACACCCGCGAATGGATCATCCGCAACTCCCCCGTGCCCATCGGCACCGTTCCGATCTACCAGGCGCTGGAAAAGGTGAACGGCATTGCCGAGGACCTGACCTGGGAGGTGTTCCGCGACACGCTGATCGAACAGGCCGAACAGGGCGTGGACTATTTCACCATCCATGCAGGCGTACGTCTGCATATGGTTCCAATGACGGTCAATCGCGTCACAGGGATCGTCAGCCGGGGCGGCTCGATCATGGCGAAATGGTGCCTGCATCACCACAGGGAAAGCTTCCTCTATGAGCATTTCGAAGATATCTGCGACATCTGCCGCAGGTACGATGTGTCCTTCTCGCTTGGTGATGGGCTGCGCCCCGGATCGATTGCCGATGCCAATGATGAGGCGCAATTTGCCGAGCTGGAAACCCTGGGCGAGCTGACCCAGATCGCCTGGGCCAAGGACTGCCAGGTGATGATCGAAGGCCCGGGCCATGTGGCCATGCACAAGATCAAGGAGAACATGGACAAGCAGTTGGAGTGCTGCCACGAGGCGCCCTTTTACACGCTTGGCCCCCTCACCACCGATATCGCGCCGGGCTATGACCATATCACCTCCGGCATCGGGGCTGCCATGATCGGTTGGTTCGGTTGTGCCATGCTCTGCTACGTGACGCCGAAGGAACACCTGGGTCTTCCCGACCGTGACGACGTCAAAACCGGCGTCATCACCTACAAGATCGCCGCCCATGCCGCCGATCTGGCCAAGGGTCTGCCGGGGGCGCAAAGGCGCGATGATGCGCTGAGCCGAGCGCGCTTCGAATTCCGCTGGGAGGATCAGTTCAACCTCTCGCTCGATCCCGATACGGCGCGCGATTTCCACGACGCCACCCTGCCTAAACAAGCGCATAAGGTGGCGCATTTCTGTTCCATGTGCGGGCCGAAATTCTGCTCCATGCGGATCAGCCACGACATCCGTGCCGAGGCCCAGAAGGAAGGCATGGAGGCGATGGCGGCCAAGTTCCGCGAGGGCGGCGACCTTTATGTGCCGGTGAAGGACGCAGAGGACGCGGGCGCATGATCACCATCGCAGGTGCGGGCCTTGCCGGGCTGGCTTGCGCGCATGAGCTGGCCCGGCGCGGCGCAAGGGTAACCATCTATGAACGCAGCGCGCGCATCGGCGAGGGCAGTGTTTCGCGCTACGCAGGCGGGATGCTCGCCCCCTGGTGCGAGGGTGAAAGCACCGAAGCGCAAGTGATCACCCTCGGCAGCCGCGCCCTCGACTGGTGGGCCCAGATCACCCCGGTGGTCCGGCGCGGCACGCTGGTCTTGGCGCCTGCCCGCGACCGGGCCGAACTCACCCGTTTTGCCAAACGCACCGAAGCACATGAGGTGGTTGACGAGACGCAGATCGCAGCACTTGAGCCGGACCTCGCTGGCCGGTTCCGCACCGGTCTTCACTTTGCCCAGGAAGGCCATCTGGACCCGCGCAGGGCGCTGATCGACCTGGCCCGGCGGGTTGAGGAGATGGGCGTGACGATCCATCTGGACACAACCGCCCCAAAGCGGGTGACGCTCGACTGCACCGGCATGAACGCGCCCTTGCACGGCCTGCGCCCGGTGCGCGGGGAAATGGCGATCCTGCATGCGCCGGGGGTGGAGATACGCCGCACCCTGCGCCTGCTGCATCCGCGCATCCCCATCTACCTGGTACCGCGGGAGGGTCAGCACGTCATGCTGGGCGCCACCATGGTGGAAAGCAGCGCCACCTGCCCGCCCACTTTGCGCGCCCTCAGCGAGCTGATGAACGCCGCCTATGCCCTGCACCCGGGCCTGGCCGAGGCCTCGGTTGTCGAGCTAGGCGCAGGCCTGCGCCCCGCCTTTGCAAACAACCTGCCACAGCTGATCTGGCAAGACGGCACATTGTTCCTCAACGGGCTGTATCGCCACGGCTTTCTGCTGGCGCCGGCCATGGCCGCGCGCGCGGCAGAGATACTGATACCGGAGACTGAAGATGCAGATCATCGTGAACGCAGAACCGCGTGAGATCCGCGCGGAGACCCTGGATGCGGCGCTGCAGGAGCTGGGCCTCACCAGCCCTGCGATTGCAACGGCGCTGAACGGACAATTTGTTTCGCGTGCGAAACGCGTTGACACGACCTTATCCGATGGCGACCGGCTGGAAGTCCTCGCCCCGATGCAGGGAGGCTGAGAGATGGAACTCTATGGTGTTGAGCTGACCTCGCGGCTGTTGCTCGGAACCGCGCAATACCCCTCACCCCAGGTCTTGCTGGAGGCGATCCATCACAGCCGCTGCGAGGTGATTACCACCTCCCTGCGCCGCGAAAGCGCAGGCGGATCCGGGGCTGCCTTCTGGGACATGCTGCAGGACCTGTCTGTCCGGATCCTGCCCAATACCGCCGGCTGCCACACGGTACGTGATGCGGTGACCACCGCCCATATGGCGCGGGAGGTCTTTGGCACCCCCTGGATCAAGCTGGAAGTGATCGGCCACGGCGACACGCTGCAACCGGATGTCTTTGCCCTGGTGGAAGCCGCGCGGATCCTCAGCGCCGAAGGCTTCCAGGTCTTTCCCTATACGACCGAGGATCTGGTGGTCGGCGAGCGGCTGATCGAGGCGGGCTGCGAGGTGCTGATGCCCTGGGGCGCACCGATCGGATCGGGTCAGGGGTTGCTCCGCCGCGACGGGCTCAAGGCGATGCGGGCGCATTTTCCGAAGGTGCCGCTGATCGTCGATGCGGGCATCGGTCGCCCCTCGGATGCGGCAGAGGCAATGGAACTGGGCATGGACGGGGTCCTGATGAACACGGCCGTGGCCAAGGCGGGCGATCCCGTGGCCATGGCCCGCGCCATGGATCTGGCCCTGCGGGCCGGACGCGCCGGGTTCGAAGCCGAGCCAATGGAACGGCGTGACATGGGGGTGCCCTCCACCCCGGTTCTAGGTCTGGCGGAGTTGATGTGATGGAGCGGTTTTACCTGATCGTGGGCCATGTCGGCCGATTGGAGCTGCTGGTGCCGCAGGGGGTGAAACTGGTGCAGTTGCGCGTCAAGAACCAGCCCGAGGCCGAAGTGCGCCGCCAGATCGCCCGTGCGCGCGATCTCTGCGCGGTGCATGGCGCGCAGCTGGTGGTGAACGACCACTGGCAGGCGGCGCTGGATCTCAACTGCAGCTTCGTTCACCTCGGCCAGGAGGACATGGACACGGCGGATTTTGCCGCCCTGCGCCGCGCCGGGCTGCGTTATGGTCTTTCGACCCATGACGAGGGCGAGCTTGAGCGCGCCCTGTCCCATGACCCGGCCTATGTGGCCCTTGGGCCGGTCTATCCAACCCAGCTCAAACAGATGAAATGGCCGCCGCAGGGGCTGGAGCGGCTGCGGCGTTGGAAAGCTCTTGCCGGCAACACGCCCCTGGTGGCCATCGGCGGGCTTACGCCCGAACGCCTGCCCGGCGTCTTTGCCGCCGGGGCCGACAGCGCGGCGGTGGTGACGGATATCCAGCAGGCCGCCGACCCGGAGGCCCGCACCCGGGACTGGATCAGGGCCTGCGGCCGATGAACAGGATAGACCGATACGCGCGCCAGATCGCCCTGCCCGAGGTGGGCGCCAGCGGCCAGGCGAGGCTTGCAACGGCCCATGTTCTGATTGTTGGCGCCGGTGGGCTTGGCTGTCCGGCCTTGAGCTATCTGGCCGGGGCCGGTGTTGGGGAGATCACCCTGATGGACCCGGATGTTGTGGAGGAAAGCAACCTGCACCGCCAGCCGCTCTATCATATGGGCGACATCGGCCTGCCCAAGGTCGCGGCGGCCCGGCGCCACCTGCAAAAGGCTCATCCTGCCCTGAATCTGCATGCAATCGGCAGCGCGCTGACGCCAGAGAATGCCGCCGCCGCCATCGCCCGCGCCGATCTGGTGCTGGATGGCGCGGATACCATCGCGGCCTCCTACATCCTGTCGGATCACTGCCACGCGCAGGGCACACCGCTGATCACTGCCTCCGCCCTGGGGCAGAGGGGCTATGTGGGCGGGTTCTGCGACGGCGCGCCCTCCCTGCGGGCGCTGTTTCCCGATCCCCCCGACAGCGGCGCTACCTGCGCCAGCCTCGGCGTCATGGGGCCGCTGGTGGGGGCGATCGGCGCGCTGCAGGCGCAGATGGCGCTGAAGGTCTTGCTCGGCCATGCCCCCTCGCCTCTTGGCCAGGTAATCTCGCTGGACATGGCGGACCTCAGGCTGTCGGGCTTTCGCTTTGACGATGCGGAAGAACCTGCCGACGGATTTGCCTTTATCGCCCCCGACACCATCGACGACGGCGATTATGTCATCGATCTGCGCCCCCCGGAAGAAGCCGCCACAGCTGCGGCACCACAGGCCAGGCGCCTGCCGCTGCAGGCACTTGCGGCGGAAAACCTCCCGAAAGACCGGCGGATCGTCCTGTGCTGCCACTCGGGCCAAAGGGCCTGGCGGGCCGCGCGGCAGTTGCAGCAGCGTGGATATGACCATCTGGCCCTGCTGGCCGTGGCGGCGACATGACTGCGGCGCCACGCATCCTGGTGATTGCCGGAACCGATTCCAGCGGCGGCGCCGGGCTGACGCGCGACACCGCCACGGCCGCCGAGCTGGGCTGCCGCGTCGCCCCGGTGGTGACCGCTGTGACCGCACAGACCAGCGCAGCCCTGCGCAGCGCCTTGCCGCTGCCCGTCCCGATTATCGTCGAACAGATGCGCGCCAGCCTGGATGAGGCGCCGGTCGATGCCGTCAAGATCGGCATGCTCGGCACCGCAGAGGCCGCCCTGGCGATCGCGGCGCATCTGCCGCCACGGGTGCCGGTGGTGTTGGATCCCGTGCTCAAGAGCTCTTCCGGCGGTGACCTTGGAAACCGGCAGAGCCTGTCTCCCCTTTGGGGGCGGGTGAGCCTGCTGACCCCGAACCTGACCGAAAGCGCAGCGCTGGCGCAAAAGCCGGTCAGCGAGGACCCCGACGACCTGCAACGACAGGCCATCAGTTTGCTGGGCACCGCATCGCAACCGGGGCCCGCAGCCGTTCTGATCAAAGGCGGCCATGGCAGCGGACAGGAGTGCTTGGACTACCTGTTCCGCCCCGGCACCGTGGATGTTTTGCGCGCGCCACGGCAACCGCAGGGCGCCAGGGGGACCGGCTGCAGCCTGGCCACGGCGATTGCCTGCTTCCTGGCCCGGGGCCTGCCATTGCTGGCTGCCAGCGAAGAGGGGAAACACAGGCTGACGCAGTGGTTGACGAGACAGGAGACCAGCGCGCGCCCAAGCTAATCGCCATTGCGACTAGCCGATATTCGCCGGTTCCGGACGGTCTGCAAGACGCGCGGCCCGCAGAGTGGCGAGGGCCTCCAGGAGAACGGCCTTGCGGATCGGCTTTTGCAGGAAATGATCCATGCCGGCGTCAAGACAGGCCTTTCTGTGGCTATCAAAGGCATTCGCGGTCAGCGCCACGATCACCGGCTGCGGGCCTTCCAGCGCGCGGATCTCGCGGGTGGCCGCCGCGCCGTCGAGCTCCGGCATGGACATATCCATCAGCACGAAATCCGGCATTTCGGCCCGGCACAGCTCCACCGCTTCGCGACCGTTTTCCACCTCCTTGCAGTCCACAGGAAGCCCGGACAGGTATTTTCGCACCAGCAGCCGATTGGTGCGGTTGTCTTCGGCCAGGACGATGCGACTGCCGCGCAGAACCTCAAGATCCACTTGCGGCACGGCTTCCTCCTGCCGCTCGCCGAGCGGCGTCTGCTCTGGCTCCAGCTGCACTTCAAGGCGGAAACAGGCCCCCTGACCCTGCGTCTTGTCGCGGCAGAGGGTGATGTCGCCCCCCATTCTGTTGGCCAGGATCCTTGAAATGGTCAGGCCCAGCCCGGTGCCGCCAAAGGCGCGTGTCGTGGCAGCATCGGCCTGGGAAAACCTGTCGAAGATACGCTCTGCCTGACTTTCGGTGATCCCGATGCCGGTGTCCTCGACCTCAACCACCAGCCGGTTGGGGGTGACCGGCGAGATCTCGGCGCGCAGAATGACCTCGCCCTTGGCAGTGAATTTCACCGCATTGCCGACCAGATTGACCAGGATCTGACGCAGACGGGAATCATCCCCGTGCATGCGCTGAGGCATGGCCGGATCGAGTTCGACCTTCAACGCCAGGCCCTTGCTCTCGGCCTTGGGCGCAGAAGGTTGGCGGCGTGCACGATACAGCTGCGCAAGTCGAAATCCGTGGGCGTGATCTCAAGCTTGTCGGCCTCCAGGCGCGACAAGTCCAGAATGTCGTTGATGATCTTCAACAATCCGTTCGAGGAGTCCCGGATGGTGTCGACAAAGAGCCGTTCCTCCTGAGGCAGCTCTTTCTCGGCCAGCAGGTCCGCCATGCCAAGAATGCCGTTCATGGGGGTGCGGATTTCATGGCTCATATTGGCCAGGAATTCGGTCTTTGCCCGGTCGGCCTGCTCGGCGGCAAGCTTTGCCTCCATCAATTCACTGTTGCGCTGGGTCAAGGCCCGGTTGGCGCGGATCAGCTCCTCGCGCAGATGCACATCCCAGGATACATCCCAATCGACCCCGATCACGCGCTGCCGCCCGGCGAAATCGAAGTAGACACAGCCCAGGGCCCGAATGTACTTCTCCTCACCATTGTCGAGCAGAACCCGATACTCGGACTGGTAGTTCGCACCGTCCTGGGTGGCGCGCCAGAAGGTTTCGACAGCGGCCTGGCGATCATCCGGGTGCAGGCACTCCTTCCAGTCGGCAAAGGTCATCTTGCGATCCTTGCACTGCACCCCGTAGAGCTCCAGCATACGCCGGTCCCAGATCAGTTCACCGGTTTCCACCTCCATCTCCCAAATCCCGATCTTGGAGGTCTCCACCGCGATTTCCAGGCGCCGAGACAGGGTCTCCAACTCGCGCTCGCGGCGCTTGAGCTTCTCGATCGCCTGCCGACGCGCGGCGGACATCCGACTGGCCATGATGATCGGGATGAGCACCAGCGCACTGCCCAGCAGCAAGGACAAACGCAAGGCCCAGCGGTTGCCGGGTACAACACTCCACCCCCCCTTCGGACGCGCAGCCAACAACCAACGGCCCTCCGGCAGGGTGATATCCATCAGCACCGGATCGCCCGCCAGGACATCCGCGGAGCCAAAGAACAACTCTCCCTGCGCGCCCTGCCCGTCCTTGCCGATCAGCGCCACCTCAATACCAAGCCCCGGATCGTTCAGCCCGGCGGCCTCATAGACCCCCTGCTCGTCCATTACCGCGGACAAGATCCCCCAGAACTGCCGCTCCTCGCCGGTGCGGGTGAAAATCGGGAAGCGTGCGATGAAGGCACGCCCGCCCTGTACCAGGGTCAAAGGACCGGCCAGGACCATCTTGCCACTGTCCCTGACCTGATTGGCCGCCTTGTGCTGCGCCTCATTCTTGGTCAGGTCCAGACCCAGAGCCTCCTCGTTTCCCGCCAAGGGATGAATACGGGTAATCACCAGGTCCGGGGCGGCGGCCACATGGGTGATCTCGCCATGATCCCCGATAATATGTGTGCCAAGTTCGGAAAACCGCTGCTGCGACATGTCAGGCTCGGTGGACAAGACCCCGACCAACCCCCGCACCAATTGGATATCGGCGCTCAGAACGCCCTCGAGGCGGGAGCGGATCAGGCCGGCTTCATTCTGCACCTGCGCCCTTAGACCTTGTTGAAAGATGATGGAATTCTGGCGTTCGGCAAACACCCAAGCGCCGACCAGCACGGCCAGGGTGACCAGGATTGGCAGGTAGGTGCGGTTGAAGACACCGCGCAGAACACCACGCACATCGGCACGGCCATCGAGAACCACCACCATTTAAAGCCTCTTGAAATCGCCGGACACACCTAAACCGCTAGCTCGGACAGTATGCTAACAACTGGTTCAATAGCCCTTAACGACCAAAATATAAATATCGGGGTAGCCGCGCCGGGTCACGCACAACCAGGAAGTGCTCGATTCACCCCCTTCGGCACGGCCATACTCGCCCCTCAAGATGCGGACATTATGGCAATTACCCTCATTTTTCCGGCCCTGAATATCGTCAAAATGTCCACTCCGCATTTTGGTAAAAAAAACAGTCCAATTTTTGAACTCGCCCTATACAGCAATCTTCTTCGAAAATCAGATCCTTAATCGCGACCGGTCGGGACTGCGCGAAAAAACAACACATATGATTTTGAAAATCTGAAATACGCCCCCTAAAATGTCACTGTCTGCGCCAGGGTTGGCGCGGGCTGAACTGTCGCAAGACAGGCAAAGGGAGGAATAAAATCATGTCAAAAATCGTATCGCGCCGTCGCGCGCTGACGGGTCTTGCCGGTCTGGGAGCTGCCGGCCTGGCCGCTCCGAGCCTTGCAACGGCTGCAGGTCAGACCAAAACCTGGAAAGTGCAGACATCCTGGCCCGGTGGCGCGGGTCTGCAGATCTTTAAGGACTGGTGCGGCACCATCGCCGAAAAGACCGGTGGCGAGCTGGCCTTCCAGCCCTTCGGCGCCAATGACGTCGTGGGTGATTTCCAGCTGTATGACGCGGTGAAGAACGGCGTTCTGGACGCGGTGAACCCCTTCACCATCTACGCGCAAGGGATCATTCCGGCGGCGGTCTTCCTGTCGTCCTTCCCGCTGGGGCTGCGCAACCCGCATGAATATGACGTCTTCTACTACGGGCTTGGCGGCATCGACATGGCGCGCGAGCTCTACAAGGCGCAGGGCATGCATTTCGTCGGCCCGATCCACCACGGCCCGAACATCATCCACTCCAAGGTGCCGATCCGCTCGATCGACGATTTCCGCGGCCGCAAGATGCGCCTGCCCGGCGGCATGGTCGCCGAGATCTTCACCGAGATCGGCGCCGAAACCACCGTTCTGCCCGGTTCGGAAATCTTCCCGGCGCTGGAGAAGGGCACCATCGACGTGGCCGACTACGTGGGTCCGGCGGTGAACTACTCGCTCGGCTTCAGCCAGGTGACCGACTATATCGTCATGGGCCCTCCGGGCTTCATGTCGCTCTATCAGCCGGTGGACATCATGGACCTGACCGTGGGCATGGACAGCTGGAACGCGCTGTCGCCGCAGATGCAGCAGTTCGTCGAGATGGAAACCCACGTCTATTCCGACATGCACCACGCCGCGATCCAGGCCGCCGACCAGGAAGCCTGGAAGAAGTTCGAGGCCGATGGCACCGAGGTCACCCGCCTCAGCCAGGACGATGTGGAGCTGATGACCGAGGTCGCCGTTCCGGTCTGGTTCAAATACGCCAACCGCGACAAGTCCAGCGCCCGCGTCTTCAAGACGATCCTGGATTACATGCAGTCCGGTTCGCTTGGCTATGTCGACCCGGCCCTGACCGAAGGCATGTCGCTGGATCTGTAATCCAGCCCACGACAAATGCAAACACGACGGACCCGCACATCGCGTGCGGGTCCGTTTGTGACACCACTCATCACCGACAATAACGGGGGAACCCATGCCCAGTCTCGATGTTTCCTTGCCCCATTGGGCCTATTGGGTGGGACTGATCGTCTTCCCAATGGTGGCCATGGTTCTGGCCAGACGGCCAAAAACCGGCCCCAGCACATACACCAATGCCCTGGGCTATTTCATTCTGGTGACCGGCGGCATGCTGGGTCTGCACCGGTTCTATCTGCGCAGCCTGTTGGGACTGGCCTTCATTCCGGTCTTCGTGCTGATCCTGATCGCCAATTCCAACGGACAGGAGGCCCGCAGCATCCTGTCGGACGCCTCCAACGTGGTGCGCCAGGCGGAACGCACGCTGGAGCGTGAAGAGGGCCGCGTTGCCGCCGCCGAAGCGGATATGCCCGACCTGCGCGCAGAGCTGGCCGCCGCCGAGGAAGGCTCCTTCGCCCAGCGGCGCGCGGAAAAGAACATCACCCGCGCCGAAAAACGCATCGAGGACGGGCGCGAGCGGATCACCGCAGCCAAGACCGACCTTGAGACCGCAGCCCCCGCGCTGGAGGTTGCTGGCGAAACCATGGCCTTCTGGAACCGGGTCGGCGCCTATGCGCTTTATGTGCTGCTGGCAGCGATGCTGGTGGATGCAGTGCTGATGCCGGGCCTGGTGCGCCGCGCCAACGCAAACCTGCCCGAGGAAGAGCCGGAAACCGAGGCCGAAAAGGCCCTGCGGGAGCTGGAAGAGGCGGAAAACGTCGAGGATTCTAGCCATGTTTCAACGGGTTGGACCGGCTGGATCGACCGCACCTCGCTGATGGCGGGTGAGTTCGTCAGCTACTGGGCGGTGATCGCGGTCTTTGTCTACTACTTCGAAGTGATCAGCCGCTATGTCTTCGGCTCGCCCACCAACTGGGCGCATGAAGCCATGTATCTGATGTTCGGCATGCAGTACCTGATTGCCGGATCTTACGCGATGCTGACCGAGGCGCATGTACGGGTGGATATCTTCTACGCCCCTCTGTCGCGCCCGAAACGGGCCTGGGCGGATCTGGTGACCTCGATCTTCTTCTTCATCTTCGCCTTCACCCTTCTGTTCACCGGCTACAAGTTCGCACTGGACGCAAATGCGGTGGCCACCGGCAACGGCGTGGTGTCCGAATGGGCGCGCGGCGATATTGGCTTTGGTGAGATGCTGGGCAGCTTGAACCTGGCACAGTGGACCGATCCGAATATCCGCTGGGGCGAGATCAGCTTCAATGAATGGGAAATCCCGCTGTGGCCGATGAAATGGGTCATGGTGATCGGCGGCCTGCTGCTGGTCCTTCAGGGTGTTTCCAAGCTCGCGCAGGACGTGCGCGCAATCGTGAAAGGGGCCTAAGTCATGGGTCTGGAAATTGGAATCGAGTGGCTGACACTCATCATGTTCGGCTCGCTCCTGGCCCTCCTGATGGCAGGGCTGCCGCTGGCCTTTGTGACCGGGGGCCTGGCTTGCGTCTTCCTCTACGTTTTGGGAGACGAGCGCGCACTCAATATCGTGCCAAGCCGGATCTTCCCGCTGATGACCAACTATCAGCTCTCGGCGATCCCGCTCTTCATCTTCATGGCCTCGATGCTGGAAAGGGCCGGGATCATCAACGACATGTTCGATGTGATCTACAAGGTCCTTGGTGGCGTCAAAGGCGGGCTTGCGGCGGCAACCATCATCGCCTCGACCGTGCTGGCGGCCATGGTGGGCGTGATCGGCGCCGCCGTGGTGACCATGGGCATCATCGCCCTGCCCGCCATGCTGAAACGCGGCTATGACCCGAAGATCGCCATGGGCTCGATCATGGCGGGCGGCACGCTCGGCATCCTGATCCCGCCGTCGATCCTGGCGATCATCTATGCGGTGGTGGCGGAACAATCCGTGGGTGAGCTGTTCATCGGCGCGGTCTTCCCGGGCCTGCTCTTGTCGGGCACCTATGTGCTCTACGTCATCGCACGCTCCACCATCAACCCGACCCTTGGCCCGCCGATCCCGGTGGAAGAGCGCGTCAGCTTTGCCGAGAAGATGCGCCTGATGGGCAATATGTCGGCACCCATCGCCCTGATCGTGATCGTTCTGGGCGTCATCTTCACCGGCGTTGCAACCCCGGTGGAAGCGGCCGGCATTGGCACCTTCGGCGCCTTCATCGTTGCAGCCATCCACCGCAAGCTGGACTGGCAGACGGTGCGCGAGGCCTCGATCGGCACGCTCAAGGCCAGCGCCATGGTGATCTGGATCATGTTCGGCGCCACGATTTTCGTGGGCCTCTACGTGCTGGAGGGCGGCCAGCAGTTCGTGCAATCGGCGCTTGAGGCGACGGGCTTTGGCCCCTGGGGCATCCTGATCATCATGATGTTCGTGCTGGTGATCCTGGGCATGTTCCTGGACTGGGTCGGCATCCTGCTGTTGTGCGTGCCGATCTTCGTGCCGATCATCAAGGCGATGGGTCCCGAGGCCTTTGGCCTGGCTTCCGAGGCCGATCTGGTGCTGTGGTTCGGGGTGCTTTACCTCGTCAACATGCAGATGAGCTTCCTGTCGCCGCCCTTCGGCTATGCGTTGTTCTACCTGCGCGGCGTGGCCCCGGCCGAGATCCCGATGTCGGATATCTTCAAATCGGCCCTGCCCTTCCTGGGCCTGCAGATCGTCGGTCTGGTGCTCTGCATGGTCTTCCCCGAGATCATCACCTGGCTACCGCGCCTGATCTACGGCTGAGCCAGGATCACCGGAGGTGAAAAGATCAACCGGTTTGAGCCGCCCCCTTTGGGGCGGCTCATCTTCTTTTGCGGATTATTTGCAGATTTCCGCCCATGCCCGGTTGCGGCGCATTGTCTCCGCCTCAGGGCGATTTCGCGCATTTGCGGCCCTCGTTTGCTCAACAAAATCAGAATATTGCATGTGATTTCAGCTTGGACCAGCGGCCCTTCAGCCGGGCAAGCATGCTGTGCTTCTCCCGTTATGGTGATAACCGAGTTTCAAATTCTGCTTGCTATAGCCATCTACTCAGGTATCCGGGCAGCAACAAACACAAGACGACAGGCGCATGACCGACAAAACCGATCGACCAAGCTCCCAACGCGGCGCAACCGCTGCCCGCGACTGGGTCAAGACCCTTGCCAGCTACCGCGACCCCAACCGCCTGCGCAGCGCCTTTGAACTGGCCGCGACGGTTGTTCCCTTTCTGCTGCTTTGGGGGCTCGCCTGGTGGAGCCTGTCGATCAGCTACTGGCTGGCCTTTGGTATCTCGCTTGTGAATGCCGGTTTCCTGGTGCGGCTCTTTGCGATCCAGCACGATTGCGGCCATGGTGCCTTTTTCCCCAGCCGCGGTGTCAGCGACTGGATGGGACGTGTGATGGGGGTGATCACCCTGACCCCCTATGATGTCTGGCGGCGCACCCATTCGATCCACCACAGCGCCACCGGCAACCTGGACAAGCGCGGCATGGGCGATGTGCACACGCTGACCCTGGCCGAATATCGCGCCATGGGGCGCTTCCAGCGGCTGGTCTATCGCCTCTATCGCAACCCGCTGGTGCTGTTCGGCATCGGCCCCGGCTACCTGTTCCTGTTGCAGAACCGCATTCCGCTGGGGCTGATGGACAGCGCCAAATACTGGGTCAGCGCCATGCTCACCAACCTGGCCATTGCCGCGGCCCTGCTGACGATCTGGTACTTCGGCGGCTGGCAGCCCCTGGTACTGATCTTCCTGCCGACGACGCTCTTGGCGGCCACCATCGGCGTCTGGCTGTTCTACGTGCAGCACCAGTTTGAACACACCAACTGGGATCACGATCCCGACTGGCAATTGCATGAATCCGCTCTGCACGGCAGTTCCTACTACCAGCTGCCCGCCATTCTGCAGTGGTTCAGCGCCAATATCGGCATCCATCACGTGCATCACCTTTACAGCCGCATCCCCTTCTACCGGCTGACCGAAGTGCTGCGCGACCATCAGGAACTGGCCGAAAGCAACCGCATGACCATCCGCGAAAGCCTGGCCAATGCGCGCCTACATCTCTGGGACGAAGACAGCCGACGCCTGTTGTCCTTTGCCGAGGCGCGCCCGCTTCTGGCGGCGTCCTGATTGCTCGTTCAGATGTAAAAACGCCGTTATCTAACATTAATAAAGAGAAAACTCTCGGCATTATCCCCTGTGCCCGGAAACCTTCTGTTTGCCACTTGGGTGGCAGGTTCAAGGTATCTCTTGGGTGTGGGGACCTGACCATGATGCATGTTGTGCTCGACAAGGAAGAGGCGGCGCTCAGGCGGCGTGCGCTGTTCCGGCTGCTGCGCCGGTTTGATTTTGATGCGCCAAAGTTTCTGGGCGAGGCGATCTCGGCGCCGGTACCGGACAATCTGACCGCGCCGGAGTATCTGCCAGCGCGTTCGCCTGTGTCCGAGGCTCCGACCCGATCAAGGGACACGGCCCAGGCCTGCATCAGCAAGATCGCCGGGCCAGGCGGCTGGCGGCACGAAGAGCGCGGTTACCCGCCGCGCGGCTGATCGCGCACCAGGGTCACCACGACCAGGCCTGCCAGGATCATCAGCGCCCCTGCCACGCTTTGCAGGGTGACAGGCTCTGCCACCACCAGGCTGGCCAGCAGCCAGGCCGTGACCGGTTCCGCCAGGGCCAGCGTCACGGCGGTAGAGGCCGCAACCCGCATCAGCCCCCAGGTATAAAGCGCATAGGACAGTGCCGTGGCCCCCAGCCCGAGGAAGATGAGCCCCGACCAGGCCGCAGACCCCGCCAGCCAGTCCAAGGGCACGAAAAACAGCACCGGCGCCGTCACCACGGCAGCCACGGTAAAGGTCGCCGCTGCAATCGCGGTAGAGGGCGCCTGCCCGCTCAGGCTGCTGGTGGCCAGCGAATAGGCGGCATAGCAGCCCCCCGCCATCAGCGCCAGGACCACGCCCAGAAGCGCCCCTTCGACGCCGCCGCCCGCATAGCCCAGGGTGCCAACGCCCAGCACCGACACCGCCTGCCCCAAAAGCCGCAAGGGACCGGGCCTGCGGCCCAGGGCAAAGCGCTCCCACAGGGTGGCCCAGATCGGCGCGCTGCCGATGGCTACCGCCGTGCCGATCCCCACCCCGGCCAGGGTCACCGCGTAGAAGAAGAACAGGTTGTAGCCGCCGATGGCGACACCGGCGAAGAACACCCCGCGCAGAGGCAGGCGCAGCAGGCCGCGACGGCTCGCACTCTGTATCAGCGCCATCAGAACCAGCCCCGCCGCGCCAAAGATCAGCCGCAGGGCGCCCACCGCCAGCGGGTCACGGCCTTCGGGCAAAAGGGTCTGCACGGTCCCGGTGGTGCCCCACAGCATCGCCGCCAGAACCACGGAGGCAATCCCGATCGATCTGAAACCCTGCATGCTGCGCTGCTCCCTCTTCTTTCCCGATCTATCCCGGCTCAGCTCCGAAATGGCAACAGACAGCAGAGGCATTGCACGGCAGCGCAGAAAGAAAAAGGCGCAGGCTGGTGACCTGCGCCTTCACTGCCCGATAGGGGTGCCCGGCTTTACCCGCCGTGTTTAGCGATCAGAGCCTTGGCCTCTTTGATCAGGGCCTCGCCATCGATGCCCTTGCTGCCGACCTCTTCGATCCAGCGGCTGATCACCGGCTGGGCCTTTTCTTTCCAGCGGGCCACCTCGGCCTCGTCCAGCACGAAGATCTCATTGCCCTTGTCCTCGGCGATCTCACGTCCCGGCGCGTCGCGCTCCAGCATCACGCGGGCTGCAAAGGCCGAGAGCTTCTGCCCCGACTCCGCGTCCAGGATGGCTTTCAGGTCATCCGGCAGGGCGTTGTACTTGTCCCGGTTCATCACCAGCACGATAGTCGCGGTATAAAGCGACTCCTTGCCGCTGAATTCGGTGTGATGGCCGACCAGATCGGTGAGTTTCACCGCAGGCGTCACCTCCCAGGGGATCACCGTCCCGCTGATCACGCCCTTGGAGAGCGCCTCGGGGATGGCGGGCAGCGGCAGGCCGACCGGGGTTGCGCCCAGCTCCTTCAGCATGTCGGTGATGATCCGAGTCGGCCCGCGCAGGGTCTGACCGGCCATGTCCTCCAGCTTGGTGACGCCGCTTTCGGTATGGATCACGCCGGGGCCATGCACCCAGGCACCCAGCACCTTCACGTCCTTGTACTCGCCTTCCTGCAGGTCGCTTTCGACCAGTTCCATGAAGGCCTTGGAGGTCGCGATCGGGTCGGTCATCATGAAGGGCAGTTCAAAGACCTCAGTCTTGGGGAAACGGCCCGGCGTGTAGCCCACCACGGTCATCACCATGTCGGCAACGCCATCGGCAGCCTGATCCATCAGTCCCGGAGGCGTGCCACCCAGCGACATGGCATCGAAATGTTCGATCTTGATGCGCCCGCCGGAGGCTGCCTCCACCTCAGCCGCCCAGGGCTTCAGGATCAGCTTTGGCACCGTGGCGGGCGGCGGCAGGAACTGGTGCAGTCGCAGCGTCACCTCCTCGGCCGCGGCCGCCAGCGGCGTCATGGCAGTTGCGGCGGCAAAGAGCGCTGCGCCCAGAATATTGCGTGTCATCATGTTCTCCTCCCAGATGATGATGCGTCTTTTCCCGGTATGACCGGTATCTCCTCCTCCGGCGCTGCGTCAGTTCAGCGTCACCGGCAGGTTCCTTGGCCCACGAAAGCCGAACCCGTAGAACTGCACCGGCTCGGCCTTGGCCAGCTCCATCTTCGGGAACCGGTCGAACAGCATGGGCAGCATGATATTGGCCAGCATGCGCCGGGCGATATGGGTACCCTGGCAGAAATGCGGCCCGTTGCCAAAGGCCTGGTGCGGCTTGCGGGGGCGGAAAATGTTGAAGCTTTCGCCGTCCTCGAAAATGTCCTCATCCCGGCAGGCAGAGGCCTGGATGGTCATCACCGTGTCGCCCTTGGGGATCACATGGCCACGGATCTCGGTATCCTCCATCACCAGGCGCGAGCTGGCCTGGATCGGCGCCACCCAGCGCACGCCCTCCTCGAAGGCCTCGCCCCACATCTCCTTGGCCTTGGCCTCGGCCAGTTGATCGGGGTTGGTGAACAGCCCATAGAGAATGGTCAAAAGCGCATCGCGCGGCTCGTTGATGCCGCCGCCGATGGCGATCTTGATATTGGAAAAGATCTGGCTTTCGGGGATCGGATCCTCGGCATTGACCATCACCGACAGGACGCTGGGGTTGGGATCCGCCAGATGGCGCGGGATGGCGGCCCGGAACAGCGCATCCATCTCGTCATTGGCGGCATCGCAATCGGCAAAGAGCTCATCCGTGAAGCCGAAGTTCCCTGCCCCGTCGATCAGGATCTGGCTCCAGCGCTGCATGTCCTCATCACTGGCCTCAGGGATGCCCAGAAGATGCTTCAGGCAATGGGCCGCGAATGGTCCGGCCAGCGCCGGGAACAGATCCACCGTCTCCCCGCGCGGCAGGCCCGCCACGAATTCTTCGGCGATCTTGGTATAGATCCCCTCCCAGCAGCCCTTGATGTTGCGCCCGGAAAAGCTGGGCGCCATGGCTCCGCGTTCGCGCGCGTGTTCGTCGCCATCCTTGCGCATCAGCGTATGGGCGCGAAAGGCGCGGGTCATCGGGGTCTTGGGATCGTTGGAGCTGAAGATCTGAGGCGTGTCCTTGACGTATTTCGTATCCTCGGCCTTGGTCAGCAAGGTCCGCCCCAGAGAGGCCACCCGCACCACCGGCGCCTCGCGGCGCAGGCGCTGGTAGATGGGATAGGGATCCAGCGTCAGATCGCGGATGGTGATCTGATCGTCCTGCGGTGCCTGGCTCAACGTGGAAACGCTCATCTTCTCCCCCCGGTCGTTGGCTTGAAGAGCAAGCCTAAAAGCCGAGGCAAAAATGAGGCAATCCGATCAGACTGGTTTTCTCAATCGAAAATTTGCATAATTGATCTAAGTGCAAGCCTGGAGCGGCAAAATGACAGAGACACCGGATCCGCTGAGCCTCGATTTCTCCGCCCTGCGCACGCTGCGCCTGGTGCATGGCTATCGCTCCTTCTCGCGGGCGGCGGAAACGCTGGACGTGAATCAATCCACCGTCAGCTATACCGTCGACCGACTGCGCCGCGCCTTTGGCGACCCCCTGTTCGTGCGGCAAGGCGGCCAGATGGTGTCGACCGAGCGCTGCGAGGAAATCGTGGCCAGCACCAGCCGCATGCTGGACGAGATGCTGCAACTGGCCGAACCGCGCGCCTTTGATCCCGGACGGGCCGAAACGGAGATCACCATCTCCTGCAACTATTACGAACGCGCCACCATCCTGCCGCGACTGATGCGCAGGCTGCGCCGGGTGGCACCGGGGCTGCGGCTGACGGTGCGCACCTCCACCGTCGAGGGCAAGCAGCATCTGGATCGCGGCGAAAGCGACCTGGTGATCGGGCCGGTGCGCATCGAGGGCGGCAGCTACTACCGGCGCACGCTGTTTTCCGAACGGGCGGCCGTGGTGATCGCCCATGATGCCCCACCCGAACAGATGCCCCGGACCGAGGCCGCCTTTCTGGCCGCGCCGCAGGTGGTGATCGCCTATGGGGACTCCTGGCGTTCGCGCTTCCTGATGGAGATCGCGGCCGCCGGCAAATCGCTCAATCAGGTGATGTCCATTCCCAGCCCCGCCGCCCTGCCCGAACTCCTGGAAGGGACCGATCTGGTGGCCACCCTGCCCAGCCGCCTGGCGGATCACTTCGGGGACCGGGTGCAGACCGCCCCCAGCCCGTTTCGCGGCGAATTCGAGATCGACCTGACCTGGACCTCCCGCACCCATCATTCGCCCATGCATGCCTGGCTACGCGAGCAGATCGCACAGGCCTGCCAGCGTCAGGTCTAGGCGTCAGCGCATCCACAGGCCTTCGGACTTGATCCGGTTGCGGATCAGCTGTTCCCGGCGCGGCAGGTTGGCCTGATCGAACAGGGCGCGCACCTTGGCCCCGCGCCCCTGGTAGACCATGCGCTTGATCGGCTCATAGGTCTTCAGCACCTTTTTGATCCAGTTGGGGGCCGCGACCTCTTCCAGCACCTCGATCACCCGGTCGCTTTCGCGGGCATAGAGCAGCGGAAACAGCCGGTAGTGGCAGCTGGTCCGGCCATCCAGATAGCCGGGCGCCAGCGTATCGCGCCCGCCACCGAAGGAATGGATCACCAGGGGCAGCGCGACCTGGTCCAGCCAGGGATCCAGCGCCTGGCCCACCAGCTCTACCGGCAGGTCGTCGCGGATCGAGGTGGCATAGTCGGCAAAGCGTGCGCCAAACTGGCGCGGACAGGCGCCATAGAAGAACCCGGCGTTGAAATAGAGGTAGCGCCGCCAGTGCCCCTCGGGCTGGTCTGGATCCTGACTGCTGGCGAAATCCAGGTCAAAGCGGTCATATAGCGCGCGCCAGATCGCCTCGATGCCCGGCCCATACAGCGTCGGCTTGGGCCAGGTGCCCTCGCGCCGCAAAGAGGCCGACGGGCGGTCAAAGTCAAACGGCACCTCGGAAAGCTCCCCCGTGATCAGCGTGTCGCTGTCGAAAAAGACGAAAGGCTCGCCTTCGGGCAGCGCCATCAACGCCTCGATCTTGTTGCCATTGGGGTAGCTGTCGCCAAACCGCTCAGAGTCAAACGGCAGCACCTCGGCCCCCAGCCGCGCCAGCAGCTCCAGAACCTGCCCGTTGCGGATCGAGACGTCCTTCTGCCACAGCGGACCGGGGCGCGGCGTTGCGACGAACAGGCGGCCTGCGAAATCGGGCGACGCATGGCGCAGAGAGGCTGCAAACAGCGCCGCCTCATACTGCAACCGGCCATTTTGCCCAATGATCACGATGTTGAAGGGCTGCTGCTCTGCCATCGGGGTCCTCTTTGCCCGGCCCGCGCCGGGCGTCCAGTTGTGCCCGGCGGCTATGCCTGGCGTCCTTCTTCAGTATAATCCAGCACAGGCCGGGTCAAAATCAATCTGCCCGCAGCCCTTTTCGTATCGCCCGTTTCGTTTCCATGTGTGATGGAGAGAGTAAGATGTTTCAATCCTTCCGACGCAGAATTGCGCTGCTGTTGACCGCCCCCCTGCTGCTGACCGCTCCGGCCGAAGCGGATCCCCCCTTCACCACCGCCGCAGAGGTCAAGCCGATCCTGGCAGTCACCCGTGCAAACTGGATCTCGGTACGCGAATTCAACGGTCAGGACCTGGTCTATGTCACCCACCTGTGGTCCTGGCGCTGTGGCCTTGCCCGCATCCGCCTTGCCATCAACGACGGCGGATATGAGATCTGGCCCCTGCCGCCCTGCCATCTGGACCAAGCGGCGCCCAATTCGATCCTAGAGGAAGATGGCCCGGCCTACCGCGCCTTTGCCATCGGCAGCGTCGAGAAGATCGAGATCGAGGTCACCTATGACGACATGACCGTGGAAAGCCAGGTCGTGAACCGGTTGGGTCAACCGATCAGCCCCTGATGCCCTGCCCGCAAGGGCTGCACTGCAGGTCTGAGCCCGGGTTCGGGCCAGTCCCGGGCCGGTCCAGGCCAGGCTCAGCCGGGCTTCAGGCAGACAGCAAGGTCACACCGGGAATGCGGGCGATCTCGTCGAGGTCTGCCTCATAGCGCCTGGTCAGCTCTGCCATCAACGCATCTGTCCAACCGGGCAGATCCACCTCTTCCTCGATGGCCTCGTCGATGGCGTATTTGCCCAGAAAGGCGGCAATCACCCGCTGCTTGTGTGCTTCACCCATGTCGCGGTGCTCGTGCAGATAGGAGCGCAGACGCTGCATGCCTTCGGTGCTCATGATGGAGGCCAGAAGATCCATGCCGCCGGCGATACGTTCCTGATCGCCAACCCCCAGCATCCCCCGGATCACCTGTCCCCAGATCATCGGCATATCCTCATAGACCCAAACGGTAATCGGGATATCCGGCACCGCCGTCCTGAGGCGCATCAGCAGGTTGGACCACTGCAACGAAAGCGGCGCACATCGGTCCAGGAGATTTCCGCCGCGTTTCGGATCCGTCCCTTTCACCAGAGCAGGCAGGAAACTGGCCGGATCGCGCACCCCGAAGTGAAGCTCCAACTGGTCCTGCGGAAACAGGGTCTTCAGCGCACCCATTCGCATCTCGGCCTCGGGGTAAAAGGAGTGCATCTCCACGGCCTGGCGCGGCGCGCCAAAGAAATGAGGGTTGGACAGGATCACCCGATCGACCTGCTCCGCTTCCAGGATCGCATCCCAAAGCACGTCGCTGGATTGCGCCACCGCCCCTCCGTTCAGCACCGCCTCCACACATCCGTTCAGCAGGTTGCGAAACTTGCTGGGCCCGGGAACGGCGACGCCCCGTTTCGCCGCAAGATCACCATTGCGCAACAGGGTCTTCAACACCCGGTCCTCTTCGGTTTCATGTGCACCGGCATGAATGATGACCTGCATGAAAGGGTCCTGACTGTCCTATTGCCAACGGGTTACAGGCTTACTCCGGCCATGCCTTGCGGTCAAATGGAGTGGCACCAATCCCGTAACATTCAGAGCAGCCCAGGTTTTGGCACCACCTTGCGTTTTCATCTTGCGAGCCGTGCCCAATCTCGCTAAATGCCACCCAGTGCCCCTATAGCTCAGCTGGTAGAGCAACTGATTTGTAATCAGTAGGTCCGCGGTTCGAGTCCGTGTGGGGGCACCATTTTTATTTAAATTCAATAACTTAGATCTTCGCGGATCAACCCTAGCGGGCATTTGTTGACACAGTTCGGTCACTGTGTCCCTCGATCTGTTACCGCGATGTGAGCTTTTTCGGCTGATCAATCGCCCCCACCCCCACCAACCACATGAATTTAAACACTTATTTATCCAGACACACTCTCTAGAAGCAGAAAACTAGGCAGGCTGCACTGTGTCCAAACTGTGTCCACAGCCCTACAGCTAATCAGTTGCATCCCGGTTCGCCTTTGTCATTTCTCAGTTATTCTTCATTACTATCAGATCCTTGCAATGCTACCGAGCGGCGGCTTGGCATCCGTGATGCTGAACAACTGATTATCAATCACTTGCTCTACCTTTCAAAAATTGGCCTCAGCTGAAGCGTGTTGTGGGGGTTGAAACGTTCGCCTTTTTGGAGTGAACTTCCGCTGACAATTTGAGACTGCAGATGAATTTCCCAACGACGATCAATCCTGCGCACTATTCAGCCCTTTCCGCTAAACAGGAAGGCTTTGCCGGTGCTCATATTCGAGCCGTGTGCGCGTCACTCGGTTGCGGCGTGTCCAAGCCCGAACCGGATGATGACAAGATTGATTTTACGATCTCCTCCAAGGTCGATGGTCGTGAGATTTCCAAGCCGAAAATCGACCTTCAGTCCAAGTGCATGCTTATGGACAGCTCACTTCAGAACGAAGATGCGGATTTTGGATATACCGTCGACCAATCTCTCTACGATAGTCTTCGCGACATAAAGGTTTCAACGCCTCGCCTATTGGTGGTAACCCTTGTGCCGAAGGAATGCAGCTCATGGATCAAGTATTCCCACCACTCCACTTCTTTAAGCTATTGCTCTTACTGGTACTCCTTAAAAGGAATGCCACCCCTCCCAAGACTGCAGAAGAGCAAAAGGCTTAGGATCCCAAAGGACAACATATTCTCCGCTGAGTTCATCCATACCTCTATGCAGCGGATCGCGAACGGCGAATACCCCTTTGTTGCGCGGGGTGAGGCTGATGAATAGGTTCGACAGTAGTTTACTGAAACTATTAACGCATGACAACGTACTCGGCTATTTGGGAACAAATGGTTGGAGTAAGCGTAGCTCTCAAGACTACTCAAGTGTATGGGTCAAGAATGGCTACGAAGTCTTGATACCATCTGCTGAGGCTAGGGATTTCAGGCCACGAATCCACGAGGCGTTGAAAGAAATCTCTGCAGAAAAAGACATCAGTGTCGAAGCCGCGTTTTGACAGATGCTTATGGGTGGCTTTGAGACTATCAAGATTTCCACAATCGGTCCAAGCTTTGTTAGTGGTACGGTTTCCTTCGAGGCTGGAACAAAGCTAATCGCAAACATCCGAGATCTCTTGGTTGCTTCAGCCAGCGCGGTTATTGACCCCCGTAGAGTCTATGTGGGCAAGCGGGCGGACTTAGCCGAGACCTTTCTTCGTGAAGCACGTCTTGGGCAAACTGAACATGGTAGTTTTGTGGTAACCATTTTGACGCCTGTCATGAAGCCTGACGGGGACTTGCTTCCCGGTATGGAAGCTCCATTGCCCTACGGCACAAAGGTTATCGAGACCCTGTTAGGAGCAACGAAAAAAGCCACTCTGGCGGCAGAGGCGTCAGTCAACGATGCAGATTGGTTCGAAAAACGTTTTGTCCCCTTGGTTGCCAATGGTGTGAGTGCAAATTTGTGCTCTGGGATAAGTGGCCTGCTCAGCGTCGAGGCCGCGGATCACGTCGAAATTTCCGTTCGTTCAAGCTCAAGCTATCGTTTCGAAACCGGAGAGGTGAGAATCCCAGCTACGTATTCTGACCGGTTTGCTTTGGCTGCTGCAGAGTTTCGCAAAGATCCACCGCTAGACAACATTGACGTCAAAGGAAAAACTATCAGCTTGCGACGTGATGGCGTGACCAAAACAGGAAAAGTCTCCCTCAAGGGGGAAGTAGGCGGCGAACTTAGACGTATTACCTTCAGTTTATCGCCGAATGACTACAACCTCGTACTTGAAGCACACAAGCACGATCACCCCATCAGCTTTACTGCAGACTTACGAAAAAATGCGAGATCTTATGAGGCGGTGAACATTCGAAATCTGAAGTCCCTCAGTTCAGTCGGGCTGTTCTCTCGGGACCAGACCTAGGCCTTCATGTTGTGAGCAACAGTTAGTTTTCTTTTAGTGTAGGTCTTGCGGATGCCAGCCAACCGATAAGGTGCTCGGTTGGCTGCGGTTAAAATAGCGCGTCGACTTACGTCAACAGAATTTCGGGCAGCGGAGTACGTGTGAACGTGGCAATGTCGAGCAAGTCAAGCAGCTCCAGGTCTCGGACACCTTTCTCAACTTTGCGCAACTTGATCCGAGACCAGCCCAAGTCTCTAGCTGCGAAGTCCAGTTCCATACATCGAGCAAAACGATAGTTGTAAAGGTGAAGCCCCACCCTCGCGTGTGCAGCGCTCAACGGGCCCTTTGGCTTTGAGCTACGAGGTCGAAGAGAAATTTCTTTCTCACGAAGAATCTGGCTTACCCGGCGCTCTGAAATCCCATAACTACGAGCAATTTCTCCAATACTCATCCCGCCCTTGTACTCTTGAGCGATGTAGTCATCCCTCTCGCGATTGTTCATTCCAACTCTACCTGTGTTTGATGTTCCTGATTTAGAAACCGGCTCACCGTTTAACTACGGCTTTGATTTCCAGTCCTGACGCAAATGCCCTGAGCTGTGTCCAAACTGTGTCCACCCATTGGCGCAAATGGCCTAAAAAGCCCTTCCCGACCGATGGACATATTGTTTAAAAACAGCCCCTTAGGCGAATCTCAGGTTATTTTTCGGGAAGTTTGTAATCAGTAGGTCCGCGGTTCGAGTCCGTGTGGGGGCACCACCTCTCCAGCTAAGGCATTGTTTTCATCAGATTTTGACCGGATCAAGGCGAGGCGTAGAACACATTAGAGAACATTTCGCGCAGCTGTGTCCTCGTGAAGGAAGGCATCTACTACTTCACCCGCCGTATCCCGGTGGATCTCCGACAGCACGGCGCGTCGGGCAAAACCTCCCACGCCCTGAGAACCAGATTCCGCCCGCCAATGAGGCAAACCTACGCGAACGCGGTGTTCGGCTGTTTCGAGAGAAGCGAGCAGATGACATCCGTGATACTGCGACATCCCAACGCCCATACTGACGCTCTCTGATCGGATCGCGGACTTCGGCTAGACCTACATCGGGTCAGTACCCTGGCATCGATCATGCCGGTTGCCTGCTTGGACAACAGCCTGTAAGAACATTCAAAGAACAAGCAGGCGGCATTATCCTGAGTGCAAAACGACGTGCGCACGACAGGGCCTCTGTCAAGAACGAGGGCGATTACCATGCTTACATCCCTGGAACTCTGCGCCGGCGCTGGCGGACAGGCTCTTGGGCTTGAGAAGGCTGGCTTTCACCACAACGCCCTGGTCGAGATCGACAAGCATTGCTGCAACACCCTGCGCCACAATCGGCCCGAGTGGAATGTCCTGGAGGAGGATGTGCAGCTCTTCAAGGAGCGGGCGGCTGAATACCGGGGGATTGACCTGCTGGCCGGCGGGCTGCCCTGCCCACCGTTTTCCGTGGCCGGCAAACAGCTTGGCGAAAAGGATGAGCGCAACCTCTTCAATGATGCGCTTGATATCGTTGATGCTGCTCGTCCCCGGGCCGTGATGATCGAAAACGTTCGCGGCTTCCTTGATGCCGTCTTCCATGATTATCGCGAGCGCCTCAAAGATCAGCTGGCAAAACTCGGCTACCGCACCGACTGGCGGCTGTTGAACGCATCGGACTTTGGCGTGCCGCAGCTTCGGCCCCGTGTGGTGATCATAGCCGTCGAACAGAAGCGTGCCGATCTCTTCGACTGGCCAGAGCCCAACCCCCACAACCCGCCGACCGTCGGTGAAACGCTGCGCGACCTCATGGCGGCGCGGGGATGGCGCGGCGCGGATGACTGGGCCAGCAAGGCGGACGAAATCGCTCCGACCATCGTTGGCGGCTCGAAAAAGCATGGCGGCCCGGACCTTGGACCGACCCGCGCGCGCCGCGCCTGGGCCACGCTGGGCGTGGAAGGCAGAACGATCGCGCCCGAAGCGCCGGACCCTTTCCACAATGGCATGCCGCGCCTGACCGTCCCAATGGTGGCGCGCATTCAAGGGTTTCCCGACGATTGGCATTTTACCGGGGCCAAGACGAACGCGTATCGCCAGGTCGGCAATGCCTTCCCGCCACCGGTTGCCGAGGCCGTGGCAAGAAACGTGGGCGCCGCCCTGCGCAAGCGCGTGCTGAAGCCGGTCAGCGCATAGGCGATTTGTCCAGCCCCGCGCCAGCAAGGGTCGCCCCGAGAAGACTCGCAATGGCATTGACCCCCGGCCCTATTCCTTCTGCGCCCTGACGGACTCGCCTTGGGGCGGTGGTGATGGTATCTGCCAGATATGCGGATGCTTCCTTCCAGAGTTCAACCGGGCCACCCTGACTACTCCTCCCTTGTTCCCATCCGCGACGGCATCATACGTGCCGCGGGCGGACTGGAGGCCTTGACCGCTGCATTCCCCCGGACCGTTCGCGAGGCGATTGACTTCGTGCTGGACCCGGTACGTACGGGGCGCACGCAAATTGCCGATCTCGACAATGTTGAAAAAACATTTGTCGGGCTGAAAATCGAACATTTCGTGCGCGATCTTCTGGACGCTCCGAAAGGTCTGCGTGATCTGGTCATTGATGGGCAGGACGTGGACGTCAAGAACACCCTGGACAACTCCTGGATGATCCCCCCAGAGACATACCGCCGCGAAGATCCCTGCCTTGTCATCAACTCCAAGGAGCAGGACAGCCGATGCTGGATGGGGGTCATGCTGGCCCGGGACAGCTATTTGAACGCGCCGAACCGCGATGGCAAACGGGGCGTCAGCGCCGCGGCAATTGCCGATGTCCTGTGGATTGTCGAGGGGGCAAAGTATCCAGAAACCGTCTGGCTGCCCTTTGACATGACCGCGTTCCGCGACCTGAGGGACAATATCCCCTTTGGCACCAAAAGGATGGCCGAATTCTTCCGGCAGAACCTGGAGCAACCGATCCATCGCTCCGTCGTGCAGGCCCTGCTTTATGACCAATATGACTATATGAAACGCGTTCGCGGCAATGGCGGCGCACGCGACCTGTTGCGAACCGAAGGGATCGCTGTGCTCTCCGGCGTCTACGACAATGCGATCCTGGAGCAGCTTGGCCGCAACCGGTTAAGCCGGGAAGAGGTGATTGCAATTGCGCCGCGAACCGACATCGAACACGCCCGAATGATCGAACTCGGCCTGATTGACGGCTAGGCGCAGCCCCGCATCACAGCCCCCTCTTGAGCGGAGCCCCTCTTCTTTCAAAACCACGTTGAGTTATGTTATCTCATTACTTATTAGTACTCAATTAGGATCACCGGGTGCAGCCTCTTGGAAGCGGCAGGCAACCCGGCCGAGATTTTTGAAAACGGAGGTTTCAACCCGATGAAAGATGTCCCCAGCAAAGACCCCCGCCTGCCCGTCACAGTTCTCTCCGGGTTTCTTGGCGCCGGGAAGACCACGCTGTTGAACCGCGTGTTGAACAATCGTGAGGGCCGCCGCGTGGCGGTGATCGTCAACGATATGTCCGAGGTCAACATCGACGCCGACCTGGTGCGCGAGGGCACCGAACTGTCGCGCTCGGAGGAAAAGTTGGTCGAAATGTCCAATGGCAGCATCTGCTGCACCCTGCGGGACGATCTGCTGAAAGAGGTCCGTCACCTGTCCGAGGAAGGGCGCTTCGACTACCTGCTGATCGAAAGCACCGGCATTTCCGAACCGCTGCCGGTGGCGGCGACCTTCGATTTTCGCGACGAATTGGGCCAGAGCCTGTCGGATGTGGCGCGGCTCGACACCATGGTGACGGTGGTCGATGCGGTGAACCTGCTGCAGGATTTCTCCAGCCACGATTTCCTGACCGATCGCGGCGAATCCTTGGGTGAAGGCGATGACCGCAGCCTGGTCAGCCTGCTCACGGAGCAGATCGAGTTTGCCGATGTGGTGGTGCTGAACAAGGTCTCCGATGCCGGGCCCGCGCGCACCGACATGGCCCGCAAGATCATCCGCGCCTTGAACGGCGACGCCAGGGTCATCGAAACCGATCAGTCGGATGTCCCGGCAGAGGCGATTCTCGATACCGGCCTGTTCGATTTCGACACCGCGCATCAGCATCCGATGTGGGCCAAGGAGCTATATGGCTTTGCCAACCACACCCCCGAGGACGAGGAATACGGCATCGCCTCTTTTGCCTATCACGCCCGCGCGCCCTTTCATCCGCAAAGGCTCTATGATGTGCTGAATGGCGACCTGCCCGGCGTGATCCGCGCCAAGGGGCATTTCTGGATCGCCACCCGCCCGCAATGGGCCGCTGAATTCAGCCTGGCCGGGGCGCTGTCTTCGGTTCAGCCCCTGGGGATGTGGTGGGCCTCGCTGCCGGAAGACCGCCTGCCCAGCCATCCGCAGGCCCAGGCCGAAATCGCGCGCAACTGGGTGGAACCCTGGGGCGACCGGCGCCAGGAGATCGTCTTCATCGGCGTTGATCTGATTCGCGCGGCAATCTGTGACCGCCTGAATGCCGCCCTGATCGATGCCGATCAATTCCGCCCAGAAGATTGGGCCGACCTGCCGGATCCTTTCCCGCGTTGGTATCGGGGATAGTGCAGCCCGGCGATCACCGCAGGATCCGGACGTCCTGCCCTGATGTGCCAGTTTCGGCCTTTGATTGAAAACGCCGCAGCAGATACAGGAGATTTGCGCAAGGTCCTCCAAATGATAAGGTAAGCTGCGCAAACCCCGCACCCCACACCGATTTCTCAGGACCTTGCCGCATATGCTGGACCCCACCGACACCCGCCTTCTGGCAGCCTTGCAGAAGGATGCACATCTCACGGCACAGGAACTGGGGGAATTGTTGAACCTCTCCGCCAGCCAGGCCGGGCGCAGACGTCAGCGCCTGGAGGCCGAAGGCTATATTCAAGGCTATGCCGCACGGCTGGATCCCACAAAACTGGGGCTGGCGGTACAGGGCTTCGTGCAGGTGCATCTGAGCAGTCACGGCCCCGAACAATCGGCCGGTTTTGCCCGGCTTGTCAGCACCCGCGCCGAAATCATCTCGGCCTGGACCATGACCGGGGAAGCGGATTACCTGCTGCGGGTCTACTGCCGCGACCTGCAGGCGCTCAACACGTTGATCCACGAGGTCCTACTGCCTCATCCGGCCGTCGCCCGGGTGCAGAGCCAGATCGTAATGGCACAATTAAAGCGCGATGCACCGCTTCCGACTTAACCATACGGGAACACTCTCAGGGTATTTATACATGGCGCATGCCTAATTCTGGGGACACCTATGTCATTTGTCGACCGCCGTATTGAAACCCGCCCCTCCAGCGGAGAAGCACCGTTTAAACTGAACGAAGTGTTCTTTTCCCGCACGGACAAACGCGGGGTCATCCAGGCCGGAAACTACATCTTCAAACGGGTAGCTCATTATGAGTGGTCCGAACTGATCGGCGCCCCGCACAAGCTGATCCGCCACCCGGATATGCCGCGCGGGCTTTTCCACATGTTCTGGGAAACCATCCAATCCGGCAAAACCATCTGCGCCTACGTCAAGAACCAGGCCAAGGACGGGTTGTATTACTGGGTGTTTGCCGTGGTGGTCCCCTATGAGGGCGGCTATCTCTCCGCGCGCATCAAACCCTCCAGCCCGTTGCTTGGCGAGGCCCGCGAGGTCTACAAGACGATGCTCTTGGCGGAACAGCAGGAAGGCCTTGCCCCCGAGGAAAGCGCCGAAATCATGATGGAATGGGTCCGCAGCCAGGGCTTTGAAGACTACGATCAATTTGCCGCCCATGCGCTGTGCGAAGAGTTCAAGTCCCGCGACAAGGCGCTGGGAAACCATGCGGATGAAACACTTCTGTCCCTGGCCAAGATGCTGGAAAACGCCCAGACCCTGGTCGATCAGACCGAAGGTCTGGTCAAGGATTTCGACGCCATGCACACCATCCCGCATAACCTGCGGGTGATTGCTTCCCGGATCGAACCCGCCGGCGGGCCGGTTACCGTCCTGTCGCAGAACTATGGCGCCATGTCGCGCCAGATGTCGGATTGGTTCGCAGCCCATGTGATGGGCGAAAACAGCACCTTTGCGACGATCAAATCCACCGTCAACACCAGCCTGATGGTGCAATGCATCACCCGCATGCTGCTGGAATGCGACGACCAGCTCACCAAGGAACGGCGCGCCATCGAAGGGGTCGATATGGCGCATGAACGTGCGACATTGAAGCAGATCGTGACCGATCAGCTGGAGCGCAAACGCAAGGGCCAGGAAGACGTCAACCAGGAAGCCGACCGCATCATGCATGCCTGCCAGGTCATGCATCGTCAGTTCCTCGGCCTCAGCTCGACCCGGGTTCTGTGCAAGATCGAGAGCGCCCGCCTGCCCGAATCGGGGGAAACCCTGTCGGACATCATCGATCAGCTGGGGGTCTTCCAGCGCCGAATCTCCGAGCGGCTGGAGCAGATCGAAAAACTGTCCGGCGATATCCGCATCCACGACAGGTGATCCGGCACCGGATCGCAACCGATCACAAGGGTAAGTTTACGACATGGGCGCTCTCTTCGGCGGGGAGCGCCCAAATCCGTTGCCAACCGCAGTGGCGCTTGCGATACCAGCCTCATGGAAACGTTTCTTTATCAGGCTTCGATCTACCTCGCTGCCGCTGTCATCGCGGTGCCGATCGCCGCACGGCTGGGCCTGGGATCCGTCCTTGGCTATCTGGCCGCCGGCATTCTGATCGGCCCGGTCTTCGGGCTGGTCGGGTCAGAGACCCAGAACCTGCAGCATTTCGCCGAATTCGGCGTGGTGATGATGCTGTTCCTGATCGGGCTGGAGCTGGAACCGCGCGCGCTTTGGGCGATGCGTCACAAGCTGTTGGGCCTTGGCGGTTTGCAGATCCTGTTCAGCACCCTGGCGCTGATGGGCGCGGCCATGGCCGCCGGGGAACCCTGGCAGGTGAGCCTTGCCGTCGGCCTGGCGCTGTCGCTCTCCTCCACCGCGATCGTGCTGCAAACCCTGTCGGAAAAGGGCCTGATGCAGACCGGCGGCGGGCGGGCGTCCTTCTCGGTGCTGCTGACCCAGGATATCGCGGTGATCCCGATCCTGGCCTTCCTGCCGCTGCTGGCCACCGGCATCGGCCCCCATATCGGCAGCGACGGGTCGATCCAGCGCGGAGAAAGCGCAGGCCATGGCGCCGGCCATGCCTCGCTGTCGCTGGTCGAAGGCATGCCCGGCTGGGCGGTGACCCTGATCACCATCGGCGCGGTCGCCTTCATCATCCTGGCTGGCATCTACCTGACGCGGCCGCTGTTTCGCTTCATCCACGCCTCCAACCTGCGCGAAATGTACACGGCCCTGGCGCTCTTGATCGTGGTCGGGATCTCCTTCCTGATGACGCTGGTGGGTCTCTCGCCCGCGCTTGGGGCCTTTCTCGCGGGGGTGGTCCTGGCCAACTCGGAATTCCGGCACGAGATGGAAAGCGATCTGAACCCCTTCAAGGGGCTGTTACTGGGTCTGTTCTTCATCACCGTCGGCGCCGGCATCAACTACCGTCTGTTCCTGGCAAGCCCCGGCGACCTGATCGGGCTGGCACTGCTTGTCATCGTCGCCAAGGGGCTGGTGCTGTTCTTCGTCGGACGCGCCTTCGGGCTGCGCAAGCGGGCGCAGTGGCTGTTCACCCTGGGACTGGCGCAGGCGGGGGAGTTCGGCTTCGTGCTGCTGGCCTTCTCGACCCAGCTCAATGTGATCCCTCCGGCCCTGTCGGAGAAACTTCTGCTGATCATCGCCCTGTCGATGCTGATCACCCCGCTGCTGTTCATCATCTATGACCTGCTGTCAAAACGCCTGACCGAGGCGCGCGCCGATCACGAGCCGGACGAAATCGACGAAGAAGGTCCGGTGATCATCGCCGGGATCGGCCGGTTCGGCCAGATCGTGAACCGGCTGGTGCGGGCCAGCGGCTTCAAGACGGTGCTGTTGGACAATGACATGGAGGCGGTCCAGTTGATGCGCCGCTTTGGCGTCAAAA
Source organism: Phaeobacter sp. QD34_24 (assembly GCF_028890115.1). Lineage (GTDB taxonomy): Bacteria > Pseudomonadota > Alphaproteobacteria > Rhodobacterales > Rhodobacteraceae > Phycobacter. The sequence continues at coordinate 57,002 of NZ_JARCJD010000012.1, forward strand.
GCTTCCTGGGCGATCCCACCCGGCCCGAGCTGCTGAAGGCTGCCGGGATTGCCAAGGCCAAGATCCTGGTGGTTGCCCTCGATGACCCCGAGAACACGGTGAAACTGGTGCAATATGTGCGCCGCAACTACCCGGACATCCACATCATCGCCCGCGCCTATGATCGCCACCACGTCTTTGAACTGTATCAGGCGGGCGCCAATGACATCGTGCGCGAGATGTTCGACAGCTCCCTGCGCGCCGGGCGCTATGTGCTGGAGCGCATCGGGCTCAGCGAATATGAGGCGGCCCAGGCCGAACAGACCTTTTACGCCCATGACCGTCTGACCATCCGCGAGCTGGCCAAGCAATGGATCCCCGGCACCCCCGCCAGCGAGAACCCCGCCTATATCAAACGGGCCCGGGAGCTGGAGAAGGATCTGGAGACCGCCCTGCTGGAGCTGGCAGAGCAGAAGGAGAAGAAATCCTCCTGATCCGGGCGCGGCGCGTTCAGCCCTCTGCCACGCCCGCTTCGGCAAAGGTCGCCATGCCGCTGTGGCAGGCAATGGCGCCCTTCAGGATCTGGATCGCCAGCGCCGCACCGGAACCTTCCCCCAGCCGCAGGCCAAGGGTCAGCAGCGGCTCTTTGCCCAGCTTGTCCAGCAGCGCGAAATGGGCGGCCTCGGCCCCCTTGTGACCCGCCACCGCATGATCCAGCGCTCCCGGCGCCGTCTGCTGCAGACAGGCCGCGGCCGCACAGCAGATAAAGCCATCCAGGATCACCGGAATACGCAGCACCCGGGCAGCGGCAATCGCACCGGCCATGGCGGCGATCTCGCGCCCGCCCAGGCGCATCAGCGCATCCAGCCCATCCTTGATGTCCCCGCCATGGAACGCCACGCCCTGCCCCACCACACGGGCCTTGTTGGCAAGCCCGGCATCATCGACCCCGGTGCCGCGCCCGGTCCACTCTGCGGCCTCGCCCCCGAACAGGGCACAGGCCAGCGCCGCCGCCGCGGTGGTGTTGCCGATGCCCATCTCGCCCACCACCAGAAGATCGGCCTGTGGGTCCACCGCGGTCCAGCCGGTTTGCAGCGCCTGCAGCAGCTCTGCCGCGCTCATCGCCGGGGCCTTGGTGAAATCCTCGGTCGGGCGGTCCAGATCCAGCGCATGCACATCCATCCGCGCGCCAGCAAGCTTGGCAAGCTGGTTGATCGCAGCGCCGCCATGTTCGAAGTTCAGCACCATCTGCGCGGTCACCTCTGCCGGGAAGGCCGAAACCCCCTGCGCCGTCACCCCGTGGTTGCCCGCAAAGATGATCACCTGCGGCGCCTTGATCTCGGGACGGTCGCTGCCGCGCCAGCCCGCGTACCAGATCGCCAGGTCTTCGAGCCGTCCCAAGGCCCCCGGCGGCTTGGTCAACTGGCCATTGCGGTCCTCTGCTCCGGCCCGGGCAGCGCCATCGGCGGCGGGCGCCGCGCTCAACTGGGCGCGAAAGTCATCAAGAGAAGATATCTGGGACAGCATGGATCAGCCTCGTTGCAACGTGTTACGGGACACGGGTAAAGCGGTTGGGTACTGTTTAACCGCTCGCCCCCCTGCTGCAAGCCCCGCAAGAGACCCGCCCATGCGAAAACCCGACATCCGCGCCATAGATCCTGTTCTGGCTCTGGTGCTCTTGACCCGGCTTCCCCTGCCACGCCTGGGCGCGCAGACATTCGATCGGCAATCGGCGGCTGTCTGGGCCTTTGCACTGGCGGGCTGCGCCGCCGCCCTGCCCGCCTGCCTGCTGGCTGTATTGGCTCTGCACCTCGGCCTGCCCGCGCCAATCACCGCCGGGCTGGTCCTCGCGGTACAGATCCTGTTGACCGGCGCCATGCATGAAGACGGGCTGGCCGATACAGCCGACGGGCTTTGGGGCGGCTTTGATCCTGCGCGTCGGCTGGAGATCATGAAGGACAGCCAGATCGGCACCTATGGGGTGTTGGCGCTGATCCTGGCGCTTGGTCTGCGCTGGACCGCAGTGACGGCCCTGTTGGACAGTACGGAGCCCTGGTCGCTCCTGGCGCTGGCAGCACTCAGCCGGGCCATGATGCCACTTCTGATGCACGGCCTGCCCAATGCCCGTCAGACGGGTCTGTCCCATGGTGTCGGGCGTCCGGCGCTGTTTCCGGTCGTTCTCGGGCTTGTCGTGGCGCTTGGCATTGCGGCTGTCCCGCTGGACCTGCCGGTGCTGCTTGCCATCTGTCTTGCCATGATCGCGACGACGGCAGCCATTGGCATAATTGCCCGCGCCAAGATCGGCGGGCAGACCGGAGACATCCTGGGCGCGACCCAACAGCTTTGCGAGATCTCTGGCCTGCTGGTGTTGCTGGTTCTGTGACGATCTAGTCCACGCCGCCGGTCAAAATCTTCAACTGTTCACCACAGTGTTTGCAATGGACCGCATCAATGTCGTGACGCATCAGGCCACAGGTCGGGCAGGTATAGCGCACCTTCTGCGGCTGAAAGATCGCCTGCGCCAGTCGCACGAACAGCGCCACCCCGACGACCATCACGAAGACCGAGAACATCTTGCCGGCAGGCGAGGCCATGGTGATATCGCCAAACCCCGTGGTGGTGAGCGTTGCCACGGTAAAATACAGCGCATCGATATAGGGCGACTGGGTTTGGGTTTCATCGATGAAGAAGATCAGCACCGCCATGGTGGTGGCAAAGATGAAGACGAACAGGTTGATCCCCGCCAGCAGCGCATCCTCGTTGCGCCGGAAAAAGGTGCTGTCACGGCGCAGGTCGCGCAACAGGTGGTAGGAATGGATCAGCCGCAGCGCCCGCAGGATGCGCAAGAAGGCCAGGCTGCCCGCGAACAAGGGGTCCAGCAGCAGGGTGACGATCACCACCAGATCCGCCAGCGTGTAGATCTGCCAGAAGAAGGCCTTGCGGTCCTTGGCGATCCAGAGCCGCGCCGCCAGATCCAACCCGATGATCACCCCCAGGATCTGGCTGATCGTATTCAAGAGCAGGCCATGGGCGACATGGGCGGTGGCTATGAAAAACAGGATGGTCAGCGCATCGAAAAGGATGACGCCATAGCGAAAGCGGACGGCGCCCTTGGATGCGCCCTCGTATAGAAGGGCCGTGCGTTTTTTCAGATCCTGCATGGGATGGCCTTTTGCGGGCAGGCGCAAAGCGCCAAGAAGAAAGGCCGCGCCAAGCGGCACGGCCCATGGTCATTCAATCCAGGCGCAGCCTCAGGCAGCGCGGGAGGTCAGAACCTCGTCAACCTGCTTGGCGGCAGAGATTTCGTCGCCATCGGCCACGGCTGCCACTTCACGGGTCAGGCGTTCCAGCGCGGCTTCATAAAGCTGGCGCTCGGAATAGCTCTGCTCGCGCTGATCATCGGTGCGGTGCAGGTCGCGCACCACTTCGGCGATGGCGATCAGATCGCCCGAGTTGATCTTCTGTTCGTATTCCTGGGCGCGACGCGACCACATGGCGCGCTTGACCTTGGCCTTGCCCTTGAGCGTCTTCATGGCCTGGTTGATCACGTCGGGCGAGCTGAGCGAGCGCATGCCCACCTCAACCGCCTTGTTGGTCGGCACCCGCAGGGTCATCTTGTCCTTTTCAAAGGTGATCACGAAAAGCTCCAGCGCAAAGCCGGCCACTTCCTGCTCCTCGATCGAGATGATCTGTCCAACACCATGGGCCGGATACACCACGTAATCATTGGGGCGGAATTCGAGCTTCTTCGATTTGGTCATACAGGTCTTTCCTTGCACTTCGCCGGACGGCATGTCCGGCACTACAACGACAAAAACACCACAGGCAGATCACGCCTCGCGATCCGCACTTGCGCGTTTGGTCACAGAAAAACTGCCCAAGGTGCACAAGAACGAATCCGGCAGGTCAGGCACATTTCTCTCTTCTGGTATTACGCAGCAATTGTACCACAAAATCCGGAGGGTCGGAAGGAGCCCGCCCAAACAGCAAAAAACCTGTGCAGGCACCAGCAATTTAAGGCATTTCAGCCAATGGCACGCCCTTGGATCAGGTCGTGACGGTCCCCCTTGCCAGCGGCAAAGCGAATCGCATCAGGGCAAAAGCCCGACGGACCTTAGCCGCCTTCGCCGGGCGCTTCGGAGAAGTATTTCTCCAGCTTGCCGGTCTCGCCATCACGCTCTTCGGCGTCCGGAAGCGGGTCTTTCTTGGAGACGATAACCGGCCACATCTCGGAGTATTTGCGGTTGAATTCCACCCATTTGTCCATGTCCGGCTCGGTATCGGGACGGATGGCATCGGCAGGGCATTCGGGTTCGCAAACACCACAGTCGATGCATTCATCCGGATGGATCACCAGGGTGTTCTCGCCCTCGTAGAAACAATCCACCGGGCAGACCTCGACACAATCAGTGTATTTGCAGGCGATGCAGTTGTCCGTAACGACATAGGTCATGAGGCCGGGTTCCGTTTGCTGTTTGACGTCTAGCTAATTCAGCGCGGCGATATCTTCAAGGTGTCAATAGATGTCGTGCCCACGGGTAAGATCAAGCGCCCTGCGGGATTTCTTATCAGGGCGCCCCTTTCCCTCGAAGCGGGGGTTGGCCGGAACACTGTCCTGCTTTTCGGTCATGTCATGGTAAAGCGCCTGGGCCTCGGGCGCGGGGCCGCGGCGCTCGCCGATGGCTTCGACCCGGACGACCCTGATCTGCCGCCCCTGGGGGAAGGTCAGAACATCACCTGGGGTGACGTTCTGAGCCGGTTTCGAGATCTTGCCGGAGTTGAGCCGCACATGACCTGCAGAGACCTGTTTCGCGGCCAGGCTGCGGGTCTTGAAGAACCGCGCATGCCATAGCCACTTGTCGATACGGATCTTGGCGGTGCCGCCCTCCATCGCGGATCAGTCGCCCTGTTTCAGCCCCATCAGCGCCGCGGCGAAGGGGTTGTCGGGATCGATCTGCTTTTCCTTCTTGGGCGGGCGGGCCGAGTAGGTCTTGCTGCCCTGCTGCTGAGGACGTCCGCCCTTCTTGCCGCCGGGCTTGCCGGGGCCGCCCTTGGCACCACGGGGCTTGCCCTTGCCGCCTGCGCCGCCACCTGCACCGCCACGGGCGTCCTGCCCACGGCGCTGGCCACGGTTTCCGCCCTGCTGACGGGCACGACCGCCCCAGGTGAAGGTGTAAAAGACCTCGACCTCGGGGGCATCAACTGCCACATCGGCGGCTTCGCCGGTCGGGGTCTCGTTTTCGGCAACTTCGGCAACGGCTTCTGTGGCTTCGGCTTCGGGAGCCGTTTCGGCAACCGGTGCAACACCTTCGTCCGGGATGGCTGCCGCTTCGGGCACCACATCGGCCGGAGCCGCCTCCCCTTCAGCCGCCGGAGCGGCAGCGGGCGTATTCTCGGCTTCAGCGGCGGCATCCATCACCGGCTGGCCTTCAGCAGGCGTGCCAGTCTCGGCCACGACTGCATCCACCGGCTTCACCTTTTCCCGCTCGCCCTTCTCGGCGCGGTAGCCAAGGCCCTGCATCAGATCGGCAAATTGTTCCAGCGTCATGCCGGTGATCGACAGCATGTCGGGCTTGGCCTCGAAACCACCGCGGCTGTCTTCGGCGCGCAGCATATCGGCCAGGCGCTCCAGCATATCGACGCGGATCATCCGCTCGCCTGCGGCGCGGTAGCCGGACATGGTGTCATAGCCTTCGGGCGCATCCTTGATGGTCGGCACGGTGACCAGACCCGGCGGCGGCGCCTCGGGGAAGTCCTGCAAGCCATTTGCCAGCGACCACAGCACCAGACGCAGGCGCGTCGGGGCGGGTTTCAGCAGCAACGGCATGAAAATGGTGAACTGGCCGAAGCGCAGACCGTGTTTGCGCAGCGCACCGCGCGCGTCCTGGTCCAGGTCCTTGACCTCCTGCGCGACGCTGTGACGCGGCAGAAGACCCAGCGCTTCGACCATGCGGAAGGCGAAACCACGGGCCAGGCCGTTCAGCTCTTCGTCCTTCTGCAGATTGATCAGCGGCTCAAACAGCGCCTGGATCTTGCGGCTGATGAAATGCTGCAGGCGGCGTTCGACCTTCTGCGCGACCTCTGCGCCTGCGGCATCATCCACGAAGACCTGTACACCCGGCGTGAGCGGATCCGCTCCGGCAACCAATTTGCCCACCGCGCTGTCGCCCCACATGAGGCCGCCCTGTTCGGTAAAATCAATTTCGGTATCGGGTGCGTTGTAGAACCGGTCCGCCCGCAGATGAAAATGCGGCACCAGCGCCTGCATGGAGGCGGATTTCAGCGCCTTTGCCTCGGCGCCCTCTGCCCCCTTGTCAGGCGAGAACCGGAATCCTTCGAGCCGTCCGACGAATTCGCCCTCGACGGTCACTTCACCCTTGTCATTCACTTCGGCCAAAAGGGCCTCCTTCTGTTTGAGCCGGCGCAAAAGCACGGATGTGCGCCGGTCCACAAATTTTTCAGTCAGCCGCTCGTGCAGTGCGTCCGACAACCTGTCTTCTACAGCGCGCGTTTGCTCACGCCAATGACTTTCATCATGTAGCCAGCCTTTCCTCTGGGCCACATAGGTCCAAGTGCGGATAAATGCCAATCGTTTTGACAGAACATCGATATTTCCGTCTGTCCGATCGATCCTTTTGATCTGTCGCGCCATCCAATCGTCGGGGACAACGCCGCCGCCATGCAGGTGATCGAAAATCCCCCGCAAAAGTGCGGCATGTTCACTGTGGCTGATGCCGCGGAAGTCGGGGATTCGGCAGACATCCCACAACAGCCGCACCGAGGGCGCATTGGTGGTACGCGCCAGGATCTCGGGATCCTGCGACAGCGCCTTCAGGGCCAACAGGTCGTCCGCCTCGCGCGCCTTGATCAGCACCTCATCCTGCGGGCTGACCTCCAGCGAGCGGACCAGCGCCTCCACCGTGCCGAACTGCAGCGCGGAAGAGCGCCAGTTGAGTTTCTTCAGCGGCGTGAAGCGATGTTCCATGATCGCCTGGGCCGTTCCTTCGTCCAAGGGCCGAGCATCGCCGGTCACCCCGAACGAGCCGTGGCTCATGCCCCGCCCGGCGCGGCCCGCGATCTGGGCCAGCTCGTTTGGCGCCAGCGGGCGCATCCGGCGCCCATCGAATTTGCTGGTGGAGGCGAAGGCCACATGATCGATATCGAGGTTCAGCCCCATGCCGATGGCATCCGTCGCCACCAGATAGTCGACCTCACCGTTCTGATAGAGCTCAACCTGCGCATTGCGCGTGCGCGGGCTGAGCGCCCCCATCACCACGGCGGCTCCGCCCTTCTGGCGGCGGATTAGCTCGGCAATGGCATAGACGTTGTCGACGGAAAAGCCGACGATGGCGGTGCGCGGCGGCATCCGGCTGATCTTCTTCGATCCGGCATAGACCAGATCCGACATCCGTTCGCGGCGCACGAATTCCACCCCCGGCACCAAGGCCTGGATCGGCCCGCGCATGGTATCGGCGCCCAAGAACAGCGTCTCATGGGTGCCGCGCGCGCGCAGCAACCGGTCGGTAAAGACATGGCCCCGTTCAGGGTCAGCACAGAGCTGGATCTCGTCCACGGCCAGGAAATCGCAGCCCATACCTTCGGGCATCGCCTCCACCGTGCAGATCCAGTACTGAGCGCGCGGCGGCACGATACGTTCCTCGCCGGTGACCAGCGCCACCACCGACGGCCCGCGTGCCGCGACAACCTTGTCATAGACCTCGCGCGCAAGCAGCCGCAGCGGAAAGCCCATGATGCCGGTGCGATAGCCCAGCATCCTGTCGATTGCGTAATGGGTTTTGCCTGTGTTGGTTGGACCGAGAACGGCCACCACCCGTGATGCGTTTGCCATTTGAGCCACCCCGGCGGGCCTATAGTTCCTTGCCCTCGACCAGGGGCGCCAATCGGTCGAGCGCCTTGGTTACTTCCTCGTGGTTCGGATGTATAGCCTTGGCGCGCAAATAGGCCTGATAGGCGGTTTCGGGATCGCGAAACTGTTCAAACAGCGTGCCCAGCGCAAAGATCGCATCGTAATCATTGGGATTGAGCGCCAATGCGCGCTCCAGATCGGCCACCGAAGGCCCATATAGCTCTGCCACGAAATAGGCGCGGGCCCGCTCGTACCAGCCGCGCGCAAACCCCGGCGCATGATCGGTGAGCGCGGTCAGATGTTCGATCGCGGCGGCAGTATCGCCCCGCTCCAACGCCTGCACGCCGCGCGCCAGCATCAGATCCATCGCGGGCGAGCCGCTCTTGCGCCAAAGCGCCTGCAACTCACGATCGATGGCGCTGGCATCCACTGGATCGGCATCTGCCAGTTCCATCAGCAAGTCCGCCTCATCCGGCGGCGACTGCACCTGCGCAAATCCGCTGACAGGCAGGGAAAACGTGACTGTCAGCGCCGTTGCCGCCACGATAGCTTTGAGGTTCGGAACATTTGCAATCATGATGCTTCAATGTAACCCAAGGCAGCGTATTTTCCAGTGGCGTAGACGAAAGCTTCACACAAAAATGCGATGCCCCTGCAAATGAGCGAGGAAAGACAGATGAGCGACACCCTGACACAAGCCGCCGAAGCGCTGAACGAAAAGCTGGAAGCAGGCGGATTTGACGGCAGCGCCAAGTTCGCGATCGAGGACATGGGCGCAATCGTGCTGGACAGCGACGGCGTGCGCGTCAGCGACGAAGAGGCCGACGTCACCATGTCGGCAGACGCCGAGACCTTCCAGGCGATCCTCTCGGGTGAATTGAACCCCACCGCCGCCTTCATGTCCGGCAAGCTGACCATTGATGGCGACATGGGCACCGCGATGAAACTGGCCTCGGTCCTGGCCTGACTGCACTAGGAGACCTGCCGATGGAGCTGACCCCCGCCCCCTATTTCCGCGATATTGCCGAGGGACCGGAGGGCGGCGTGGCCCATTGGGTGACTTGCGAAGATGGCCTGCGCATCCGCGTGGGCCATTGGCTGCCGCAAGGACTGCCGTTTGATGCGATCAAGGGCACCGTCCTGATCTTTCCGGGGCGTACGGAATACATCGAGAAATACGGCCCCTCCGCTGTTGACCTGGGCAAACGCGGTTTTGCCGCCCTGGCGGTGGACTGGCGCGGTCAGGGGCTGGCCGACCGCATGCTGGACGACCGGCTGCTCGGTCATGTCGATCACTTCCCCGATTTCCAGCGCGATGTGCGCGCCACGGTGAAGCTGGCCGAAGCGCTGGATCTGCCGCAACCCTGGTTCCTGCTGGCGCATTCCATGGGCGGCGCCATCGGTTTGCGCGCCCTGATCGAAGGGCTGCCGGTCAAGGCCTGCGCCTTTACCGGGCCGATGTGGGGCATCCAGATTCCCGCCGCAATGCGCCCCGTCGCGCGCATTCTGGGCACGCTGGCGCCGATCCTCGGCTTCAGCTCCATGCGCGCGCCCACCACCACCAAGGGCCACTACGTGCAGACCGCGCCCTACGAGGGCAACACGCTCACCAATGATGCGGATATGTACCGTTTCATGCAGGAACAGCTGGAGGCCGAGCCGGACCTGACCCTTGGTGGCCCCACCGTGCATTGGCTCAGCGAAAGCCTGCAGGAATGCGCGCGCCTGGCCGCGCTGCCCTCGCCCGCACTGCCCTGTGTCACCTTCCTCGGCAGTGACGAGCAGATCGTCAACGCAGAAGCCATCCATAACCGCATGCGCCGCTGGCCGGGCGGCGAACTGGATCTGGTTCAGGGTGCCCAGCACGAGGTGGTGATGGAAGGCCCCGCCATCCGCCGACACACATTCGACCGCATGTGCGCCCTGTTTGTACAATACCGTGGCTGATGCGGTACCGCTCGGCTGATCGCTTGTGATCCCGCGCGCCCCTGCTTAGATGTTTGGCAAATGGTGCAGCCCCGCTGCGCCCCTTCTTCTCACATGACCCTTCAAGGAGGCCCCATGTTCCAACTCCCCTTCCCCCTTCGCGATGCCAATGCAGGCTCTGGTCCCGATAGCCTCGGCAATCTGCCCGAGTGGGATCTGAGCGATCTTTACACGGCGGTCGACGCCCCCGAACTGGCCCGCGATCTGGACTGGCTGGAGCAGGAATGCAGCGCATTTGCCGCCGATTACGAAGGCAAGCTGGCGGATCTTGACGCCGCTGGCCTGCTGGACTGCGTGTTGCGCAACGAGAAGATCAACGCCATCGCGGGCCGCGTCATGTCCTATGCGGGCCTGCGTTATTACCAGCTGACCACCGATGCCGAGCGCGCCAAGTTCCTGTCGGACTGCCAGGAAAAGGTCACCGTCTTCACCACGCCGCTGGTCTTCTTCACGCTGGAGATCAACCGGATCGAGGACGACAAGCTGAAGGCGCTTTTTGCCGAAAACGCCGATCTGGCCCGCTATGAACCGGTCTTCCGCCGCATCCGCGCCATGAAGCCCTACCAACTGTCCGATGAGCTGGAGAAGTTCCTGCACGACCTGGGTGTCGTCGGCGATGCCTGGGAAAAGCTGTTCGATGAAACCATCGCAGGCCTCAGCTTCACCGTGGAGGGTGAAGAGCTGAACATCGAAGGCACGCTCAATTTCCTCACCGACCCGGACCGCAGCAAACGCGAAGCCGCCGCGCGCGAACTCGCCCGCGTCTTTGCCGAGAACATCAAGGTCTTTGCCCGCGTGCACAACACCCAGGCCAAGGAAAAGGAAATCGTGGACCGCTGGCGCGGCATGCCCTCGGCGCAGATGGGACGGCACCTATCCAACGACGTAGAGCCCGAGGTGGTCGAGGCGCTGCGCGAAGCCGTGGTCGCCGCCTACCCCAAGCTGTCGCACCGCTATTATGAGCTGAAGCGCAAGTGGCTGGGGCTGGACCGCATGCAGGTCTGGGACCGCAACGCACCCCTGCCGATGGAAGTCACCCGCACCGTCGGCTGGGACGAGGCCCGCGACATCGTGATGGAGGCCTATGGCGCCTTTGATCCGCGCATGGCGGATCTGGCCGATCCCTTCTTCAACAAGGGCTGGATCGACGCTGGCGTGAAACCCGGCAAGGCGCCGGGCGCCTTTGCCCACCCCACCGTTACCGCAGTGCACCCCTACGTGATGCTGAACTACTTGGGCAAACCGCGCGATGTGATGACGCTGGCGCATGAGCTGGGGCACGGCGTCCATCAGGTGCTGGCCGCCGGTCAGGGCGAGATGCTCTCCTCCACCCCGCTGACGCTGGCGGAAACCGCGTCCGTCTTTGGCGAGATGCTGACCTTCCGCAAGATGCTGGAAAAGGCCAAGGACAAGAACGAGCGTCGCGTGCTGCTGGCGGGCAAGGTTGAGGACATGATCAACACGGTCGTGCGCCAGATCGCCTTCTATGATTTCGAGTGCAAGCTGCACGAGGCGCGCCGTGGCGGAGAGCTGACGCCCGATGACATCAATGCGCTCTGGATGTCGGTGCAGGCCGAATCCCTGGGCGAAGCCTTTGATTTCATGGAAGGCTATGAAACCTTCTGGGCCTATATCCCGCATTTCGTCCACTCGCCCTTCTACGTCTACGCCTATGCCTTCGGCGACGGGTTGGTGAACGCGCTCTACTCGGTCTACGAGGAAAACCCCGAAGGCTTCCAGGAGAAGTATTTCGACATGCTGAAGGCCGGCGGTTCAAAACACCACAAGGAGCTTTTGGCGCCCTTTGGCCTTGATGCCTCGGACCCCAAGTTCTGGGACAAGGGCCTGTCGATGATCTCCGGCATGATCGACGAGCTGGAGGCGATGGAGGATTGATCCTTCACCCCCGGCAGGCGCGTCGCCTGCCCCTGTACTGACAGCACTTGCCTGGCCATTCCCCTTTGGCCAGGCTTTTCTTTGCGCCAACATCCGGCGCATGGGCCATCCAGCAAAGCGCTCGGCCGCTGGCGCCCCTTTCGGATGCGGATCTTGGGACGTTTTCCTCCTTCGCCCCCGGCTGGCCACCATCCCGTCCCGATTTCGCGAGAGTGCGTTGTGCGAAACGCCCGGCTGGCTTAAACCTGTGGCAACCAATGACCTCAGGGAGAGAGACAGATGACCGACGCGCCCAGCTACGGTTTTGACACATTGCAGATTCACGCCGGTGCACGGCCCGATCCGGCCACCGGTGCCCGTCAGACCCCGATTTACCAGACCACATCCTATGTATTCCGCGATGCGGATCACGCCGCAGCTTTGTTCAACCTGCAAGAGGTCGGCTTCATCTATTCGCGCCTGACCAACCCCACGGTTGCAGTGCTGCAGGAACGCCTGGCGACGCTGGAAGGCGGCGTTGGTGCGGTCTGCTGTTCTTCGGGCCATGCGGCGCAGATCATGGCGCTGTTCCCGCTGATGGCGCCGGGCTGCAATGTTGTGGCCTCCACCCGTCTTTATGGCGGCACCGTCACCCAGTTCAGCCAGACCATCAAACGCTTTGGCTGGTCGGCCAAGTTCGTCGACACCGACGATCTGGACGCAGTGCGCGATGCCATCGATGAAAACACTCGCGCGGTCTTCTGCGAATCCATCGCCAACCCCGGCGGCTATGTGACCGACATCCGCGCCATGGCCGATGTGGCCGATGCCGCAGGTGTGCCGCTGATCGTGGACAACACCACCGCGACCCCCTACCTGTGCAACCCGATTGCCCAGGGGGCCACACTGGTGGTGCACTCCACCACCAAATACCTCACTGGCAATGGCACCGTAACCGGCGGCGTGGTGATCGATTCGGGCAACTTCGACTGGTCCGCCAGCGACAAGTTCCCGTCCCTGTCCGCGCCCGAGCCTGCCTATCACGGCCTCAAGTTCCACGAGACCTTCGGCTCCCTTGCCTTCACCTTCCACGGCATCGCCATCGGCCTGCGTGACCTCGGCATGACCATGAACCCGCAGGCGGCGCATTATACGCTGATGGGGATCGAAACCCTGTCCCTGCGCATGCAGCGCCACTGCGAGAACGCCACGAAGGTCGCAAGCTGGCTGGAGCAGGACGAGCGGGTGGATTACGTCACCTACGCCGGTCTGCCCTCCTCGCCCTATTACGAGCGGGCGCAGGCCTGCTACCCCAAGGGCACCGGCGGGTTGTTCACCTTTGCGGTCAAGGGCGGCTATGAGGCCTGCATCAAGCTGGTGGACGCGCTGGAGATCTTCTCCCATGTGGCGAACCTTGGCGATACCCGCTCGCTGATCATCCACTCGGCCTCCACCACCCACCGCCAGCTGACGCCCGAGCAGCAGGAAGCCGCTGGCGCGGGCCCCAACGTGGTGCGCATCTCCATCGGGATCGAGGATGCCGACGATCTGATCGCCGACCTGGACCAGGCACTGACCAAGGCCTGCGGCTAAGTCCCGATCGGGAAAAACAACAAAGGCCGGGGCGTTCCCCGGCCTTTTTCATTTTCGGCGCAGGGGTTTGCTACTCTCCCGCTGTCTCCAGCAGGTCAAAGACGACCGACACGCTGTGTTCGAACGACAGGCTGCCCGCCTCCACCGGCACAGATCCCGAACGCGCCATTTCCATTGCCATCATCGGCACCCCGCCGCCACCGCCGTGTTCGCTGATCGAGCGCACCGGGCCAAGGGTCATCTCGGCTGCCTCGGCCAGTTGGCGCGCCTTGCGGATCGCATCCCGGACCGCATCGCCGCGGATCTGGTCCAAGACCGCTGCGCGGTCCGCAACGCCAAAGCTCAGGCCGCGAAACTCATTGGCACCCGCCTGAAGCACGTCGTCCAGGATCTTGCCAAGGTTTTCCAGGTCTCGCACCCGCACGGCCAGCGTGTTGGAGGCCACGAAGCCGGTGATCTCCCGCCTTTCCTGCGAATTGTCATAGCGATCCCCGCTCCAGATCGGATCAACCGAAATCCGCTGCGTCTGCATGTCTTCGCCTGCGATCCCGGCCTCGCGCAGCTGCGCGATCACCTGCGCCATGTCATCGGACACCCGGCGCATCGCCAGGGCGGCCTCCTTTGCGTCGGCGGTGACGCCCAGCGTGATCACCGCCCGATCCGGTGCCACCTCCGTGCGGGCCTCGCCGGTGACCGAGATCTGGCGCGGGGCGATGGCCTGCTCGGCCATGCTGCCGCCGGCAAAGCCGCATAGAATGGCAAGAGAGACCAGAGTTGCCCGGGTGGTCATTGCGGTCAGTGCTGTCTTCATGGCGCTTTCTCCTGTTGCTCCAGACCAAATGAAAGCGCTTCCTTGCCGCAGGCAAGGGCAATTCCCCTCTTTTCCTTTTCCTCGGCAAACTCCTGCTTTAAGGTCTGGTCCCAAGGCCATACGGGCACAAAAGCGGTCCGGGCGACAGGAACTTGGATGGTTTGACCGCACAATGAAACCGGGGTTTGCTCTTTCACTGTCTTCGGAAGGCATCAGCTATCTGCACCGCGCTGCCGGTGGATGGCGCAATATCGGAACCGTGACGCTGGATCATCCCGATCTGTCCGGCGCGCTGGCGCTTCTACGCAGCAAAGGTGATGCGCTGGCCCTGCCGGACCCCGATTGCTGCAAACTCGTGATCCCGAACGAGCAGATCCGCTATCTGACGATTGAAACCGGCGCCATCGATGCACGCCAGCGCCGGGCCCTTGCCGAAGCCGCCCTGGAGGGCGCAACGCCCTATGCTGTAGCGGATCTCGCCTTTGACATCTCCGAAGACGGCCCCCTGACCCATATCGCCGCCGTCGCCCGTGAAACCCTGGAAGAGGCCGAGACATTTGCCCTGGATCACGGGTTTACCCCCGCCAGTTTCGTAGCCATTCCCGGCGATATGGATTTCCTGGGCGAGCCGTTTTTTGGTCAAGCCCGCTCCATTGGCGACAGCCCGATAGAGCCGGACGGAATCGCAGTGGTGGATATCGGCCCGGCACTGCCCGCCCCCGCCGCTCCTGAGGCGGACCCGCAAGCCGATGATCCGGCTCCATCTGAGGAGGAAGCGACAACGCCTGCCGCTGCCGCCAAGCAGGACAGCACGACAAAGGCGCAGGACAGAGTTCAGGATACCGGTCAGGACACGGGCCAGGACACCGGTCAGGACGCAGTCCAGGAGACTGGACGGAAACCGGGCAAGCCCGCGGCAGAGGCCCCGGCGCGGGCCGGGCTGACCCTGACCGCCGCGACAGAGGTCGCCTTGGCCGAAGGCGAAGACCCGACCTCCGACAGCGGCAGCGACACGCAGGACGACGGGCCTGCCCTCGGGTTCAGCAGCCGCAGGCGCAAAACCGCAAAAGCCCCGGCTGCTGCGGGCGCTGCGGTCAAGGCAGCCGTCGATAGAGCGGCCGATACAAAAACCCCGGCGCTGGCCGGAGCAAGCCGCTCCACACCGCAGCCCGCAGCGGATGTGGAGCTGACGGCAGCCAAACCGTCCCCGGCAAAGGCCCCCGCTGCCCGCCAGAAAACGGCAGCCGCAGCGTTGAAGGCCCAGGAGAAGAACCTCGCCTCCGAATTGGCGGCCGCAGCGCTCTCGCAAACCTCTGCCCCTGGGCTGGGCACCGCCGCAGTTTCTCCAGAAAAGGGCGCGAACTGGTCGCGAAGGCTCCCCTCGGGGGCAGGCCTGGCAGCTGCCGCAACCGGGATGCTGCGCAGGCTCGGCAAGAACCAGGCTGCCGAGAAGCCGGAAAAAACCCGCAGTAACATGGGGTTAATCCTGACCGCCCTGCTGCTGATCTTCATGCTGGCCGTGGCCGCATTTGCCTACTTCAGTGGCAGCGGCCCCTTTGCTCGGCTCACCGAGAGAGACCCTGCCGAAGACAGCGCCGTGACGACGCCCGGCGCGCCGGACACCGCGGATCCTGCCGACGCCCCGCAGACCGACAGCACAGAGACCGCACCGCAGGAACCGGCCCCCGAAACGGGCGAGGGCATCGGCCCCGCCTTGCCGCCGCAGCCCCTGGTCTCGACCGAACTGAACGAGCGGCCCATCGCCCCGCAGGTCAGCGCCCTGCCCGGCCAGCCTGACCCGGGCGTGGTCTTCCTGTCCGAGGATCCGACCGCCGCCGGAACAGGCCAACCGGGCATCTTGGAAGACGAGGATCTGGCCCTGCTTGATCCCGATATGCTGCTGCCGCCCGGAAGCCCGGATGACATCCTGTTTGACGACGGCCCCGAGCAGGCCGAGCAAGACGCCCTGGCCATGGCCGCGCAATATGCCGCCACCGGCATCTGGCAGATGGTTCCCGAGATCTCCGAGGTGCCCGCGATCGTGGATCTCGACAATATCTACGTGGCCTCCATCGATCACACCGACCTGTCCCAGGACGCCGTTGCCCTTCCGGCGCAACCGACAGGAGAGCAGGATGAGGCGCCGGATGTTGTCAGCTCACCCGCCGCTGCCGGAAGCAGTATCGCGCTGAACCCCCGGGGTCTGGTCGAAGCCACGCCCGAAGGCACGGTGAACCCGGATGGGGTGATGGTCTACCTTGGCCGCCCGCCGGTGGTGCCGCCCCCCACCCCGCCACGCGCCGATCCTGATGCGCTGGCCGCACAAGAGGCCGAAGCCGCAGAAGCCGCCCGGCTTGCCGCCCTGTCGCGGCTTCGCCCAAGGGCCCGGCCGACGGATCTGGCAGAACAGGTGGAGCGCAGCCAGCTGGGGGGGCGCAGCCGCGCCGAACTGGCGGGCCTGCGCCCGCGTGCACGTCCGCAGACGCTCAAGACCGAAGAAGAGGAAAACCAGCCCGCGACCGAACAGGCCGTGGCAACCTCCGTTTCTCCGCGCGCGCGTCCGGCCAATTTCGCCAATATCGTGGATCGGGCCAGACGCAGCACGCCGGACACCGCGACCGCCGCCGCCGTTCCCGCTGCGGCAAGCGTGGCACCGCGCCTCCCCAGCTCTGCCTCGGTGGCGCGCCAGGCCACGATCACCAACGCGATCAATCTTCGGCACCTGAACCTGATCGGTGTCTACGGCACCGCCGCCAACCGCCGTGCCCTGGTGCGCCTGCCCAGCGGGCGCTATCGCAAGGTCCAGGTCGGCGACCGCCTGGATGGCGGCCAGGTCATCGCCATCGGCGAAACCCAGCTTCAATATCAAAAGAGCGGTCGCAACCAGACGCTGAAAATGCCTGAGTGACCCCCTGGCGCTGGCACCGATATGATCGGCGCCGTCAGCCATAATTCCTCCCCCCAAGAATACCTCTTCCGACCCTATGCCCGCAGCACGCAGGGCTTGCAGCACGGATCTTCATATTAAATGGGCATTCTCCAATGCTGCGGCTGTCAATTCACTTGACCCGGAGACGACCAAGACTGGCCTGATGCTGGCCTGTTCCGTGATTGCCCCGATCATCATCCCTGACAAAACAAGTTAGCTACACATTCCCGACTAAACTACTCAACTATTTGAAATTAAACGTTTTTCTTGACGACCCTCAGGGCACGGGCTATCAAGGGTCCAAGATCTGCAGCACGCCAGAATCACAGGCAGCACGCAGCCAGCTACTCCAGCAAGGACGCCTCAGCGGCTCCCAGCCAGACAGCCAGCACCGCCAGCCACCCGCATTCGAGCCAGCCACTCTTCTGCAAGATCCCGCCAGCGCAGCCTGCCAGCCCGATATTGCCAGCCTTCAGCACGCATTCGCCCGCCAGCTTTGTGCCAGCTCAGCCTGCCAGCCCGACGCAAGCCACTTGTCAGAGCGCCGATCCATGACGGGATCCGGTCGTCACAGCACGCCAGCCATCGCGCCAGCCCCATGCTGTCTTCTGGGTCCCGCGTGCATGACCTGATTGCCCGGCAACCGGGAGGAGGCCGGGCCACGCCCTCTCCGGTGCCACTGAGTTTCCGCAGATCCCCGCAAGATCAGCCCCCTGCCCCGGAAGCCCTGCTCCCGGCCTGCAGGCCACGGGAAGCGTTTAGGTGAACGGACCACTTTGACCCAAGCGCCACCGGCAAACCATCGACACGAGGAAAAGCGGCGCAGGTCAGACACCCGCGCCGCCAAATGCTTGTCCCGAAAAACGGCTCTGCTGACGGTTATTCCACTTCGCCGGTCGGACGTGGGGTACTGGCTGTTTCCGCAGGCAGGACGGGATAGGTGATTTCCGGCAGATCCCCGGTCAGCGACCCCAGGAAGGCCACGATCTTGTCGGCCTCTGCATCACTCAACTCCTCGCCCAGCTGGCTTTCCCCCATGATCTGCACCGCGACCTTCAGATCCCAGACCTTGCCCGAATGGAAATAGGGCGCCGTCTGATCGATATTGCGCAGCGGCGAGGCGCGGAACACATATTCATCATCCACGGTATCGGTCACCGCAAAGCGGCCCTTGTCGCCTTCGGGCAGGATATCCGCGCCCGGCTTTTCGATCAGGCCAAAGGGATAGTAATTGTGCCCGCCCACGTTGACGCCATTGTGGCAGGAGGAGCAACCCTTGTCCATGAACAGCTCGAGCCCGGCCAGCTGATCGGCATTGAGCGCATTGTCATCGCCATTGAGCCAGGCATCAAAGGGTGCCGGTGTGATCAGCGTCGCCTCAAAGGCCTCGATCGCCTTGGCGAAATTGTCAAAGGTGACCGGCTCCTCTTCCTCCGGGAAGGAGGATTTGAACCAGCTCACATATTGCGGCATGGAGTTCAGCGTCGCGATCACGTTGTCTGGCGTATTGGCCATCTCGACACTGGCCTGCACCGGCCCCTTGGCCTGCGCCGCCAGGTCGGGCGCGCGCCCATCCCAGAACTGCGCCTCATTGAACACCGCATTCAGCGCCGTGGGCGAGTTGCGCGGCCCCTTTTGCCAGCCGTGGCCGATCGAGGTCGGCATATTGTCATCGCCCCCCGTCGCCAGATTGTGGCAGGAATTACACGAAAACACACCGGAGGCGGACATGCGCGGATCAAAGAACAGCGCCTTGCCGAGATCGATTTTCTCTGGTGTCACCGGGTTGTTGTCCAAGGCGGGAATGGTGGACGGCAAGGGTTTGAACTCATCCAATGCATTTTCACGCAAATCCGAGGCAATCGCCGCCTGACCAAGTAACACACCAACGGAAGTAGAAATGAACAGTCTTGCTAGTTTCATACTGGCCTCCCAGCCGAAATGGGATCTTGAGCCGCGCGCCCCCTACGGCCCCTTGATAGGGAAGAGTCCAAATGGTGGTCTTTGATCTAGAACAATTCTAAAACACGATCCAAAAAATATTCTGATCCCGGAATGCGTTTCCAGGCCCGCATGGCCGAACACCTTGTCGGCCGGGGGCGGGACCTCGCCCATAAAACGTGACCTCACGCAAAAAAGGGCCGCCCCTGCGGGCAGCCCCTGTGGTTTCGACTATTGGCCCTTTCAGGCGCTGGTCAGCATGCCCTTGGCAGAGGCCAGTTCACGCATCTTGTGCTGCAGCTTTTCGAATGCACGCACTTCGATCTGGCGGATACGTTCGCGGCTGACGTCATATTGCGTGCTCAGCTCTTCCAGCGTTACCGCCTTGTCGGCCAGACGGCGCTGGGTCAGGATGTCCTTTTCCCGGTCATTCAGAACCTCAAGCGCCTGTGCCAGCAGTTCGCGCCGGGCTTCCAGCTCGTCACGGGCCTCGTAGTCGCCAGCCTGGTCGGCGTCCTCGTCCTCCAGCCAGTCCTGCCACTGCATGGTGCCTTCGCCCTCGCTGCCGACCGTGGCATTGAGCGAGGCATCCCCGCCGGACATGCGCCGGTTCATCGAGATCACCTCATCCTCGGTCACGCCAAGATCGGTTGCGATCTTCTTGACGTTGTCGGGATGCAGGTCGCCCTCTTCCAGGGCGCCGATCTTGGCCTTGGCCTTGCGCAGGTTGAAGAAGAGTTTCTTCTGCCCCGAGGTGGTGCCCAGTTTCACTAGGCTCCACGAGCGCAGGATGTATTCCTGGATCGAGGCGCGGATCCACCACATGGCATAGGTTGCCAGGCGAAAGCCTTTTTCCGGGTCAAACCGTTTCACCGCCTGCATCAGGCCCACGTTGGCTTCGGAAATCAACTCGGCCTGGGGCAGGCCGTAGCCGCGGTAGCCCATGGCGATTTTGGCCGCCAGACGCAGGTGAGAGGTGACCATCTTATGCGCCGCCTCGGTATCCTGTTCCTCGACCCAGCGTTTGGCCAGCATGTATTCCTCTTCCGGCTCCAAGAGCGGAAACTTACGGATTTCCTGCATGTAGCGGTTCAGGCCACCTTCCGGAGTCGGTGCAGGCAGGTTCGCATAATTCGCCATTCGGTCTGCCCCCCCCAATGTTTAAGGACTTAACATCAGCGTCGTTGTGGATCGAATATGGGAAGGGTTTCTGCCCTTTTCAACCCCCGCCGATAATCCCACCTTATTCCAAAGGGCAAATGACCGTCTGTAACCTTGATCACAGGGCGCACAAAAGCCGCCGGATCAGGCGCGCGGGCTGCGCAGCGCCTCCAGCAGATCCTGCATGTCCTGCGGCAGGGGCGCCTCGAACCGCATGTCCTCGCCGCTGACCGGGTGGACAAAACCCAGGACCGCCGCATGCAGCGCCTGGCGCGGAAAGGTCTGCACCGCTGCGATGGCTGCCTCGCTCAGGGCCTTCAACGGCAGCTTGCGCTTGCCGCCGTAGGTCGGATCACCAATCAGCCCGTGACCTGCATGGGCCATATGCACCCGGATCTGATGGGTGCGCCCGGTTTCCAGCCAGCATTCGATCAGGGCCGCCACCGGAGGCGCACCGAAGGGTTCGACAATCCGCGCCCGCGTCACCGCGTGGCGCCCGCCATGGAACAGGACCGCTTGGCGCTGACGGTCGGTCTTGTGACGCGCCAGCTGCGTGGTCAGCTTCAGGATATTGCCCGGCTCGAAACTGGCGCCCTTCACCCCGCGCAGACGCGGATCGTTGGCATCCGGCACCCCGTAGCAAACCGCACGGTAATAGCGTTCCACCGTGTGGCGTTCGAACTGCGCCGCCAGCCCCTGATGGGCGGCGTCGGATTTGGCCACCACCAGAAGACCCGAGGTTTCCTTGTCGATCCGGTGCACGATACCGGGGCGCTTCACCCCGCCCACGCCCGAAAGGTTCTCACCGCAGTGATGCATCAGCGCATTGACCAGCGTCCCCGAGGGCGTGCCCGGCGCCGGGTGCACCACCATGCCCGCCGGTTTATTGATGACGATCAGGTCGTCATCCTCATAGATCACCTCCAGCGGGATTTCCTCGGGTCCGATATGGCTGTCGCTGGCTTCCTCGACCGTGACGGCAATCACCGCGCCTTCCTCCACCCGCGCCTTAGGATCGCGTGTCACCACGCCATCCACGGTCAGGGCCCCTTCGTCGATCAGCCGCGCCAGCCGGGTGCGCGACAGGGTCGCCTCCTCTGGCACATCGCGCGAAACCGCTTTATCAAGGCGCTTAGGCGGGTTTTCCGCGATGACGAACTCTATCCGGCGGCGCTCCATGACAGA
Source organism: Phaeobacter sp. QD34_24 (assembly GCF_028890115.1). Taxonomy (GTDB): domain Bacteria; phylum Pseudomonadota; class Alphaproteobacteria; order Rhodobacterales; family Rhodobacteraceae; genus Phycobacter. The sequence continues at coordinate 78,329 of NZ_JARCJD010000012.1, forward strand.
TCCTTCCCAGCCCGAATTGCAAGACGAGCCGCCGCAGCTGAAGTTCCTGCGTCGACTGGTCACCACGCTGACCGTGGTGATGATTGGCGGGCTTGTAGTGGTTATCGCCCTGCTTGTCATCCGCTTGTCTGCCGCCCCCGTCATTCCCGGCCTGCCCGAGCATATCGCCCTGCCCGAGGGCGCCGAACCTCAGGCGGTGACCTTTGGCGATGGCTGGGTCGCGCTGGTCACCACGGACAACCAGATCCTGGTCTTTGATGCGAAAAGCGGCGCCCTGCGTCAGAGCCTAACGCTCGACTGATCTTGGCGACACCGTGCGACCGGCAACAGGATCATAAAGACCGCCCCCCAAGGTCTCATGCCCCCATTGCATGATCTGCAGCAGGACCGGCTCCAGCGCCCGCCCCCGCTCCGTCAGGACATAGCGATAGCGAACCGGGCGCTCCTGATAGGCCTCCTTGGTGACCAGGCCCCAGTCCACCAGGCGTTTCAGCCGCTGTGACAGTTGATTGGAGGGCATCCGCTCCGCACTGGTCTGCAGCTCCTGAAAGGTATGTTTGCCGTGCCACATCAGATCCCGCACGATCAGCAGCGTCCAGCGATCGCCCAAAATCTCCATCGTGCGCGCGATCGAGCAGCGCGACCTGAAGTCATATGTGTCTGATAGACTGCCTGCCGACATCCAAAATCTCCTTGCGCCCCACATAGTGACTTTCGTTTTGAAATTCACTAGCCAATAGTCACTTTCGATTCGAAAGTCATTATCAGGAGTATGATCATGCGCGCCATCGGCAACACCCCCCTTATCAAGCTCAATCACCTCACCACGCCCGATTGCGCCGAGGTCTATGTGAAATGGGAGGGCGCCAACCCCACCGGCAGCATGAAGGACCGCATGGCGCTGTCGATGATCGAAGGGGCCGAGCAGCGGGGGGACCTACGCCCGGGGGGCCGCGTGGTGGAATATACCGGCGGCAGCACCGGCAGCTCGCTCGCCATGGTCTGTGCCACCCGCGGCTACAGGGCGCATTTTGTCTCTTCCAACGGATTTTCCGAGGAAAAACTGCAAACCATGCGGGCCTTTGGCGCCGAGGTCGAGATCATCCACGCCAAGGATGGCATCCTGACGGCCAATGTCATTGACCGCATGATTGCCCGCGCCAGGGAGCTGGCGGGCGAAGAAGGCACCTTCTGGCCCGATCAGGTCAACAACCTCGACAACAAGCGCGGCTATCACGCCATGGCGCGCGAGATACTCGCAGAACTGGACGGGCCGGTGGACGAATTCGTCATGGCTGCGGGCGGCGGTGGCTGCATCTCGGGCAATGCGGAGGTCCTGAAAGACGCCGATCCGAATACGCGAATCATCGCGATAGAGCCGGACCAGGTGCGCAATGTCTCGGGCGGTGACACCTCCGGCACCCACAGGCTGGAAGGGATCGGCCTGTCCTTTGTGCCCAGTATCATGCGCCGGGACCTGATCGATGAGGTGATCCCGGTGACCGACGCTGAAGCCTATCACGGCGCCCGCCAACTGGCTGAAAAGGAAGGGCTGATCGGCGGTGTCACCTCGGGCGCCAATATCCACGCGGCGCTGGAGCGCGCCCGCGCCCTTGGTCCCAGCAAACGCCTTGTCACCGTGGTGATCGACACCGGCCTGCGCTACCTGAACGGCGATCTCTATCGCCAGGACGGCCCAATCGCCTGAACTGGTGGGGCATTTTCACGGAGTTAGGAGAGATGGTACCGCCTCCCTGGCTTGAACAGGGGACCTCTGGATCCACAATCCAGCGCTCTAACCAACTGAGCTAAGGCGGCACTGGGGGGCGATTTAGCCTGTCCGATACCCGAGCGCAAGGGGGTTAAAGCACACATTTCCAGCTTTGTTCGATCAAATCCTGCCCGAAGGAATGCACGGGCTTGCTGTCTGCCAGTTCCCAGCCGAAAGCCGCGTATAGGGCACAGGCCGCCTCGTGGCTTTCATGGGTCCAAAGAGTCATGTCGGTGTAGCCGCAGTCACGCGCGAACTGCATGCAGGTCTGCAGCAGGCGCTTGCCCAGCCCCTTGCCGCGCGCCTCGGGCGTCAGCAGGAACAGGCGCAGCTTGGCGGTGGTGTCACTCACGCGCACGCAGAAGATCGAGCCCAGCCGCTGGCCGTCCTCCTCGGCGATCCAGCCGCGCTCGCAGGTCGGATCATGCGCGGCGCAGAACTCCGCCAGGATCTCTGCCACCAGCGGGCCAAAGGTATCGTCAAAGCCTTCATCCTGCGCGTATAGCGTCTGGTGGCGCTCCACCAGCCACGCACTGTCTTCAGGTTCGAATCGGCGCAAAATCACTTCGGTCATGACCCACCTCACCACGAAGCGCGCTTGCCTTTCAACAGGCAGCGGGCTAGCAGGGATCCCCAGACAGGACTGGCGTCAATAGACCGCACGAAGGAGGCTGCGATGGGTATCAACAGCGAACGCGATATCGAGGCGAACATGCAGATCGGCCCGACCGACCAGGGCATGGTGCGCATCTATATCGAGGCCGATGGCGTCGAGATCCCGATGGATTTCGAACCCGAAGAGGCCGAGGAAATCGCCGACGAGATCCGCGCCGCCGCCCAGGCCGCCCGCAGCGTCGCTGGCTAAGCACGCCCGCACCGCGTCAGCGGTGCCACGCCCAAGGCCGCCAGGGGCGCCCGGCCCTGCCGGGGGCCGCGCGGGCGCGGGAGTGCCCCCGCCCTAGTCTTCGCCCTCCTCGGATCCGGCCAGAATACCCTCTTGGCCAAAGCGCGGATCCCGCAGGGACTGCAACCGCCGTGCCGCATCCATGGCCAGCTTGTGGGTCATCTTCTTGCGCCTGGCTGCGGCCAGCATCTCTTCCGGCCCCATGCGCACGATTTCGCCATAGTAGGCATCGGCAATGATCAGCCCGGTTTCATCGGGCAGGATCTCCACCGGGAACTCGGTATCCACCGCCCAGAAATAGCGGTCGCACCAGTCCAGATAGCCCTGCCACTTGCTGTCGGCCTGGAAATCGGCGCGGCTGGATTTGCACTCCACCACCCAGATCTCTCCCTTCGGCCCCAGCGCCATCAGATCGACGCGCAGGCCCCGTGTTGGCACGAATTCCTCGACCGAGACAAACCCCAGTGAGCGCAAATACCGCGCCACGCCACGGGCCAGCCTTTGCCCCGCCTGAAACCCTGTCAAGTCGTGATCCTCTGCCATGCACCAGATGTGAACAATTCAGGAACAAAATGCAAGTCTGCCTGCCCCCGAAAAACTCTAGCCAGTTGCCCCTTGCTCCGGCCCGCGGGGCACACTACCTAAGGGATCGGCGGGTTCTGCCCTTCTCGTGACAGGTAGCATTCCAGTGGCCTTAAGCAATTCCGAGGGAGCTGGCTCTGTTCGGATCCTGGTCCGTTTACCTGGCGCCCACCTGTACATACAGGTCCTCGGGAATCAAAACCGCACGGTTGCCTGGTGGTCCCGCCACTTTTCCATCTTTGAGCTATTCTTTGAAAACCTGTTAGATAGTGCCGGTCTGTAGGAACGCTTCAACACTGGCAAAACAAACGCTCTTCACACCAATACGCTCTTTGACCCGCTTTGCGAGCGTTGAAATGCCCCGAATACTATCGTCGATTTTGCCCTCATCAGAAAGGTCGATCGACATCGACACCAATGTTCCCTCTATATTGCAGCTGAACTCTTCCAAAGAGCCAGACTGGATCAAGAGTGCATTTCGATCTGACGCCAGGAAGAAATGCCCCAACTCACCAAAAAGCCTGTGTGCAAAGAATAGCCCGTAGCCCGCGTTGTCCCATAATGATTTTTGATGAGATTTCTTTTTCTTGTGCCGCCAAGCTTTCGAGGAAATCCCAGGCATGAGACTGTAGAGCAGCGCTTCGCGACCATCTTCAGGCTTGGTGTACTTGCTTTCTGATAGAGATTTCTCAACTCCGATCCCCCGATCAGCAATGCAAATCTCGACGACATCTCTTCGCTTCCAATACTGAGCGCAAAAGACAGCGGCATCGGCTTCGCCATGCTCAAACGTGTTACGGAAAATCTCACAAAACGAACGCGCCAAAACGGACTGAAGTTCCTCTCCCTTACCTTGCGACACAATTTTAGCAATATCTTCGCAACGTTCCTGGATAGCGTCACCAATTTCAAATCCCATTTCCTCTGACCGAACGCGAAGTTCTTCACGTATCATCGCACTCATAGGGATGTAGGTTTCACCTCCGAATGCTCCTTGAGGGTAGGGTTTTCCTTTGAGGTTTAGGGCATCCGAAAACCCCAAATTGTTTGCGTAATCATGTCGATTAAGCCCGTGATAAACAATTTTCTCAGATGAGTTACTTCGGCCTCTTCGATTGCAGACTTTCGCAAGAGCCACCAACGCAGTTGGTGTAAAAAACCGAACGGGCGAAGTATCAATCTGCAGCCCGTCGGACACCCCGAGAAGTTCAAGTTCCTCCGAAAACTTTGCGAGCGACTGAGGAGTGCACTCCCGAGGGAAAGAAATATCAAATAACATCAGAATGATCCCGAGAAATGCCAAGCAATAGCACCTCGGGACACTCAATCATTCTCAGCAGCCCTGATCAACTATCCATCTTCAGCGCCGAGATGAAGGCTTCCTGCGGGATGTCGACCTTGCCGAACTGGCGCATCTTCTTCTTGCCCGCTTTCTGCTTTTCCAGAAGCTTGCGCTTCCGGGTGGCGTCGCCGCCGTAGCATTTCGCGGTCACGTCCTTGCGCAAGGCCGACAGGGTTTCCCGCGCGATCACCTTGCCGCCGATGGCCGCCTGGATCGGGATCTTGAACATGTGGCGCGGGATCAGGTCTTTGAGCTTTTCGCACATGGCGCGGCCGCGCATTTCAGCGCGGTCCCGGTGCACCATCATCGACAGCGCGTCCACGGGCTCGTCATTCACCAGCACCGACATCTTCACCAGATTGTCCTCGCGGTAGCCGGTCAGGTGATAGTCAAAGGAGGCATAGCCCTTGGTCACCGATTTCAGACGGTCGTAGAAGTCAAAGACCACCTCGTTCAGCGGCAGATCGTAGACCACCATGGCGCGGGTGCCGGCATAGGTCAGATCCTCCTGAATGCCGCGGCGGTCCTGGCAAAGCTTCAGCACATCGCCAAGGTATTCGTCGGGCACAAGGATCGTCGCCTTGATGCGCGGTTCCTCGATATGGTCCACCTTCGACATGTCGGGCATGTCGGCGGGGTTGTGCAGGTCGATCTGCTCGCCGTCTTTCATGTAGACGTGATAGATCACGCTTGGCGCGGTGGTGATCAGCTCGATATTGTATTCGCGTTCGATCCGGTCGCGGATCACCTCCAAGTGCAAGAGGCCGAGGAAGCCACAGCGGAAGCCAAAGCCCAGCGCCGCCGAGGTCTCCATCTCGAAAGAGAAAGACGCATCGTTCAGGGCCAGCTTGTCGATGGCATCGCGCAGGTCTTCGAATTCGGCGCTGTCCACCGGGAAGAGACCACAGAAGACCACCGGCTGCGCCGGTTTGAAGCCCGGCAGAGCGACCTCGCAACCGTTCCGGTCATTGGTGATGGTGTCACCGACGCGGGTATCGCGCACCTGCTTGATCGATGCGGTGAGGAAGCCGATCTCGCCCGGGCCGAGTTCGTCCACCACCTGCATCGCCGGGCGGAAGACGCCGATCCGGTCCACATGGTGCAGGGTGTCATTCGACATGAACTTGACCCGCATGCCTTTTTTCAGCACGCCGTCCATGATGCGCACCAGGACGATCACGCCGAGGTAGGCATCATACCAGCTGTCCACCAGCATCGCCTTCAAGGGCGCATCGCGGGTGCCTTCGGGCGCGGGCAGCAGCTTGACGATGGACTCGAGCGTCTCATGGATGCCCTGCCCTGTCTTCGCCGAGACCTGAATGGCCTCGCTTGCATCGATGCCGATCACATCCTCGATCTGCTCGGCCACGCGATCACAGTCAGAGGCAGGCAGGTCGATCTTGTTCAGCACCGGCACGATCTCGTGATCCGCCTCGATCGCCTGATAGACATTCGCCAGCGTCTGCGCCTCGACCCCTTGCGTGCTATCCACCACCAAGAGCGAGCCCTCAACCGCGCGCATGGAGCGGGAGACTTCATAGGCAAAGTCCACGTGGCCGGGGGTGTCGATGAGATTGAGAACATAGGTCTCCCCATCGTCAGCCTTGTAATCAATGCGGACGGTGTTGGCCTTGATGGTGATGCCGCGCTCGCGCTCGATATCCATCGAGTCCAGGAGCTGCTCTTTCATATCCCGCGACTGCACCGTGCCGGTCTCCTGGATGAGCCGGTCAGCGAGGGTGGATTTGCCATGGTCGATATGGGCGACGATGGAGAAATTGCGGATCTTGGAGAGCTCTGTCATGGTTTGGGGATATGGTTCGGATTTTGAGTTTGGTCAAGCGGGCGCGTGCGGCCGTTGAGCGATATTTTTAAGGACGAGGAGCGGGAGAGGCACAATTGCCGCAGAATGAACGCGGAGAGCGAAGTCTTCGACCTTCCTGGGGGGTATGGCACTTCTCAGCCGCCTTTGGCAAAAGTCAGGATATGGGCGGTTTCCGGCGACGAGTTGAGCGCCCGCGCGCTATGAAAACAGAGGCTCCTGCCCAACATCATCAGCTGCACAAATGACATTCGGACGCGGCTCGTGCGCGAAGGCGCGCCACAGACGCAGGTCGAAACCTCCCTCCACCCACGGACGCGTCCGGGCAAGACCCTATCCGCAGAGCCTGTGGCAGATTCCCGCGCATTCTTCATCTCTGCTTAACCACGATTGAAAGCTTGCGCCCCCTGCGGCATAGTCCCGTGCAGCCGCCTGCCAGCGGTGCTTCATGAAATCAGCGGACAGGACATATCCCATGCGCCTTGTGACCTCTTTCCTATGTGCAGCCGCCCTGTGGGCCGTTAATGTGCCCGCTGTCCAGGCCGGGGCGATTGAACAAGCCTGCCGCAACTCGGAACGCGCCTATCAGAAGGCCGGTCTGTGCAGCTGCATCCAGAAGGTCGCCAACAAGAGCCTGACCCGCGCCGAACGCTCTACCGTGTCGAAATGGTTTGCCAATCCCCACCAGGCACAGGTAGTCCGCCAATCCGACCGGCGCCAGGACGAACAGCTGTGGGAACGTTACAAGGCCTTTGGCGAAACCGCCGCCCGCGCCTGCGGCTAGGGTCAGACAGCCCCCCTTCCGCTGACCTCCCTGCGCCCCGTGATCACATTTTCGTGACTCATGCGGTCTTTGCCCATGTTTCGCGCCATTTTGACTAAACGATACCGTTGAAGGCCAACCCATCGGCGCGTGCTGCTTTTTTCGCCAGGTAAGCTGTTTGACAGGGTACGGGGAAAAACGAAACAATCGCCCCCTTGACCCTGAAGATGCTATTCGGAGAGATAATGGCCATTTCTGGAGCAAATTCATGTTGATGAAGGGCGTTACCCTAAGGGGGCTGGAGGTATTTGAAGCCCTGGCCAAGACCGGATCGGTCGCGCAGGCCGCCGAGATCACCGGCCTCAGCCAGCCAGCCGTGAGCCAACAGCTGCGCAATCTGGAAAAGGCGCTCAGCAGCGATCTGGTGGATCACAGCCGCCGTCCCATGGTGGTCACCCCGGCCGGGCGCACCTTCCTGGCCCGCACCGAGGCGGTGCTGGCAGAACTGCGCCTGGCCCAAAGCGAGCTGACGGTGGTCGATCTCAGCCATCTGCCGGCCCTGTCGATGGGGCTGATCGACGATTTCGACAATGACCTGACGCCGCGCCTGATGACGATCCTTGCCGACAGCCTCACCAAGTGCCGCTTCAAGATGATCACCGCCTCCAGCCATGACATCATCGCCGCCATGGAAGCGCGCGAGCTGCATATCGCCGTTGCCGCCACGACCGGCGCCCTGCGCGACGGCATCGTTGAATATCCGCTGGTGCAGGATCCCTTCATTCTTGTGGCCGCCAAGGGATTTATCCAGGGCTCGACCTCGGCGGCACAGGGGCTTGACCCGGCCCAGCTGAGCGCCCTGCCGTTTCTGCGCTATGCCGGGGATCAATTGATCTCGCAGCAGATCGAGGCGCATCTGGCGCGGCAGCATGTCACCTACGAAAGCCGCTTCGAGATCGGATCGCATCTGGCGCTGATGGCCATGGTGGCGCGGCGGGTCGGCTGGGCGATCACCACACCGCTTGGCTATATGCGGGCGGCCCGGTTCCACGATCAGATCGAAGCCTACGCGCTGCCCTTTGGCACTGCCGCGCGCACCATCTCGCTGTTCACCGGCGCCGACTGGGCCGATCAGGTGCCCCGCGATGTTGCCCAGACCATGCGGCATCTGATCCAGAGCCAGATGATCGACCCCGCACTGGTGCGCCTGCCCTGGCTGGCCGGTGAGTTCAAGGTGATCGAAAACTAGTCGCCATTCCCTGTTGGGCCTGCGGCTAGCGTGCCGACCAGCCCTTGGGCAGCCTGCTCGATGATATCAAGGCAGCCCTCGAAATCCCGCGTGTAATAGGGGTCCGGCACGTGATCATGTCCGCCGTCTTCGATGAATTGCGTGAACAGGACCACGGGCGTTTGATTGCCCTCGGGCCGCTGCTGCTCGATATCCCGCAGATTGTCCTGATCCATGGCAAGGATCAGGTCGAAAGTTTCGAAATCACCGGCATGGAACTGCCGCGCCCGCAGATCTGATAGATCCAACCCCCGCGCCCGTGCTGCCGCCTGCATCGGCCCATAGGGCGGCTCCCCCATGTGATATCCCGCCGTGCCCGCACTGTCTGTAATCATTTCCGGACAGAGATTGCGAAACACCCCTTGCGCCGCCGGGGACCGGCAAATGTTGCCTAGGCAGACGAAGAGAAATCGTTTACGCATCGTTAATACACCTTTTTCGAGCACCCAGTCATTACGAGGTATTGCGGAGATGGGAAAGAGCTCAGACAAGATCGTGATCCTGACCGGGGCCGGAATTTCGGCCGAAAGCGGACTGGGAACCTTCCGCGACGAGGGCGGGCTTTGGGCAGAGCACCGGATCGAGGATGTGGCGACCCCGGAAGGATTTGCCCGCAACCCCGAATTGGTACATCAGTTCTACAATGCCCGCCGCGCACAGGCTGCCACGGCGGAGCCGAACGCCGCCCATATTGCCCTGGCCGACCTGCAAAAGTCCTGGCCCGGCGATGTGGTGATCATCACCCAGAATGTCGACGGGCTGCATGAAAAGGGCGGCGCCTCCAAGGTGCTGCACATGCATGGGGTCCTGGACGGTGCGCTGTGTGCCCGTTGCGAGCACCGCTGGCCTGCACCTCTGGAAATGCATCCCTCCGATACCTGCCCGGCCTGCCAAATGCCCAGCACACGGCCCGATATCGTCTGGTTCGGTGAAATGCCCTACGACATGGAAGAGATCTACGACAACCTGGGCGATGCGGATGTTTTCGCCTCGATCGGCACCTCCGGACAGGTCTATCCGGCAGCCGCCTTCGTTCAGGAGGCCAAGATGGCCGGCGCCCATACGATCGAGTTGAACCTCGAACCCTCTGCCGGGGCCTCCAGCTTTGTAGAGACCCGGCTGGGACCGGCGACCCAGATCGTGCCGCTCTGGACGGCGGAGCTGCTGGCACAGGCCTGAAGCCCATCAAGCCCGAAACCCTTCGGATCTGGAGCCCCGAAAGCAAACGGGCCAGCTCCCAAGGGGAGACTGGCCCGCGGCCGCATCGGTGATGCGCGTGATCAGTTCGATTTCTGGCCGTGTTTCATGCCACCGTGGCCATGGGCAGGCTTGCGCTCCAGGTCCACCGTCACGTCCAGGCTCACCTCTCCGGCCTTTTCGAACACCAGGGTCAGCGGCACCACATCGCCATGATGCAGGGTCTCTTTCAGCCCCAGGAACATCACGTGGTCGCCGCCCCGCTTCAGCATGTGGGTTTCGCCCGCGGGGATGGCAAAGCCTTCCTCCACATGCACCATCTTCATCACGCCATTGGCATCGCCCTGGTGGGTGTGCAGCTCGACCCGTTCCGAAACGTCGGAGCGGGCATCGATCAGGCGATCATCGACGCCGGTGTGGTTCATGATCTGCATGAAGGCCGCGCCGCTGGCGGACATCTTGGTCGAAACGCGCGCATAGGCGTCCTCTACCATCATGCCACCTGCCAGGGCGGCACCTGCCAGGGTCATTGCAGCGGCGGTGGTTGCGGCGAAAACATAGGATTTGAAAGACATCTGAGGTCTCCTCTTGTCGGTATCTGTCTGAATGCTCGACCTTCAAAGGCCGGGATTGGTCGTGGTGAGATCAGACAGAGGCCGGCGGCCCACGCGCAAAGGCACATTGCGCATGTGTAGCAAGGAGCGGCACCGCAACGGGGGGCAGACCGTTCAGGATGGCGACATCGGCGGGCATCGGAGCATCGACGGCAGCACCGGCCGCGAGATCCAGGATATGCATCACGCAGTCGGGGCAGTAGTGCGGCGCCGAGACCGGCTGCCCGTCGCTGTCCACATAGATCGCAACCGGACCGGTGCCGGTACAGATCACCATCTGGCCGGTGGCATCCTGTGCCCCACGCATGGCGGCGGCGCTATGGGCGGTCAGAACCACGGCCAGGGACAGGAAGATCCCGATGTATATGCGCAGGCGTTGCATCATCACATCCCGATATGCCCCTGCGCGGAGCCGACTGCAAGCGACATTCGGACGCGCCCCAGACGGCAAAACGCCGCGCTGGGATCTCCAGCGCGGCGTCTCACGAGATAGCTCTTGAGAGAAGCGGATCAGGCCTCGGCAGCTTGTGCCTTGGCGATCTCTTTCTTCACCTTCAGTGCCGCTGCGGACAGCTCTTCGTCCTTGGCTTTGGCCAGGAAGGCGTCCAGACCACCGCGGTGGTCAACCGAGCGCAGGGCAGCTGCGGAGATGCGCAGCTTGATGCCGCGACCCAGGGTCTCGGACTGCAGGGTGACGTCGTTCAGGTTGGGCAGGAAACGACGCTTGGTTTTGTTGTTGGCGTGGCTGACATTGTTGCCAGTCATCGGGCCTTTTCCGGTCAGTTCGCAACGGCGCGACATGGGTTCTTCCTTCGTATCTGGGGCGGCCTACCGGACGAAATCCCGAATCTGCCGCCAAATCACAAGGGGCGCTGCCATTGGCTGCGCCCGAAAACTGGTTGGATGCGTTTAGGAGGAATCACCGGCAGGGTCAAGACGTATGGCCGGGTTTTATAGCTCCCTTCGCAGGAAAGTGCCGCCTTACTCCAGCCCAAGCCCTTTCAGCATGTCCCGCGCCGCGGCGGCCGGGGTCTGCCGACCCTGCGCCACCGCCTCGGAAAGATCCGCCATCCGCGCCTGCGCCCAGGGGCTTTCAAGCCGCGACAGCAAGGCCTGGCGCACATCTTCGGCAAACCAATAGCGGGCCTGTTCGGCGCGGGTCCGTTCCCAATGTCCGGTCTCGCGCCGCCAATCCGCCAGCGTCTCGATATCGGCCCAAGCGCCCTCAAGCCCCTCTTCGGCGAGGGCCGAAACCATCATCGCCCTGGGAAAGCCCTCGGGATCCTGTGGCCGTTTGCGGAGCAGGCGCAATGCGCCCGCGTAATCGGCGCAGGTACGGGTGGCCGCCGGTTTCAGATCGCCATCGGCCTTGTTCACCAGGATGATATCGGCCATTTCCATGATGCCGCGCTTGACGCCCTGCAATTCGTCGCCCCCGGCAGGCGCCAAGAGCAGCAGGAACAGATCCGACATCTGCGCCACCACGGTTTCCGATTGCCCCACGCCAACGGTTTCGATCAGAACCACGTCAAAACCGGCCGCTTCGCACAGGGACACCGCCTCGCGGGTGCGCCGGGCAACGCCGCCAAGTGTGGTCTGGCTGGGAGAGGGGCGGATAAAGGCGTTCTTCTGGCGGCTGAGATGCTCCATCCGGGTTTTGTCCCCCAGGATCGAGCCGCCCGAGCGCGCCGAACTGGGATCCACCGCCAGCACCGCGACCCGCAGGCCGCGCCCCACCAGCATCATGCCAAAGCTCTCGATGAAGGTGGATTTGCCCACCCCCGGCGTGCCCGACAAGCCGATGCGCAGAGATTGCCGCCCGGATTTGGCCAGCTGCTCGAGCAGGGCAAGCGCCTGTTCCCGGTGATCGGCGCGGCCGCTTTCGACCAGGGTGATCGCCCGCGCCAGCGCCCGCCGATCCCCCTTCAGGATCCTCTCCCCCATCTGCGCGATATCCATGCCGACCCCCTCTGCAAAAGTTTCGCATACTTGACGCAGGCAGGGCCGGATTGTCCAGTGGCATGCAGCCGCAGCACGCGCGACACTGGACCCCGCCCGGCGCTTTGGCGATAAGGCGGACATGACACGCCTGCCCATCGATGACGCCCTGCCCGAGTTGATCGCCGCCCTGAAACAGAGCGGCCGCGCCGTGCTGCAGGCCCCGCCCGGTGCGGGCAAGACCACCAAGGTACCGCTTGCCATGCTGGAAGCCGGGCTGTGCGCGGGCCGCATCGTCATGCTGGAACCGCGCCGCCTTGCCGCCCGCGCCGCTGCCGAGCGCATGGCTGAAACCCTGGGCGAACGCCCCGGTGAAACCGTGGGCTACCGCATCCGGGGCGAGGCCAAGGTCAGCAAGGCGACCCGGATCGAGGTGGTGACCGAGGGCATCCTGACCCGCATGCTGCAATCCGATCCCGACCTGCCCGGCGTCGGCGCGGTGATCTTCGATGAATTCCACGAACGCTCGCTCAATGCCGATCTGGGCGTGGCGCTTTGCCTCGAGGTCGCGGGCGCCCTGCGCGACGATCTGATCCTGCTGGCGATGTCGGCCACCCTAGACGCCGAACCGGTCAGCACGCTGATGGAGACGCCGCTCGTCACCTCCGAAGGGCGCAGCTACCCGGTTGAAACCCGCTGGCTGGAGCGCCCCCTGCCCGCAAATGCGCGGCGCATTGATGCGCTGGTCGATCTGGTGGTCCGGGCCGAGGCCGAGACGCGCAAGGAGGGCGGTGGCATTCTGGTGTTCCTGCCGGGCGAGGGCGAAATCCGCCGCGCGGCCGCCGCCCTGGAGAGCCGTCTGCCCGGCAGCTGCTCGGTTCATCCGCTGTTCGGCGCCCTGCCCTTTGCCCAGCAGCGCGCCGCCATCCAGCCCGCCCAATCGGGCCGCAAGGTGGTGCTGGCCACATCGATCGCGGAAACCTCGCTGACAATTCAGGATGTGCGGGTGGTCGTCGACATGGGGCAATCGCGCCGGGCCCGGTTTGATCCCGGATCCGGCATGTCGCGGCTGGTGACAGACCGCGTCACCCGCGCCGAGGCCACCCAGCGACAGGGCCGTGCGGGTCGTGTCTCGGAAGGGGTGTGCTATCGGCTCTGGAGCAAGGGCGAGGAAGGCGCGCTGGCCGCCTTCCCCCCGCCCGAAATCGCCTCTGCCGATCTGGCTGGCCTGGCGCTGGAACTGGCGCTATGGGGCGCCGCCGAGAATGATCTCGCCTTCCTCACCCCACCGCCAGACGGCGCTTTGCAAGAGGCCCGGAGCCTTTTGACCTTCCTCGGGGCTCTCGATAATCAGGGGCGTATCACCCCTCACGGAAAGGCGCTGTCGGCCCTGCCCCTGCATCCGCGTCTTGCGCATATGCTGCTGCAGGCCAGTGCAACGCAACGCGCCGAGGCCGCGACGCTGGCCGCTCTTCTGGCCGAACGGGACCCGTTGCGCGGTGCCCCGTCCGATCTGATGCTGCGACTTGAGGCGCTGAAGGATCCCAAGGCGTTCCAGCGCAAACGCCCCTATCAGGTTACGCTGCCGGTAATCGACCGAATCCGCGCCGAGGCCCGCAGGCTGGAGCAAAGCCTGCGCAAGGCCAAAGTGGCAGAGGGCGCCCGCCTGTCCCCTGCCGGGCTGGCCGCCCTCGCCTATCCCGACCGCATCGGCCAGCGCCGCAAGGGCGATGCGCCCCGCTACGTTCTGTCGGGCGGCAAGGGCGCCGTGCTGCCGCCAGAGGATACGCTTGCCGCCGCCCCCTTCCTGGTGGCGCTGGACACTGACGGCAATCCGCGCGAGGCAAAGATCCGCATGGCCGCGCAGATTACCCTCGGCGAAATCCGCGAGCTCTTTGCCGATCAGATCGTCTGGGTCGACAGCTGCACCTGGTCCAAGCGCGAGCGCCGGGTGGTCGCGCGTCAGCAGCAGCGCCTGGGCGCCATCGTCCTGGAGGATCGGATCTGGAAGGATGTCCCTCCCGATGCGGTGGCAGAGGCGATGCTGGACGGGGTGCGCGACCTGGGCCTGCGCCTGGATGGCGCCGCCGCACGCCTTGTCGCCCGCGTCAAGCTGGTGCGGTCCGAGGGGCACGATCTACCGGACTTTTCAAACGACGGACTGATGGCGACGCTAAAAGACTGGCTGCTGCCGATGCTGACCGGCGTGAAGTCGGCGCAGGGCTGGAAGCAGTTCGACCTCCTGCCCGCCCTGCGCGCCGCGCTCAGTTGGGAGCAGACGCAGGTGCTCGACCGCGAGGCGCCCGGCAGTTTCATCACGCCCCTCGGGCGCAAGATACCGATCGACTACGCACAGGAGGCGCCGGAGATTTCCGTGCGCCTGCAAGAGATGTTTGGCGTCACGCGCCACCCCACCGTCGCGGGGGTGCCGCTGAAGGTGACGCTCCTGTCCCCGGCTCAACGTCCGATCCAGATCACCCGCGATCTGCCCGGCTTCTGGGCAGGCTCTTATGCCGATGTGCGCAAGGACATGCGCGCCCAATACCCCAAACATCCATGGCCCGAAGACCCGACCGAGGCCGATCCGACCTTGCGGGCAAACCGGCGCAAGTCCTGAAACCGGCACGGCCGCGATGGCGCGCCAGTGCAGCGCGCATCTGCGCGCTGCCATGCCCAACGGCGGATGCGGCATCTTCGATGCAGCGCTCCGCGGGTGGGAGCCGCCCCGGTGCAGAGGTTAGTCTCGGGTCTTTGCCTCATCCGCACGAAGCGCAGGCAGGCCGATGCCCGTCGCCTCAAACCCGCCATCGGCGGCCAAGATCTGCCCGGTGATGAAGCTTGCCTTGTCCGACAACAGGAAATTGATCGCCGCTGCGATCTCCTCTTCCTTGCCATAACGGTTCAGCGGCAGCGCATCGTGGTAGGCCGCGATGATCTCGGGACTGTGCACCGCCATCGCCAGCTTGGTCGCCACCGGACCCGGCGCCACCGCATTGACGCGGATCCCGATCTCGCCCAGTTCCGCCGCCTGCTGCAGGGTGAGCTGCGCCAGCGCTGCCTTCGAGGTGCCATAGGCCACCCGCAGGGTGCTGGCCCGCAGCCCCGAGATCGAGGTGATATTGACCACCGCCCCGCCGCCATCCGCCGCCAGAAGATCGGTGAAGGCCTGCGTCATCAGGAAGGGACCGTCCAGGTTGGTCTCCATCACCCGGCGCCAGCGTTCGAATGTCGTCTCCCGGATGGGGCCGAAATCCGCAACACCCGCATTGTTCACCAGCCCGTCGAGCCGCCCGAAGGCCCCGGTCACCTCCTTAACCGCGCGCGCCACATCTTCGGGGCGTGAAACATCCGCATCGATGAGAACAAGACCCGATACCTCGCGCCCCGCTGCCTGCAGCGCCTCGCTGTCGCGGTCGAGAATGGCCACCTGCCAGCCCTCATCCAGCAACCCCTTCGCGGTCGCAAGCCCGATACCCCGCGCGCCCCCTGTCACCAATGCCGCTTTCATCTGCCTGTCCTCCCCAAACATTTTGACATCCCGGATTTTGCGCCCCCCCCCTTTGAGGAGGGCAAGCCGGATCCAGATGCCGCGAAAAACTCACACTTCCCGCACAAACTCAAGCAGGGATTGAAAAATGCATCTTATCCACATATCTATATTAACCAACAGCGGCAGCACGGGTCCGAACCGGCACGGGCCAAGCCGCATCAGACGGCAAAAAGACGACCAACGAAAAGACGACCGAAAGCAGTTCAGGCATGACATCGATCCTTGCACAGGCATGGGAAGAGCTTCTCCGCCCCATGATCTTCCGCCCCAAACGGGTGCAGGTTGCAGCGCTGTGCTGCCGCAAGACCGGCTCGGGCACCGATGTGCTGATGATCACCAGCCGGGGCACCGGGCGTTGGATCATTCCCAAGGGCTGGCCCATCCGGGGCAAGAACGGCGCCGAATCCGCCCTGCAGGAAGCCTGGGAAGAGGCCGGTGTCGTCGATGCCCGTATCGAGGGCGCGCCCTTCGGGAGTTACGGCTATCGCAAGGAACGCAGCAACGGCACGATCGAGGCGGTGGAAACCCTGGTCTATCTGGCCGAGGTCTGCCGAATGAAGGACGACTACCCCGAAGCCCATCAGCGCAAACGCGTCTGGATGCCCGCCAAGAAGGCCGCGAACCTGGTGCGGGAACCGGAGCTGCAGGATCTTCTGCGGCAATTGTAACAGCTTTGTAAATATTTTGTGACGCCACTCTTGCGCGAATGCCGCAGGGCGTCTACCGCAGGCCCATCGTTGATATGGGGACTGACGACATGGGCGAAAATGGCCAGAGCGGCGAAAAAATCGACAGCAAGCACTGGGAAACCCTGGACCGGGACCTGAACCGGATTTCGCAGCTGGAGCTGGCGACGGCCTATGTCTCCCGCCCCCTGGTCGGCCCGGGCATCGCGCTGGCCTTCATCGTTTTGGCGGGGGCCGCAGCTGCGGTGTTCCTGGGCAGCTCGCCGGTCAATTTCGTGGTAATCGCCGCAGCGGTCTTTGGCGCCTATATGGCGCTCAACATCGGCGCCAATGATGTGGCCAACAACATGGGGCCGGCGGTGGGCGCCAACGCGCTGACCATGGGCGGCGCCATCGTGATCGCCGCCATCGCCGAAAGTGCCGGTGCGCTGCTGGCCGGGGGCGATGTGGTTTCAACCATTTCCAAGGGGATCATCGACCCCGAAGCCGTTGCCACCACCAATGTCTTCATCTGGGCGATGATGGCGGCGCTGGTCTCCTCCGCGCTCTGGGTGAACCTGGCGACCTGGATCGGCGCGCCGGTCTCCACCACCCATTCGGTGGTGGGCGGCGTCATGGGCGCAGGCATCGCGGCAGCGGGCCTGTCGGCGGTCAACTGGGCCACCATGAGCAAGATCGCCGCCAGCTGGGTCATCTCGCCGGTGCTGGGCGGTGTCATCGCAGCTCTGTTCCTGGCCGTGATCAAGGCCAAGGTCATCTACCAGGAGGACAAGATCGCCGCCGCCCGCAAATGGGTGCCGATCCTGGTTGGTATCATGGCGGGGGCCTTTGCCTCCTACCTGGCGCTGAAGGGCCTGAAGAAGATCATCAAGATCGACCTGCAGACCGCACTTCTGATCGGCCTGGGCTTCGCGGTGCTGAGCTGGCTGATCACCAAGCCGATGATCGCCCGCCAGTCCCAGGGCCTGGAAAACCGCAACAAATCGCTCAAGATCCTGTTCCGCATTCCGCTGGTGATTTCGGCCGCCCTCCTGTCCTTTGCCCATGGCGCCAATGATGTCGCCAATGCGGTGGGACCGCTCGCCGCCATCGTCCATGCCTCGGAGTTCGGGGATTTTGCCGCCAAGGTGGCAATCCCGACCTGGGTGATGGTGATCGGCGCCTTCGGCATTTCCTTCGGCCTGTTCCTGTTCGGACCCAAGCTGATCCGCATGGTGGGCAGCCAGATCACCAAGCTGAACCCGATGCGCGCCTATTGCGTGTCGCTGTCGGCTGCCATCACCGTGATCGTCGCCAGCTGGCTGGGCCTGCCGGTGTCCTCGACCCATATCGCGGTTGGCGCGGTCTTCGGCGTCGGGTTCTTCCGCGAATGGCACGCCGAGAACCGCCTGCGCAAATTCTCGCTGCAGCGCCCCGAGGAGCTGCGCATCGCCCCCGAGGAACGCCGCCGCCGCAAGCTGGTGCGCCGCAGCCACTTCATGACCATCGTCGCCGCCTGGGTGATCACCGTTCCCGCCGCGGCCCTCTTGTCCGGCGTGACCTTCTGGGCGCTGACGACGATCATCGGCTGACACAACAGACCGAAGACGCAAAAGAAAACCCCTCGCGGCAGGCATGGCGCGAGGGGTTTGTCGTTTTCAGGCAGGGCTGGGCCGGGCCCGCCCGATCCGGCTCATCGGATCAGACGCCGAGGCACCAGCGCATCACCGCCTTCTGCGCGTGCAGGCGGTTTTCGGCCTCGTCAAAGATCACCGATTGCGGACCGTCCATTACCGAAGAGGTCACCTCTTCCTCGCGGTGGGCGGGCAGGCAATGCATGAACAGGGCGTCCTCCTTGGCGTGGGCCATCAGCGCATCGTTCACCTGATAGGGGCGCAGCATGTTGTGGCGCCGCTCTTTCGAGGACTGGCTGTCATGCATGCTGACCCAGGTATCGGCCACCACCAGATCGGCGCCTTCCACGGCCTTCACGGGATCGCGTTCGATCACCACCTTCGACCCTGCCTTGCGCGCCAGGCCGACGAATTCATCCTCTGGGTCCAGCTGCGAGGGGCCGGTGAAGGTCAGGTCAAATCCGAACTGCGCCGCCGCATGCAGGAAGGAGGCGCAGACGTTGTTGCCGTCCCCCGTCCAGACCACCTTCTTGCCCTTGATCGAGCCGCGATGCTCTTCATAGGTCAGGATATCGGCCATGATCTGGCACGGGTGTGTGCGGTCAGTCAGACCGTTGATCACCGGCACATCGGCATATTCCGCCATTTCCATCAGCACGGATTCATCAAAGGTCCGGATCATGATCATGTCCACGTAGCGCGACAGCACGCGGGCGGTATCGGCAATGGTCTCACCATGGCCAAGCTGCATGTCGTTGCCCGACAGCACCATGGTCTGCCCGCCCATCTGGCGCACCCCCACATCAAAGGACACGCGCGTCCGAGTCGAGGGTTTCTCGAAGATCAGCGCCACCATGCGATCCGCCAGCGGCTGTTCGTCATCGGGGGCGCCCTTGGGGCGGCCGAGGCGCGCCTGTTTCATGGCGCCCGCGTGATCGATGATGCCCCGCAGGGCATCGGCATCGGTTTTGTGGATGTCGAGGAAATGGTTCATATCATGTCACTTCTTGTCGTCTGGAAGGCCGGGGGGAGCCGACCCTCCACATTGGAATTCTAAGATCGCTCAGGCGGCGCCGACTTGGCTCGCGGCCTTGTCGAGACGGGTGCAGGCCTCGGCGATGTCCTCGTCCGTCAGGTTCAACGGCGGCAACAGGCGAATCACATTGTCGGCGGCGGGCACGGTGATCACCTCGTTGTCATAGCCAGCCTTGACCACATCCAGGTTCGCGGCCTTGCACTTGAGGCCCAGCATCAAGCCAGAGCCGCGCACCTCTTCGAAAACCTGGGGGTGGTTGGCGACCAGCCCCTCCAGTTTCTGCCGCAACAGACCCGCCTTGCGGTTCACCTCGGCCAGGAATTCGGGATCGGTGACCACGTCCATCACCGCGCAGCCCACGGCACAGCCCAGGGGGTTGCCGCCATAGGTGGAGCCATGGGTGCCTGCGGTCATGCCGCTGGCGGCCTCTTCCGTCGCAAGCACCGCGCCCAGCGGGAAGCCACCGCCGATGCCCTTGGCCACCATCATGATGTCCGGCGTGATGCCCGCCCATTCATGGGCAAACAGCTTGCCGGTGCGGCCCACGCCGCATTGCACCTCGTCCAGGATCAACAGGATACCCTGTTCATCGCAAAGGGCGCGCAGCGCCTTCAGATCGGCGTCGGGCAGCGGGCGGATGCCGCCTTCGCCCTGCACCGGCTCGATCAGGACCGCTGCGGTCTTCTCGGTGATCGCCGCCGCGACCGCCTCCAGATCGTTCCAGGGCAGATGCACAAACCCCGGCAGCAGCGGACCGAAGCCCTTGGTCATCTTCTCAGACCCCGCCGCCGCGATCCCGGCAGAGGAACGCCCGTGGAAAGAACCTTCGAAGGTGATGATCTCAACCCGGTCGGGCTGGCCCTTGTCGTAGAAATACTTGCGCGCCATCTTCACCGCCAGCTCGCAGCTTTCGGTGCCCGAATTGGTGAAGAACACCGTATCGGCAAAGCTGTTCTCCACCAGCTTGTCGGCCAGCGCCTGCTGCTGCGGGATCTGGTAGAGGTTGGAGACATGCCAGAGGTTCTGCGCCTGGGAGGTCAGCGCCTCGACCAGGGCCGGGTGGGCATGACCCAGCGCATTGACCGCGATCCCGGCGCCCAGGTCCAGGAAACGTCGCCCGTCAGCCTCGATCAGCCAGGCACCTTCGCCTTTGACGAACTGAAGCGGAGCACGATTGTAGGTCGGCAGAACGGACGGGATCATCAGGATCATCCTTTTCAAACATGGAGGCCAAAGCCATGCATAAGCCAGGCCGGAGGGTCAATACTATTGAGGGGTGTCTGTGCCATCATCCAGGCACGAAAGATCAAAGAAGCC
The DNA here is from genome assembly GCF_028890115.1 of Phaeobacter sp. QD34_24. Taxonomy (GTDB): domain Bacteria; phylum Pseudomonadota; class Alphaproteobacteria; order Rhodobacterales; family Rhodobacteraceae; genus Phycobacter. The sequence continues at coordinate 98,752 of NZ_JARCJD010000012.1, forward strand.
GCTTACGCAAAAATGCGTCGGCGTCGGAGCGCGGGTGTATGTGCACGTTTGATCATAAAACGGGTCCATAAGGAAGCTTTGAGGAAAAAGAAACCCCTTTTGTGCAGCGCTCATGTGCAAAACGTCATGAGACCCGGCGCGGCGCGTCCAAACTGAAAGCCCTGCTTTCGGCGCCCGGCGAAGGGTTTGGTCTTGCACTTTGCGCGCAACAGGCGCACCGGTTGGTGCATGACGGCTCCCGCTTCCCAGACCCCGACTCCCCAGAACCCGATGCTGGCCGCCGCGCTGATCCTCGCGGCGACCGCCTTCATTGCGGGCACCACCCTGATGGCGAAGATGCTGGGCAGCGACGCGCTGGGGCCCCGGCTGCACCCGATGCAGATCTCCCATGGGCGGTTTCTTTTTGCCTTCCTGGCGATTTCCTCGGTGGTCGCCGCGCTGCGCCCCCGGCTGAGCCGCCCGCATTGGGGCCTTCACATCGGGCGCACCTCCTTTGGCTGGGGCGGTGTCACGCTGATGTTTGCCGCCGTGGCCTATATCCCGCTGGCCGATGCCACGGCGATCACCTTCCTCAATCCGGTGTTCTGCATGCTGCTGGCGATTCCGCTTCTGGGCGAACGCGTCGGCCCTTGGCGCTGGGGCGCGGCGGGGATCGCCCTGATCGGCGCCATGATCCTGCTGCGGCCGACCCCGGAAAGCTTTCAACCCGCGGCCCTGCTGGCGCTTGGCGCGGCGGTGGTGATGGGGATGGAGCTGATCTTCATCAAGAAGCTCTCGGGCCGCGAGGCGCCCTTGCAGATCCTATGGGTCAACAATTCGCTGGGCGTGCTGATTGCCAGCCTGGCGGTGCTGCCGGTCTGGCAGATGCCGAGCCTGGAACAATGGGCGGCGCTGGCATGTCTGGGCGTGCTGATGGCCTGTGCGCAGGCCTGTTTCGTCAACGGCATGGCGCGGGGCGATGCCTCCTTCGTGGCGCCCTTCAGCTATGCCACGCTGATCTTTGCCGCGCTCTATGATTTCCTCGGATATGGCGCGGTGCCGGATGCCATCACCCTGCTCGGCGCGGGCGTGATCCTGGCCGGGGCCGCCATCCTGGCCTGGCGCGAGGGACGCCAGAGAAAGCCGGACTAAGGGTCGATTAGGCCTTGAGCCGATAGCCCTTGCGCAGCATCACCCAGGCCAGAAGACAGACCGCAAACGTCGCGCCAAGGCAGACGACAAACCCCAGCACGGGCGAGCTGTCCGAGGTGCCGATCACCCCGTAGCGCACCCCGTCGATCAGGTAAAAGACCGGATTGGCGTGGGAAATCCCCCGCAGAACCGGCGGCAGTGCCTCGACCGAGTAGAAAGTGCCCGAAAGAAAGGCCAACGGGGTCACGATGAAATTGGTGATCGCCGCCATCTGGTCGAACTTGTCGGCAAAGACGCCTGCGACAATGCCCAGCCCGCCCAGGAAGGCTGCACCCAGCACCACGAAAACAAGCGCGATCAGCGGATGCGTCGGCACGATCTGCAAGACCAGCATCAGCCCGAGGCCGATCGCCAGCGCCACGATCACGCCGCGCGCGACAGCACCCGCCAGGTAGCCCAGAAGCAGCTCCAGCCCGGACAGGGGCGGCATCAGCGTATCGACGATATTGCCCTGCACCTTGGAAATCACGATGGAGGACGAGGTATTGGCAAAGGCGTTCTGGATCACCGTCATCATCATGATCCCCGGCGCCAGGAAGGTCAGGAAAGGTACCCCCATCACATCGCCCCGCTTGGGGCCGATGGCGATATTGAAGATCATCAGGAACAGCGCCGCCGTCATCAAGGGGGCCAGCAGGGTCTGGGTCCAGACCACGGAAAACCGCTTAATCTCGCGTCCTGCAAGGGTCTGCAGGCCCAGCCAGTTTACCGAGCCAAAGCGGCGCTCTCCCATTCCGACCCGATATGCCTGATCCGTTTCGCTCATGGGGTTTGCTCCTTCGTTCTCTGTTCCCAGCGCGGCCAGAGGGCGTTCGATCCACGCTCCCTTTGCATAGCTGCTGCGCCCACAGGCGCAAGACGCCTTGTAACTCGGGCGTCAGTGATTAAAATAGGCCCTCGTATCGGAACTCGATGGCGGCCGCAGGATTCTGGGGCCGCTTTCAGCTTGGAAAGGCAACATATGTCCTGGACAGACGAGCGCGTCGAACTGCTCAAGAAAATGTGGGGCGAGGGCCAATCGGCCAGCCAGATCGCCAAGGAGCTGGGCGGGGTCACCCGCAATGCGGTGATCGGCAAGGTGCATCGCCTCGGCCTGTCCAACCGGGCCACCGGTGGCGCAAAATCCGCCGAACCCAAGGAAAAGCCCGCAGCAGCAGCAGCGCCCAAACCGGCCGCCAAGCCGAAACCCCAGCCAAAGGCAGAGCCGAAGACGGAACCGGCCCGCGCCGCCGCTCCGGCCGCGTCAGCAGCGGCCCCCGAAACCAAGGCCGCCATTCCGGCCCGCAAGCAGATCATCCCGGCCGGCCAGCCGCTGCCGCCGCAGCCCTCGGCCAATGAGATCAGCCCCGAGGCGCTGGCCAAGGTCAACGAGGTCGAAAAGAAGGCGAAGAAACTATCGCTGATGGAGCTGACCGAGCGGACCTGCAAATGGCCCGTGGGCGACCCCGCGACCGAGGATTTCTGGTTCTGCGGCCTGCCGGTTCAACAGGGCAAACCCTATTGCGAGGCCCATGTTGGCGTTGCCTTCCAGCCGATGAGTTCGCGCCGCGACCGCAAGCGGTAAGAGAGCCTCCAAAAGTCAGAACACCGAAAAAGACCCCGCACGCCTTGTGCCGGGGTCTTTTCTCTATTCAAGCACACGCTCTTTGCTGTGCGAAAGAACCTCACCCCCCTGTGGGTGCGGAGGACTGGAAACTCGGGATCACACGGTCAGAGGCAGCCGCCCCTTCGATACCGGGCCAATTGCCTTCGGCCTTGTTGATATTTCCAGAGATATCCGCTTCCCAAAACCCCACCACGACCGGCGTGATGTTCAGGTAAAGCTTGTCATCGACAATCCGCCACAGGTTCGGATTACCGGGCACCTTGCCGCCCTTGGAAACCCCAAAGGCGCAATGGCCATCGTATTGCGGTGCATAGTAAGCGGGATTGGCCAGGAAGCGGTCCCGGTTTTCCGCGCTGGCAAAGGCAAAGCGGGCGCCGTTGTAGTCGGCGGTGATGTCCGCCCGGCCCGGAACGGCTGCGGGCTGCGCCCCGCCCACGGGGGTCTGGGCCAGGTTGCGATAGGCCACCACATCATAGCCGGAGACGGCAAATCCCGTGCTGTCGATATATTGCTCCCCCGCCAATGCGGATGTTGACAGGATCATCGCCGCAAGGGCGCCCAGTGCAAAACGTTTCATTCCTCATCCTCTTCACTATACACGCGCGGCCGATGCGCAGCGGCATTCTCATGACCCAGCATATCGCTCTGACGCCCGTTGCGAAGCGGACCTCACGCGGCTGTGTCCCTGCGTGAGTGCAGGCCACGCCCTGCGCGCTTGCACGAAAAACATTGCACCCACAGCTTCCAGTCACTGGAGTTTTTGGAGAGTATCTCTCCTTGAAAGACGTTATCAGACCCGTACCGCGCTGTGCCGCAGCGGGAGTACCAAAACAGGAACAGGGCCATTCACATGAGCGATACCAGCTATACCCCACCAAAAGTCTGGACATGGGAGCAGGAAAGCGGTGGGCGTTTTGCCTCCATCAACCGTCCCATCTCGGGCGCGACCCACGACAAGGAGCTGCCCGCGGGCAAGCATCCCTTCCAGCTGTATTCCCTGGCAACCCCCAACGGGGTCAAGGTCACGGTGATGTTCGAAGAGCTTCTGGCCAAGGGGCACGAAGGCGCCGAATATGACGCCTGGCTGATCAACATCGGCGAAGGTGATCAGTTCGGCTCGGGCTTTGTCGATATCAATCCGAACTCGAAAATCCCTGCCCTGCTGGATCGCAGCGGTGACACCCCGGTGCGGGTCTTCGAATCGGGATCGATCCTGGTGCATCTGGCCGAGAAATTCGGGGAGTTCCTGCCCGCCTCGGGCCCCGTGCGGACCGAGGTGATGAACTGGCTGTTCTGGCAGATGGGCAGCGCGCCCTACCTGGGCGGCGGCTTTGGCCATTTCTACGCCTATGCACCGGAAAAGTGGCAGTATCCCATCGACCGTTTCGCCATGGAAACCAAGCGCCAGCTTGATGTGCTGGACCGGCAGCTGGCCGAGCACGACTTCATCGCAGGCAAGGATTACACCATCGCCGATATCGCGATCTGGCCCTGGTATGGCCAGCTGGTTCTGGGTCGTCTCTACGATGCGGCGGAGTTCCTGGACGTGGAAAGCTACAAGAATGTCATGCGTTGGGCCAAGGCGATCGACGCCCGCCCCGCCGTCAGCCGCGGCCGCATGGTCAACCGCGCCTTTGGCGAATTGCACACGCAACTGCGTGAACGCCATGATGCCAGCGATTTCGACACCCGCACCCAGGACAAGCTGGAAGCGGGCGACAGCTGACAGGCGCAGAGGGCAAGCCGGGGCACTCCCGCGCCCGCAGTCTCGCCCCGGCCTTTCGGCCGGATCAAGCCTTGGCGGCCTTGGGCCCCGCGCCGCAGCAAGCTGCGGCGCGGGGCCGCCCGGACAGCGGCCCTCTTGCGAAGCGGCAGCGCGCGCTGAAGCGTTTTCCGGTTGATTGGTTTGGCCCTGTGGAGACGACCGCGATCACAGGTCATAATTCGCCTGTTGCTGCCATAAAACATCCCAACGGGACGCGGCAGAAACACCTGAAAAAAGAGCCGTAAACCCTTCTGGACAATGACCCATCGGATCGTGTGCCAGGGAAACGCTTTGGCAAACCCCGGGCTGCCAACAGTGCAGCAGTCCAATCAGGTGGCAGGGCACAGTGTAATTTCGTTTGATGTGGTGGCGGGGAGACAGGGATTCGAACCCTGGGAACGCTCTCACGTTCAACGGTTTTCAAGACCGCCGCATTCGACCACTCTGCCACCTCCCCGGTCCGCAGGCGGTTTAGGCTGCACGCGACCTACGTGCAAGGAAAATCGCGCCCCCGGAAAGCCGCAGAGATGCGAAGCCGCGCAAAAACATGCCAATCACGATGCTTTTGATCCATGGCATCGGCGACAGGGTTTTCATGGCCCCGGACGCAGGCTATCATCACCAAAAAAGCACAACCGCGACCGGCAAACCCGGCACAGGCAGAACGCCAAGATGAGCACAGGCAGGGGAACATCATGACACAGGCCAAGAAAACACGGGCCAAGATGACACGGGCCAAAACGGTTGAAGACACGATCGCTCAGGCCAGGATGACGCGGGCCAAGCCGATCAGCGCCACACCATACCGCGCGGCAGGTGCACGGGCCTGCGTTGCAGCCGTAAGCCTGCTGTTGCTCGCCGCCTGCGAAGACGGCGCGGGCCTGCCCTTCCTGCAGGCAAAGGACAGTTCCGCCGCTGCGGTTCCCGCCTCGAACCGCACCAAGCTGGTGGAACGCGACGTGGAAACTCCCGATGTCTTCCAGGTGACCGAAGCCGGGCTTTGGGATGGCCGCCCCTCGCTTGGCGGTGTCTGGGTGGCGCATCCCGATGCGCAGGATCCCGAGCGGGTGATCATCCGCAACAGCGCCAACGGGAAATTCGTGATCGGCGCCCTGTTCCGGCGCGAGCGCGAGATCCCCGGACCACGCATCCAGGCCTCATCCGACGCGGCCGCCGCCTTGGGCATGCTGGCCGGCGCCCCGGTCGAATTGAACGTTACCGCCCTGCGCCGCGAGGCCGCGCCGGAAGAGGGTGCTCCAGACGCGGTGGACGTGGCCGAGACCGATACGCAAGAGGCCCCGCCCGCGCCCAGTGCCGTTTCGGAAACAGCCCTTGATCCCATTGCAGGCGCAGCGGCGGCAATCGAAGCCTCGGCGCCGCCCCCCGCGCCCCAGGCCACCGCTGCAGCGGCCCCCACCAAGCCGACGAAACAGCGCGTCTCGCCGCTCGACAAACCCTTTATCCAGATCGGCATCTTCAGCGTCGAGGCAAATGCCGAACGCACCGCAGGACAGATGCGCAACGCGGGCATGATTCCGACCGTCTATGAGCAATCCTCCAACGGCAAGCCCTTCTGGCGTGTGCTGGTCGGCCCCGCCTACAGCAAGAGCGAGCGCAGCCAATTGCTGAAAAGCGTCAAGGCCACCGGTTTCTCGGATGCCTACGCTGTGACCAATTGAGCCTGGCAAAGGCCCGGATTGAACTCTGACCCACAAGGATGACACAGCCGTGATCGATCTTGTCAAAACCGCTCTGAAATGCACCGTTTCGGCCGGGGTTTTCCTGGCCCTCGGCACCGTCTCGGCGGCGGCTTTCGATACCAAGGCGCGCGCCGCCTATGTGCTGGACCAGGGCACCGACACGGTGCTTCTGGCCAAGAACGCGGACCAACCGCTACCACCGGCCTCCATGTCCAAGCTGATGACACTTTATGTGGCCTTTGAGGCCCTGCGCGATGGGCGTCTGACCCTGGATGAACGCCTGCCGGTCAGCGAACACGCGATGAGCTACGGCGGCTCCACCATGTTCCTGGACACCACCGACCGGGTGCGGGTCGAGGATCTGATCCGCGGCATCATCGTCCTGTCCGGCAACGATGCCTGCGCGGTGATCGCAGAAGCGCTGAGCCCCGATGGCACCGAGGCCGGTTTTGCCCGCTACATGACCAAACGCGCCGCCGAACTGGGGATGGTGAACGCCAGCTTTGCCAATTCCAACGGCTGGCCAGCAGCAGGCCACCGGATGTCGATGCGCGACCTCGGCATACTCGCCGAACGGCTGATCGAGGATTTCCCGCAGTATTATCCCCTGTTTTCCGAACGGTCCTTTGAGTTCGACGGGCGCGCGCCCTCCAATACGCGCAACCGCAACCCGCTTTTGTCGCTGGGCATCGGCGCCGACGGCTTGAAGACCGGCCACACCAGCGAAGCAGGCTACGGCCTGGTCGGCTCTGCCAAACAGGGCGAGCGGCGGGTGATCTTCGTGATCACCGGGTTGGACAGCACCAAGGCCCGCGCAGAGGAGGCCGAGGCCCTGGTTAACTGGTCGTTTCGCCAATTTACCCAAAAAACCATCGCCAAGGCCGGTGTCCCGGTTGCCGAAGCCGAGGTCTGGCGTGGAGCTGAACGATCGGTAGGCCTGGTGCCCGCCGAAGACCTGACGATCCTGCTCCCGGCCCTGACCGGCAAGGACGTCAACGCCGAGATCGTCTACACCGGCCCGATTGACGCCCCGATCGAGAAAGGCCAAAAGCTGGCGGAACTTGTGCTGCAGCCGGACGAGCTGCCCGAGGTGCGCCTGCCGCTGGTGGCAGAGCGGGACGTTGCCGCAGGCGGCTTTCCGGTGCGGGTGAAAACCGCCGCACAGGTGCTGATCAAACGCTTCTTGAGCGGCCCCGAGGAGGCGATGTGACAACCGATACGACCGCTGGCCTGTTCATCACCTTCGAAGGCATCGACGGGTCGGGCAAATCCACGCAATGCAGGCTCCTGGCCGAAGCCTTGCAATCCGCCGGGCATGAGGTGGTGCTGACGCGAGAGCCGGGCGGCTCTGCCGGTGCCGAGGAGATCCGCCGCATGGTGCTGGAGGGCGATCCCGACAAATGGTCCGCCGAGACGGAGATCCTGTTGTTCACCGCCGCCCGCCGCGATCACCTGGAGCGCACCATCGAACCGGCGCTCGCTGCCCGGAAGATCGTGATCTGCGACCGCTTTGCCGACAGCACCCGCATGTATCAGGGCCTGTCGCGCGGTGATCTGCGCGACACCGTGGACCGCTTGCACACCATGATGATCGGCCGCGAACCGGATCTGACCTTTCTGATCGACATGGACCCGGCCAAGGGCCTTGCCCGTGCCAAGGGCCGCCAGGGCACCGAGGAGCGGTTCGAGGATTTCGGCCTCGCGCTACAGGAAAAGATGCGCGCCGGTTTCCTCAGCCTCGCGGAAGAATTCGCAGACCGCTTCTGCGTTCTGGACGGTGATCGCCCGGTGGATGATGTCGCCGCCGATGTGCTGGCCTGCGCGCAAAAACGCCTGTCTCCGGCAGAGGCCCGCGCATGAGCGGCGAAGACGAGCTGCCCCGCGCCGATCAGGCCGCAGGCGCGCCGCATCCGCGCGAGACCCTGCGGATCTTTGGCCAGGAGAAGGCCGAAACGGATTTCCTCACCGCCTTCAATTCCGACCGGCTCCACCATGGCTGGCTGTTGACCGGCCCGCAGGGCGTGGGCAAGGCAACGCTGGCCTGGCGCATTGCGCGCTTCCTGCTGGCAACCCCGCCAGCCGAGGGCGGGCTGTTCGGAGCGCCGCCGCCCGCGACCTCGCTGGACATCAGCCCCGATCATCCGGTCTCCCACCGCATTCACGCGCTGGCAGAGCCGGGCCTGGCGGCGATCACCCGTAGCTACAATGACAAGGGCAAGCTGCGCGATCAGATCGTCGTCGATGACATTCGTGCGCTCAACCGGTTCTTTGGCCTTTCGGCCACCGATGGCGGGCGGCGCGTGGTGATCGTGGATGCGGCGGATGAAATGAACCCGAGTGCCGCCAATGCGCTGTTGAAGATGCTGGAAGAGCCGCCCGCGCGCACCACCATGTTCCTGATCTCGCACCAGCCCTCGCGGCTGTTGCCGACGATCCGCTCGCGCTGCCGCACCCTGCGCCTGGGCCCGCTTTCGGCAGAGGACATGCAGGCCGCACTGGTGCAATCCGGAGCCGATCTGCCGGAAAACCCCGATCACCTTGCGGCGCTGGCTGCGGGATCGGTTGGCGCCGCGCTGCGTCTATTGAACCTCGGCGGTCTCAAGACCTATGGCGAGTTGGTGCAGATCCTCGACTCCCTGCCCCGGCTTGACCGCCAACGCGCCCTTGCCTTGGCGGAAACCGCCGCACAGCGCGGCGGAGCCGAAAAATTCGAACTGCTCCTGACCTTGGTGGAATTTGCCATGGCGCGTCTTGCCCGCACCGGCGCCACCGGCCAGCCCCCCCATCCCGAAGCCGCAACAGGCGAAGCGGCGATGCTGACCAGGCTGGCACCCGATCCGCTGAAAGGGCGAGCCTGGGCGGATCTGTCGGCCGAGGCAACCGCGCGGGCGCGCCACGGGCAGGCGGTGAACCTTGACCCCGCCGCCCTAGTTCTAGATACGGTTTTCAAGATGCAGGATACCGCGTCGCGCTGACCCACCGTTTTGACGGGCTTTACCGGGGGCTGCGGCGCAAGAAGGCGACGAGAGACAGCATGAGCAGCAGCACCCTCCCCCAGATCACCGATAGCCACTGCCATCTGGATTTCCTGGATTTCGACGGAGAGTTGGACCAGGTGATCGCCCGCGCCGCCGAGGCCGGTGTCACCCGCATGGTCACCATATGCACCAAGCTGAAGAACGAACCCGCGGTGCGCGCCATCGCCGAGGCGCATGATCCGGTCTTCTATGCCGCGGGCACCCACCCGATGAGCGCGGCGGATGAGCCGCTGGTCAGTGTTGAAGACTTGGTCGCCCTCGCCAAACACCCGAAATTTGTGGGCATCGGCGAGACAGGTCTTGATTATCACTACACCGCCGACAGTGCCGAGATTCAGCAGACCTCCCTGCGCACCCATATCGCGGCCGCGCGCGAAACCGGCCTGCCGCTGATCATCCATGCCCGCGCCGCCGATGACGATATGGCACGCATCCTGGCGGAAGAGATGCAAAACGGCAGCTATTCTTGCGTCATGCATTGCTTCTCTTCCTCGGCAGAGCTGGCACGGGCCGCGCTGGACCTGGGGTTTTACCTGTCTATGTCTGGCATCGCTGCCTTCCCCAAAAGCCAGGAGCTGCGCGATATCTTTGCCGCCGCCCCCGTGGACCGCATCCTGGTCGAGACCGATGCCCCCTATCTGGCGCCGCCGCCGCACCGGGGCAAGCGCAACGAGCCCGCCTATACGGCCCATACCGCCAGGGTCGGCGCCGAGGCCTTTGGCCTGGACTACGCCGATTTTGCCGCCCGCACCCAGGAGAACTTTGACCGGCTGTTCTGGAAGGTCGCACAACATAAGGCGGCCGCGTGATGGCAGAGCTGCGTTACACAATCCTCGGCAGCGGATCCTCGGGCGGGGTGCCGCGCCTTGGCGGTCATTGGGGTGATTGCGACCCGGACAATCCGCGCAACACAAGGCGGCGCTGCTCGATGCTGGTCGAACGGGATGGCCCCGATGGCACCACGACGGTGCTGATCGACACCTCCCCCGATATGCGCAGCCAGCTGCTGGATGCAAATGTCGGGCGGCTGGATGCCGTGGTCTACACCCATTCCCACGCGGACCACGTGCATGGCATCGACGATCTGCGGATGATCGTCTTCAACATGCGCGCGCGCATCCCTGTCTATGCGGATGGCGATACGCAGAACGCGCTCCTGTCGCGGTTTGGCTATGCCTTCGTGCAGCCCGAAGGCTCCCCCTACCCGCCGATCCTGGATCTGCACAGCATCAATGGTCCGTTCAGCATCAATGGCCCCGGCGGCGAGATCCCCTTCCGCCCCTTCGAGGTCGGTCATGGCTCGATAGACGCGCTTGGCTTTCGGATCGGCGGCCTGGCCTATCTGCCCGATGTGATCGAGATCCCCGACGCCGCCCTGCCAGAGCTTACCGATCTGGACTGCTGGGTTCTGGATGCGCTGCGCCGCACGCCCCACCCCACCCATTTCAGCATGGGCCAGGCGCTGGAGTGGATCGACCGCATGCAGCCTCGCCGCGCGGTTCTGACCAATATGCATATCGACATGGATTACGCCACGGTCGAGGCCGAAACTCCGGATCACATCACCCCTGCCTATGATGGCATGGTGATCCGCGTCCCCCTCTAGGGCCGCCCGCCAGCGCCGCCAAAGGATCCATAGATGCTGCAAAGCCTGATCGACGTCATCCTGCCCGTTTTCCTGGTCGTCGCGGCAGGCTATGCCGCCACGCGCAAAGGCTATTTCACCCAAAGCCACATCGAAGGCCTGATGAAGTTCACCCAGAGCTTTGCCATTCCCTGCCTTCTGTTCCGCGCCATTGCCAATCTGGACCTGAGCAGCAGTTTCGACCCGATCCTGCTGATCAGTTTCTACACCGGCGCCGGCATCTGCTTCCTGATCGGGCTGTTCGGCGCGCGGCTGATCTTCAAACGCGACTGGGAAGACTGCGTCGCCATCGGGTTTTGCTGTCTCTTTTCCAACTCGGTTCTCCTGGGGCTGCCCATCACCGAGCGCGCCTTTGGCCCGGACAACCTGGTTGGCAACTACGCGATCATCGCCTTTCATGCGCCGTTTTGCTACGGCATCGGCATCACGGTGATGGAGATCGTCAAGAACCGCGGCCGGGGCAATGTGCAGATGGCGCGATCTGTCCTGAAAGCCATGTTCAACAACGTGCTGATCCTGGGCATTGCCCTGGGGTTCATCTTCAACCTTGCAGGGCTGACCATCCCCGGCACGATCGATGACGCCCTGCAACTGCTGATCCGCGCCGCCCTCCCGGCCGCCCTGTTTGCCCTTGGCGGCGTGCTGGTGCAATACCGCCCCGAAGGCGATTTGCGCACCATCGCCTTTGTCTGCGTCACCGCCCTGATGGTGCATCCGGCCATTGTCTGGACCCTGGGCAGCACCCTGGGCCTGAAACAGGACCTGTTCCGTTCAGGCGTTCTGAATGCCGCCATGGCGCCGGGGTTCAACGCCTATATCTTTGCCAATATGTACGGGCGGGCCCGCCGCGTTGCGGCCTCTTCGGTGCTGATTGCCACCGGGGCGTCGATCCTGACCGTCTGGTTCTGGCTTGAAGTGCTGATGTAGAGACACCGCCATGCCGGCACCCACCTGTCTGTGCAGGGACGCCCCGTGCCGCAAAGGGGCTTTCGGGACGTCACTGGGATGGGAGTATTGGCGCCTGAACGCTGGGTGATCCCGGTTCAATCGAACATATCAGGGCCGCTTTCAAAGAAATCAGCCCCGCAGGAGCCGACTGTCACGGTCTTGACCGGACCGCCGCGCACCGTCATCCGCATCGCCCCGGTTTCCGGATCCGTCCCTGCAACCTCACCAATGGCATAAAGAACATGGTCTTCGGTCAACAACAGCTTGCCGATGATCTCGACCTGGGGGGTGCCCTTTTCGGGCCAGGTGCCGCCGCTCTTGAAGAACAGTTCGACCGTGAACAGCGAACTCCACTGCGCGGGGATGGTCTTGTCGGTCCAGCTGACGCCGAAATCAAATTCGGTGGTCCCGTCGGCATCCTTCTCATTGGTCTTGATCAGCGCCTCCCCATCCAAGGGCGTGCCCGAGGTCACCTTGTAATGGGTGCCGGTGGGAATGTTCTTGAACCGCACGTCCAGATCCACCGTCGCCGTCTGTTCGCCCTGGTTATAGCGTGCATCCATGATCTGCTGCGGCTTGTTGCCCCGCACCATCTGCACATTGCGTTGGGCGATATTGGCATTGTTGGACATGACACTCGCCAGGCTGTCGATATTGTTGGCGCCTGCCACCGGGTTGCCATGATCGGGTGTCTCGGCAATGGCAATCATGCAATAGTGATCCGATACGTCAGCCGGGATCCAGCGGAAGGGATCCGTCGACGCCCCGATTGCGCCCGCGCCAATGGTGAAATCGGGCCGCTTGTTGTTGGTCGAGGTCCCGAGCTGATTGTCCTCCCACAGGTAGGGGTAAAGCAGGATGTTCGGCTCAGCGTAATACAGGGTCCAATGCCCCGAAAGCTCTGCTTCGGTGTAGTTCTTGCCACGTACATAGAGGTAGTTCGGGCGGCCGATGTTCAGGGCGTTTGGATAGCTTTTGTCGTAGTTGTTGGGATCCGTGAGGATCGACGGATCCTGATAGGGTTCGGAATTCGGAGCAATGATGATGTCGGGGGATTGCGAGGAAGAACTGCGCGGAACGGTGCCATCTTCCCCGATTTTTGCGCGCACGACGATGCCGGGCCAGGTTTCTTCAGCCATGATAGTCTCCTTTCTATGGGGTTAGCCCAGATCGATACGCAGCTTTTCCAGCAAGGTTTGTTTCACCGGACCACCGCCGCCGCCTTCGAGTGAGGACAGCGTGAGGGTGACGGCGCTGTTGGCGGTCAGGGCCTCCGGCCTCTTGATCCAGGTCGCAATGGCGAATTCGGTTTCCCCGGCCTTCGCCGGTTGCGCCGAGACGCTGAAATTGCCGTCGCCCGACATGCTCCGGCGATTGACCGTGAGATCCCCGGTGCTGGACTGGACCGCGATTTCGCTCTCTGCGGGGATATCGCTCCACCGCAGTTCCAGCTCCAGATCAGAGATCCGCGCATCCTGCGTGAAAAGAGCGCCAATGGTGATTGTCGCCGGATCAACCACATCGACATCACCGGTCAGCGACACGACGCTGAAGGTCAGATCGCCCCCTTGTTCTTTGGAAATGGCGAACCCGGTCGATCCGTTCATCGACGAGCCGCCGGAAATGGTGCCCACCGTGGTCTGCAAGGCCGAGGACAGGCCGGTGTGAAATCCGGTCAGGGTCAAGGTCGTGTTTACATCACTCATCCTAAGTCTCCTTTGTTGAAATTCCGGCAATCAGCTCAAGGCGTAGGCCTCGGCCTCGTATTTCGAGATCATGTAGTCCAAGAGATCGCTGCGCAGTTCGGCCAGCTCGATGAAATCGGTCGAGCCATAGACCTGCGCCGCGGCAAAGAAATCCGTCCACCACGGCACGATATCCTTCAAAAGACCGGGCTTAGCCCCGGTGCCCAACATCTGATCGATGGCCTCGCCTATCTCGGTCGGGGTCGGATTGGGCACGGTGATCAGCTCATCCATCACGCCAAGGACCCAATGGTTCGATGCCAGGTTGGCGGGCGCCACGATATTGGGGGCGGTGGTATCGTCGCGCACCGGCTGGAAGGGCGCAGGAACGCGGCTGACATAGGTGGTTCGATACAGGATCCGCCACGGCTCTGTCGGGTTTGCGATCGCCTCGCGCATGGCATTGGCGGCGGCGCTGGTGGAATTGTTGAGCCAGTTCTGATCCACCACCTGGTTGAGTGCGGTGAAATTCTCGTCCTTGGGCGCCAGCATGAAGGACATGTAGCGGTAGCCATCCACCTTGCCCGGTGCGGGGCTTGTCTCATAGCCGAGAAATTCCAGCTCTCCCTTGTCGTTCATATGCAGCTTGGGGGCTGGCAGGAAATCGGTTGGATCGACGGTGCAGGACAGCGAGAAGGAATTCGCCGCCGTATCGGCCTTGCTGGCGCTCATGGTGAATGCACCGCCGAACATCGCGTCCGTTTCGATGTAATAGCCCCCGAAGGGCGTGCCGATATCGGATTTCAGCTCGGCGCCCAACGCGAATTTCAGATCGCTGGCGCCGCTGTGTTTCTCCATATAGCTGTTGGCCACGCTCTGTTCCTCGCGGCGCAGCCCCCCTGCAGCGGTCCAGACGTAGGTATTGACCAGGGATCGCTTGTTCACCTTGGCCGCAAAGTCATAGGCCGGGTTTTCCTTCAGCTTGGATTTCACGGCCCCCATGGACCCCAGAACACTGTAGCGGGTGGTGTCGAACTGGTCGTGATAGGCCTTGAGCTGCTCTTCCTGTTTTTCGATCTTTCTTTTCAGATCATAGGCTTCGACCGGCTTGAAGTAGCTGCCTCGCTCTTCGTTCGCGCCGGGGTAGTCAGGATCGTTGACCAGGCCGACCTTACCGTCCAACGTGCCGTTCTTGACGTATTTGGGGTTGATCGGAAAATCGATGATATTGCTGTCGATCGGGATCGTGTCGTTGGGCACCAGGGTATAGCCCACCGGCGTTTGCGTCCCCTTCAGCGCCTGCATGTACATGTCGGCCACCGCGGATTTCACCACGGCAGAGCCGATATTGTTCTGGATGTAGCGCCGCCCCACGGTCGGATTGAGGATATTGTCGGCAGGCTCCCAGGCTCCGGCAGGCGCAAAGGAAGAGGTCAGGGTTTCGGTATATTCATGGCTTTGCGATACATCATCGCTGGAGCCGATCCCCCCCGAAAGTGTCACCTTGCCGCCCAGGGTGAACTTGTTCTCCAAGACCTGGGTTTCAGCCTCTGCCCCCACCCCGACCGAGGTGCTGGTCTCGCTCTTTTGATAGAAGCCGCCGGTGAAGTTGAACTCCGAAATGAACTGGGCCGAGCTGCTGGCCTCAAAGGACCAGGTCTTGGCATCGCTTTCCACATAGGTCACCGAGGAAATGCTGGCATAGGCCGAAGCGGGCCCGCCCATGTCGCCAGACCAATAGGCCAGGGTCTGGTTTTCGCTCGGCAGCGGGGGACCACCCTCGATATAGCCGATGATCGACGGTTTGGTCTGCACCTGCCCGACGTAGATCGTATCGAGATCGCCGACCTTGTAACCCAGTTGCAGCACGGTGGTTTCTGCCGGGGTCGTATAGAAATACCCCCGCATCATTACCGAGTAGAGCTTGTCATAGGCATCACGTTGGGTGCTGGCATATTCGATGACGCTGGGCGCGTCGGACAGCTGCGCCACGGCATAGGCCGCCACCCCACCCAGGGCATTGACCACGGTATCCGCTTCGTTCTGGATGGGCGCCGCGTCCGAGGTCCAGCCAGGCACCGCCGAACTTGGCACCACGGTGCCATTGTTGCCGGTGCCGGTGGCATCATAGATCACGTCACCCGAGCCTGCCTCTATCTTCCAGTAGCCGCAAAGCCCGGTTTCCCCCCCCACATAGGGCGTGTTGCGAGCCTCGGCGATCTGCTGCAGGGTCAGGCGGATATCAAACAGCCGGATATCATCCAGCTGTCCCCTGAAGGGCAGCGTCGAGCCGCTGTCGCCCTTCAGCGCACCAAAAGTGAACTGGCTGGTGCCATAGCCCCCGACATCCGCCGCCGACTTGCGCTGCGGGATCGATGCGCCGCCGTCCACATAGATCGCCGCCTGCGACACATCCTGCCATACCGTCCACAGCTGGTTCGACGTCAGCACCATGGCGTTGTTCTTGGTCACATCCTTGGCGGTCTTGCCGTCCTGGTCGGCAAAATCCCATCCCGCCACCAGCCCGTCGGTGCTGCTGGGATAGCCATGGAACTTGTAGACCTGCGTGATCTCGGCGGAGTTCAGCGTCCGGCTCCAGACCCGCGCATGCGACAAAAGCCCCTGGAAATTGAAGGTCTTCTTGCCTGAAATACCCATGTAGAAAGGGCTGTCCTCGCTCTTGAAGGAGACCGGCTGTGTCAGGTCTTCCTTGTCGACCGGGGTCATCGCCAACTGCCCGTTCACATAGACCGAGGCCCGCAGGAAATACTTGGTCTCCACCATGCCGGAGGACCCGGTGCTATTGGCTACCGCCCCGGTGGTGAAGTTCACCACCACGTGATTGGTCTTGCCCAGCTCCACCGGCGCCGCAATCGGCGGAGCACTATAGGTCTTTGGCGGATCCTGGTAGGTTTCACTGGCCTGCTCCAGCTCCAGTTGCAGGTTCACCCGACCAAGAGTGTCGAGATAGAGCGAATAGCTCCCCGGTTTTTCAAAGATCACCTGTTTGGAATTGGCACTCTGAGGGACCATCCAGATCTCAAGCGCCAGATCCGACCCCGGCTTGAAGGCATCGCCATCAGTCACCTTGCCGGAATTCGCCCCCCCCAGATCGACGCCCCAGCCCTGCTCGGAGCTGAGCGCCACATGGGTCCAGTCCTTGATGATCCGGTTGGACTGCAGGATGTAGTCATTGCGCCCTGCGTAAGGCACGTCGAAGGCGCCGTTTTCATCCCAGGACGGGCTGGCGGGATTGATGATCTTTGCGTTGAACTCCGCCCCGGTATCGGCGGAATTCATCACCTCGGTGCCCGCCCCCTCGGCCAGGTTCCAGCGGATCCCCAGCTCCGCATCATTGTCGGGAAACCCATAGGTGTAGGATCCGGTTGCCTCGGCATCGCTCAGCGCCCGTTGCCAGAAGGCGATGCCGTTCAGCCGGGCGGGAAGCGATGCGCCAAGGTCCGAGCCCACCATCAAGGTACCCAGCCGATCGGTAAAGGTATTGTCGGCCTGTGCCGAAACCGGCGCCCCGTCATCGAGGAACAGCTTGAGCGTCACCTTGTCGTCAGCGGTCTTGGTCACCATGACCGTCAGGCAGGTCCAAGACGACGCCGACAGGGCTGCCGTCGAGGTGACCTGCGCCGCGCCATCGCGCAGGTTGGCCTCCACCTGCCCCATCTGATTTACGGAAAGGGTCAGATATGTCGCGCCACCCGTCACCGCAAAGACACTCAGCACGGTGCCGCTGGCACTGTCGTTGCTCAGCTTCACATAGGCCTGCACAGTCATATTCGGGGGGCGGAAATTGAAGGACTTCTGGAAATAGGTCGAGGATCCGGTGATCAGGGCGGGCCCCTGCTGGCTGCCGAGCATGTATTGGATCGGCAGGTCCGGATCGCTGAGATTGCCGGTCACATTATAGGTCAGTGCCCGGGTCAATTGCCCCTTGCCGCTGGCGTCGGGCTTGACCCAGCCTTCGATGGTCAGGTCCTTGCCCAATGCGATGGCTTCGGTCTTGGGCGTCTTGTCGACGCTGAACGAAACTGTGCCCGCATTGCCGACACTGGTGGTCAGGCTGAACTGCGGTGTCACCCGCATCCAGCCGCCATTGAACCCCAGCACCGAGATTGGCGCACGGCCACCTTCATAGTGGGCGGTATCGGACAATCGGCCAATGCCGCCATTGGTCGGCGGATCCGGCACCAGGCAACCAAACAGGCGCGACCCGCGCACCACCGTATCGCCGCTGCCCGCGCTCAGTGTCGCCGTCTGAAAGGCGCTCGCATCCGTCTTGGCAATGGGCTGAATGACAGAGGCGTCATAGCTCTGCCCCTGGAAAAGCACCCGCAAGAGGCCCGCATAGGCCAGGGCATTCGCCGGTTCCGCCGCCTTGGTGTTCATCACCGAACCGCTCAGCCCGTTGGTCTTGGCAAAGACCTGTTTGGCGATCCCGGTCTTGTATCCCTCGGGGTAGCTGTATTCCTTGTCCGCGCCATTGATGATCCTGGCAAAGGCGATCTGGTCGCGCGGAACCTCAGCCAGTTTGGTGCCTGCAATTGTCACCGTGCAATAGGCGCTGGATGACCCTTGCGCGATCACCAGCGAGAAATCCTTGAGCGCGTCCCGGACGAAGAAGATCACATGGGCCTGCGCCTCGTCCGAGCGGTTCAGCGTCACCTCGCTTGCATAGGCGCGGCTGCCGGGGGTGGTGACGCTCGTGTAGTCATAGTTGTCCGGCCGCCCGGTCATCAGGTCCATCAGCCCCCGTGCCGAGGCCGGAGCAGCGGGCCAATTGTGGGCGATCTTGCCCTCGTCCCAGTTGCTTGGCCGTGCAGCGACGAAGGCAAGATCCACCTCGTCCGGCTGCGTCGCTTGCACAACCGTCACGCTTTGCAGCTGCGGTTCGATACCGGGCACCGAGGTGAACAGAAAATAGCTGTCGTCTGCGACTGTGGGGGCCAGCACGAGGGGCAAGGTGCCGCTGTAGTCGAAAAAGGGCGTGCTCTGGTTCAGCACATCCGGATCGTCCGGGCTGCCGGAAGCAGCCCCGTTCCAGACCTTGACAAACTGATCGATATCGCGCGGCAGGCCGGTCCAGGTTTCGGTGCCGATACCGCCGTCTGCCGCCACGGTTACATCGCACAACAGCGTCGAGGTGGCCGAGGGCCGCACGGTGATCTCGGTCTGGTTCAGCGAGGTACCGACCCGATGCGCCACGAAACTCAACTGGCCGCTTTGCGCCTTCTCGGGCGAGGCCAGCACGGTTGCGCTGACATGACGCCAATCCTGCGCGCGGTGCTGGTAGAACATGTGAGGCGCAGTGGCCCGGATCGAGGGCATGGAGGCGCTGCGGTCCTGATCCTCTCCACCGCCCTGGCTCCAGTCGGTGTTCCAATCCGCCGAGAAGGTCGCCCGCGCCGAGGTCTTGGAATATTGCGTCACCGACAGATCCGCATCCGCGCCCTTGAAATAGAGATGCAGCAACCCGTCCGATCCATCCATCAGGCAGATCGCCGATTGCGGTGCGATGAAATCGGCCAGGCCGACATAGTAGCTCAGCCCGTCATCGCTGACATAGAAGGCGCCATTGGAGTTGGCGCTGACCGGGGCCGAGGACGGCTCACTCTTTGCGCCAAAAACCTGGGCCACGATATCGGCACTGGCGGAATTCGGTGTGGTGGCAGGCTGCACCGTGTAATCGACGCTGTTGCAGGGCAGATCCAGCACCAGATCCTCCGCGACCTTGACCTTGATCTGGTTCAGCGCCCCTTCGAACCCGTCTTGCGGCGCGCCGATCAGGCTGATGGCCGACCCCGAAGGCTCTGCTCCGGCGCTCACCGATGTCAGCGGCGTCACATTACCGTTGAGCTTGACCGTGAACGGATTCTCCCCCTTGCCCGCATAGGAGACCTCGATGGCCGACCAGTTGCCCGGAAACAGCACCTGCTGCAGGGTGCGGCAGGTGACCGAGGAGGTACCATCGCCAAATCCGATCTCCAGCTTGCCACCATCGACGATGCGCACAAAGGGCGCGGCCGTCTTGGGATCCGCATCCGTATCACCGCCGATAATCTGCGCCCCATCCGCAAGCCCGCTTGGCGACACCAGGACTGCCAGTGCATAGGGGCCGGATATGGCCAGCGGATTGCTGCCGCCCCCCTGTTGCACCAGCGACAGATGCGCCGCCGTGGTGAAATCGAGGTCGAACTCCGCGGGCGATATGGCATCGGCCACGATTGTGCCGCTCAGCTTTGCGATGGTCCCGGCGGGGCCGACCGCGCTGTCGATGGTCGCGGTCTTGACCTCCTCCGCATCCGCAACCGGGATCGCCAGCATCACCCGGACCGCCCGTTTGACTCCGATGCTTGTGCCATCGGGACCGACCACATTTTCATGTTTGGTATAGGCTGCCGCCCGCGGGGGCGATTGTGCCTGCAGGGCATCGCCCTCGGCCTTGAGCGCAAGCGAGAACACCGAATCCGGCTCGATCTCATAGTCGGCGGTCACTGTCTTGCCGGAATAATCCAAAAGGCCCGTGTCACTGGGCGGAAAGTTGAACATGTTGAACGATGTGCCGTCGGGACGCAGGGTGACGAACTGCCAGGCCATGAACGACTGCCCGCTGACCGGGAGAAAGAAGACCTCGAAGTTGCCGTCACTGATCCCATCGACCATCGACAGTTCCAGCGTCGGCTCCAGGAAGGGCTCGCCGTCTCCATTGATGAACCCCTGGCTATCGGAACTGTCCGCCGGAATGTCTTCCTTGCCAGAACGGGAAAACCGCACCTCCCAGGCCGGGTTCAGACTGTAGCTGGTAGCGTTCTCGGTCGACTCGGTCTGCGTCTTCAGCAGCCGGAACCGGTTCACATAGAGCGTGCCCAGCTCTGATTGCTGGATCACGCTGATATAGGCCTGATCGGTGATCACGCGAAACGGTGCGCGCGATGGCCGCCGGGTCGTTGCATCCGCAGCGACGGTGATCAGGCTCATCCCCGCCTGGCGCAGCTGATCCGGAAAGTCGAGCTTGGTGAAGCCGGTCCAGTCCAGTTTCGGATCATCCGCGCTGTCATCCTGGCCCAGCACATTGAAATAGATATCGGCAGAGACGCTGCCCACCGCACGTCCAAAAACAATGACCGTTCCCTGGAAATTCACGGAAACCAATTGCTCGAATTCAAGCATAACGGCGCCCCCCGATAAAAAGTAACGATGTCAGAATATTCTCGCTAAAGTAGAATTAACACTATACCTTGGGTTGCGCCCGTCAAGGGGGGAGGCGCCAATGGGGAGAGGCCGAGTGCCGCATGGATTCGGGCCGACGGGTGGATTTGTGCTGTCAGGAACGGTCTATTCCTGTTCTGCATGAGGCCCGGGCTGGGTCAACGCCACAGCTGGTCCTTGCGATGCTGCACGATCCTGCGGGACAGTGATTCAAACTGCGCGTGCACGAAGGTGCGGAACCGCCGGGCCGCCGGGCTCTGCTGGGCCTCGGATGCCACCAGCAAGCCCAACTCGCGATCCGGGTGGCCGATATCAAGGGACAGCGCCGCGATACGCGCATGATCCTTCATCATGAACACGACCGAATAGGGCAGGATCGTCAAACTGTCCGATCCCGTCAGCACGCCGATCACCGAAGCCAGGGATCCGCCCGAACAACTGATGCGAAAATCCTCTGCCCCGATATTCGAAAGCGCCCGCCTGAGATCCTTGTAGAGCGGGCTGTCGGCGGGCGGCGCGATCCAGGGGTAGTTTTCGATCTCCTTGGCGGTGATGAACTTGCTGCGTGTCAGCGGGTGGTTCTCGCGGCACACCACGACGTTCAACCCCTGCAGGATCGGCTGAAAGCTGAGGTCAGCGGGAACCCGGGACCGCCGCAATGGGACAATAGCGATATCCAATGTGCCAAGGCGCAGACGCTCGATCAGGGGATCGGCGTAGCCATAGGACTGATCGACCCTTACATCCGGGATCTCTTGCTGGAAACGGGCGATCATGCTGGCGATCACCCCATCCATGAAGATCGGTGTTCCGGCAACGCGCACCAGGCCCGAATGCCCGGTCCGGAACCGCGCAACCAGGTCGGATGCCTTGGCATTGGCCTTCAGCACCGCCTGCCCCTGCTCGGCCAGCGCCAGCCCCAGATCCGTCGGTTGCAAGGGGCGACGGCCCGGTTTGAACAGCGGCGCGCCGATCCGCGCCTCCAGTTGCGACAGCGTACGAGAGACCGATGGCTGCGACTTGCCAAGGGCCTCAGCCCCCTCAGTCAACCCACCATGTTCAACGATGGCGGCAAGAATTTCGAGGTGTCGTGGATCCAGCTTCATAACTTTGCGTTATATTAAACCAAGGGCTTTCGATCAAATTCGCAGTTTTCCCATGCTATCCGAACCTCGGGAGAACAAAAAGCATGTCGTATTTTCAAAAAAAGTTCGTCGCAAACAGCGCGGCCATGCGGGTGCGGTTCGGTCCCGGTGTCCGCCACCAGGTCGCAGAGGAGATCCACCGTCTTGGCGCCCGTCGGGCGCTGATCCTGTCGACGCCGCAACAGGCCGACGCGGCAATGGACTTGGCCGAGGATGTGGGGGCCCTGGCGGCGGGGCTGTTCAGCCGGGCGACCATGCACACCCCGATTGACGTGACGACAGAAGCCCTCGCCCATGCACGGGAAATCGAGGCCGATTGCCTGATCGCCGTCGGAGGCGGATCGACCACGGGTCTCAGCAAGGCGATCGCCTATCGCACCGACCTGCCGCAGATCGTGGTGCCGACGACCTATGCCGGCAGCGAAGCCACCCCGATCCTTGGGCAGACCGAAGCGGGACGCAAAGTCACGCTGACCGACCCCAAGGTCCAGCCCGAAGTGATCCTTTATGACGCGGAGCTGATCACTTCCCTACCCGTCGCAATGACCGTCACCAGCGCGCTCAATGCGATTGCCCATGCGGCCGAAGCGCTCTATGCGCGGGATCGTAATCCGCTCTCGACTGCGCTGGCCGTCGAGGGCATGCGCGCCTTTGCCGAAAGCCTGCCCCGGGTCATCCAGGCGCCCGACAGGCTCGATGCGCGGGGCGAAACGCTATATGGCGCATGGCTCTGCGGAACGGTTCTGGGCCAGGTCGGCATGGCGCTGCATCACAAGCTTTGCCACACCCTGGGCGGTTCCTTCGACCTGCCCCATGCTGAAACCCATGCAATCATCCTGCCGCATGCGATTGCCTATAACGCCGCGGCAGTGCCCGATCTGCTGACCCCGGTGACCGAGATCTTTGGCGGAGAGACGCCCGGCGCGGCCTTGCACGGCTTTGCCGCAGGCTGCGGCGCCCCCCTCAAACTGGCCGATCTGGGCCTGGCGTCCTCCGATCTGGACCGCGCTGCCGATCTTGCCACGCAAAACGCCTATTGGAACCCGGCAGAGATCGACCGGGACGCCATTCGCCACCTGCTGGAGGCCGCCTATTGCGGCAGACCGCCCGGCAGCTGACTCATCTGAAATCTCAAGGGAGGAGACCGAGATGCTAACACGCCGTACCCTGTTGAAATCAAGCGCCGCCACGGGGCTGACCCTGGCTGTCGGCGGGTTGGCTGCCCCCGCCATCGCCCGGGGCGCCCGTATCCGTGTGGGCTATGTTACCCCGCAATCGGGCCCGCTTGCGGCCTTTGCCGAAGCCGACCGGTTCATCCTGGACGGATTTGCCGCGACCGAGGTCGGCGCCAATTTCGAAGTCATCGTGAAAGACAGCCAATCCAATCCCAACCGCGCCGCCGAAGTCGCGCAGGAACTGATCGTCGATGAGGAGATCGACCTGATGCTGGTGGCCTCCACCCCGGAAACGACGAACCCGGTCACAACCACCTGCGAGAACGAGGAAATCCCCTGCATCTCCACCGTTGCCCCCTGGCAGCCCTGGTTCATCGGACAGCAGGGCAACCCGGGCGATCCCGGCAGCTGGCGCCCGTTCAACTATGCCTATCATTTCTTCTGGGGGCTGGAGGACGTGATTGCCGTCTTCACCAATATGTGGGGGCAGTTGGACACCAACAAGTCGGTCGGCGCGCTGTTTCCCAACGACGGTGACGGCAATGCCTGGGGCGACCCCAATGTCGGCTTCCCGCCGGTGCTCGCACAGCAAGGCTACAGCCTGACGGATACCGGTCGCTATCAGAACCTGACGGATGATTTCACCGCGCAGATCAATGCCTTCAAACGCGCAAACGTGGATATCGTCACCGGCGTGGTCATCCCGCCCGATTTCACCACCTTCTGGACCCAGGCCAAACAGCAGGGCTTTACCCCCAAGGCGGCCTCGATCGGCAAGGCCATCCTGTTCCCGCAGGCGGTCGAGGCATTGGGCGACACCGGGCACAACCTGTCCTCCGAGGTCTGGTGGTCGCCGACCCATCCCTTCTCCTCGTCGCTGAACGGCATGAGTTCCGGCGATCTGGCCACCGGTTTCACCGCCGCGACGGGACGGCAATGGACCCAGCCCATCGGATTTGTGCATGCGCTGTTCGAAGTGGCCGCCGATGTCATGGGGCGGGTCAGCGACAGTGGAGATCCCGATGCGGTGAGCGAAGCCATCGCCGCCACCGATCTCAACACCATCGTCGGACCGCTCAGCTGGAACGGTGCGGGCCTGCCGCCCTTTGCCGCCGCGAATGTGGCCAAGACCCCCCTGGTCGGCGGTCAGTGGCGCCTGCGCGACGGCGGTGGCTACGACCTGGTGATCGTCGACAACACGACCGCGCCCGATGTTCCGACAGGCGGCATGATGGAAGCAATCATCGCCTGATCCCACAGGCCTGGCGGCGGGTCCTGCCCGCCGCAATGGAGGAAGAATGCCAGTTCTGTCGCTCAACCATGTCTCCATGAGCTTTGGATCGCTCACGGTCACCGACGATGTGTCCTTCGAGGTCCCGGCGGGAGAGGCGCTTGGAATCATCGGTCCAAACGGTGCGGGGAAATCGACCCTGTTCAACCTGATCACCGGAAATCTGACGCCGGACGCGGGCCAGATCCATTTCCAGGGACACGATGTGACGCGGGTTCCGGCGATGCGTCGCTGCCTGGATGGTGTCGGGCGCTCGTTCCAGATCCCGCAGCCCTTCGACAAGCTGACCGTCTTCGAGAACCTGCTGGTCGCGGCAACGCACGGGCGCGCCCGTTCCGAGGCCGAGGTCATGGAAGACTGCGCCCGCGTGCTGGAACGCACGGGCCTCATGCCCAAGGCCAATGCCCCGGCAGGGTCGTTGTCGCTCCTGGAGCGCAAGCGGCTGGAACTGGCCCGGGCCATGGCGACCGCTCCCAAGCTGCTGCTTCTGGATGAAATCGCCGGCGGTCTGACGGAGGGCGAGTGCCAGTCGCTGGTTCAGACCATCCGCGAAATCCACGCCGAGGGTGTCACGATCATCTGGATTGAACATGTGCTGCATGCGCTGACCAGCGTCGTCGAACGCCTGCTCGTCCTTGATTTCGGCCGCGTCATCGGGATCGGCGACCCGGCCGAGATCATGGAGAGCCGGGAGGTCCAGGAAATCTACTTGGGGATCGAAGTCTGATGGCGCTTCTTGAAACACATGGGCTGACCGCCCGATACGGCGATTTTCAGGCCCTGTTCGGCGTCGATATCGCGCTGGAGCCCGGCGAGACGGTGGCCATCATCGGCGCCAACGGGGCCGGGAAGACCACGCTGATGCGATCGATCACTGGAGTGCTGAACAACGACGCCGCGCAGATCAGGCACAGGGGCGTGGAGATCGGGCACCTGCAGGCCGACACCATCATGAAACGCGGGATCGCCATGGTGCCCGAAGGACGCAGGCTGTTCCCCTCGCTCACGGTCGAGGAAAACCTGATCATCGGCGGCCAGCACAAGGGCGGGCGGGATCTCGGCGACCGGATCGACAGCTTTCTGTGCCGCCTCCTGGGTGGGCCTGATCCGATGGAACTTGCCGCAGGGCATGATGGCTCGGGCTATTGGAGCCTCGATACGGTCTATGACCTCTTTCCCATCCTGAAAGAACGCCGCCACAGCCCCGGCACCGCGCTGTCGGGAGGGCAACAGCAGATGGTGGCCATCGGGCGCGCTTTGATGTCGAACCCGGATATCCTGCTGTGCGACGAGATCAGCCTTGGCCTCGCGCCGGTGGTGATCAAGGACATCTATCAGGCCTTGCCCCGGATCAAGGAGAACGGCGCAAGCCTGATCGTGGTCGAACAGGATATCGGCCAGGCGCTGAAGATCGCGGACCGGGTCTATTGCCTGATGGAAGGCCGGGTGACGCTTGAGGGACGCCCCTCGGAGATCACCCGCGACGACATTCACGCAGCCTATTTCGGAGAAACCGCATGATCTGGATCGATACCATCGTGCAGGGCATCCTGCTGGGCGGTCTTTACGCGCTTTTTGCCGCCGGGCTCAGCCTGGTCTTCGGCATCATGCGGCTGGTGAACCTGGCCCATGGCGACCTGATCGTTCTGGGATCCTATGTCATTCTGTTTGTGGTCAGCGCCTTAGGGATCAACCCGTTTCTTGCTGCGGCGCTGGCCGCGCCTGTCATGTTTCTGCTGGGGTGGGTGCTGCAGAAACTGGTGCTGAACCGCACCCTGGGCGAAGACATCCTGCCCCCGCTGCTGGTGACCTTCGGCCTGTCCATCGTCATTCAGAACGGTCTTCTGGAGGGGTTCTCGGCCGATAGCCAGCGGATGTCCCTCGGTGCGCTTGAAACCGCATCGGTCAGCCTGGGACCGATCACCATGGGCGTGATGCCCCTGATGACCTTTGCATCGGCGATCTTGGTCA
Source organism: Phaeobacter sp. QD34_24 (assembly GCF_028890115.1). Classification (GTDB taxonomy): domain Bacteria; phylum Pseudomonadota; class Alphaproteobacteria; order Rhodobacterales; family Rhodobacteraceae; genus Phycobacter. The sequence continues at coordinate 125,133 of NZ_JARCJD010000012.1, forward strand.
TCGTGGCGCTGAACCAGCTGTTCTATCGTACCGCGATCGGGCGGGCCTTCCGGGCGACCTCGGATGATGCCACCACCGCCAGCCTGATGGGGATACGGCCCGACCGGGTGTTCGCCAGCGCGACGGCCATCGCCATGCTCGTGGTCACCATTGCCGCGCTCTATCTCGGCACCCGAGCGAATTTCGACCCCTCCATTGGCCCGGCGCGCCTGATCTATGCCTTTGAAGCGGTCATTATCGGTGGCCTCGGCAGTCTCTGGGGCACTTTGATCGGTGGCATCATCATCGGTGTGGCCCAGACCCTGGGCGCTGCAATAAACCCGGAATGGCAGATCCTCGCGGGCCATGTCGCCTTTCTGATCGTCCTGCTTGTGCGCCCGCGCGGCCTGTTTCCGAAGGGGGCTTGAGATGTCCGCCACCTATTCCGTCACCACCCGGACAAAATCCTCCTCGATCGCAGTCCTGCTCGCGGTCCTGAGTGTCGCCGTTCTGATTGCGGCGCCCGGATTTGCCGCGCGCGGGACCATTCAGGACCTGTTCTTCATCCTGACCATGCTGACGCTGGCGCAATTCTGGAACCTGCTGGCGGGATACGGCGGGCTGGTGTCCGTCGGTCAGCAAGCCTTTGTGGGTCTTGGTGCCTATGCGCTATATGGCGCGGTGATCCTGGGCGGCATTGATCCAGTGATGTCGATCCTGGTGGCCGGAGTCGCGGCCCTCCTGCTGGCCGTTCCCACCGGTTTCTTCGCCTTCCGCCTGCACGGCGCCTATTTCGCGATCGGCACCTGGGTGATCGCCGAAGTTGTCCGCCTGTCGGTTGCCCAATGGCGCTCTGTGGGAGGTGGCACCGGCACCTCTCTGCCGCGCGAGGCCCTGCGCGAGATGGTGCTGGTCGACTGGATCCAGGAGCTGTTTGGGGTCCGCTCCAGTGCGGCGCGGGATATTCTTGCCTATTGGATCGCGCTTGCCCTGGCCGTAGGCACCATCACCGGCATCTATTGGCTGCTCCGCAGCAAGCGCGGCCTGGCCCTGTCGGCGGTGCGCGACAATATCGAGGCGGCGCAATCCGTTGGCGTTGACGCAGGGCGCATGCGCTGGCTGGTCTTCCTGACCTCGGCCTTCGGCACCGGTCTGGCCGGCGGGCTGATCTATCTGCAAAAGGCGCGCATCTCTCCCGATGCGGCCTTCAGCGTGACCGATTGGACCGCCTATGTGATCTTCATCGTGGTGATCGGCGGCATCGGTACAATCGAGGGCCCGATCCTGGGCGTACTTATCTTCTTTCTCCTTCAGAACCTGCTGGCCGACTACGGCTCCTGGTACCTGATGATACTGGGGCTCATCGGCATCGGCGTGATGCTGTTTGCGCCACGCGGCCTTTGGGGGCTGATCTCTGAGAAAACTGGATTGCAACTTTTCCCCGTGCGGCGACGGCTTGTCGGCGGGCAGCTTACGAACAAGGAGGGCTAAGTCATGGCCAAATTCAACACGGATGTTCTGATTATCGGGACCGGACCTGCGGGATCGGCCACGGCGGCGCTCTTGTCGAGCTACGGCATCGAGAACATGGCCATCAACCGCTATCGCTGGCTGGCCAATACGCCGCGCGCCCATATCACCAACCAGCGCTGCATGGAGGTGCTGCGCGATCTGGGACATGAGGTGGAGGCCGAGGCCTATATGCATGGCGCCCACCAGGACCTGATGGGAGAGAACGTGTTCTGCGAAAGCCTGGCCGGTGAGGAAATCGGGCGGATGAAAAGCTGGGGCAAGCACCCGCTGAGCCGCGCCGCGCATCAACTGGCCTCCCCCTGCCACATGATCGACCTGCCGCAGACCTTCATGGAGCCGATCCTGTTCGGCACCGCCTGCCGACGCGGCACCCAGGCGCGCATGTCGGTGGAGTATCTCAGCCATGTGCAAGACGCCGAGGGCGTGACCACCACCTGCCGCGACCGGCTCTCGGGCGAGGAATTCACCATCCGCTCGAAATACCTGGTCGGCGCGGATGGCGGCAACTCCATGGTGGCCGAACAGGAAAACCTGCCCTTCGAAGGAGCCATGGGCGTCGGCGGATCGATGAACATCCTGTTCAAGGCCGATCTGTCCAAATATGTCGCGCACCGGCCATCGGTGCTCTATTGGGTCATGCAGCCCGGCGCCGATGTCGGCGGCATCGGCATGGGCCTGGTGCGGATGGTGCGCCCCTGGAACGAATGGCTGATCGTCTGGGGCTATGACATCAACCAGCCCGCGCCGGAGGTGGATGCCGAATTTGCAACCGGCGTTGCCCGGCAGCTGGTCGGAGATCCCGAGCTCGAGATCGAGCTGATCTCTGCCAACACCTGGACGGTAAACAACAAATACGCCACCAACATGCAAAAGGGCCGGGTGTTCATCATGGGCGATGCGGCGCACCGCCATCCGCCCTCCAACGGGCTGGGATCCAACACATCCATCCAGGATGGGTTCAATCTCGCCTGGAAACTGGCCGCGGTGATCAAGGGCGAAGCCGGCGAGGCGCTGCTGGAGAGCTACACGACCGAGCGGGCGCCGATTGCCAAGCAGATCGTCACCCGCGCCAATCAGTCCATCACCGAATTCGGCCCGATCTTCGACTCTCTGGGAATGACCGAAGGGGTGAAGCCCGAGATCATGCAGGAGAACCTAAAAGCCCGCTGCGATACCACGCCCGAGGCCGAAAAACAGCGAGAAGCCATCCGCGAGGCCATCGCCTTCAAGAAATACGAGTTCGATGCCCATGGGGTCGAAATGAACCAGCGCTATCGCTCGGATGTCATCGAAACCGACGGCCAGATCGAACCGGCCTTCGACATGGACGCGGAGCTGCATTACCAGCCGACCACCTGGCCCGGCGCGCGGCTGCCGCACGTCTGGGTGTTTGATCACGACACCGGCGAGCAGGTCTCGACCCTGGATCTGTGCGGACACGGCCAGCTGACCCTGCTGACCGGTATCGGCGGCGAAGCCTGGGCCGAGGCGGCCGCCAAGGTGGGCGCGGATATGGGCATCCCGATCCGGGTTCATCTGATCGGCCCCCGCCGCAAGGTCGTGGACCATACCGGCGACTGGGCCCGGGCGCGCGAGATCACCGACTCGGGCTGCATTCTGGTCCGTCCGGATCACCATGTCGCCTGGCGCGCCGAGGCGATGACAAACACCCCCGCAGGCGATCTTCGGCGGGTGCTGTCCAAGATCATGGCCCGCTAGGAAGGGAGAGAACACATGTCGGAGTATTTCAGTGAAGCCAGCTCGGCCGATGTGGTCAATGCACGGATGGGGGCGCAAACGGACCCGCGCCTGCGGCAGATCATGCATGCGCTGGTCAGCCATCTCCATGCCTTCATCAAGGATGTGGAGCCAACCACTGCGGAATGGGAGGCCGCCATCGATTTCCTGACCAAAACCGGGCAGCTGTGCTCGGAGACACGCCAGGAGTTCATCCTGCTGTCGGACGTGCTTGGCGTTTCAATGCTGGTGGATGCGATCAACCACCGCCGCCCCGATGGGGCCACCGAAAACACGGTCTTCGGCCCCTTCCATGTGGACGGTGCGCCGGAGCTGGCCATGGGCGCCAATATCTCGCTCGATGGCAAAGGCGAAAGCTGCCTGTTCGAAGGACGGGTCCTTGATCTGGACGGAAATCCTGTCGAAGGGGCGGTGGTCGATGTCTGGTCGGACAATGCAGACGGATTCTACGACGTTCAGCAACCCGGCATTCAGCCCCAGTGGAACAACCGCGGTGTATTCCGCACCGGGGCGGATGGGCGGTACTGGTTCCGCGGCGTGAAACCGGTCTCATACCCGATCCCGGACGATGGGCCGGTGGGGCAGATGCTGGAGCGGGTCGAACGTCACCCATGGCGGCCCGCACATATGCATTTTCTGGTTCACGCCTCCGGGTTTGAATCCGTAACCACGCACACATTTGTCGAGGGTGATCCCTACCTCGAAAGCGATGCGGTCTTCGGGGTCAAGAAATCGCTGATCGCCCCCTTCGAGAGGACAGATGGCGGCGACACCTCATGGCGCTCGCAATTCGATTTCATCCTGAAGCCGATGTAGAATGAGGCCGGTGTGGGCCCGGCGCCCAGGTATGGATCGCGCCGGGCCTCGAACTCGATTTGCAGCCAAGGCAGCGGTGGCGCCCATTCGTTCTCCATCCAGATCAGCCGTGCCCCACGCAGATCAGCCGGACCTCATGCCATCAGCCTTGTGCGGATCAGCCACATTTGGAATGGCCGCAACTCCTGCATGTCATGCAGCCCTCGACCATCTGCATCGCGTATTGACCGCAGGCGGGGCAGGCCTTGCCGTTGGGTGACTTCAGATTGACGACCTGCGCCTTGGGGTCGGATTTCAGCCCCATGCCCTCTCCTTCGAGGAAACCGATGGCCACCATGTGTTTTTCGATCACCCCGCCAATGGCCGCCAGGATCGATGGGATATACTTCCCCTCGACCCAGGCACCGCCGCGCGGATCGAACACGGCCTTCAGTTCTTCCACCACGAAGGACACATCGCCCCCACGGCGGAACACGGCCGAGATCATCCGGGTCAGTGCCAGCGTCCAGGCGTAGTGCTCCATGTTCTTGGAATTGATGAAGACCTCGAACGGGCGGCGGTGGCCGCCGATGACGATATCGTTGATCGTGAGATAGATCGCATGCGGGCTGTCCGGCCACTTCAGCTTGTAGGTATGGCCCTCAAGGCTCTGCGGACGATCCAGGGGGTCCGACATATAGACCACTTCAGCACCATTCTCGCGGTCGCTTTCGTGGGGCGCATCCGCAGTTTCGCCCGGCGCGGTATCGGCGCTTTCGCTGACCGACAAGACCGATCCGGTGACATCATTGGGCCGATAGGTGGTGCAGCCCTTGCAGCCCTGATCCCAGGCCTGCATGTAGACATCCTTGAAATCATCGAAGGAGATATCCTCGGGGCAGTTGATGGTCTTCGAAATGGAACTGTCGATCCACTTCTGCGCCGCCGCCTGCATACGGACGTGGTCGGCGGGCGCCAGGGTCTGGGCATTGACGAAATAGTCGGGCAGTTCGGCATCGGCACCGAACTTGTCGCGGTACATCCTGACCGCGTAGTCCACGACCTCCTCCTCTGTCCGCGAGCCGTCCCTTTGCAGCACCTTGCGGGTATAGGCATAGGCAAAGACCGGCTCGATCCCCGACGAGACGTTGCCCGCATAAAGGCTGATGGTGCCGGTGGGCGCGATCGAGGTCAGCAGGGCGTTGCGGATGCCATGGTCGCGGATCGCGGCGCGCACGTCCTCATCCATGTTCATCATATTGCCCGAAGCCAGGTATTTCTCCGCATCGAACAGCGGGAAAGCGCCTTTCTCCCTGGCAAGATCCACCGAGGCCAGATAGGCGGCGCGGGCGATCTGCTGCAGCCAGCGCTCCGCCTGACGCGCCGCCTCCTGCGAGCCATAGCGCAGACCCAGCATCAGCAATGCGTCGGCCAGCCCCGTCACGCCAAGGCCGATCCGACGCTTGTTGCGCGCCTCCGCCGCCTGCGCCTCCAGCGGGAACTTGGAGACATCCACCACATTGTCCATCATCCGCACCGCCGTGGCGACCAGGCCCTGCATCTCTGCCAGGTCCAATTCGGCATCGGCATCAAAAGGGTTGCTGACCAGCCGCGCCAGGTTGATCGATCCCAGAAGGCAGGCGCCATAGGGTGGCAGGGGCTGCTCGCCACAGGGGTTGGTGGCGCTGATCTCCTCGACATAGGACAGGTTGTTGGCCTTGTTGATCCGGTCGATGAAGATCACCCCCGGTTCGGCATAGTCATAGGTGGCCTGCATGATCTTGTTCCAGAGATCACGGGCCTCGACCGTGTGGTAGACCTTGTCGCCAAAGACCAGGTCCCAGGATCGGCCCTCTTTCACCGCCTCCATGAAATCATCCGTCACCAGCACCGACATGTTGAACATGCGCAGCCGGGCCGGATCGGATTTTGCGGTGATGAAATCCTCGATATCGGGATGATCGCAGCGCATGGTGGCCATCATGGCGCCGCGGCGCGAACCGGCCGACATGATGGTGCGGCACATGGCATCCCACACATCCATGAAGGACAAGGGCCCCGAGGCATCCGCCGCCACGCCGCGCACATCAGCGCCGCGCGGGCGGATGGTGGAGAAATCATAGCCGATTCCGCCGCCCTGCTGCATGGTCAGCGCCGCTTCCTTCAGCATGTCGAATATGCCGCCCATGCTGTCGGGCACCGTGCCCATGACAAAACAGTTGAACAGGGTCACCTGCCGCGCGGTACCCGCCCCTGCGGTGATGCGTCCGGCGGGCAGGAATTTGAAATCTTCCAGCGCCGCGTAGAACCGCGCCTCCCAGTGGTCGGGCGTCTCCTCACCCTCGGCCAGGGCCCGCGCGATCCGACGCCAACTGTCTTCGACGGTCATGTCAATCGGAGTGCCATCCGCCTGCTTGAAGCGGTATTTCATATCCCAGATCTGCTCGGCGATGGGGGCGGCAAAGCGGCTCATAAGGCGAATCTCTCCTGGCAGGCCCAAAAAGGCGTAACGCTTGCAGTATGGCACGGTTTCGCCGCGGCTCCGCGATGAATTCTAGCCCTTCGCCGATGCCACCCGTCGCACAGATCTTTTTTCCTTTTCTGCTAACACCTTGGCCCAGTGGCATCATCACGCGCAGATCGCGGCAGGCAGGCTGCATCTCCTGCCCAAAAGTCACCTGCCGGAACTTGCCGCCTGCTGCAAAAACACTAGAGTGGGCGCCCTGGGCGCTGCAGCGCCCGGAACAAGACAGTTTGGGGATGGCCTTGGAAAAACACGTCAATCTGGTCAAGCTCTCGGTCGGGACCGAAAGCGTGGAGAGCCTTGCGGCCTGGCAGGATCACTATCGCCAGAGCCTGCCCGAAGCCCTGCCCCGCCATGTGACCCGCATGTGGCCCAAACGTGAGGCGGAGCTGCTGAATGGCGGATCCATCTACTGGGTGATCAAGGGGGTGATCCAGTGCCGCCAGCGCATCCTGCGGCTGGATGAGGTCTCGGGCAGCGATGGCATCCGCCGCTGTGCCATCGTGTTGGACCCGGAGCTGCACCGCACCCACAGCGCACCACGGCGCCCCTTTCAGGGCTGGCGCTACCTGAAGCCGGAGGACAGCCCGGCGGACCTGCCCGAAGGGCGCGCGCAGGAAGACCCGCTGCCTGCGGAACTGTCACAGGCCCTTGCGGATATCGGCGTTCTCTAGGCGCCCAGGCCATCCCAAGCCCTCTGCGCCGAACCGCCACTCCCCAATATCGACAGCAGGGCGCTCCCGCGTCGGCTACGGGTATTGAAATACCCTTGCCGCCTTGGGCCCAGCCCCCGCAGGCGCGGGGGCGGTCGCGACATGAGGCCTCGGGCCCGCGGGTTGGTCAACCAGCCTGCTCGATCCCTTTCAGGAGCGCTTTCAGCGCGCTCTTTTCCTCGGCGCTGTAGCTCGCCTCGCGGCTGCGCCAGAGGGTGGCCTGGGATTTCAACACCAGACCATCGCTCAAGAGCTTCAAATGGTTTGCGCGCAGAGTTTCACCGGTAGAGGTGATATCCGCGACCATTTCGGCGGTCTCGTTCTTCACCGTGCCTTCGGTGGCGCCCTGGCTGTCCACCAGCTGGTAATCGGCGACCCCGGCTTCGTTCAGGAATTCGCGCACCAGACGGTGGTACTTGGTGGCGATCCGCAACCGGTGACCATGGGTCTGGCGAAAGGCTGCTGCAACCGCATCCAGATCATCCAGATTGTCCACATCGATCCAGAATTGCGGCACCGCCAGCACCAGATCGGCGAAGCCAAAGCCCATCGGCTCCAGTTCCTCGACCTGCTGCTCCCAACGCGGCAGTTTCTCCTGCACCAGATCGGTGCCCGTGACGCCCAGGTGAATGCGCCCGGCGGCCAGTTCCCGCGGGATTTCGCTGGCCGACAGCAGGATCAGTTCCATACCTTCGACCCCCTCCACCGCACCGGCATATTCACGCTCGGATCCGGTGCGGGACAGGGTGACCCCCCGTTTGGCAAACCAGTCAAAGGTCTTTTCCATCAACCGCCCCTTGGAGGGCACGCCCAGTTTCAGGCTCATGACTTGCCCTCCTCGAGCATCAGCATCAGGTCGGGACGCAAGACCGCGCCAACCGCCGGAATTTCCCCACCCTGGCCCAGTTGCCGGGTCAGCGCATCATAGCGCCCACCACTGGCCAAGGGCGGCAGGCCGGGGTGGCCTTCGGCGTAGAACCCGAAGACGAAGCCGTCATAGTATTCCATCGAGGTGCGCCCATAGGAGGCTTCGAAATCCAAGGTGTCCACATCGATCCCGCGCGCCTTCATCGCGGCTGTGCGCGCTTCAAGACGGTCCAGAGCGGGCAGGATCGCGGGCAGATCCACCGCGATATCACGCATCTGCTCAATGGCATAGGGCAGCGTTTCGCGCACCGCCATCAGCGCCTCCAGCGCCAAGAGCTCGTGCTCGGAAATCGGAGGCATGGCGGCATCGGCGCGCAGGAGGTCGACGCGGGCATCGACCTCGGCGGCGCGGCGCTTGCCGATCTCCGGCGCCGATCCGCTCAACGCGCCTTCGGTGGACAGGAGCTTCTTGCGGCTCTCCGGCACAGTGCCCCGCCCCGCATAGCGTTCCAGCAGGCTGCGGAACCGGCGCGGGCGCCAGATGTGACGCATCAGGGCGGATTTCCGTTTCTCGGTCGTGTTGAGCCCTTCGACCGCAGCCATCAGGATGCCGATATCGCCGGTGGCCGCCCGCAGGGGCAGGCCGCGCAATTGCAGTGCAATCAGGGCGAAGACCTCGGCATCGGCACTGGCGGGATCATTGCGGTCAAAGACCTCATATCCCACCTGCACGTATTCGTTGGCGCGATCCGGGTCATGCTCCTGACGGCGAAAGACCTCACCGGCATAGGTATAGCGCGCCGGTTCGGCCCCCTCGCGCATATGCATCTGCACCACCGGCACGGTGAAATCGGGGCGCAGCATCTGCTCGCCCCTGAGCGCATCCGAGGTGATATAGGCACGGGCGCGAATATCCTCGCCATAAAGATCCAGCAGGGTCTCGGCAGGTTGCAGCAGGGGCGGATCGACCACCTGCGCGCCCGCCGCCTCGAATGTCATCCGCAGCCGGGTGGCGCGGGCCAATATGTCTGAGCGTGTGGGCATCGGCCTAGTCCTGACTGTCAAGGATGTCACGCACCTTGGCGACGAGACCCTCGCGGGGCACCTCGAACTGGCTGGGGCGTTCCTTCCATTCCTCCAACGTGGCGCTTTCGGCGATCTTGGCGCCAAGGATCAAGTCCTTGATCTGCACCACGCCGCGCTCTTTCTCGTCGCCGCCTTCGATCACGGCGACCGGGGAATGACGTTTGTCCGCATATTTCAGCTGGTTGCCGAAATTCTTGGGGTTGCCAAGGTAGACCTCGGCGCGGATGCCCGCCGCCCGCAATTCCGTCACCATGGCCTGATAATCGGCCATGCGGTCGCGATCCATCACGGTGACCACAACGGGGCCCTTGGGCTGGGTGGCAAGGCGTCCCTTTTCGCGCAGGGCCGCCAGCAGGCGATCCACACCGATGGAGACCCCCACGGCGGGGACTTCCTGACCGGTGAAGCGCTTGACCAGCCCGTCATAGCGACCACCGCCCGCAACCGAGCCGAACTGGCGCTTGCGGCCCTTTTCATCGAGGATCTCGAAGGTCAGCTCGGCCTCGAAGACCGGGCCGGTGTAATAGCCAAGGCCACGCACCACAGACGGGTCGATCTCGATCCGGTCAGAGCCATAGCCACCAGCGGCCAGCAGCGCGCCGATCTGTTCCAGCTCGGCAATGCCTTCGGCGCCGATCTTGCTGTCGCCCACGGCGGCGCGCAGATTGTCCAGCGTGCCAGCGGTATCGGCAGCCTTGGAGGTCAGGAAGGCCAGCACAGGCGCGGCCTGTTCATCGCTGAGGCCGACGCCATCGATATAGGCGCCCGAGGCATCCAGCCGCCCCTTGGTCAGCAGCTGGCGCACGCCCTCTTCGCCGACCTTGTCGAACTTGTCGATGGTGCGCAGCACATCATCGCGGGAGGCGGCGCCCTCTTCCAGGCCCATCGCCTCCAGCACACCGTTCAGGACCTTGCGGTTGTTGACCCGCACCAGGTAATCACCGCGCGGAATGCCGACGGTCTCCAGCGTGTCCGCCAGCATGGCGCAGATCTCGGCGTCTGCCGCCATGGACGAGGTGCCCACGGTATCGGCGTCGCATTGGTAGAACTGGCGATAGCGGCCCGGTCCCGGCTTTTCATTGCGCCACACAGGCCCCATCGCATAGCGGCGATAGGGGGTGGGCAGATCGTTACGGTGCTGGGCATAGACCCGCGCCAGGGGCGCCGTCAGATCATAGCGCAGCGCCATCCAGTCGCCCTTGCCGTCCTCGTCGGCCTCCTGCCAGGCAAAGACGCCCTCGTTGGGGCGATCCACATCCGGCAGGAACTTGCCCAGCGCCTCGACCGTTTCCACGGCGGAAGATTCCAGCGCATCAAACCCGTATCGATGGTAGACCCCGGCAATCGCCTGCAGCATTTCAGAGCGCTGAGTGACCTCGGCGCCGAAATAATCGCGGAAGCCCTTGGGCGTGATGGCCTTGGGGCGGGGTTGCTTCTTGACTTTGGCCATTGTGGCCTCCTCACGGGTGTCTTTGGGTCTGATACGTGCGCGCGGTCTAGCCGATGCATGTAACAACGGCAAGGTAGCGTTGCAGCGCGGGGCCGTCTTGGCGGTGCCCCGGTTCGATCGTGGCGGCAGCTTTGGCGCTGTCCTCAGATCTCGGCGAAATCGCCGGACCTGCCTTTTCCGGCGGCGAACCGGGCCGCGCCCTCGCGTCCCTCGCGGGCAAAGGCCGCAAAGGAGCGCCACTCGCGCCTGAGTGCCGCCGCCAGATCGGCGGGTGCCATACGCGCCGACAGATGATCCGCCAGCATGCAGGCCTGGGGGAAACGCACCAGATCGGCGGCCAGATCCTGAGCCACCTGCAAAGCCTCGCTCTTGGCGCAGATACGATCGGCCAGCCCCATCGCCTGCGCCTCTTCCGGCCCGATCCCGCGCCCGGTCAGGATCAGGTCATTGGCCCGCCCCTGCCCCAGGATGCGCGGCAGGCGCACGGTGCCGCCATCGATCAGCGGCACGCCCCAGCGACGGCAATAGACACCGGCCACGGCACCTTCGGCCATCACCCGCAGATCGCACCAGGCGGCCAGTTCCAGCCCGCCCGCAACCGCCGGTCCTTCGATGGCGGCAATCACCGGTTTTTCAAGCATCAGCCGCGACGGCCCCATGGGGCCGGGCAAGGGATCCTGCATCGGATCGGACCAGTCTTCGGGGATATCAAGCCCCGCGATCCAATCATCGGCGGCGCCGGAACCTGCGGTTTTCAGATCAAAGCCTGCGCAGAAATAGCCGCCTTGCCCGGTCAGCACCGCCACCCGTGCGTCGTCATCCGCGGCGAAGGCCAGAAACGCCTGGTAGAGCGCCCGTGCCGTGGCCGGGTCCACCGCGTTGCGCGCCTCGGGGCGGCAGATGGAAATCGTGGTGATCCCATCGCGGGTTTCGCTGCGCACTGTTGTCATTGGCTGTCCTCCCAGACGATCCTGTCCGGGGCAGACTGGCCTTTCTCCCATGGACCGGCAAGCCAGCTCGGCGTATGACGTTGCGCAGTAAAGGAGACCGAGCCATGCAGCATCTGGAAGAGCAGATCGCCCATCTGACCCGCACCGTGGATGAACTGAGCGACGTGGTCGCCCGCCAGCAGAGTGAGCTGGACCGGCTCACCCATCGGGTACAGATGCTGTTCGAACGAGAAGCCAGCCGCGCGCAGGAAGGCACCGGCGGCGTCATCTTTGCCGACGAGCGCCCGCCGCATTACTGAGCTGCAGACCTGACCCCAAAGTCAGCCCGCCTTGGGGAAATGGTCCTGTGTTTGCGCCGGATCTCTCGGCTCACGTAGCAGCGAGGACCATTTGGTCTCCAGCATCCACTCCACATCCTCGCCGGACATGGGCCGCGCAAAATGATAGCCCTGCCCCATCTCGCAATTCACCGATTGCAGGAACCCCAGATCCCCGTCGCTTTCGACACCTTCCGCGGTCACGGCAAGATCAAGCCCGTGCGCCAGGGCCAGAATGCCGGAAACGATTCTCTGGTTTTCGGGGCTTTTCTGGATATCTGAGATGAAGCTGCCGTCGATCTTGATTCCGTCGAAGGGCAATTGACGCAGATTGGACAGCGAGGAGAAGCCCGCGCCAAAATCATCCAGCGCCAGGGTGATCCCCAGGGCCCGCAGCTCCGACAAGGCGGCCTGGGCGGCGGCAAAATCGGTCATGATGGCGGTTTCGGTCAACTCGATCTCAAGCCGCTTCGGATCAAAGCCGGTCTCTTCCAGGGTCTCCTTGATCCGCTCGACCAGATGCCCATCGCGAAACTGCGTTGGCGACAGGTTCACCGCCAGACGCAGGGCCGGATCCCAGCCCTGCGCCGCGATCAAAGACTGGCGCAGAACGCTCCAGCCCAGCGGCGCGATCAAACCGACATCCTCGGCGATCTCGATAAAGACATCGGGCGGCACCACGCCGCGCCTGTCATGGGTCCAGCGCGCCAGCACCTCGAAACCGCAAAGCCGGTCCGTGGTGATGTCAAAGACCGGCTGGAAGAAGGGCGCGATCTGATCCTTGGCGACGGCCTCTTTCAGGTCGGCCTCCAGGGCGCGCCGTTCCCGCGTCTTTTCTTCCAGTTCCGCATCGAACCAGGCGAATGTCCCGCGCCCGCTCTTCTTGGCCGAATACAGGGCCTGATCGGCAAAGCGCAACGCATCCTCGGTGGCGTGTTCCGGTGCCAGAAGGGCCAGCCCGATGCTGGTGCCGACCGACAGTTTGGTCCCATCCGCGATGATCGGCTGCGAAATCGCGGCAAGCAGCCTTGCGGCCAGATCTTCGGCCCGTTCGGTGGTGGAGCAGGTACATAGGGCGATTGCAAATTCGTCGCCGCCCAGCCGGGCCACCATGTCGGCCTCGACCAGTTCCGCCTGCAGCCGGGCCGCGGTTTCCGTCAGCACCAGGTCGCCATAGGCATGGCCATGGATATCATTCACCGCCTTGAACCGGTCGAGATCCATCATCATCACGATGAAACCATCGCCATCGCCCTGGCAATCCAGGTTCGCCAGACGGTCGGTAAAGGCGCGCCGGTTTGGCAATCCGGTCAAGGCATCGTGGCAGGCAAAGCGCTGAGCAGCCTTTTCGGCCTGATCGCGTTCCTTGACCACCGTCACCAGTTGGCGAGAGCGGACAATCAGCGCGATGCACATGCCCACAGCCAAGTTCAGGACCAGAATCGCCAGTTCATCCAGTTCCCAATCCTCGTGACTGCGACTGAATTCGTAGAAGGCATCAAATGCATCGACTTCAACGCTGATCGCAAAGGTCAGAGCCGTCCCTGCCACGATCAGCAGATAGACCCAGTTTTCTTTCAGCTTGGAAAAGAACGATGACACGCAGCGGCCCCGGAGCAAGTGGAATTGCTCCCTGTCCTAGGCCAGTTCTCCTAGGGTCAGGACCCATTGATTTCCGTCCAGCGGCGTGATTCACGGTTCGAAAATCGAGCGGTAACATGTCTGAT
>NZ_JARCJD010000013.1 GCF_028890115.1 Phaeobacter sp. QD34_24
GGTGCCCAAAGGTCTTCCTGTCAGCCATCGCACTCGCAGCGCTCGTCATTTACTGGCTATGAGTCCTGACCCTAGCGTCCAATTTCTTTCAGAATGATCCTTATGCCCTTTCTTGGAACTCTTTTCTGGTTTTGTGTCTTCTGCGTGATCTGGGTGCCGGTTGCCGGGGCGTATCGGCTTTTGCGGGGGCGGCGGTTGATCACATCCCACGATGCGGCGCGCCAAAGCCTGTGGCGGCAGCGAAAGACCCGGGCTTTTCGCAGAATGGACCGGATGCGCTGACGCAAGACACGCCCTTTGTCATTCATCCAGCTTGCAGCAAAATGGAAAAGACAATTGAAGATCCTTGGCCTCTCGGCATTTTATCACGACAGCGCTGCGGCCTTGCTTGTGGATGGCAAGATCATCGCGGCGGCCCAGGAAGAGCGGTTCACGCGGAAAAAGTTCGATCCAGGCTTTCCCAAACAGGCGATCCAGTTCTGTCTTGATCGGGCCGGGTGTGATCTCAGCGAAATCGACCACGTTGTCTTTCACGAAAAGCCGCTGGCGAAGTTTGAGCGGATGATGCGCAGCTTTGCCGATTTTGCACCGCGCGGGTTTTGGGCGTTTCGGCAGGCCATGCCGCTGTGGCTGGGCAGCAAGCTTTGGCAGAAGCGCCAGATCCTGGCTGAACTGGCGGCAATCGACCCGGCTGGCGTGCAGTCGGGGAAGCTGCTTTTTGCCGAGCACCACCAGAGCCATGCCGCATCGGCCTTTTATCCCTCCCCCTTTGAGGACGCGCTGGTGCTGACGCTGGACGGGGTGGGCGAATGGGCGACAGGATCGGTGTGCCTGGGGCGCGGCAGCGATCTTGTGCCCGAACTGGAGCTTGATTTCCCGAATTCTCTGGGCCTGCTCTATACCGCGATCACCCAGTATCTGGGTTTCAAGGTCCTGTCCGGCGAATACAAGGTCATGGGGCTGGCGCCCTATGGGGAGCCGCGGTTCCGTGATCTCTTCTTCGATCACCTGGTGGACCTCAAGGAGGACGGCAGCTTCTCGCTTGATCAGCGCTATTTCGACTATTGTGTCGGTCAATCCATGATCTCGGATGATCTTTCGGATCTGTTCGGTCAACCGGCGCGCCGAGGCGAGGCAGAGCCGCTGACCCAGTTTCACATGGATGTGGCCGCTTCGCTGCAGGTGGTGACGGAAGAGATCGTTCTGCGCATGGTGCGCAGCCTGATGCAGCGGTACGATCAACGCAACCTGTGCCTGGCCGGCGGGGTCGCGCTGAACTGCGTCGCAAATGGCAGGATCCTGAGGGAAACCGGCATCGACGGATTGTGGATCCAGCCCGCGGCCGGCGATGCCGGTTGCGCCCTGGGGGCGGCACTGGCGGCGCATCACCAGCATCTGGGGCAACCACGGGCACCGGCCACGGGCCGGGACGCCATGCAGGGGGCCTATTTGGGGCCGGATTATGCGCAGTCCGAGATCGAAGACCGGCTTACGGCTGTCGGCGCCTCTTTTGAAGCCCTGGACGACGAGGCGACCATCGCCCGCGTGGCCGAGGCGCTGGAGGCAGGCAAGGCGGTGGGCTGGTTCCAGGGGCGGATGGAGTTCGGCCCGCGCGCACTTGGGGCACGCTCGATCCTGGCCGATGCCCGGTCAGAGGCGATGCAGAAGGTCCTGAACCTGAAGGTCAAGAACCGGGAAAGCTTTCGCCCTTTTGCGCCGGTGGTTCTGGAGGAAGACGCCTCGGACTGGTTCGAGCACCAGGGAGAGAGCCCCTATATGCTGATCACCGCTCCGGTGCACCAGTCGCAACGCCGGGGGGCGCCCGGTGATGCCGGTGAAGACCTGATGACCCGGCTGAATCAAGTGCGGTCGACCATACCGGCGGTGACTCATGTGGATTATTCGGCACGGCTTCAGACCGTGAGCCTGCGCACCAACCCGGCCCTGCACCGGCTGTTGAGCGCCTTCAAGCACCGGACCGGCTGCCCGGTGCTGGTCAATACCAGCTTCAACGTGCGCGGAGAGCCGATCGTCTGCACACCGGAGGATGCGTTCCGATGTTTCATGGGCACCGAGATCGATGTGCTGGTCGCAGGAAACTGCATCCTGGAAAAGGAGGCGCAGGATCCGGCGTTGCGGCTGGATTACAAAAGCGCCCTGGAACCGGATTGAACGTGGAGCGTCCCTCATGAGCATCTCGACAAGAACCAAGGCGACGGTCGTCTCCCTGCTTTCGGCGATGGGCCTGGGCGGGCTGGTCGCACAGCGTGTCGCCCGTCGTCACGCGGCAGCGGATCACGACGATGTCACGGCCCTGGCGCCTGCCGTGACCGCCCGCGCGGGCCCGAAACCTGGGGCCAGCTTGCTGCCCTGCGACACCCGCTCGATGCTGCATGCGCCGGGGGAGATCAAGAAAAGCTATGGCAGCGACACAAGTGAAACCGTGGAATACCGCTTCAATTCGGCCGGCTACCGCAGTGAGGAATTGGATCCGGGCGCAAAGCTGCGCATCCTGATCGTGGGGGAGAGCCACGCCTTGGGCAATGGTGTGCCCTTCGAGTGCAGTCTCGGCCAGCGGTTCAAACACCACCTGGCCCAGGCGCTGAACTGGCCGGAGGCGGCGATCAACGTGATCAACCTCTCTGTCGGTGGGGCGTCGGCGGACTACTGTGCCCGAACATTGCTGCGCCAGATCGATGGTGTCGCCCCGGATCTGGTCCTGGGCCTGCTGCCGGTGGCTGACCGCATAGAAGACTACACCGCCAAACAGGCCAAGAACTACAAGGTCTCCGACATAGATATCGAGGAGATCGAGAACGCGCCAATCCCGGTGCAGGGGTTCATCGATCTCTACAACGTTCATTTCGGCCGGATGAACCTCGCCAAGAACGCGCTTCTGATGCAGTCGATCTGCCGCTTGCGCGGGATCGAGAGCATCCTCGTATCTGAAGTGCTGCGCCCGAAGAACTATCAGACGGCGATCCTGTCTCCGGTCTATGAGCAACTGGATCAAGGTCGGCTCTTGCTGCACAGGTTTTTTGAGAAGCGGGCCGATCTGGCCGCCGATGGCATGCATGCGGGCAAGCGCACCCATGAAGCCTTGGCGATCCGGATGCTGACACGCTATGCCGCATTGCTATCGGCCGATGGGCAGGAAGACTGGGGTGGCAGGCTGTCGGCCCATGTCGAACGGCTCAAGTCCGAAAGCCCGGATTGGGCTTTTGTGCGGCAGGCCCATCGACGGTGACGGGACCAGAGGGCGCAGGCCCGCAGCAGCCAGACCGGCACGCCACGGAGACACAGGGAAGCTGATCATGAATGAGCAGATCTTGGAAACCGAAACAGATACCGCCCGTCCGCTACACGAGGCTTTTGACTGGGAACGATGCTGGTACCCGGTGTCCTTTCTGGAGGATCTTCCCCGCGACAAGCCCAGCCGGGTATCGATTTATGATACCGGTCTGGTGCTGTTCTTTGACGGCGCCGGGCAGCTCAACTGTCTGCGCGATCTGTGCCCGCACCGGCTGGCGCGCCTGTCCGACGGGCAGATCGTCGATGGTCGGCTGGAGTGCCTTTATCATGGCTGGCAATTCGACGGCGCAGGCGATTGCCAGCTCATCCCGCAGATGATCGAGGGCAAGGACTATCCGATCCGCTCCTGCGTGCAGCGTTACCCGTTGGAGATCGTGGATGGCATCGTCTGGGTCTGGGCCGGCGACGCCGCGGAGGCGGACAAGACGCTGATCCCGGTCAGCCATGCGCCACAATCGCCAGAGATCAAGGCGGTCACCTTCCAGATGGATCTGCCCTATGATCAAAGCTACCTGGTCGAGAATGTCATCGACGTTGCCCATATCCACATTGCCCATGATGGCGTGCGCGGCGGCGGGCTGCGAGAGGCGGCCAGCCCGCTCAAGTTCGACATCGTGCACAGTGGCCTGGATGGTATCCGGGCTACCTTTCGCCATATCGGGTTGGAACGGGAAGAGGACGCCCCCGAAATGGGAGCGGCCCATGTGGAATTCGTCGCGCCGAACCTGATCCGCTATCGGTCGGAGTATGCCGACAACGATCTGATCGCCGGTCTTGAGCTGTTCTCCTTGCCGATGGGCAAGGGGCATTGTCGGCTCTTGTATCGGAAATACAGCAACTTCAACGGCCTGTTGGAGCGTCTCAAGCCGCGCTGGCTGGAACATCAATCGCAGGTGTTGATCCTGGAACAGGACATGGGCGTGGTGGTCGGGCAGCACCGCGAGATCGAGACCGCCGACCAACCGCTGAGCAAGGCCTGGCTGCCCATCAAGACCTCGGACCGGCTGGTGGTGGAATACCGCCGCTGGCTGGATCGCCACGGCGCTAACCTGCCGTTCTATCGCGGCTTCACCACGGCCAAGAACAGCGGTCTGGTGCCCGAGGAGGCCAATATACCGCATGATCGGCACCGGCTGCACACCGAGATCTGTTCCACCTGCCAGCGGGTGCTGCGCAGGATCAATCTTGGCATCAAGGCGCTGATCGGACTGGTCGCGGTGGCGACGGTCCTGGCCATTCTGAGTGACGGTGGCACCTGGCAGATCAGCCTGATCGCGCTGGCGCTCATGGGCCTGCTCGCCATCGCCGGGCTGCGCCGTGCGCGGACCTATCTATAAGAGGACGAGATGACTGACGCTTCTTCGGTTACCCATGCGGTTCGGGATTTTTATCGCGACATGCCGTTCAACTACTACTCGGATGCCGGGCTGGCAGCGGACAGCGTGGCCCGCAATCCGATCGCGGATTACCCGGATCTGGACGCGCTGCTGGAAGAGGATGAGATCGAAACCGTGCTGGAACTGGGCTGTGGCGCGGGCTGGGCCTCCAATTCGATGGCAAAACACTATGGGAAATCCGTGACGGCGGTGGATTTCACCGCTGCGGCCTTGGCGCGTGCGCGCGATGTCTCGGGGCGTCTTGGAACCACGGATCAGGTCCGGTTCGTCGAAAGCGACCTTTTCGAGTTCCAGTCCCCCGACAGCTTCGATCTGGTGGTCAGCGTCGGGGTGCTGCATCATACCCGCGATTGCCGCGCGGCCTTTGCCCATGCCGCGCAGTTCGTGGCGCCCGGCGGCTTCCTGTTTGTCGGCCTGTACCATCTCTTTGGCCGCCGCCCGTTTCTGGAGCTGTTTCAGGGCATTCATGCCCGTGAGGGGGAAGAGGCCGCCTTTGAGAGGTTTCGCAGCTGCGCCAGCACCTTGAGCGACGAGACGCATCAGCGCTCCTGGTTTCGCGATCAGGTGTTGCACCCGCATGAAACCCAGCACACCCTGGCAGAGGTATGGAACTGGCTGGATGAAGAGGGGCTGTCGCTGGTGTCGACCAGCATCAATCAATATCAGGACGTGGACGACAGGCCGGCGCTCGAAGAGCTGGAAAAGAGATGCGAAGCCATATCCTGGCAACGCAACCGCGATGAAAACAGCTATTATCCGGGGTTCTTCACCATTCTGGCCCAGCGGGACGAGGCGTGATCGCTCCGGGCCTTAGGGCCCGGCATGCGCGTCCAGGAGGGCGCGGGATGGTGCCTTGGCGCAAACACCCGTCGGCCAGGTCACCAGTATCATCGCACAGCCTTTGACCTGATTGCTGGACAGCAGGTGTTCCAGCGCCTCCAGGCGCCCGCTGAGAAGCCGTTGCCCCTGTTTCGAGACATCCACGGCAATGTTGACCGGCGCATCCGCGGGCAGGCCCCGCGCCAGCAGGGCATCGCGAATGCGTCCGGCCTGTGCCACGGACATGTAAAAGGCGGTCGTTGTGCCTGGTCCCGAAAACCGCGCGCTGTCAGGCAGCGCTGCGCCCGCCCGGCTCATGCCGGTGGTCAGGATCAGCGTATCGGCAATGCCGCGTTCGGTCAGGCTTTGTCCCAGTTCAGCCGCCGCCGCCGAGGCAGAGGTCACTCCGGGTACGATCTCCACCTCGATGTTCTCCTGGCGGGCGGCGTTCAATTCTTCGCCCGCCCGGCCAAAGATGCTGGGATCGCCCGATTTCAGCCGCACGACCCTCAACCCCTGTTTCGCGGTCGTGACGATGGCGGCATTGATCCGCTCCTGCGGCCAGCTGTGCGCTCCCACATGTTTGCCAACAAAGACCCGTTTTGCCTTGGGCGATGCCAGGGCAACGACCTCCGGCTCCACCAGCCGATCATAGAACACGACATCTGCGGCCTGAATGCGTTGCACCGCGCGCAGGGTCAGCAGGTCCCGCGCGCCGGGACCGGCACCGACCAGCGCGATATGGCCCTTGGCCCGGCCTTTCTCCTGCGGTGTTGCGGGGGTCATCGGACGCGCGGCGAGCCGATGCGCCGCTGTGCTCAGGCGGGCCAGCACCAGGGGAAGGATCCCAAGGCCGGGGCCGGTCGCAACAGAGGGCGCCTGTGCGGTGCCAAGCGGCGCGGCGGTGATGTGAAACAGCCTTTGCAGCAATGTCATGGGATGTCCTTTCAGGCTGTGAGGGAAAGCGCCGTCGGCGCCGGGCTGCCGTCGGGAAAGTGCAAGGGGCTGTGCGAACAGCCCAGGGTATCAAGGGCCAGTTGCGCGGTGCCGAGGATCACCTCGGTCTCAAAGCGCGGCAGGGCGGCAGAGCTGAGCGCCACCTTCAGCGAGTTGATATGGCCCGCGCTATCCGCCAGCCGCCGGGTTTGTGCCAGGCGCGCGGCCTCGGTGTCCTGCCATGGCGCTCCATTCCTCAGTCCAAAGGCTTCGATCGCCTTGGCCGGGTGGCGTTCGAACTCACCGCCGCCGCCCTTGATCACGGTCAGCGCATGCCAGCCCAGGCGCTGGGCGGCATCGGCCTGCAGCAGCCGGTAGGAGGGATGAAAGACGCCCTGAACGCTGGCGGCCGCCCGCGCGGGGTTCAGCATCCGGCACACCGTGTTGACGCAGGAGCGCAGGCCCAGAACCTCGCGCAGCGAGAGCAAGCGCAACAGAGGCGGGCAGAGATCCTCCAGCGGCATATAGACGATATTGCCCGCATTCAGGGCGGCCTCGGCTTCTGCAGCGGTCCGGGTCAGCGGGATGCCGAGGGTCGCCAGACCGTTTCGCACGGTCGGGTCCGCGCCGTTCCAGCCATGCAGCATCACTCGTTTGCCGCTTTGCGCCACCATCAGCGCCGAGACCAGAAACCAGGGCAGCCCGCGGGTGCGACCCGCCGCATAGGACGGCCAATCCAGATCCACCTGCGGCAGTGTCGGCACGTGGGCTTGCGCCGCGGCGGCAAAACCGGCGATCTCTTCCGCCGTCTCCCCCTTCATGCGCATGAGCATCAACAGGGCACCAATGGCCTCCGGCGCAGCATCACCTTGCAGCATCAGGGCCATGGCAGCCTGCGCTTCATCTTGGGTCAGGGAACGGGAGCGGCCCGGCCCCCGGCCCAGGGTGCGCACATGATCGGCCAGGCTCATTCCGCAGCCTCCCGCCTTTGGGTGCTGGCCAGGATCGCGGCCAGTTCCGGGCGGCAGGAGCCGCAATTCGTGCCCGCCTCAAGGGCGATGCCGATCGCCTCGACGCTCATCAAGTTGCGGGTTTCGATGGCGGTGACGATGGTGTTGACACCAACCCCGAAGCAGGAGCAGATCACCGGCCCCGGATCCGGCACATCCGCCGGGGGGCGGCCGGTCAGAACGGCGGTGCCTGCATCGCTGGGTACAGTGGCAAGATAGTCCCGCACCGCCGCCACCGGTTCGCGATCCACAAACAGGGCTGCAAGCAGGCGCCCCTGGTCAAACAGAGCAATGCGGGCTGTGCCGCGTGCGGGGTCGAGGATCGTGGCGGCTTCGGCGCGTGGCAGGTCGAACAGGCGGCGGGCTTCCTCTTCCCAATCGGAAGCGGGTGCATATCCGGCCAGCTCGGCGCGATAGCCCGCGCGGGTGGGCGCCAGCGCCCAGTAATCGGCGTGGGGGCGCATGGGGCTGGTGGAGACGGCGAAACCATACCATGCGGCCTGCATTTTTTCGACTGCAACGACGCTGGCCTTGCTTTCAGGCTGGCCCGACACCGGGTCCGTTTCCGCGGCGACCAGATCGTCGATCCGGCCTGAGGGCGCCGTTTCCCCGGTCCAGTGGATCGGCGCAAAGACCTGCCCGGGCTGCACCGCGTCGCTGATCCGCGCGCGCAGGATGCCGCTGCCCCTGGGGCTGCGCAGTTCCACCAGATCTGCCGGAGCGATGTTCAGGGCGGTGGCGTCCTCGGGGTGCAGCTCAAGGAAGGGTTCGGGCATATGGGCGCCAAGACGCGGTGAAAGCCCTGTGCGTGTCATCGTGTGCCACTGATCACGCAGCCGCCCGGTATTGAGCCGGAAGGGATATTTCGGCCCCGTCCTGGCCGCGGGCGGGCGATAGCGCAAAGGCAGCAGCCGCGCCTTTCCGTCCCCGTGATAGAACGCGCCATCGGCAAAGAAGCGGCCCCCGCTGCGCTGGGCGCTGACGGGCCAGCGGGTGGGGGCAAGGGTGTCGTAATCTGCCCTGTCGAGCCCGGCGAGGCCCGAGATATCGAAGTCGCGCCCGAACTGCCCCGCGATCCCGGAAAGGGCGGCATATTCACGGAAGATCTCGACCGGGGATTCATAGTCAAAGGCGGCGGCCCATCCCATGCGCTTACCCACCTCGCAGAGGATCTGCCAGTCGGGACGCGCCTGACCGGGGGCGGGCAGGGCGGCGCGCTGGCGGCTGATGGTGCGGTCGGAATTGGTGACGGTGCCGTCCTTTTCGCCCCAGGCGCTGGCAGGCAGCAGCACCCGCGCCAGCCGCGCGGTGTCGGTCTGTTCGGTGATGTCGCTGACCACGGTAAAGGGGCAGGCCTTGATCGCGGCGCGCACGGCGGCGGCGTCGGGCATGGATACGGCGGGGTTGGTGTGAATGACCCAGAGCGCCTTGATCCGCCCGTCGGCCACGGCACGGAACATGTCCACCGCCTTCAACCCCGGTGCCTCTGGCATTTGCGGCGCTTGCCAGAAGTCGCGTACCGCCTGGCGGTGATCGGGATTTTCCAGGTCCAGATGACAGGCCAGCATGTTCGCCAGCCCACCGACCTCGCGTCCGCCCATGGCATTGGGCTGGCCAGTCACCGACAGCGGCCCCATACCGGGCCTGCCGATGCGCCCGGTGGCCAGATGGCAGTTCAGGATGGCGTTCACCTTGTCGCTGCCGCTGGTCGATTGATTGACGCCCTGGCTGTAGATGGTGACGGTCTTTTCGGTGCCGATCCACATGTCGCAGAAGGCACTGACCTCTTGGTCACTCAGGCCGGTCGGGGACAGGCTGTCAAGCCGGGCCGCTTCGAGTGCTGCCTCGAACCCGTTGGTGTGGTTCAGGAAATCCGGGTCAATCGCGCCACGTGCGCTAATCTGCGTAAGCAGGTGGTTGAACAGGGCCACGTCGCTGCCCGGTTCAAGCGCCAGATGCAGGTCCGCCCCGTCGCAACTGGCGGTGCGGCGCGGATCCACCACCACGATTTTCGTTCCGCGTTCCTTTCTCGCCGCCAGCAGGCGCTGGTAGAGAACCGGATGACACCAGGCGAGGTTCGATCCCACCAGCACCACCAGATCGGCCTCGTCCAGATCCTCATAGGTGCCGGGCACGGTATCGCTGCCAAAGGCGCGCTTGTGCCCCGCCACGCTGGAGGCCATGCAGAGCCGCGAATTGGTGTCGATATTGGCCGAGCCGATGAAGCCCTTCATCAGCTTGTTGGCGACGTAGTAGTCCTCGGTCAGTAACTGGCCGGAGACATAGAAGGCGACGCTGTCCGGGCCGTGATCGCGGATCGTCTGGGAAAACCGGTCGGCGACCAGATCGAGCGCCGTGTCCCAATCGCTGTCCTGACCGTCCACCTTGGGCGCCAGAAGGCGATTGTCCAGTCCCAGGGTTTCACCCAGGGCCGAGCCTTTCGAACACAGCCGCCCGAAGTTGGCCGGGTGGTCCGGATCGCCGCGCACGGCAAGACCGCCCTCGCCATCCGGGGACAATAAAACCCCGCAGCCCACCCCGCAATAGGGGCAGGTGGAGCGGATCCCGCCGGGCGCGCTCATGCGGCGTTCTGCCCGGCAAGGGCGCTGGCGTCGATCAGCATGCGGCTGCCGTCCAGGCGCAAGGGGTAGGTCTCGATCCGCCCCTCATCGGCACCCTGCGCCTCTCCGGTGTTGAGATCAAAGACCCAGTTGTGCAGCGGGCAGGTCACCGATTGCCCATGCACGATGCCTTCGGACAGGGGGCCGCCCTTGTGCGGGCAGCTGTTGGAGGCGGCAAAGACCTCGGCCTCGGCGGTGCGAAAAACCGCGATACAGCCCATCGGGGTTTTCAAAAGCCGCGCGCCGCGCAGGGGCACCTCGTCAATATGTCCGATATCGATCCAGCTCATTCCGCGGCCTCCAGGGTGAGATCGGCAAGGGGGGCATAAGAGGCGGATTTCTCCTCCACTTCCTTGGCCCAAGGGTCCTTGCGGTAGATGGTTTGCGACAGTTCAAACGCGTCGACCAGGCGCTGGCGTTCGGTCAGGTCATCGACGACGCGGGCCTTCACCCAATCAAGGCCGACCTTGGCGACCCATTTGTAGGGGCGGTCCAGGTATTTGGCGTTCTCGCGATAAAGCTGCATGAAGGCGGTGGCGAGGTCGAGCGCCTCTTCCTCGGTTGCGACATCGGCCAGCCGTTCGGTTTCCTTCACATCCATGCCGGCAGCCCCCGCGACACCGATCTGGTAACCGCTGTCGACGCAGACAACGCCGATGTCCTTGCAGGTGGCCTCGGCGCAGTTGCGCGGACAGCCCGAGACGGCCAGCTTCACCTTATGCGGAGACCATGAGCCCCAAAGCCGTTTTTCCAGCTTGATTCCCAGACCTGTGCTGTCCTGGGTACCAAAGCGGCAGTGATCCTTGCCGACGCAGGTCTTCACCGTGCGCAACCCCTTGGCATAGGCGTGGCCCGACACCATGCCCGCCTTGTTGAGATCGGCCCAGATATGCGGCAGATCCTCGCCCCGCACGCCCAGAAGATCGATGCGCTGGCCGCCGGTCACATGCACGGTGGGGACGTTGTATTTTTCGGCTGCATCGGCGATGGCGCGCAGCTCGTCCGGGGTGGTCATGCCGCCCCACATGCGCGGCACCACCGAGAAGGTGCCGTCCTTCTGGATATTGGCGTGTTTGCGTTCGTTGACGAAACGGCTTTGCGGGTCGTCCTGATATTCCACCGGCCAATCGGCCAAGAGGTAGAAGTTCACCGCCGGGCGGCAGACATGGCAGCCATTGGGGGTCTTCCATCCCAGTTCCTGCCAGACGGCGGCCTGGGATTTCAGCTCTTGTGATTTGATCAGGCGGCGCACGTCCTCGTGGGTCAGATCACAGCAGCCGCAGATCGGTTGCGCCGTGGGGGCGGCGTAGTCATCGCCCAGGGTGACGGCCAGCACCTGTTCCACCAGTCCCGTGCAGGTCCCGCAGGAGGCAGACGCCTTGGTGCAGGCCCGCAATGCGCCCAGATCGGTGGCGCCATCGTGGATCGCCGAGACGATATCGCCCTTGCAAACGCCGTTGCAGCCGCAGATTTCCGCATCATCCGGCAAGGCTGCAACGGCTGACAAAGGGTCCGCAGAGGCGCCCCCCTGATAGGCCGGACCAAAGATCAGCGTATCGCGCATCTCGCTGACATCGCTGCCGTCCTTGATGTGGCTGTAGAACCAGGCACCATCGGCGGTATCGCCGTACATCACCGCGCCAATCAGCCGGTCGCCCTCCAGCACCAGCCGCTTGTAGACGCCGCGCGCGGGGTCGCGAAAGACGATGTCCTCGCGCCCTTCGCCATCGGCGAAATCTCCGGCGCTGAACAGGTCACATCCGGTGACCTTCAGCTTGGTCGAGACCTCTTTGTTCACAAACCGCGCCTCCTGCCTCAAGAGGGTCTGCGCCAGCACCTTGGCCTGATCGTAAAGCGGCGCCACAAGACCGAAGAGCGCGCCATCGTGTTCGACGCATTCGCCAAGCGCCAGGATATCGGGATCTGACGTCACCATGTGATCATCCACGATCACACCCCGGTTGCAGGTCAGCCCCGTTGCCTCTGCCAGTGCCATATTGGGGCGAATGCCCACCGCCATCACCAGAAGATCGCAGGGCAGTTCGGTGCCATCCTCCAGCCGCAGGGCCTTCACATGGCCAGTGCCGTCATCCAGGATCTCCTTGGAGTTCGCCTGGCACAGAACCTTGATCCCCTTCTCAACCAGAGATTTGCGCAAGAGGTATCCCGCGGCCTCGTCCAGCTGACGCTCCATCAGGTGACCCATGATATGGACGACGGTGACATCGACGCCACGCGCTGCCATGCCTGCGGCCGCTTCCAGCCCCAACAGGCCGCCGCCGATCACGACCGCCTTTGTGCCGGGGCGGTCGCCCAAGGCCATCATTGCCTCGGTGTCTTCCAGATCGCGGTAGGGGATCACGCCCGCCAGATCATGGCCCGGGAGCGGGATCATGAAGGGGTTCGACCCGGTGGCGATCACCAGCTTGTCGTAGGCAACATCGCCCTTTTCGCCGCGCACGACTTTCTGCGCGGGATCGATGGCGAGGACCTTTTCACCAAACCGGCAGGTGATGCCATGCTCGGCGTACCAGTCTTCGTCATGGGTGACGATCTCGGCGTAGGTCTTTTCCCCCGACAAGACCGGCGACAGCATCAGCCGGTTGTAGTTGCCGCGCGGCTCCGCATTGAACAGGGTGATCTCATAGGCTTTCGGATCCGCGTTCAGCAGGTGTTCCAGCATCCGTCCCGAGGCCATGCCTGCCCCGATAACAACGAGTTTCTGTGTCATGGTCCTTACTCCGCGGCGACGGCTTTGAGCGCCGGTTTCTTCGGTTTCGCGCCGTGCTCGTATTCCTCAAGGAAATCGAGCACCTCCTGCCGGTAGCTGTAGTAATCCGGGTGTTCGAGCAGCGCCTTGCGGGTGCGTGGGCGGGGCAGGTTCACCTCGGTGATCTTGCCGATGGTGGCCTGCGGGCCGTTGGTCATCATCACCACCCGGTCGGCCAGCAGGATCGCCTCGTCCACATCGTGGGTGACGCAGATGGCGGTGACCTTGGTGCGCGACCAGACCTCCATCAGAACCTCCTGCAGCTCCCAGCGGGTCAGGCTGTCGAGCATGCCGAAGGGTTCATCCAGCAGCAGCAGTTTCGGCGACAGGGCAAAGGCCCGCGCGATGCCGACCCGCTGCTGCATGCCATTGGACATGTCGCTGGCCGGGCGGTCCATGGCATCGGCCAGGCCGACGCGTTCCAGGTAGTATTCCACCACATCCTGCCGCTCGGCGCGGCTGGCGCCCGGGTAGACCTTATCGACCCCGATGGCGCAGTTTTCCCGCGCGGTCAGCCAGGGAAACAGGTTCGGCGACTGGAACACCACGGCCCGTTCGGGATCGGCACCCTCCACGTGGCGGCGGTCCAGCTTGATCGCGCCCTTGGAGATCGGGTTCAGACCGGCGGCCATGGTCAGAACCGTGGATTTGCCGCAGCCCGAGTGGCCGATCAGGGAGATGAATTCGCCCTTGTTGATCTTGAGGTTGAAATCCTCGACCACGGTGAGCGGCCCCTTGGGCGTGGGGTAGATCTTGTGCAGCTGCGAGAAGTCGAGGAAGCGTTCCTCGGTCGCGCTTTCCTGCGCCTTGGCCACCGCAGACGGAAGGCCATGGATCGGGGTCACATCAGGCAGCAGGCGGGTGCCTTCGACCTTGGCCTCGATGCCGACCTCCATCAGGTAGGAGGTGACCTGGCTGCGCAGGGATTTGAAGCCCTCGTGGTGGTTCATCTCCACCCGGTCGCGCGGACGGGGGATGGTGACGCGGAATTCCTCGCCGAGGGTGCCATCGGGATTGAGCGCAATGATGCGGTCGGCCAGAAGGATCGCCTCGTCCACGTCATTGGTGATCAGGACGCAGGTCTTCTTGTCCGCCTCCCAGATCGCCTCGATCTCATCCGCCAGGTTGGCGCGGGTCAGCGCATCCAGCGCCGAAAGCGGCTCATCCAACAGCAGGACCTCGGGCGACATGGCCAGCGCACGGGCCACGTTGACCCGCTGGCGCATGCCCCCCGACAGTTCCGCCGGGCGGCGGCTGGCCGCGTGGGACAGGCCGACCATCTGGATGTAATGGGCGACCTTGGCGTCCTTCTCGGCCTTGGGCATCTTCGGATAGACCGTATCGACGGCAAGGCGCACGTTGCCAGCCACCGTCAGCCAGGGCATCAGCGAATAGCTCTGGAAGATCACGCCGCGTTCGGGGCCGGGGCCGTCGATGGTCTTGCCGCGAAAGCTGACCTTGCCGCGGCTGGGCTTGTCCAGACCCGCCATCAGGTTGATCAGGGTGGTCTTGCCGGTGCCGGAAAAGCCGAGCAGCACCAGGAATTCGCCCTCTTCGACCTCAAGGTTGATGTTCTTCAGCACATGCGTTTCGCTGGTCCCGGTGCCAAAGCTTTTGGAGACGTTGTCGAATGTCAGGATAGCCATGTCGATCACCGGTTGTTCGTGAAGGTGAACAGGGACTGCAGCGCATACATCACCCGATCCAGAAGGAAGCCGATGATGCCGATGGTGAAGACGGCCACCATGATCTTCGCGAGCGAGCTGGAGGAGCCGTTCTGGAATTCATCCCAGACGAATTTGCCAAGGCCGGGGTTCTGCGCCAGCATTTCAGCGGCGATCAGCACCATCCAGCCCACACCCAGGGACAGGCGCAGCCCGGTAAAGATCAGCGGCAGCGCCGAGGGCAGCACCAGACGGGTGATCTTGGTCCAGGTGTTCATTTTCAGGACCTTGGAGACGTTCACCAGATCCTTGTCGATCGAGGCAACGCCCAGGGCGGTGTTGATCAGCGTCGGCCAGAGCGAACACAGCGTCACGGTGATCGCCGAGATCAGGAAGCTCTTGGAGAACAGCCCGTCATTGGTCGCATAGACGGCCGAGACGATCATGGTGACGATCGGCAGCCAGGCCAAGGGCGAGACGGGCTTGAATATCTGCACCAGCGGGTTGATGGCGGCATTGGCGGTCGGCGACAGGCCTGCGGCGATGCCCAGCGGCACAGCGACGACGGTGGCGATCAGGAAGCCGAAGAACACCGTGCGGATCGAGGTCCAGATCTGCTGATAATAGCTGGGCGCGCCGGTATAGGCGACGGTCTTGACCTCATCGGCGCGGCCTGCGGCGATCAGTTTCTCGTTGCGCTTGGCCACCATGGTTTCGAATTTTTCGCGCTTGGCGGCCTTGGCCTGCGCATCCTCGTGCAGGTTGACCACCTCGGTCCAGACCTGTGCCGGACCGGGAACAGCGCCAAGCGAGGTCTGCACCTTCGGCGCCAATGTGCCCCAAAGCAGCAGGAAGGCGGCGATTGCGATCAGCGGCACCGCCAGAAGGCGCCAGATTTCCTTGACCTGGGCCTGCGGGTTGTCACCGGCCACGGCTTTCAGGATCGGCGTCACCCAGGCAAGTCCCAGGACCTGGAACCATTTGTCGGCAGTGTTGATTTTTGTGAACAGCCGGGCGCGCCGGGCTTCCCGGGCCTCGGCGGCGGCAAAATCGGGGTCGGTCGTGGTCATCGGGGGAGCCTTTCGAAACCGGAACTATAACGGGGAGAGGAGAGGGGGAGCGCGCCGGTTGGCACGCTCCCGGATTGGGTCAGGTCAGCCTTCGACGCCGGCACCGACGACAACCTGTTCGCCCTTCAGGCCGATCGGCAGGCTTTCCAGGTAGGCGTTGGGCGTGCGGCCATCAAAGGCGATGCCGTCGATGATGTCCTCGGCCGGGGTTGCGGCCTTGTAGCCGTCGCTGTCCCAGGGGAAATCCGCCTTGTCGGCCAGGCCTTCGTCCACCAGCATCTTGGCCGCTTCCAGGTAGATGTCCGGGCGGTAGACCGATTTGGCGACCTCGTCATACCAGCTGTCGGATTTCGCCTCGGCGATCTGACCCCAGCGGCGCATCTGGGTCAGGTACCAGACCGCATCGGAATAGAAGGGGTAGGTGGCGTTGTAGCGGAAGAAGACGTTGAAATCCGGTACTTCGCGCTTGTCGCCCTTTTCGTATTCGAAGGTGCCGGTCATCGAGTTGGCGATGACGTCATAATCGGCGCCGACATATTCCGGGCGGCTCAGGATCTCGACCGCTTCGGGGCGGTTGGCGTTGTCGTTCTCATCCAGCCAAATGGCGGCGCGGATCAGCGCCTTGGTCACGGCGCGGGTGGTGTTGGGGTACTGTTCGGCGAACTCGGCGGTGATGCCAAAGACCTTTTCCGGGTTGTTCTTCCACAGTTCGTAATCGGTGATCACCGGAACGCCGATGCCCTTGAACACCGCCTGCTGGTTCCAGGGCTCGCCTACGCAGTAGCCGTTGATGGTCCCGGCTTCCAGCGTTGCGGGCATCTGCGGCGGCGGGGTCACCGACAGGAAGACATCGGCGCCGATCTGGCCCGAGACGTTCTCCGGGCTGTAATAGCCGGGGTGCAGCCCGCCGGCCGCCAGCCAGTAGCGCAGTTCGTAGTTATGCGTGGAGACCGGGAAGACCATGCCCATGTTGAAGGGCTTGCCTTCGGATTTGTACTGTTCGACCACCGGCGCCAGCGCCTCGGCCGAAATGGGGTGCTGCGGGCGGCCGTCATCCATGGTGGGAATATTCGGCTTCATCATCTCCCAGACTTCATTGGAGACGGTGATGCCGTTGCCGTTCAGATCCATCGAGAAGGGCGTGATGATATGCGCCTCGGTGCCAAAGCCGATGGTTGCAGCCAGCGGCTGACCCGCCAGCATATGGGCGCCATCCAGTTGGCCGCCGATCACGCCATCCAGCAGAACCTTCCAGTTGGCTTGTGCCTCCAGCGTGACGAACAGACCTTCGTCCAGGAAATACCCCTGTTCATAGGCCACGGCGAGCGGCGCCATATCCGTGAGCTTGATGAAGCCGAAGGTGAGTTCGTCCTTTTCCAGCGCAAGAGAATCCGCCAGCGCCGGGGAGACAAGCGCCGTGCTGGCAGCCAGGCTGAGGAGAAGCTTTTTCATCGATCTATCCTTTGTTTTCGCCCGCTGGAGACCCAGCTGGCCGCGCATGCCCGATGCGATCTGGGCAAAGAAAAAAGCCGCCGACACAATCGCCCTGAAGGAGGAGGGGGGCGAAGGGTCGAGCGGCTTTGCTCAGTGATGGCCCGGACTGTGGGCCGAATGTCGTTCGGTGGGCACCGTTGCCTACCTGAACCAAGTCTGCGGTGTTTCGGGGGCGTTGTCCTTGGCTAATATTTGGTTTCCGGTGATTTTGCTGCATTGCAGCAACTGTAGGGGTGTTTCTGCCCAAAAAAGCATCACTTCTCGTCAAGCGGCTCAAAAACCTGCCCGTCAAAAAACGTGTCCGGCTTCAGAATCAGCCCGCCTTTCAGCGAGGCAACGGCCGTGGGATGACGAATCGCGCCCTCCAGTTTCTGCGAGGCGCCGGGCAGATCTGCACCGGTGTTCTGCAGGGCGGCGCGGAACAGATCGCTGCGGAACACGCCCGCGGCGGTGGCCTGGGCCTGTCGCTGATCCAGGCCAAAGCGATGCGCCAGCCGTGATCCGATCCATTTTGCCTGGCTGCGCCATGGGAAATTCGCGGCCCCGTCGAAGAAATCCACATGGCCATCTGTGTTGCGTTGATCGCCGCGCCCGGAAATGATGAATTGCCCGGTCAGCGCCCGGTCGATCAATTCCGCAGGTACATCCAGATAGCCGGGGCGTGACAGCATCTCGGCGGCGGCGGTGCGGCTTTCGGGGCGGGCGGCCCAGCGTGCCGCGCGCCAGACGGCCCGCATCATGCGCATCAACAGCTCCGGTTCGGTTTCGGCCCAGCCGCTGCGCACCGCCAGGACCTTTTCCGGGGCAAAGGACCAGATCGCCTTGCCGGGTAACAGCAGCGCGCCGACTTCCTGCTCCACCGCGACCGAGCCCCAGGGCTCGCCGACGCAGAAGGCATCGATGCTGCCGTCCCGCAGGGCCTGGGCCATCAATGGCGGGGGGACGGTGCGGATTTCAATGCCCGGATCAGACAGGCCGGTGGAGTCGAGCCAGTAGTTCAGCAACTCCACATGCATGGAAAACGGGAAGGGAACGCCAATGGTCAGGGTTCCTTCGGTCGCCTTGGCCAGGGCCTGCGCCGCGGCCCGGGCATCGCCGAAGTCGAATCCATATCCCTGGTCGCGCAGCCTCTGTTCGACCGTGCGACTGACACCGATCATGTTGCCGTTGGCCGACAGGACCGAAACCGCCGCAAGCGGCGTGGTGACGCTGCCTAGGCCCAGGGCCATGGCCACCGGCATGGGAGACAGGAGATGCGCGGCATCGACCCGGCCAAAGCTGAGCATATCGCGCACCGATGACCAGGAGGGGGCCGCAACAAGGTCCAGCGCGATGCCCTCGGCCTCGGCAAAGCCCAGTTCCTGCGCCGCGATCAGCGGCAGGGCATCGACCAGCGGCATATAGGCCACAGAGATCGAGAGCGTCTTCATGACAACAGCCCCGAGGCCGTCACCAGGGCCTCGGCCACGTCAGCAACGCGGCGCCCCTGATCCATCGCCGTCTTGCGCAGCAACATATAGGCCTGTTCCTCGTTCACGCCCTTGGCCTTCATGACCAGCCCCTTGGCGCGGTCTATGACCTTGCGCTCTTCCAGGGCGCGGCGGGTTTCGGCCAGTTCGGTGCGCATCTGCCGGACCATCTGAAACCGCGCCACCGCGGTATCGATCACCGGTTTGATTCGCTCGGGCCGCAGCCCATCGACGACATAGGCCGAGACACCCGCCTCGACCGCGGCCTGCGCCAAGCCACCGGCCGCGCCGGAGACGAACATGGCGACCGGGCGTTCCAGCGGGCCAGAGGCAAGGGTCAGCTCCTCCAGCATGTCGCGGGTGGGGTTGTCATAGTCGATCAGCACGATATCCGGCGCATGGGCGGCGATCTTTCGGGCCAGTCCCGAGGTATCGACAATCACATGCACCTCGCAGTCGCCGCTGCTGCGCAGGGCGTCACCGATGGCGATCGCACGGTCTCGGTCTTCTTCAACAACCACGATGGAGAGGGGGGTGCTCATGCCCATAGCAAAGATGTGCTGCGGCCCGGCTGGCAAGAAGGCGCGGCAAAAACGGACCGGGGTCAGGGGGGGAAAGCGCCGCGTATCCGGTGGCTTCGCCCAGATTATGGGCGTGAAATCCCGTTGGGGTCACTTATTGGGCGGTATGTGAACTCATGATCGGCAGGCGATGGCGGTCGCGCTGGGCCGCCCATGCGCAGTGCTCTTCAGGTCCCGGGAGAGGCACCGGGTCCGGATCAGATCATACGGAGAATGTCGCCGGTTCTATTGCTTTGCCCTGCCATCACCGCTAGGCACATCGGGTGGGGAAGGCCGCGCAGCCGTGACCGTCCCATTTTTGCTGGTCCTATCTTTTGCAGATCCCTTTCTAGTGTCGTGTTTTCCCTCTGCCTCTTCTTGAAAAGGTGCTGAACTCTTGCTGGCAAAGAAAAACGTGATCCGCTCGCGCGTACCGCGCCAGACCTCGGGCGCCGGGCGTTGCGCAGGCGGTGCCTCATGAGCGGACAAAATCGTGCAATTGCGCTGATGATCGGCGCGATCTTCAGCTTCACGGTGATGGATGCGGCGGTCAAGGCGTTGACGCCCAGCATTGGCGTGCTGCCCTCGCTTTGGGCGCGCTATTCGGGGCAGATGCTGTTGGTCTTCTTCATCGTGCTGCCCAGGCTGAGGCAGGTGGTGCGCACCAAATATCCGGTTCTGCAGTTCCTGCGCTCCATATTGCTGATGAGCGCGACCGGGTTCTTCTTTACCGGGCTCAGCCTTATCCCGTTGACCGATGCGGCGGCCCTGATGTCGACCAATCCGGTTCTCATTACCCTTGGCGCGGCGCTGTTCCTTGGTGAATCCCTGGGGCTGCGCCGCATTGTAGGCATCGCGGTGGCATTGGTCGGGGCGATGATCATCATGCGGCCGGGCAGCGATGTGTTCAGCCCGGCGGCCATGTTCCCGCTGGCGGCGGCGGTATGCTATTCTGGCTATGCCCTGCTGACGCGGCGTGTCGGGTCGGATGAGGACGTCTGGACCTCATTGTTCTACACCGGTCTGGTCGGCACGGTCTTGTTGAGCCTTGCGGTCCCCTTTCAGTGGCAGACGCCGGATATGGGGGATGTCTACCTGATGGGGCTGATCGCGCTGGCCGGAACGGTGGGGCAAATGGCGCTGATCCAGGCGTTTTCGCAAGGCGAAGCATCAATGCTGGCACCCTTCTCCTATTCCGGGCTGGCGTTTGCAGCCATTTGGGGGCTGGTGTTCTTCGATGAGATACCGGATTTCTGGACCATCGTCGGCAGTGTGCTGATCACATGCGCGGGGCTCTATGTCTGGTATCGCGAGACTTTGCGAAACCGCTAGGACACGCACTGCCGCTCCCGAGCGACCGGCAGCGATCCTTGCCAGAAGGCTGTGTTGGCAAGACCGCCACTGTTGTGTCAGCTGGACAGCGTGAAGGGCGAGGCGACGGTGACCGCGCGCGGCATCGTGATCGGCAGCAAGACCAGGCCGGTGGCCATGGCTGCGGCCAGGGCAAGAATGACAAGGGAGGACATTTCTTTCATTGGCGTGTTCCTTCAGATGACCGGCCAGTGGTGTCTTGTGCTCTGGCGTTTCAGTGTGGGTGTCCGTCTTCTGTCGATAGGATTACAGCGATTTTACAGCCTGTGTATTGGCGCGTTCTGCCAAGCTTGTGTCCGTTTCTGCCAGCTTCCCGGTCCGTAGGATTAATGGGTCCTGAGCCTAAGGATCACATGTTTCCCATCTCCTGGCGGTATTGGGCCGGAGCCCGGCCGACCCAGCGCTTGAAGGCGCGGCTGAAGGCGCTTTGCTCGGCAAAACCGGTCAGGAAGGCGATCTCGGCAATCGGGCGATCACTGGAGGTGAGCAGCTCATGCGCAAGCTGCGTTTGCGCCTGCTGCAGGATCTCGCGATAGGTCAGCCCCTCTTCGGCAAGGCGGCGATAAAGGGTCCGTTCGCTCATCCCCATGGCGGCTGCGATCTCACTGGCCTGGGGCAACCCGTGGTGCAGAACCTTGGTCACCCTCTGCAGCAGCTCCTTCACCAGGGATGGGGTGCGCTGCAGTTGATCGATTTGTTCATCGAGATGCGTCACCAGAAACGAGCTGACCGCATTGTCGCCAAGCCGGATCGGCTGGTCCAGCGCCGCAAGCGGCATGACAAGGGCATCGCGCCCGGCGTCAAAGCGGACTTCGCAGCCGAATAGATCGGCATAGGCCGCGGGTTTGCCGTGGCAGGGGTGGCGGAAGGCGACATGATCGAACTGCAGCTCATCCTGGGTCAGGTTGCGCATGTTATGGGCAAAGCTGGCCAGGGCGCATTCGTTGCGAAACTGCAGCGCCGGATGAACGCCGATCTGTTCTTCGATGGATAGGCTGGCCTGGGTTTCGGTCTCTTCGAAACGGTAGGCCACGTTGTCGGTCACCAGGGCGAAGTATCTCTGGATCACCGAGAGCGCGGCGCGCAGATCCGGGGCGGTTTTGATGGCAAGGCCCAGCACACCCAGATCGTCCATCTTGATCAGGGCTGAATATGTACGCATGAGGGAGAGGTCATCGCCGTGAAAGCGGCGGATACTATCCAGGGCGTCGAAGTAATCCTGATCGAGTATCGCATCATCCGAGGTCTTGCGCAGCCGATGGATGATGGTATCGCCGTGAAGGAGGTTTCCCTCCTTTGACAGGGTCAATCCGGCAGCGCGTGTCATGACATTGACAAATGTAGCGGTCACCGTCGCCATGGCTGATCTCCTGCCGTCGGGAGGGCGCGAGCCGGGCCACCGGGAAGGTCGCCAGAGCGACCGCGGCCCGTTGATGGCGCTTGCAGGGGGGATGCTGTCCGGGCGGTGCGTGCAGACGGCGAAAGGGGATATTGGTTCGCCGGCAAACATCTGGCTTGGAAATGCAACATCGGTCTGACTTTCAATCAATCATTCCGCAGCGGAGTGCGGATCACCTATTTGTGTAATTGGTGTACTGACCGGTACTGATTATGTCAATGTCAATCTGGGTCCCGGTCGATAAGGGAGCAAGAGGTCTAAATTAAGTTATTTAAAAACATGTGGATGCCAGTCACTCCCCGGGGGTGAGAGTGAAATTGCCGCGTACAGATCGGTACACCATTTCATGTTTTTACGACCCGAATTGCGGGGGGTGGTGAAAATTATACCTCTGGTTGTGAGGTCGCAAAGCGTATAGATTGCCATGCTGCTGTGGGAAAGCGGCTGCGGATGGACTGTGCCCGTCGGCGGGAAAGGCGCTGGCCGGCCGTCTATTTGACGCCCAGACCCATCTGCATCAGGGTCTTGCGCACCGGCTCCATGGAATAGAGCGCGTTGAGCCCAAAGGCGCGCAGATCGCGCAGCGGGCGTGGCGCCAGCATGGAGGTGCGGTTGAGCAGATCGATGCCCTTGACGCGCAGCTGGATGTCGCGGTGGCGGGCCTTGTGATAGGCCTCCAGCATGGCGGCATCGCCCAATCCCTCGGGCCGTGCCTCGGCCAGCTCCAGCAGGCAGCGCAGATCGCTGAGCGACATGTTCAGCCCCTGCGCGCCGATCGGGGGCACCACATGGGCCGCCTCTGCCATCAGGGCCAGCCGTTCGCCACTCAGCCGCTCGGCGGATTGGCTGATGATCGGCCAGATGGTGCGGCGCGAGGCCAGGGTCAGATCGCCGAACAGCCCGCAGCTGCGCCGGGTCATTTCAGCCTCAAAGGCGGGCACATCCATCTGCAACAGTTCCGTCGCCCGTGGGCCGCGTTCCATCCAGACCACCGCAGAGGAGGGCATCCCCTGGTAATCGGGCAGCGGCACCAGGGTGAAGGGACCGCCCGAGCGGTGGATCTCGGTCGAGACGTTCTCGTGGGGCAGCGGATGGGTGACGGCAAAGGCCAGCGCCTTTTGCCCATAGCGAATGGTCTTGACTGGAATGCCCGCGGCCTCGCGCATGGGAGAGCTGCGACCATCGCAGGCAATCACCAGCCGGGTGCGCTCCTGGCTGCCATCGGTCAGGGTGACGCGCGCCTCGTTCAGGCGGGTGAACAGATGGGTGGTGCCGACGCCGGGACGGAAATCCACATTGGGCAGATCCGAAAGGGCGGCGAGCAACTCGCGCCGCAACAGCCAGTTGGGCAGGTTCCAGCCAAAGGGCCGGTCGGAAATATCGGCGGCGTTGAAATCCTTGACCACACGGGGTTCTGGTTG
The DNA here is from genome assembly GCF_028890115.1 of Phaeobacter sp. QD34_24. GTDB lineage: Bacteria > Pseudomonadota > Alphaproteobacteria > Rhodobacterales > Rhodobacteraceae > Phycobacter. Next base: position 23,314 of record NZ_JARCJD010000013.1, read on the forward strand.
TTCTCCACCGGCATCGACAATGCGCATCACCTGCAGCGGAGCGGCGTGATCCGCAAGCCGCGCCCACAGCCCGGTGCGCTCCAACAGATCGCGGGCTGGCTGCAGGATGGCCGTGGTGCGCAGGTCCGATCCATCCACATCCCGTTCGGTAATGGGAGCGGCCGGATCGACACAGATGACCCGGAACCCGGCGGATCCAAAGGCGGCGGCTGCGGTCAGCCCGGCGATACCGCCGCCGGAAATCAGGATGTCGCTGGTGGTTTGGGTCATGGCTGCCGCCTTTCATCGTCGCTTGCTCCTGAGATATGCCTCAGGATGCGGGAATGACAAGCGGCATATGGTCCCTATCCGCAGCTGATCAGCACCAGCAGCAGGAACATCACCGGAACCAGGCACAGCGCGGGGATATAGAGCCCCGGAATGCCGAACAGAACCACCGAGCAGCCCCAGAGGCTGACGAAGGTCCCAAGAGCATAATAGATGTTGTCCTTGGCGCCATAGGCGACCTCTTTGCAGATGCGCCCCAACAACGGGATCGCAAACAGCAGGCGTTGCCAAAGAGAAAGGCGGGCGGGCAGTGTATAAGCAGTCATGTCGCGTTTCCTGAAGTGTCTACGCGGATGACTTAGGTAAGGATGGCTGACTATTGCAGGCGCGATTTCGTCGCAGGTGGCCGCGCCGTCCAGCCTGCGGTTGTAATGATCCCCCTGATCTACAAAAGCCGCGCCAGAAAGGCGGACAGATCGTCGGTGTGATGATGAATGTGGTCCTGATCATGGGGATCGGGCGCCACATGGACCGTCCGCATCCCCATGGCATGCGGGGCCGCAAGATTGCGCGGGTCATCCTCGAACATGGCTGCAATTTCGGGGTTGATATCGGCCTCTGCAAACACCGTATCAAAGGCCTGCCGTTCGGGTTTTGGTCTGTAGCCTGCGTGCTCGACCCCATAGATGCCATCGAACAGCCCGGACAGACCGCGCGCTTCCAGCACCCGCTCGGCATAGGGGGCGCTGCCATTCGTGTAGACGATCCGCTTGCCCGGCAGATCCCGGATCCTGGCGGCCAGTTCGGCGTCGGGCTCAAGCGGGGCAAAGGAGATGTCGTGGACCGCAACCAGATAGGGATCGGGATCGACGCCATGCTCCTGCATCAACCCGGCCAGGGTGGTGCCATGTTCGCGCCAGTAGTGTTTGCGCAGCCGGTCGGCTTCGGCCTGATCGACGCCAAGCGCATCCATGACGTAATGAGTCATCTTGACCTCGATCTGATCGAACAGCCGGGCCGAAGGCGGGTAAAGCGTGTTGTCCAGGTCAAAGACCCAATGGCGGACATGGGAAAACTGAGCTTTGGGCATGCCCTTGGATTACGTCCCTGCCGCCGGGTTTGCAATGCCGATCGCGGGAGCAGTCGCTGCGCCCTCGGGTGCGTGATTTCGTTGCAATTCGCGCAAGAGGCTTGATCGGTGGGGTCCGGGCTGTAGAAAAGAGCGGATGCACCATAGTGGAAAGACCATGAGCCAGACGCGCAGCAGCCAGAACGACGCCTATTCGCTGATCCTAGAAGCCATCGATAGCGGCATTTTCAAGCCCGGTGACCGCTTGGTGGAAAGCGACCTGGCCGAACGCTTTGGCGTGTCGCGCACCCCCATCCGCGAGGCGTTGCAGCGGCTAGAGACGCAATCGCTGCTGGAGCGGGACGGCAGGTCGCTGATCATCGCCTCCCTGGATCACAACCAGATGGCAGAGCTTTACGTGGTGCGGCGGGAATTGGAAGGCCTGGCAGCGGGGCTTGCGGCGCAGCATGCCACCGAAGAGGAAATCCGCGTGCTTCAGGAAATGGTGCGGTCGGACGATCAACTCGTCGATGCCCCGTCCGAACTGGCAAGAGCGAATCGGCGTTTTCACGAGCAGATCCACCTGGCCTCGCACAACCGCTATCTGGTGCAGCAGTTGGATCTGGTGCACCGGACGATGGCGCTGATGGCGACGACATCCCTGGCAGCAGAGGGGCGCGGCAGGATCGCCCAATCCGAGCACAAGGGCATCGTGGATGCGATCAGCAGGCGCGATGCCGAAGCCGCCTCCAAGGCGTTGAAGGATCACATCTCGGTCGCCTTCATGACCCGGCTGAAACAGGACGCAGGCGCCCGCAGCAAGAGCTGATCCAATTAGCCCCGCCTGACGGCGGTCAGGTTGGTTCGCGCCGATTTCGAGCACTTCTGGTGTCGGTTGCCGATGACCGGGTGCGGGCGGTTGGCCCGGTGGGGATAGGGTCCGGTGCATGGATGCCGTGATCGGTCTTCTCCCAGAAGAAGGGACGCGCCACCAGTTCATAGAGCGCCTTATAGGCGGCAATCGCCCCCATCGGATAGTAGAACAGAAGGGAGGGCGCCCATAGCGCAAGCCATCGCCGCCCTGTGATAAAGGCCGCAACCACGGCGGTGACCTGGTTCAGGAGTTCAAAGAACACCAGGCTGGCCGCCGCCAGCGACAGCCACAGGCCCGGCACGTTGCCTTCGCTGGGGTGGGGCAGGCCGAGGGCTAGCAGCCAGAAACTCCACAGAAACGGGGCAAGCAGAAACTGCCCGACGGAACAGAGAAAGAAGACCTGGAAGCCGCAGAATTGCCGCCAGCCCAGATCGCGGAGCAATTGCACGGGCGACCGCATGTGGACGAGATAGGTCACCATGAAGCCTTTGAGCCACCGAGAGCGCTGCTTGATCCAGGGCCAGGGTCGCGCATTTGCCTCCTCATAGGTGGTGGAGGCCAGCATTTGCGTTCGATACCCCGCCCGGCACAGGCGCACCCCCAGGTCCGCATCCTCGGTGACGTTATGCGCATCCCAGCCCCCGATCTGCTCCAGGATATCGCGGCGCACGAACATGGTTGTCCCGCCCAGCGGCACAACCAATCCCATGCGGGCGATGCCCTGCAGGATAATGCGGAACCAGCTGGCGTATTCCAGGGTGAAGCAGCGTGAGATCCAGGTGGCGCGCGGGTTGTAGTAATCCAGTACCCCCTGCAGACAGGCGATATCGGGCGTGGCCGTGGCAAAGCCATCTGCCACCCGATAGAGTTGATCGGGCACCGGGGCGTCCTCGGCATCCCAGACCCCGATGATGTCGCCCCGGCAGTGGTTCAGGGCATAGTTCAAGGCGCGCGGTTTCGTCTTCAGATCGCCGTATTCGGGGACTTTCACCGTCTTGATCCACTTGGGCAGCTCTGCCGCCTGTACCGCAGCCCAGGTCACGCTGTCGTCTTCTTCCAGAACCAGGAAGACTTCCAGAAGATGGTGCGGATAGCGCAGCTTCCTGAGACGCCGCAGCAGGTCGCAGCTGATTTCGGCCTCCTTGTAAAGCGGCACCAGGACCGAAATCGGCGGCAGATCCTTGTCTGTCCGCTGTTTCCGGCGGGGCAGAACGGGCTCAGGTTGCGGTCGCAGGGAACCTGCAATGCCCACCAGGCGAAAGCCCGTGAACAAGAGAAGGAGCACCAGGCTCAGGACGCAAAAGGCGGTAAATACCGTGAGCGGGAAAACCAGTGTCAGGCTGAATAGCAGCCCTGCAATGATCGCAAGACCTGTATGCCGGTCGGTCTTGGACAGGAAGCGGCTGCTCAGGGCGAAGGGCACGCTGATACTGGCGTGCCGCGCCATCCCGTTTTGCAGATGCCTGTCCAAGAGCTCGAGAATCTGACCTTCTCTGGCGTGCACTGGAATGACGGTGCCGAACTGGCTTCGCAGGGAGCCCTGGATCACCTGCGCTTTGCTGAGGTCCGCCATGGCGACGACAACCGCATCTCCCAGTTTCGCCAGGGGCAGCACGGCGTTTCGCAGCCAGAACCCCGGCGGCATCCGGTCTAGGAAACTCTTGTCTATCGTGGTCTGGTCGAGGTCGACATAGCGGAACCGGCCGTGATCTCCGGTCGTGGGTCTGGCCTCGCGGAGGGCAGGGCCGCCAGAAACACGGTTGCCGGGCGGCTGCGCCGCCGGGCCCTGTGGAAGGGTCTTGCCATGTCGGCGCAGGGTCAGTGCGCGCAGCGCCGTGTCTGGCTGCGCATGACTGCTCTTCGCCCGCAGAAGTGAAACCGGGTCCGCGGCACCCTGCGGCGGACGGGCTAGGAATATGTCCTGATGCGTGCGCCCGCTGGGCCGTTGCGCGGCGCCTTTGCGGGCCAAAAGAGGCCGAAAGGACGGCATGACGGGGGGGCGAAATCCCCGCGTGTACTTACCCATGTTGAAACAATCCTAGGTGGCAACTTGGGTAAGCGTTTCCCGTCAAAGGTTAACAGAAAGTTAACCGCTGGCGGGAGGGCGTTGTTGAAGATGTGTTTTTACGCTTCTTTTCGTGCGGCCATGGCGTCCGCAAAACGTTCGAAAAGGTAAAAGCTGTCCTGCGGTCCCGGGCTGGCCTCGGGGTGGTGCTGCACCGAATAGATCGGGCGGCCCTTGACGGCGATTCCACAGTTGGAGCCGTCAAACAGCGAGACGTGAGTCTCCTCCACGCCCTCGGGCAGGGACTGGGCATCCACCGCGAACCCGTGGTTCATCGAGGTGATCTCCACCTTGCCGGTGGCATGTTCCTTGACGGGGTGGTTGGCGCCATGGTGGCCGTGGTTCATCTTTACGGTCTTGCCGCCAAGCGCCAGTGCCAGCATCTGGTGGCCAAGGCAGATCCCGAACATCGGCAGATCGGTGGTGTCCAGGATCGTCTTGATCATCGGCACGGCATATGCGCCGGTGGCGGCCGGGTCGCCCGGACCGTTGGAGAGGAACACGCCATCGGGATTATGGGCCAGCACCTCTTCGGCCGTGGCGGTCGCGGGCAGCACGGTCACATCGCAGCCAGCGCTGGCTAGGCAGCGCAGGATGTTGCGCTTGGCACCATAATCGACGGCGACCACTTTGTGCTTGGGGGCCTCCTGACGGCTGTAACCATCGGGCCAGGCCCACCGCATCTCATCCCAGCGGTAGCTTTGCGCGCAGGTGACGTCCTTGGCCAGGTCCAGACCTTCAAGGCCGGACCATTCGCGCGCCGAGGCGACCAGCGCCTCCACGTCGAAATTGCCGTCCGGGTCATGGGCCAGTGCGGCGTGGGGCGCACCCTGCTGGCGGATCGCGCGGGTCAGGCGGCGGGTGTCGATACCGCCGATGGCGATGCGGCCGGTGCGGGTGAGCCAGGCTTTCAGCTCTTCGGTCGCGCGCCAGTTGGAGGCCAGCGTCGGATCCCATTTCACCACCATGCCGGCCGCGACGGGATCGCCGGTCTCGTCATCCTCGGGGGTGACGCCGGTATTGCCGATATGGGGGAAGGTGAAGGTCACGATCTGCCCCGCATAGGAGGGATCGGTCATGATCTCCTGATAGCCGGTCATCGCGGTGTTGAAACACAGCTCTGCCACGCATCGTCCGGTGGCGCCGAACCCAATTCCGTAAAAGACGGTTCCATCGGCAAGCGCCAGGCATGCGGTTGGCTTGGACGGTGCGGTATCGGCCATGACACGACTCTCCATGAGGTGAAATTCAAGGGCTTGTAGGGGCAGGGGCATGGCGGGTCAAGGGCGGCCTTCATGCCTGCGGCAATGCAGGCCGATCGGGCGGTTTTGAGCCCGCGCTTGAAATGCGCAATCCAATTGGGTAAAGCTCCGAATTCCGATGCCATGGGGATGGGTAGATACCAAATGGATACGCGTACACGGGTCAATCAAGCCTTGAAACAGGCGATGAAGGATAAGGCCGCCGCGCGGCTGGCCACGCTTCGTCTGATCAACGCCGCCATCAAGGACCGGGAAATCGCCGCACGCGGCGAGGGCGAGGATGCCAGCATCGATGATGCCGATATCCTTGGAATCCTCGGCAAGATGACCAAGCAGCGCAACGAAAGTGCGCGCGCCTACGAGGAAGGCGGCCGTCTTGATCTGGCAGAACGCGAGTTGGCGGAGATCGCCATCATCGAGGAATTCCTGCCCAAGCAGCTGGACGAGGAAGAGATCCGCCAGGCGGTCAAATCCGCCGTCGGCGAGGTCGGCGCCGACTCGATCCGCGATATGGGCAAGGTGATGGGGGTTCTGAAAGCCAAATACACAGGCCAGATGGATTTCGGCCGTGTTGGTCCCATGGTCAAGGACGAGCTGTGCTCCGAGGGGGGCTGCTGAGCCCCCTGTCAGTTTCAAGCCGTTTTCGACGAACGACTAAAAGGCCCGCCAGGTTGCGGGCTTTTTCGTGTCCGGCTTACGGATCTGCGGGTGGAACCAGCGCGCTGGCCCGGCGCAGGAACTCCTCGCGCACATGGGCCGCAAAAGGGTTCGCCTCTGCAATGGCCGAGAAGACGCCCGGCGGATCGCCCTGAACCATCTGGGCGGCTTCTACCAGGAGATCGAAACTGGCGGTTGTCATGCGGGCGGGCAAGGGCCCCATGTCGGCAAGGGTGCGGGCGATCAGATGGGTCAACCCCTGCACCGTCGCCGCCTCGCGGTCATGATCTTCTGGCGAGGTCAGGATGACGTGCAGCCCCAGGCTGCGGCGCAGGAAGGCGGCCAGGGCCAGATGGGACCGCCCGCGAATGTTGCACAGGGCGATCTTGTGCCCGGCAATGCCACGGGCCGCGCTCTGCGGGCCGAACAGCGGATGGGTGCCGACCAGCTCCACATGGTCCGGCAGTTCGCGGCGCATGATCCGGCAGGGCTCCAGCTTGACCGAGCCGACATCCGCAACGATTGCACCGGGAGAAAGATACGGCCGGATCTCCTGGCAGAGGGCGTGCATGGCCTGCACCGGCACCGCGAGGATCACCAGCGGGCAGCGCGCGGCCTCTGCCAGGCTGCCACGGCGCAGGGGCGGTGCCAGGTCGGGGCCGCCGCTCAGGGCCGGATCACAGACGATCAGTGGCACATGGCTGGCCAGATGCCGGGCGATCAGTCGGCCAAAGGCGCCAAAGCCAAAGAGACCGACGGAAGGAATATGCGAAGGTGGGGTCATGGGAACTCCGGCTTGCCACGATGCCGGAGGGGTGTCTGTTCTGGTTTTGACCGCCGGATCGCGGCGGTTGAACATCAGGAAAGGGAAATGCGACCGCCGTTATGGAAACGGGCGGTAATAAACGGTGCTGAAAAGAGGCGTCGTTTTACACATGGCATCGGCTTAGCCCGTGTGACAGGCAAAGTCAAAACCGGGTTTCATGCCGGGGTCACGGGCGCAGCGCCCTTTGCAGATCGTCAAACAGGGCCTTGCGCTCATCCTCGGACAGGAAGGCGCCGATCTCCACCTCGCGCCCACCGCCGCGCAGGGTGACGTAGTTCGGGACGGGGCCTTCATGGGGATGCAGCTGCACGGTGGTCCAATAGCGGTTGCAGTGCCAGCTTTGGTGACCGCCACGGGGGCCTGTGCGCTCCAGCCGGGCCTCTTCGGGGCCGATGGTCAGCACCTCCAGGATCTGACGGTCGCGGCGGCTGCGGTCCAGTGCCCATTTCATGCCGAACAGGGCCACCAGCAGGAAGGGCAAGATCCCCCAAAGCACAAAGGAGCCAAGCAGGGGAAACAGCGGGATCACGATCAGCACCGCGGTGACGGCGAGGAACTTCACATAGCCTTCGGGCGGCAGCGACTGGTACGGCCACAGATGCAGCTCACGCGGGGCGGTGCTGTCCGGGGAAGCGGTGTCTGACGTCCAGTTGTAGGGCATGGGGGTGTGATCGGTGGCTTCGGACTATGCCTTGAACTATGGGGTGGAGGCGGGCGTTTTCAAGGCGCGCTTTGTCGCAAAGAAAAGGCCCCGCAGCGGTGCAACGGGGCCGATCCGATTTGAATGTCAAACCCCAAACGGGCGATCAGAACAGGAAGTCGTCAGCTCCCAGATCCGCCAGGTCCACGCCGCGAAGGATCAGCGTGTTGTCACTCAGGTCGTCGATCAGAACGCTGTTGCCACGCTGGCTCAGGTGTCCGCCGGTTGTCAGGTCGCCAAAATCACTGATGCCTGCGATGGCAGACAGGTCGATCTGGTCGGCGTCGTCTCTGGCATCAAAATCGCGGATCACGGCGTCACCGCCTTCAAAGACGAAGAGGTCGGCGTCATCGCCGCCAAACACGGTGTCCGCACCTGCAATGGTCAGCTCATCCGAGCCGCTGCCGCCGCGCATCCAGTCTGCGCCCTTGTCGCCGGACAGCGTGTCATCGCCAAAGCCGCCGCGCAGGCTGTCGGCTCCGAAACCGCCAGAGAGCGCGTCATTGCCATGGCCGCCGCGCAACCGGTCATCGCCCTGGGCGCCGGAGAGGATGTCATCCCCCTCACCGCCGCGGATCAGGTCATCGCCGCCACGCCCGTTCAATTGGTCATCGCCCGCGCGCCCCCGGATCAGATCATCGCCAAAGCCGCCCGCGAGCGTATCGTCATCCTCGGTTCCGATGATTTCGGCTCCCAGCGCCAGATCGAACAGGGCGGTGGTGCCCGAGATCTCATAGGACACCGCGATCTGCGGACGACCGGTTTCGCTGTCGGCGGCCTCGATGAAGGTGATCACCTCAGGCGAGACATTGCCGTCGCCTTGGCCTTCGATGTAGTCGAGGAACCGGGCTTCGGCGGGATCGGTGATATCGTAGATCATGATGCCGCTGTCGCGTTCCAGCCCGATGAAGGCCAGGGTGCGCCCGTCGATTTCGCCAACGGTGATGGCTTCCGGTTCGGGGCCCTTGTTGTCCGAACGGTTCTCATCGATCACATCGTCCTCATCGGAGGGGTAGTCATCGTTGTTAAAGGCGTTGGCCGGGCGCAGCTGCGAGATCAGGGTTTCGAACTCATTGCCGCTGTCGAAGACCACATTGCCCTCTGCATCGAAGATGGTGAAGGAACGCGACCCGTAGGAGTGCAGCACGTCGATATCGCCGTCGCCATCGGTGTCGCCATCGATGATCGAGACATTCAGACGCTCCAGCCCGTCGGTGTCCACGGAGGCGTCGATCGAAACCCCATCCACCTCGCCATCAAGGATATCGCCGACGCGGGCCGCTTCGCCGCCCTCGTCGAAATCGCCGCGGTCGTCGCCTTCATTGGCGGTCAGGAAATAGGTCTGGCCGCCGATTTCCGCCGTGGCAATCGCATCGGGCATGCGCAGGCCCTGGACGGTCCAGGTCTGGATGTTGATGGCGTTGTCCTCGTCAGATGCATCCAGGCCAAACCCGTCAACGGAATGGTCCGAGGTGCCGAGTGGCAGGATTTCACTCCAGGACATGGTCTCAAGGCTGAAGACGGCAACCGCGTTGGCTTCCTGAAGGGTCACGTAGAGGTTCCCGTCCGCGCCCTGGGCTATGTATTCGGGTTCGAAATCGGTGGAGGGCAGGGTATCGGGGAAGATCCGCACACCTGCGTCACGCAAATCGTCAACCTGGGAATCAAAGGCCTCAAAGCCGAAGGTTTCGACGTCACCGGTGGCGACATTGATGATCGAGATCGAGCCCGCCGGATCGCCATCTTCGGTCCGTTCGCCTTCGTTGGCGACAAAGATATAGGCGCCATCATCCGAGAAGGTGACCATGTCAGGAAGGTTGCCCGCCTCATGGACCGTGGGGGCCGCGTCGAGATCGTCCAGATCATAGAGAACGACAAAGCCGTTTTCATCCGCGTCGTCATTTTCGATCGCAACGGCAATGCCCGCCTCGGACACGCTGACGGAATTCATGCCGCCGTAGCCGGTGATCTCGGTGAGGTCGAGGGATCGGACCAGGGCATTGTCCACAAGATCGAAGATGTCGATGCGGTCCTGTTCGCCATTGGTCACATAAAGGCGGTCGCCGTGATGCGAAACAACTTCGGAGCCGCCTTCGCCAATGCCGCTGTCAAAGCGGGTCACCAGTTGGGCGTTGATGTTGGGATAGGTTGCGGTGGTCATGAATTCCCCTTTCGGCAACACGAAATCAGTCCGGTTGCCCGCGACCTGGCGGCGCGGGCGAGATGCCAGCGGGGTAGGGGGTGAATGTAAAACCCAAAAGACAGTTTCGCTACGGTTTCATGGCAGGCGGTGGCGGCATGAAACCAATAGGAAAGGCCCCGGAGAGGTATCTCCGGGGCCTTTTTGATCGTGATGGCGAACCACCTTTTAGTGAGAGTGGGATTTGTCCCAGTCTTCCTGCTTGGGCAGGATTTCAAAGGTGTGCTCGGGCGGCGGAGAGGGCAGGGTCCACTCCAGCGTATCCGCATATTCGTTCCAGTAGTTGTTCTGGGTGACACGTGCGCCGCGCAGCAGCGAGTAGATCACCACACCGAAGAAGAACACGAAGGATGCGAAGGAAATGAACGCGCCATAGGACGAGATCTTGTTCCAGTAGGCAAAGCCTTCGGGATAGTCGATGTAACGGCGCGGCATACCCTGACGACCCAGGAAGTGCTGGGGGAAGAAGGTGATGTTTGCACCGATGAAGAACAGCCAGAAGTGAATCTGTGCGCCCAGTTCGGAGTACTGACGACCGGTCATCTTGCCGAAGTAGAAGTAGATACCGGCGAAGATCGCGAAGACGGCGCCCAGGCTCATCACATAGTGGAAGTGAGCAACCACATAGTAGGTGTCGTGATAGGCACGGTCCACGGCCGCCTGGGACAGAACCACACCGGTCACACCACCGACGGTGAACAGGAACAGGAAGCCGAAGGCGAACATCATCGGCGCCTTGAACTCGATCGAGCCGCCCCACATGGTGGCGATCCACGAGAAGACCTTAACGCCGGTCGGAACCGCGATCACCATGGTGGCCAGCATGAAGTAGGCCTGCTGGTTCAGCGACATGCCGACGGTGTACATGTGGTGCGCCCAGACGACGAAGCCCAGAACACCGATCGCGATGATGGCCCAGACCATCGGCAGGTAGCCGAAGACCGGCTTGCGCGCGAAGGTGGCGATCACGTGAGAGATGATGCCGAAACCGGGCAGGATCACGATGTAGACTTCCGGGTGGCCGAAGAACCACAGGATGTGCTGATACAGGATCGGGTCACCACCGCCTGCGGGATCGAAGAAGGTGAAGCCGAAGTTGCGGTCCATCAGCAGCATGGTGATGGCGCCCGCCAGAACCGGCAGGGACAGCAGGATCAGCCAGGAGGTGACGAAGATCGACCAGGAGAACAGCGGCACCTTGAACAGGGTCATGCCGGGGGCACGCATGTTCAGGAAGGTGGTGATCATGTTGATCGCGCCGAGGATCGACGAGGCACCCGAGACGTGGACGGCGAAGATCGCCAGGTCCATCGAGAAGCCGCCCTCATTGGTGGACAGCGGCGGGTAGAGAACCCAGCCCACGCCCGAGCCCATCTGGTCGTTGCCGCCCGGTGCCAGCACCGAGGCAACCGCCAGCGAGGTACCGGCCACATAGAGCCAGAAGCTGAGGTTGTTCATCCGCGGGAACGCCATGTCCGGCGCGCCGATCTGCAGCGGCATGAAGTAGTTGCCGAAACCGCCGAACAGTGCCGGAATCACCACGAAGAACATCATCAGGATGCCGTGGGCGGTGATCATCACGTTCCAGAGGTGACCGTTCGGGGTACATTCACCCGGAACCGATGCCGCCATCGAGCTCAGGAACCCGCTGATGAAGCCTTTGTCCAGGTGCTCCATGCACATGTACTGAACGCCGGGGTCCATCAGCTCCATCCGCATGAATACGGTGAACGCGACGGAAATGAAACCTGCAAGCGCCGAAACGATCAGGTAGAGAATGCCGATATCCTTATGGTTCGTGCTCATGAACCAGCGGGTAAAGAACCCCCGCTCGTCCTCATGGCCGTGACCATGAATGGCTGCGTCTGCCATTTAAGGTGCCTCCTGTTGCATAACGAAAGGCCACAGGAAATGTGTCCGGGCGGCCTAAGACTCATCAGTGGTTTTAGATTGCCCTGCGGGGGCCTTCAATGGCGGAGTTTGATCTGGATCAAGAATAATTGTCGCGGGGGGTGACATTTCACGGCTCTCTTCCTAAGGCCTGCCTTCCCGAGGGCTTTGGTGGTGCTTGACCTTGGCCCGGACGCCAAGCACAACCGGATAGGAGCCAAACACGGAGACGCCCCCATGCCCGCCTACGATCCGGAAAACATCTTTGCCAAAATCCTGCGCGGTGAGATCCCCTCGATGCCGGTCTATGAAGACGCTGAGACGCTGGCCTTCATGGACATCATGCCGCGCGCGGATGGCCATTTGCTGGTGATCCCGAAAACCCCCTGCCGCAATGTGCTGGATGCCAGCCCGGCGCAGCTTGCCGCGGTGATGGCGACCGTCCAGAAGATGGGCCATGCGGTGATGGCCGCCTTTGGCGCCGACGGTGTGACGATCCAGCAGTTCAACGAGGCGGCCGGTGGCCAGGAAGTCTTCCATCTGCATTTCCATGTTCTGCCCCGCAAGGAAGGGGATCGCCTGCGCCCGCCGGGCAAGATGGGGGATATGGAGGTCCTTCAAGGCCACGCCAAGAAGATCCGCGATGCAATTCCAGGCTGAGCCGGAATTGTTGCTAAAGTAAAACGCTGCCCGTAGCGATCTTTGAATTTAGTTGAATTTTGAGACTAAATTTGTAAATCATTCACGCAGCCTTGTTGCGACCGCTGGCGACCATTGCAGCCTTGGATTGTGCGCTGCCGCCTCCGGTCACGGCGACTGTTGGGCTTGCCGGGGGTGATGGGCGCCATTTCTGCGCCCGTGCCGTTTCTGGTTTTATTGGGTCGGTGTCGGCAGGTCCCTTCGCGTGGCCGCCGCCGTGACCGGTCTTGGGGATTGTGGAAAGGTATTGGGCACTTCGATGCCTGTGTCGTGATGGGGATGGGTCATGGGATTTGAAGGGTGTCCGAATACGGCGTCTCGCTCGTATGTGCCCTCCAAGGAGCAGATCATCGATGCAATCTATGAAACCGTTGTAAGCCCGCAGCTTTTCGACCGATTCTCGCAAAGCGAAACCCGCCTTAAAGCCTCGCCCGACACCGGCAGTCCGGCACTGGTGAAATCGGGGGCGGCAAAACCGGAACTGGCAAAACCGGCGGCGGTTGCACCTGAGTTCGCATCCCATTTCGCCCGTGCCAATGAGCTGCTGCGCGATCAATGGATCCGGAAAAACCGCCCGGATCCGGCCTATATCTATGCAGACGGCGGCGGGACCTGGGTGATCGCCACCTGCGATGGACGCGCGTTGCGCTGTTCTCGTCGCGCGCGACAGCAGATCGGCTTCCTGCCGCATGACGTCTTGCAGGCATTCGAGGTGGAAACCCTGCCGGAACGCAGGGCATGGGCGGAGTTCTCCAGGCGCCTCGCCGCGGGAGAGCTTTCCCATGATGACTTTCTTGTTCTGAAAACTGCGCGTCCCGATCTCTGCCTCCTGTGTCGGCCTGTCAGCGCCGGAGCGATCACCTCGGAGTCGGCTGTGGCGATGATCGAGGCATTGGAAGCCCCCTTGATCCCGCAGACCCTGGAGTTCCTGCGCAATGGATTCGGGTTGGACGGGGGGCAGATCAAGGTTCTTGGCGATCTCCTGCGGGGGGTGCCGCTTGCGGATTTGCCAAGGGATACCCTGGCGCAGGTCATTGCCAAGGCAGGCGCGCCGGGAGGGGCAGAGCTGGTTCGGCTTGCGGCCTTCCTGCTGAAGGAACACGCCTCGGATCTGGCGATCGCCGACGGCAGCAAACTGCCTCCGTCGGGCTCCCTGTCCTGCTGCGATGGCGGGCGGATGCAATATATCCGTCTTGGTGCAGACACCGGCCAACCGGTGATTTTCATTCACGGGCTGCTGGATTGCGTGGCGGGTATCCTGCGGTTGCAGCCGCAACTCCGGCAATTGGGATTCAAGGTCTATGTTCCGCTGCGAAACGGATATGGCGCCTCCGGTCCGGTGCCGCCCCGGCGTCGGCATCTTGAGGTGTTCTGCGAACAGTTCGACGCCCTGCTGCAGCAGGAAAACCTGCAGCGGCCGATCCTCCTGGCGCATCGGGGCGGGATGGTCTTTGCCCAGGCGGTTGCCGTGCGCTGGCGGGATCGTATTGCCGGGATCGTCGCGGTGCCTGCGTCCGGCCCTCTGAAAACAATCAGGGACTTTGCCACCCTGCGGGGCTACCAGAAGGTCTTTGCCATTTGTTCGGTCTGTGCGCGTCCGCTGTTGCCGTTGTTGATGCGGGGCTGGTCGCGCAGCGTCCGCAAGGCAGGGGTCGAGGTGTTGATCTCAAGGCAGTCCACTCCGGGCAGTCTTGAGGCCGAGCGGGTTGCAAACATGAACCTCGCGCCGCTGCTGCGTCACAGCCATGATTTTGCGATGCAACAGGGAGGTGCTGGCTTCATTGCCGATATCGACCTGGTCCTGCGCGACTGGCGACCGCTGGTGACGGGGCGGGCAGGGGGCGGTCCTTTGGTCTATCTCTACGGCAGCCAGGATCCAGCCGTTCAATCCGGGGCACGGGGCGGCGCCACCCATAGCGGGCAAGATGTCCAATACCGCCTGTGCGAAGGCGCCGACGGAACCCTGCTCTATACAAGGCCTGAACTGATCCTGGCGGCGCTCAGCGACATCGCGCAGAGCCGAAGAGGCACCAAGTCTCAGGCGTCCTCGGGGGCGGCCAACGGGCCAAAGACCTGATCAAAGCTGCGCCGCAGTGCCAGGTCCACATCCGCCATCGTGACCGGCAGCCCCATATCGACAAGGCTGGTGACGCCATAGTCGGTGATGCCGCAGGGCACGATGCCGCCGAAGTGCTCCAGATCCGGTTCCACGTTGATCGAGATGCCGTGGAAGCTGACCCATTTGCGCAAGCGGATACCGATGGCAGCGATCTTGTCCTCGGCGAGGCCGCCGCTGGCGGTCCGGGGTTTCTCCGGGCGCTCGATCCAGACGCCGACCCGGCCGCAGCGGATGTGGCCGGTCAGGTTGAACTCGGCCAGGGCGCGGATCACCCAGTCCTCCAGCTGTTGCACGAAGCGGCGCACATCATGGCCGCGCTTTCCCACATCCAGCATCACATAGACCACGCGTTGACCGGGGCCGTGGTAGGTGTATTGGCCGCCCCGTTTGGAGGGGTAGACCGGAAACCGGTCCGGATCGGTCAGGTCTTCGGGCTTTGCCGAAGTGCCAGCCGTATATAGCGGCGGATGCTCCAGCAGCCAGATGCATTCTTCGGCCGTGCCCGCCGCGATCGAGGCCGCACGGGTTTCCATGAACGCCGTGGCGGTGTCGTAGTCCACCAGACCGTCCGAGGTGATCCATTCAACCATTGCATCCAAGCCTTTGTCGAAGTTTGCGAAAATGCAGTTCCAATACAGCGGTGATTTTTCTGCCTTGAAACGCCGGATCCGGGTTACCCTACCTGCAATGATTCTTTTTTTGTTTCAATAGAGGACCCGTTTCAATGGTACGAAATACGATTAAGCCCGCCCTTGTGGCCTCCCTGTTGCTGACCAGTGCCGCCGGCCCGAGTGCCGCAGACAACCTGGGCGCCGCCCTGCTGGGCGGAATCGTCGGTGGTGCGATCATCAATGAGGTGAACAGGAACAAGAAGCGCAGCACCGGTTCGGGGTATTCTGTTGCCCGCAGCCAGAATCGCGAGACGCAGGCGGCGCTGAATTACTTCGGTTTTCCTGCCGGCACACCGGATGGTGTCATGGGGCGCAAGTCCCGTGCGGCGATTGCGAACTATCAGGTCCACATGGGCTTTCCGGCAACCGGGCAGCTGACCACATATGAGCGGGACTTCCTGGTGTCCTCCTACAATCGTGCGCAGGTGGGCGGGCCGCAGGTCATCAAGGCCATGCAGGGCCCCAACGGCGTGCGGGGGCTGTTGCACACTTGGCGTGACGAAGCCGCCGGTGTGCGCAGTGCGGGCAGCGGCGGCTATCCGGGGCTGCCGATCGAGGTCAGCGACGCGGTGGATGAAATCGCCGCCTCTGCCGAGCCGAGTGCAGAGCAGCTGTTGCAGCGCTCGGGCTTCATGCAACTGGCCGATCTCAACGGGGACGGCAAGAACGACTATGTGATCGACACCTCGGTGTCGGGCAGCTCCTTCTGGTGTGGCGCCTCCCATTGTTCGGTGATGGTCTTTGCCTCCACCCCGCAGGGCTATCAGCGCAACGATTTCATGGCCCGCGGCGTGACACCGGCCAGCTTCTCCTGCCATCAGGGCGTTTGCAGACATAATGAACCGGTTCAGGCCGCGGCGACCGCCCCGACCCCCGTTGCCCCCGTGACCCCGGTGGCGCCTCCGGCCGGAGCGCAGCAGGGCGGGACCGTCATGGCCTCGGCAGGTGGGCAGATCGCGGCGGCGATCCCGACCTTCAGCGCGCCGCAACCGGCTGCGCCCACGGCTTCGCTTGCCAGCCATTGCAGCAAGGTCAGCCTGCTCACCAACTCGAATGGTGGCTATATGACGGTGTCCACCATGACCGACCCGGAGCTGGCCCTGGGAGAGCAATTCTGCATTGCGCGCTCCTATGCCATGAATGCCGGGGAGGCCGTGGTGGCGACACTGGCCAATGTGACCCCGGCGCAGGTCGATGGCCAATGCGACGGATTCGGCCCCGCAATTCAGCCCTTCCTGGGGCGTCTTGGCACGGATAGCAGTCAGGCGGTGCTGGCGGATGTGCAGAAGTTCGTGCTTCAGACAAATATGTCGCTGGACCAACTGGCCAATACGGCGACCGTCTGCATGTTCTCGGGCTACCGTCGCGACAAGCTGGATATTGCAATGGGATCGGCCCTGATCATGGCCGCCATCGGCAAGCGGCCCTACGCAGAGCTGATCGGGCACCACCTGTCCCAGGGCTTTGGGGCGCCCAAGACCGTTTCTGCCGCGCAGGACTGGTACGCAGTGGCGATTTCAGCCTTGGAGAACGGTGCCGAAGCGGCCTTTTCGCCCGGCCAGCCGGAACGTGCGGCCCTGATCAAGGCAGCCTCCGCGCAACTGGGTGCAGCGGGCGCGGCGCAGCCGGTTCCGGCCTCGGGGACGGCATTGTCCCTGCCCAGCTTTTCGACGGATTGATGGCGAAAAACAGCGGTATTCCCCGGGTTTGACCGGGCTGGCTATGCCGCTGTTTTGACGCTGTCCGCCGTGTGACGAATTTCCGAAGAGGCAAGGCTCGAAAATGGGCATTTTGCCTCTTCACATCCATTCGCGGCTCGTCTATACGCCCCTACACCAAGCCTAGACAGTGCGGTCGTGGCGGAATTGGTAGACGCGCAGCGTTGAGGTCGCTGTGGGGTAACTCCCGTGGAAGTTCGAGTCTTCTCGACCGCACCATCATCTTGCCTTTGGCAATCCCCCCCCCGAAAGCCCCCGAAATACCACGACTTATTCGTAGATCAGGCCTTTTCGCAGGCCGGTGATCGGCAGTTCTGCCATCCCCCTGTAGGGCTATGCCCGGCGCGACAGGGTGGTGGAGTGTAACCGGTGGCGCCCGTCTTCGTGCCCCATTGCCGGTCCGCCAAAGGACACGGAGATCGGGTCGGGGATCTGACACAGGCAGACCGCCTTGTTCCTGCGGAGTGCCCGCTGAGTGGGCATGTCGGCGCTCTGCTTGTGCCTTTACCAAATCTTATCCGGACAGGGTGAATATGGAGAAGAGTGGCATTTTCTTCAAATAAGGGAAAAACAAGAATTGCTTGAAAATCAGATGTCTGAGGCCTCGCAGCAGGGCAGCCTCGAAGATGTGCAAGATGCAGGAACACTTCTGGAGCTGGCAAAAACCGCACCCTTGACCGATGGCGGGCTGCGCACAGCGCAGATTCTGACGCAGGCGCTTGCAATTGATCCTCACAATCACGAAGCACAGGTGTTGCAGGACCGGTTGCATCAGATGTTTGTCCCGCGTTGGCATTTCCCGATGCTGGCGGACACGGCGCGCAATCAGGCCTATGCCAAGGCGATCGCAGCGAAAGTGAAGCCCGGCGATGTGGTGCTGGATATCGGCTGCGGAGCGGGTTTGACGGCGATGCTGGCGGCGCGGGCCGGGGCCAAACACGTCTATACCTGCGAACAGCAACCGATGATCGCCGAGGCCGCGACCCGGGTGATTGCGGACAATGGTCTCAGCGACCGGATCACGGTGATCCCGAAATGGTCGCATGATGTGGTGGTGGGCGTGGATATTCCCGAACCGGCGGATGTGGTGATTTCCGAAATCGTCGATACGGTTCTCCTGGGCGAGGGCGCGCTGGCAACGCTCACCCATGCCATGGCCGCACTGGCCAAGCCGGACGCCCGCGCCGTGCCCGAGCGCGGAACGCTGATGGCGCAACTGGTGGAAAGCGACAAGCTGGTTGATCTCTGGCGCCCGCAACAGGCCGAGGGCTTTGATCTGAGCGCGTTTCACCACTTCGCGCGGATCGCGCAGATCACCCCCAACGATTTTGCCGCCTGCGGGATGAAACCGCTGGGGCCAACGACAGAGCTGTTCCAGTTTGACTTCACCCGGCCGAACCTCAACCCGGCGCGGGCCACCGAAGATCTGTTCTGTACCGCTGCCGGTACCGTTCATGCGGTCTTTGTCAGCTTTGAGATGGAGCTGGCCGCAGGCATTCGGGTGACCAATGACCTGACGTCGGAGGGGCATTGGGGGCGTACGGCCTTCTTGCTGGACAGTCCGATGATCGCCAGGGCTGGCGACTTCATGCGGGTAACTGCCCAGCATGACTCCTCGCAGCTGAGCCTTTCGGTGCATGATCTGCCGTCCTCACAGGAGGATGCCGATCTGGCTGCCGTCTGGATGGAGCGCGCACAGCAGGCCCGCGCGCACCTGCAGGGCAACGGGCATCCGGCGGCAATCGCACAACCCGCCTGGCGCGGTGCCGACGCGGTCGGCATGTAAGGCCCCCCTTGCTTGCAGCCCGGGCGCGCGAACCGGTACCGGGCTGCAGGCTACACAAAGGCGTGATCTCTCGCCTGGGTGAGTGAGGCGGTGTATTTTTGCAACACACCTTAAGCGAGACTGTAACTCGGCCTTAACGGCAGATTCGAAATCCGACAAAAGAACTCGGATACCGCGAACCACAAGACAATGCCTGAGCCAACGATGGGTAGCCGGGGCTAACACCCGGAGACCCAAATGCACGTTTCTCGCCTCGCCCTGCTTGCAGGGCTCACCTCTGTTGCAGCCCTGTCGGCAGCCCATGCCCAGAACATTGATGCCGTCGATCTCGGCACGCTGATCCTTGAATCGGAAAGCGACGAAACCCTGGTGCAAAACGGATATGTCGCCGAAAGCGGTCGTCAGACGACCCGCGTTGATACGGCGATCCGCGATATCCCGCAGGCGATCAGCACGGTCGGTCAGGACCAGATCGAGGATCAGCAGCCTCGTACCCTGTTGGAGGCCTTGAGCTACACATCCGGCGCCAGCGTCAACAATTTCGGTTATGACAGCCGCTACGATGCGATCTACCTGCGCGGTTTTGCATCTTATTACAATGGCTTGTTCCGGGACGATCTGCGTCAGGTGAACGGACCCTCGGCATGGTATCAGAACCACCCCTACAGTTTCGAGGCAGTGTCGCTGCTCAAGGGGGCGTCCTCCTCCCTGTATGGCGTCAGCGGCGCAGGCGGTATTGTCAACGTGGTCTCCAAGCGTCCCAAGGACGAGGCCTTCAACGAGCTGCAGCTGACATTTGGTACCGACAACCACAAGGAACTGGCGTTTGACTTCACCGGACCGGTGGGCGATGGGCGCCTCAGCTATCGCCTGACAGGGGTGGCGCGGGACGCCGATACCCCGCTGCCCGGCTATAGCGACGATCTTGCCATGCTCGCACCGGCATTCACCTATCAGCTGACCGACCGCACCAAAATCACCTTCCTCGGTGAATACTCGTCCTCCAAACGCGGCGGCACCGCGTCCTATTACAACTCATCCTATGGGGTGGCCTCGGAAACCTACGTTGGCGATCCGGAGTATAACGACTTTGTCAACGACCAGTGGCGCATCGGGTACGAGGTCGAGCACGAACTCACCGGCGCCATCACCCTGCGGCACAATCTGCGATATTCAAAGGTGGATGCCGATCTTGAATTCAGCGGCATCTATGCCTCGGGTGCAGGCTTTGGCCGCTACTGGGGGCACTATCTTGAGGACGCCGAGAACCTGATGATGGATGCCACGCTGGAGGCGAATTTCGCCACTGGCACCGTCGACCATACTCTGGTGGCAGGCGTCGATTTCGGCAAATCCTCCTATGATGCCTTCTACGGGGGTGTCGGCTATGTCTCTGCTGCGGCAGTGGATGCGGCGGCGCAGCCCTATTCCGGCGGGCAGGAGATCGACCAATATGGCGTGTTCCTGCACGATCAGCTGATCAGCGGACGCTGGACCACCTTCCTGAGCGGCCGCTACGATTGGGTCGACATCACCACCTTTGACGCCGCACGGCTGGGCAGCGATACATCGCATGACAGCTTCTCTGGCCGGATCGGCCTGAGCTATGCGGTCAATGCCGACCTGTCGGTCTATGGCAATCTCTCCAGCAGCTTCGTGCCGACCACGGGGCTTGTCTATGACGATCCGACCAACCCGGCCAGCAGCCGCGCGGCGGATCCCACCGTGGCCTTCCAGAAGGAAATCGGCCTGAAGTACCAGTTACCTGGCACCGAAAGCCTGATCACCACATCGCTGTTTGATATTCGGCAAAAGGACGGCGTGGTGTTCCAGACGGTGGATCCGGCGGTCTTTGGGGGGCTCTATCAGGTGCAGGTTCCCTACGATCTGCGCTCGCGCGGGGTCGAGGTCGAGAGCCAGTTCAACTTTGCCAACGATCTGCGGCTGACGAGCTCATATACCTATGTCGATATGGAGATCGAACGCGGGGCAGCGGGCACCATTGGCAAGCAGCTGTCGGCAACGCCGGAGCATACGGCGGCGATCTGGGGCTTTTACGAACCCAAATCCGGCCCGCTCAAGGGCTGGGGCTTCGGTGCCGGCGTGCGCTATGTCGGCAAAAGCTGGGGGGACGATCAGAACACCTTCCGAAACGATGCGCAAACCTACACAGATCTGGCCGTCTCCTATGACCTGGGGCAGGTCGGCTTTGACGGCCTGAGCCTGCAGATGAATGTAAGGAACGCCTTTGACAACACCGACCAGACCTGCAGCGCGGGCTACTGCTACCGCTCCGACGGTCGTACGGGCACCTTCAACATCTCCTATCGCTTCTGAGTGATACGGTATCTGCCCTCAACTTCGCCAAGAGGTTGAGGTCTCATCCCCCAGGGCAGCATTGTCCTGGGGGTCTTCGTTCGGGGACTGGCCCATGGGAGCCAAGCCCGGAGCGAACCAGGGCCCATCGATATCCGGCCACCGGATTTGCCCCTTGAAGCGATTGGTGGATGGCGACACGTTTCGCTGTGATCTGGACGCGCGGTGGCGACTATCTTGCCAACAGGTACTCCGCCACTGCTTGATAGGCGGGCAGCGATGTCGGATCGATAAAGCCGTTCTGTGCCTTGGGGAAGGACGCCAGTCGCACCAGCACCATTTCGGCAGTCGGATCGACATATATCGTCTGACCATGGACCCCTCGGGCCGCATAGGCACCGTGGTCATTGTGAAGAACCCACCATTGGCTCGTGTAGCTGCCCGCTCCAAAGGTGGGGAAACCATCGCCGAACTTGGAACGGTCTCCTCCGGCGCTGATCCTCTCGACAACTTCGGCCGGGAACAGACGTTGCCCATTGAGTGCGCCTTCGTTCAGCATCAGTTGCCCCAAACGCGCAAGATCGCGAAGGCCTGCGGTGATGCCTCCCCCCGCGAACGGCACTCCCTTGCCGTCGACCGTTTGGTATGCATCCTGTTCCGCCCCCATGCGGCGCCACAGGCGATCGGAGGCAAGCTCGGTCACCGACTTCCCCGACACACGGCTGATGATCCACCCGAGCATGTCTGAATTGATGGTCTTGTAGTGGAACGCCTCGCCGTGGATACCCTCTGGCTTGACTTGCTGAAGATACTCCCAATACCCGTTCGGGCCCTGGTAGTCGGCAGGCTTGGGCAGGGGGCTGGCGGCGGCGGAATAGAGCCAGATATCGGCGTTGGGATCAGAGTAGTTCTCGGAGTATTTCACGCCCGTGGTCATGTCCATGACCTGCCGAACGGTGGCCGTCGCAAAGGCGCTATCGCCGATTTCGGGAATGATGTCGCGCACCAAAGCGGTGTCGTCGAGCGTTCCTTCGACCACCATGATCTCTGCCAAGAGGCCCGTGAAAGACTTGGTCATCGACATGATCGCATGCTTGCCGTCCTCCTTGAGACAGCCGAAGTAGCGTTCGTAAACGACCTTGCCCCTGTGTAGAATCAACATGCCGTCAGTGTAGTTGGCATAAAGCGACTCTTCCCAGGTCATCTTGGCGTCGCTGTTTTGTGGAGTGAAGGTAATCGCGTCAATCTGCTCCCTGAGCTCGGCGAAACTGGACGGGGACGGATAGTCCAGGGGGGCAGGTGCCCCGATGCCGCGGCTAATCTCTTCGGTGGGCAGAAATTCCCGCAAATGGCAAACCGACCAGCGCAGCCGCGGGAAACTGAAATAGACGCTATCAGGCTGGGTGATCACTTTCTCGGCGGGCGGTGGGAAGCCTTGCATCCACCCCATCACATTTGGGTCTGTCTCCTGTGCTGAAAGCGGCGCGGATTGTGCCTGCGCGCCTGTTGCCATTCCAAGGACGATGGCTCCCCGTGTAACCGCTGCCAAGAGTTTAGAAATTGACGACGACATTGATAAAACCTCCTGTCCATGGGCCTGCGCTGGCGCCGATGACCTTGTCGATCCCTGCGCCGGGGAATGAGACCGATACCCCTGCTGTTAAAAACGTGTTGCGGTTGATGATGCGGCTGTATTCGACAAACAGGTCATCGGCGAGGTGACTGTCAGTGACACCGGACACAACGTTTCCGTTTACATCCACTCGCGTGGCTTGCCCAAACTGGATGGGGCTATTCAACTCATTTGCCCGAATATGCGCATATCGAAACGTCCAGGTATCCTGCTGCCTCGGCTTGACCTGAAACGTTACTGTGACAGCATTCACGTTCGAATTGATAAAGGTTGATGCAGACTTCGATCCCGTTGCCCAGGCGCTTGGGCTGCCTTGATAGTAGAGCGGATCGAACCGCTCGAGTTTTGTCGTGTTCGGATCGTCGCCAGAAAAACTCTGGTAGCCCAAGGTAAGGGAGGGTGACCATGGCAGGTTTTTAAAACTATATCCGGCCGTTACGCGTCCTGCCCAGGCGTTCAGGTCTATCCTTTCGTTCCATTGGTATGCGACGTCACCGGTGAAATTCCAGTTTTCAAAACCGCCGGTGAATGGATTCGTTTTCCCGTAGAAGCCGAGGGTTCGGGTTCCCTCGCGAGCACCGGGTGTCACGCTCGGTGGCCCTATGCCACCCGGGGCGGCCTGCGGGTATGGGGAGTTGGAGCGCAGCACATCAACATATGTCGCGCCGATAAAGCCGCCCGCCGGATCATCGTAGCGCAGGTCGAAACCCGCCAGTGCGTTGTCCCCATCTGTCGACGGAAGTTCGTTCGGATCGAGAAAGAACAGTATCCCGGTCATGCGGCCATTGGAGAGCCGTCCGATTGCGGCCCTTTCCCAGGCCTTGCGTGGACCGAACTTCAGCGCCCCCCGTTCAAATCCGCTCGTCGCGCCATTTGCGATCAACATCCCCGTGCCAAGGGTCAGCTCACGTGCTCCAAGAGACAGATCATAGCTTCCCCCCGTCCCGAAGCTTCCTCGAAAGGCGAGGTATGCTTCCTCAAGTGTCGTGGCACCGATGTTGCCCCTGTCAAAGGCATCGGTTCCCCAAGTGTAAGACGCCACCGCCGACAGCTTGCCGTAGAAAACCGCGCCACTGTCGGTTTGGTACGCGAAGCTGAGACCGGGCTTGATGTAGCCTTCAAGCCAGTCAGTGTCGGGGTTGAAGCCACTGCCCGGAGCGGTGGTCGCAGCGAGATCCCAAAACAGGTTGTTTTCGGCGACTGCGTTGAGACCGAATTGCATGTGCCCGCGCGCCTTGAGAGTTCCGTTATCGTAGAGCAGCAGTGGATCACGTTCTTCCGCTGATGCCGCCATCGCAACGCAGAAAGTGGCAGTAGTGATGCAAACCTTGCAATAGGATCTCATAAGCCCCCCCCTTGAGAAGAAATCCCCTAGGCAAACGATAGTGCGGAATACGTCCATGGCCAGCATTTATGATCGACCCTCGAATGCTTCGTGAAACGCCTCTGCCGCGGTCGGTATCGAGATCAGTTTAGGTCTCAAACATTCAAAACCGCTATCGCTGCACGTTCAGAGATTGAACAGGATGTCCATTGACTTCGAATCCGCAACGCAAGGAGGGAAGGTTGGGCATCGGATGCTGCTCGAACCAAGAACTGTGTGTCCGCCTTGGGCTGGGGAGTGGCCTTCTGCTGACCGATTGGGTCTCGCATTTCAACGATCTCAAAATTGGTGATTTGGCCGTGCCTGAAAACACTGTCGCTCAGAACACATGCCATGGACGCAGGGGGGGATCATGCTGTCCCGGGTCTGGAAACTCCTTTGGGAAACCGAATCCGGGGTATGTGATACGCTTGGGGGACACATTGGGGGGACAGAGAATACTCAGATTTATTCGATCGTTGTTTTCATTGGGAAATCGGTCGATAGTTGGTGCGGGCGGTGGGACTCGAACCCACACGGGCATAGGCCCTTCAGATTTTAAGTCTGATATGTCTACCATTCCATCACGCCCGCATCCGGCGTTGTCGCGCAGCCGCATTTCCGTCAAACTGGAAGTTGCGGCGGGTTGCAACACATTGAGTGGTAGAAAGAATTTCGCGCAGACACAAGGGCATTGGCGGGCAAAGAGCAGCCAATCAGCGGCTCTTTGTTGAGGTAAAAGGGATTGGAGCCAGAGGTGAACCGCCTGCGCTCGCTCAAAGGGGGGCTAACGCGCGGGGCGTCGCAGGATGTAGATGTCCATGATCCAGCCATGAGCGGCACGGGCCTTGGCGCGGGTCTCGATGATCTGCCCGGCGATTTCCTCCAGTTCACCCGACATGGAGATTTCATTCTCCATGCCGACATAGGCGGACCACCAGATGTGTACGCCCTTGGGGTCGATGCTCTGGAAGCTGCAGTCTCCGTCCAGCATGATCACCAGCGTATCGGCGCTGTCCGGCCAGCCTGTGGCGCGCAGTTGTCGTCCGGTGGTGATGCTGACCGGGGCGCCGATCTGGTTCAGCGGAATGCCATGGGCCGCGGTCAGCGCCTGGATCGAGGTGATGCCTGGAATGATACGCAGGGCAACCTGGGTGCGGGCTTGCAATCGGCCCGCGATGCGCATGGTGCTGTCGTAAAGCGAGGGATCGCCCCAGACCAGGAAGCCGGCCTTTCCGCCCCGTGGCAGCTGGCTGCGAATACTCTCTTCCCAGACCCGGGCTATGGCATCGTGCCAGTCCTCCACACCCTGTCGATAATCTGGATTCTGCGCGTCGCGACGGGGCAGGTCGAATTCGGCAAGGCGTGGTCCCGGTTGGCGGATCACCTGATCGCAGATCGCATGGCGCAGCGCGGCCAGATCGTCCTTTCCCGCCCCCTTGTTGGGGATCAGGATCAGGTCCAGCCCATTCAGCGCCTCGATCGCCTCAAGGGTCAGGTGCTTGGGATTGCCGGTGCCGATGCCGACAAGGGTCAGATCAATCATTCTGGGACCTCGGCAGATGTGATCCCCGCGCCGACGGGGAGGCAGGCGGTTGTCATCGGGGTAGATCCTCATCCGCAAGCGGCCCGTAGAGGATCAGAACGGGGGCTTTCGTGTCCATCTTGCGCAGGGCTTCGGGCAGTTTACCCAAGGTATGACAGGCCAGGGATTGCTCGGGCGTGGAGACGCCAAGCGCCACCAATGCATGGGTGTCCGGCGGCAGCCCGGCCTCCAGCAGGCGTTCGGCCAGGGCGGCGAAGGTGCGTTTGCCCATATAGACCACCGTGGTCGCTTCGGGATCGGCGAGGGCAGCCATGTTCAGGTCTTCGGGCAGGCCGCCTGTCACGTCATGGCCGGTGATGAACTGCAGGCGCCGCGCGGTCAGACGCCGGGTCAGGGGGATGCTGGCAGCGGCTGCCGCAGCCGAGGCAGCGGTCACGCCGGGGACGATCTCAAAGCCGATACCGGCTTGCCGCAGGGCGGTGATCTCCTCCTCCAGCCGTCCAAAGATGCCGCAATCTCCGGATTTCAGCCGCACCACATGGGCACCGGTGGAGGCATAGTCCACCAGAAGCTGGCTCACATGGTCCTGCCGCGGGGAGGGGCGCCCGGCGCGCTTGCCGACGCCCACCAGATCGGCGTCCTTGCGGGCATGGCTCAGGATCGGCCCCGAGGAGAGATCGTCGAACAGCACCGCATCCGCCGCCTGCAAGCGGTTCACCGCCTTGACGGTCAGCAGCTCGGGGTCGCCGGGGCCGGAGGAGACGAAACTGACAAATCCGCTCATGGCTGTTCTCCGGTGATCAGGTGGAAGAAGGTGCCGGTCACATGACCGCGCACCGATCCGGTTTCCGCCACCGCATTGCCATCGGCATCCATCACATTGGCCAGCGGCGCGTCGGGATCCTCAAGGATGGTGGAGTAATGGAACTCGTGCCCGCGCAGGGCGGTTCCGGTCGCAAACCCCGGCATCGGCGCCTGAAGAATGGCGCGGCGATAGCCGAGATGGAACTTGCGCGTCTCGTAAGATGTCACCAGCCCCAACAGCCCCGCCATCTGGTGATGGGTGCCGTCCTTGTCGATCAGCGCCTCACCCAGGGCCATGTAGCCGCCGCACTCCCCATGCACGGGGCGGGTCTCGGCGTGTTTGCGCAGGGCCGCACGGAAAGTCTCAGCCGCGGCCAGTGTGCTGCCGTGCAGCTCGGGGTAGCCACCCGGCAACCAGACCAGATCGGCATCCGCCGCAGGGGCTTCATCGGCGAGCGGCGAAAACGGCAGGATCTCGGCCCCCGCCCTGCGCCAGCCTTCCAGAAGATGCGGGTAGGCAAAGGAGAACGCCGCATCCCGTGCGAGCGCAATGCGCTGGGCCGGCGGCTTCGGCAGGTTCGCCGGGGCGGGCGCAGCCCCCGCGCGGGCGGCGGCTTTGATCGCCTCAAGATCGACGTTTTCGCGCAGGAAGGCGGCATAGCCTGCAATCGCGGTTTCAAGGTCAGGATGTTCCACCGCCTGAATGAGACCCAGATGGCGCTCCGGCAGGGTCAGGTCGCCACGCCGGGGCAGGCAGCCGAGAACCGGTATTCCTGCGCGCTCCATCCCCAGCCGGGTCAGCCTTTCGTGGCGCGGGCTGGCAACGCGGTTCAGGATCACACCGGCAAAGGGCAGATCGGGATCATAGGCGCGAAACCCCAGCGCGGTGGCCGCTGCCGACTGCGCCTGACCGCCCACGTCTACGACCAGCACCACCGGCCAGCCCATGCGTTTTGCGGTTTCGGCGGAGGAGCCAAAGCCGCTTTGCCCGCCTGTCGCCACGCCATCGTAAAGCCCCATGGACCCTTCACCGATGCAGATCTGCTCATCGCTTGCCTGCCCGGCCACGGCATCCAAAAGGCCGCCATCCATGGCCCAAGTATCGAGGTTGAAAGAGGCGCGCCCGGCGGCGGCCCGATGAAAGGCGGGATCGATGTAGTCCGGGCCGCTCTTGAAGGGTTGAACCGCAAGGCCATCCTCGGCCAATGCGCGCAACAGGCCCAGCATCACAGTGGTCTTGCCCGTGCCCGAGGCAGGCGCCGAGATCATCAGGCCCGGCGGATAGGAAGCATTCTGCGCTGTCTCAGTCATCGCCTTCGCTCCATCCGGCCCATTGGCTGTCGGCACTTTGGGGGCGGTAACGCCGATCATAATCCTGCGCGTAAAGGCAGCTTTCGTCGAAGTCCTCGGCGCCAAGCGCATGGCCAACCAGGATCAGTGCGGTGCGTCCGCGCGCACCATCTGTGGCGTCGATCAATGTGCCAAGGGTCGCCTTGATGATCTTCTGATCCGGCCATGACGCGCGCCAGACCACGGCCACCGGGCAGTCTGCGCCGTAGGCGGGGGTCAGCCGGGCCACCACGTCGTCGAGCACATGCACCGACAGGTGAATGGCCAGGGTTGCCCCGGTACGGGCGAAATTCTCCAGCGTTTCCCCCTCGGGCATCGAAGACGCCCGCCCCGAGGTGCGCGTCAGCACCAGCGATTGCGCAACCCCCGGCAGGGTCAGCTCGGCGCCAAGGGCGGCGGCGCTGGCGGCAAAGGCGGGCACGCCCGGAGTCACATCATAGGGAATGCCCATATCGCGCAGGCGGCGCAGCTGCTCCCCCATGGCGGACCAGACCGACAGGTCGCCGGAATGGAGCCGCGCCACATCGTGACCGGCCGCATGGGCGGCTTTGATCTCGGCCATTATCTCGTCCAGCGACAGGGAGGCGGTGTTGACGATCCTGGCGCCCTCCGGGCAGTGCTGCAGCAGCGCCTCGGGCACCAGCGAGCCGGCATAAAGGCAGACGGGACAGGCGGCGATCAGGTCGCGCCCGCGCAGGGTAATGAGATCGGCGGCACCGGGGCCTGCGCCAATGAAGTGAACGGTCATGGGGTCAGTCTTTCAGCTATGGCCGCAGTGGCGATCCCATCTGCGGTGACAACACGGGGGGCCAATAGGCGCGCGGTAGCACTTTCGCTGCCGTGGCATGCGCCCTGAAGGGCGGCGGCTTCGGCCAGCGATCCGGTGCCAAAAAGGGCCAGGATGCGGGGGGAGTGGGTGAGGGTCGGGGTGCCGTGCAGGGCCACTTCGGGCAGGGCGATCACGGGCAGGTTCATCTCGGCAGCCAGGGTGCGCAGGGCAGGCGCATTGGCCTTGGCGGTGATCGAGGCGAGCGCATCGGGGCGCTGGCCGGTCAATGCCAGCGCAGCACGCAGGTTTGCGACGGTGGCCTCTTGGCAAAATCCGAAGCCGACCACCTTCATCGCGTCACGCTCCACTGGATGACCGGGCGGGCGCGCTCCCAGCCGCGCATGGAGCCAAGCGGTGCGGCCTCGGCGATTTCGACCTTCAGGAGATGGCCGCCGCGTGTGGCATGGGCTTGCATCAACAACGCCTCGGTTTCCAGCGTCACGCCATTGGCGACGATGCGCGTGCCCTGCGGCAGCAAGGCCCAGAGATGATCCAGCAGTGCTTGCGACCCGCCGCCGCCAATGAAGACGCAATCGGGTATCTCGAATCCATCCAGTACCTCGGGTGCGCGGCCCAGGACTGGTTTCATCCGATGCTCGATCCCGAAACACTCCGCATTGGCGCGGATATTGGCGATCCGGTCCGCGCGGGGCTCAAAGGTGATCGCCCGGGTGCCGGGCGCGGCAAGGCACCATTCGACAGAGACGGAGCCGGAGCCGCCGCCGATGTCCCAGAGCAGCTCCCCCGCACGCGGGGCCAGAGCCGACAGGGTCAGGGCACGGATGGGGCGTTTGGTGATCTGCCCGTCGCTGTGGAACAGATCGTCAGGCAAGCCGCTGGCGCGGGGCAGTCCCGTGGCACCTGTAACCGTCAGTGCGGCAACCACCGGAGCCGTGATGTCACTCAGATCAAAGGCCTCGGCGCGCTGACTGCGGATGCGTTGGCGTGGGCCGCCCAGGGCCTCCATCACCGTGATCTCTGGTGCGCCGAAGCCTTGGCCTGTGAGCCATTCGGCCAGGGCAGCCGGGGACGCGCCATCGCGCAGGGTGCAGATGATACGGACGTCTTTGGTCAGAACCGGGGTCAGCCGTTCGAACGGCGCCGCATGCAGGCCAAGGCAAAGCGTCTCTTCCAGCTTCCAGCCAAGGACATTGGCGGCAAGGGCAAAGCACGAAGGCGCGGGGTGAGAGACCCATTCACCGGGGCGCAGATGCGAGACCAGCGATCCGCCCGCGCCATGCCAGAAAGGATCGCCCGAGGCGAGAACCACCACGCGCCGCCCGCGCGCCGCCAGCACAGGTTCAACCGAAAACGGCACCGGCCAGGGCGCTCCGCGTGCCCGCGCCTGAACCAGTTCCAGATGGCGGGGACCGCCAAAGATCACCTCCGCCTCTGCCAGGGCTTTCCGGCTTGCATCCCTCAGCCCGGCCGGGCCATCTTCGCCAAGGCCGACAAGCGTCAGCCAGGGGATCATTTGGGGATCAGACATGATGCGCATCCTGCTTTTGGGCGGCACAACCGAAGCCTCGCGCCTTGCCACGGCTCTTGCCGAGGCCGACCTCGAGGCGGTGTTTTCCTACGCGGGGCGCACGGCGCGGCCCATTGCCCAGCCACTGCCCCTGCGCGTTGGCGGCTTCGGCGGGGCGGAGGGTCTGGCGGGCTATCTTCAGTCCGAGGGGATCACCCATGTGATCGATGCAACCCATCCCTTTGCCGCGCAGATGAGCGCCAATGCGGTCTATGCCTGTGATCTGGCCGGGGTGGAGCTCTGTGCGCTGGAACGCCCCGCCTGGCAGGCGCAGGCGGGCGATGACTGGCGCCATGTGGACAGCCTGGCCGAGGCCGCCGCGGCGCTGCCGGATGCGGGCGCGCGGGTGTTCCTGGCGATCGGCAAGCAGAACCTGGCAGCCTTTGCCGGGAAACCCGAAAACCACTATTTGCTGCGGCTGGTGGACCCGCCCGAGGCTGCGCTGCCCCTGCCGGATACAAGCGTGGAGATCGCGCGCGGACCTTTTGATGCGGCGGGCGACAGGGCGCTGATGCGGGCCCATGGCATCACCCATGTGGTGTCCAAGAACGCCGGCGGCAGCGGCGCGGCCGCCAAGGTGGAGGCGGCCCGCGACCTTGGCCTGCCGGTGATCATGATCGCACGCCCCGAGGTGCCGCAGCGCCGGGTGCTGGCCACGGTGGCAGAGGTCATGAGCTGGCTTCGGGGCGGCGCTCATCACGAGGTGGCCCCTGCTGCGGAACGGGGTGTGTAGACAAACCGCCCGATGGCGCGTGTGTCGCGATTGCCGACGATCACCATGGTGCGCATATCCGCCATCTCGGGCGTTGCCTCCTTCAGGGCCACGGTGGTGATCTCCTGCGTCGGCTTGGTCACGTCGCGGGCAAAGCTGATCAGCGTGTCGCCGCCGCAGGCCTCGCGCAGGATGTCCAGCGCGCGGGCGAACTGATGCGGGCGCGATTTGGAGCGCGGATTGTAGAACGCCATGGCAAAGCCCGCTTCACCTGCCGCGCGCAGGCGGGTTTCGATCAGCGACCAGGGTTTGAGGTTGTCGGAAAGGTTGATCGCCGCGAAATCATGCCCCAGGGGCGCGCCGATCTGGGCCGCTGCGGCCAGCATGGCGGTGATGCCGGGCAGGACGCGGATATCCAGATCCAGGTAATCCTTGGGTCCGGCTTCCAGCGCCTCGAACACGGCCGAGGCCATGGCAAAGACGCCGGGATCGCCTGAGGAGACCACGACAACGCGCCGCCCCGCAGCGGCCATCTCCAGCGCATGGGTGGCGCGGTCCAATTCCACCCGGTTGTCGGAGGCATGAAGGGTCAAACCGTCGCGCGGTGCGATGCGTTTCACGTAAGGGATGTAGCCGACGATATCAGTCGCGGCGTTGATGGCGTCCCGCACTTCCTGCGTGACCAGAGCCTCGTCACCGGGGCCAAGGCCTGCAATCACCACCCATCCGGTCTTCGCTTGATCGGTCATGGGCGGCGCCCCTGTCCGTGCACCAGAACAATGGAGAAATAGGGCACATCACCGGTCACATCCGTCAGCTTCTGCACGCTTTGGCCGGCCATGGTGCCGCGTTCCACCAGCCAGGCGGCGTCGAGCTTGCCCGCCGCTGCCAGCGCGCGGCGCAGTTTCGGCAGGTTGCGGCCGATCTTCATCACCACCAGCGCATCGGTTCCGCGGGCGCGTTCCGTCAGCTCTTCTTCGCTGAGGGTGGCCATGGCGACGGTCAGCACGTCATCACCCCAGGTGATCGGCTGATCGGTGGCGGTCCAGCAGCCGGACATGCCGGTGATGCCGGGAATGATCTCCACCTCGGCGCGGGTCTGAAGGCGGCTGTGCAGGTGCATGAAAGAGCCGTATAGGAAGGGGTCGCCCTCGCAGAGCACGACCACGTCATCGCTGCGGGTGATCTCTTCCAGCCGGTCGGCCCAGTCATCGTAGAAAGCGGAGAGGATGCGGTTGTATTCGGGGTCGGAGAAATGGATTTCAGTCGTGACCGGATATTCCATCGCGTGTTCCTGCACACCATCGGGCAGCAGGTCATCGACGATGGCGCGAGCCTGGCCCCTGCGGCCAGCCTTGCGGAAATAGGCGATGTGGCGGGCGCCTGAGATGGCCCGGAGCGATTTCACGCTCATCAGATCGGGGTCGCCGGGGCCCAGCCCTGCGCAGATAACCTTGCCCATGATCACTCTTTCCAGCTGGCAAGCGCGTTGACCGCGGCCACGGTAATGGCGGAGCCGCCAAGACGCCCCCGCACGATCATCGATGGCACCGGCGGGTCCTGCATCAGCGCCTCCTTCGATTCCATGGCCCCGACAAACCCCACCGGGCAGCCGATGATGGCGGCAGGGCGGGGGCAGGCGGGATCCTTCAGCATGTTGAGAAGGTGAAACAGCGCGGTCGGGGCATTGCCGATGGCGACCAGCGCGCCGTCAAGGCTCGGCCGCCACAGTTCCAGCGCGGCGGCGGAGCGGGTGTTGCCCATCTCCCTGGCCATGTCCGGCACCTTGGGGTCGCGCAGGGTGCAGATCACCGCGTTCCCCGCGGGCAGGCGCGGGCGGGTGATGCCCTCGCTGACCATATAGGCATCACAGAGGATCGGTGCCCCTGCCGCCAGTGCTGCACGGGCGGTTTCGGCCATGCCGGGGGAAAAGCGGATATGCTCTTCGAGGCCGACCATACCTGCGGCATGGATCATGCGCACGGCGACGCTTTCCTCATCGCGGGTGAACCGGTCGAGATCGGCCTCGGCGCGGATGGTGGCAAAGCTTTCGGCATAGATCTTGGCGCCGTCGGTTTCGTAAGCGTGGAGCATGTCAGCTGCCCTCTGTCAGACGTTCGGGAGCGGCACGCAGGCTGCGGGCGCTCAGTGGGGGTTCTAGCGGTTGATCCGCGGCGGTGGCGTTGCGGATCAGGGTGAATGTGTCATGGCCGGTTGCGGTGAGGGTGAGGGGCGCAGGGCCGGGATGGGCGCAGCCCTTGGCACAACCCGAGACATGGAGGTGTGCGCCTTCCGGCACATGCGGCGCCAGATCGCGGGCCAGATCGCGGGTGGCGGAAAGCGCCTGCAGGCAGCCGGGCGCCCCGGTGCAGGCGGAGACCCGCAGGCGCGGATCCGTGGCCTCCAGGATCAGGCCGGGCAGGGGCGCCATCTGAGAGGCGCCTTCCACCAGCAGCATACGCCAGGGGGTGAGACGCAGGGCGCCCTGGTCGGCCAGGTGTTTCAAGCTGGATGCCGAGATCTGACCGAACTCAAAGGCGACCATATATCCTCGGGACGTTGCTCCGGGGGCTGGGTGAGGCCCGGTGCCCAGGGGGCTTTCCCGGTAGCTCTGTGGCAGTGCTGTGCCCTTGGCCAGATGCGCCTTCATGCGCCCGCGCCCATTCGGGGCGCCGCCCGTCTCCAGGAACCAGTGCGCCAGTTTCAGGGCTTCGGTTGCGGCTGTCTCCTGGCACACCGGCAGGCCGGATGCGGCACCGTCCGGGCGCAGGAACAGTCCGGACGGCCCTCGTTCGATGCGGATGTCGGCGGCAGCGTCACGCAGGACCGGAGTGGGGCCGCAGTCCACGGCGAAGCCGAATTTTCCGGGCAGTTTCAGATCTGTTGCCCGGGTCAGTGCCTTTTCCAGATCACGGGCAATGCGCGCGCTGCTGTCGCCCCCGCTCCAGAAGGGCGTGAGCATGATATTGCGCCGCGACTCTGCCGCCTCGTCCCGGTCCAGCAGCTTCAGATCGCGCAGGCCGTCAAGCAGGGCCGCGTGGCCTTCCTCCGGGATGCCGCGCATCTGCAGATTGGCGCGGGCCGACAGATCCAAGAGCCCGTTGCCGTGGCTTTCGGAGAGGTCGGCCACGCCGCGCGCCTGTTCGGGGCTGAGTCGTCCCATGGGGGCACGCAGGCGGACCACCAACCCATCGCCCGACATCATCGGGCGCAGGGCACCGGGGCACCACCCGTATGTTTTGGGCGCACCGCTCATGTCACGCCGCTCTCCAGCGCGGCGAGGATCGAGTTGCGGCGGGTGACCCAGAGACCGGCCTCTGCCAGGGCGCGGAAGCGGTCCTGCAGGGCGACAAGGGCCGCCGGGTTTTCGCGCCGCAGAAACTCCACGAGATCTTCACGGCCCAGAGTGGCCTCGAAGTAGAGGTCAAACAAATGCGGAGGAACCGCCTGTGCCAGATGGGCAAAGGCGGCCATGTGATCCAGCGTTGCGGCAATCTCGGCACCGCCGCGAAAGCCATGCCGCATCATCGACGTGGCCCAATCCGGGTTGGCGGCGCGGGCACGGGTGACGCGGGCGATTTCCTCACCAAGCGAGCGTGCCTTGGGCGCATCGGGGCGGGTGGCGTCCAGATGATAGAGGGCAGGCGCCGTCTGGCCGAGCCTTGCCATGGCGGCGGCAAAGCCCGCCTCATGCGCGGCGTAATCTGATGCGATCAGAAGATCGGTTTCCGGCAGATCCTGAAGATGCACAAAACTGTCGGCGCCCTTCAGGCGGTGTTCAAGGGCCTCGCGGGCCTCGGCAATCTCGCCCTTGGCGTCGATGGCATGGGAGGAGGCATTGAGCCAAGCCTCGCCTGCCGCCATGCGGGCATCTTGCGAATAGTCATCCAGATGCGCGCCCATGGAGAGGCCATATTGGCCGGGCTTGGGGCCGAAGACGCGCGGGGTAGCGGCCAGATAGGGGTTGTCGGTGGCAGTCTCTTCCCGCTTGGCCAGGGCGGCGGCAGCGGCTTCGAACATCTGCGCAAGGCCGGGAAAGACGTCGCGAAACAGGCCCGAGACGCGTAAGGTCACATCGATGCGCGGGCGGTTCAGCAGTGAGTGCGGCAGTACCTCGAACCCCGAGACCCGGTCCGATCCTTCGTCCCATTTCGGCGCCAATCCCGCCAGGTGCAGTGCCATGGCGAATTCCTCGCCCGCGGTGCGCATGGTGGCTGACCCCCAGAGATCGATCACCAGCCCCTTGGGCCAGTCGCCGTGGTCCTGAAGATGGCGGCGCAGCAGCTCTTCCGCCAGCTTGACCCCTTGCGCATGCGCCGCCCGCGAGGGCACCGCCCGTGGGTCGGTGGTAAAGAGGTTGCGCCCGGTGGGGATCACGTCCGAGCGCCCGCGAAACGGAGAGCCAGAGGGACCGGGCGCCACCAGCCGCCCCGAGAGCGCGCCCATCACCCCGGCAATTTCCTGCGGGCCGCATTGGCCGGTGCCAAAGACATGCAGGCCCTCGCCGTACTGGCTTTCCTTGATGTCACAGACGAAGGCGTCGATGCGGGTAATCGCCTCGGCAGCGGAACAATCGGGCGTGAGGCCAAGGTCGGCCTCGACGCCGGTGCCCTGCGCCTCGGCGCGGATATCCTCGATCAGCCGGTCGCGGCGGGCGGGATCGAGCCCGTCGGCGGTGGAGTATTCATCAAGCAGGCTTTCGAGCCGCGCCATGCCTGCGGGCAGGGTGGTCTCAGCCAGCGGCGGAGGCAGGTGGCCGATGGTCACGCCGCTGATGCGCCGCTTGGCCTGTGCTGCCTCACCGGGGTCGTTGACGATGAAGGGGTAGATCACTGGAAGGGCACCGGTCAGGGCCTCGGGCCAGCAGGTACCCGAAAGAGCAACCGCCTTGCCGGGCAGCCATTCCAGCGTTCCATGGGCGCCGATATGGACCAGGGCATCCGCCTGCTGCTGAAGCCAGAGATAGAAGGCCACATAAGCATGGCGCGGCGTGCGGTCCAGATCGTGGTAGTCATCGACGCGGGTCCTGACCTCGCCCCGTTCGGGCTGCAGGGTGACGATCGCCTTGCCTGCGGTGAGGGCCTTGAAATGGAAGGCATTGCCGCTGAAATCCGGATCCTCCTCGGGGGCGCCCCAGGCGGACAAAAGATCGTCTTGCAGCTCTTCGGGAAGCGCCCGCAGCGCAGCCTGGTAGTCTTCCAGCGGCAGGGAAAGCCGCTCTACCCCGAGGCGGGCACCAAGGTTTCGTTGGGGCGTCACATCGTAGCCCTGATCGGCCAGCGCGCCCAGCAGTGTCTCGCACGAGGCCAGCGCATCAAGGCCGACGGCATGGGCGATATTGTAGTCGCGGCCCGGATAGGTGGAGAGCACCAGCGCCAGCCGTTTGTCCTGATCCGGCAAGCGTGAAAGGCGCAGCCAGCCGTCGACCCGATCCACGGCGGCGCGGATGCGATCGGGATCGGCGCGATGGGCAAAGCGGGAATACTGAAGGTCCGTGTCCTTCGTGGCCGGGGCCTTGAAGCTGATGACACCAGCCATGACGCGGCCATCCACCTCGGGCAGCACCACATGCATCGCAAGGTCGGCAGGCGAGAGACCGCGGGCGGCCTCGGCCCAGTCCTTGCGCCGGGCGGTGGACAGCGCCACCTGGAACACCGGGCAGCCCGTCACGCTGAGCGGCGAGGGGCGGCCATCGGAGCCTTGCGCCGAAAAGGCGGTGGCGTTGAGGATGGCAGCAGGAGAGAGGCGGGGGAGTGCCTCACGCAGCCAATCCGCTGCCGCTGCGGTCTTGAGGCTGGTGGCAAAGGCGCCGTAAGCGGCATAGCCGCGCTTGCGCAGCTCGGTGAGCAGCGCATCGACTGGCGCAGTGTCTGCGGCCGTCAGGTAGGAGCGGTAGAAGCTGACAAGGACCAATGGTTTGTCGTCTTGCGGCAGCTCTGCGATCACCCCGCGCGCGGGGTCGTAATATCCATATTCCGGTGTGGTCTTGAGACCGGGAACAGGCGCCGCATAAAGCCCCGCCGCCAGCGCGAGCTGCGCCAGGGCGGCCTGGGCGGCGACGGCGCCACCGGCATCACACAGCGCCTGCAGGCGCCGGAGGGTCGAGACCGGCAGGGTCGACAGCTCGTCCAGGCGCGGATCTTCGCGCCCGTCGGCGGGCAGGATGGCCAGGGCAATGCCCTTGCGCCGGGCCACATCCTGCAGGGTGGCAAGCCCGTAGGACCAGTAGCTTTCGCCACCGATGAGGCGCACCAGAATGCCCTTGGCGCCTTGCAGCGTTTTCTCGGTGTAGGTGTCCACCGAAAGGGGGTGTTTCAGCGCCACCAGATTGGCCAGGCGGCAGGAGGGCAGTTTGCCCTTGGCCCGGTGCCAGCCTGCGGCAAAGGCGCCAAGGTCGCTGTCGGAAAAAGACAGGACGATCAGATCCGCCGGATCCTGCCCGACATCAAAGGGTGTATCGGTTTCCTCCAGCCCGTGGCTTTCGCGAAAGACGACATGCATGGGTCAGCTCCGTGCCAAAGCACTAGGGGGCGCGACCGGCCTCGGGGGGGCGTCATGCGCCCTCCCGGGGGGGAGGTCGGGCGTGTCCCGGCCTGTCAGCCGGGACATGTCCCTGTGAATGCCGGAGCTCTCTCGCATAGTGGTCAGGCTCCTAGATCTGCGTGGATGCCCGCGACGTCGATAGCGTCATGTTCGGCGATGACCACCAGCTGGGTCTTGCGCGGCTGGGCGCCCCAGGGCTGATCGTATTGGGCGCGCAGGCGTTCGCCCACGGCCTGCACCAGCATGCGCATCGGCTTTCCCTCTACCGCGACATAGCCCTTCACGCGCAGGATCTTTCGGCTGCGGGCCATGTTGACGATGCGATCCTGCAGGTCCTGGGGATCGGAGACTTCACCCAGTTCAACCACGATGGAGTGAAAATCGTCATGTTCGTGGTCATGGTGCCCGTCGTGGTGGCTGGGGCGGGCATCAAGATCATCCTCGGCGGCGGCGCCGAGCCCCAGAATGACGCGGGGATCGATCACCCCTTCGCTCATCGGCAGGATCGGCAGGCTGCGGGGGGCTTCGGCCTCGATCACGGCGCGGGCCTTGGCCAGGCCGACTTCTCCGGCCAGATCCGCCTTGGAGAGCAGCACGATATCGGCACAGGCAATCTGATCCTCGAAGACCTCCGACAGAGGCGTTTCGTGATCGAGGCTGTCATCCGCCTCGCGCTGGGCCTGCACGGCTTCAAGATCGGGCGCGAACTGGCCTGCGGCGACGGCCTCGGCATCCGCGAGGGCAATCACCCCGTCCACGGTGATGCGGGAGCGGATCGCGGGCCAGTCAAAGGCCTTGAGCAGAGGTTTCGGCAGCGCGAGACCGGAGGTTTCGATGAGGATATGCTCGGGCGTTTCCGGCAGGGCCATCAGCGCCTCGATGGTGGGGATGAAATCATCGGCCACGGTGCAGCAGATGCAGCCGTTGGCCAGTTCCACGATGTTGTTTTCGGGACAGTTCTCATCGGCGC
This sequence comes from Phaeobacter sp. QD34_24, assembly GCF_028890115.1. GTDB lineage: Bacteria > Pseudomonadota > Alphaproteobacteria > Rhodobacterales > Rhodobacteraceae > Phycobacter. The sequence goes on from NZ_JARCJD010000013.1 coordinate 61,711, forward strand.
AGGATTTCAGGATGTCGCCATCCACCCCGGCGGTGCCAAATTCATTGACCAGCACCGCCAGACGCTTGCCTTGCGGGTTCTGCATCAGGTGGCGGATCAGCGTGGTCTTGCCCGCGCCCAGAAAGCCGGTGATCACGGTGACGGGGATTTTGCTCAGATCGCTCATCGGTTACTCCTGCGAGGGGCTGTCGTCCGGCAGGGGCGCCGGGGGGATGCGGGCAATGGATTGTTTGCGAAAGACCTGCGGGCGCTCACGCCAGGGCACCAGGCCATCCTCGGTCGCGGCATAGGCGGCAGCGCCTTCAAGGATTTCGGCAAGATGCTGATCGGGGTCCAGATCGCCGTAGATGTAGCTCCAGCGGGTCGCGCCGCCGCTCAGGATCATCGCGCAGCCGCGCTTGCAGGCCGACAGGCATTCGACGCCGCGCACCGAGACACCCTGGGGCAGGTCGGTTCCACTCAGGGCCTGCAGCAGCAGGGCGCCGGGGCGGGGGGCTTCCGGATCGACGCCGTCGCGCCTGCAGGTGGTGCAGACGGTCAAGAGCACCGGTGCCTGTGCCGGGGAGGGGCAGTCTGAAGTATCCTTGGCCATGGTCCGGCGGCTCCTTCGCGGTCCGTTCGACAGACGGGGAAGGGCCAGAAGGGAGCCGCACTGCTGCATCGGCTCTCAACCGGTCGCGGAAACACCCCGTCCGCCCGTTGATCAAATTCGTTGGCAGGTCTCCCGGCTTGCGGATCTCAAGGCCGACACAGATGTGCGGGGCCTTTTCGGTGCTCCGGCCTTCCCGGTTTTACCCAGTGGCATGGAGACCTCTCCGGTCACGGTCGCGGGGGCGGCTGTGCTTGGGCCAGATGGCCGTGTCACATTCCCTCTTCGCCTGCTTGCGCAGGAACCAACAAAATCCCCTTGCGCTATTGGGGGCTTCCTTGTCAAGACATGGGGCCACAGAGCAGGAGGGCACCCGGTGAGCCAAAAGTCCGATAACGGCATTTCCGAAGAGGAAGCGGCACGGCACGCGTCAAAGATGGCCAAGATCAAGGCGGCCCGCGACCGCATGATGGCCACCAAGGAGGGCGAAAAGGGGCTGATCATCGTCCATACCGGCCCCGGAAAAGGCAAATCCAGCTCGGGATTCGGCATGATCATGCGGTGCATCGCCCATCAGATGCCCTGCGCCGTGGTGCAGTTCATCAAGGGGGGCTGGCAGACCGGCGAGCGCACATTGATCGAAGAGCATTTCGGTGATCTCTGCCAGTTCTACGCCATGGGTGAGGGCTTTACCTGGGAGACCCAGGACAAGGCGCGTGATATCGCCGCCGCCCGCGCAGGCTGGGACAAGGCCAAGGAGATGATCCTGGATGAGCGCAATACCATGGTGCTGCTGGATGAGATTAACATCGCGCTGCGCTATGAGTATCTGGACCTCGACGAGGTGCTGACATTCCTGGTCGAGCAGAAGCCGCCGATGACCCATGTGGTGCTGACCGGGCGCAACGCCAAGGATGCGCTGATAGAGATCGCCGATTTGGTCACCGAGATGGGCCAGGTCAAGCATCCCTTCCGCGCCGGGATTAAGGCGCAGAAGGGGGTGGAGTTCTGACAGAACTAAGCTGTTTCAATAGCTTGGTCGCCGCGGCCCCGGATGCCTATGCAAGAGCGGTTCTGTCCCCGCGCGCCGGATCTGCCGCCTGTGCGGGGTCTGTCTGCGGCGCGGTTTTCTCTTTGATGTAGGCGTCCACTGCGGCGCGCTGGGACTCGCCCAGGCGCAGGCCCAGTTTGGTGCGGCGCCAGAGGAAATCCTCGCCGCTTCGGGTCCATTCGTTGGCGATGGACCAGTCCAACTCCCGCGCGGTGATGGTGGCGCCGAAATCCTGCCCCAGGGCGGCGGCCGTCTTGGCATTGCCGAGGATCAGCCGCGCCTCGGTGCCATAGGCACGGATCAGGCGGCGCGCCCAATATGCGGTCAGGAAGGGGTAATCCGCTTTCAGCTGGTCCTGCAGTTTCACAACATCGCCAACCGGGAAATCGCCGCCCGGCAGCGGGATCCCCGCCGTCCAGTTGTGGCCCACGCCCGGCAGGGCTTCGCCGATCTTTTTCAGCGCGGATTCGGCCAGTTTGCGATAGGTGGTGATCTTGCCGCCAAAGACGTTCAGCAGCGGTGCAGCGCCCTTTTCCAGCGTCAGCACATATTCCCGCGTGGCCGCCGTCGCCGAGCTGGCGCCATCATCATAAAGGGGGCGGACGCCGGAATAGGTCCAGACGATATCCGCGCGCTGCAGCGGTTTTTCGAAGTACTGCGAGGCAAAATCGATCAGGTAGTCCTGTTCCTCGGGGGTGCAGCTGGGCGCGGTGCCGGGATCGGGGTGATCGGCGTCGGTGGTGCCGATCAGGGTGAAATCCTCTTCATAGGGAATGGCAAAGATGATCCGCCCGTCGGTGCCCTGGAAGAAGTAGCAGCGATTGTGCTCATAAAGCTTTGGCACCACGATATGGCTGCCGCGCACCAGGCGCACCCCTTCGCGGCTGTTCTGTCCCAGTTTCTGTTTCAGCACATCGGCAACCCAGGGCCCTGCCGCATTGACCAGCATCTTGGCGCGCCGGATGAAGACCTCGCCGGTGGTGTGGTTCTTCAGATGGATGACCCAGTGATCTTCGGCGCGTTCGGCCACCAGAACCTCGGTGCGGGTCATGATCTCGGCGCCGCGGGCCAGGGCATCACGGGCGTTCAGCACCACCAGACGGGTGTCCTCCACCCAGCAATCGGAATATTCAAAAGCGGTTTTGAACTTGTCCTTCAGCGGCAGGCCCGCCGCGTCGCGGGTCAGGTCCAGCTTGGCCGTACCCGGCAGGATGCCGCGCTTGCCCAAGGAATCATAGAGAAACAGGCCCAGCCGGATCAGCCATGCCGGGCGGCGGCCCTTCATCCAGGGCATCACCAAGGTCAGTAGCCGCGAGGTGGGGGTCTCGCTGTCAAAGCGCATATCCCTATGAAACGGCAAGACAAAGCGCATCGGCCAGGAGATATGCGGCATCGCCTTCAACAGGACTTCGCGTTCGATCAGGGCTTCGCGCACCAGGCGCAACTCGAAATACTCAAGATAGCGCAAGCCCCCGTGAAACAGCTTGGTCGAGGCCGAGGAGGTGGCCGAGGCCAGGTCGTTCATTTCCGCAAGGCTCACCGTGAGGCCGCGCCCGGCCGCATCGCGCGCGATGCCGCAACCGTTGATGCCGCCGCCGATGATGAACAGGTCGGTGATCTTGTCATCCGTCATTTTCGTCGCTTTCGTTTTCGTTTTCGCTTTGGCCAGCGATCAGGATGCGGGTTCCCGCCATGCGCGCGGCCTCGGCAAAGGCATCGGGCACCGGGGCGTCGGTGATGACGAGGTCCAGATCCGCCACATCGCAGATCCGCACCGGGGCAGAGCGCTGGAACTTGCCGTGATCGCAGACCAAGACGCGGGTGCGGGCGTTTTTCAGGATTGCGCGGGCCACGGAGACCTCGCGGGCGTCGTGGTCGAGGATGGCACCGTCCTCGTCCATGGCCGAGGCGCCGATCACCGCGAAATCCACCTTGTAGCGGGAGATGAATTCCACCGCGTCTTCGCCCACGATGGCGCCATCGCTTTGCCGCACCGCCCCGCCGACCAGGATCAACTCCCGGCTTTCGCCGCCCATCATCATGTTTATAATATTGATATTGTTCGATATAACCGTAAGGCCGCGATGGCCGGACAGGGCGCGCGCCACCTGTTCTGTGGAGGTGCCGATATTCAGCGTCACCGAGCAGTTTTCCGGGATTACCTCTGCGGCGATGGCGGCCATGGCCTGCTTTCCCTCGGCATTGAGCTTGCGCCGGTCGCCATAGGCACGGTTGGCGGCGGCGCTGATCCGAACCGCGCCACCGTGGATGCGGGACAACGCTCCGCGGGTCGAAAGATCCCGCAGATCCGCGCGCACGGTCTGCGCCGAGACGCCAAAGCGCCTGGCAAGGTCATCGACCTCGACGCGATCCTGTTCGTTCAACAGGTCGACAATTTCACTTTGGCGCGTTGTGGCATCCATGGGCTTTCCTTTCATGGGTGCCACCTAGTGATTCATTTTCGAAATGTCATCACTTTATTTTCGAAAAACTTCGTTTTGATGGTTCCTATGCGTTTTTCCCCATTTTGCCGACGCAAGGGAAAGGCGCCGCCCCAAGGTGTTTTGGAGCGGCGCGGCAAGGATTGGCGTGATCGGAGTGTGGCCGTGTCAGTTGAGCCGGATCAGGTGATTGTCCCAGCGCAGGGCGGCGCTGCGCAACGGTCTGAGCTGGCCCTGGACAAGCTCGACAACCTTTCCGGTGCCGGAACTGGCAATCAGGCCCGCGCGTGATTGCGCCAAGCCACAGACATCCGCCAGCCCGTATTCGCCGTTCATCTCGCCGCTTTCGCAGTCGAACACCTGCATCACGCTGCCCCGCGGCGAGGTCACCGCCACCTGGCGCCCGTCCGGGGTAAAGGCGATCGAGCCGCCATAGCCGTTGAGATTGCGCAGGCGCGGATCATCTTCGGCCATCAGGCGGGGGGACATGCCCGGGCGATGCAGGCCAACGATGGGCACATCCGCGCCCAGATCCCCCTGCCACTGCATGGCAAACCCCACCGTGCCATCCGCCCGAATGGCCAGGTGGCGGATCGAATTCTTGTGCAGCTCCGGTTCCAGTTCGACCTGCTCGGTGATCGCTCCGTCGAAATCCAGATAGCTGAGGTTGGGGCGCATGGTGGGAATGTTCAGCTTGGCCCGGCCACTGTCGGGGTGGGTCTCGATGCCGCCATTGGCCACCACCAGCCCGCTGCCATCTGCCTTGAGCAGCATGTCATGCGGCCCGGTGCCGCCAGAGGCAAAACTGCCAATGCGCCGGTAGTCTGCGCGGGCATCCCAAACACCGATGATGCCCCGCCCGGCCTCATAGTCGTTTTCGGTGGTCATCAGCAGGCTGCCATCGGCGGTAAACACTCCGTGCCCATAGAAATGATGACCTGCCGGAGGTTCCAGCCGCGACAGCTGTTCACCGGTGCGGCAGTCGATCACATCGGCAAAGCGACCGGGGCGGCGGGCAAAGCCGACCGCTTCGGGGCGGTGGGGATGGGCGGTCGCCGCATGGCCGCGGGCGGGCAGCGGGCGGGTGAACAGGATCTCTCCGTCCTCGGCGAGGCCTGCCAGAAGGTGGCGTCCATCGGCAGTTTTGCCGGCCGAAAGATAGGCCGGTGAGCCAAGATCGGCCCAACTGGCCGCAGGCGCCATGCCCGCCGCCAGAAGCCCTGCCAGAAATCCACGTCGTGAAGGCATTGCGGGTACTCCTGTGCTTAGTCGCCGTCGAGCGAATTGAAGCCCGCCTCGACACCCAGCGCCGGGCCAAGCTCCAGCCCGACGGTTTCGCGCAGGTTGCGGATGCTTTGCTGCAGGGCCTCGATACGCAGTCTGGGCCCCGGTTGCGTCACCCCGGCAAAGACCGGATCCTCCAGCCGGTCGGCCTGGGCGCGGACCTTGGTGAAGCTCGTCGCAAGCTGCGCCTGCAGCTCCGGATCCTCCTGGGCCAGGATCAGCGTCAATTCCTCCAGCGCCTGCAGGGACAGCTGGACATGACGCAGGGACCGGCCCGAGCGATAGGCCTCGGCGCGTTTGGGGCGAGGTTTGTCAAAACTGCCCAGCGGACGGCCCAGGCGCATGTCGATCAGGATCTCCAGGCCGGTGTTCACGGCCTTGAAAAGCTCCTGTTTGACTTCGATCTCGCTGCGGTAGCGATCCTGGGGGCTGCGCATCTTGTCGGCATAGTCAGCGATCCAACCCTCCTGGATGGCGCGGCTGGTTGCGGCGATGTCTTGGGCGATGGCGCGGGTCAGCTGGCAGCGGAACGCGGCGCTTTCGGTTTGCTGCATGTCCGCGTCGAACAGAAGAAACTCCAGCGCGTAAAAGCCGCGCGCCGCGATCGAGACGGTGGAATAGGCATCGGGGTCGGCCACAATCGGGTCGTTTGCGCGGATCAGGGCATAAAGCGCCTTGGGGGTCTTGCCACGGCTGTCGGGCCAGAAGGCCAGGGCAAAGGCACGGTTGTCCGTCTCGCTGGGGCCGAAGCGCAGGTGGCTGACGCGGACCCAGGCATCAAAGGCGGCGCCATAGGCCGCGCGCAGCGGTTCCGAGTTCGGATCGCAGTCTTGCGCTGCGCTTTCGCTCAACTGCTCCGATGTGTCCACCAGGGCGCCATATCCGGGCAGGATATGCTGATCGATCGCCTGTGCGACCACGTCGGCGCGCAAGATCGAGGGCGGCAGCAGCAGAGCAGCAGACAGGGCCGCAACGAGCAGGCGGGCCACGGGCATCCGAGGCAGGGAGATCTGGGGCAGGGGGGGACGCATCATAGGCTCTCCAGGAAACGCAAAAGATCGGCCCGGGCATCGGGCGCTAGGGATATCACGCGGTCGCGTGCGGCTTCGGCCTCGCCACCATGCCAGAGGATCGCCTCCAGCAGGGTGCGGGCACGCCCATCGTGCAGGAAGGTGGCGCGGGCAGAGACCTGCTGCGTCAGCCCGATCCCCCAGAGTGGCGGCGTGCGCCATTCCCGCCCTGTGGCGCGCGCCTCGGGGCTGTGATCGGCCAGACCATCGCCCATGTCATGCAGCAGCAGATCGCTATAGGGCCAGATCAGCTGGAAACTGTGCTCGGGGCGGTCGTTCAGGCGATGGGTGACGAATTTCGGTCTGTGACAGCTGGCGCAACCGCTGTCGTGGAAGATCCACTTTCCGCGCAGCACCTGTGGATCCTCAGGCGCGCGGCGGGCAGGCACGGCCAGGTTGCGGGCATAGAAGGTGACCAGATCCATGTTCGGCTGGTCGATCTCGCTGCCGCGCGCATCGCCATCTCCGTGCGGAGCGCTGCGGCAGTCGTGTTGCTGGTCGGTGCAGTCGCCCCAGGCCGCGGGAAAAAGCGGCGTCGAAATCCCGATATCGCCGGAAAAGGCGGCGGCGGATTGTTCGTGCACCGTGGCCATGCCGGCTTTGAGACCAAAGCGCCCCAACATGATCTGCTGAAACTCCCGCGACCAGACCAGATTGGCGCGGCCGGAAATACCGTCGCCGTCCGCGTCCTCGGGGTCGGCAGCGGCGAGGATATCGGCCGTGGGGATGGCCTCCAACAGGCCCAGGCCGATCATCGATGGCGCCAGCCGTGGCGACAGTCTTGCCTGAGGGTGCAGCGGGCCATAGCCCAATTGCGTGGCCTGATAGCTGGGCTTGCGCAGGGTCACGGTGTCACCGCCGTTCAGCGTGACCGGGATCTCCTCGTATTGGATGGCCAGCCGGTATTCCGGAGCGATGCCGGGGGCAGAGAAATCCTGCAACTGGCGGCCATAGGTGGGATCGGGAGCGGTGCCGATATAGTCCCGGATCGCCTGCAGTTCGGAGGGGACCGGCCCCGGCACCGAGATGCGCAGGAACATGGCGGCAGAGCGATATTCCGGTCCCTCTGGCACATGGCCGCGCCCGTCCTTGATATGGCAGCGTTGGCAGGACCGGGCATTATAGAGCGGGCCGAGCCCGTCCGAGGCGCGGGTGGAGGCCGGAGAGAACACCCAGATCTTCTTGAACAGACCATTGCCGAGTTTGAACTCGAGCTCCTGCTCGAAAGAGAGGTTGGCGGAGTGTTGGGAAAAGGCCTCGTCATCGCCGCGGGCGCGCACGGTTGCGGCCCCGGCAGGGCGGTCTTCGTAGGGTTCTGCTGCGGTGAAATCCCTTGGCGGTGCAATGGCCTCCCGGATACGGGCGGTTTCGGCGTCGGTACGGGGGATCACGTCCAGATGCGGATCGCCCAGGGAAAGCGGATCAAGGTCCATCGCCCCGGCAGGGGCGGCGATGCTGGCTGCGAACAGGATCGCAGCCAGACAGAGGTTATTCGTCCGCCTCTTCCATCTTGGTGGCGTTGAGTTGTGCATAGTTTTCGGCGCCGATGCGGTCGTGGAGTTCCAGCTGGGTTTCGAGGAAATCGATATGACCTTCTTCATCGGCCATCAATGCCTCAAACAGCTTCATGGTGACATAGTCGCCCGCCTTATCGCAGGCTTCGCGGGCTTCCTTGTAAAGCGCGCGGGCGCTGATTTCCGCCGCCAGATCGCATTCCAGGGTTTCCTTGGGTGTCTGGCCGATGCGCAGCGGGTCGAGCTTTTGCAGGTTGGGATGACCGCCCAGGAACAGGATCCGCTCGATCAGCTTGTCCGCGTGTTCCATCTCTTCGATGCTTTCTTCGCGGCTTTTCTTGGCCATGCTGCCAAGACCCCAGTCGTCTTGCATCCGGTAATGCAACCAATACTGGCTGACTGCGGTCAGTTCATGGCGCAAGGCTTTGTTGAGATATTCGATGACTGTTGGGTCGCCCTTCATGGCTTATCTCCTGTCTATGTGGCGTGCGTAGATTCTGCAGCTGCGCAGGCACATTCACCTTAGCATTGCCACGCATGGTGTCGAGGAAGAGTGGCATGCAGCCGCCGCAGTCGGCGGCTTTTCCAAGGGCGTGATAGATCTTGCCAGGCGTGATGATGGTCTGTGGATCGCTGGTGCGCATCCAGTCAATGGCGGCATGAATGTCGTGATCGGTGATCTGGGTGCAGTGGCAGACAATCATGCGCGCAGTCCATGCAGGGGGCAGACAGAGAGGCCGGTCAGAGCGGCTTCGGTGGTGGGTGTAAATATCCGACAAAAACAGTCATCAAGCAAGTCAAAATGCTGAGTGTTTCTATCGGAATTTGCGTCGATCACCGGATTTTGAGCGTTCAGCCAGAGGTTTCCGCCATAAAAAAGGGCCGCAGAACCTGCGGCCCAGTTCGGTCTATCTGGATGTCTCCATTCAAAACCGAGGGAAATTCATGGGCTTGTCAGCCACCCAGTCAGCCACCCAGGGGGATGACCACGCTCAGACCCAGAATGGTGTCTTCCACGCCGGTGTCTTCGACCCGGGCCAGGGCGCCGGAAAGGGCGACGCCGCTTTGGAACTCATAGTCCACGCCGATGGAGACCAGATCGGTTTCGCCAGCGGTTTCCAGATCGCGCTGGGCCAGGGTGCCGGAGAAGCTCCAGGGGCCGGTGCCATAGGCGGCATTCAGGGTGACGAAGGTCGCGTCATCGACGCCACCGCCGAAGTTCGAGAAGGAGGCGACCTCTGCAAAGACGTCGACACCGCCTGCGAAGGAATGGCCGATACCAGCCACGATGCCCTGCTCGTCATCCACGTCGCCAACGCTGGCGCTGAGGTGGCGCGCACCGATGTGGAAACGGGTCTCGCCGACGTTGTAGGCCCATTGGATTGCGAAGTTGTCCAGCTCGCCGGTGTTGCCGGCGCCGCCAGCGGAGGCACGATTGCGACCGCGGTCCTCGCCCCAGGAGCGGCTGAGGCCGGTGTCATCTGCATAGAACAGGCCAAAGGACAGGGTGCCTGCGCCCTCCAGTTCCACATCGGCCAGGACACCGATCTGTTCCGCCAACTCATAGTCTTCGGCCAGGCTGCTGCCGAAGAAGCCCGCAGCATCGTCCCAGGCGGTGCCGAAGACCGGGTGCAGTTTACCAATGGTGACGGTGGTCGCCTCGCCGATGCCAAAGCTGAAGCCGATCTCTTCGACATAAAGACCGATGTCTTCGAAGGTACGGTCTGCAACCGGATCGATCACGCTTTCGGCGGTCAGGGTCGAGAAGAACTCAACGCCGTTGCCGAAGGAATAGGTGCCGGTGGCGGTGACAACCAGGTAGGTGTCGCGGATTTCGTTGGCCGCCACATCCGAGGAGACGACCTGTTCATTGCCAAGTTCGATTTCGCCTTCCCAGGAGAATTCGGCATGTGCAGCGGTTGCGCATAGAAGGGCGGGTACGCCCAGGACAGGCGCGAGGGAGGAGTTGATTTTCATAGGTTTTCTTTCTTCAGAACAGCCTGACCGCCAAGGGCGGACAGGCCAGACCACAGGCTTGTGATGTTATGTTATTACGTCACTGTGACTTATTCGAAGACAGCCGAGGGATTGTCAAGGCTGTCGGATCCTTCGAATGCGATGCTGCTCAGTTTCAGGGCTGTAACAGCGCGCTCGATCGAGCGGGTCTGGTCGATCAGCCCGTTGACGCCGCCCATGACCAGCACTTCGCCCGCGGCATTTCCCTGCTCCAGCATCTGGTCATAGGAGAAGCCTGCTTCGGCTGCGGTCTTGATGCGGCCAAGGGCCAGCATGGTGGTGGACAGCTTGCCGCGCAGCTCGGTGTCAAGTTCCGCATCAGCGGCTGCCACCAGATCGGAGAGGGACGGACCGGAGACCAGTTCACCGTTCACGCGCACATATTCGCCAAGGTAGACGTTCTGAACGCCCAAGCCGTCATAGTAATGGCTGTTGTGGGTGTTGTCGGAGAAGCAATCGTGCTCTTCCTCCGGATCGTTCAGCATCAGGCCCAGGCGCATCCGCTCACCGGCCTGTTCGCCGTAGGACAGCGATCCCATGCCGGTCAGCATGGCGACGATGCCTGCGCCTTCATCGGCCATCAGAGTTCCGCGTGCCTCACCGCCTTCGGCCCATTGCGCGCTCATCCATTCCAGGTCGGAGACCAGGAGGTCGGTTGCGGCCTTCAAATAGGCGCCGCGACGGTCGCAGTTGCCGCCGGTGCAGGCGTCGCCCGCGGCGTAGTCGGTCCAGGGACGGTTGCCTGCGCCGTGATCGGTGCCGTTCAGATCCTGACCCCACAGCAGGAATTCGATGGCGTGATAGCCGGTTGCCACATTGGCTTCGATGCCGTCCGCCTCGTGCAGGGTCTCTTCCAGCAGCGCGGGTGTGATGTCGCTGGTGTCGATGGTCTTGCCGGAAAGTTCGAACGAAGGATTGGCGATGACGTTCAGCGCGGCCAGGGCGTTTTCATCCGACGGGCCACCATAGGAGGCGTCCACATAATCGATCAGGCCTTCATCCAGCGGCCAGGCATTCACCTTGCCTTCCCAGTCATCGACGATGGCATTGCCGAACCGGAACACCTCGGACTGCTGATAAGGCACGCGGGCGGCCAGCCAGGCGGCGCGGGCGGCCTGCAGCGCTTCGGCCGAGGGGGAGGCAATCAGGGCCTCGACGGCGCTTTGCAGCTCTTGTGCGGTGGCCAGGCTGTCTTCGTATTTGGCCTGAGCGATATTGGCATAGGTGGTCAGCACGGCGCCCTTTTCGGGTGCTGCGCCCGCGGCCAGGGCTGCGGTGCCGCTCAGGATCATGCCCGCCAGGGCGGTTCCGGAGAGAAACAGAGACTTCATCAGGGAGTATCCTTGCTTGGGTTGGTTGTAGGTCTGAATTGAAAACGGGGTAGAGGGTCCGGCACCTGGCAAGTCTGGCAGCACTGTCGCGCCATGCCCTATTTGGTGAGGATCAGCTTCCCGGCGCGGGTGATGCGCAGGCTGTAGATCTGGCCGTTCAGCAGGATGCGGGCCTGGATGCCGCCCCGTGTCAGGTCTTCAGCGTTGTAGGTCGGGAATACTTCGGTCGTGGCGGTGGTCGCCACCGGTTCTGATGCGATCTGGTTCATAAGGGGTGCCCATTTCTGTAATCCGCCCTGTCGAACTCGGCCCGGTCCAGAAGCCATTCCAGGCAAAAGCCGCTCAATGTGCCGGAGCGCGCAAAGATCCCGGGCAGTATCGGGCTCAGGGCATCCTGAAGCTGTGGCTCACTGGAGCGCTGACGGGGGCTGGCTGCGGGGTTCGACATGATGACGCAATGTTGAGTGTCTCGATTCTCTCGGGCTCACCTGAAATCCGTCAGGCTGGCTGGATTGGGCTATACCTGATTTATTTACTCAGCAAAGTCAATCTGACTTTTTTAGTCGGAATAAGGTTTTCCGTAGAGAATTGTCTGCTCGGTCGCGGAGAAACGCCACATTTCGGCGCAATTGTTCATTGGGTCGCAACAGTGATCGAAGGGGCGGCGGAGCGCGTGCAAGGCTCTGCAATCAAAGGCTATTGTAGCACGGGCGCAGCGGACGCAGGCGCGCGGCGGATCAACAGGCGGCAAGGGGCCCGGATATGTTGGCTGGCCATGAAGGCCAAAAACAGAAAAGGCCGCCCAATGGGCGGCCTTTGAACGGTGTGCATGGTTTTTGATCAGTCGCGGGTGCCGGAAAAACGCGTCTGCCAGTCTTCGCGCTGCTCGTCGGTGATCTTGGCAAACAGCACCTCCGGCACGGTGAAGCCATGGCCTGCGGGCAGGGCGGAAAGGGCTGCCGCCACGTCCGAGGGCCAGCTGTCGTCGCTGCTGTTCAGCGCCTCCATCAGCTTGGCGCTGGCCTGTGGGATGAAGGGTGCGCTCAGCACCGCGTAGAAGCGGATCAGGTTCAGACCCAGGCGAACCTGCGCGGCGGCGCGCTCGGGGTCTTCCTTGAAGACCGACCAGGGCGCGGCCGATTGCAGGTATTCGTTGCCCGCAACCCAGATCGCGCGCAGCTCCTGCGCCGATTTCCGCACCTCCATCGCCTCCATGTGCTGCTCATAGGCGCGCAGGCGCGTGGTCAGCTCTTCGATCAGGGCCGTTTCCTGTTCGCCGTTGGCGCCGCCCGTGGGTACCTCTTCGCCGAATTTGGAGCGACAGAACTTGGTGATGCGGGAGACGAAGTTGCCTAGGACATCGGCCAGATCCTTGTTCACCGACTGCTGGAAGTTCTCCCAGGTGAATTCGGAATCGCTGCTTTCGGGCGCATGGCTCAGCAGCCACCAACGCCAGTAATCGGCGGGCAGGATCTCCAGCGCCTGATCCATGAAGACGCCGCGCCCCTGGCTGGTGGAGAACTGGCCGCCGTCATAGTTCAGGTAGTTGAACGACTTCAGGTGATCGACCAGCTTCCACGGCTCGCCTGATCCCAGGATCGTGGCCGGGAAGGACAGGGTGTGAAAGGGCACGTTGTCCTTGCCCATGAACTGGACGTATTTCACATCCTCGGCGCCCTTGTCGGTGCGCCACCAGCGCTCCCAGTCGGCGTCCGTTTTGCCATGGGCATCGGCCCATTCCTTGGCGCAGGCGATATATTCGATGGGGGCGTCGAACCAGACGTAGAAGACCTTGCCTTCCATGCCGGGCCAGTCTTCCGCGCCCTTCTTGACCGGGATGCCCCAGTCGAGATCGCGGGTGATGCCACGGTCCTGCAGCCCGTCACCATCGTGCAACCATTTCTTGGCAATCGAGGTCGTCAGGACGGGCCAGTCGGCCTTGCTGTCGATCCAGGCGTCCAGCTGATCCTTCATGGCGGACTGGCACAGGTACAGGTGCTTGGTCTCGCGCACTTCCAGATCGGTCGAGCCGGAGATGGCCGAGCGCGGGTTGATCAGGTCGGTGGGGTCCAGCTGCTTGGTGCATTCCTCGCACTGGTCGCCGCGCGCCTTCTCGAAGCCGCAGTTGGGGCAGGTGCCCTCGATATAGCGGTCCGGCAGGAAGCGGCCGTCGGCGTTGGAATAGACCTGCTTTTCCACCACTTCGCGGATCAGCCCGGCCTCGGCCAGCTTGCCTGCGAAATGCTGTGTCAGCGCGTGGTTCTGCGGGCTGGAGGAGCGCCCGAAGTGATCGAAGCTGAGGCAGAATCCCTTGGCGATCCCGGCCTGCACCTCGTGCATCTCGGCGCAGTATTCCGCGACCGGCTTGCCCGCCTTGGCGGCGGCCAGCTCGGCCGGGGTGCCGTGTTCATCTGTGGCGCAGAGGAACATCACCTCATTGCCGCGCCCACGCTGATAGCGCGCGTAAAGGTCGGCAGGCAGCTGGCTGCCCACGAGGTTGCCCAGATGTTTGATCCCGTTGATGTAAGGGATCGCCGAGGTAATCAGAATGCGTTCCATACCATCCATCCACATGTCGCTTTGCCTGACCGTCTAACGCATGGCGGGGGCGGCGGGAACCCCGCCTGTGGCTTTCCTTGGAAAACCGGTCTTTCCATCGCGGGGCGGAGTTTTCTCTTGTATATCAATGATCTCCCGGCCATCTTGCCCTAGGGTTGTACGGGTGCGGGGGTTGAAACGGGCGCAAAGCCTTCCCATATGCATTGTATACTATCGCATACTTATTCGAATCCGAGTTGAGAGGTCCGTATCTAGATGCTGCAATTTCTGCTTGAGGGCGCCTTTGCCCCCTTTACCCTTGCGCTTGCGCTGCTGACCGGCCTGATGGTGCTGGAACTGGTGGCCTTGCTGCTTGGGGGCAGTCTGATCGGCGCTGATGGAGATGCGGATCTGGATGTCGGCGCAGGAGAGGTCGGTGATTTCGATCTTGACCTTGATGGCGCGGATCTTGGCGGGTTTGAGGGCATTGACGCTGCCGACCTGGAGCTGCCGGATGCAGATCTGGATCTGGATCTCGATCTGGAGCTTGGCCCGGATACGCCAGTTGACGCAGGTGTTTCGGCACCGGCGGGCTTGGCTGGTTGGCTGGGGCTGGGCCGCATGCCGATGGTGATCTGGCTCGGGGCTGTGCTGCTGGGCTTTGGCCTGTCGGGCATGGGGTTGCAGGTGGCATTGTCATCTTCCTTCGGCCTGACGGCTCCGGCCTGGATCGCGGTCCTTCCTGCCGCTGCGTTTGCCTTCTGGTTCGCGCGCATCTTTGGCGCTGCCTTTGCCCGCGTCCTGCCCCAGACCGAGACCGAGGTTCTGTCAGAACGCAACCTGGGGCGCCGCCGCGGCGTGGTCACCCAAGGCACCGCCGCCAGGGGCCGCCCGGCCGAAGTGCGCGTCATCGATGGCTACGGCAATGCCCACTACCTGCGCGCCGAACCCCTGACAGAGGGCGAGACCATCGCCCAGGGCACCGAGGTTCTGGTGATCCGGGATCGGCGCAAAGGGAGTTACGTGCTTGTTGCCGTCTCCGAATAAGCTTGACGATAAAATTCTAACTTTTCACCCAAAGGGAGGTTTCTCAATGGAGTTTGAGTTTCTGTTGATTGTTGTAGTTGGTATTCTGGTTTTCTTGGCGCTGTTCGGGCTTGTTCTTGGCCGACTTTACCGGCGCTCCACCCGCGAGATCAGCCTTGTTAAGACAGGGGCTGGCGGCAAACGCGTGATCATGGACGGGGGCACGATCGTGGTGCCGCTGCTGCATGAGGTCAGCCCGGTCAACATGAAGACCCTGCGCCTTGAGGTGAAGCGCGACGGCGAGGCGGCGCTGATCACCCAGGACCGCATGCGCGTCGATGTGGGGGTCGAATTCTATGTCTCGGTCATGGCCACGGCCGAGGGGATCGCCCGCGCGGCCCAGACCCTGGGCAGCCGCACCTTCGATGTGGAGCAGCTGCGCGAGATGATCGAAGGCAAGCTGATCGACGGTCTGCGTGCCGTGGCCGCCCAGATGACCATGGACGGGCTGCATGAGAACCGCGCCGACTTTGTTCAGGAGGTGCAGAATGCGGTCTCCGAGGATCTGTTGAAGAACGGTCTGTCGCTGGAATCCGTCTCTTTGACGGCGCTGGATCAGACCCCGTTTGAGGCGCTGGATGAAAACAACGCCTTTAACGCGGTGGGTATGCGCAGGCTGGCCGAGGTGATCGCGGTTTCAAAGAAGGAACGCGCCCAGATCGATGCGGAGGCGGATGTCGCCGTGCGCCGCGCCGCGATGGAGGCCGAGCGTCAGAAGCTGTTGATCGAACAGGACGAGGAACAGGCCCGGATCGAGCAGAAACAGAAGGTGGAAACCCTGCGCGTGGCACAAGAGGCCGAGATCGCCGCCCGTACCGAGGATAGCGTGCGCGAGACCGAACGCGCCCGGATCGCGCGGGAAGAGGCCATTCGCGCCGCCGATATCGAGCGGGAGCGCAAGATTCGCGAGGCCGAAATCTCGAAAGAGCGCGAGCTGGAAGTGGCCGAACAGGAACGGCAGATCATCATCGCGCAGAAATCCGAAGAGGAAAGCCGCGCCCGTGCCTCGGCCGATCTGGCCCGCGCCGAAGCCACCAAGGCGACCGAAGCGGTGGCAACCGCCCGCCAGGTGGCCGAGGCCGAGCGTCAGAAGCAGATCGTGCTGATCGAAGCCACGCGCGAAGCGGAGCGTCAGGCCACTGGCATTCGACTGGCAGCCCAGGCCGAGAAGGAAGCCGCCGCCGACCGCGCCGAAGCCCGCCGCGAAGAGGCGCAGGCCGAGGCCGACGCGCTCAACATCCGCGCCGAGGCCAAGAAGAATGACATGCTGGCCGAAGCCGAAGGTAAACGCGCCATCGTCGAGGCGGACAATGTCCTTTCGGAGGCACAGATCCGTTTCAAGGTGGATCTGGCCCGGATCGAGGCGATGCCCTCCATCGTCGCCGAAATGGTGAAACCTGCGGAAAAGATCGATTCGATCAAGATCCATCAGGTCGGCGGCATGGGGGCTGGCGCGGGCGGCGCGGGGACTGTTGCGGCCTCTGCGGGCGGCGGAGAAAAGCCCGTCGTCAACCAGGCGCTGGATTCCATCATGGGCATGGCGGTGCAGATGCCCGCGCTCAAGAAACTGGGCGAAGAACTGGGCCTGTCGATGGAGGACGGTGTTGCCGGGATCACCAGCGGTGCCTTGGGGGTCTCTCCTGAAGTCATCGAGGATGCGGGACGGATCGAGCCCCCGGTCCTTGAAGAAGTGGAGGAGGTCGATACCTCCAAGGCATAAGCCGGGGGTGACAGGATGAGGGATGAAAGGGCCGGTTTCCTCCGGCCCTTTTCTTTGGGCTCTAGCGATTCTCGCGCGAGCCTTTGGTCAGGCGCCCGATGGTGAAGGAGGTCCGCGGCGCATAGACGTAATTGGTGCGCTCTTCCGGGGTCGGGCGCGAGCGCATGCGTGACAGGCCGAAAAGGATCAAGGCCAGGTGTCCAAGCGCGATGAAGACGAACAGGGCTTTTGGTCCGAAGCCTTCGATCAGAGTGGAGGCGACATAGGGGGCCGCAATCGCGCCAAGGGCATAAAAGAACATCAAGGCGGCGGCCAGCTCGACCCGTTCTTCCGATGTGGCAAAATCATTGGCATGGGCGGAAGAGACGGAGAAAACCGGAAAGGCGGAGAGGCCGAACAGGCAGGCCATCAGCATGGTGGCTTCGGTGCTGAGGCCAGAGATCATGATGGTCAAGGCGCAGGACAGGATGGCGGCGACCGAGAGCCAGATCAGCACCCAGCGGCGGTCGATTTTGTCCGCAAGCCAGCCCACCGGGTATTGCGCCAGCGCCCCGCCCAGCACGAAAGCGGCAAGGAAAAAGGCGATCTGGTTCAAATGCAGCCCCACTTCGGTGCCGTAGATCGGGCCAACCATGCGGAAAGAGGCGGAGCCGACGGCGGAAACGATGACGCCCACGACCGCCAGCGGCGAACAGCGCCAGGCAAGGCCGGGCCGCAGGCGCGGTGCGGCGGGGGTCGCGGGCTGGCTGTTGCGGGTCAGGGTGAGCGGCAGCAGGGCGGCGCAGCACAGAAGGGCCAAGAGGTTGTAGGAGACATAGGAGGCAGGCGGCAGAACGGCGATCATCAGCTGCGCGGCGAGAGAGGCCGTGAGGTCGGCCAGCCGGTAGCTGCCCATCGCCCGCCCGCGGCTTTCATTGGTGACCTTGGCGTTCATCCAGGCCTCGATCACCGTATAGCAGCCGGCCACCGATAGGCCCGAGGCGATGCGCATGGTGGCCCAGGCCAGGGGGGCCTCGGTCAATGTATGTCCGAGCAATCCCATGGCGCCAAGGGCGGTGCAGACGGCAAAGGCGCGCGAATGTCCCACTGTTCCCATCAATCGGGGTGCCCACCAGCAGCCGATGAAAAAGCCCAGGAAATGCGCCGAGCCAAGAAGGCCGATTTCCTGTTTGTCAAATCCCATCGTGAGGCCCGAGATCGCATCAAGCGGGCCGACACCGCCTGCCGAAAGTTGCAGCAGAATGACGGATAGAAACAGGGCGGCAAAGGATAGGATCAGGCGCATGATGGGGTGACCTTGGCGGCAATGGCGCAGGATGCCTAGCGCTTAGCGCCATTTATGGTCGTATTCAAACCATGAACTGGGTTTCTGTGTCAGAAACCGGGCGCTCCCGCGCGGCGGCGATCCTCTTGCGATGGCCTTCGCCCCTTGGGCCCAGCGCCGGGCTTTGCCCGGCGCTGGGCCCAAGGCTGTCAGGGGGCAGGGGCGCAGCCGCTGCATCCCGCAGGCGCGGGAGCCCTCGCGGCATGTTGTCGGGGGCCGCGCCGACCCTGTGGCGGTCGGCATTCTGTGTCGAAACCTCGACCAAGGGTGCGCGCGGCGCGGGCTGCGTGATCTGCCACTGGCGCGGCGGCTGGGCGCGGGCGCGCAATCGTCCTAGCTGCCAACACCGATGGCCTCCATGATGGGCAGGCTGCATGGACCAGCGGCTTTCGATCCCCTGGGCGCCGCCGTCGCCCGGTGTCAGCAAGAGACCCAGTGGCGGCAACCCGTCCAGGGCCGGGGCAGCACCTGCCGCTGCGGCCAGATGCAGGCGGCGGACCGGGGCGATCGCTGGAGGGGCAGGGAGTTCGGCCACCACAAGCGGCGCGCCGCCGCTGCGCAGGGCCTCTTCCATGACCCATAGGACATCGTCGCCTCGGGACGGGGTAATCCACAGGAACCGGGCCGGATCTGCGAAGTCGCAGATCCCGTCGGGGTTCAGATGGGCGCGCTCCTGCGGGGAGGCGATCCACACCACGGGTCCCTGTGTCACACCAGCGAGCCATAGGGCAAAACTGCACCGCGCCCGCCCGCAGGCTTCATGCGCCCGTCCCCGCAGCAGGGAGATGGATTTCAGCAGGGTCAGGCTGCCCGAGTGCTGCCGTTGGCGGGGCAGGGATAGGGCGTGACCGGCTGCCAGAAGGCGGGAGGCATTGGGATGAATCGACATGAGGCAAGCTAGCATGTTCGCTATTTGTTCTCAATGGTGCTTGAGTGTTGCTTGGGGTGGGCAGCTGCACCTGACCGGCTCTGCTGCCCAGTCCGAAATGCAAATTAGCTGTCGCGGGGCACCACGGGGCCGCCCTCTTCGACCCATTTGGTGAAGCCGCCTTCCAGATGCAGGACCGGGGCCAGCCCCATCTCCGTGGCTGCGCGGGCGCTCAGCGCCGACCGCCAGGCGCTGGCGCAGTAGAAGACATAGGTCTTGTCCTGATTGAAGACCGGTTTGTGGTAGGGGCTTTCGGGGTCGATCCAGAACTCCAGCATGCCACGCGGGCAGGAGAAGGCGCCGGGGATCATGCCGGAGCGTTGCAGCTCACGGATGTCGCGCAGGTCCACGAAGACATAGGCCTCGTCCTGGGCCTTTTCCTTGGCCTCTGCCACGGATATGGTGTCAACCACGGCATTGGCTTCGGCGAGCAGGGCTTTGATGCCCTTGGTGATGGTCTGCGGCATGAGGCTCTCCCGGTATCGGTTTTGCGGGAGGCTCTTCTATTTTTGCGGCTTCGGCAAGGCCACGAAGGGGAAGATGGCGCAGGGCTGGTCGGTTGCAGCAAAAAGCCCCGGCTGTCCAAGGAAGGCCGGGGCGGAAGACCGATGGATCAGGGGCGCTAGGTGCGCCTTGCGGGCGGGTTCACCATTTCACCGGAGAAAGTGCACCGCCGCCTTGCATCCAGGCATCCAGTCCACCCTCCAGGTGGCGCACATCGGGCAGGCCCATGTCGAGTGCTGCCTTGGCCGCCAGGGCCGAACGCCAGCCGTTGTCGCAATAGAAGACGAACAGTTTCTCGCGGCCGAAGACCTCCTTGTAATAGGGGCTTTCGGGGTCGATCCAGAATTCCAGCATGCCACGTGGGCAGGAGAATGCGCCGGGGATGACGCCAGTCCGGTAAAGCTCGCGAATGTCACGCAGATCGACGAATTGGGTGTGACTTTGGCTCAGAAGCGCCTGCGCTTCCTCGATATCGACATGTTGAACCACGGCATTGGATTCGGCGACAAGAACCTTGAAACTCTTTTTGGTAGTGAATGTCATAACGGGCTCCTTCCGTGCTGATGTTGCAGTTGTCGGGGTCCTTAAACGTGTCCTTTCTGTGACTTCGGTCTTGGACTTGGATCTGTGTTAGCGTCATCATCATGGCGGCACGCATGGCGATGCGTAAAGGACACCTTGGCATAGGGTTGCACTCCTTTGGGTCAGGAGTAGGTTCTTTCGGGAAATGACAAACAGGGATTGCGCGATATGAAAATGAACCCTTTGGGCCGTACCGGTATGATGGTCTCCGAATTGTGTCTGGGTACCATGACCTTTGGCACCCAGACCAGTGAGGCCGATGCCCATGCCCAGATCGACATGGCGCTGGCGGCAGGCGTCAATTTTGTCGATACCGCCGAAATGTACCCGGTAAACCCGGTCAGCAAGGAGACGGTGGGCGACAGCGAGGCGATCATCGGCAACTGGAACGAAAAGACCGGGCGACGCAGCGACTACATCCTGGCCACCAAACACTCAGGCGAGGGGCTGGCGGCGGTGCGTGACGGGGAGGCGATCTCGTCAAAGACCATCGCGCCGACGATTGAAGGCTCACTGAAGCGTCTCAAGACCGACTACATCGATCTTTACCAGTTCCACTGGCCCAACCGCGGTAGCTACATGTTCCGCAAGAACTGGAGCTATGACCCTTCCGGGCAGAACCGGGAAGAGACCCTAGCCAATATGGAGGACTGCCTGGAGGCGCTGCAGGCCCAGGTGGACAAGGGCAATATCCGCGCTTTTGGCCTTAGCAACGAAAGCGCCTGGGGCACTGCGCAATGGCTGCGGCTTTCCGAGGAAAAGGGCCATCCACGGGTGGCCTCGATCCAGAACGAGTATTCGCTCCTGTGCCGGATGTATGACACGGATCTGGCCGAACTCAGCGTGAACGAGGATGTGGGGCTGATGGCCTTTTCCCCCCTGGCGACGGGCTTGCTCACCGGCAAGTATCAGAACGGCGCAGTGCCTGAGGCATCGCGCAAGACGTTGAACCCGGACCTGGGCGGGCGCCATTCGCCGCGCGTCTATGATGCTGTGGATGCCTATCTTGCGATCGCGCGCAAACACGGTCTGGATCCGGTGCACATGGCGCTGGCCTGGTGCCGCACGCGTCCCTTCATGGCCTCCGCCATTTTCGGGGCGACCACCGTGCCGCAGCTGGAACATGCGTTGCGCTCGGTTGAGGTCACGCTGACCCCGGAAATCCTGGAAGAGATCGACGCAGCCCACCGGGCGCATCCGATGCCTTACTGACGTGCCGGAACCAGCAGGCGAGTGCTCCCGCGCCCGCAGGTGCATCGGCTGATGCCGATACCCCTTGGCGGCCTTGGGCCAGGCTCGGCGCGTAGGCGCCGAGCCTGGCCCAAGGGGCCGATGTCGCATGACACATGTGACAAGGCTGCGCGGGAGCGCGACGGCTCATGGCTGGAGCTACATTTCGCCGGGCGATACATCCGTCACGCTTGACGGAGCGGATCTGCCTCAATGCGCGATTGGGCGATGGCTTTCACTGCCAGTGCCTTGTGCAGAATAGCTGGCCGACTGCGCGTCATTGCGCGCCATGCGCAGATCGCGGGCCGAGGTGCCATGGGCCAGCCGGAATGCGCGGGCAAAGCTTGACTGCGAGGTAAAGCCCGTTGCCATGGCCACATCCATCAGCGGCAGGTCCGTATCTGTCACCAGGCGGCGCGCCTCGGCCAGACGCAGCTGCAGGTAGTGATCCTGTGGCGTCGTGTTGAGGCGCAGACGGAACTGTTGCTGCAGGCTGCGCGGGCTGGTGCCAAGGGTCTCGGCGATCCGGGCCAGGGGCATCGGCTCGTCCAGGGCCGCCTCCATCAGGGCATTGGCCTTGGCGGTGATCGCATTGTGCTTGTGCCCGCCCAGGCGGCTTTGCGGACGTGGCGCGCTGCTCGGACCATCATAGAGGAACAGCCCGGCCACGCGGGCGGCAAATCCGGCGCCGTGGCGGGCGCTGATGATATGCAGCATCATCTCGATCGCAGGGGTGGCGCCGCCCGAGGTGAGCCGCCCGTCAGAGACGGTGAAGCGATCGCTGCGGCAATCCACATCGGGAAAACGGGCCGAGAAATTCTCCAGATCCTCCCAATGGGTGGTGGCGGGGTGATCGTCCAGCAGCCTTGCCTCGGCCATCAGCCAGGGGCCACCGTCAATGCCCGCAATGGTGGCGCCGGTGGCCGCGATCCGGCGCAGCCCCGCCAGCAGGCTGGGGGTGGCGTGGCGTGCCAGCTGGAATCCTGCGACCACGATCAACAGATCGCAGCCCTCCAACCGCGACAGCGGCGTCGTCGGCACTGTCAGGCCGCTGGTCAGCATCGGCGCCTCGCCGGTTGCGCTGATATAGTCCCAGTCAAAGGCGCAGCGCCCGGCCAGCCGGTTGGCCGCCCGCATCGGATCGACCGCCGCCGCGAAGGAGAGCGTGTTGCATTCGTCCAGCACCAGGACCGCGCATTTCAGCGGGCGATGCTCGGGCTGCAGGATGTTTTTCGCGGATTTCATCAAGTGGGATTCGCTTTGCGTCAACTGTTGGCTCACAGGCTGAGGCACAGTAGAGGTCAAGGCAAACAGGAATCTGGGGGGGAGTCTGGGGATAACCCAAGGCAAAACCCTGTACATCGAGGGGAAAACAAAAACATGCCTCTGACCATGAACCGCGACGTCTTCATCA
Organism: Phaeobacter sp. QD34_24; assembly: GCF_028890115.1. Taxonomy (GTDB): domain Bacteria; phylum Pseudomonadota; class Alphaproteobacteria; order Rhodobacterales; family Rhodobacteraceae; genus Phycobacter. Next base: position 84,333 of record NZ_JARCJD010000013.1, read on the forward strand.
CCTGCGCCGTCACCGGATCGGGCGGCACCCAGGACCGCAGCCCGCATGTGCCCCGCTCGCCTGAGCAGATCGCCGAAAGCGCCATCGCGGCGGCCAAGGCGGGCGCTGCCGTGGTGCACTGCCATGTACGCGATCCCGAAACCGGCGCACCCAGCCGCGATCTGGGGCTTTACCGAGAAGTCACCGACCGGATCCGCGACAGCGACACCGATGTGGTCCTGAACCTGACTGCAGGCATGGGCGGCGATATCGTCTTCGGCGACGTGGAAAACCCGCTGCCGGTCAAGGAGGCCGGGACCGACATGATCGGCGCCACCGCCCGCATGGCCCATGTGGCCGAGTGCCTGCCCGAGATCTGTACGCTCGACTGTGGCACCATGAACTTTGCCGAGGCCGATTACGTGATGACCAACACCCCCGGCATGCTGCGCGCCATGGGGCAGATGATGACGGACCTGGGCGTGAAGCCCGAGATCGAAGCCTTTGACACCGGCCATCTTTGGTTCGCCAAAGAGCTGGTAAAAGAAGGCATCCTGACCAGCCCCGCACTGGTACAGCTCTGCATGGGGGTGCCCTGGGGCGCGCCCAATGATCTCAACACCTTCATGGCGATGGTCAACAACGTGCCGGGTGATTGGGACTGGTCGGCCTTCTCGCTCGGGCGCGATCAGATGGCCTATGTGGCGGCCTCGGTCCTGGCGGGCGGCAATGTGCGCGTCGGCCTTGAGGACAACCTCTGGCTGGAAAAAGGCGTTCTGGCCGAGAACTGGCAGCTGGTGGAACGCGCTGGCACCATCATCGAGAATATGGGCGCCCGGGTGATCGGCGCCGCCGAGGTGCGTGAGCAGCTGGGCCTGGTGAAACGCGCACCGGTGGCGAAGTGATCCGCAAAGCCCTGGCCATAGCCGCTCTGATCGGTGCCCCCTTCGCGGTAAATGCGGAGGACGCCCCCCTCTGGGAGGGCTATTGGGCGCGCAATGCCGCCTGGTGCGCCAAGGCCGGAGAGGTCGGGGAGGGCACCCCCGATTGGTATGGCCTTGACGGGCTGTTCGGATTGGAATGGAGCTGTGACATCAAGGGCGTCGAGGCAGTGGGTGTGGGCAATAGCTGGTCCTTGCAGTTGCAGTGTCTGGATGCCGGATACGCATACAACGATGCGCAGATCTTTCTGGTGACACCGGAGGATCGCCTGCTGGTGATCGGTGAGACCGGTGTCATGGCGAACCTGGTGCGCTGTATGAAATTGGAGAAAACAGAATGAAAACAGCAGCAATCATCGGCGGTGGCGTCATCGGTGGCGGATGGGCCGCGCGGTTCTTGTTGAACGGCTGGAACGTACGGGTCTTTGATCCCGATCCCGAGGCTGAGCGCAAGATTGCCGAGGTTCTGGGTAACGCGCGCCGGTCCCTGCCGGGCCTTGGCAACGTGGCACTGCCCGCCGAAGGCGCGCTGTCTTTCCACCCCACCATTGCGGAGGCGGTGGCGGGCGCATCTTGGGTGCAGGAAAGCGTGCCGGAACGCCTGGATCTGAAGCAGAAGGTCTACGCCGAGCTGCAGGATCACGTGGCGCGCGGCGCGGTGATCGGATCCTCCACCTCGGGCTACAAGCCCTCGCAATTGCAGGACGGTTTCACGAACGCCGCGCAGATCGTTGTCGCGCATCCCTTCAACCCGGTCTACCTGCTGCCGCTGGTCGAGGTGGTCACCACTGAGGCGAACACACCTGAGGTGATCGACAAGGCCAAGGAGATCATCTCTGGCATCGGCATGTATCCCCTGCATCTGAAAAAGGAAATCGACGCCCATGTGGCGGATCGCTTCCTTGAAGCCGTTTGGCGCGAGGCGCTGTGGCTGGTCAAGGACGGCATCGCCACCACCGAGGAAATCGACAACGCGATCCGCTATGGCTTTGGCATCCGCTGGGCGCAGATGGGCCTGTTCGAGACCTACCGGGTGGCGGGCGGCGAAGCGGGCATGAAGCACTTCCTGGCCCAGTTCGGGCCGTGCCTCACCTGGCCCTGGACCAAGCTGATGGATGTGCCCGAATTCAATGACGAGCTTGTCGATCTGATCGCGGGCCAGTCCGATGCGCAGTCGGGCAAGCACTCCATTCGCGAGCTGGAACGGATCCGCGATGACAACCTGGTCGGCATGATGCGGGCGCTGGGCAATACCAACTGGGGGGCGGGCGCGCTTCAGAACGCCCATGACAAGGCGCGCGAAGGCGCCATGGGTCTTGCCAATACCGTGGCAGAGATCAGCGATCCCTCGCAGCCGGTGCTGACGCTCAATCGTGTCGTGCCGCTGGATTGGACCGACTACAACGGCCATATGACCGAAAGCCGCTACCTGGATGCCTTTGCCCAGTCCACCGACCGGCTGATGGCGATCATCGGCTGCGATGCGGACTATATCGCCTCGGGTGGCAGTTTCTTCACTGCCGAGACGCACATTCGCCATATCGACGAGGTGCACGCAGGCCATCCCATTCAGGTGAAGACCCGCGTCATCATGGCCGAGGGCAAGAAGATGCACCTGTGGCATGAGATGTACGAGGGCGAGCGCCTTTTGGCGACCGGGGAGCATATGTTGTTGCATGTGGACCTGAGCACCCGCCGCTCTGCCCCGCCTGCGCCGCATCTGGCCGAAAACCTTGCCACGCTGGCACGCGCCCATGCGGAACTGCCCGCGCCCGAGGGGCTGGGCCGAGCCATCGGCGCACCGCGTTAGGTCCGGCGCTGTGCGGGTTCTGATCACGGCGGGCGCCTCCGGCATCGGGCGGGCCATGGGCGAAGCCTTCGCCGCTGCGGGCGCCGAGGTCTGGGTCACGGATCTGGATGCCTCGGCGCTGGGGAAGCTGCCGCACACATGGCAGACCCACCTGGCCAATGCGGCGGATGAGGTCCAGATGCACGCGGTCTTTGATGAGATCGCCGCAGCGGGCGGGCTGGATGTGCTTTGCGCCAATGCCGGGATCGCCGGGCCAACCGCACAGGTCGAGGACATCAACCTTGAGGACTGGCGCGCTTGCGTCAGCGTCAATCTGGAGGGCGCCTTTCTGGCGGCGAAATACGCGACGCCCCTGATGAAATCGGCGGGGCGGGGGGCGATCATCCTGACCTCATCTACCGCCGGGATCTATGGCTACCCCAACCGCGCGCCCTATTCGGCGGCGAAATGGGCGGTCATCGGGCTGATGAAGACGCTGGCGATGGAGTTGGGGCCGCACGGGATCCGCGCCAATGCGATCTGTCCCGGCGCCGTCGAGGGGCCGCGCATGGAGGGCGTGCTGGAACGCGAAGCGGCGCTCAAGGGCATGAGCCGCGATGCGGTCTATCAGGGCTATGCCGCAGGCACCTCCATGCGCTCCTGGGTTCGGGCCGAGGATGTGGCCAATATGGCGGTGTTCCTTGGCTCAGATGCTGCACGGCTGGTGTCAGGTCAGGTGATTGCGGTGGATGGCCACACCGAGAATCCAGACCCCAAGGTCTAAAGCGGATACTCCTTGTAGGCGCGCAGTTTCTCGGGGAATTGGCGGGCGGTCAGGTCGGCTTCACGCACCAGCCGGTCAAAGTGAGTGGTGAAGGTCTCCACCCGCTCGCGGTCGCGGAAGGCCATGTAGTGGCTGCCTGCATAAAAGACGCACAGGAGCGGGCCAAAGATGGTCAGCGGTGAGGAAAACAACCGTTTGGCATCAAATAGATAGACCCGGAGTCGCGGATAGAGCTGGGTGCAGATCTGTTCGAAATGGTCCAGCTGCTCCAGACGGATCTCCAGCGGCAGGCCTTCGTAATAGCCTGTGGCCTGGGCAAAGCTTTCGAGTTCATAGGTGGGCATGGCGATTTCATAGTCGGACTGCGCCTGCCGCATCCAGGCGAGGCGGTCCTCTGATGCGCCGATGGCCTGGTCGGCCGAGCGGCCCAGGTGCGGCGCATATTCCCATTCCAGAAGCGCGCGGGTCTTCAGCATGTCGGGCAGGGCCGCAGGAACATGGCGGATCTTGTAGCCCGCAGCCTCGCGGTGCCAGTCAAAGATCTGCTCATCCACCAGGGCGCGCGGTGCTGCGCTCACCGCCATGCTGGAGGCCAGAAGTTCGGCTGCATTTTCGGGACGTTCCGACAGGCTCAGGAGCCAATCCGCCGAAACTCCCAGCGCCGAGGCACAGGATCCTACGACATGGGCATTGGGCAGCCGCGCGCCCTGATCGGTCAGAAGCTGCGAAATGGTGGAGCGATCCACGCCGGTCTGGCGGGCTAGGGCGCTTTGGCTGATCCCGCGGGTGCTCATGGCCCGGCTCAGGCGCTCGCGGAACTGTTTGGCGCGCAGGCGCTTGTCGATATCTATCTCCATTGGTGATAAATATCACAGTCGCTGAGATTTGTTAATCATATTCGGAATTCCGCACATCAGAAGGCGCTCGTAATCTGTCCGTGAACGGCTGCCATCCCCATGCGCAGCAACCAAAAAGGGTCAGCATGCCCTTGAAAAGGAGGCGGAATGGAGGCGCGCAGGCGGTCGGTCGTAAAGGCCGTGATATGGAACGCAATCGGCTTTTCGGTGATGACGCTGGTCGGCTTCCTCGCCACTGGTTCAGCCAGCGTCGGAGGCGTGATGGCGCTGGTGAATGCCGCTCTCGGGTTCGTGACCTATCTGATCTACGAGCGGGTCTGGGCAGGTATTTCCTGGGGGCGGGTGCATGTCTGAGATGCCGAAGGTGCCCGCGGAATGCATGCCGCGCGGGGTGGAATGGGGAACGCTTGCGCTGATCCTGGCCTGCTATGGCGCATGGCTGGCGGGCATTGTCTGGTTGCCGGTGATCGGCATCTGGCTCGCGATCATGGTGAGCGGGCTGTTGATCGCCCTTCATTCGTCCTTGTGCCACGAGGCGCTGCATGGGCATCCCTTTCGCATCCGGGCCCTGAATGAGGCGCTGATGGCGCTGCCCTTGAATCTGGTGATCCCCTACGGCCGCTTCCGGGATACCCATCTGGCACACCATCGGGATGAACGGCTGACCGATCCTTTTGACGATCCCGAAAGCAATTACCTGTGTCCCAAGGTCTGGGGCGGGCTGCCCAAATGGCAACAACTGCTGTTGCGGGCAAATAACACGCTGCTGGGGCGGATGCTGCTGGGGCCGTTGATCTCCCAGGTCTGTTTCATGCACGGAGACTGGCGAATGATCCGGGCAGGGGAACGGCAGGTGATCGTCGACTGGCTGTTGCATGTCGCGGGCGTGGTGGTGGTGATCTGGCTGGTCTGGCGGTCCCCCATGCCGCTTTGGGCCTATGCGCTGGCGGTGTACCTCGGCCTTGCTCTGCTCAAAATCCGCACCTTCCTGGAACATCGCGCCCATGAGGATCCCCATGCCCGCACCGTTCTGGTAGAGGATCGCGGCCCGCTGGCGTTTCTGTTCCTGAACAACAACCTGCATATCGTACATCACATGCATCCGGGCGTGCCCTGGCATGCGCTGCCGCGTCTCTATCGCCTCCACAAACCGGCCTACAAAGAGGCGAATGAGGCCTATGTCTATCGCTCCTACCTGCAGGTTTTCTGGCACTATCTGCTGCGAACCAAGGATCCGGTGCCGCATCCGCTCTGGCAAAAGAACGGATAAGCGCCCATAAGCGAAGGCATGTTGACCTGGATTCCCGTCTCCATCGCCGCCGCGAGCTTTCAGACCGTGCGCTTCATGCTGCAAAAGGTATTGAGCAGCGTCACCCTGTCACCGGGCGGGGCGACCTTTGCACGCTTTGCCTATTCGGCGCCGATCATCCTGGCGGCGCTGGCGAGCTATCTGGCGGTGACCGGGCAAAGCCTGCCCGAGCTGAGCGCGCGGTTCTGGGGCTTTGCGGCCATCGGTGGCACCGCGCAGATCCTGGCGACCGTCTGCGTCGTGGCGCTGTTCAAGCAGCGCAATTTTGCCGTGGGCATCACCTTCAAGAAGACCGAAGTCATTCAGACCGCCATCGTCGGGCTTGTGGTGCTGGGGGATGGGATCAGCCCCTGGGGCTGGGCCGCGATCCTGATCGGCCTGTCGGCGGTGATGGTGCTGTCGAAAACCCCTGATGTGCAGGGCGCCTGGTGGCAGCACCTGACCAACAAGGCCTCGCTGCTGGGGCTGGGATCGGGCGTTCTCTTCGCCTTTTCCGCCGTCAGCTACCGCGGCGCGTCTCTGCAACTGGCGGATCTGGATCCGATGTTTCGGGCCGGGATCACCCTGGCGGCGGTGGTGTCGTTGCAGACGCTGTTCATGCTGGTCTGGCTGGCTTTTCGCGAAAAGGGCGAGATCACCCGCGTCTGGCAGGCGCGCCGGGTCGCGGTCTGGGTGGGGCTGACCAGCATGGCAGGCTCGTTTTGCTGGTTCTGGGCCTTTACCCTGCAAAACGCCGCCTACGTAAAGGCGCTGGGCCAGATCGAACTGGTGCTGTCGCTGCTGGCCTCGGTCCTGTTCTTCCGCGAAAAGATCACCGGGCGCGAGATCCTTGGCATGGGGCTCTTGGGCCTGTCGATCCTGGCGCTGGTGCTGGCGCTCTGACTAGGGCGCCTTAGTGGCTGTCCGGCATCGGATAGCCCTTGAGGCGCAGGAACAGGCTGGTTTCATCATCGTTGCGGAAATAGGGCACGCTGCCCGGCGGGCTGGTATCGCGGATGCGGCCGGTGACCTCGGCCAGCACCACCTCGGTGATGAAGGGCAGGTCGAAGGTGCGCACCTCGCTGAGCGGGATCCACTGCAGATGCGACAGCTCGTCCGAGGCCTGCGAGAAATCGTCGAGATCGCCCAGGATCTCATCGGCATCGATCAGGAAGAAACGCGCATCAAACCGGCGCGGCCGACCCGGAGGGGTGAGGGCACGGAACACGAATTGCAGCGCGCGCGCCGAGGGCAGGTGCCCGCTGTCGGCAAAGGCCTGCCAATCATCCGGCACCGCGCCGGACCATTCCCCGGGGGTGCCAAGCAGCAGCCCGGTTTCTTCCCACAATTCGCGGATGGCGGCGGCGGCAAGCGCGTGATGCAGATCCTCGGGCGCCTGTTCGGCCAGCCGGTTGCGGCAGACCTCGGGCAGGGGATCGGCCAGGGGAACGGCGGCATCTGCGGGATCGACCGCACCGCCGGGGAAGACGAACTTGTTGGGCATGAAGGCCGCCTTGGCGCCGCGCTGCCCCATCAGGACCTGCGGGTCTTCGGCCATCCGGTCACGCACGGCGATCACTGTCGCTGCATTGCGGATCGCCGATTTATCCTGGCTGGTGACGCCCTGTACTTCTGCTGTGCTCATCTACCCCTCCCTAAAGGTATTGCGAAGGGATCAGTTCTTGTTGTCGAACCCGTGCATCCGCCGCGCCCATTGATAGGCCACGACGACACCCTTCAGCCTAGGCAGAAGATACAGCGACGAGGCCAGACATCCAATCGAGAAAACCGTAAAGGTGACAAGAGGTTCCGGTCGGTAGGCAAAATAGACCACATGCAGGATCGGTGCCATCAGGTGGCCGACGATCAGAATGGTCAGATAGGCGGGCCCATCGTCGGCGCGATGCCCGGACAGATCCAAGCCGCAGTTGCCGCAGCTGTCGTTCACCTTGAGATAGGAATGCAGAATGTCGCCCTTGCCGCAGTCAGGGCATTTGCGGCGCCAGCCCTTCAACAGTGCGGGCATGGTGGGGCGGTCTGCTTCAATGTCAGAGGCCAGTGCTTCGGGCGTCGGCGCGGCGTGAGACTCGGTCATGGAAAATCCTGTGTTGCGTAGCCATGTTTGCCTGCTTCTTGCCCGAGGAAAAGGGGGCGATACAAGCTCTGCGGCCCGATGCCGCAAGAATTGCGGGGTTTAGCTAATTCACTTTTTTGCGACGGAAAGCCGGGTCCCCTGCGTTTCTTCCATGCATCAAGCAGCACGGGGCTGCTGCGAACAGAAGGAAAGATGATATGAAACACTCGCACTTCATGGCCGCGATCGTTGCTGTTGCCGGTCTTGCCGGGGCATCGGCTGCATTGGCCCAGCCGGGAGCGGGTCATCACGGACCGCGCGTGACCTTCGAAGAGTTGGACGCCGATGGCAATGGCGAGGTGAGCAAGGCCGAAATGGAGGCCCACCGCACCGCCCGCTTTGCCGCGACGGATACCGATGGCGATGGCAAGCTGTCGGCAGAAGAAATCATTGCCGAGGGCCACAAGCGCGCCGAGAAACGCGCCGCCCAGATGATCGAGCGGCACGACAGCGATGGCGATGGCGCCCTGAGCCAGGAAGAGTTGCCCATGCCAGGCAAGCATGGTGATATGTTCTCACGCTTGGACAGCGATGGCAGCGGCGCCATCTCCAAGGCGGAGTTCGAAGAGATGCGCATGCACAAGCGTGGCAAGCATCACAAAGGCCGCGACTGTGGCCAGAAACCGGGCCAGGGAATGGAGCAGAACTGATCTCTCAGGCGTGCTGCAGAAAACCGACATACCGCCGGGCGGGGCTTCCAAGGAAGGTCCGCCCAAGGTGAGCGCGCAGCCTCAGTCGTTGGAAGACGATGCGCTGCTTGCGCGTTTCGTGGCCGGTGACGGGCGTGCGGCGACTCTTTTGACCGACCGGTTGGGGCCGCGTGCCTTTGGGGTGGCGATGCGTGTTCTCGGCAACCGGGCCGAGGCCGAGGATGTGACCCAGGAGGCGATGTTGCGTCTGTGGCGCATGGCGCCCGACTGGCGCCCGGGCGAGGCGCAGGTCTCGACCTGGCTCTATCGGGTGGTGATGAACCTCTGCATCGATCTGAAGCGGCGTCAGCGTGGCGGGCATCTGGATCTGGATGCGGTGCCCGAGCCGCCCGACCCGGCAAAGGGCGCGCCAGAGCAGTTGCAGGAGGCGGCCCGCCAGGATGCGCTGCAGGCCGCATTGATGCATCTGCCGGAGCGGCAGCGTCAGGCGGTCGTGCTGCGTCACCTGGAAGAGCTGGCAAACCCGGAGATTGCCGCGATCATGGATATCAGCGTCGAGGCGGTTGAAAGCCTGACCGCCCGGGGCAAAAGGGCACTGGCCGGGATCCTGGCCAAGCGACGCGAAGAATTGGGGTATGACGATGGCTGAGACCGAAGACGATCTGAAACGGCTGGACAGCCTGTTCGACGATGCCCGGCAGGCCCGCCCGGCCATGCCCGAGGCTTTGACCGCGCGCATCCTTGCCGATGCGGCCAGCTGCCAGGCAGACCACCGGGCCACGCTTCAGGCCCAAGCAAACGGGACACCACCGGATCGCCTTGCCGACGTAGCCTTTGGCCTGTGGCAGCAGTTCCGGCGCGCGGTTGGCGGCTGGCCTGCGATGGGCGGCATGGTTGCGGCCACGGCGGCGGGGCTTTGGATCGGTCTGGCGCCTCCCAGTTTCCTGCCCGACCCGGTTGCACTGGTTCAGGGCACAAGCGAGTCGACGAACCTGCCATATGAAAACTACGATCTGGCGATGCTGCTGGACGAGGAGACGCAATGACCACCGAAGGACAAAACCCGGATCAGGCGCCGAAAACAGCGCCGGACGGCGATGAGCTGAAAACCCGCAGCGGCATGCGGCCCTGGTTGAAGGCGCTGCTGGCGGTCTCTCTCGCGGCGAACCTGGCGGTTGCGGGCCTGGCTGTCGGGGCCGCGGTGCGCTGGCGCGACGGAGATCATCCGGGACGGCGGCCGCCCTCGGTTGGGGCGATGATCTTTCGCGATCTGGACCGCGACACCCGGCGCGCCCTGCACAATCGTGCCGAAGGGGAACACGGCAGCCACATCGCGCGCCGCCGCGCCGAAGGAGACGCCGTCATCGCGATCCTGATGGGTGATCCGTTCCAGGCAGAGGCCTTGGCCACGTTGCTCAGGCAGCAGGCGGAAAGCCGACATGCCTTCTATATCTCGGTCCAGGAGGCCTGGGTTGCGCAGCTTGAGGCCATGGCAGCGGAGGATCGCAAACGCTATGCGCAGAAGATGCAGGAGCGGTTCAAGAGACATGGCGACGACGGCCCGCCCAGACCGCCCGGTCACTGACCCCTCCGGATTTTGATCCCCGTGGTCACAGAACGCCAGGGCAGATGACGGCTTTGTTCAGCCGTCTTTGCCTGGTTAGATCTTGCCTTTGCAATTGGGGGCGGGGTCAGGCGACCGCGGCGCTGGCCGGGGACATGGTCACCTGATTGCGGCCGGCATTCTTGGCGTCATAGAGCGCCTGGTCGGCCTTGGCGATCAGCTCGGTGACCTTGATGCTCTCGGTCGTGCCGCCGCCAATCACCGCGCCGATGCTGATGGTCACCGAAATCGGCTGATCGATGCCCGGCACATGAAAGGGCTTGCTGTTGATGGCATTGCAGAGCTCGACGGCGGCAAGGCCCGCTTCGAACTCGCTGGCGCCGGGCAGGACGATCATGAATTCCTCGCCACCGACACGCGCCAGCAGATCCACCGGGCGCAGCCGCGCCTGCAAGCGTTTGGCGGCCTCGATCAGAACCGCATCGCCTGCGGGGTGGCCATAGCGGTCGTTGATCTGCTTGAAGTGATCCAGATCGGCCAGCATCAGTGCGAACTTGTCGCCGCTTTCAGAGGCGTTGCGGGCGGTGCGGTCCAGAAAGGGCTTGGCATAGCGCCGGTTGTATAGCCCGGTCATCGGATCCTCGACGGCGGCACGCAACCCGTTGCGCACGCTGTCGCGCAGAAGATCGTGACGGTGCTTGTATTGCAGCTGGGTCTCCAGGCGCAGCGCCAGTTCCTCTACATCGAAACCGGTTTGCAGCACGTCATGGGCGCCACGGTCCAGGGCCTCGGCGGCCACATGGGGATCGGCGGGGTTGGGCACCGCGATGACCACCGATCGGCGGGTGGCGGCACGCGCGCGCAGATCCGCGAGCAGGCGCAGACCGGCGCCTGAAGAGACCTCGTTCAGCTCGATGATGAAGACATCGGCGACAGGTTCGCTCATCAGGGGCTGAACGTCGCCGATCTGATGGGTGCGGATCTCATGCGAGACCGTCTGGCCAAGACGCTGTTTCCAGGCGCGGGCGGTCTGAATATCTTCGGCGACCAGCGCAACGCTCGCCTGGATCCCACGGGCCGAGGTGGCGCGATCGCTCAGCGGCAGGACAAAGCCATGCGAGGCATCCCGCTGCATGTTCAGCTCTTCATTGGCGCTGCGGGCGCGCAGCAAGCTGCGGATCCGGGCCTGAAGAATGACATCGTCCAGCGGCTGCGGCAGCACATCGTCGATACCGGCAGAGAGGGCTTCGAGACGGCGTGCGGGATTGTCCGAGCGGCTGACCGCGATCACCGGCACATTTGCCAGGGTGTCGTCGCGCATCAGTGCGCGCTTCACATCGGCGGCGCGGCCATCGGGCAGGGCATTCGCGGTCAGAACCAGATCCGGGCGGCAGCTGCGCGCGATATCCAGCACCCCGGCAACGCCGGCTGCCAGCACGACGTCATAATAGGCCGCCGCAAGCTGCACCTTCATCATGATCCGGTTGGTGGAGACACCGTCTATGACCAGAATGGTTCCCTGCACACATTGCCCTTTCGATGCACGGGTTTCGATGACTGGTAGTTTTCCCAGTCACTGGTTAATAAACTGTTTCGTATTTTTACTAAATTGGCCGCAAGGTGTCAGGAAGGTGTTCCCATGCAGATTTCCGCCGATGAAGCTGAAACCCTCGCGCTGCGGGCCTTGGCCTGGCTGTCCGGAAATGATGAGCTTTTTCCGGTGTTTATGGGCGCAACGGGTGCGTCTGTCGACGATTTGAAGAGCCGGGCGTCGGATCCGGAGTTTCTGGGCTCGGTGCTCGATTTCTTAATGATGGACGATGCCTGGGTGGTGGGTTTCTGCGATGATGCTGGGCTAAAATATGAATCACCCATGCAGGCCCGGATGGCGCTGCCGGGTGGTGCGCAAATCCACTGGACCTGATAGGGATATCCCCGAACGACTGTAACCCTGGATCATGCACATGCCGGTAGATGCTTTTCTGTTCGACAAGGACGGGACCCTTTTCGATTTTGCCGCCACCTGGAACACCTGGGCGGCGGACATGCTGCTGTCCCTGTCGGCGGGCGACGATGACCTGGCGCGGGCGATGGCCGAAACGCTGCGCTTCGATCTGGAGCAATCCGCCTTTCATCCCGACAGTTTCGTGATCGCCGGAACCAATGCCGAGGTTGCCAGCGCCCTGGCGCCGCATGTGCCCCATATGCCCGAGCCGGAGTTGGAACGCTATCTGGCGCAGAATGCAGCAGAGGCGGCCCTGGCCGAGGCGGTGCCCCTAGCCGCCTTCCTTGATGGTCTGTTGGCGCGGGGCAAGGTGCTGGGGGTGATGACCAATGATGCGGAGCTCTCGGCCGTGAGCCAGCTGCAGCGGGCGGGCGTTCTGGACCGTTTCGCCTTTGTGGCCGGGTTCGATAGTGGTCATGGCGCCAAGCCGGATCCGGAGCCGCTGCTGGCCTTTTGCGATCACTGCGGCGTCCGTCCAGACCGCACCGCCATGGTCGGGGACAGCCTGCACGACCTGCAGGCGGGGGCGGCGGCGGGCATGCAGCGGATCGGTGTGCTGACCGGCATGGCCAGCCGCTGCGATCTGGAGCCACATGCGGATGCGGTGCTGCCGGATATCGGCCATATCCCGGACTGGCTGGATCGCAGGGCCGCCCTGACCCAGGCCTGACCATCCCCTTCGAAACCGCTGAGCGGCAGCTGCGAATACCGGCTGCTTGCAAATCTGCGCGCGGAACTGTTCAGTTCTGTCCAGAATTTTTGGTCAGCGCCGTGTGGTTGCGAGAAAACGACAGGCCATGTCGTGAATGGAAAGGTGGCCCAAGGGGATATCGGGCCAGTTGAGGGCGCAACACGGGTGAAGGCCGGTGCAACCGGACGGAGGATATCATGGCACGAGCAGCAGCACGCAGACGCGGCGGGGGCAGGGCAGGCGCGGCGGCCCGGCGTGGCGGTGCGGCCCTCAACCAGATGCCCTGGTCCATCCCGGTCAATATCGACAGGCCCACCGAACCGCTTGATCCCGAGGGGGTTGCCGCCATCCACGATGGCGCCATGCGCATTCTCGAAGAGATCGGTATCGTCTTCCTCAACCCCGAGGCCATCGAGATCTTCAAACAGGCGGGCTGCCGGGTCGAGGGTGATCTGGTGCGGATGGACCGCGACTTCGTGATGGAGATGGTCGGCAAGGCCCCGAACAGCTTTGACATCACCCCGCGCAACCCGGAGCGCAGGATCCCGGTGGGCGGCAATCATATCCTCTTTGGCAATGTCTCCTCGCCGCCGAACTACTGGGATCTGGAGTTGAACAAAAAGGCCTCGGGAACGCGGGAGCAATGCCAGAACCTGTTGAAACTCACCCAGTATTTCAACTGCATCCATTTCGCGGGCGGCTATCCGGTGGAGCCGGTGGATATCCACGCCTCGGTGCGGCATCTGGATGTGCTCTATGACAAGCTGACCCTGACCGACAAGGTGATGCATGCCTATTCCCTTGGCAAGGAACGGGTCGAGGATGTGATGGAGATGGTGCGGATCGCCGGGGGCCTCAGCCACGCGGAATTCGAGAGCCGCCCGCATATGTACACCAATATCAACTCCACCTCGCCCTTGAAGCATGACTTTCCGATGATCGACGGCTGTCTGCGGCTGGTGCGCAAGGGGCAGGCGGTGGTCATCACCCCCTTTACCCTGGCCGGGGCGATGGCGCCGGTGACCATGGCAGGCGCCGTGGCGCAATCACTGGCAGAGGCGCTTTGTGCCGTGGCGCTGTTTCAATATGTGCGCCCGGGCACGCCCTGCGCGATCGGCACCTTTACCTCGAATGTGGACATGAAATCCGGAGCGCCTGCCTTTGGCACGCCCGAATACATGCGCGCAACCCAGATGACCGGCCAGATGGCGCGTTACTACGGCCTGCCGATGCGCGCCTCGGGTGTCTGCGCGGCCAATGTGCCGGACGGGCAGGCCATGTGGGAGACCTCGAACTCGCTCTGGTCCGCGGTGCAGTCCGGGACCAACATGGTCTACCATGCCGCCGGTTGGCTGGAGGGCGGGCTGATCGCCAGCCCGGAGAAATTCATCATGGATTGCGAGGTCCTGCAGCAGATCCAGCGCTACATGCAGCCGCAGATCTGCGCCACCGGCCCCGAGGATATCGCCCTTGAGGCCATCCGCGAGGTGGGCAACGACGGCCATTTCTTCGGCATCCAGCATACCCAGGATCGCTATACAGACGCCTTCTACCAGCCCTTCCTCAGCGACTGGCGCAACTTTGAAGCCTGGGAGGCCGCCGGAGCCGTCTGGACACCGGAACGCGCCCATCGGATCTACAAGGAGATCCTGGGTGATTTCGAAGCCCCTCCCATGGACCCTGCCATCCGCGAGGAACTGGGCGATTTTGTCGCCCGCCGTAAATCCGAAGGCGGCGCGCCGACGGATTTCTGATCGCTGTTTTGATCCCAATTGCAGGCAGATCGCCCCTTTCGGCCCTGATTCGCAGGCCTTGATACCTGTGACCACGTCAACTGTGCCGTTGGCGGCCAAATAGGCCATTCACGCGGATTCAGTCTAGAATGGCAACGCCCGATGGCAGTGCGTGTCTGGCGTGTGTGCGGCAGGATGCAGCGATGGCTCTGCTCAGACTGAACAGGACAAAATCCTTTCTGTTGCAATGATTTGCCTGCCGGTCCGGCCAAAACCCCTGGTCTGGCCAGTGTTGCGAAATGGAAAGAAATCCCGATCTGTTCCGGGGGTAAATGCTACATTTTCATGGGGTTCAGGCAATTTTGGAGGGGTTGAAGGCTAAAAGTCTCACGGTGGATCTAAGGGAAAATTAGGAAAAATCGCCTATCCCTGCATCGGAATGCGCCTCATCGAAGGACCACTTTGACATGCCTACGTTTCTGTATCGGCTACCTGCCCGAATTTATGCCTTGGCCGGCCTCGCCGTCGTGCTTGCCGCGGTATTGACCTTCATCCTGCTGTCTCGTGCAATCGACAACGCATATGAGATGCGTGAGAAGGAACTCGACAGCCTGACGGACTCCATGGTCAGCGTTCTGGCCAGCCTGGAGGCTCAGGTGCAGGCTGGAACCATTACCCTTGAGGAAGCTCAGGCGCGCGGGATTGCAGCGGTTGAGTTGCCGCGCTTTGGCGCCGCAGGTTACTTCTTTGCCTTCAATCGCGACAACTACATGGTAGCCCACCCGGTGGCCAAGCAGTTGCTTGGCGTGGACCAGTCGGAGTTCGAAGATGTGAATGGCGTCTTTGTTTTCCAGGAGTTCCAGCGCGTGATCAATGAACATGGCAAAGGGGCCGTGATCTACCATTTCAACAAGCCGGATTCGGAAATCCCGGAAGCCAAGATGGGCTATATCAAGCTCTTTGAACCTTGGGGCTGGGTCGTTGGCACCGGTGCCTATGTGGCCGATATCGAAGCGGATATCGCCGCAATGCGCAACTCGGCGCTGATTGCCTTGGTCGTTGGCCTGGCGGCGATGGGCGTGGCCGCCTTCTTCATTGCCCGCAGCGTCATCAATCCGGTTGAAAATCTCAAGGATCGCATGCTGTCGATGGCCGAAGGGGACACCGCATCGGACATTCCGGGCACCAAAAGCCGCAATGAAATCGGCGACATGGCCCGGACCTTGGACGTGTTCCGCAACTCGCTGATCCGTCAGAAGGAGTTGGAAACCGCGCAGAAAGAGCGCGATGCCGCCCAGGCGCAGGTGGTTCACACCCTGACCGATCGCCTGTCGGTACTGGCCAGCGGCGATCTGACGGTGCGCATCGACAGCGCCTTCCCGGAGGATTACGAACAGCTGCGGCTCGACTTCAACAAGACGGTCGAGAACCTCAACGGCACCGTCTCGCAGGTGGTCGAGTCCGCCGCCAGCATCCGCAATGGCGCGGCCGAGATCAGCCAGTCCTCGGACGACCTGTCGCATCGCACCGAAAGCCAGGCCGCAACCCTTGAGGAAACCGCCGCCGCCCTCGATGAACTGACAGCAAGCGTGAAATCCGCCGCCGAAGGTGCGCGCAGCGTCGAGAACATCATGGACGAGGCCAAGCAGGAGGCCGAAAACAGCGGCACCGTGGTGCAAAGCGCGGTCTCGGCGATGACCGAGATCGAGCAGTCCTCGACCCATATCGCCCAGATCATCGGCGTGATCGACGACATCGCCTTCCAGACCAACCTCCTGGCCCTGAACGCCGGGGTCGAGGCTGCCCGAGCAGGCGAAGCAGGCCGTGGTTTTGCGGTCGTGGCCTCCGAAGTGCGCGCCCTGGCGCAGCGCTCCTCGGATGCGGCGATGGAGATCAAGACGCTGATCAGCGATTCCTCGCGCCAGGTGGAGCGCGGTGTGGATCTGGTCGGCAAGGCGGGCGAGGCGCTCAATAGCATCGTCGAGCGGGTGAACCATATCTCGAAACTGGTGACCGACATTGCCGAGGGCGCGGTGGAGCAGTCCACCGGCCTGGGCGAGATCAACACCGGCGTGGTGCAGCTGGATCAGGTGACCCAGCAGAACGCGGCGATGGTGGAACAGGCGACGGCAGCGGGTCACATGCTGAACAGCGACGCGACCAAGCTGGCCGAACTGGTGGCCCACTTCAAGATCTCGGGCGGCGGCGGCATCACGCAGCTGAGCGCCCCGAAAGCCGCCCCGAGTGCCCCGACGGCCCATGGCGACGACGACTGGGATTTCAGCGACGTCACCCCGGCCGCCGCAACCGGCACCGACGGAAACGCTGCCCTGGACAAGTGGCAGGATTTCTGATCCGGCGCGAAAGCCCACGGGCAACGGTTCGATAGGGTCGTTGCCCTGCCGCCGATGCGGCGCATTCAACAGGTCAAAAAAGAAACGCCCGGCAGGATCTGCCGGGCGTTTCCTGTTTCAATAGGCGTCCCTATCAGTCGATGATCGCGTTCAGCGTTGCCGATGGGCGCATGACCTTGGCTTTCAGCTCGACGCTGGGGCGATAGTAGCCACCGATCTCTGCCGCCGGTCCTTGGGCTGCAGCCAGTTCGGACAGGATCGCCGCTTCGCCTTCGGCGAGGGCCTTGGCAACAGGGGCGAACTCGGCCGCCAGATCGGCGTCGTCGGACTGCGCCGCCAGGGCTTCGGCCCAGTAGCGGGCGAACCAGTAGTGGCTGTCGCGGTTGTCCGGCTCTCCGACCTTGCGCGAGGGCGAGCGGTTGTTGTCGAGGATGCCTTGGGTCGCGACCTCTGCCGCAGCACCCAGCACGCCTGCCTTGGCGTTGCCCTTGACGTCGGCAAGGAAGCTCAGGCTTTCCCCCAGGGCGCAGAACTCACCCATCGAGTCCCAGCGCAGGTGGTTCTGCTCGACCAGCTGCTGCACGTGTTTCGGGGCCGAACCGCCGGCGCCGGTTTCGAACAAGCCGCCGCCCTGCATCAGTTTCACGATCGACAGCATCTTGGCCGAGGTGCCCAGTTCCAGGATCGGGAACAGGTCGGTCAGGTAGTCGCGCAGCACGTTGCCGGTGATGGCGATGCTGTCCTTGCCTGCGGTGATGGTCTCAAGGCTCTGACGGGTGGCTTCGCGCGGCGCCATGATCAGGAACTTGTCGGCAACGCCAGCGGCTTCGAGCGCCGGTTTGACGTATTTGATCAGCTCGGCGTCATGGGCGCGGTTTGCGTCCAGCCAGAAGATCGCCTCGGAGCCGGTCAGGCGCTGACGGTCCATCGCCAGCTGGATCCAGTTCTCGATCGGGGCCTTCTTCACGGTGCAGGAGCGCCAGATGTCGCCTGCCTCTACCGCGTGGCTGTGCAGCGTCTCGCCATTGGCCAGAACGATGCGGATCTCGCCATCGGCGGGGGCTTCGAACGTGGTCGGGTGAGAGCCGTATTCCTCGGCCTTCTGGGCCATCAGGCCGACGTTGGCGACGGAGCCTGCCTTGGTCACGTCCAACGCGCCATTGGCTTTGAAGAAGTTGATGGTCTCGTCATAGACGGTGGAATAGCAGCGATCGGGGATCACGCAGTTGGTGTCACCTTTGGCTCCGGTTTCATCCCAGCCCTTGCCGCCTGCGCGGATCACGGCCGGCATGGAGGCGTCGATGATCACGTCCGAGGGCACATGCAGGTTGGTGATGCCCTTGTCGCTGTCCACCATATACATGGAAGGACGCTCAAGTGCTGCGATCTCAGCCTTGATCTCGGCGGCGTTCGGCAGCGTCTCGATGGCGGCCAGAACCGCACCAAGGCCCGAGTTTGCAGATCCCCCGGCGGCGACAATCGCCTCGCCGTGCTTGTCCCAGACCGGGCCGAGCCAGGCCTTGACCGCGTGGCCAAAGATGATCGGGTCGGAGACCTTCATCATGGTGGCCTTCATGTGCAGCGAGAACATGGTGCCGTCTGCCTTGGTGTCTTCGATGGCTGCAGCCAGGAAGGAGGCCAGCGCCTTGGCGGACATGAAGGTGGCATCGGCAACGGTGCCTTCTTCCAGCGGCCAGCCGTCCTTCAGCACGGTGACAGCGCCGTCCTTGCCGACGAATTCGATCTTCGCGTCACCGGCTTGTGCGGCGGTGATGGTTGCGGATTTCTCGTTGGCGTAGAAGTCATTGCCCGGCATCGACGAGACCTTGGTCTTGCTGTCGGCGGACCATGCACCCATGGAATGCGGGTTGTTCTGGGCGTAGTTCTTCACCGCCCGTGCCGAACGACGATCGGAGTTGCCTTCGCGCAGGACCGGGTTCACCGCCGAGCCCTTGATGCCGTCATAGCGCGCACGGATCTCTTTTTCCGCGTCACTCTGGGGATCCTCGGGATAGTTCGGGATATCATAGCCTTGGGACTGCAGTTCGGCGATGGCGGCGGTCAGCTGCGGCACCGAAGCCGAGATGTTGGGCAGCTTGATGACATTTGCATCCGGGGTTTTCACCAGTTCACCCAGGGCGGCCAGATCGTCGCTTTGCTTTTGCGCGTCGGTCAGGTTTTCCGGGAAGGTGGCGATGATGCGACCGGCCAGCGAGATATCCTTGGTCCCGACGGTGATACCGGCGGCAGAAGCGAATTTGCGGATGATCGGCAGGAAAGAAGCCGATGCCAGCTCGGGCGCTTCGTCTACGATGGTATACAAAATGTCGGGGTTTGCGTTTTCTGTCATGTTCCACAACCTTTCAGCGATATCGGAAGCTTTGTCGACTTTGGGCGGCGGCCGGGCGCCCCTCGCAAATTGATGATTGCTCCCCGGTGGGGGGCTGCCAATCGAGGGTCTGGCCGTGCATATCGCCCCCCGTGTAAAACAACAGCGCCAAAGGCGCAATTGCCTGCAGGGGTTTTAACGGAATCTGGGTGCCTTCAATGGTGCGAATTCAAGCGAAAATCGGCCGGAACCGCTCAATATCCAGGTGTTTTCGCAAATCCCGCTGTGGTTTCGATCCGCAGAGCAGTCCCGGCTGCCTTTGAAGCGAAGACCGTTGGACGACGCATAGAATCGCGCAGGCCAGGGGCGCGGCGGTCACAGAGCGGCGTTGACCGTCGCTGTCGGCTCTGCCACTCATGGGGCCTTCCTTCATTTCTGGCCAGGCCCGTCCGGAGACACTGATGACTTCCTTGCGCTTTCTGCACAGTTCCGATCTGCATCTGGGAAAGCGGTTTGGGCAATTCGGCGAAGAGACTCGGATGGCCCTTCAACAAGCCCGGCAAGAGGTGCTGTTCAGATTGGCAGAGATGGCCCGGGCGCAGGATGCGGCGCATGTGGTGATCGCGGGGGATATGTTCGACACGGAAACCCCTTCGGAGCGGGTGCAGCGCCAGGCTCTGGCCGCCATGGGGGCGGCGCAGGGGCTGGAGTGGTGGATCATTCCTGGCAACCACGATAGTGCCGCAGCCGAACCTCTGTGGACCGCTTTGCAGGCGCATGCCCCTGAGAACGTGCATCTGTTGCTGCAACCGGAGCCGGTTCAGATGGCGCCTGGTGTGCTGCTGCTACCCGCACCATGCAGTCATCGCTTTGCGGGGCGGGATCTGACCGCCTGGATGGATGATTGCAGCAGTGATCCGGGCAGCCTGCGGATCGGGCTGGCCCATGGCGGGGTGCTGGAGTTCGCCAGCCAGACCACGAATGATGGCTCCGGTGAGACGATCGCCCCTGATCGTGCCAGCCGGGCGGGGCTCGATTATCTCGCCCTGGGGGACTGGCACGGCCGTTTGCAGGTCAATGAGCGGACCCATTACAGCGGCACCCCGGAGGCGGATCGCTTCAAACACGCCGGGCGCGGACAGTGCCTGCTGGTCGAGATTGCAGGCGCGGGGCAGCCGCCGCAGGTGCAGCCGCTGGAGGTCGGCCAGTTTCATTGGCAGGAGGTCACTCTGGATTTGACGCCGAGCACCGATATCGCGGCTGCGATCCAGGATCTTCTGCCAGCGGAGCGGGCCGACTGGCGCTATCACCTCTTGCGGATCCGGGCCGTGGGCTGGGCGACGCCGCCGCAGCGCCTTGCGCTTGGCCAGGAGGTGGCGCGATACGCGCCGGAGTTCTGCCATCTGGATCTGGATCTGTCCGACCTTGGCGATGAACATCAGGTGGAGGATCTGGATCTGATCGGTCGCGGTGGCGCCCTGCGGGTGGCGGCAGAGGATCTGATGCGCGCCTGCGAAGATCCGGCTCTGGCCGAGGCCGAGCGACAGGTGGCCGCCGCCGCGCTCAACCGGTTGTTCGCCTATAGCCAGGACGAGGGCGAGCCGGGAGAGCCCCGATGAAGATCCGTGCGATCCGCCTTGAGAATATCCGCCGCTTTGTCGACCCGGTCGAGATCGCCGGGATCGGTCCCGGTCTCAATGTGCTGTCGGCGCCCAACGAACAGGGCAAGTCCACCGTCTTCGATGCGCTGCATGCGCTGTTCTTCAAGGATGCCAAATCCTGGGACAAGGAGATCCGCGCGCTGGTGCCTCATGCGGGCGGAGACCCACGGATCGAGGTCGAAGTGGACCACGAGGGGGATCGATACAGGATTGCAAAACAGTTCTTCAGAAGCGCCGGCAAGGGCGAGGTGCGCGTCTGGCAGGAGGATCGCCTGCTGCATCAGGCCGATGCCGCTGAAAGCTGGCTGAAGGGGCTGATCAAGCTGCCCAAGGACGGCGGGCCTTCGGGGCTGCTCTGGGTGCGCCAGGGGCTCACTTCTTTTGAAGACGCCAAGACGACGGAGAAGGCCCGCCGCGATCTGCTGTCCTCGGTTTCCGGAGAGGTCGGGATGGTCACCGGCGGGCAGCGCATGGATGCGATCTGCCAGCGGGTGCAGGACAGTCTCGACCAATTGGTGACCAAGCGCGGCGCCCGGAAAGGCGGTGCGCTGGATCTGGCCGAACGGGATGTGCTGGAGTTGTCGGAGCGCCGCGACCGGCTTGCAGCCCAGATGCAGGAGCTGCGTCAGCTGCTCGATCAGCGGCGCGAGCTGCGCGGTGAACTGGCCGCCTTGAACGACCCCGAGGAGCGCGCGGCGCTGGAGGCACGGCTGCAGGCGGCAGAGGCTGCGATGGAGATTGCCAAACACCACCATGAGCAGTTGGCCCAGGCCGCCCATGCGGTGAAACTGGCGGAGACCCTGCAGGAAAACCACCAGCGCAAGCTGCAAAGCCTGGGCGACCGCCTGCAAGAGGTGCAATCGGCCCGCGCCGAGCAGGATCAGGCCAAGGCCACCGTTCAGGATGCGGCCCAGGCCTATCAACGCCACGCAGCCGAGCTGCAGCAGCTGTTTGAGGCGCTCAACCCGGCCCGCACCAAGGCCCGCGAGGCCCGCGCCACATTGGATGCGGTCTTGAAGCGGGCCTCGGTGGCGCAGGCAGAGGGGCTGCGCCGTGATCTGCAGGCCCGCCTGGACAAGGCGCAGCTGCAGGCCGCGGCCATCGAGACCGCGCAACAGGCCGCTGAAACCGGACCGGATGACGCCATGATGCGCCGGATCGAGACCGCGCGCGAAGCCCTTGGCCTGGCGCAGCGGGCACAGGAGGCTGCCGCCACGGCGGTGACCGTCCACTACGAGGCTGGCGGCACGGATGCTGGCGCCCCTCGTGTTCTCTTTGGGGGAGAGGCGGTTGCGGGAGGGCAGCGGCTGCCCTTGCCCAAAGGTGGGAAACTCTTGGTGCCGGGTGTCGCGGCAATAGAGGTGCACCCCGGCCAGATTGGCGGGGCGGATGCGCTGGAACAGGCGCAAGAGGCGCTGTCCGCTGCGTTACAGCGTGCCGGATACGATGAAGTGGATGCGGCGCGCCGGGCGCATCAGGTCCGAGCGGCCGCGCGGCAGCACCGGCAAGAGGCTGAAGCGCTGCTTGCCGCCCTCGCTCCTGAGGGGCTGGCGGCGTTGCGGGCGCAGCTGGCGGCGCTGCCCGAGACGGGTGAAACCGGTCCGGAGGCGGGCCAAGCGGCGCCTTTGCCGGATCAGGCCAGCGCCGAAGCGGCCTGTCAGGCGGCGGAACGCGCCTGTGACCAGCTTGTATCCGATCACGAGGCCCTGCGCGCGGTTGCGGAAGATGCACGCCTTGTCGAAGAAAATGCAAGGGCCAGGGCCGAGGCCGCAGCGCAGCGGCTGGAGCGCGCGGTGGCGGCACTGGGGGTGGATCGGGCCTCTGAGCTGCACGCAGAGCTGCTGGCCCAGTTGCCGCAGTTGCAACGGGCCCTGGCCGAGGCGAAGGCCGCCGAGGAGACCCTGCGCCATGCCGCGCCCGATTTCGCCCAGGCCAAGGCTGTCTTGCAGCGGGCAGGATCGGCGCTGGAGGCTGCCCGTCAGCGGGGGCAGGAGATCGCGCGGGATTTGGCGGTGCTGGACACCCGTATCGCGGCCCATGCAAGCGCGGCCGTGGAAGAGGAACTGGCCGATACCGAAGATCAGCTGGCCCGCGCGCAAAAGCGGCTTCAGGCGGTGGAGTTCGAGGTCTCTGTCCTACGGCGGCTGCTGGCGGCCCTGGAAGGCGCCCGCAAGGAGGCGCAGGATCACTACTTGGGCCCGATCATGGCCGAGCTGCGCCCGCTGTTGCGGATGCTCTGGCCCGAGGCACAGCTCACGGTGGATGCCGATGAAATCCTGCCCAGCGAATTGGAACGTGGCGGCGAGGTGGTCGGCTTTGACAGCCTGTCGGGCGGCGCCCAGGAACAGGTTGCCCTCTTGGTGCGGCTGGCCTTTGCGCGATTGCTGGCACGGGCGGGCACCCCGGCGCCGGTGATCCTGGACGATGCCATCGTCTACACGGATGATGCCCGGATCGAGAAGATCTTCGATGCGCTGACCCTGCAGGCGGATGATCTGCAGATCATCGTCTTCTCCTGCCGCCAAAAGGCCTTTCGCGGCCTTGGCGGCACGCCGCTCAGCATCCGGCCCGTAGCCGACCGGGGCTGATCGCAGGACGGGCTATTCGCGGATCTCGTCGGGCAATACGCCCCATATCTTGGTCTTCGGGGTCCAGCCGCTGTAGCCGCCGGCGGTGATCTCGCACCAGTCGATGATGCAGCTGCCAAGCCGGGCGACGACCCCAAGTTCAAAGGCGGCGGTGACGGGAGATGCAGGATCCGGGCGGGAGTGAACGGTCAGCATGTCTTCCTGCACCAGGACGGTGCGCACGCCGGAAATCAGCGTGTAATGGACCCAGCCGCCTGCATTGTCATGGTCGCTCACCCGCCGCCAGTGGCCGTATTCCGCCGTCACCTTCAAGGGCATGCCGCGCCGTTTGAACACCCAGTCGATCCGGTGCGTCAGCGAGGGGCCGCGCCGCACATTCGCCTCGGAGGCCTTCATCGAGACGAAACGCGGCAGCGGCAGGTTGGTGACAGGGCCGCGCGCGTCACTGGCCTGCAGGCTGGACGCACATGCGAGTATGGCACCAAGGGCCAGCAAGAGTGGACGCAAATTCAAAGCCGTCATCGCTACCGCCTGCTTGTTCATGCTCGATCCGCTGGCCCGCTGGCCATCCATTCATCCGGTCTTATCCCTCGTTGCTCCGGAGGGGAATACCGGAATGCCGCGTCACTTGGACCGGTTGGTGCGGAAGGGTTCTTGTGCCTGCCTGCAACCTGCGTCACGATGCCATGGCGGTGCTGGAACTGAAAAGCCATGGGAGAGCGCAAGTGGTAAGAGAACGTCTGACTGTTGTTGTTACGCGACGGTTGCCGGAACCGGTGGAAACCCGGTTGAGTGAGTTGTTCAATGTGCGGCTGCGCAGTGACGATACGCCCATGACCCGCAGCGAACTGGCCGAGGCGATGCAGGCTGCCGACGTGTTGGTGCCGACGGTCACAGATGCAATCGATGCCGGTCTTCTGGCGCAGGCAGGATCCAGGCTGAAACTGATCGCCAACTACGGTGCCGGTGTCGATCACATCGATGTCTCCACGGCGCGCCAGCGCGGCATTCTGGTCTCCAACACCCCCGGGGTTCTGACCGACGATACGGCGGATATGACCATGGCGCTGATCATGGCGGTGGTGCGGCGGATCCCCGAAGGGCTGGCCCTGATGCAAAAGGGCGAATGGGAAGGCTGGGCGCCCACGGCGATGCTGGGCGGACGGCTGGCCGGGCGGCGCCTTGGCATCCTGGGCATGGGGCGGATCGGTCAGGCGGTTGCCCGCCGGGCCAAGGCATTCGGCATGCAGATCCATTACC
Organism: Phaeobacter sp. QD34_24; assembly: GCF_028890115.1. GTDB lineage: Bacteria > Pseudomonadota > Alphaproteobacteria > Rhodobacterales > Rhodobacteraceae > Phycobacter. Next base: position 108,940 of record NZ_JARCJD010000013.1, read on the forward strand.
ACAACCGCCGCCGCCTGCGCCCCGAGATCGAGGAAGAGCTGGAAGCGACCTATTGGGAGAGCCTCGATCAGATGGTGGCGCGCATGGATGTCATCTCGGTCAACTGTCCCTCGACGCCTTCGACCTTTCATCTGATGAACGCGCGGCGCTTGAAGCTGATGAAACCCGATGCGGTGATCATCAACACCTCGCGCGGCGAGGTGATCGACGAACATGCGCTGACCCGGATGCTGCGCGCGGGTGAGATCGCGGGGGCGGGGCTTGACGTCTATGAACACGGCACCGACATCAATCCGCGCCTGCGCGAACTGCCCAATGTGGTGCTGTTGCCGCATATGGGATCGGCCACCATCGAGGGGCGGATCGAGATGGGCGAGAAGGTGCTCTTGAACATCAAGACATTCGAAGACGGGCACCGTCCGCCGGATCAGGTGATCCCCTCCATGTTGTGAGACCTAGACGCGGGCCATTGGCCCGCGTTTGCATTTTTGATCAGGAGATATTCGATGAAGCCGATTGTGATTGCTGTATTCGCCCTTGCTGCCGGAGCTGCGGCGGCGCAGGAGGCCGCCGATGCGGTTGCGCCGGAGAGTGCCACCGCGGGTCGCTTTGAAGCCCTGTCGCCCGAGGTCGCCGCGGCGCTGCGCGCCAAGGAGGCGGGGCAGTCCGTCGATGCCCAGGACTGGATGATTGCCGCCGCCAACCCCCATGCGGTTGCCGCCGGTGCCGAGGTGCTGCGGGCGGGCGGCTCGGCGGCGGATGCCATGGTGGCGGTGCAGGTGGTCCTGGGGCTGGTGGAGCCGCAATCCTCGGGGCTGGGTGGTGGCGCCTTTCTGGTCTGGTATGACGCCGCCAGCGGTGAGATCACCACGCTGGACGGGCGCGAAACAGCCCCTTTGGCGGCGACCCCGCGCCTGTTTCAGGACGAGAATGGCGCGCCGCTGAAATTCTACGATGCGGTGGTTGGCGGGCGTTCGGTGGGCACCCCCGGCACGCCCGCGCTCTTGGAGGCCGCCCATCGCCGCTGGGGGCGGGCCAACTGGCCATCGCTGTTTGAAGCGGGCATCGATCTGGCTGACAATGGATTCCTTGTCTCTCCGCGCCTGGCCGGGCTGATCGAAGGCGATGCCAAGCGGCTGTCGCGCTATCCGGCAACGGCTGACTATTTCCTGCCCGGTGGGGTGCCCTTGCAACCCGGTGACAGGCTGCTGAATCCGGCCTATGCCGAGGTCTTGCGGACCTTGGCGGCCGAGGGGGCAGATGGCTTTTACACAGGGCCAATCGCGGCGGAGATCGTGCGCACGGTGACAGAGGCACAAGGCAACCCGGGTCTGTTGTCCGAAATGGATCTGGCTCTCTATCAGGTGAAGGAACGTCCTGCCGTTTGCGCCGAATATCGCGCCTTCGAGGTCTGCGGTATGGGGCCGCCCTCTTCGGGTGCGCTGACCGTGGGACAGATCCTGGGGATGCTGGGGCAATATGATCTGGCCACTTTGGGTGCCGAAAACCCCGAGGCCTGGCGGCTGATCGGCGATGCCTCGCGGCTCGCCTTTGCCGACCGGGGGCGCTACATGGCCGATAGCGATTACGTGCCTGTGCCCAGCAAAGGCCTGGTAGATCCCGCCTATCTGGCAGAACGGGCCAAGCTGCTGGCGGGCGATGATGCGCTGCCGGAGGTGGCGCCGGGGACGCCGGAATTCGATCATGCGGGCGCGGCTGCGCTTTGGGCGGATGACGCCTCGATCGAGTTTCCCTCGACCTCTCATATCTCCATCGTGGATGGATATGGCAATGTCCTGTCGATGACCACTACCATCGAGAACGGCTTTGGATCGCGCCTGATGACGAACGGCTTCCTGCTGAACAACGAGCTGACGGATTTCTCCTTCCGTAGCCATCGTGACGGGGTGCCGATTGCCAACCGGCTGGAGCCGGGCAAACGGCCACGCTCGTCCATGGCGCCCACGATCGTGATGCAGGGGGACAAGCCGGTGCTGGCTGTTGGCTCGCCCGGGGGCAGTCGGATCATCGGCTATGTGGCCAAGACCATCATCGCCTGGGCCGATTGGGGCATGGACGTGCAACAGGCGGTCGCTTTGCCCCATGCGGTGAACCGCTTCGGTACCTACGATCTGGAAAACGGGAGCGCCGCTGCCGACCTGGCCGAACCGCTGGAGGCGATGGGCTACAAGGTCAACCTGCGCGATCTGACCTCGGGACTGCATGCGATCGAGATCGGGGATACATTGAAAGGCGGTGCCGATCCGCGCCGCGAGGGCATCGCGCTGGGCGAATGAACGCATTGCCCCGCGCCTGCTTGCAAATGGGCGCGGGGGCCGTATAGTGCCCATCGTGTTGACATGACAACACGCATTTGGAGGAGAAGGGACCAGCCATGGTGCAAGCCACATCACTGCCGCGCAACGAGCCGGGGATCAAAGCCGCTATCGGCGTGTTGAAACAGCAGTTCGCAGACCGTTTGCAGACCGGCCAGGCCATTCGCGAACAGCACGGCCATACCACCACCTGGATCGACAACCAGATCCCCGATGCGGTGGTCTTTCCGACCTCCACTGAAGAGGTGTCAGAGGTCGTGAAGATCTGTGCGCAATATGGCGTGCCTGTGATTCCCTTCGGCACCGGCACTTCGCTGGAAGGCCATGTGAACGCGCCTGCGGGCGGTATCTCGGTGGACATGAGCCGGATGGACAAGATCCTCGCCGTCCATGCCGAGGATCTGGATGTGGTGGTGCAGCCCGGTGTGACGCGCGAGCAGCTCAACACCTTCCTGCGCGACCAGGGCCTGTTCTTCCCGATTGATCCCGGTGCCAATGCCTCGCTCGGCGGCATGACGGCGACGCGGGCCTCGGGCACCAATGCGGTGCGCTATGGCACCATGAAGGACAATGTGATCGCGCTTGAGGTGGTGATGGCCGATGGCGAGGTGATCCGCACCGCGCAGCGGGCCAAGAAATCTTCGGCCGGTTATGACCTGACCCGGCTGATGGTCGGCTCCGAAGGCACCCTGGGTCTGATCACCGAGATCACCCTGCGCCTGCAGGGCATCCCCGAGGCGATCCGTTCGGCGCGATGCGCCTTCCGCAGCATCGATGATGCCTGCCGCGCGGTGATGATGACCATTCAATACGGCATTCCGGTCGCCCGCATCGAAATGCTGGACGCGATGAGCGTTCAGGCCGCCAATGCCTATTCCAAGCTGGACCTGCCCGAGGTGCCGCTTCTGCTGCTGGAATTCCACGGCTCCGAGGCGGGCGTGGTCGAACAGGCCGATATGTTCTCCTCCATCGCGGAGGAATTCGGCGGCTTCGATTTCGAGGCGACTTCCACCGCAGAAGAGCGCAACAAGCTGTGGCAGGCGCGCCATGACATGTATTGGGCGGGGCTGGGCCTGCGCCCCGGCGCCAAGGGGCTGTCAACGGATGTCTGCGTGCCGATTTCGCGGCTTGCCGAATGCGTCGGCGCCGCCCGTGACAAGGCCGAGGAGATGGGGTTGCTGGCCCCGATGGTGGGCCATGTGGGCGACGGCAATTTCCACGCGCTTCTGCTCATTGATATGGACAGCGCCGAGGAACGCCAGAAGGCGGATGATTACATCGGCTGGCTCAATGACATGGCGATCTCGATGGAGGGGACCTGCACCGGCGAACACGGTATCGGCCAGGGCAAACGCCCCTATCTGACCAAAGAGCTGGGCGCGGCGACCCGATATATGGCGGCGGTGAAGGCGGCGCTGGACCCGGACAATATCCTCAATCCCGGCAAGATCCTCAGCGATTGATTCTGGCGGGGTGAAACCCCAAGACACTGCGGGGCGGTGCAGGCAAAACCTGCGCCGCCCTGTGCGTTTCTCCTGCCCTTGCCCCCTCATGGGGTCCGCTTTGCCTCCGCCGTGACGCGAAAGGTCGGTTTTGTCGGTTTTTGCGTCGGATGGATTTGGCGTTGCCTGCGTGATTTCCGGCATATGATTGGAAAAGCCTAGTCATTTCTTCCGGAGAAACGGGACATGAAAACCCAAGTCAAAGCACTGGTTGTCGGCGGCGGTGCCGTCGGAACCTCGATCGCCTATCACCTGGCCAAGGCGGGCTGGGACGATGTGATGCTGATCGAGCGGGACGAGCTGACCTCCGGCTCCACCTGGCACGCTGCCGGTCTGCTGCCGCTCTTCAACATGTCCTATGCGACCACCCATATCCACAAATACTCGGTCGATTTCTACAAGACCCTGGAAGAGGAAACCGGGCTCAACGCGGGCTTTGCCGTGGTTGGCAACCTGCGCATGGCGCAGACGCAGGAACGCATGGATGAATACATGCTCTATGCCTCCACCGCCGAGACCTGCGATGTGAAATACGAGTGGCTGACCCCGGATCAGATCAAGGAGCGCTGGCCGCTGATCGAGACCGGCGATCTGAAGGGCGCGATCTACCACACCGAGGATGGCTACATTAACCCCGCCGATGTGACCCAGGCCATGGCCAAGGGCGCGCGTCAGCGCGGCGTCGAGATCGTGCGCAAGGTGCAGGCCGATGCCTTCCACTGGAATGGCACCCATTGGGAAGTGACCTGCACCAAGATGGTCGAGCAGGGCGGCAACCTGGTGCCCTCGGACGAGCAGGTGGTGATCACCGCCGAACATGTCGTGACCGCATCCGGCAACCACGCACAACGCACCGCCAAGATGCTGGGCATCAAGATGCCCGCGATCCCGGTCGAACATACCTTCATCGTGATGGACAAGGATCCCGAACTGGTCAAATGGCGCGCGGCGGGCAACCCCGAACACCCCGTCGTGCGCGATGCCGACAATGAATCCTATGCCCGCGAGGAACGTGGCGGCTGGATCCTGGGCATCTATGAGCATGGCGCGCCGGCACGGTTCGAACACGGCGTGCCGGACAGCTTCCGCGCCGATCTGTTCCCTCTGGATCTGGACCGGATCGCGGATCAGTACATGGCGATGGCCGAACGCGTGCCGTCCTGTGCCGAAAGTGGCCTGAAGGACGATTTCAACGGCCCGATCTGCTACACCCCCGATGGCAACCCGCTGGTTGGCCCGGCACCTGGCTTGCGCAACATGTGGCTGGCCGAAGGTTTCTCCTTCGGGATCACCGCTGCGGGCGGCACCGGCTATTACCTGGCGCAGATGATGGTCGATGGTGAGGCTGAGATCGACATGGCCTCGCTCGACCCGAAACGCTACTCCTCGAACTGGATGACGACGGAATTCGCCGCCCGCAAGAACGAGGAATGCTACGAGCACGTCTATATCCTGCACCACCCGGATGAAGAGCGCGAAGCCTGCCGTCCCCTGCGCACCGCCCCGGCCTATGACCGGCAAAAGGCGCGCGGCGCGCAGTTCGGCTTTGTCAATGGCTGGGAACGCCCCAACTACTATGGCCCGCTGGACGCGCCTGACAATTTCGACAAGGAGGCCCGCTCCTTCCGCCGTGGCGGCTGGTGGCAATATGCCGTTGAAGAGGCCAAGGCGATCCGCGAGGGCGTCGGCCTGATCGACGCCACCGCCTTTACCAAACATGTGATCAAAGGTCCCGGTGCGACGCAGTTCCTCGATTGGTTCACCTGCAACAAGCTGCCGAAAGTGGGCCGCATCAACCTGACCTACGCGCTGACCTCGGCAGGCACCACCCGCACCGAATACACCATCGTGCGCAATGGCGAGAACACCTACTACCTGGTCTCGGCCGGAGCCTGGTCCGAATATGACGCCGATTTCCTGCGCAAGGCGGCCGAGGACAAGATGGAGGAGTTCGGCTATATCGAGATCCAGGATGTCACCACCCAGTGGGGCGTCTTTGCCATCGCAGGGCCGAAATCGCGCGATGTGCTGAAAGAGGTGATCGTGGATGCCGATCCCGACACCGCACTGAGCAACAAGCGCTTCCCCTGGCTGTCGGCGCGGTCGATCGAACTGGGCATGTGCCCCGTGAATGCGATCCGTGTGGCCTATACCGGGGAGCTTGGCTGGGAGCTGCACCACCCGATCGAGATGCAGAATTACCTCTGGGATCTCTTGAACACGGCGGGCGAAAAGCACGGGATGAAACTGGTCGGCGCCCGCGCCCAGAACTGGCTGCGTCAGGAGAAAAGCTATCGCGCCTTTGGCACTGAGCTGGGCCGGGACGCCACCCCGGCCGAGGCGGACCTGCCGCGCTTCATCGATCTGTCCAAGGAGTTCCATGGCAAGGCTGCGATGGTCGAGACGGGCATCCGCGCCAAGTGCTGCACGCTGCTGATCGATGGCCCTGCCGATGCCGATCCTTGGGGCCGCGAGGCAATCTATGCCGAGGATGGCACAACCCGGCTGGGTCGTCTGACCTCGGGCGGCTATTCGGTTGCCTTCGAAAAATCGATCGGCATGGGCTATCTGCCGCCAGAGCTTGCGGTCGAAGGGACCAAGGTGAAGGTCAAGATGCAGGACAAGCTGTGGGATGCGATGGTGACCTGCGACAGCCCCTATGACCCCAAGAACGAGACCATCCGCAAGGACGGCTAGGCCACCTTCGAAGACCCGATCAAAGCCCCGGTCCCTGCGCCGGGGCTTTCTGTTTGGAACCCGATGCTTGTCTGCTGCGATACAGGGTGCAACAGTTGAGCCATCCAAGGGGGAGGGATGGCATGCTTGGCTATCTGACATTGATCCTGGTCTGCCAGCTGGCCGGGGAGTTCATCACCGGGGCGCTGATGCTTCCTGTTCCGGGGCCGGTGCTGGGCATGGTGTTCCTGCTTGTCTTCCTGATGCTGCGCGGCCATGTGCCGGAGCGGCTGGATCAGACAGCGGATGGTCTGCTGCGCTCCATGTCGCTGTTGTTCGTGCCTGCGGGCACTGGCGTGATCCTGCATTTCCAACTGTTGGGGGAGGCGCTGTTGCCGCTGGGGTTGGCGCTTGTCGTGTCCACGCTTGTGACCATCGCGGTAACTGGGCTGCTCATGCAATGGCTCGGTACGGGAGAAGGCGCGGAGAAGGGGGATGGATAGCCTGCAGGACACCTGGGTCTACCTCAGCGCATCGCCCCTGTTTCACCTGACGCTGACCTTGGCGGCCTTTCAACTGGCGAGCGCCCTGTTCGAGAAGATGGGGCGCAATCCGCTGCTCAATCCGGTGCTGGGGGCGGTACTGGTCGTGGTGGCGGTGCTGGTGCTGACGGAGACGGACTATGGCACCTATTTCGAGGGCGCACAGTTCGTGCATTTTCTGCTGGGGCCTGCCACGGTTGCCCTTGCGGTGCCGCTTTACCGGCAATGGCAGCGGGTGCGCCGGTCGGCCCTGGCAATAGCCGTGAGCCTTTTGGCAGGGTCGCTGACGGCGATCCTGTCGGCGGTCTTGGTTGCCTGGCTGCTTGGCGGGTCCGAGGCGGTGCTGGCTTCGCTGGCGCCCAAATCGGTGACCGCGCCCGTGGCCATGGGGATCGCCGAAAAACTGGGCGGGTTGCCCTCTCTGACGGCGGTTCTGGTGATCGTGACCGGCATCCTTGGCGCCATGCTGGGGCCCAAGGTGCTGGACATGATGGGCGTGGTCGACTGGCGCGCGCGCGGGCTGGCGATCGGCACCGCCAGCCACGGGATCGGCACCGCCCGTGCCTTGCAGGTGAATGAGACCGCGGGTGCGTTTTCCGGCCTTGCCATGGGCCTCAATGCGCTGGCGACAGCGCTGTTGTTGCCGATGATCTGGGGTGGAGTGGTCTGGCTGCTGGGCAGCTGACCCGCGTCAGCCGTCGCGGGTTTCGTTCAGCTCCATGTGACCACCGCCGCGCGCCAATACCCGGCGCAGGATCGGCTCGAAAAACTCCAAGGGTTTGGTCGGATAGTCCGGGTCGAATGCGCATTGATCGTAGTCGTGACAGAACTTGCGGCAGTCCTCCCAATAGGGGCTGTCGCGGTATTTGTCGCGCGCGTGGCGGTCGCCGCCAAGGTGGTGGTTGTAGTAGTAGCCCTGAAAGACGCAGTGGTGCTTGAGGATCCACCAGGTGCGCTCGCTCACATAGGGTTTCATCATCGCTGCAGCCAGTTCGCCGTGATTGTAGGGCGACAGGATATCGCCCACATCATGCACCAGGGCGGCGACAATGATCTCGTCATCCGCGCCATCGGCATGGGCGCGGGTCGCGGCCTGCAGGCAGTGCTGGTAGCGGTTCACCGGATAGGGCGTCCAGTCCTCATCCAGCGAGCGGATCGCATCCAGGATGCGGTCGGGCAGGGCGGCGTTGTAAGCCTCCTCATACGCCATGACCGCGTCCCAGTCGGCCTTTCCGGCCTCTTCAAAACTGGTCCAGGTGGGCGTGTGACGTTCATCTTTCATGGCAGGCTCCCCGTTTGGAGTTTCGGGAAGCCTAGCCACTCTGTTTTGCTCTGTCAGCGATTATCCCGCTGTCAGCTCGTCAAAGCAGGTCATCGCCTTGGCGGCATACATCATCGAGGGGCCGCCGCCCATCTGGATTGACATGGCCAGCACATCGGCGACTTCCTCGCGACTGGCACCAGCCTTGATCAGTGTTTCCACATGCAGGCCGATGCAATCCTCGCAGCGCAGGGCCACCGCGATGCCCAGAGCCACGAATTCCTTCTGCTTGAACTCAAGCGTTCCGCCCTGTTTCACGGCCTTTCCCAGCGCGCCAAAGGCCTGCGCCGTGTCGGGGATCGCCTGGTTCAGGTTGCGCAGCCCGGTGCGGGTCTTGTTCAGTTTTTCGGTCCAGTTCATCGGTCGTCCTTCGCGTTTCATATTCGATTTTTCGAAGGAGTAGGACGGCCCGGGGCAGGCGGCCTTGATCTGGGTCAGAAATCCGGTTTTTGCGCCACCAATGCCAGATTGTTGGCGGGCATCTCGATCACATCGCTCATGTCGAGGCCCGCATTCTGCAGCCAGTCGATGGTGTCGAAATCGTCCTTGTAGCCGATTTCCGGATCATGGGCGATGAGGGAGGCATGGAAGGCACGGTCGCCCTCGCTGGTCAGCTCCTCTGCCCGCATGAAGGGGCCATAGATGCAGAGCTTTCCCGATGGTTTCAGGGCGCGGGCGGCCTCGCGGATCAGGGTCTTTGCGTCATCTTCGGTGATGAGATGCAAGAGGTTCGACAGGACGATGAAATCGACGGGCTCAACACTCTGCGCCCATCCGGGGGCGGTGGCATCCAGCTCCAGCGCAGGCCGGATATTGTCCAGTGCCGTGTCAGAGGCATGGGCATCAATGCTGGTGCGGCGGGTGGCGTCCACCTCGCTTGGCTGCCAGATGAGGCCGGGCAGGCGCGCGGCATAGGCGATGACATGCTGGCCGGTGCCGCTGGCGATCTCCAGCGCCCGGCCTGATGGCGGTGCGATATCCTCCAGAAGATCGCAGAGCGGTTCCAGGTTGCGCGCGGCGGAGGGGGCATAGAGCATACCCCCTTCGGGTGTGGCGACAGAGGCAAAGCCGGGGACAGAGCGAATGGGCATCAGCGCAGCCTTTCGGGTGAGAGTGCCGCGATGGTCTCGCGGTCAAGTTCTGACGGGCGACCACCGATCAGATCGGCGATCAGGCGCGAGGCGGCAGGCGCGGTCTGAAATCCATAGCCGCCCTGCGCCGCGCACCAGATGAAATCGGGGCGTGCGGGATCCGGGCCCAGAACCAGCGCCCCATCGCGCACGAAACTGCGCAGGCCTGCCCAGTTGCTTTCGACGCGGGTCACCGGCTCGGTCACCTTCTCCTCGTAACGGGCCAGCCCTTCGGCAAGAACCATATCGTCGGCAAAGGCATCATGGGGTTCGACCGGATCTGCATCGGCGGGGGAGACCAGAAGCTTGCCCGCATCGGGTTTGGCATACCAGCCTTCCCCGACGCCCATCAGCATCGGCCAGGTGGAGACATCATGACCGCCCGGTGCAGGCAGCCGCGCCATCGATCGGCGTTTGGGAGTGATCCCGATGGGCGCTATCCCGGCCAGGGCTGCGATACGGTCCACCCAGGCACCTGCGGCATTGACCAGTTGCTTGGCGGCATAGACCTCACCGCCTGCCGTGACCTGCCAGCCTGCGCCGGTATGTCGGATCGCGGTGACTTCGGCCTTCGTCACAACCTTGCCGCCGGCGCCACGCACGACGCGGGCGAAATCCTGGATCATGCGGTCGGTATCGAGATCCTGTGCGTCCTCGTGCAGGGCCGCCAGGGTGACGGTTTCAGGTTTCAGGATCGGCACCCGTGCGTAAGCGTCCTCAATCTCGATGGGGTGCAGGCCCAGTTCGGTCACGTCGGCAGCAAATTGCGCCTCTTCGCCGGGGCCCGCCACCAGCATGAAGCCGCGCGGCGTCAGATATCCGCCATTGGCGTGGAAATGATAGTCGGCACTGACCTTGTTGAGGGCCACGATGGCCGGGTTGCCGTAGTTTTCCTCGAACATCGCGGCAGAGCGCCCCGAGGCGTGATAGCCAAGCGCCTCTTCCGCCTCCAGCACCGTCACCGTGCCAAGATCCGACAAGCGTGCAGCGGCGCTGATGCCCGCAATGCCGCCGCCGATGACGATGAAATCGCTCATGCCGCGCTGCCTTCGTCCTGTTCCTCCAGCCGGTCGGTGGCGGGGGCCGGGCGCGGGCTGAGCGCTGACATCCGATCATAGAGATCCGGTGTCATCTCGAAGGTCATGGCGGCAAGTGAGGGCGCCAACTGCTGCGCCGTGCGGCCCGAGATGATCGGCATGGGTGCCGAAGGATGGGCTGCGGCCCAGGCCACGGCCAGCGTTGCGGGATCGGTGCCGATCTCCTGCGCGAGGGTCGCCAGATCGGCGGCGGCCTGATGCATCCAGTCCTGCCCGTAGCGGCTGTTGTAGCGGGGATCGTCCTTCAGGCGGCCCTCACCGCCGCCTGCTGCATATTTCCCGGTCAGCAACCCGCCGCCCAGGGGGGAGTAGGGCGCAATGGCAATGCTTTGGTCGGCGCACATCGGCAGGATCTCCACCTCCACCTGGCGTTTCACCAGGGAATACATCGGCTGCAGGATATCCACCTTCAGATCGAATTCGGCGCCAATCATCTGCGCCTTCACCACCTGCCAGGCGGCAAAGTTCGACAGGCCCACATAGCGAATCTGCCCCTGCTGTTTCAGGATGGCAAAGCATTCAAGCGTTTCACGCAGGTCGGTGTTGGGATCAAAGCGATGAAGATACAGAACATCGACCATATCAAGGTCCAGCCGCGCCCGGCTTGTGTCGAACTGCGCGCGCATATTGGCGGCACCCGCACCGCCCGTGTAACCCACCTTGGTGGCGATCAGCAGCTTTTCCCGCTCGCCCTTGATCAGCTTGCCCAGAATGGTCTCGCTGGTGCCCTCGGTATAGACCCAGGCGGTGTCGAAATGGCTGATCCCGGCGGCGCGGCAGGCGGCATACATCTCGGCCGATTGCGCCTCATCCGCGCGGCCTCCGAACTGCATGGTGCCAAAGGCAAAACGGCTAACGGGTGTGTGATCGGGGGTGGTCAGGGTGCGTGTCATGGGCAGAACCTGCCACGTCCGTGTAACAGGGAAAAGAGCCAAGATGGCGCGCTCGCACAATTCCCCGGCCCGCGCGATTGTGACTGGAGCGCGGCGCCATTGCAGGGCAAAAATGATCCCATGTTCGATGCCCGCCTCCGCCCCCTGATCGACCCCGCCCTCAATGCCCAGGGCCGGGTGATTGCGCGCTGGGGCATCACGGCCAATCAGGTGACTCTGGTGGGGCTGGCGCTTGGTCTTCTGTCCGCCGCGCTTATCGCGCTGGGGGTGTTTGGCTGGGCTCTGGTCCCGCTGTTGTTGTCGCGCCTGGCCGATGGGCTGGACGGAGCCGTGGCGCGGGCAAGTGCTCCGACGGGGTTTGGCGGCTATCTCGATATCACCTGTGATTTCCTGTTCTACGGCGCGGTGCCCTTGGGCTTCGTGCTGGCGGATCCTGCAGCCAACGGAGTGGCGGGGGCATTCCTGCTCACGTCCTTCTACGTCAATGGCGCCAGCTTTCTTGGCTATTCCGTCCTCGCGGAGCGGCACAAGATGACCAGCAGCGCGCGCGGCGTCAAAACGCTCTACTTCACCGGAGGGCTGTTGGAAGGGGCAGAGACGATTGGTTTCTTCGTGGCACTCTGCTTGTTTCCGGGAGTGTTCGCGCCGATGGCCTGGGTGTTCGGGGCCTTGTGTTTCGTGACGGCTGGTTCGCGGGTGCTGTTGGCCTATCGGGTGTTTTCAGAAAAGGCCGAGTGACTTGCAGTCCTAAAAGAAAAAGGCCCGCCGAATTGGCGGGCCTTTCCGTATTGCAATGGGCAAGCCGCTTACTGCGGGATGTCGCCTTCGATGCCTTCGACAAAGAAGTTCATGCCCGCCAGGGTTCCGTCATCGGCGGTCTCGCCCTCTGCCAGCCAGGCCGAGCCGTCCTGCTTGTTGATCGGGCCGGTGAACGGGTGGTAGGAGCCGTCCGCGATGGAGTCTTTGATCGCCAGAGCCGCAGCTTTGACATCGGCCGGAACCGCGTCGGAGATTTCACCGATGCCGACCATGCCGGGGGCGATGCCATCCCAGGTGTCAACGGAGGTCCAGGTGCCGTCCATCACGGCCTTGGTGCGGGCGATGTAGTAGGGCGCCCAGTTGTCGATGATCGAGGAGACGCGCGGCAGCGGGCCGTATTCGGCCATGTCAGACGCCTGACCAAAGGTGATCACGTTGCCAGCAGCCTGTGCGGCGGCCTGGGGCGCGGTAGAGTCGGTGTGCTGCAGGATCACGTCGGCGCCCTGTTCGATCAGAACCTTGGCGGCGTCGGCTTCTTTTGCCGGGTCGAACCAGGTGAAGGCCCAGACGATCTTGAACTGCACGTCCGGGTTCACTTTCTTGGCGTGAATATAGGCGGAGTTGATGCCGCGGATCACTTCGGGGATCGGGTAGGAGCCGATGTAGCCGACGATGTTCGACTTGGTCATGTGGCCCGCGATGGTGCCTTGCACGGCGCGGCCTTCATAGAAGCGGGCGGAATAGGTCGAGACGTTGTCGGCGCGCTTGTAGCCGGTGGCGTGCTCGAACTTCACGTTCGGGAACTTCTTGGCGACGTTGATGGTCGGGTCCATGTAGCCGAAGGAGGTGGTGAAGATCAGGTCAGCGCCCTGCAGGGCCATCTGGGTGATCACGCGCTCGGCGTCGGGGCCTTCGGCGACGTTTTCAACATAGACGGTTTCGACCTTGTCGCCGAATTCCGCAACCACGGCCTTGCGGCCCTGATCGTGCTCATAGGTCCAGCCGCCGTCGCCGACGGGGCCAACATAGACAAAGCCCACCTTGGTCTTGTCTTCGGCCATGGCGCTGGTGGCCAGGCCCAGGGCCATGGCGGCGCCGGTCAGAAGTTTCGTCAGTTTCATCAAAGGGATCCCCCGTGTTTGTTACTATTGTGCCCGGGCAACCGGGCAGGGTGTTTGGCCTTCCGTCAGATGCTAACGGGAGGCGTGGAAATTGCGACCAAGGGCAGCCGGTGCGCTGCTCTTATCAGCCGAGAGGATGACAAGCACCACAATGGTGATCAGATAGGGCGACATTGCCAGATACTCCACCGGAATGGCAACGCCCGCTGCCTGCAGATTAAGCTGCACCACGGTGACGCCGCCAAAAAGATAGGCACCCAGCAGCACACGCCAGGGTTTCCAGCTGGCAAAGACCACCAGCGCCAGGGCGATCCAGCCGATACCGGCGGTCATGCCTTCGGTCCATTGGGGCACGCGGATCAGGCTGATATAGGCGCCGCCCATGCCCGCGCAGGCGCCACCGAACAGGATCGCGAGGATGCGGATGCGCACGACTTTGTATCCCAGCGCATGGGCCGCATCGTGGTTTTCCCCCACCGCGCGCAGGATCAGGCCGACGCGGGAGTATTTCAACACCGCCCAGATGGCCGCCGTCAGCGCGATTCCGAAATAGAGGATGATGTCATGACCGAACAGGATCGGCCCCACCACTGGCAGATCGCTAAGGACGGGAATATGGATGTCCTGCATCTGCGGCGGTTTGATCCCCACATAGGACTGGCCCATCAGCGCCGAGAGACCCAGACCAAAAAGCGTCAGCGACAGGCCCGAGGCAACCTGATTGGCCTGGGCAAACTGGGTGAGGATCGCAAAGAGCGTCGACAGCGCCGCGCCGGCAATGGCCGCCACGACAAAGCCTAGGAGCGGCGAGCCGCTTTCCACGGCAGTGGCAAAGCCCGCGATGGCGCCCGTGATCATCATGCCCTCGACACCAAGGTTCAGAACGCCTGATTTCTCCACCACCAGCTCCCCCACGGCGGCCAGCAGCAGGGGCGTGGCCGCCACCATGAGGGAGGCGATCAAAAGGACCGGGTTGATTGCAGAAAGATCCATTTACGTGTCCTGCCCCTTGAAAACTCGCGTTTCGATTTCTCGCCGAATCTCGTTGCCCATCGTTCCCGGCCAAATTGGGTTGTGGGACTGCAACAACCGCCAGAATATGCCCATGCTAGCCGGTGGCTCCGGCGAAGAAGTCTCACCCTCGGCGCGCGAAGTTTCGCAAAGATCCTGGTACTCTTTTAAGGCAGACATCACGGCAGGGTCAGCGCGTACGTCTCGCTCCAAAGAATCCATTTCATCGTGGCTGACTTCGAGAACGACTTCCTTTTGGGCTTCCGCATCCCACATCTTGATAGATCTAACCGCCGCTTCCATCACGCCACCTCCGGCTTGCCTAGACGCAGGCGAAAATTGGTCAGAAGGTCAAATGCCAGAAGGAAGAACAGAAGCATTCCCTGGAATACCTGGATCGCCGCCGAGGGCAGACCCATGTTCGACTGGGCGATATCCCCGCCGATGTAGGTCAGCGCCATCAGCCCGCCCGCCAGCATGATGCCCACGGGATGCAACCGGCCCAGGAAGGCGACGATAATGGCGGTGAACCCGTAGCCCACGTTGAAATCGATCGAGACCTGACCGGATGGCCCGGAGACCTCGAACATGCCCGCAAGGCCTGCCAGCATGCCCGATGCGCCAAGGCAGAACAGGATCAGGCGGGCCGGTTTCACGCCCGCAAACCGTGCCGCGCGCGGGGCCTCTCCGGTCAGGCGGATCTGGTAACCCAGCATGTGCCGGTTCAGCAGCACATAGGCGAAGATCACCGCGATCAGCGCTGCAACCACGCCCCAATGCATGCCGGATCCGGCGATCAGATCAGCGTTATGGGCGCTTTCGTATTGCTGCAGGTTACGACTGCCCGGAAAGCCAAATCCTTCGGGGTTTTTCAGCAATCCCAATGACATCGATGCCAGGAATTGCTCGGCCACATAGACCAGCATCAGCGACACCAGGATCTCATTGGTGCCAAAGCGCACCTTCAGAAGGGCCGGGATCATCGCCCAGAGCCAGCCGCCAAAGGCACCCGCAAGGACCATCAGCGGGAAGATGTACCAGGCCTCGTGCGGGTAGAAGGCCAGCCCCATGCCCGCGCCAAAGAGGGCGCCCATGATGTATTGCCCTTCGGCGCCGATGTTCCAGATCCCGGCGCGAAAGCCCAAGGACAGGCCGATGGCGATCAGGACCAGCGGCCCGCCTTTGATCAGAAGCTGTGGGCGGTAGTAGAAGGCGAATTCGCCAAACAGCGGCTCCCAGAAGATGGTGCGGATCGCCTCCACCGGATCCTTGCCGAGGATGGCGAACAGAAGCCCGCCTGCGATCATCGTGGCCAGCACCGCGACCAGCGGCGTCGCCATCGACCAGGCGCGCGAGGGCTGTGGGCGTTTTTCAAGCCGGATCATGTGTCAGCCCCTTCCTTGATAGTCACATTCTGGCAGCGGTCAGACATGGGCCACCTCCATCCCGTGGGCGCCGCCCATCATCAGGCCGATCTCGTCCACCGTGAGGCCGCTTGCAGCCCGCGGGGTGCTGAGGCGGCCTTCGTTGAGGGCAGCAAAACTGTCCGAGATCTCCATCAGCTCGTCCAGATCCTGGCTGATGCAGAGGAGGGCGGTGCCGCCTGCAGCGAGATCGAGCAGCGATTGGCGGATGGCGGCGGCGGCAGAGGCATCGACGCCCCAGGTGGGCTGGTTCACCACCAGCACCTCGGGGCGCTGCAGCACTTCGCGGCCGATGACGAATTTCTGCAGGTTGCCGCCAGACAGGGAGCGCGCTGCATTTTCAGGCCCCGGTGTGCGCACGTCAAAGGTGGAAATCACACGCTTGGCAAAGGCCTTGGCGGCGGGCCAGTTCAGAAAGCCGCGGTTCACGAGGTTCTCGCGCACGGCGGCGGTCAGCATGGCGTTCTCCGTCAGGCTCATGTCCGGCGCGGCGGCATGGCCCAGGCGCTCTTCCGGGGCCGAGAGCAGGCCCAGGCGCCGACGCGCAACCGGCCCCAGCCTGCCGATCGGCTGCCCGTGCAGCTTGACCGCATCCGGCGCAGACAGGGTTTCGCCGGACAATACCGCCAGCAGTTCATCCTGACCGTTGCCGGCCACGCCACCGATGCCAAGGATCTCTCCCTTGCGCAGGCTCAGGTGTATGTTCTTCAGGGAGGTGCCGAAGGCCGAAGGGGAGGGGACCGACAGGCCGCTGATATCCAGCGCCACATTGCCCATGATCCGGTCCGACCGCGTCGGTGTTTTCAGCGCCGTGCCCACCATCATCTCGGCCATGTCGCGGGCCGAGGTTTCAGCCGGGGTGCATTCGCCGACGTTCTTGCCCAGGCGCAGGATGGTGGCGTGATCGCAGAGCTTGCGGATCTCTTCCAGCTTGTGGCTGATATAGAGGATCGAGGTGCCCTCGCTGCGCAGTTTCTGCAGGGTCTCGAACAGGATCTCCACCTCCTGCGGGGTCAGCACCGAGGTCGGCTCGTCCATGATCAGGAGTTTCGGATCCTGCAGCAGGCAGCGGATGATTTCGACCCGCTGGCGCTCCCCGGCAGAGAGATCGCCTACGGTGCGATAGGGATCCAGCGGCAGGCCGTAGGTTTCCGACACCTCGCGGATGCGGCTGGCCAGATCCCGCATCGCGGGCGGGTTTTCCATGCCAAGGGCGATGTTTTCCGCCACATTCAGCGCATCGAACAAAGAGAAATGCTGGAACACCATGGCGATGCCATCGGCGCGGGCGGCACGTGGCTCTGCCGGGGCAAAGGGGGCCCCGCGCAGCAGCATCTGGCCGCTGTCCGGCTTCACCAGCCCGTAGATCATCTTCACCAGCGTCGACTTGCCGGCGCCGTTTTCACCAAGCAGCGCATGCACTTCGCCTTCACCGATGTCGAAGGAGACCTGATCGTTGGCGACGACGCCCGGATAGGCCTTGGTGAGGCCCTGGAGGCTCAAGAGGGGGACTGTCACGCGTGCCGATCCTTCCGTTGTTCCTGTTCCGCGCCTTGCGTCGCGTCCGTTTTCTCATCCCGACCAGCCGCAAGCGCCAGCAGCTGTGCCGCCACACCCACCGCGATCATCTGCGGATGCTTGCCCAGGCCTGGATCCCCGATCGGGCAGGTGATCCGCGCGATTTGCGCCGGCTCATGCCCAAGTGCGGCAAGGCGCGATTTGAACCGCGCCCATTTGGTGGCAGATCCGATCAGACCGGCAAAGGCAAAATCGTGTTTCAGCAGGGCGTGGCATAGCGCCAGATCCAGCTCATGGGAATAGGTGAGGATCAGATGCTGTGCAGTTGACGGCGCGTGAGGCAGCAAAAGGGCCGGGTTTTCGGCCCAAACCGGGGTGACGCCGCCTGGCACGCTGTCCGGAAAGCGGTTTTCTGCGGTATCGACCCAGGTGACCGCATGATCGGGCAGCGGGGCAAGCACATCGACCAGCGCGCGGCCCACATGGCCCGCGCCCCAGATCCACAAGGGGCGTTCGGGGCGATGCACAGGTTCGATCATCCAGCCGTCGATCAGCTGCGCTGCGGGACGATTCCCCCGATTGCGAACCTGGGATAGCTTGCGGTGGACGGAAAGCGGCATGTCACCGTTGCCGCCAGCAGGCCGGGCGATCACGTCAGAGGTCAGAGCTTGCAGATCGGCCGCCTCATAGACCTCGCTCAAGAGCGTCACCGAACCGCCGCAGCATTGGCCCAGATCCGGCCCAAGCGCATGGGTGCTGAGAACGGAAGACTTGCCCTGTGCGGCAGCGCGTCTCGCCGCCTCGAATTCCAGCGCGCCGCCGCCGATGGTGCCGGATTGCGCAAACCCGCCCTCCGTGCGCCAGACCAGCATGGCCGCACCCACTTCGCGCGGGGAAGAGCCGCGAATCGCCGCGATCACAACGCGGGTGACGCGCCCATGAGCGGCCACGGCGGCCTTCAGACCGGCAAGGTCAAACCCCATCCGAAACCCTCCGCGCGGCGTGCCAGATCTCTTCCGCCGTGGCGGGTGCATTCAGCGCCGGGTAGGTCGTGCCAAAGCTGGCCACCGCATCCGACAGGGCCAGCCAGGCGGAGATCCCCAGCATGAAGGGCGGCTCCCCCACCGCCTTGGAGCGGTAGATCGTCTCCTCACGGTTCTGCCCGTCATAAAGCGCCACGTTGAACACATCCGGGCGGTCCGAGCAGGCGGGGATCTTGTAGGTCGAGGGCGCATGGGTGCGCAGGGCGCCCTTGTCGTCCCAGACCAGTTCCTCGGTGGTGAGCCACCCGGCACCCTGAACATAGCCGCCTTCGACCTGGCCGATGTCCAGAGCAGGGTTCAGTGAAGCGCCCGCATCATGCAGGATATCGGCGCGCAGGATCCGGTTCTCGCCGGTGAGCCGATCCACGACCACCTCGGTCAGGGCGGCGCCATAGGCAAAGTAGAAGAAGGGGCGCCCCTGGCCCTTGATGCGGTCCCATTCCAGTTTCGGGGTCTTGTAGAACCCGGTGGACGACAGGCTGATCCGACCCTCATAGCAGAGTTTCGCGGCCTCATCGAAGCTGATCTCGACGGTCGCGCCGATGCGCACACTGCCGCCGTCAAAGATCACCTCAGCGGGAGTTAGCTGATGCAGGCGCGCCAGATGGTCGGCCATGCGGGCGCGGATGGTGTCGCAGGCGGCCATGACCGCCATCCCGTTCAGATCCGAGCCGGAGGAGGCCGCCGTCGCCGAGGTATTGGGCACCTTGGCTGTATCGGTGGCGGTGATCTTCACCTTCTCCAACGGAATGCCGAACCGGCTGGCCGCCACCTGCGCGACCTTCTGGAACAGCCCCTGTCCCATTTCGGTGCCGCCGTGGTTCAGATGGACCGAGCCATCCTGATACACATGCACCAAAGCGCCGGCCTGATTGAGATGGGTCAGCGTGAAGGAAATACCGAACTTCACCGGAGAGAAGGCAAGGCCGCGCTTCAGGCGAGCGTGTCTCTCGTTCCAGGCGGTGATTTCTGCCCTGCGGGCGGCGTAATCGGCGCTCTGCAGCAGTTGCGCGGTCATCTCGTGCAGCTCGAAATCGCTGACCTCCATGCCGTAGGGGGTGGTGTTGTCCCCCGTGGCGGTGCCCGGCGCGGCATAGTAATTGCGCCGCCGCAGCTCGACCGGGTCAAGGTCCAGATCATGGGCGATATGGTCCATCACCCGTTCGATCCCGACCATGCCTTGTGGGCCGCCAAAACCGCGATAGGCGGTGGCGCTTTGCAAGTTGGTCTTCAGGCGATGGCTTTCAATGCGGATCGCGGGGATGGCATAGGCGTTGTCGGAGTGCAACATGGCGCGATCTGCCACCGGCAACGACAGATCCTGTGCCCAGCCGCAGTTCACCAGATGGGTGAACTCCAGGCCCAGAAGCCGACCGTCGGCATCAAACCCCGCGCGGTAGGAGATGCGGAAGGCGTGGCGCTTGCCGGTGATGACCATGTCATCATCGCGGTCATAGCGCATCTTGCAAGGTAGGCCGGTGTGGCGCGCGGCCAGGGCGCAGGCAACGGCCAGCGCGTTGCCCTGGCTTTCCTTGCCGCCAAAGCCGCCGCCCATGCGCCGGGTTTCGACCCGCACGGCATGCATCGGCAGGCCAATCGCCTCGGCCACCTTGTGCTGGATCTCGGTCGGGTGCTGGGTCGATGAATTGACCAGCATGCCGCCATCTTCCTGCGGCAGGGCAAGGGCGGCCTGACCTTCGAGATAGAAATGCTCCTGCCCGCCCAAGTCAAAGGTGCCCTCCACCACGCGCGGTGCGGCTGCAATGGCGGCAGCGGCATCGCCCTTCTCATAGATGCGCGGGCCGTCCTCGAAGCGGCTGTCGGCGGCAAGGGCCTGATCCAGGGTCAGAAGCGGGGTTTCCTCGGCATATCCAATGACAGCCTTGCGCGCCGCGACACGTGCCGCCCGGTGGCTGCTGGCGAGCACAAGGAACAGGGGCTGGCCGATATAGTTGACCGTTCCATCCGACAGGAGCGGCTCATCGTGGTTCGATGGCGAGACATCATTGTCAAAGGGCAGATCCTCGGCCGTCAAAACCGCAACCACGCCCGGGCTGCTGCGCACCGGAGCCAGATCCAGGGAGGTGATCCGCCCCTTGGCGACCTGCGACAGGCCAAAGGCCAGATGCAGCGTGCCGCGCGGGGTGGGGGTGTCGTCCACATAGCGGGCGGCGCCGGTCACATGCAGGCGGGCGGCGTCGTGGGGGAGGGGCTTTGCAACGCTCATTGGCTCACCTCCAGCACGCTGACGGGTTCGCCTGCAAGATCTGCGAAATAGCGCAAGAGCATGTTGCGGGCGCAGTCCAGACGGTAGGCGTCCGAGGCGCGCATGTCGCTCATCGGGGTGAAGTCCTGTCCAAATGCCCCTTGGGCGAGGGTGATCGTCGCCGGAGTCCAGGGCTGACCCAGAAGCGCTGCCTCGACCTGGCTGGCGCGTTTCGGCACGCCCGCCATGCCGCCAAAGGCGATGCGGGCGGAGTGCACGACGCCATTCTCAACCCGGATATTGAAGGCGCCCAGCACCGCCGAAATGTCCTGATCAAACCGTTTCGAGAGCTTGTAGACGCGTAAGGCATCCGGCTGGCGCGGGAAGGACACCGCCTCGACAAATTCGCCGGGCTGGCGGTCCTGTTTGCCGTAGTCGATGAAGAAGTCCTCCAGCGGCAGGTCGCGGCGGGTATCCCCCCGGCGCAGGTGCAGCGTTGACCCCAGGGCAATCAGGGCAGGCGGGTTGTCCCCGATGGGGGAGCCATTGGCGATATTGCCACCCACCGTGGCCGCGGCGCGCACCTGTTGCGACGCATAGCGGCGGATCATTTCGCCGTAGGAGGGATGCAGGGGCGCTAGGGTGGCGCGCATGCGGTTCATATCGACCATGGCGCCGATCCGCACGGTCTCGTCACTGATGTCGATCTGTTTCAGGTCTTCGCAGGCGTCGAGAAAGATCATCTGCCCCAGATCGCGCAGCCCCTTGGTGACCCAGAGGCCCACATCGGTTGCCCCGGCCACAAGGGTGGCCTCGGGGTTGGCGGCGTAAAGCGTGGCAAGCGCGTCCGAAGAGTTCGGCATGTTCTCGAGCGGCGCGGCCTTGGCGGCGGCTTCGGCGGCGATCCAACTGGGCACGGGTTCATCGGCAGCGGCCTCGGCGGCGCGGATGATCGGCGCATAGCCGGTACAGCGGCAGAGGTTCCCGGCGAGGCGATCATCGAAATCCCGCGCGCCTTCCTTGTGGGCGGTGACCATCGACATCACGAAACCGGGGGTGCAAAAGCCGCACTGGCTGCCGTGGTGGTCGATCATGGCGCGCTGCACCGGGTGCAGGCTGCCATCCGGCCCGGCGGCACCTTCGACCGTGCGCACGGATTTCCCGTTCAGTTGCGGCAGGAACAGGATGCAGGCGTTGAGCGGTTTCGCGCCGCGCCCATCCGTCACCATCACCGTGCAGGCGCCACAGTCACCCTCGTTGCAGCCTTCCTTGGTGCCGCAGAGCCCGCGTTCCTCGCGCAGCCAGTCCAGCAGCGTCGCTGAAGGATCCGCTCCCTCCAGCGTTACCTCCTCACCGTTCAGATGAAAGGTGATTGTCATCTTGTGAAACCCGTCGCCTTACCCTGTTTTCCCAAATGGCCAACCCTTCGATGCGACGTAGAAGAGCTGGCGGGATATATGCTTGCTTATCTGACACAGAGTAGAAAGCGTATGTGCGGTCTGGCAAGGAAAAGCGACAGGGCTGCCTCGAATTTACAAATAGGACGTTTTTACCGGCATGCGGAGCATCTTACTTAGTTTTTAAAGGTTTATCTGGCTCCTTGGCGCCTTGGCTTTGCCGCAGGCCGGAAAGGACTTTTCGTGTTTTCCTGATAATGCCGCTCATTATGCGGGCAAAACAGTGGGATCTGGGGAGGGGGCAGCTGCTGCAATCGCCGGGATTTGGGCGCTGACGAATGCGCTTTTATCCGGCGCCCCGGATCGGATAGCTTGGCGTCATGACCGATGCTCCCCGATTCATTCACCTGCGCACCCACACGGAATACTCTCTGCTGGAGGGGGCGCTGCGGCTGAAGAAACTGCCGGACCTGTGCAAGGCAAACGAGATGCCTGCCATCGCGGTGACGGACACCAATGCGATGTTCTCGGCGCTGGAATTCTCGGTCACCCTGTCGGGCGCCGGGATCCAGCCGATCATCGGCTGCCAGGTGGATGTGACCTTCGAGAAAAGCGAGCCGGGAGAGCGGCCCAAGGTTCCGGCCCCCATCGTCCTTTTGGCGCAGAATGAAACCGGGTACGAGCACCTGATGAAGCTGTCGTCCTGTCTCTACGTGGACAAGGGCGGGCAGCTGCCGCAGGTCACGCTGGAAGAGCTGGAGGTGAACTCCGAAGGGTTGATCTGCCTTTCGGGCGGGCCGAACGGTCCGGTGGGCAAGCTGTTGCAACAGGGCCAGCGCCCTGCGGCTGAGGCGCTGATGCAGCGCCTGAAGGCGATCTACCCGGACCGTCTTTATGTGGAGTTGCAGCGCCATCCGGGCGAAGACGGCCAGCCCGAGGCGGAGCGCCTGACCGAGCGCGGCCATGTGGAAATGGCCTATGCGATGGACCTGCCGCTGGTCGCCACCAATGACGTCTATTTCCCCAATACCGAGATGTACGAGGCCCATGACGCGATGATCTGCATCGCCGAGGGCGCCTATGTGGACCAGTCCGAGCCGCGCCGCCGCCTGACCGCGCAGCACTATTTCAAAAGCCAGCAGGAAATGGTGACGCTGTTTGCCGACCTGCCCGAGGCGGTCGAGAACACGGTGGAAATCGCCAAGCGTTGCGCCTTCATGGCCTATCGGCGCGATCCGATCCTGCCGAAATTCGCCGACGACGAGGTGCAGGAGCTGCGCCGCCAGGCCAACGAGGGCCTGCAGAACCGGCTTGCGGTAATCCCCCATGCGGTCAGCGTCGAGGAATACCAGAAACGGCTCGATTTCGAGCTGGACATCATCGAAGGCATGGGCTTCCCCGGCTACTTCCTGATCGTTGCGGACTTCATCAAATGGGGCAAGGATCACGGCATTCCGGTTGGGCCGGGCCGGGGCTCGGGCGCGGGCTCCTTGGTGGCCTATGCGCTGACCATCACCGACCTTGACCCCCTGCGCTACAGCCTGCTGTTCGAACGCTTCCTCAACCCCGAACGGGTGTCGATGCCCGACTTCGATATCGACTTCTGCATGGATCGCCGCGAAGAGGTGATCCGCTACGTGCAAGAGAAGTACGGGCGCGACAAGGTCGGGCAGATCATCACCTTCGGTGCGCTCCTGTCCAAGGCGGCGGTGCGCGATATCGGCCGCGTCTTGCAGATGCCCTATGGCCAGGTGGATCGCCTGTCGAAGATGATCCCGGTCGAAGGCGTGAAACCCGTCTCCATCGAAAAGGCGCTGCAGGACGAACCGCGCCTGCGCGAAGAGGCCAGGAACGAACCCGTGGTGGATCGCCTCCTGACCTATGGCCAGCAGGTCGAAGGGCTGCTCAGGAATGCTTCCACCCACGCGGCGGGTGTGGTGATCGGCGACCGGCCCCTGGATGCGCTGGTGCCGCTCTATCAGGATCCGCGCTCGGATATGCCCGCAACCCAGTTCAACATGAAATGGGTGGAGCAGGCGGGGCTGGTGAAGTTCGACTTCCTTGGTCTGAAGACCCTGACGGTGATCCAGAACGCGGTGGATCTGATCCGCCAGTCAGGCCGCGATCTGCACGTGGCCGCCGATGGTACCCAGCTTTACGAGCCGCCCGAAGGCGCGGTGAATGAGATCAACGCCATCCCGCTGGATGACGAGGCCTCTTACAAGCTCTATTCCGCCGCCAAGACGGTTGCCGTGTTCCAGGTGGAATCCACCGGCATGATGGATGCGCTCAAGCGCATGAAACCCACCTGTATCGAGGACATCGTGGCGCTGGTGGCGCTTTACCGTCCGGGCCCGATGGAGAATATCCCCACCTATTGCGAGGTGAAGAACGGCCTGAAGGAGATCACCTCGGTCCACCCGCTGATCGACCATATCCTTGAGGAAACCCAAGGCATCATCGTCTACCAGGAACAGGTGATGCAGATTGCCCAGGTGATGGCGGGCTATTCGCTTGGTGGTGCTGACCTCTTGCGCCGCGCCATGGGTAAGAAGATCAAGGAGGCGATGGACGCCGAACGCCCCAAGTTCGAAAAGGGCGCGGCGGAGAATGGCGTCGACAAGAAGAAGGCGTCCGAGGTCTTCGACCTTCTGGAGAAATTCGCCAACTACGGCTTCAACAAGTCCCACGCGGCGGCCTATGCGGTGGTTTCTTATCAGACCGCCTGGCTGAAGGCGAACCACCCGGTCGAATTCATGGCCGGCGTCATGAACTGCGATATCCATCTGACGGACAAGCTGGCGATCTATTTTGAGGAAGTCCGCAAGGGGCTGAGCCTGCCCTACGTGCCACCCTGCGTGAACCGCTCCGAGGCGACCTTCAACGTGGTCAATGGCGAACTGGTCTATGCGCTGGGCGCGCTGAAGAACGTTGGCGTCGACGTGATGCGGCTGGTGACCGCGGCGCGGCGCGAAGATGGCACGGAACGGCCCTTTGTCAGCATCTTCGACTTTGCCCGCCGGGTGAACCTCAAGAAGGTCGGCAAGCGCCCCCTTGAAATGCTGGTGCGGGCCGGTGCCTTTGATCAGCTCGACAGCAACCGCCGCCGCCTGTTCGAAAGCCTTGAGGGGCTGGTCAATTACTCTGCCGCGATCCACGAGCAGAAGAACTCCAACCAGGTGTCGCTCTTTGGTGAGGCGGGTGACGATCTGCCCGAACCGCGCCTTGCGGGAACGCCCGACTGGCTGCCTGCCGAACGCTTGAGCGAGGAATTCAAGGCGATCGGCTTCTATCTTTCGGGCCACCCGCTGGACGACTACATGCCCGCCTTGAAACGCAAGGACGTGATGACCCTGGACGAGGTCACCGCCAAGGCCGAGCGCGGCCCCTTCATGGCCAAGATGGCCGGGGTGGTCGCCGGACGGCAGGAACGCAAATCGGCGCGCGGCAACCGCTTTGCCTTTGCCCAGCTCAGCGATCCCAGCGGCGCCTTCGAGGTCACTCTGTTTTCTGAAGTTCTTGAAAAATCGCGGGAGTTTCTTGAGACCGGCGCCAAGGTGGTGATCACAGCCGAGGCCACCATGGAAAGCGATCAGCTGAAACTGCTGGTGCGCTCGGTCGGGCCGGTGGATGCCGCCATTGCCGATGCGGGCAAAAGCTCGCTCCGGGTCTATGTCAGCGATGCGGGCGCCATCGGCACCGTGGCCCGCGTGCTGGAGGATGCCAAATCGGCCGCCCGCAATGCCAGCCGGGGCGAAGTCTTGATGTATCTGCAGGATCCCAGCCTGCCGGGGGATGTGGAGATGGATCTGGGGCAGGTCTTCCCGATCAACCCGCAGATCAAGGGCGCGCTGAAATCGCTGGAAGGTGTTCTGGACGTCGAAGAGATATAGGGGCATCCCCCTTGGCAATCTCTAAAGCTTTAGCAAAAGGGGATCTTTTTGCTGAACGTCATATTAGGGTCAGGACTCATAGCCAGTAAATGACGAGCGCTGCGAGTGCGATGGCTGACAGGAAGACCTTTGGGCACCT
>NZ_JARCJD010000014.1 GCF_028890115.1 Phaeobacter sp. QD34_24
TAGATCAGACATGTTACCGCTCGATTTTCGAACCGTGAATCACGCCGCTGGACGGAAATCAATGGGTCCTGACCCTATGCCTATACGGTCGAAGACATATCCGTCAGTGCCATCCAGATCTTCAGCGCTGCATCGACGTCTTCTAGAGCGGATGATTTTGCACTGATCGCCAGGGCCCTGTCGGGGAGCGACTCGATTACAATGTCGTCCGGCTCGGACTATATGCGCGGCTATGGCGGATCGGATGTCCTGCGCGGACTGGGAGGGAACGATAGTCTGATCGGCGATGGGGGCGATGACGTGGTGCTGGGCGGCTCTGGTGCAGACACTCTTGTTGGTAATTCCGGAAATGATCGCCTACTGGGGCAGGCCGGCAATGACGCTCTATTCGGTGGCAGCGGGCATGACGATATGGATGGAGGCACGGCTCGTGATCGGGTCAGCGGTGGCGGAGGACGTGATACCCTCAAGGGTGGCGGCGAGGAGGACCTTCTCTATGGTCAGGGCGGCGGTGACAGGATCCTTGGGCAAGCAGGTCGCGATACCCTTTTCGGAGGCAGGGGAAATGACATTCTCTCTGGTGGAGGCGGGGTGGATGAGTTCGCGTTCTATCGCCGGGATGGGCAAGACACGATCACCGATTTTGATGCGGCCCGAGAGCATATTCTGATTTACAATGGTGCAAGTCGTTTTGGTCAGCTTGATATTCAGCAAACTGGCAACAACGTTGAGATTGGTTTTGCGAATACTACGATTACCGTTCTCGACGCTGAGGTGTCAGATTTTACGGGTGACGTCTTCGATTTCGTGTAACCAGAGCGGAGACAAGGCAGCCGAACGACCGTGAGCCTGCACGGATTGAGGTGGCTGGGAACTGTGGGTGGCAAGGTACTCGAGATGCGTAACAATGCATCTTGCGGCTTTTCGATTGCGGCGCACAGGGTTAAGAACGGGGCGGAACCAAGGAGTCCGTCATATGACCCAGATCACACCGCAGCCCGGTATCATGGACATCGCTCTCTATCAGGGCGGGGCTGCCCATGTGGAGGGGGTGAGCAATACGATCAAGCTCTCCTCCAATGAGAACCCGTTCGGCCCCAGCCCGCGCGCCATCGAGGCAATGCGCGACGCCGCTGCCAAGATGCATCGCTATCCCAGTTCGGATCATGCCGAACTGCGTGCTGCGATCGGAGAGGTTCACGGGCTCAATCCTGCGCAGATCATCTGCGGCGCAGGCAGTGACGAGATCATCGCCTTCCTCTGCCAGGCCTATGTGGGGCCGGGGGACGAGGTGCTTTATACCGAGCACGGCTTTGCCATGTACCGCATCAGCGCGCAGGCAGCGGGGGCAACGCCGGTGGAGGTGCGCGAGCGCGAACGCGTCACCGATGTGGACGCGCTGCTGGCGGGCTGCACGGACCGCACCAAGCTGGTCTTCATCGCCAATCCCAACAACCCCACGGGCACGATGATTGGCGCCGCCGAAGTGGCGCGCCTTGCCGATGGCATCCCGGACGGGGCGCTTTTGGTGCTGGATGGCGCCTATGCCGAATATGTCGAAGGGTTCGATGCAGGCGCCGAGCTGGTAGCAGAGCGAAAAAATGTCTTCATGACCCGCACCTTCTCCAAGATCTACGGGCTGGGTGGGGCGCGCATCGGCTGGGGCTATGGCCCGCAGGAGATCATCGACGTGCTGAACCGGCTGCGCGGCCCCTTCAACGTGTCCTCTACCGCGCTGGCGGGGGCGGAGGCCTCGGTGCGCGATAGCGATTATGTCGCCCATTGCCGGGCCGAGAACGCGAAATGGCGCGGCTGGCTGGCCGATGCACTGGCGGAACTGGGGGTGCCGTCGGATACCTCCTGTACCAATTTCATCCTGGCCCGTTTCGCCAGCCAGGCAGAGGCGGAAGCCTGTGATGATTACCTCAAGGCACGAGGCCTGATCGTGCGTCGGGTGGCGGGCTACAACCTGCCCAATGCCCTGCGCATCACCATCGGGGACGAGGCCGCCTGCCGCGCCGTGGCCGCCGCCGTCAAGGCCTTTAAGGCCGGGGAGGGTGCAGCATGAGCGCACCCGTCTACAACCGCGTTGCGCTGATCGGTCTGGGCCTGATTGCCTCGTCGATGTTCTGGGCGATGAAACGCGCCGGGTTGGCCGGTGAGGTTACCGGCTATGCCCGCAGTTCCGAGACCCGCGAGACCGCGCGCCGGATCGGGCTGTGTGACCGCGTCTGTGACAGTGCCGTCGAGGCGGTCGAGGGCGCCGACCTCGTGGTGCTTTGCGTGCCGGTGGGCGCCATGGGTGCCGTGATGGAAGAGATCTCCGCCGCGCTGATGCCCGGTGCCACGGTTTCGGACGTGGGGTCTGTCAAGCGCCATGTGATCGAGGCGGTGTCACCCCATATCCCCGAAGGCGTGCATTTCGTCCCGGCCCACCCCCTGGCCGGGACCGAGCATTCCGGCCCCGAGGCGGGCTTTGCCGAACTGTTTGACAACCGCTGGAGCCTGTTGGTGCCGGTGGAAGGCACGGATCCCGATGCCGTTGCACGTCTGCGGGCGCTGTGGGAGGGCATGGGCGCCAATGTGGATGAAATGGACGCCGATCACCACGATCTGGTTCTGGCCGTCACCAGCCATGCGCCGCACCTTATCGCCTATACGATGGTGGGTGTTGCGGATGATCTGCGCCGAGTGACCGACAGCGAGGTGATCAAGTATTCGGCTGCCGGTTTCCGCGATTTCACCCGTATCGCGGCCTCGGACCCCACCATGTGGCGCGATGTCTTCCTGACCAACAAGGACGCGACGCTGGAGATCCTGGGCCGGTTCACCGAGGAGCTTTTTGCGCTTCAACGGGCGATCCGCACCGGTGATGGTGAGCATCTGCACCAGTATTTCACCCGCACCCGCGCCATCCGTCGCGGCATCATCCAGGCGGGCCAGGATACGGATGCGCCGGATTTCGGCCGGGCCAAGAAACCATGATCGCGCGGCTGGCAGCCCTTCTCGGCCTCTTGGCTGCCACCTCGGTGGCCGCCCTTGCGCCGGAAACCTCGCTGCGGCCTTCCTTGCGCCCGGTTGCGGAGCAGGGCGTTGCGACGCTTGATACAGAGCCGTTTCGCCCGCAGGGGCGGCCGCTGTCGGATCAGAGGCTTGCCCTGGCCACGATGGGGGAGGCTGCTTTGCAGCCCTCGGCTCTGGGCCAATCGCTGCGCCCGCTGCTGCGTCCAGATGCGGTGCTCGAACAGGCGCTGTTCAAGCGGCGCAAGCTGCGCAAAGGCTCGGTCTGCGGCGATATCGATATTCAAGGAGAACCGGTCGGAGCCGTTTCCGGCACCTTGCCGGGATGCGGCACGCAGTCTGCGGTCCGTGTGCGCTCGATCTCTGGTGTGCGTCTCAGCACACCTTCGGTGATGCATTGTGACCTGGCCAAGGCTCTCAATCGCTGGGTCAGCCGCGACGTGGAAAAGGCCTTTGGTCGCCGCAACAAGGTGGTATCGCTGAGGGTGGCGGCCCATTATGCCTGCCGGACCCGCAACAACCGCCCCGGGGCGCGGATCTCGGAACACGGCAAGGCACGAGCGATCGATATCTCGGGGTTCACGCTTGAGGACGGGCAGACCGTGACCGTGCTGAAGGGCTGGCAAAGCCGCAAGACGAAGAAAAAGCTGAGCAAGATCTGGAAAGCCGCCTGCGGACCTTTCGGCACTGTCTTGGGGCCAGAGGCGGACCGGTATCACAAGGATCACTTCCATCTCGATGTGGCGCGTCACCGCGGCGGGGCCTATTGCCGCTAGCATCTGGGTTTTTCAGAGCGTCTAGAGCTGTCACGCCGGGTCTGTTTTTTCTCAAGTCGTTGCTTTGTAATTCTATTTTTTGGCCTATCTCATGCCCAAACCGCAGTTGCGTCACGTCGGTGGTGCCGTGTGGATGGGTCCTGAATCTAAGGGGGGCGGCGGATCGACGGTGGGGCTCCCGCCACTGAAAGCGCCCCAGCCTTTTGGCTGTGACGATATCCAGTGTTGGGCCGGGCAGCCCGCGATGCGGGCTGCTGCGCCGCGCATCCGCGCGGCGCAGCAGCCCAACGGGCGAGGGATAGTCTTTGACTGTCCCCGAGCCGGGCGGGAGGCTTTGAAACATCTCCAGTCAGCGCGCCCTGATGGTCATGGAAGAAGGAGACGGGGTGCCTTCCCGAGCGGCAGGGGCCCGAGATACATCTGCCCGCGCGTCATCGAAAGGGTTGCCCGCAGATCCTGACCCTCTCCGTTGATGTCAGCCAACAGGCCGAGGATGCGTTCGCTCATGGCTTTGCTGCTTGGCGGTAGCAGTCCCGCCTGCTCGGCCAGCCGCAGCAGTTCGGACCAGTTCCGTGCCGTGAGCGCCACTTGGCCGCTTGGGAGGCCGCTCTCATCCAGCTCGATTGTCCCCGTGGCGTCAAACGCTGCCGCGCCCCATCGGACCTGGGCCAGCGTCAACTCTATCTGGCGTGGTTGCGGGCGACGCAGCTCGATTGCGCGCCGGTCCCATGCGGCGTCAAAGAGAACATCGGCCTCCAACACAAGGTCGATTGGCCTGTTCTCAGTGGATTCGGGTGTCGTCAACGACCGCCCTGCTCGCCCTTGCAATTGCAGCGCCGATGCCGTCCCTGTGACGTGGTAGCGTCTGGCGACATCGCCCTCCAGCAGCTTCAGGATCAGGGAGTGTCCCGTCACGCCCCCCTGATCGGTGTCGGACAGGTGCCATGGCCCGGACTGCAAGGTCAGGTCCGTGACCGACAATGCAGCCCCTGGAATGAGGTCAAGATTGACGGTCATGTCACTGGCCAGCAGGGAGAGGGTTTTGTCGAAGCGAGACAGGCGTTGCGAGCTGGGCGGGAAGGTGATTGCCACTGTTCCCGGAACGAGTGCCGGGCGTTGCAGGCGGATCCAGGCGCCGCTCCAGGCAATGCCGGTTCCCGGATCTGCAAGCACCGGGGTCAACACCCGCGCACCATGATCCAGCGGGAAGCCAAAGCTTTCCATCCCGCCATGTTCTGCCAGCCAGCCCTGCCGGGCCTGCTCTGCAAACCAGGCGCCAATGTCATGCCGCAAGCCCCAGGTGCCCACCGCCCAGTAGAGGGTCCAGATCAGCCCTGCGGTCAGCAGGAATTTCGCCATTCGCATGCCAAAGAGCCTCTTTTGTCTCGGGCGGAATTGCTGTTTACAGACAGGGATCAGAAAGGACCAGTTGCCATGACCATGTGGGTGTTCGGATATGGGTCGTTGTTGTGGAATCCGGGGTTTCCCGTGGCGCGGCGCGAGGTGGCGACGCTGCACGGCTATGCGCGTTCCTTCTGCATGAGCTCGATCCACCATCGCGGCACCGAGGAAAAGCCCGGTCTGGTCCTGGCTCTGGATCAGCTGGACAATACCCGCTGCACCGGATTGGCTCTGGCGGTCGAACGCGGCGCGGAGCAGGATACGCTCGCCTACCTGCGGGAGCGGGAGCTGGTCTCATCGGCCTATCTGGAGCGCACTCTTGAGGTGGAATTGCACAGCGGCGATCTGGTCACCGCGGTGACCTATGTGATCGATCCCGATCATGTGCAGTATTGCGGCGGGATGAGCCTGGAAGACCAGGCGCGTATCATTGCCCATGCCGTGGGCGGGCGCGGCCCGAACACCGAATATCTCTATAATACCGCCAGCCATCTGGCAGAGATCGGCCTCAATGATGAAGATCTGGACTGGCTGGCCGCCCGCGTGCGCCAGATTACAGCATAAAGCCTTGGCCTTGCAGTCTCTTTCCCTATAGGCTGCAGGCGCGAGACGAGCACGACCAAGCGGCAGGAGCCCCTAAAGATGGCGCAGCCAGACGGCAAGATCAGGCCCCAGTTTTCCCAGCCGGTGCGGCAGGTCATATTGATGTTGATCGCGCTGGGGCTTGCGGGCTTTGGCGCCTTCGTGGCCTTGCCGCGGGTGCTGCCGGTATTTCAGGCAAACCCGTGGCTCAACGGCTTTATCCTGGTGGTGTTCATCATCGGGGTTCTGGCCTGTTTCTGGCAGGTGGTGCAGCTGATCGGCTCGGTCCGCTGGATCGAGAGCTTTGCCGCAGGTGGCACCCGGGGCGAAGGGCGTGCGCCCTCGATGCTGGCGCCGCTGGCCTCGCTTCTGCGTTCGCGCGGGGCGCGGATGCAGCTTGGCTCCTCCTCCACCCGCTCGATCCTGGATTCTGTAGCGACGCGGATCGACGAAGATCGTGAGATCACGCGATACATCGTCAACCTGCTGATTTTCCTTGGACTTCTTGGGACGTTCTACGGTCTTGCCACCACCGTGCCTGCGGTGGTCGACACCATTCGCAGCCTGGCCCCGCGCGAGGGGGAGGAAAGCCTTGATATCTTCAACCGCCTGATGACGGGCCTTGAGGCGCAGCTCGGAGGCATGGGCGTGGCCTTTGCGTCCTCCCTTCTGGGTTTGGCTGGATCGCTGATCGTGGGGTTGCTGGAGCTGTTCGCGGGCCATGGACAGAACCGGTTCTATCGCGAGCTGGAGGAATGGCTTTCGACCTTTACCCGTGTCAGCTTTTCTTCTGGCGAAGAAGGGCACGGCGACAGCGGCGTGGTCTCCGAGGTGCTCGACACCATGGCCGAACAGATGGATGCGCTGCAGGGCATGTTCGCCGCCACCGCCCAGGGGCGGGTTGCGGTCGAGGAAAAACTCTCGCAGCTGGTCGATAGTATCAACGACATGAACCGCCGCCAGGAACAGTCCGAGGCGCTCAGTGCCGCCCTGGAACGGGTGGCCGTGGGGCAGGAGACCCTGACCGAGATCATGCGTGCCCATGGCGATGTGGGGCTTGATGCCGAAAGCCGGATGCGCCTGCGCTCGATCGATGTGCAGATGCTGCGGATCCTTGAAGAGATTTCCGCCGGACGCCAGGAGAGCCTGGCCGAGCTGCGCAAGGATATCGACCTGATGGTCAAGGCCTTTGCGCCGCCACGCGGCACGCATCGCACCGTCCCGCCCTCCGGGGACGAGGGCTGATCCATGGCCCTGTCCCGGCGCACAGGACAGCGGTTTCAGGCCTCGATCTGGCCGGGTTTCGTGGATGCGATGACCGGGCTATTGCTGGTGCTGATGTTCGTGCTGACGATCTTCATGATCGTGCAATTCGTCCTGCGCGAAACCATCACCGGTCAGGAAAGCGAACTGGATGAGCTGTCCGCCGAAGTGCAGGCCCTGGCCAATGCGCTGGGGCTGGAAGAGCGGTCAAACAACCTTCTGACCGCCCGCTTGGGGGCGTTGAACGCGACCCTGAACACCACCCAGTCCGATTTGCAGCAGGCGCAGGCACAGCTGACCGAACAGCGGACGCTCATTGCAGCCCTCACAACCGAACGGGACGCGCAGGCCGCGGATCTGGCGGCGGCGCAAAGCCGGATCACCGCATTCGAGGCGCAGGTGGCCGCGATGATCGCCGATCGTGACGCGGCCGCGGCGCGGATTGCCGGGCTCACCGCCGAACGCACCGCTCTGGAAGAGGGCCGCAGCAGGCTCCTGAGCGAACAGGAGGCCTTGAACCTGGCGCTGGCCCAGGCCCGCGATGAGATCGACGCCGGGGTCGAGGCCGCCCGCCTGGCCGCCGCCCGGCGCGAGGCGCTGGAGGCGATGATCGCGCAGCTTGAAAGCGAAGGTGCGGCGCAGGCCGATGCGCTGGCGGATCTGAAGGAGCGCCTCAGCGACGAGGAAACCGCCCGCCTGGCCGAGGCTGCCGCGGCTGAGGCTTTGCGCAAGAAGCTGGAAGATGCCGATGCGGAGCTGACCGCTATGACCCTGTCGCTGGAGGCGCAGCGCAAAAACGCCGAGGAGACGTTGACCCTACTGGCGGCAGCCGATGCAGCCAAGGCCGCACTTGATGCCAAGCTGGAAGAGGCGCTGTCGGCGCTGGAGGCCGCCCGCGCTCAGTCGCAGGAGCGGGACGAGCTGGCCGAGCGCCTGACACGGGTGCTGGCGCAGCTGGAAGTCAGCCAGTCCGAAGCCGAGGCGCGGGTCAGTGCGCTTGAGGCGGAACTCGGCCGGGTGCGCGCCGATGCCGATGCCACCCGCAGCAGGTTGACTGCCGATCTGCAGGCCGCCCGGCAGGAGGCCGCGGGCACACGGGACGAGCTGGAGGCGGAGCTGGCACGTCAGCAGGCGGCCTCGGTGCAGACGCAATCCCAATACAAGGATGAACTGGCCCGGCTGCAGGCGGAACACGCAAGCGCCCGCGCCGCCCTCGAAGAGCAACTGGAACGCATCAGCGCCGCAGCCGAAGAGACGCGCCGCGCCCTGGAGGCGGATCTGGCCCAGCTGCGAACCGATGCGGCCAGCCTGCAGGCGGGGCTTGAGGCGCAGCTGGATCAGGCGCGCGCGGATCTTGCGGCGGCCCGCAGTGCCACCAGTTCAACGGAAGAGGACCGCGCGGCCATCGAACGACGTCTCCTGGCGGCGCTGGAGGCTTTGGAGAACGCGCAGGCCGCAGCCAGCGACAAGGATCTGCTGCAGCAGCGTCTGCTGGCCGCGCTCAATGCCCAAAGGGATGCGGAGACCAGCGCGCAGGAGCAGCTGACCCTGGCCGAGGAACGCGCGGCTTTGCTGGCCCAGGCACGTGCGGCCCTGGCAGAACAGAAGCAACTGTCGACCAAGGCGCAAGCCGAGGCGGCGCTGCTCAACCAGCAGATCGCGGCGCTGCGGGAACAGTTGGGCAGCCTGCAGGCTATTCTGGACGATTATCAGGAACGGGATGCAGCCCAGCAGGTGCAGCTGCAGAACCTGGGTCAGGATCTGAACGCGGCGCTGGCCCGGGCCGCCTCCGAGGAACGCAGGCGCCGGATCCTGGAAGAACAGGAACGCAAGCGGCTGGAGGCCGAAGCCGCTGCCCTGGCCAACAGGGCGCAGGATCTGGAGAACAAGGCGCAGGATCTGGAGCGCTACCGGTCAGAATTCTTTGGCCGTCTGCGCGATGTGCTGGGCAGCCAGGCCGGGGTGCGGATCGAGGGGGACCGGTTCGTCTTTGCCTCCGAGGTTCTGTTTGCACCGGCCAGCGCCGAACTCTCCGAAGCGGGTAAGGCCGAGATCGCCAAGGTGGCGCGGATCCTGCAAAGCGTGGCTGCCGCGATCCCGCCAGAACTCAACTGGATCATCCGGGTTGATGGGCATACCGACAGTACCAAGCTGCTGGGACACCCCAAGTTCAAGGACAATTGGGAGCTGAGCCAGGGCCGTGCCCTGTCGGTGGTGCGCTACATGATCGAGGCGCTTGGCATTCCGCCGGATCGGCTGGCGGCGAATGGATTTGGCGAATACCAGCCGGTGAACCCCGCCAATACCCCCGAGGCGCATTCGCAGAACCGGCGGATCGAGTTGAAGTTCACCGAACGCTAAGAGCGAAGGGAGCAGGGGTGGATTGCCTCAGAACCGAACGGGACGGATGATCCGGTCGATCTCCTTTCCGTCGCGCATCAGCCGCGCGATGCCGGTATAAAGACCCGCAGGCCAGGAGGGCGCGCGCAGCCGCTTTCCCGCTGCCCGGAAGAACTGCGCCTGGTCCTTCTTCAAGTTCACCTTCTGATCGATCACGGCGCCATTCGGCCCCTCGATCATCAGGGAAACGATATCTCCCTCTCGGCCGCCAAAGGCATATATCCAGAATACCAGGGCAGGAGCCTGTGCCGTGACAGCGCCGTGAGCTGCGGTCGCGGCACCGGATTTCACCTCTGCGTAATCGGGAACGTCGGTGCTGAAGCCTGCGCCAATGAAACCGGCGGCGGAATAGGCGACGGGCTGTTTCCACAGCATGGGCGCGTCAGTGGCGCCGCAGGTTGCGTTTGAAACGGGCAGGAAAGGGTCGATGACCTCTCCGTCCTTGCGCACGGACAGGTGCAGGTGGGGGAACTGTGTCTGCCCTGACAGGCCGACCTGGCCCAGGGTGGTGCCCGCAGTAACCTTGTCGCCCTTCTTGACCCGAAGCGAGCCCTTTTTCATGTGGCAATACTGGGTTTCCCAGCCATTCGCATGACGCAGCAGAACACCATTGCCGCATTCGACCCCCTTCAGTTCGGGGGCGTCTTCCTTGCTGGCATATTGGTCAGCCATACCATCCCGCGTGCCTGCAACCACGCCGTCCGCCGCTGCGCGCACGCGCACGCCACGATGCATGTCGCTGAGATAGGGCAGGGCGATGTCGGTGCCCTTATGGCCGTCATAGCTGAGGTCGTTGCACGTGAAGTCCTGCGCGCCGGGGCCCGGGTCGCGATCGACATATTGCTGGATATGGCAGGTCTCGCCGAGGGTGCAGTCGATGGCCAGGAGAGAACGAAATCGCCCGCCGCAACAGGTGCGGCGAGCGACGAAAACAGCGCAAGGAGCGTGCGATACATCAGTCTGCGGTCAAGAGCGGCGGCTTGTCACCCGAGATACGGGGCTTGCCGGGACCTTCGAGGCGCAGATCGATCTCGCCATCCTTGATGCCGACCTTGACGAGACCGCCCTTGGTGAGCTTGCCAAAGAGCAGTTCCTCGGCGAGGGGTTTCTTGATGTGCTCCTGAATGACCCGGCCCAGGGGACGGGCGCCCATCTTGTCGTCATAGCCCTTGTCGGCCAGCCATTCGGCGGCCTTGCGGGTCAGCTCGATGGTGACATTGCGGTCCATCAGCTGGGCCTCAAGCTGCAGCACGAATTTCTCGACCACCTGCAGGATGACCTCTTTCGGCAGCGGTGCGAAGGAGATCACCGCATCCAGACGGTTGCGGAATTCGGGTGTGAAGGTGCGCTCGATGGCGGCGGTGTCCTCGCCCTCGCGGCGGTCGCGGCCAAAGCCGATGGCGGCCTTTGCCATATCCGATGCGCCTGCGTTGGAGGTCATGATCAGGACCACGTTGCGGAAGTTCACGGTGCGACCGTTGTGATCGGTGAGCTGCCCGTTGTCCATCACCTGAAGCAGGATGTTGAAGACATCGGGGTGGGCCTTTTCGATCTCGTCCAGCAGCAGCACGCAGTGGGGGTGCTGGTCGACGCCATCGGTCAGAAGACCGCCCTGATCAAAGCCGACATAGCCCGGAGGCGCACCGATCAGACGCGAGACCGCGTGTTTCTCCATATATTCCGACATGTCGAAACGCAGAAGTTCCACGCCCAGGGTATCGGCCAGCTGTTTGGCGACCTCGGTCTTGCCCACCCCGGTGGGGCCGGCGAAGAGATAGTTGCCGATGGGTTTTTCCGGCTCGCGCAGGCCGGCCCGCGCCAGTTTGATGGCGCTGGACAGGGCATCGATGGCATCGTCCTGACCGAAGACCACCCGTTTGAGCGATTTCTCCAGATCCTTCAGCACCTCTGCATCGTCCTTGGAGACGCTTTTGGGCGGGATGCGGGCGATCTTGGCGACGACCGCCTCGACCTCCTTGACGCCGATGGTCTTGCGGCGCTTGCTTTCCGGCACCAGATGCTGCGCGGCGCCGGCTTCATCGATCACGTCGATGGCCTTGTCCGGCAGCTTGCGGTCGTTGATGTAGCGCGCCGACAGTTCTACCGCCGATTTCACCGCATCGGTGGTGAATTTCACGCTGTGATGCTCTTCGAAATAGGGTTTCAGCCCTTTCAGGATGGCAATTGCATCCTCGACGGTGGGTTCGTTCACGTCGATCTTCTGGAACCGGCGCGACAGGGCACGGTCCTTTTCGAAATGCTGACGGAATTCCTTGTAGGTGGTCGACCCCATGGTGCGCAGCTTGCCGCCCTGAAGCGCAGGCTTCAGAAGGTTGGAGGCATCCATGGCGCCGCCGGATGTGGCGCCGGCGCCGATCACCGTGTGGATCTCGTCGATGAACAGGACCGCGTCGGGGTGCGCTTCGAGCTCGGTCACAACGGCCTTCAGGCGTTCCTCGAAATCGCCGCGATAGCGGGTACCTGCCAGCAGCGCGCCCATATCGAGCGAATAGATCGTGGTTTCCGACAGAACTTCGGGCACTTCGCCTTGCACGATCTTGCGGGCCAGCCCTTCGGCGATGGCGGTCTTGCCGACGCCGGGATCGCCGACCAGCAGCGGGTTGTTCTTGCGACGGCGGCACAGCACCTGGATGCAGCGCTCGACCTCATGGCTGCGGCCGATCAGCGGGTCGATATCGCCTTCGCGGGACTTGGCATTGAGGTCGACGCAGTATTTCGCCAGCGCGCTTTCCTTCTTTTCGCCCTCGCTTGCGGCCTGCGCCTGAGGCTCTTCCTCGGCCTCATGGGCGCCGGTGACCGGGCGCGGTTCGCCAAAGGCGGGATCCTTTGCCACGCCATGGGCGATGAAATTCACCGCGTCATAGCGGGTCATGTCCTGATCCTGCAGGAAGTAGGCGGCATCGCTTTCGCGTTCGGCAAAGATCGCGACCAGCACATTGGCGCCCGTGACTTCGGTACGGCCTGAGCTTTGGACATGGATGGCGGCGCGCTGGATCACCCGCTGGAAGGCGGCGGTGGGCACGGCCTCGCTGCCATCGATATCGGTGACCAGGTTCGACAGGTCCTCATCCACGAAGGTCACCAGGGAGGAGCGCAGCTCATCCAGGTCAACGCTGCAGGCGCGCATCACGCGGGCGGCGTCCGGTTCGTCGAGCAGCGCCAGCAGCAGATGTTCCAGCGTTGCGAATTCGTGTCGCCTTTCATTCGCCAGCGCCAGCGCTGCGTGAATGGCTTGTTCCAATGTGCTCGAGAATGAAGGCACGGGCGTGCTCCTCTGTCTTGGGTTGAGGGGGCGGGGCGGTCCGTTAACCATCCTTCCCCTACCTCAACCATGGCCTCATAGTGTTAGAGTTTGGTTGATAGAGCCCGGTCTTCAAGCGGTTTCTTTCATTTTTCAGTCACATTTATTTCGGGCCGGGTAGAAATCACGCAGGTGCCGGCTCAGAAGTTGTCCTTGCGCTTGCGGATTTCCGCAAAAACATCAACGGCTTCTGCCCCTTCCATACCGATGGAGGCCTGAACTTCGGGCAGATGGGCGCGCAGAAAGGGATTTGTGTCAATTTCCAGCCGCAGCGACGAGGGCACCGTGGGCTGACCGGCGGCGCGGGCGGCCTCGATTTCGGCCACACGGGATTTCAGGGCAGGGTTCTGCGGCTCGATGGTGATCGCGAAGGCGGCATTGGACTGGGTGTATTCGTGGCCCGAGTAGACGATGGTCTGCTCAGGTAGGGCGGCTAGTTTCGAAAGGCTCTGCCACATCTGCTGAGGCGTGCCTTCAAACAGCCGGCCGCAGCCCAGGGCCATCAGGCTGTCGGCGGTAAAGACGGCGTGGCTGTCCGGGATATGAAAGGCGATATGCCCGACGGTATGGCCAGAGACATCCAGCACCGCGACCGCATGGCCGAACAGATCGAAGCTTTCGCCATCTGCAACCGCCCGGTCCAGGGGCGGCAGCCGGTGGGCATCGGCGCTGGCGCCGGTCACCGTGGCGCCAAAGGCGCTGCGCAGCTCCTCAGTGCCGTCGATATGGTCCCAGTGGTGGTGGGTCAGCAGGATCTCGTCCAGGCCCCAGCCACGCTCTGCCAGGGCGGCCTTGATGGCTGCGGGTTCAGGGGCATCGACCAGCGCGGTCTTTCCGCTGGCGTGGTCGTGCAACAGGAAGGCGTAGTTGTCGGACAAGCAGGGAACGGTGACGATTTCAAGGGGCATGGTCATTCGCTTTTTCATTGCTAAACTGCCCCCAGAGTGACGCAAGCAGCAGGCGCCCGCAATGCATCTTGATGTGCAGGATCTGAGGAATTTCTACTATCGCAGCACCCTTGGGCGGGCCGCACAGGCCTCGGTCCGTGCGCGGTTGTTGCAGATGTGGCCCGAGGCGGCGGGGCAGACCGTGGCGGGGTTCGGCTTTGCCGCTCCCCTGTTGCGCCCCTATCTGGCCGAGGCGCGGCGGGTATTGGCCTTGATGCCGGGACCGCAGGGCGTGATGCAATGGCCTGCGGGGATGCCCAATGTGTCGGTCCTGTGCGAGGAAACCCGCTGGCCGATCGATACGGGCCGGGTGGACCGGCTGGTGATGTTGCACGGGCTTGAGACCTCGGAGCGTCCCTCTCACCTGCTGGAAGAGGCCTGGCGGGTGTTGGGGCCCGGGGGGCGCGCGATCTTCATCGTGCCGAACCGGGCAGGGTTCTGGGCGCGCTCTGATCGCACCCCCTTTGGTTATGGGCGCCCCTATACGCTGATCCAGCTGGAGAACCAGCTGCGGCTGCATCAATTCACCATCGAGCGGCACACGGCGGCGCTGTACCGCTTGCCCAGCTCCCGCCGCTTCTGGCTGAAGTCCGGCGCATTGATGGAGCGCATGGGGGAACGGCTGCCCGCGATGCTGGCCGCAGGAGTCTTCATGGTCGAGGTCAGCAAGCAGACCCATCAGCAGCGCGGTCTGATGACGCGGGTCAAGCGGTCCAACCCGATCCGGGTGCTGGAGGGGCTGTCCAACCCGATTGGCGAACCGGCTTGACGGTCGCTGCCGGTACCGGTTGATCCCAGCCGCAGCGATGTACTGCCACGCGGGCAAAGCCAGCTTGATCGGGCTGATTCCCACTCCGTTACTCACGCCGCACGCGTTCCGAAAGACGGGGTGCGGATGGCGCAAATGCTGCACGAAGGGGGAACAAATCTCGTTTTGGGACGTTCAGGAATCGCAAATTAATGAACGAAACGTCTATTTTTTGACACCAGTTGCACGGGCAAAGGGCCGCAGTTTTGCTAAGGTATTGAAAATACTTAATTCAGTCATTTTGCCGTTACCGTTATAGGCAGTTGATAGGAGGGGATCGCTCTGCTACATCCACGCTGATTTCGATGACCTGCCGTAACGGTGGGCTGACTCACACCCCCGGGTGCTGCCTGTTTCCAGGTGCGCAGACCGGGGCCAAAATAATATCGGAAGGGTGGACGTGTCCGAACCAGCTTCGATTTCTGCAGGCATCGCCGCGCGCTATGCCACAGCGGTCTTTGAGATCGCTGAAGAGAACAAGGCGCTCGATAGCCTTGAGACCAGCATCAACGACCTGGCAGCTGCGCTGGCTGACAGTGAAGACCTTCAAAATCTGATCAGCTCGCCCCTGGTGACGCGTGAAGAGCAGGCCGCAGCGATCACCGCTGTTGCAGCAAAGATGGGGCTTGATCCCGTCCTGGGCAATACCCTGTCGCTGATGGCCGCCAAGCGCCGTCTGTTCGTGGTGCCCGCGCTGATCGAGGCGCTGCGCGCCAGCCTGGCCGAGGCCCGCGGTGAAGTCACCGCAGAGGTGACCTCTGCCAAGGCGCTGACCAAGACCCAGAGCGA
Source organism: Phaeobacter sp. QD34_24 (assembly GCF_028890115.1). Classification (GTDB taxonomy): domain Bacteria; phylum Pseudomonadota; class Alphaproteobacteria; order Rhodobacterales; family Rhodobacteraceae; genus Phycobacter. The sequence continues at coordinate 15,310 of NZ_JARCJD010000014.1, forward strand.
CAAGCTGGCCAAGACCCTGGCCGCGCGCGTGGGCAAGAAAGTTACCATCAATGCAACCGTCGATGAAAGCATCATTGGCGGTCTCGTCGTTAAAGTGGGCTCGAAGATGATCGACAGCTCGATCCGCTCCAAGCTCAACTCCCTACAGAACGCAATGAAAGAGGTCGGATAAATGGGTATCCAAGCAGCAGAGATTTCTGCGATCCTGAAAGACCAGATCAAGAATTTTGGTCAAGAAGCAGAGGTGGCCGAGATCGGTCGCGTGCTGAGCGTTGGTGACGGTATCGCCCGCGTCTACGGCCTCGACAACGTTCAGGCCGGCGAAATGGTCGAGTTCCCCGGCGGCATCATGGGCATGGCGCTGAACCTCGAAGCCGACAACGTCGGTATCGTGATCTTCGGCTCGGACCGCGACATTAAAGAAGGTGACGTGGTCAAGCGCACCAACTCGATCGTGGACGTTCCGGTTGGCCCCGAACTGCTGGGTCGCGTTGTGGACGGTCTGGGCAACCCGCTGGACGGCAAGGGCCCCATCGAATCCAAGGAACGCGGCATCGCCGACTCCAAGGCGCCGGGCATCATCCCGCGTAAATCGGTGCACGAGCCGATGGCAACCGGCCTCAAGTCCGTGGACGCGATGATCCCGATCGGCCGTGGCCAGCGTGAACTTATCATTGGCGACCGTCAGACCGGTAAAACCGCCGTTGCTCTGGACGCCATCCTGAACCAGAAGGTCTACAACGACGCCGCAGGCGACGATGAGTCCAAGAAACTGTACTGCGTCTACGTTGCTGTCGGCCAGAAGCGTTCCACCGTTGCCCAGCTGGTGAAGAAGCTGGAAGAAAACGGCGCGATGGACTACTCGATCGTGGTTGCCGCAACCGCGTCCGACCCGGCACCGCTGCAGTTCCTGGCACCCTATGCCGCAACCGCGATGGCCGAATACTTCCGTGACAACGGCAAGCACGCGCTGATCATCTATGATGACCTGTCCAAGCAGGCCGTTGCATATCGCCAGATGTCCCTGCTGCTGCGCCGCCCGCCGGGCCGTGAAGCCTATCCGGGTGACGTTTTCTACCTGCACTCCCGCCTGCTGGAACGTTCGGCCAAGCTGAACGAAGACTTCGGCGCCGGTTCGCTGACCGCTCTGCCCGTCATCGAAACCCAGGGCGGCGACGTGTCGGCCTTTATTCCGACCAACGTGATCTCGATCACCGACGGCCAGATCTTCCTGGAAACTGAACTGTTCTACCAGGGCATCCGTCCCGCCGTGAACACCGGTCTGTCGGTTTCGCGTGTGGGCTCCTCGGCCCAGACCAACGCGATGAAATCCGTTGCCGGTCCGGTGAAACTGGAACTGGCTCAGTACCGCGAAATGGCGGCCTTCGCCCAGTTCGGGTCCGACCTCGACGCCGCGACCCAGCAGCTGCTGAACCGTGGTGCGCGTCTGACCGAGCTGATGAAGCAGCCCCAGTACGCACCGCTGACCAACGCTGAAATCGTCTGCGTGATCTTCGCGGGCACCACCGGCTACCTCGACAAGATCGCCGTCAAGGACGTGGGTCGTTACGAGGCAGGCATGCTGGCGCACCTGCGTGGCAAGCACCAGGATCTGCTGGATTGGATCACCAACGAAGATCCCAAGATCAAGGGCGATGCCGCCGACAAGATCAAAGCCGCGCTGGACGAATTCGCAGCTGACTTCGCTTAAGGGGGGACGAGGCAATGCCGAGTCTTAAGGACCTTAAAAACAGGATCGAGTCGGTCAAATCGACCCGCAAGATCACAAAAGCCATGCAAATGGTGGCCGCGGCGAAACTTCGCCGCGCCCAGGAAGCTGCCGAAGACAGCCGTCCCTATGCCAAGCGGTTCAACGCCGTGATGGCCTCTCTGGCGGCTTCGGTCGGTGACAGCGACGCAGCGCCCAAGCTGCTGCGCGGCACCGGAAGCGATCAGGTGCAGCTCTTGGTCGTGATGACGGCCGAGCGTGGTCTGTGTGGCGGTTTCAACGCCAACATCGCCAAGCTGGCCCGTCAGAAGGCGACAGAGCTGAAAGCCGCCGGCAAGACGGTCAAGATCCTGACCGTCGGCAAGAAAGGCCGCGACGCCCTGCGCCGCGACTTTGCTGCCGATTTTGTCGGTCACGTGGACCTGAGCGAAGTCAAGCGCATCGGCTATGCCAATGCGCAGGGCGTCGCGAAGGACATCCTGACCCGTTTCGACGCTGGTGAATTCGATGTTGCCACGATCTTCTACGCGGAGTTCGTCAACGTTGTGACCCAGGTGCCGACGGCGCAGCAGATCATCCCGGCCTCCTACGAGGGCGGCGAAGCCGAAGAGAGCTCGGCGGTATACGATTACGAGCCCAGCGAAGAGGCGATCCTCGCCGACCTGCTGCCTCGTGGCGTTTCCACCCAGATCTTTGCGGCGCTGCTGGAAAATGGCGCATCCGAACAGGGTGCCCGGATGAGCGCGATGGACAATGCGACCCGCAACGCGGGCGATATGATCGACAAGCTGACCATCGAGTTCAACCGTTCCCGCCAGGCCGTGATCACCAACGAGCTGATTGAAATTATTTCGGGCGCCGAGGCGCTCTAAGAGACAACCGGAGACCAATCACATGGCAAATGCAAAAGGCAAGGTGGTTCAGATCATCGGCGCCGTTGTCGACGTCCAGTTTGACGACGAGCTGCCCGCGATCCTGAACGCCCTCAACACCGACAACAACGGTAAGAATCTGGTTCTGGAAGTTGCGCAGCACCTGGGCGAAAACACCGTCCGTACCATCGCAATGGACGCAACCGAAGGTCTGGTTCGTGGCCAGGAAGTGACCGACACCGGCGCGCCGATCTCGATCCCGGTTGGCAACGCCACCCTGGGCCGCATCCTGAACGTCGTCGGCGAGCCCGTTGACGAGCAGGGCCCGGTCGAAGCGGAAGAAACCCGCCCGATCCACGCCGCAGCACCCGAGTTCAACGACCAGTCGACCGAGTCGGAAATCCTGGTGACCGGCATCAAGGTGATCGACCTGCTCGCACCCTACTCCAAGGGTGGTAAGATCGGCCTGTTCGGCGGCGCCGGCGTGGGCAAGACCGTTCTCATCATGGAACTGATCAACAACATCGCAAAGGTGCACTCGGGCTTCTCCGTGTTCGCCGGTGTTGGTGAACGGACCCGTGAAGGTAACGACCTCTACCACGAGATGATCGAATCCAACGTGATCAAGCCCGACAACCTGTCGGAATCGCAGGTTGCGCTGGTTTACGGTCAGATGAACGAGCCTCCGGGTGCCCGTGCCCGTGTTGCGCTGACCGGTCTGACCCTGGCCGAACAGTTCCGCGACCAGTCCGGTACCGACGTTCTGTTCTTCGTGGACAACATCTTCCGCTTTACCCAGGCGGGTTCCGAGGTGTCGGCTCTGCTCGGCCGTATTCCTTCGGCGGTGGGCTACCAGCCGACCCTGGCAACCGACATGGGCGCCATGCAGGAACGCATCACCTCCACCAAGAACGGCTCGATCACCTCGATCCAGGCTGTGTACGTTCCCGCGGATGACCTTACCGACCCTGCACCTGCAACCACCTTTGCGCACCTTGACGCAACCACGGTTCTGAGCCGTGCGATCTCCGAGCTGGGCATCTACCCGGCCGTTGACCCGCTCGACTCCACCTCGCGTCTGATGGATCCCTCGATCGTTGGCGAAGAGCACTACAAAGTGGCTTCTGACGTTCAGCAGATCCTCCAGCGCTACAAGTCGCTGCAGGACATCATCGCCATTCTCGGCATGGACGAACTGTCCGAAGAGGATAAGCTGACCGTGGCCCGTGCCCGTAAGATCCAGCGTTTCCTCTCGCAGCCGTTCGACGTTGCGAAGGTCTTCACCGGTTCTGACGGCGTTCAGGTTCCGCTGGAAGACACCATTTCCTCGTTCAAGGCAGTTGTGGCTGGCGAATACGACCACCTGCCCGAAGGCGCCTTCTACATGGTTGGCGGTATCGAAGAGGTGAAGGCAAAAGCCGAGAAAATGGCTGCTGAGGCGGCCTAAGGAGGGCCCTGATGGCTGATACCATGCAATTCGACCTCGTGAGCCCGGAGCGGAGCCTTGCTTCGCTTCAGGTGAGCGCGGTTCAGATCCCCGGCGCGGAAGGCGACATGACGGCTATGCCGATGCATGCGCCGACCATCACCACCATGCGCCCGGGTGTCCTGCGGGTCGAAAGCCCCCAAGGCACTTCGGAGTATGTGGTCACCGGCGGCTTTGCCGAAATCGGCTCCGAGGCTCTCTCGGTTCTGGCCGAAAAGGCAATCCCGATGGATGAAATGACCCGTGCGCACCTGGATGAGCTGATCGAGGAAGCGCGCGAGACCTACCGGACCGCAAAGGAAGAAGAGCAGCCCCACGACATCGTCGAGGAAGCCGCGAAGCTCCTGGCGGACATGGAGGCCCTTGGCACCCACATGAGCCTGTAACGGGTTCTGCGCCAAGGCGGATAACACATTGTAAACCGGTCCCTTCTGGGGCCGGTTTTCTTTTGCGTGCCAGGGTGATTTTATGCTGAGTTGAAAATACGACTTTAGAACAATCAAAAGCAGTAGGACGTTCGCCAGCATGAAGAGACTGCGCAATCCCCGCACTGGGATCGATCAGGGGGATGTCCTGGTCTTTTCCGAGTTTGACAGCGGCGGCACCATGTGGACGGGGCAGGGCAACCGCGAGCGGCGCCAGTCGGTGCGCTTTGCCCAAAGCTATGCCAGCCCGCCTGCGGTGCATGTGTCGCTGTCAATGTGGGATATGGATACCGAAGCGGCGGTGCGTGCGGATCTATCGGCCGAAAACATCACCGAGACCGGGTTCGAGATCGTTTTTCGCACCTGGTCCGACAGCCGTATTGCCCGTGTGCGGGCCGCCTGGATGGCGATTGGCGATCTGCCCTTCGAAGATGATTGGGATGTCGATTAGGGGGCAATGAAAAGGCCCCGCGCAGAGGTTTGCGCAGGGCCTTGCGGTTTCGTTCCGGGCAGCCGCGATCACACGTGGCTGTAAAGCGACTCGTAGATCGGGATCAGGGTCTTGTCTTCAAACAGGGAAGAGACCGAGGTACCGTGCCAGATGTTCAGGATCGCCTGGGTGAACAGGGGCGCGGTGGGCAGGATACGGATATTGGGGGCGCCCAGGACCGCTTCGGTCGGCTGGATGGTATCGGTCAGCACCAGGGACTTCATCACCGAGTTGGTCACACGTTCCACCGCGGGGCCGCTCATCACGCCATGGGTGATATAGGCGTGGACTTCCTTGGCGCCGTTGTCCAGCAGCACCTGCGCCGCCTTGCAAAGCGTGCCGGCGGTGTCGCACATGTCGTCCACGATCAGGCAGATCTTGTCGGTGACATCGCCGATCACGGTCATCTCGGCCACTTCACCGGGTTTCTCGCGGCGCTTGTCCACGATCGACAGCGGAGCGTTGATCCGCTTGGCCAGCTCACGGGCGCGGGCCACGCCGCCCACGTCGGGGGAGACGACCATCAGATCGGCCATGTTGTCCTTGAACTGATGCCGCACGTCCAGCGCGAAGATGGGCGAGGCATAGAGGTTGTCCACGGGAATGTCGAAGAAGCCCTGGATCTGCGCGGCGTGCAGATCCATGGTCAGGATCCGCTCGATCCCGGCGCCGGTCAGCATATTGGCGACCAGCTTGGCCGAGATCGGCGTGCGGGCCTTGGTGCGGCGGTCCTGGCGGGCGTAGCCGAAATAGGGGATCACAGCGGTGGTGCGGCGTGCAGAGGAACGGCGCAGCGCATCGGAGATGATCAAGAGCTCCATCAGGTTGTCATTGGCCGGGTTCGAGGTCGGCTGGACGATGAACATGTCCTCGCCGCGCACGTTCTCGTAGACCTCGACGAAGATCTCGCCGTCGTTGAACCGCTCGACACGGGCATCGACCAGACCCTGATCGACCCCGCGATGCAGGCTCATCCGGCGGGCAATGGAATTGGCAAGAGGAAGGTTGGCGTTCCCAGCGATAAGCTTGGGTTCGTTCATGGTCGGCATTGGCTGATATCCCCGGGCAGCAAGGCAATGTGACAGATTCGTGATATTGAACCCCGCTTAACATGTGCCTAGGGTCCAGCCTAGTTCTAAGCCGGAGAAAACCGACATGGCAGCCATCGATTTCTACTTCTCGACCCTTTCTCCCTATGCCTATCTTGCCGGAAACAGGCTGGAAAAGCTGGCAGAGCGGCATGCTGCCCAAATTACATACAAACCCTTCGATATCATGGCGCTGTTTCCGCGCACCGGGGGCACCCCTCCGAAAGACCGTCATCCTGCCCGCCAGGAGTACCGCCTGATCGAGCTTGAACGACAGGCCAGGAAGCTGGGGATGCCGATGAACCTCAAGCCTGCTCATTGGCCGACCAATGCGGCGCCATCGTCCTATGCGATCATTGCCGCCCAGAAGGCGGGTGGCGGTGATCTTGGCGCCCTGGTTCAGGGCGTGCTGCGGGCCTGCTGGGCCGAGGAGAAGGATATCGCCGAGGATGTCGTGATCCGCGACTGCCTGACCGCAGCCGGGTTTGATCCCGCGCTGGCGGACAGCGGCCTTCTGGTCGGGGCAGAGACGTATGGTCAGAACCTGGAAGATGCGGTTTCCGCTGGTGTTTTCGGCGCTCCTTTCTATATCACCGAAGACGGCGCCAAGTTCTGGGGCCAGGATCGGCTGGATGATCTGGACCGGCATCTATCGGAGCAGTAACCCATATGAGTGATCTGGTGCAGACCCTGCCGCAGCCCGTTTTCAGCCGTAGCTTCGGGAGTGGTCCGCGACAGATGCTGGCGGTGCATTGCTCGCTGGCGCATTCGGGCACCTGGCGCGGGTTTACAGAGGCGATGGAGGGTGCGGTAACCGTCAGCGCCTTCGATCTCCTGTCGCATGGGCGCAGTCCGGATTGGGACGGAGAGGGCGACTACCAGGACCGCAATACCGAGGCGGGGCTGTCGCTCATGCCCGATGAACCTGTCGATCTGATCGGTCACTCCTTTGGCGCGACCGTGGTTTTGCGCATGGCGCTGGCGCGCCCTGAAAAGGTGCGCAGCCTGATCCTGATCGAACCGGTGCTGTTCCGGGTGGCTCTGGAAGATGACCCCGAGGTGGCACAGCGCACTCGGGACGACAGCAAGCCTTTCATGGAGGCGTTTGCCGCCGGGGATGCCGCACTTGCAGCACGGCTGTTCAACCGCGCTTGGAGCTCCGGCGCGCCGCGCTGGCCGGACCTGCCCGAGGCGACGCGGGACGCGATGACACGGGCGATCCATATCGTTCCCGCCTGCGATGCGGCGGTCTATCAGGATCGGCCGGGCGTGTTGCGCCCCGGCGTGCTGCAGGGGCTGGATGTGCCGGTGCTGCTGCTGCGCGGCAGCGAGACGCAGCCGGTGATTGCCGTGGTCAACGAAGGCCTGGCACAGCGTCTGCCCGACGCCCGCTCCGAGGTGATCGCGGGTGCAGGGCATATGGTATCGATCACCCACCCGGCGGAAACCGCTGCCGCGGTTCGCGCCTTCTGGGGCGACTGAGACCAGCCGACATATCCCGGACGGCAGGGTTGTGCCCTCCGGGGACGGGCGGTCAGATGGTATCGATCGTGGTAACGGTTTCCCGGAAGTAGTCGATCTGTCCGGCCTCTTCATGGGTGATGATATAGGTGACGCTGTTCACCATTCCGTTCCGCCTTGGATAGAAGAACTCCTGTTCCATCCGCGTCACGGCCCAACCATCGCAGAGCGTTTTCGTGGTGAGATCCCGAATGCGTGTGCCTTGCGGAAAGATCTCTTGACCCAGCCGTTGCAGGACCGGCCCGAAGGCGCCCATGCCCCGCGCCTGCTGCCAGGCGGTGTCCGCATCGTCTTTGTAGTGATCGATGCGAAAGTCGATATCTTCCGCCAAAAGGGTGAGGATCGCAGGATCTCCGGCTTCGAACAGGCGCAAGACCTGTTCGATCAGAGGGGCTTGGGTGACAGATGCCGCAGGTTGCATGAAGGGCTCCTTGAATGAGTGCAGTGGATTTCGTGCCCCTTGTTTGGCATGGATGAGATGTATAGGTAATTGCTGCATCAGTTATGGTAGCTATAGGGAAAGTCTATGCTTGATCTCGCGCCTCTCAGGTACTTTCAGTCCGCCTATGAAACCGGGACCTTCAGTGCTGCGGCACGTCTCAACGAGGTGCGCCAACCGTCGGTTTCAGCGGCGATTGCCCGGCTTGAGACCCATTATGGCGGCCCGCTGTTTCAACGTGGTCCCGCCGGGCTGGTCCCCACCGATCTGGGGCGCGAGCTATACGCACAATGCGGCGTGATCCTGTCACAGCTGCAGCAGATGGAGGACCGCCTGAAACAGCGCGTGCGTCCTCAGTTGCGGGTACACTGCTGCCCCGATGTGCTGATGGAGCCGTTTCAGGCCGGGTTTCATCGCCTTGCGAGAGAAAAGGACGGCGTGGTCTTCCAGTTCACCGATACGCCCGAACTGGCTGATGTGGTGCTCTGCTCCGAGGCCTGTACACCTGATGGGATGGGGTTTGTCGGGCTATGGGACGAAGGCTATGGGGTGGCGCTGCCGGTGGGGCATCCCCTTAGCCTTCGTGCCGAGTTGACCTTGCAGGATCTGGCACAGATGCAGATGATTTCACGCCCCTATTGCCCCTCCGCAGATCTGTTCCGCGCGGCAGGGGAGGGCAGGCTGATGATCTCGGCGCAGGCGCTTCACGATGCGCAGCTATTGGACCTGGTTGCCGCAGGCCTGGGCGTGGCTCTGGTTCCGCTCTCCTATGCGCAAGCCTCCGACCGGATCACCATCTGCACCCTGCGCGAGGCGGCCGACGTCAGCCGCCGCGTGGGGATTGCCCATCGCAAGACCAGTGTCGCGGCCTCTGCCGCCAAAACCCTTGCGGGGGCAGTGTCCTGAATATGCGCGTGGCCAGCGCCCCTGCGTCTTTGAGATCAGAGCAGGTTCAAGAACGCCGCGATCTCATCGCGGCTGATCGACCAGTCGCAGACGAAACGCGCGGTGACCTCTTCATCATCCGGCCCTTCCAGCGGGCCATCCCACAGGTGATAGACGGCCCCGGCCTCCATCAGGCGCTTGTGGGTGCTGCGGGGCAGGGCGGCGAAAACCATGTTCGCATCCGGTTCCGACAGGAATGTGGCCCCGGCTTTGCGCAGCCCCTCGACCAGGACAGCGCAGGAGTCATTGGCGGCCTTGGCGCTGGACAGCCACAGGTCGTTGTCCAGATAGGCCAGCATCTGCGCCGACAGGTAGCGATGCTTGGAGAACAGATGCGCGCCGCGCTTGCGCCGCAGTTCGAATTCCCAGGCGTGTTTGGGATCGAAGAAGATCACCGCCTCAACCCCCATCAAACCGTTCTTGGTGCCGCCAAAGGAGACCGCATCCACGCCCGCCTTCCAGGTCATGTCCGCCGGAGAGCAGTTCAGCGCCACCAGCGCATTGGTGAAGCGCGCGCCATCCAGATGCACGGGCAGACCGTAGTCCTTGGCGACGGCGCAAAGGGCCGTCAGCTCGTCCAGGGAGTAGACCGACCCGCGTTCGGTGACCTGGGTGATCGAGACCGGCCCGCGCTGGGGCCCATGGACGCCGCGGGTCTCTTCGCCCGCGATGCTGTTGCGCAGCGCTTCGGGTGTCATCTTGTCGCCGCCGGGCACCAGCGTCAGTTTGGCGCCGCCCGTGTAGAACTCGGGGGCGTTGCATTCATCCTCGTGGATATGGGCCACGGGGCTGCAAAACACGGTCTGGAAAGGCTCGCAGAGGGTGGCCAGCGCCAGGGCGTTGGCGGCGGTGCCGGTGGCCACCAGGTAGATCGCCGCTTCGGGCGCCTCGAAGATGTCGCGCAGGCGCTGGCGCACGGCGTCCATCTGGGCATCTGCGCCATAACCCATGGCATAGCCCGTGTTGGCCGCGCTCAGCGCGTCCAGAACTTCGGGGTGGACGGGGCCGGAATTGTCAGAGGCAAAGAACATCAGATGGGCTCCTCAATGATGTAATCTTCCCAGTCTTCTTCTGGGGTGTCGAATTCGGAGACGGTCATGCCCTGCACCGAAACCCCCGCGTCATGCACCGAATCCGGATTGCCGGTGATCAGCGGGTGCCAGCCGGGCAGGGGCTTGCCCTGCCACAAGAGCCGATAGGCGCAGGTCTGCGGCATCCAATAGGCGTGGGTGTCCAGATTCTCGGGCTTCAGCACGATGCATTCGGGGATGAACTGGTGGCGGTTCTCATAGTGGGCGCAGCGGCAGGTCTGATCATCCAGCAGGCGGCAGGCCACGCGGGTGAGGGCAACCTCGCCCGTGTCCTCATCCTCCAGCTTGTTGAGGCAGCATTTGCCACAGCCATCACAAAGCGCCTCCCACTCGGCCGCGGACAGCTTGTCGAGCGGCTTCTTCTCCCAGAACCGGGGGGCAAGCCTGCTCATACGGCGGCCAGGATTTCGCGCGCCTTGGCGCAATCCGCATCCATCTGCGCAATCAGCCCCTCCAGCCCGTCGAACTTCATCTCCGGGCGCAGGTAGTCCACCAGCCCGACCGAGAGGGTCGCGCCATATAGGTCGCCGGTGAAATCGAACAGGAAGGTTTCGATATTGGGGTGATCACCGTTGAACATCGGCCGCACCCCGACAGAGGCGGCACCGTGGTAGCTGCCCTTGTGAGGGCCATCGAGCACGTCGACCAGCACCGCATAGACGCCGAATGCAGGCGGATGCAGCCCGTCGATGGACATGTTTGCGGTGGGAAAACCAAGGTCCCGCCCGCGCTGCTCTCCGCCCACGACAGTGCCTTCGATCCGGTGCCAATGGCCCAGCATGGCAGCGGCGTCGCGCGGGCGGCCATCGCTCAGCGCCTGGCGGATCGCGGTCGAAGAGACGGTATGTTCGGTGTATTCCATCAAGGGGGCGATGGTGACGCCAAAGCGCATGTCCCGGCCAAAGCGTATCAGATCCTCAGCGGTGCCCGCGCGCCCCTTGCCGAAACAGAAATCGGCGCCCACCACCACATGTTTGAGACCTAGGCCCTTGGCAAGAACCTTGCTTGCAAACTCTTCCGGCGTCAGCCCTGACAGGGCGGCGTTGAAGTTCAGCTGATAGAGCTTTTCCACCCCCAGCTTGCCCAGCCGCGAGGCCCGCGCAGCGGCGGACATCAGGCGAAAGGGCGGTGCGGCAGGGGCAAAGAATTCGCGCGGATGCGGCTCGAAGGTCACCACGCCAAGGGGGGCGTCCGGGGCGGCCTGGCGCGCCAGATCGATCACCGACCGATGGCCGCGGTGAACGCCATCGAAATTGCCGATCGCGACGCTGGCGCCGCGGTCCTGGCCTTCAACAAACTGGTAGTCACGAATGATGCGCATGGCGCCTGCCTAGCGCCCCGTGACGGGGCATGCAAGCGTGCCGTTGCGCATCATTGCGGCTGTGTCGGGGGCGGGAATGCGCCTTAGTCGAACTTGCGCGAGGGGGCCATGACCATGGCCTCGCCCACCAGGACCTTCTTACCATCGACCATGCAGCGGCAATCGAGCCGGACGCGGCGCTTGTCGATCTGGATGTCGGTCACTTCGACCTCGGCCAGAACCATGTCGCCGGGGCGCACCGGGGCAAGGAACTTCAAGGACTGGCTCATGTAGATGGTGCCATGGCCCGGCAGCTGTTCGCCGATCACGGCAGAGATCAGGCCGGCGGTCAGCATCCCATGGGCGATACGGCCTTCAAAGATGGTGTCACGGGCGTAATCGTCATCCATATGCACCGGGTTGTGGTCGGTGGAGACATCGGCGAACTTCTGGATGTCCTCATCCGTCACCACCTTGCGCAGGTAGCGGACCATGCCCATTTCAATGTCTTCGATGCAGATGGTTCCGCGTGGCAGATTGTCCAACATGCGCCCCTCCGGGTTTTCAGGCATCCGTGGATCCCCTTTGAAATTTTAGAGCGCCATGGCCCTTGGTTCTGCAACTTTATTACTTTGCAGGTGCAGAAAATCAAGGGCTTTCTGTTAGAATTACGCCTTAGCGCAGGCGGCCGATGGTGAAGGTCGGGGCGCTGTTTTCCCTTGCCAGGTAGTCTGTTAGGGCATCCGGATCTGGCTGGTGCGACGTTTTGGTTTCAGCTGCCGCAAGGCCACCGGAAATGAAAAGGGAATCGATTCCCTCGCCCATGGCGCCTGAAATATCGGTGTGCGGCCCGTCCCCGATCGCCAGAATGTCGCCATCGGCAATATCCTGACCCAATTCCGCCAGGCGGCGGCGGGCAAGATCGTAGATCGGCGGGTGCGGCTTGCCGAAGTAGAGGCTCTCGCCGCCCATTTCGGTATAGAGTCGGCCCAGGGCGCCGGCGCACCATTCGCGGGTCTCGCCGCGGTCCACCACGATATCGGGATTGGCACAGAGGAGTTTCATGCCCTTTTGCTTGGCATAGAGGAAGTCCGCCCGGTTCACATCCGGATCGGCCATCGGATCAAACGGGCCGCAGCAGACGATGCCGGTGGCCTCCTGCAGGGGCACGCGGGTGATCTCAACCGGCTTGTCGATCACATGCAGCGGTTCAAAGAAGCCCGCATCGCGCTGCCATTCGCCCATGAAATAGACCTTGTCACCCACCGCGCCGGTGAACATGGCGGCGCGGGCGGAATCGCCCGAGGTGGCGATGGTGTCATAGGCATCCTGCGGCACGCCGAACTGTTTCAACTGCTCGGCCACGCCTGCGCGCGGTTTCGGCGAGTTGGTCACCAGAACCACGATCCCACCGCGCTGACGATAGGTCTGCAGGGCGGCAACGGCCTCGGGGTAGGCGGTGATCCCGTTATGGACACAGCCCCAGAGATCGACAAAGAGCGCGCGATAGGGGGCAGAGACCTCGGCAAGGTTTTCGATGATGCGGGTCATGGGTTTGGCCTTTCCTGAGGGGGGCTGAGGGCTGCGCGGCAAGATATGACCGAGACGGGCGGTCTGTGCCACCGGGAATACCTGCCCGAATAGAAAAAGGCGCCGTGCGGGGCGCCTTTTCCATTGCTTCGAAGATCCAAGATCAGACCTTGAGGTTCGGGATGATCTGCTTCTTGCGGCTCATCACGCCGGGCAGGACAACGGTGTCGCCTGTGGCATCGGCATCAAAGCTTTTCTTGGCGACGGTTTTGACCAGGTCGTTGGGCACCAGCAGGGTGGCTTCCTCGTTCAGGATGTCCACCACGAAGAGCAGCACCTGATCGACGCCATCCTCGGACGCAACGGTGGTCATGCTTTCGATCAGCGAGGCCTTGCGGTCCAGCACGACGCCCGGCGCGGTGGTTTCCAGAACCGAGACGCGGAACTTGGTGCCGTCGACCTCGTATTCCTTCGAATCCATGCGGATCAGCTCGGCATCCGAGAAGGAGGAAACATCGGATTTCGCGGCAAACATTTCGGCTGCGTATTCGGCGATGTCGATGCCCAGTTCCGCGGCCAGTTTCTCGGCCACGGCACGGTCATGGTCGGTGGTGGTGGGCGAGCGGAACTCCAGCGTGTCGGACAGGATGCAGGTCAGCGCGGCGCCCTTGATGGGTTCCGGCATCTTCGCCATGTCGTCACCGATCAGGTCGTTCATGATGGTGGCGGTGCAGGCCAGCGGGCGGATGGTGATATCGATCGGACCCTTGGTTTCCAGGCCGCCAACCAGCTTGTGGTGGTCGATGATCGCCTGCACGTCGGCGCCATTGATATTGGCGGGCAGCTCGGCCGGGTTGTTGGTGTCCACGATCACCACGGGCTGGTCGTCGGCCACATCGGCGATGATCTCGGGCTTTTCCAGGCCCCAGCGCTCCAGCATGAAGGCGGCTTCGGTGTTGGGTTCACCCAGCAGTTTGGGCGCAGCCGCGATGCCTTTCACCTCATTCAGGTACCAGGCCCAGACGATGGGGGAGCCGGTGGAATCGGTGTCGGGGGATTTGTGGCCGAAAACGAGCGTGGTCATGATGCAATCCTGTAGATACGGGAGAATTTGCGCGCCTTATAGCAGGGCCGGGGCGTTTGTCACCCCATCACCGCCGCGCTGCGGCGCTTGGCCCATCGTAAGAATAGCTCGGGGCGAGAAAAGAGCGCCGACACCTTCTAACCTCTTGGCTTGTTTTGCCCCGCTCAAACTGTCAATCAATTCCTATGACACGCGAAGCAGATCTCTATCCCCCGATCAAGGCGCTCCTGGAGCGCCAAGGCTATGAGGTGAAAGGGGAGGTCGGCGCGGCGGATGTGGTGGCGCGGCGCGGCGATGAGGATCCGGTGATCGTGGAGCTGAAGCTACGGTTTTCCCTGTCGCTGTTCCATCAGGCGGTCACCCGGCAGGCGATCACCGATCTGGTCTACATTGCCGTGCCCAAGCCCAAGGGCAAGCAGGCGCGGCGGATGCTGAAGGACAATCTCTCTCTGTGTCGCCGACTTGGCCTCGGTCTGATCACGGTGCTGGCCGATGGCCGGGTCGAGGTCCAGTGCGATCCCGGCCCCTATGCGCCGCGCAAATCCAAGATCCGCAAGCAGCGGCTGCTGCGGGAGTTCGAGCGCCTGCGCGGAGATCCCAACGCGGGCGGCGCCACGCGCTATGGCATTGTCACCGCCTACCGGCAGGATGCGCTCGCCTGTGCGCAGCATCTGGCAGAGCACGGCGCCTGCAAGGGAGCGGATGTGGCCAAGGCCACCGGCGTCGGGCGGGCCACGACGCTGATGCGGGACAATCATTACGGCTGGTTCGAAAAGGTGGAAAAGGGCATCTACGCCCTCAGCGATCAGGGCCGCACCGGCTTAGCGGACTGGGATCACAGTCTTTCTTGACCCCAGTCCCGATCTGTCCGGGCAGTGCTGCAAAGCAGCATGCTGATTTCCGGGCAAGGCGGGTCAATTTTCTTGCATCTAACCTGTTGACTCGCTCCCGGGTGCTGCCTAGCTATTGCTCCGTTAGCACTCACCCGGTGTGAGTGATAACGCCTCTGCGGGGAGCAGGGGCTGACCAGAAAAACAACCTTTGAGCCTATTAAGGAGCTGCAAAGATGGCATTGAAACCGCTTCATGACCGCGTGCTGGTACGCCGCACCGAAAGCGAAGAGAAAACCGCTGGCGGGCTGATCATCCCCGATAGCGCCAAGGAAAAGCCCTCGGAAGGCGTTGTTGTCGCCACCGGCGAAGGCGCGCGCAAGGACAGCGGCGAGCTGATCGCCATGGCCGTGAAGGCCGGTGACAAGATCCTGTTCGGAAAATGGTCCGGCACCGAGGTCACCGTCGACGGCGAAGAGCTGCTGATGATGAAGGAAAGCGACATCATGGGCATCATCGAGTAAGCCCGCAGGCTTCTCTGATCCCATCATAATCGCTGACAAACACAGATTTTCTCTAGGAGAGTGAAACATGGCTGCTAAGGACGTCAAATTCGACACCGATGCCCGCAACAAGATGCTGAAGGGTGTGAACATCCTCGCAGATGCCGTCAAGGTGACCCTGGGCCCCAAAGGCCGCAACGTGGTTCTGGATAAATCCTTCGGCGCGCCGCGCATCACCAAGGACGGTGTGTCGGTTGCCAAGGAAATCGAACTGGAAGACAAGTTCGAGAACATGGGCGCCCAGATGGTGAAGGAAGTCGCTTCCCGCACCAACGACGAAGCCGGTGACGGCACCACCACCGCGACCGTTCTGGCCCAGGCGATCGTCAAGGAAGGCCTGAAGCAGGTCGCTGCCGGTCTGAACCCGATGGACCTGAAGCGCGGCATCGACATGGCCACCTCCAAGGTCGTCGAAGCGATCAAGGAAATGGCGCGTCCGGTGAACGACTCTGCTGAAGTTGCGCAGGTCGGCACCATCTCCGCCAACGGCGAAGCCGAGATCGGCCAGCAGATCGCAGACGCGATGCAGAAGGTCGGCAACGAAGGTGTCATCACCGTCGAAGAGAACAAAGGCATGGAAACCGAGACCGACGTGGTCGAAGGCATGCAGTTCGACCGTGGCTACCTGTCGCCCTACTTCGTCACCAACCCCGACAAGATGATCGCAGATCTTGATGACTGCATGATCCTGCTGCACGAGAAGAAACTCTCTTCCCTGCAGCCGATGGTTCCGCTGCTCGAGCAGGTGATCCAGTCCCAGAAGCCGCTGCTGATCATCGCCGAAGACGTCGAAGGCGAAGCGCTGGCAACCCTGGTTGTGAACAAACTGCGTGGCGGTCTGAAAATCGCAGCCGTCAAGGCACCGGGCTTCGGCGATCGCCGCAAGGCCATGCTGCAGGACATCGCGATCCTGACCGGCGGTCAGGTCATCTCCGAAGATCTGGGCATGAAACTCGAGTCCGTCACCATGGACATGCTGGGCACCGCCAAGAAGGTCGAGATCACCAAGGACGAGACCACCATCGTTGATGGCGCAGGCGAGAAGGCCGAGATCGAAGCACGTGTTGCCCAGATCCGCACCCAGATCGAAGAGACCTCTTCCGATTACGACCGTGAGAAGCTGCAGGAACGCGTTGCCAAACTGGCAGGTGGTGTTGCCGTGATCCGCGTCGGCGGCATGACCGAAGTGGAAGTGAAAGAGCGCAAAGACCGTGTGGACGATGCTCTGAACGCGACCCGCGCAGCCGTGCAGGAAGGCGTGATCGTCGGCGGTGGTGTTGCTCTGGTTCAGGC
The DNA here is from genome assembly GCF_028890115.1 of Phaeobacter sp. QD34_24. Lineage (GTDB taxonomy): Bacteria > Pseudomonadota > Alphaproteobacteria > Rhodobacterales > Rhodobacteraceae > Phycobacter. Next base: position 31,996 of record NZ_JARCJD010000014.1, read on the forward strand.
GGGCAAAGGCCTTGAAGGTCTGACCGGTGCCAACGCAGACCAGAACGCCGGTATCGCCATCGTGCGCCGCGCGATCGAAGCTCCGCTGCGCCAGATCGCCGAAAACGCAGGTGTTGACGGTGCGGTTGTCGCGGGCAAGGTCCGCGAATCCACTGACAAGAACTTCGGCTACAACGCTCAGACCGATGAATATGGCGACATGTTCAAGTTCGGCGTGATCGACCCGGCGAAAGTGACCCGTACCGCTCTGGAAGACGCGGCATCGGTTGCAGGCCTGCTGATCACCACCGAAGCCATGGTTGCTGACAAGCCCGCCAAAGAAGGCGCGGCAGGCGGCGGCATGCCCGACATGGGCGGCATGGGCGGCATGGGCGGCATGATGTAAGTCACGCCATCCAGCTGGATGAATTAGGGGTCGCCTTCGGGCGGCCCCTTTTTCATGGGGCTCAAAATGCTGGGTAGCATTTTGAGCCCGATTTCAATGTCTGAGAAGTCTGCCGTATTTGAGAAATTGAAAACGGGCCAATAATCGCTTGGTCGCCTGGGGTATCGTCCCTTACGCTTTGCGTGTTTAACGATACGATTGCAGGGGGGAAATCATGAAGGTATTGAGAAACATGGCCGCGATTGCGGGTTTGTTGACGGTTGCAGGGGCCGTCAGCGCCGACAGTCTGAGATGGACCATTCGCAGCGACTATCCGCATATCGTCAGCCTCGAATTCTACAGTCAGGACTACAACCGGGCCTGGCCGGGGAATGGGAAGGTCTACATTCTGGATGACTACAATCCGCAAGAGTATGTGCTCAGCTGCGAGACAGGCGAAACCATCTGTTATGGCGCCTGGGTGCGCGGCAATGAAACCCAGTACTGGGGTGTTGGCCTCAACAACTCGCAACGCTGCAATGACTGTTGCTACACCTGCGGATACGGTGATACCGACCTGCGTATTCTAAACCGATAGGCGCGGTATTCCGGCCTGACTTGGAGGCCGGATTTTGAAACTTGTAAGCCTTGTTCTGCTGGTCCTGATCGCCTTTGCCGCCAATTCCGTCCTGGGCCGCATGGCGATCGGATGGGGCCATATGGATGCCTTGGGGTTTGGGCTCTTGCGTCTTGCCTCCGGTGCGGGTGCGCTTGTTCTGCTGCTTTGGCTACAGGTCTTGCGGTCCGGGCGCCTGCAGGGGGGCGGGTTGCTGACGGGCGGCGCCACGACGGTGTGGGAGGCCCTGAAGGGTGGCGCGGCGCTGACGCTCTATATGATCGGCTTTTGCCTGGCATACAAAGGGCTGGATGCGGGGCTGGGGGCACTGATCCTGTTCGGGGTGGTGCAGATTTCCATGTTCGGATGGGGTGCCTTGCGGGGCAGCCGGACCACCACAGGGCAGGTGCTGGGGGCTGCTCTGGCCTTTGCCGGTCTTGCCTTCGTGGTCTGGCCCAGCGGTCCGGTGCAGGTGCCGCTGGGGGCGTCACTGCTGATGGCCGCCAGCGGAGTGGGCTGGGCGGCCTATACCCTGTTGGGGCGCGGTGCGGGCGATCCCCTGCGCGCGACGGCAACGAATTTCCTTGTGGCGACAGCAATGATGCTGCCCGTCGTCGCGGTGCTGTTCGCGCAGCTGCACGTCACCGCAACCGGACTTGCCCTTGCGGTGCTGTCCGGGGCGGTCACCTCCGGTCTGGGCTATGCGCTGTGGTACCGGGTCCTGCCGCAGCTGCAGCCTGCCGTGGCCGCCACCATCCAGCTGAGCGTTCCGGTCCTGGCCATCCTGGGCGGTGCGCTCGTCCTGGCTGAACCCGTCGGTCTGCGCCTTATCCTGGGCACCACGGCGGTTCTGGGCGGCATTGCCCTGGTGATCTGGGCGGCTCCAAAACGGGCATAGGGGCTTTCGGCGAGATCTGGAACATCCTATCTGAACGGCATGAAATCACTGCTTTCCTCCCTGTTGATGGGCCTTTCGGGGCTGTTGCCGATACCGGCCATGGCCGATTGCGTGATCCTGCTGCATGGGCTTGCCCGCAGCGAAGCGTCGTTTGCGGTGATGGAGGATGTGTTGATCGGGCGCGGCATGGATGTGGTGCGCCCGGGCTATGCCTCCACGAAGCTGCCGGTTGCCGATCTGGCGGAGCAGGTGCTGCCAGAGGCCTTTGCCACATGCGGTGCGCAGCCGGTGCATCTGGTCACCCACTCCATGGGCGGGATCCTGCTGCGCCATTGGCTGCAGCACAATCACCCGGATAGCCTGGCTCGTGTCGTCATGCTTGGCCCGCCCAACCAAGGCAGTGAACTGGTGGATGAACTGGGCGACTGGGAGGTTTTTGGCCTGATCAACGGTCCTGCGGGCCTGCAGCTGGGCACGGCTCCGGACAGCCTGCCGAACCGGCTGCCGCCCGTCGATTTCCCCCTGGGCGTGATCGCGGGGAATGTCTCGCTCAACCCGGTGTTTTCAAACCTCATTCCCGGGCCGGATGATGGCAAGGTCTCGGTCGAGCGCACCCGGGTTGCAGGCATGGCGGATCATATCGTGCTGCCCGTGACCCATACCTTCATGATGAACAACCCGCTGGTGATCGCGCAGACCCTGCATTTCCTGGGGCATGGGCGGTTTGACCCCGAGATGGGCTTTCTGGATGCGCTGCTTGGCATGCCCGAAGGCTTGTGCGATGACGACGCCTGTAGCGGTGCGGCAGCAGAGGATCAGGCGCGTGAAGACCCTTGAGATGACCCTGCAGGGCGGTGATGTCCTGCTGCCCGAGGGGCTGGCCCAAGGCGGCGTGCTCAGCATTGCCGATGGGGCGGTTGTATCCGAACCCGCAGGGCGCACAGTAGACCTGTCGGGTTATCTCGTGCTGCCGGGCATCATCGACCTCCATGGCGATGGGTTCGAGCGCCACCTGGCGCCCCGGCGCGGCGCCATGAAGCAGATGGACGAAGGCGTGATCGCTACCGAGGCAGAGCTGGCCGCAAACGGGATCACCACCGCCGTTCTGGCACAGTTTCACAGCTGGGAAGGGGGCCTCAGATCGCCGGACTATGCCGATCAGGTCTTTGCTGCCATTGCCGCCGTGCGGGACCGCCTGGTGACGGATATCCTGCCGCAGCTGCGGTTCGAGACCCATATGCTGGACGACTACGCAGACCTGCCTGCGCGCCTTGCGGCAAGCGGCGTGAATTATGTCGTCTTCAACGATCACCTGCCGCACGACCGGCTGGCGGCGGGCAAGAAGCCTGCGCGTCTGGTCGGGCAGGCGCTGAAGGCGGGGCGCAACCCGGATGTGCATTGGCAGATGTTGCAGGACATGCACGCGCGGAGCGATGAGGTTCCGGCCGCCCTCGACGCGATCTGCGCGGAGTTGTCGGCCATGGGGCTGCGTCTGGGCAGTCATGACGATCACAGCGCCGCGGTACGGGCCGAATGGCGCGCGCGCGGCGTGCGGATCAGCGAATTTCCCGAAACGCTGGAGGCGGCAGAGGCCGCGCGGGCGGCGGGCGATCATATCATCCTCGGCTCTCCGAATGTGGTGCGGGGCGGATCGCACAAGGGCAATGTCTCGGCCATCGAGTTGATTGCCATGGGGCTGTGCGATGCCATTGCCTCGGATTACCACTACCCGAGCCCGCGCCGTGCCGCATTGTTGCTGGCGCGCTCCGGGGTGATGGATCTGGCGGGCGCCTGGGCGCTGGTCTCCTCGGGGCCTGCCGCCGTGCTGGGGCTCAAGGATCGCGGCGTTCTGGCGCCGGGCCAGCGCGCCGATGTGCTGATCCTGGAGAAGGACAGCCAGCGGGTTGCGGCGACGCTATCGGCTGGACGGGTCAGCTACATGAGCGGCGATATCGCCGCGCGGTTCTTCGGGTAAGGCCATTCGGGCCGGGTTCGGGCCGGGGGAGCGCAGCGCATCACGCCCGGCAGGCGGGCCCTCTTTGCTGCGCCCGAAACCCGCCGCTGGCGGGTTTCGGAGGCGTGTCGCCAGCGGGCGGTTACTTCTGGGGGCGAAGGACCCGGTTGAAGTGACCCATTTTGCGGCCCGGCTTGGCTTCGGCCTTGCCATAAAGGTGGATGGCGCAGTCGCGCGCGCGCGCGAGGTCCGGAATGCGATCCACATCCGCGCCGATCAGGTTCTCCATCACGACATCGCTGTGACGCTGCCCATCGCCCAAGGGCCAGCCGACAACGGCCCGGATGTGCTGTTCGAACTGGTCCACGGCGCAGCCGTTCTGGGTCCAATGGCCGGAGTTATGAACGCGCGGGGCGATCTCATTGACCACCAGACCGCCGCCGGTGACAAAGAGTTCCACCCCCATCACGCCCACATAGTCGAGTGCATTCAGGATCTTGGCGGCGATCAGCACCGCATCCATGCGCTGGCTCTGGCTGAGGCGGGCGGGCACCGTGGTGGTGTGCAGGATGCCGTCGCGGTGCACGTTCTCGCCGGGATCGAAACAGGCGACCTCGCCACTGGGGCTGCGGGCGGCAATGACCGAAACCTCGTGGGAGAAGTCGACAAAGCCTTCAAGGATGGCCGGTGCCCCCGCGAGGGAGGCGAGGGCCGCTGCGGCATCGTCGGTGGTCCTGATGCGGGCCTGTCCCTTGCCGTCATAGCCGAAGCGCCGCGTTTTCAGGATGGCCGGGGCGCCGATCCGTTCCAGTGCCGCGTCAAGATCGGCCTGACCGGTGATATCGGCAAAGGGCGCGGTCTGCAGGCCAAGCTCCTGGAGGAATGTCTTCTCGGTCAGCCGGTCCTGCGACACCCGCAGCGCCTCGCGCCCGGGGCGGATCGGGCGATGCCGCTCCAGCACATCCAGGGCTGCGGTGGGGATGTTCTCGAACTCATAGGTGATGACATCGACGGAGGCGGCAAACGCGGCAAGGGCGGCTTCATCCTCGTAAGGGGCGGTTGTCACCTGGTGGGCCACATCGCCAGCGGGCGGGTTGGCGCCGGGCTCGAAGATGTGCGTTTTGAAGCCAAGGCGGGAGGCTGCGACGGAGAGCATCCGCCCCAGCTGGCCGCCGCCAAGGATGCCGATGGTGGCACCCGGCTGCAAGGGATCAGTCATCGCTCGGCTCCTCCGGGATGGATGCAGACAGTGCGGCGCGCCAGTCGTCCAGCCGCTGCGCCAGGGCCGGATCCTGCAAGGCGAGGATCCCTGCGGCCATGAGACCTGCATTGGCTGCCCCTGCGGCGCCGATGGCCATGGTGGCGACCGGGAAGCCTTTTGGCATCTGGACGATGGAATAGAGCGAATCCACCCCCGACAGGGCGCGGGTCTGGACCGGCACGCCAACCACCGGCACACGGGTCTTGGAGGCCACCATGCCCGGCAGATGCGCCGCGCCTCCGGCACCGGCGATGATCACCTGCAGGCCGCGCTCGGCTGCGGTCTTGCCATAGGTCCAGAGCCGATCCGGGGTGCGATGGGCCGAGACGATCTTGGCCTCGTAGGGCACGCCCAGCTCATCCAGGATGGTGGCGGCTTCTTTCATCGTGGGCCAATCCGACTGGCTGCCCATGATGATGCCCACTTTGATGTCAGCGGTGGTATCTGGCATGTGATCCGGTCCTGTCATGCCGCAGGCCGTGCAGGGCCTGCTCGGGTGGAAGGAGCGCGCACTATAGTCGAAGTCGCCTGCGGTGCAATGCGGCAATGAGGGCAAGGGGCGGTTCAATCCGCAGAGACATCATGCGGCACAGGGAAGCGATGCTGTCTGTCGATACCGCAGCGCGCGCAGGCGCGCTGCCGGGCCCAAGGCTTTTGCCTGCGGCAGCGCAGCTGCCGATCTGCAATAGGCGCGGGAGCTTCCGCGCCTCTACCAAGGAAATCTGTGGATGTGAGAGGTATAAAGCCTGAAAACTCGCTCCGGCTGACCGGCCAAGCTATGCGTCAGATCTGGAGGTGAATGTGATCGTCATGACGGGCCGCGCGGCATCCCTGGAAGCGGATCTTGCTATTCGTCAGGTCAAGGCGGGAAGCCAGATGCGGTTCGATGAACAGCTTTTTCACTCTGGGGTCGGCCACCAGTATTTCGACGACGCGCTTGGTTCTGGCATCATCCAGCGGCCAGTCGGGCCATAGTGGCTGCAACCAGTGCAGATCCCACCGCAGTGATGGCCAGGCCTTGGGGCAATGGGTCGGCCCATCCTCAAAGGCGAAATACCCGATCGGGCTTTTGCTGGTTTCGCGGCGATTGCCGTTCCCGTCTTTGTAGAAAAGGGCGATATCGACCTTGCCGCCATCATCATGTGACAGATGCGGCAAGAGCGGGAAGCCATCCAGAAACGGGAAATTTGCATCGAGCACCTGAATGTTTGAACCGGGAAATTCAGCTTCGAACCTGCCCGAAGCCGTCTTCAAGGCATCCAGAAGCTCGGGGGCCATGTAGTTGCGGTTGGCGGCGCAGAACACCCAGGCCTTCATCTGCAGCCCGCCTTGATTCCAACAGTGCAGCGGGACGCGGTTGCCGAGCGGAGCAAGGCCGATGGCAGCGCCCCAAAGCGCCAGATAGGCTAATGCAAACACCAGGGCGCGCCGACGAAACAAAAGCGCGATCAGCCAGGCGATGCCGCCCAACTGCGTCAGGACCGTCAATAAGGCGAAAATGCAGCCATGTACTAAAACGCGCTTCATCGCCTCTACCCTGTCATCGGACATGCTGCATTGCAACGCTACCGGGGCCAGCCCATGCCATGCTTCGACCTACCGCTACAACACGAAGGAAATGTGCCTTTCGGGAGGGGGTCAGGCGATAATATCGGGGGTCAGGCGGTCTTCGATCAGGGCGATCTTGTCTTTCAGGACCAGCTTCTGCTTCTTCAGCCGCCGGAGGGTCAACTGATCCGCCGTACCACGCTCCTGCAGGGCGGCGATCGCCTCGTCCAGATCGCGGTGCTGCCTGCGAAATACCTCAAGTTCAACCTTCAACACATCGTCGGTCTTCATCGAGATATCGGTAGGGGCGTTCATTGGCGACTCAGGAGCTGATGAAAGATGCGAGGATCAAGATACTTCGTTAACGGCTTTTCGGCTAGTCCTATGCGTCCACGCTCTTGAGAAATCAGCAGAACTTACCATATCCTGTAAGAGCGGTGCCCGGATCGGGGCCGCAAGACTATCCGTCGCTTTCGAACAAAGGACGTAACACGTGTCGAAACTTACCTTGGGCTCTTACCCGCATATGCTGGGGTTCGAGCAGCTTGAACGCCTCCTGGAACGCTCGGCCAAATCCGGCAACGAGGGCTATCCTCCCTATAATATCGAGCAGACCTCGGATCATTCCTATCGCATCACCCTGGCCGTGGCCGGGTTTGCCGAGGAGGATCTCGCCATCACAGTGGAAGACCGGCAACTGGTGATCCGGGGCCGTCAGCGCGATGACAGCGACGGCCGGGTCTTCCTGCACCGGGGCATCGCCGCGCGCCAGTTTCAGCGCATGTTCGTCCTCGCCGATGGGGTCGAAGTGGGCGAGGCGCTGATGGAAAACGGGTTGCTGCACGTGGATCTGACCCGTGCCCGCCCGGAAACCGTCGTTCAGACCATCAACATTCGCAAAGGCTAAGGGAAAGGGGTAAGAGATGCATACACCGTTCGATTTCAACGAGACCGGCAAGCGGATCGTTTACGTGAAGGCCGTGGATGTGGCAGACCTGCCGGCCGATGTTCAGGCCGGGGCCCATGGGCGCAAGCAGCTTTATGCGGTGCATGACGCCGAAGGCGAGCAGCTGGCGCTGGTCGCCGACCGCCGCATGGCCTTTGTGCTGGCGCGCCAGAACGATCTGTCGCCCGTTACGGTTCACTGAGCCAGAAGGGCCCGGCGTTTATCCCGGCCATCTGATGACGCTGGCACATGTGCCGTCGCGCCGCTAGTCTTGCGGCGCGACACGAGGAATTTAACGGGGCGCGGGATATGACGTCTTTTCCATTTGATTGGGTCGATGCGTTTTCGGATCGCCCCTTTGGCGGCAATGGCTGCGCGGTGGTCCACGGCGGCGCGGTCTTGCCTGAAGAGGTCTGCACCGGTTTCGTGCGCGAGACCTCCCTGGTCGAATGCACCTTCACCGGTCCTTCGGATGTGGCGGACGTCAAGGTGCGCTATTTCCTGGCCAGCCGGGAAATTCCCTTTGCCGGTCATCCGACCCTGGCGACTGTCGCAGCGCTGAAGGATCGCGGGCTGATCACCGGTCCTTCGGTCACGCTTGAGACCGGCGCGGGCATCGTGCCGGTGCAGATCAAGGATGATCTGATCGAGATGACGCAGGTCGCGCCGCAGTTTGGCTCAACGGCGGATCCTGCACTGGTGGCCGCGGCCGTTTCACTGCCGGTAGAGGCCATCGTGGGCGTGCCGCAAAAGGTCTCCACGGGGTTGCCCTTCTGCATCACCGTTCTGAAGGATCGCGCGGCGCTGGATGCGGCCCGGTTGGATGTGGCGGCCCTGGCGCGCCTGACCAAGTCCCTGGGCGCTGCGGGCACCGACATGATGGAGCCCTTCCTGGTCACCCTCGATGGAGCAACGGCGCAAGGGGACACCTATTCCCGCCTGCTGATGGCACCGCCCAGCCCGCCGGAGGATCCTTTCACCGGATCGGCCACCGGTGCGATGGCCGCCTATCTGTGGAAGCATGGGCTGATGGAGAAGGACAGTTTTGTCGCCGAACAGGGGCATGGACTTGGCCGCCCCGGACAGGCGTGGGTCAGCCGGATTGGCGCCGCGCAGGCGCCGGACGGGGTGCGCGTCGCGGGCAAGGGCTTTGTGCTGATGCGCGGGACTGTCGACCTTCCGTCGCAGGCTTGACGCACCCTGCGCGCCGTGCGCATGTGCCGCCTGTCACTGGAAGGCCCGCGATCATGATTGAACCTGCAATTGCCGTTCTGCCCTATGGGGGCAAGCTGGGCCGGGGGCTGGCCGCGCGGCCTTTGGCAGATCTGCAGTGGCCGCTGGGATGCCCGGCGAGGCTTGAAGGTGGTGTCGTGGGGGATCTGTCCCCGGATGACCATCTGATCGTTTACGCCAAGACCGCGATGCACATTCAGCCGAATTGGAATTGCCGCGCGCATGTCTCTTTGATGGTGATGGAGCCCAAGGCCATCTCGCATTTCCATCATCGCATGCTGCGGATCACGCATCGGCGGTTCTTTCGCGTGTTTACCCATGATCCGGATCTGTTGCAGCGCCTGCCCAATGCGCTGTTCCTGCCCTTTGGTACCACCTGGGTTCCCGATTGGCAGGACCGTCGCCTTGAAAAGTCCGAAGATCTCTCGTTGATCGCCTCGGCCAAGCGCGATCTGGAGGGGCACCAGCTACGCCACCAGATGGTGGAGTTCCTGCGCCAGGAACGGCCCGATGCCAGGATCCTGGGACGGGGCTATACGCCGTTTGAGGTCAAGGCAGACGGGTTGGCGCCTTTCCGCTACTCCGTGGTGATCGAGAATGTGCAGGAGCCGAACTACTTCAGCGAGAAGCTGATCGATGCCATTCTCTGTGAAACGGTGCCGATCTATTGGGGCTGCCCGAATATCGAGACCTTCTTTGATACCCAGGGCATCATCTGCTGTAGTGGGCTGGCGGATCTGAAGGCTGCCGTCCGCAGCATCAGCGAAGAGGATTACCAGCGCCGCCTGCCTGCGCTGCGCGCCATCAAGTCGCTGGCTGCGGATCTTGGCGATTTGCCGCGGCGCGCGGCTGAGTCCCTGCGGGATAGTCTGTAGGGCGCGGCGGGGTCGGGGGCGTCACTTCCTTTTCGCGTGTCTCCGCTTGCAGGCGGCTAAACCGTCCGGCCATAGGTCCCAAACGACTTCGGCCCGCCAGGGGCGGGCCGAAGTACGATCTAGGCAGCAGGATCAGGCGCTGATCAGCCCCATGCTTTCCAGCTTCAGCAGAACCTGATGGGCGCAGTTGTCGACCTCGACATTCTCGGTCTCGACGCTCAGCTCGGGGTTCACGGGCACATCATAGGGATCGGAGATGCCGGTGAATTCCTTGATCTTGCCTTCGCGCGCCAGCTTGTAAAGGCCCTTGCGGTCACGACGTTCGCATTCTTCGATCGTGGTGGCGACGTGAACCTCGACGAAGGCGCCGAACTGTTCGATGTCCTCGCGCACCGCGCGGCGGGTGCTGGCATAGGGGGCGATCGGAGCACAGATGGCGATGCCGCCGTTCTTGGTGATTTCCGAGGCCACATAGCCGATGCGGCGGATGTTGAGGTCGCGGTGCTCTTTCGAGAAGCCCAGTTCCGAAGACAGGTTCTTGCGCACGATGTCGCCATCCAGAAGCGTCACCGGACGACCGCCCATCTCCATCAGCTTGACCATCAGCGCGTTGGCGATGGTGGATTTGCCGGAACCGGAGAAGCCGGTGAAGAAGACGGTGAAGCCCTGCTTGCTGCGCGGCGGCTTGGTGCGGCGCAACTCCTTCACCACCTCGGGGAAGGAGAACCACTCGGGGATTTCCAGGCCTTCGGCCAGACGGCGACGCAGCTCGGTGCCCGAGATGTTCAGGATGGTCACGTCATCCTTGTCGGCGATCTCGTCGGCGGGTTCGTACTGGGCGCGCTCCTGCACATAGACCATGTGCTTGAAGTCGACCATTTCGCAGCCGATTTCCGACTGGTGCGCACGGTAGAGTTCCTGCGCGTCATAGGGGCCGTAGAAGTCTTCACCGGCAGAGTTCTTGCCGGGGCCGGCGTGGTCGCGGCCAACGATGAAGTGGGTGCAGCCGTGGTTGGCGCGGATCAGCCCGTGCCAGACCGCCTCGCGCGGGCCGGCCATGCGCATGGCCAGGTTCAGCAGCGACATGGTGGTGGTGGACTGGGGGTATTTGTCCAGAACCGCCTCGTAGCAGCGCACGCGGGTGAAGTGATCCACGTCGCCCGGCTTGGTCATGCCGACCACCGGGTGGATCAGCAGGTTGGCCTGCGCTTCTTTCGCGGCGCGGAAGGTCAGCTCCTGGTGCGCACGGTGCAGCGGGTTGCGGGTCTGGAAGGCAACCACTTTGCGCCAGCCCAGCTTGCGGAAATAGGCGCGCAGCTCGTTCGGGGTGTCGCGGCGACCACGGAAGTCATAGTGGACGGGCTGCTGGATGCCGGTCACGGGACCGCCCAGGTAGATCTTGCCCGCGGTGTTGTGCAGGTAGTTCACCGCCGGGTGCGCGTCGTCATCGGCGCCAAAGACCTTTTCCGCCTCGCGGGATTTGTTCGGCTCCCACTTGTCGGTGACGGTCATGGTTGCCAGGATCACGCCTTCCTGGTCACGCAGGGCGATGTCCTGACCCAGTTCGACCGAGGAGGCAAAGTCTTCGGAGACATCCAGGGTGATCGGCATCGGCCACAGCGTGCCATCGGTCAGGCGCATGTTCTCGACGACGCTGTCGTAGTCTTTTTCGCCCAGGAAGCCCTTCAGCGGGTTGAAGCCGCCGTTCATCAGCAGTTCCAGGTCGCAGATCTGGCGCGGGGACAGATCATGGCTGGTGAGGTCTGCGGCCTCGACCTTCAATTTCTGGGCGCTGTCGTAGGAGACATATAGCTCGGGGATGGGAGCAAGGTTGTTTTGCATCAATTTGGTCCTGTGCTTGAAAGGTTCGAGGCCGCTTGTCGTGCCGGTGAGCTCCGCGTGCAGAGCGTCATACTCGGCAAATTTACGGATCAGGAAGTTATCTCTGAGTCGGATCTGTTCCGCCGCGCCACGGGTGGTGATCTCATAGGCGAAGCGCTGGCGCCGGTCGGGGCCGTCACGTTCGGTGATTTTCACCAGTCCCGCCTCTGCCGCCGCCCGAAGGGCAGCGTTCAGACGCCCCAGGGATACGCCAACAGCCTGGGCCGTCGCGCGCTGAGAGGCGTCCGGTGCAGCTTCCAGCTGGCGCAGCATGCGGAACAGGAGATCTTCCTCTTCCGGCGTGCCGGGTTTTTCGGCGGTGATTGGCATTTGCGACTCAAAGTGTGTTCACGGGTGAACGCATTGCATATCTTGCACCTGCAGCAAAGCGCAATTTATCCACAATGCGGCGAAAAAGACCGGCGTTTCCCAATTGCAACGATATTGGAACGCCGTGACCGCAGATCCCGGTGCAGCGGAACGCAGCGGCAGATCCTGAAACGGGAGTGGGCCTGAAGCAAACAAAAGGGCGCCGTAGCAATAACGACGCCCTTGCTGGTGTTCAAAAGCCCGGGGCGGGAGACCCATGTGATCTGCGCCCCGGCCAGTGCCTGATGGCCCTAGTCTTCCTGTTCGGCCAGGAACCGCTCGGCGTCCAGGGCGGCCATGCAGCCCATGCCGGCCGAGGTCACCGCCTGGCGGTACTTGTGATCGGTCAGATCACCCGCGGCAAAGACACCCGGCACCGAGGTCTCGGTGGAGCCGGGCTTGACCTTGACGTAGCCGCCGTTGTGCAGCTCCAGCACGTCCTTGACCAGTTCGGTCGCCGGGGCATGGCCAATGGCCACAAAGACGCCCTTGCAGGGGATCTCCGAGATCTCGCCGGTCTCGACGTGTTTGACCTTGACGCCTTCGACGCCCAGCGGGCTGTCGGTGCCGATGACTTCCTCCAGCTGGTGGAACCACAGCGGTTCGATCTTGGGGTTCTTCATCAGGCGATCCTGCAGGATCTTTTCGGCGCGCAGCTCGTCACGGCGGTGGATCAGCGTGACCTTGGAGGCAAAGTTGGTCAGGAACAGCGCCTCTTCGACGGCGGTGTTGCCGCCGCCGATCACCACGATCTCCTGGCCGCGATAGAAGAAGCCGTCACAGGTGGCGCAGGCCGAGACGCCAAAGCCCTTGAATTTCTCCTCCGAGGGTAGGCCCAGCCATTTGGCGCGGGCGCCGGTCGCCAGGATCACCGCATCGGCGGTATAGGTGGTGCCGCTGTCGCCCTTGGCGGTGAAGGGGCGCTGGCTGACATCCAGATCGGTGATGATATCGCCGATGATCTCGCAGCCCATCGCCTTGGCATGGTCCTGCATCCGTACCATCAGATCCGGGCCCTGAACCTCGGTATCGCCGGGCCAGTTTTCCACCTCGGTGGTGGTGGTCAGCTGGCCGCCGGGTTCGATGCCCTGCACCAGAATGGGTTCCAGCATCGCGCGGGAGGCATAGACCCCCGCCGTATATCCGGCCGGGCCGGACCCGATGATCAATACCTTGGTGTGGCGAGTCTCGCTCATCTCAATTTCCCCAGATCCGTGTTTGGCGGGCAGCCCGCCGTCAGGAGATGGATATAACGGCACTGGAAGGCCGCTTAAACCCCCGGCATCGTCTTCGTGACTTCGCCGTCATTCTGGGCAGCTTGATCTTGTCGCCAGCAAAGAATATTTCCCGCCAGTGAAATAATATTGCGCGCTGCAACGGCGCTGATATAAGAAACGCAAACTGACGGGAGCTTCCACAATGGTCACAACACGCCTTGATCCGATCGATCGCAAGATTTTGTCGGAACTGCAGGCCGACGGGCGCATGACCAATGTGGAACTGGCCAAGCGGGTGGGCATTTCGGCACCGCCTTGCCTGCGCCGCGTGCGCGCCCTGGAAGAGGCCGGTCTGATCCGCGGCTACCACGCCGAGGTCAATAGCCGAGAATTGGGCTTTGAGGTCCAGGTCTTTGCCATGGTGGGGCTGGAAAGCCAGGCCGAGGCGGAACTCAGCGCCTTTGAGGAGAAATGCCGCAGCTGGCCCCTGGTGCGGGAGTGTCACATGCTGAACGGCGAGGTGGATTTCATCCTGAAATGCGTCTCTCCCGATCTCAGCACCTTTCAGAGCTTCCTGACCGGTGAGCTGTTGACCACGCCGAATGTGGCCAGCGTCAAGACGTCATTGGTGATCCGCGGCGCCAAGGATGAACCGGGCGTGCCCTTTGATGTGCTGGAAGATCGCCTGTCACGGGAAGCCTGATCCGATCACCGACTGCTCTGATGCGCGGGCCTGATACGCCGTTCCGATACTTGGCCCTGCTCCCTTGTCCGGGTCAGATTTCGGCGCGTTTGAAGGCCAGCGGGCCAAAATCCGAAACGCTGTCGGCATGGCTGAACAGGTTCAGGAACAGGGTCTTGATGGCGTAGCTGACCATCTTCAGCGCGTCCGGCCCTGGGTGGTAGGTCTCGAACTCCAGCCCTCCGACCTGGATCACCGCATGGCGGGGCAGGCAGAGGTGATACATCTCCACCACCGTCGGCGGCGAGGTCTCAAAGATATTCATGCCGTCCTGAAAGGCCTGCACAGGGGTCAGAAGCTTTTGCTCTTCGGTGCCGTTGCGCATATGGGGCGGCGTGCACAGGAGCCGGGCCGCAGGGCCTGCCACAACGCAGGACATCGGTTTTTGCATGCCGAAACTGTCGGCCATGAAGCTGGTCAGCGGGTGCCGCTGCCCTTTTGAGTCGGCGCGGGCGGGAACCAGGCTGGTGGAACCTTTCCACACCAGCGGCTGACAGCCGCCATCCTGGGTGACAATCCTGTCGCCGGGCCAGAGATCCTCGATGGCGACCGGACCATGCTCGGTCTGCACCAGCGAGCCGCGGGTAAAGGCGCAAAAGGCGTTTTCAAACAGCGGCAGCGCCGGAGCGATGTGACGGGTTTGTGCAACCGTGCCGTTTGTCAGAAGCGCGCTGACTTCGAACCGTCGCAACTGCGGCTTGTTGGCCATGCGCAGGGCGGCCGGATCCTGCAGCAGTGCAGAGGCCTCGGCGGCCGTGGCGGCGGCGTGGTGCAACGATTGAGGCGTATTCATCACGTCAGGCCTTTCTCAAATCGGTTCCAATTCGCGCTCCGATAGAGACCGATCAGAGCATAGCGGGCTGTGGTTTCGCGCAGAGAACCCGGACTCTTCAAAATGCTGCGGGTCCAAGTGTTTCAGCGCTTTAAAGCAGGTCTTCCTGAAGAAACTCCTACAAGGCGGGTAACCGGGCGCAAAACCGTGGTCCTGTCGCTCTGATTTGTCGGAGGTCTTTCGCAGGATTGATGGTCTTTTGCCGTGTTCCTCCGCCTCAGGCCTGTTTGCGAAGCCGGACGCCCGCATGACGCCGTTCAACAATGCTCCGCCGTCGCCGTCCCCGGTGCCAGGGCATTCTGCAGCTTTCGGCTTTGGCCGTCGCAATGATCGATGCGATAAAGCGGTTTCGGGCTTTCATGGGCTACTCCTGCCGGCTCCGTTCTGGATCAAACCATCTGAGAGGCTTTTTCGGTAATCAATGCGTCGGCAATAAGGCGCAGGCATGGAAAAGCCCCGGCAGCGCCCGAATAGGCCTGCCATATTCCGCGTTGAACGCCCGTGCTGCAGGGGGAATGGGGAGCTGGGCCTGAGCCTAAAGCCTGATGCAGGAAATCAACCGGCCGTAGTCGGCTTCCTTGTCATGGGTGGTGCGGCGGTAGGAGTAAAAGCGCGCGGGATCGCTATAGGTACAATGGCGGGTCCATTCCGCCTCTGCGATGCCAAGGCTGCGCAGCTTGTGCAGCCCAAGACCGGGCAGGTCAAACAGGAAGCGATCGCCGGTCCCATTTGCAAAGAAACGCGCGTTGTCCGGGTTTTCGGCCATGAAACTGTCGAAGAACTCAGGCCCCACCTCATAGGCGCGCTGTGAAATCGTCGGGCCGATGACGGCCTTGATCCGCGTGCGGGATGCGCCAAGGTCCACCATCGCGTCGACGGTGGCCTCCAGCACGCCGTCCAGCGCCCCGCGCCAGCCGGCATGGGCGGCGCCGATCACCCCGGCATCGCTATCGGCAAACAGCACCGGCTGACAGTCGGCGGTCAGGATCGACAGGGCAATTCCCGGTCTGCGTGTCACCATCGCATCCGCCGAGGCCTGCGTGTCTCCCACCTCTTCGATCACGACCACATCCGGGGAATGGACCTGATGGACCCGGGCCAGGTCGGCGGGCGCGACCTCCATCGCCGCGGCGACCCGGGCGCGGTTCATTTCCACAGCCTCGCGTTGATCAGAAGAGCCGAGCCCGCAATTCAACCCTTCGAAAATCCCGGAAGAGGCGCCGCCGCGACGGGTAAAGAACCCGTGGCGCAGCGGAGACAGCAGATCCGATGTGAGAATTTCCAGCGTCATGACTGAAGCCCCGGTGGTGGAGTCGCCGTGGTGGGGTAAAGGCCCAGCACCTTGAACAGGTTTCCCATTTCCTCGGGGTGCGTCAACCGCCGATGTGCGGCGATCAGGCTTTCGAGCGCTTCGCCTTGCAGGGGGGCGGCCAGGGCGCGGGCGCGCTCGGTCACGCCGAGGCGTTCCAGAAACACGCCTTGGGGCGTCAGCCGGGTTGCGGCGCATCCCGCCGCACGACCCGCCTCGGTCAGGGGTTCGAAATCCACATGGGTGGTGAGATCCGCCGTGCCCGGTGCCTCCAGCGGATCTGAGGGGGCGTGATCGCGCAGCGCCTGCAGCGTGTCGCCCAGCGAGCGCCAGTCGCCATAGTCGATAATCAGCGCCGCGCCGCCATGAGTGGCGATGCGGGCCGCAATGGCGGCGGTGATCGGGGCTGCCGCTTCGCAGAGTTCAACCAGATCGCCATCGCGGGTGTCTTCCAGCCGGTGCGCCAGTGCGCTCTGATCTGCCACGGGACCCAGCCCGAAGGTCAGGCAGCCTTCGGCGCGGCCAATGCGTTTCTCCCGCCAGCCGGACCCGTCGCGCAGGAATTGGCGCACGGGCAGGGCGTCGAAAAACTCGTTGGCGACCAGGAACAGCGGCTGTCGCGGCAGGTCGTCGATCACGTCGTGCCAGATCGGAGCGTAGCCCTTCAGCGTCTCGGCCTGGGTCTTGCGCAGGGTGGGGGAGGCCTCGACCAGGTGCAGCTGCATGGCGTCGTGAAAGCCCGGTACGGCGCGGGTGGCGCGCAGAAGGTCGGCCATCAAGGTGCCGCGCCCCGGGCCCAGTTCTGCCAGCGTGAACGGCGCGGGCGATCCTTGATCCAGCCAGGTCTGCGCCAGGCACAGGCCCAGCAGCTCGCCGAACATCTGGCTGATCTCGGGCGCCGTGGTGAAATCGCCAGAAGCCCCCAAGGGATCGCGGGTGGTGTAATAGCCGTATTGCGGGTTGAGCAGGCATTCGGCCATGTAATCGGCCAGGCTCAGCGGGCCGTCGATGTCGATGCGGGCGATAAGGTGGTCGCGCAGGCTCATGGCGCGGCCCTTTTGTGGCGCAGGGATTTGAGCACAAAGACCAGCCCCAGCGCGATCATCGGCAGCGACAGCATCTGCCCCATGGTCAGCCCGTAGCCGCCGATATGCCAGGCAAGCCCCAGGGGGTTGCCGGGCGATACGAATTGCGCGTCGGGTTGGCGGACGAATTCAACCAGGAACCGCGCCGTGCCATATCCGGCCAGAAAGGTTCCAAGGACTAGACCTGGGGTAAGGAATGCCGTCTTGCGGAGGGTCAGCCACAACAGCACAGCCCCCAGGATCAACCCCTCCAGAGCGGCCTCATATAGCTGCGACGGGTGGCGCGCACAGATCTCTCCCAGCGCCTGGCCGCAGTCCTGTGCAGCCTGTCCCGGAAAGGCGACGCCCCAGGGCAGGTCGGTCGCGCGCCCCCAAAGCTCGGCGTTGATGAAATTCGCCAGCCGTCCCAGCATCAGCCCCCAGGGCACGGTAAAGGCCACCAGATCCGCCATCTGTAGCTTTGGAATGCCCTGGCGCGCCGCATAGATCCAGGAGGCCAGCACCACCCCGATCAGACCTCCATGAAAGGCCATGCCGCCCTCCCAGATGCGCAGGATCTGCGAGGGGTTCGAAAGGTAATAGCCGGGCTGGTAGAACAGCACGAAACCGAGCCGCCCGCCGAGGATGACGCCAAGGATGATCCAGGTCAGCAGATCCTCGACCTGTGCGGGGCGCATCGGCGCCTGCTGCCCGGGCCACAGCATGGGGCGCTTCAAGGCCATCACCGCAAGACGCCAGGCGATCACAATGCCGACGATATAGGCCAGCGCGTACCAGCGCAGGGCGAACTCCATTCCGAACAGGGGGATGGAGAAGATCTCGGGCGATAGGTCGGGGAATTTGATCAGGGCGTGCATATGCGACTGAATGCCTTTGCCGGGGAATGGAAGTCAACGGGGCGCAGGCAATGGCTTGCCCATGGCCCTTTGGTTGCCCATATAGGGCATAAGCCTGAAACGGAGAAGACGATGCAGAGCCGCAACAAGATCCTGGACGACATTTCCCAGCTGATGACCAATGCGATGGGCGTTGCCCACGGTGCGCGCGAAGAGGCCGAGACGGCGATGAAGGGCATGATCGACCGCTGGCTGGCGGATCGTGATTTTGTCACGCGAGAGGAATTCGACGCTGTACGCGCCATGGCTCAGAAGGCCCGCGAAGAGAATGAAGCGCTGAAAGCCCGCCTTGATGCGCTGGAAGCCACGACCAAGGGCTAAGCCCTGATTGGCAGCGGGCGCGGTCTGCCCTGAAATGCGGATCGCGTCCCGCACGGGCCGGGGTGCGCGTCGCCAAGCGCCTGTCTGCGTCCGGCATCCCGCCTCAGCACAAGCCGTGCCGCTAGAAGCGATGCCAAGATAGGTCATGCCGATATTTTGGGTGGCTTTTCACTTCATCCACAACTTATTGCAGATATCCCCAAATAAAGGGTTGCCAGCGCCGGCCTGCGCCGCCACCATATCTGGTATGGGAGCGGGGATGCCTCCCCGTTCTTTTGAGCGCAAAGCTAGCTTTTGTAGGCACGCAGAGGTCTCGGGCTAGGTACCAGGGAGGTGGCATCATGGCCCTATCCGAGCATCATCTGGAAGACGATATCCACCCTATCGACATCGTTGAAAACATCGCCTCCCACCACGACTGGGATTTCGATCGCATCGGTGACGATCAGATCGCCATGGCGGTCGAGGGGCAGTGGCGCACCTACTCGGTCACCCTGGCCTGGTCTGGCTATGAGGAAACCCTGCGCCTGGTCTGCAGTTTTGAAATGGAACCGCCCGAGGACAAGCTGCCGCAGCTTTACGAGCTGTTGAACCTGATCAACGACCAATGCTGGGCGGGCTCCTTTACCTATTGGGCCGAGCACAAGCTGATGCTCTATCGCTATGGGTTGCTCCTGTCGGGCGGGCAGGCGGCCAGCCCCAGCCAGATCGATGCGATGATCCAGGCGGCGGTCAGCAACTGTGAGCGGTATTACCCGGCGGTGCAGCTGACCACCTGGGCCGGGCATGCGCCGAAGGAGTCGTTGCAGGTCGCCATTGCAGAGGCCTACGGGCGCGCGTAAACCTTTGCCCCGAGACTGACAGATCAAATGGGGCAGGGACAATGGATATGACGGAAATCGCGGATCGCGGGCTGGTTCTTCTGGGCTGCGGCAAGATGGGATCGGCGATGCTGGCGGGCTGGCTGGAGGGCGGATTGCCTGCCGCCTCGGTCTGGGTGCTGGATCCCTATCCGTCGGATTGGCTGAAATCCACCGGCGTTGCCATCAACCAGGGCCTGCCCCAAAATCCGGCCATCGTGCTGATCGCGGTGAAGCCGCAGATGATGGGCGATGCGCTGCCGGGCCTGCAGGCGCTGGGCAATGGGGATACGCTGTTCATCTCCGTGGCGGCAGGGATTTCCTGCGCCAGTTACGAGGCGATGTTGGGCGACAAGACCCCCATCGTGCGCGCCATGCCCAACACACCTGCCGCCATCGGGCGCGGGATCACCGCCCTGATCGGCAACAGCCAGAGCGGGGCGCAGCATATGGACATGGCAGAGGCGCTCTTGTCTGCCATCGGTCAGACGGTGCGCCTGCAGTCCGAGGATCAGATGGATGCGGTGACCGGCGTCAGCGGCTCTGGTCCGGCCTATGTCTTTCACCTGATCGAGACGCTGGCTGCCGCGGGAGAGGCGCAGGGCCTGCCCGCAGATCTGGCGATGCAGCTGGCCAAGGCCACGGTGGCGGGCGCCGGTGCCCTGGCCGAAGCGGCGGATGAGAGCCCCGAACAGCTGCGCATCAATGTGACCAGCCCCAATGGCACCACCCAGGCGGCGCTTGAGGTGCTGATGGACAAGGAAAGCGGCTTCCCCAGCCTGCTGAACCGCGCAGTCGCGGCGGCGGCCAACCGATCCAAGGAGCTGTCCGGTGGCTGAGATTTCCTTTGATGACTTCCTAAAAGTCGACATCCGCGTCGGCCAGGTGGTACGGGCCGAACCCTATCCGGAGGCGCGCAAACCGGCGATCAAGATGTGGATCGATTTCGGTGATGAGATCGGCGAGAAAAAGACCTCGGCCCAGGTGACGGCGCATTACACGCCGGAGAGCCTTGTGGGCAAACAGGTGCTGGCCGTGGTGAATTTCCCGCCGCGCCAGATTGGTAAGTTCATGTCCGAGGTGCTGGTGCTGGGCCTGCCGGATGAGGCGGGCGAAGTCTGCCTGATCGGCCCCGACGCCCCGGTTCCGCTTGGTGGAAGGATGCATTGACCATGAAGCTTTGGATCACACGGCCGATGACGGCGGCGGTCGAGGCGCGCGCGCGTGCCGAATTCGATGTGGACATCCGCCCGGATACGGGCGTGCTCAGCCGCCAGGAGATGCAGCGGGCACTGCGCGACTATGACGTTGTGGTGCCAACGCTGGGCGACCTTTTCTCCGCCGATGTCTTTGCTGCCGTACCCGATCCGCGCTGCCGCCTGCTGGCGAATTTCGGTGTCGGCTACAACCACATCGATGTGCAGGCGGCTCAGGCTGCCGGTGTGGCCGTGACGAACACGCCGGGGGCGGTCACAGATGCCACCGCCGATATCGCCATGACCCTGATCCTGATGTCGGCGCGCCGCGCGGGCGAGGGGGAGCGGCTGGTGCGCTCGGGCACCTGGGAGGGCTGGCACCCGACCCAGATGCTGGGCCAGCATGTGACCGGCAAGACGGTTGGCATCGTGGGTCTGGGCCGGATTGGCGCGGCCATCGGGCGGCGCTGTCATTTCGGCTTTGGCATGACCGTGCTCTACACCGCGCGCAGCGACAAGGATCCGGGCTTTCCGGTCAGCCGCAGCACTGACCTGGCCGCGATGGCGGCTGAGGTGGATTTCCTGGTGGTGGCCGTGCCCGGCGGCGCTGAAACGCGGCATCTGGTGGATGAGGAGATCCTTGCCGCCATGCAGCCCCATGCGCATCTGATCAATATCGCCCGGGGAGAGATCGTGAAGGAGGCGGCCCTGATCGCGGCCCTGAACGAAGGCCGGATCGCGGGCGCGGGCCTTGATGTCTACGAGTTCGAACCCAAGGTGCCAGAGGCGCTCTGCGCGCTTGATACAGTGACCCTGTTGCCGCATCTGGGCACCGCCACCGAAGAGGTGCGCAGCAACATGGGGCAGATGGCGCTGGACAATGTGGCGGCCTTCCTGGCCGGAAAGGCGCTGCCGAACCCGGTCTGAGGCGCAGGATCCTTGGGGCTGAGCCTGAGTGGGCTCAGACCGCGCTGCGGTCCCCCATCGCCTCGCGCCAGTGGCGGCGGCACAGCGGAACATAGGTCTCATTGCCGCCGATTTGAACCTGGTCGCCGGTCGTGATCGCGTCGCCGTTTTCGTCCTGGCGGATCACCATGGTGGCCTTCTTTCCGCAGTGGCAGATGGTGCGCACCTCGCGCATCTCGTCGGCGAGCGCCAGAAGCGTGGCGGAGCCGGGAAACAGCTTGCCCTGAAAATCCACCCGCAGCCCATAGCACAGCACCGGCACGCGCAGATCATCCACCACCCGCGCCAGCTGCCAGACCTGATCGTCAGAGAGGAACTGTGCCTCATCGACAAAGATGCAGGCCACCGGCCCCTGGGCCAGCCGCGATGTGATCTTGGCAAAAAGGTCTTCGTCCGGGGCAAAGACATCGGCGGTTGCACTGATTCCGATCCGCGAGGCGATCCGCCCCTCTCCGGCGCGATCATCGATCTGCGCGGTCAGCAGATAGGTCTCCATATTGTTTTCGCGGTAGTTGTGCGAAGCCTGCAGCAGCACCGTCGACTTGCCCGCGTTCATGGTGGAGTAGTGAAAATAGAGCTTTGCCATGAGCGGCGGTTTATCCTTTGGCCGGGTCATTTGGAACCGTAAATCGCCACCGTTTACGCCCTATGCCCCGGCGCAGGGTGCGCAGGGTTCGCCTGCAGGGCGATGGGGGTGATGGTCGGGGCAGGGAAGGGAGAAATTGCGCCCTGACGTGGCAGGCTGATCGATCCGGGCCGCAGCAGGCCCCAAGGGTGGATCTGAACAGAAACCGCCGCGCAGGGCGCAGACCAAAAACAGGAGGCTCCTCAGCCAGAAACCTGGCCGGGGAACAGTCCCAAACACAGAAGCCAACCCCACTCACGAAAGTCTGCTTCACCCCAAAATGATGCAAAATGGCATCTGGGACACTCACTAAATCCCTGAAAACCAGAGGGATGGATCAAGTATTGCAATTCGTCTAAAAGAGATTCATGGGAAATTAATAATTTCATTCCCCGCCTGGCAAGGCGGCATACTGAGTGAGACTACATGGCAGATATCGGCACCTACCTGAAGAAGCACACGGAAGCCCTGGTCAAGGACGTCGGTATCGAGGCGGCCTGTCAGATCACCGGCAAATCCAAGGCGACGCTGGGGCGCTATTACTCCGACAATGCCGAACATGCGGAACGGTTCATGCCGGTGGATTCCGTAGCCAAACTGGAAGGTGCTGCCTCATTCCCCCATGTGACGGCCGCGCTGGCAGATCTGAAGAACATCACGCTCTCCTATAACCAGTCAGAAGAGAGCGCGGCGGGCGGGCGTAACTCCGGCGGTGTGAACGCGGATGTGATCGCGTTGAGCCAGCGCTTTGCGACACTGATGAGCGAGTATCAGGAAGCCATTGCCGACGGGATCATCACCGTGAACGAAGCCAAGCGCCTGTTGCGTGAAACGGTTCTGTTGCAGCAGGTCCTGCTGGAGATGAAACTGCACCTGGAAGAAGAAAGCGCCTGACGCGTTTTCTCAGGCTTGTTTGCCCTTGATGCATGAGATCAGCCCCGCAGGGCGCCGCTCACGCGTGGCGGCGCAACAGGGCTGATCCCACCGAGTATCCTGCTCCGAAGGAACAGATCAGGCCGATCTCCTGATCGCCCATGTCATCGGAATTCTGCGAAAAGGCGATGATCGAGCCGGCCGACGAGGTATTGGCATAGTCCTGCAGGATATTGGGCTGCTCTTCCGGTGTGGGGGTGCGGCCCAGGACCTTCTTGCCGATGAAATCGTTCATCGACTTGTTGGCCTGATGAAGCCACAGGCGCTTCAGATCGGTGTTTGCGACGCCGCTGTCACTCAGGTGGTCTGCGATATGGCTGCTGACCAGCGGCAGCACTTCCTTGAACACCTTGCGCCCGTTCTGCATGAACTGCATGTCGCGGCGGTCCTCCACCCCGTCAGGGCGCGAGCGGCGCAGGAAGCCGTTGTTGTTGCGGATATTGTTGGAGAACTCGGTGGCGCAGCGGGTCGAGAGGATCTCGAAATGCGGTCCCTTGGCGTCTTCGATCCGTTCCACCAGGGTTGCGGTTGCCACGTCGCCAAAGATGAAATGGCAATCCCGGTCGCGCCACTCCAGATGGCCGGAACAGATCTCGGGGTTGACCACCAGCGCCGAACGGATGCTGCCTGAGCGGATCATGTCGGCCGCCACCTGCAGGCCGAAGGTGGCCGAGGAACAGGCCACGTTCATGTCAAAGGCAAAGCCGTCGATGCCCAAGAGCTTCTGGATCTCGATGGCGACCGCCGGGTAGGCGCGCTCCATGTTGGAGGCCGCACAGATCACCACATCGACATCGGAGGCCGTTTTGCCCGCCTGGGCCAGAGCCTTGTTCGCGGCATCCACCGCCATTTCCGCCATGATGCCGGGTTCCTCGTCGTTGCGCTGGCGCAGCAGCGGGTGCATCACCTCGGGATCAAGAATGCCGCTCTTGTCCATCACGAAGCGCTGCTCGATGCCGGAGGCCTTGACGATGAACTCCTCCGAGGAATGCTGCATCGGTTCCATCTCGCCCGCGGCGATGGCCTCGGCATTCTGCGCGTTCATGCGGTCGGCATAGGCGTTGAAGGCCTCGACCAGTTCGGCATTGGTGATGACCTGCGAGGGAGTGAAGACCCCGGTGCCGGTGATGGCAGCTGTGTACATTGTAAAGGAACCCTGAGTTTTCAAAGTGCCGTCAATCTGGTCATTTTGCCACAGGAAGGTCAAGCCCGCAGCGCGGGTGCCGCAAGGGAAAGAGGCCGTCTTCTGTGAAGTTCTTCACATGAATATTTCATTTTATGAAGTAATTTGGGGCGAATCCCCCCATGGGGTGATATCCGCCCGATGGAGACGCCAGGGGGCATCGCGTTTCGCCGCGCATGAGCAGAGATAGTCATGACTGACGAAGAAAACCGGTTTTCTCCCGAAACCCGTGCATTGATGGGGGTCTTTGCGCTCTATTGGAAGATGGACGCCGTGATCGACCAGACGCTTCTGACACCGCAGATGGGGCGGCTGGAAGGGCGGGTGCTGTTGCAACTGGATCAGCCCCGTAGGATGGGGGCATTGGCGCAATTGCTGCTGACGGGGCCGCCATCGGTGACGGCTGCGGCAGATCGGTTGCAGAACATGGGGCTGGTGCGACGGGCTCCGGATCCCGACGACCGGCGCGCCCTCGTGTTGCAGCTCACCGAACAGGGGTGGGAGATGCGGCGCCAATTGGAAGCCGGGGCGAGCGCCCTGTTTCGTCAGGTGTCCGGGCTGAGCGATGACGAGATCAAGCAGTTCGCGGCGCTGTCCATGAAAATCCATGATACCATTACCGGCACCGGGGAGATCCTGAAGGATCCCAGCCAAACAGGAGACAAAGAATGACACGATTTCGTCAATTGGCGCTTTGGGTGCTGCCGATGGTTGCCCTGTCGATGCTGGGCCAGACCGCTCCGGTTTTGGCGCAGGAACCGGCAAAGCCGGTCAAGCTGATCCAGACGCAGGCCGGGAACGTCCTGGTGGAGCGGCAGTTCTTTGGCCAGGTGGCCGCCAAGCAGAGCGTCGATCTGGCCTTTCAGGTCGGCGGCCAGGTGGTGCTGTTTCCGGTGGCCCAGGGCGGCGTGGTGCCGCAAGGGCAGATGGTGGCACAGCTGGACCTGGAACCTTTCGAGCTGCAACTGGAGCAGGCGCGGCTGCAAAAGGAACAGGCGGATCGCACTGTCGCCCGTATGGAGAAACTGTCTGGCACCGTCAGTCAGGTGTCGATCGACGATGCGGAAACCCAGGCAGGGCTCGCGGGCGTTGCGCTGCGGGATGCCGAATATGCGCTCAAACATGCCACATTGACCGCGCCGTTTGAGGCGCTGGTCTCCAGTCGCGAAGTGGACCGTTTCACCACGGTCAGCGCCGGGACCCCCATCGTGCGCCTGCATGACATGTCCGAACTGCACATCAAGGTGGATGTGCCGGAGATTCTGTTCCAACAGGCAGATCAGAGCAACAAGGTGGAGATCACCGCCTCTTTCCCGGGCTGGGACGCCAGCTATCCGGTCGAGATCCTCGAATTCGATGCAGAGGCCAGCAGCGTCGGGCAGACCTATCTCGTCACCTTTCGCCTGGCGCCGCCAAAGGATCGGCAGATCCTGCCCGGTGCCTCGGTCTCTGTGCGGGTGAAGGTGAATACCGGTGTTGCGGCGATCATCCTGCCCGCCACCGCCATCGTGATGTCCCCCGCCGGGGAAACCGGCGTTATGGTGTTCAGCCCGAGCGGGGCCGACAGCGGAACCGTGACGTGGCGCGCGGTCACCGTCGCGCCGACCCAGGATGGTGCCTTTGCGGTATCGCAGGGCTTGAGCGGCGGTGAAGAGGTGGTTCTGACCGGCGGCCATGCCTTAAGCGACGGGCAAGCGGTGCGCCGCTTTGCCGGTTTTGCGAACTGAGGGCGCACCTATGGACATCGCACGCGGATCTATCGAAAAACCGATCCTCACCTGGCTGGTGATGCTGATCGCCCTGTTTGGCGGCATCTGGGGGTTCCTGTCGCTGGGGCGGCTGGAGGATCCGGCCTTCACCATCAAACAGGCGGTGATTGTCACGCAATACCCCGGTGCCACGGCGGAACAGGTGGCGCTGGAGGTCTCCGAGCCGCTGGAATCGGCGATCCAGAAGATGGCCGAGGTGGATATCATCACCTCCATCAACCAGCCGGGCCAATCGCTGATCGAGGTGGAGATCAAATCGACCTATGACGGCAGTGAGCTGCCCGCGGTCTGGACCAAGCTGCGCGCCAAGATCCGCGATGCGGCGCAATCCCTGCCCGACGGCACGCGGCAGCCGATTGTGAATGATTCCTTCGGGGATGTATTCGGCCTGTTCTACGCGGTGACCGCGGAAGGGTTCAGCGACGGTGAAAAACACGAGCTGGCAACCTTTCTGAGGCGCGAATTGCTGACCGTGGAAGGGGTGGCCGATGTGGAGGTCTCGGGCCTGCCGGACGAGGCGATCTACGTGGAGCCAGATATCGCGGTGTCGGTCAATCTCAACGTGCCGATGACGGCGATTGCCAATGCCATTGCCACCTCGAACTCGGTGCGCCCGGCGGGCAAGCTGGACGCAGGCGATTCCGATACACGCCTGTTGGCGCCCAATGGATCGGACAGCGTGAGCGAGATTGCCGGCCTGTCGGTCGGGGTCCAGGGCGAGGTCATCAACGTGATCGACATGGCCAAGGTCCACCGGGGCCGGGTTGCCGATCCCAAGCTGATCGTGCGCTACAACGGAACCGAGGCCTTTACCCTGGGCGTGGCCGGGATCGCCTCGGAAAACATCGTGGATGTGGGCAAGAACGTCGATGCCAAGCTGGCGCAGCTGGATCGGGATATTCCCTATGGGGTCAAACTGCAGCCGATCTACCAGCAGCATGTGGTGGTGGAGCAGGCCTCCAATGACTTCCTGGTCAACCTGGCCATGTCCGTTGTCATCGTGGTGGTGGTTCTGGCGCTGTTCATGGGGCTGCGGGCGGCTGTGGTCGTCGGTGCGACCCTGCTGCTGACGGTGGTGGGCACGCTCTTGTTCATGAACCTGTTCAGCATCGAGATGGAGCGGATCTCCCTTGGGGCGCTGATCATTGCCATGGGGATGCTGGTGGACAATGCCATCGTGGTCGCCGAAGGCATGCAGATCGCCATGCTGCGCGGGAAAAGCTCCCGCGAGGCGGCGCATGAGGCTGCCAGCAAGACGCAGATCCCGCTATTGGGGGCCACGGTCATTGGCATCATGGCCTTTGCCGGGATCGGCCTCAGCCCGGATTCGACCGGCGAATTCCTGTTCTCGCTTTTTGCGGTGATCGCCATTTCGCTGCTGCTGAGCTGGCTGCTGGCGCTGACCGCGACGCCGCTGCTTGGGCATTACTTCTTCAAGCGCGGCACCGGTGCCAGCGGCGATGAATACGGCGGGGTGGTGTTTCGGGCCTATGGAGCCATCTTGCGCCTTGCGCTGAAACTGCGCTGGCTGGTGGTGGTGGGGCTGATTGTCCTGACCGGGGCCTGCTATGTTGGCTTTGGCCAGGTGAAACAGGCCTTCTTCCCGGATTCCAACACACCGCTGTTCTTCGTGCATCTGAAGCTGCCGCAGGGCACCGCGATTGACACCACCTCGACCCAGTTGAAACGGATCGAAGACTGGCTGGGGGAGCGGGAGGATGTCGTCTCGACCGCCGCCTTTGTGGGGCAGGGGGCAACCCGCTTCATGCTGACCTATTCGGCTGAGAAGGCCAACCCGAGCTATGGGCATCTGATCATCCGCGCCACGGGCCTGGAGGATATTCCTGCCCTGCAGGCGGATCTTGAGGCCTTTGGGCGGCAGAACTTCCCCGAGGCGGAGTTCCGCACCAAACGGCTGGTCTTTGGTCCGGGCGGCGGTGATCCCATCCAGGTGCGGTTTTCCGGTCCCGACCCGATGGTCCTGCGCCAGTTGGGGCAAGAGGCGATGACACGGCTGTCGGCGGCCTCCGAGGATATCCTGAGCGTGCGGCACAATTGGCGCGAACAGGAGCTGGTGCTGAAACCGGTCTATGCCACCGACCGGGCCCAGACCGCCGGTGTCACCCGCGAAGACATTGCCGACACCCTGCAGTTCTCGACCGATGGTCTGACGGCCGGCATGTTCCGGGAACGCGACCGGTTGATCCCGATCGTGCTGCGCCGTGCACCGGAGGACGAGCATAACATCATGGATCAACTGGTGTTCTCGACCTCCTCCAACAGGTTCCTGCCGCTGGAGCAGATGATCGACGGGATCGATGTGCAGGTGGAAAACACCCTGGTGCATCGCCGCGACCGGGTGTTCACGCTGACCGTCGGTGCGGATATCTCGCCGGATGTAACGGCGGCGACCGTGTTCAAATCGGTGCAGGGCAGCATCGAAGAGATGGCCCTGCCGCCGGGCTACCGGATGGAGTGGGGCGGGGAACACGAAAGCTCTGCCGACGCCAACGCGAGCCTTGGCGCGCAATTGCCAGTCTCGCTGCTGATCATGGTGCTGATCTCGGTGCTTTTGTTCAACGCAATCCGTCAGCCGGTGATCATCTGGCTGCTGGTGCCGATGTCGGTCAATGGCGTGGTGATCGGCCTTCTGGGAACGGGCATGCCCTTCACCTTTACTGCGCTTCTGGGGCTGCTCAGCCTGTCGGGGATGCTGATCAAGAACGGTATCGTCCTGGTCGAGGAGATCGACCTGGTCCGCGCCGAGGGGCGCCCGCTGCGGGCGGCCATCGTCGAGGCCTCGGTGTCGCGTCTGCGCCCGGTGATGCTGGCCGCGATCACCACGATCCTAGGAATGGTGCCGCTGCTGACGGATGCCTTCTTCGTTTCGATGGCGATCACCATCATGGGCGGGCTGGCCTTTGCCACCGTGCTGACCCTGGTGGCGGCGCCGGTCTTCTACCTGATCTTCTTTGCCCGCGAAGACAGGCAGGCCGCAGCCTGATCGGGTATCGGCAACCTTTTGCAATAAGACCAAGGCCCCGGGTTTTCCGGGGCCTTGGTCTTATTATTGAGGCTGTGATTGGGTGCCAGCCGTAGGGTGTTGACCCCGTTTTGGATCACTCAACAATGCCCGCCGTATCGGGGAAAAGCCGCGCCGCCCTAGATCAGCGGAATAAGCGGTACGTCGCAGGCCGACAGGGTGACAAGGCCAAGAAAGAGGACGATCAGGCGCATCATGAGCGCTCCTTTTGTTGCTGCTCTGCCTGCAGCAGACCGTATTGCAGGGCGGGGGTCAAACCATTTTGCCAAGGCTTGCCAATTCGTTCGACCGGCAGACCGATACAAGGCGACGGATAAACCCCTATGCAAACAAGGGGATCTGGGGCAGGATCGGGACAGGTTCAACAACCGGCAAAGGAGCAATCCATGAAAAAGCCATTTGTGAACACCATATTGATTTCATGCTTTTCCCTCTGCGCCGCCCCTGTATTTTCAGAAGGCAGCGGTGGTGATCATGCCGGGGCCGAGGTTCCCGACGCGGTGATTGCCGAGCAGCGCCGGACCCTGGCGGAGAACACGTTGTTCGCGGGCTTTGGTCCGCAGGCGCCACGGGACATCGACCGGGCAGGGGGCAGCAACCGTGTGCGGTTCGGGACGGCACCGGATTATCGCGAGATGAACCTCTGCAATATCCATTTCCACGAAAGCGCCGAACATCGCGGCGGTGAGTTCACGACCTATGTCGGCAATGGCGATGGCCATGGCTATGGCAGCGGCTACGCATACTCCGGCGCGCTGAGCGCAGCCGAGCTTGCGCCCTTTGATCAGGAGGTCGGCGCCACCGCACATGGCGGCCTGGAACCGGGCGACACAATCGAAGTGCACTATGTCTTCACCACCGCCCGGGTGGATCCCGGTCCGACGCTGGGCTCCTGCCTGAGCGATGCGATCGGGAATCCGCAGTTGCGCGTCGAGGCGCAGGTCTATGTGCTGGTCAACGATGACGCGGCGCTTGATTTCACCAGGCTGACCCGGCTGGAAAAGAAGAACGGCCTGACCCAGGCGATCAATATCCCCAGCGATACCGGACGCCCGGTGGTATATGCAGGCTCTACCACCGGCCCCGGCTACAATGAGAAAGGCTCGCCCTTTCAGGTGACCTGGTCGGTCCGGCCAAAGGTGGCCAAGGTCAGCATCCAGTCGGTCGCCAAGTGGCTGGCCTACAACCCCTTTGACGAAGACCACGCCCACGGGGTGCGCAACCTTGTGATCAATCCGGATCTGTTGTCGGAGATTGGACGGTAGGTGACCGTGCGCGCCCAAGGGGATCTGCAAAAGCCCGGTGAAGGGGCGTAGGTCTCCATGTGGAGGTAGAAAAAGGCCCCGGAGATACTCCGGGGCCTTTGGCATTCTGCAAAACGGGGGACCTTACCCCTGCAAGCTCTTGACCTGCACTTCCCCTTCAGCCTGGGCCTTGATCGCCAGGGCGGCGGCATGGGCGCCGGCGGCGGTGGTGAAATAGGGGATTTTGTCGTAAAGCGCGACCGAGCGCATTTCCTTGCTGTCCTCGACCGCCTGGGCGCCTTCGGTGGTGTTCATCAGGATCTGCACATGGCCGTCCTTCAGCAGATCCACCACATGCGGGCGGCCCTCATAGACCTTGTTGACGCCCTCACAGGGCACGCCATGGCCGTCCAGCCAGGTCTTGGTGCCGCCGGTGGCCACCAGGGTAAAGCCCTGCTCGATCAGGATCTTGGCGGCCTCCAGCATGGTGGCGCCCTTGTCGGCATCCTTGATCGAGATGAAGGCGCGGCCCGAGGACGGCAGCACCATGCCCGCGCCCATCTGTGCCTTCAGGAAGGCGCCGGCAAAGGAGCGATCCCAGCCCATCACCTCACCGGTGGAGCGCATTTCCGGGCCAAGCAGCGTGTCGACGCCTGGGAAGCGGGCAAAGGGCAGCACTGCTTCCTTGACCGAGAACCAGGGCATATTCGGGTCGGCCAGGGTCATCGGATCGGCCATCGGCACGTCCACGTCGTAACCGGCATCGGGTTCATACGGCGCACGCTGCGGGAAGGCGGACAGTTTCTCGCCCGCCATGATGCGCGCGGCAATCGACGCGATGGCGCTGTCGGTGGCCTTGGCAACAAACGGCACGGTGCGGCTGGCGCGCGGGTTCACCTCGATCAGGAAGATCTCGTCGCCCTTGATCGCGAACTGCACGTTCATCAGACCGACCACATTCAGCGCCTTGGCCAGCGCGTGGGTCTGGGTCTTGATCTCTTCGATCACATCCTTGGACAGCGAATAGGGCGGCAGGGAACAGGCGCTGTCGCCCGAGTGCACGCCGGCCTCTTCGATGTGCTGCATGATGCCCGCCACATGCACGTCGGTGCCATCGCAAAGCGCATCCACATCCAGTTCGACCGCACCGGCCAGATAGCTGTCGAGCAGCACCGGGCTGTCGCCCGAGACCACCACGGCCTCGTTGATGTAGCGTTTCAGTTGGTCCATGTCGCGCACGATCTCCATCGCGCGGCCACCCAGAACATAGGAGGGGCGAATGACCAGCGGGAAGCCGATTTCTTCGGCGATTTTCAGTGCCTGCGCATCGGTGGAGGCAATGCCGTTATGCGGCTGCTTTAGGCCCAGCTTGTTCACCAGATCCTGGAAGCGTTCGCGGTCTTCGGCGAGGTCAATGGCGTCCGGCGTGGTGCCGAGGATCGGAATGCCCTCGTCCTGCAGCGCATTGGCCAGTTTCAGCGGGGTCTGACCGCCGAACTGAACGATGACGCCATGCAGGGTGCCGTTCGCTTGCTCGGCCCGCAGGATCTCCATCACGTGTTCAAAGGTCAGCGGTTCGAAATACAGCCGGTCCGAGGTGTCATAGTCGGTCGACACGGTTTCCGGGTTACAGTTGATCATGATGGTTTCATAACCGGCATCCGTCAGCGCATAGCACGCGTGACAGCAGCAGTAGTCGAACTCGATCCCCTGGCCGATCCGGTTCGGGCCACCACCCAGGATCACGACCTTCTTGCGGTCGGACGGGCGCGCCTCGCATTCCACCTCACCCATCATCGGGGTTTCATAGGTGGAGTACATATAGGGGGTCTGCGCCTCGAACTCGGCTGCGCAGGTGTCGATCCGTTTGAACACGGCATTGACGCCCAGGTTCTGACGGGCGCGGCGCACGTTGTCCTCGTCGCGGCCGGTGAGGGCGCCAAGGCGGGCATCGGTGAAGCCCAGCATCTTGAGCGCGCGCAGTTCGTCTTCGCGCATCGGCAGGCCGGTCTTGCGCAGGTCCCGCTCGGCCTCGACGATTTCGCGGATGCGGGCCAGGAACCAGGGGTCGAACTTGGTAACGCCCTGGATTTCGTCGTCGCTCAGGCCGTGACGCATCGCCTGGGCAATGGTGCGCATCCGGTCCGGGGTCTGCTTGCTGATCGCCTTGATGACGGCAGCCTTGTCATCGCCGGTTGCCTCGTCCCAGAGGCCGGCTTTCATGCCGGGGATTTCCACCTCGTCAAAGCCGGTCAGGCCCGATTCCATCGAGGCCAGCGCCTTTTGCATGCTTTCGTGGATGGTGCGGCCAATGGCCATCGCCTCGCCCACGGATTTCATCGCGGTGGTCAGGTAGGGTTCGGAGCCGGGGAATTTCTCGAAGGCGAATTTCGGGATCTTGGTGACGACATAGTCGATGGAGGGCTCGAACGATGCGGGCGTCACCTTGGTGATGTCGTTGTCCAGCTCGTCCAGCGTGTAACCCACCGCCAGTTTTGCGGCGATCTTGGCGATCGGGAAGCCGGTCGCCTTGGAGGCCAGCGCAGAGGAGCGGCTGACGCGCGGGTTCATCTCGATCACCACCATGCGGCCATCGGCGGGGTTCACCGCCCATTGCACGTTGGAGCCGCCGGTTTCCACGCCGATCTCGCGCAGCACCTCGATCGAGGCGGTGCGCATCATCTGGTATTCCTTGTCGGTCAGCGTCAGGGCCGGGGCCACGGTGATCGAATCGCCGGTGTGCACACCCATCGGATCGACGTTCTCGATCGAGCAGACGATGATCGCATTGTCCGCCTTGTCGCGGACCACTTCCATTTCATACTCTTTCCAGCCCAAGAGGCTCTCGTCGACCAGGATCTGGTTCACGGGCGAGGCATCCATGCCGGAGCGGCAGTAGTGGATGTAATCTTCGCGGTTATAGGCCACGCCGCCGCCGGTGCCGCCCAGCGTAAAGGCGGGGCGGATGATCGCGGGCAGGCCGACCTCCTCCAGCGCTTCCAGCGCCAGTTGCACGCCTGCATCCAGATCGGCGGTGCCATTTTCGCGGGTGGGGGCGGTGATGATCGAGGCGCGCGGGTTTTCCAGGCCAAGACGATCCATCGCTTCGCGGAACAGCTTGCGGTCTTCTGCCATTTCAATGGCTTCGCGCTTGGCGCCGATCATTTCGACGCCGAATTTCTCCAGCACGCCCATCTCTTCAAGCGCCAAGGATGTGTTGAGGCCGGTCTGCCCGCCCATGGTCGGCAGCAGTGCGTCGGGACGCTCTTTCTCGATGATCTTGGCGACGACCTCGGGCGTGATCGGCTCGATATAGGTGGCATCGGCCAGGCCCGGATCGGTCATGATGGTGGCGGGGTTGGAGTTCACCAGGATCACCCGGTAGCCCTCTTCGCGCAGCGCCTTGCAGGCCTGAGCGCCGGAATAGTCGAATTCGCAGGCCTGCCCGATGATGATGGGCCCCGCACCAATGATCATGATCGACTGGATGTCGGTTCTTTTTGGCATGGCCTTGTGTCCTTCGATTGTGCGCGCGGAATGTGGGTCGAGTCACCGGGCGCCCCCAGCGCCCAAATTGTCCTGCGTTATAGGGACAGAGCAAAAAGGTGCAAGGGGGATTGGCGCGGCGCTGCAAAATGCCGCTTTTGGCTCATGGCCCCCACCTTACCCTATACTGGCCGACATAGGCACGATGCAGTGAATTTTGCGCGCAATATGGGGGGTGAAACCCGTCGCAGAGGGCCTCGGGCCTTGACTTCCGCAGGCGCAGCAGGTGTATCGGCGCAAAGCTTTCGGAAGCCTTCCGAGCCCAATTGCCCGTTTCAGCCGAAAAGAGGCCAACCCATGCACGCATATCGCAGCCATACCTGCGCCGAACTGAACAAATCCAACGTGGGCGACACCGTGCGCCTGTCCGGCTGGGTCCATCGTGTCCGCGACCACGGCGGCCTGTTGTTCATCGACCTGCGCGACCACTATGGCATCACCCAGGTCATGGCCGATCCCGACAGCCCGGTCTTTGCCGAGATCGAGAAGGTGCGCTCGGAATGGTGTATCCGCATCGACGGCAACGTGCTGGCGCGCGATGAAAGCCTGGTGAACCCCAAGATCCCCACCGGCGAGATCGAAGTCTTCATCCGCGATATCGAGGTTCTGGGCAAGGCCGAGGAACTGCCGCTGATGGTTTTCGGCGATCAGGAATACCCGGAGGAAACCCGCCTGCGCTATCGCTACCTGGATCTGCGCCGCGAGAAGATGCAGAACAATATGGTGCTGCGCTCGCAGATGATCCAGTCGATCCGCAAGCGCATGTGGGACAAGGGCTTCAACGAATACCAGACGCCGATCATCACCGCATCCTCGCCCGAAGGCGCGCGCGACTTCCTGGTGCCGTCCCGTTTGCATCCGGGCAAGTTCTACGCCCTGCCGCAGGCGCCGCAGCAGTTCAAGCAGCTGATGATGGTCTCGGGCTTTGACAAGTATTTCCAGATCGCGCCCTGTTTCCGCGATGAGGACCCGCGCGCCGACCG
Organism: Phaeobacter sp. QD34_24; assembly: GCF_028890115.1. Classification (GTDB taxonomy): domain Bacteria; phylum Pseudomonadota; class Alphaproteobacteria; order Rhodobacterales; family Rhodobacteraceae; genus Phycobacter. The sequence continues at coordinate 66,691 of NZ_JARCJD010000014.1, forward strand.
TTCGCCCGCGGACTTCTACCAGCTGGACATGGAGATGTCCTTTGTCACCCAGCAGGATGTCTTTGATACCATCCAGCCGGTGATGCAGGGTGTCTTCGAGGAATTCGGCGGTGGCCGCAAGGTCGATACCGAATGGCCGCAGATCTCCTACAAGGATGCCGCCAAATGGTACGGCAGCGACAAGCCGGACCTGCGCAACCCGATCAAGATGCAGGATTGTTCCGAGCATTTCCGCGGCTCGGGCTTTGCCATCTTCGCCAAGCTGCTGGAGCAGGAGGGCACCGAGGTGCGCGCCATCCCCGCGCCCACGGGCGGCAGCCGCAAGTTCTGCGACCGCATGAACAAGTTTGCCCAGGGCGAGGGCCTGCCGGGCATGGGCTATATCTTCTGGCGCGACCAGGGCGAAGGCATGGAGGCCGCAGGTCCCCTGGCCAAGAACATCGGCCCCGAGCGCACCGAGGCGATCCGCCAGCAGCTGGGGCTCGGCGTCGGCGATGCGGCCTTCTTCCTGGGCGGCAAGCCCAAAGCGTTTGAGGCCGTCGCAGGCCGCGCCCGCAATGTGATCGGCGAGGAACTGGGCCTCATCGACAAGGACCGTTTTGCCTTTGCCTGGATCGTCGATTTCCCGATCTACGAACAGGACGAGGAAACCGGCAAGATCGATTTCGAACACAACCCCTTCTCGATGCCGCAGGGCGGGATGGAGGCGCTGGACGGCGATCCGCTGAAGGTGCTTGGTTACCAGTATGACCTCGCCTGCAACGGCTACGAGCTGGTCTCGGGCGCGATCCGGAACCACAAGCCGGAAATCATGTTCAAGGCCTTCGAGATTGCCGGTTACGGCAAGGAAGAGGTCGAGAAACGCTTTGGTGGCATGGTCAACGCCTTCCAGTATGGCGCACCGCCCCACGGTGGTTGCGCGGCGGGTATCGACCGGATGGTAATGCTCTTGGCCGATGAAGCCAACATTCGCGAGGTCATCATGTTCCCGATGAACCAGCGCGCCGAGGATCTGATGATGTCGGCGCCAAGCGAGCCGATGGCCGAGCAGCTGATGGAACTGGGCCTGCGCGTGATCCCGCAGGATCAGTAACCGGCCAAGGCGCCAATGAATGCGACCGAAGCCCGGAGCCTCTTGCTCCGGGCTTTTTGCATGTCTGCGCCGGAACCGGCGGGGATCTGCGTATGACGGATTATGGGCTTTGGAACCGCGGGCCCGCGGTCGTATCATTGCGCCTGCAAACGCAACATGTGGACGGGAACAATAACGGATGCTGTTTGATCCAGACTTGGCTGCCATCCGATTTGGCTGTGGTCTGTCGCCGGTGATTGACCCGCCAACGTCGGTCGATGCCATGCTGACTGCTCTGAACGGGCCGGATGACATGGCCCGGCTCTATCCGGTGCAGGCGTTTGATGCAGCCCTTGGGGATACCGACACATATCGGGCGTTGCGGGCCAAACGCCAGAAACTGCGAAACAAGTCCGGATATGACGCCGCTGACGAGGCCTTTCGCGCGTATCGGCGGCAAAAGCGCATCGACCGGCTGCAGATGTTCTCGCAGCGTCTGTTGCGCTATGCGCGCAGCTCGGATGGGTTGCGCGAAAGGTTGACCCTGTTCTGGGCAGATCATTTCACCGCAAAGGGCCGGCGCGGGGCCTTCTTGCACCTGGCCACGCCCTATGCCGAAACCGCGATCCGCGCCAATATCTCGGGGCGGTTCGAAGACATGCTGATCGCGGCAGTGACCAACCCGTTGATGCTGCATTATCTGGATCAGAATATCTCGGCAGGTCCCAACAGTCCGGCGGCGCAGCGGCGCGAACGGGTCGGCGGTTTGAACGAGAACCTCGCGCGCGAAGTGCTAGAGTTGCACACCCTTGGGGTGGACGGTCCCTACAGCCAACAGGACGTGCGTCAGTTGGCAGAGCTTTTTACCGGCCTCAGCTACACTCTGAAATCGGGGTTCAGTTTCAAGCGGGGCTTGGCCGAGCCGGGCAGCGAGCAGGTTCTTGGACGGTCCTATGGCGCGCTCAAAGGTGATCTGCAGCCGGTCCTGCAGGCGCTGCGTGATCTTGCACGCCATCCGGCCACCGCCAGGCACATCGCGCGCAAACTTGCCGTTCACTTCGTCGCGGACCAGCCGGATCCCGATCTGGTTGCCCATGTGGAGGCCCGGTTTCTCCAGACCGGTGGCTACCTTCCGGATGTCTATGGGGCGCTGCTGGAACATCCCGCAGCCTGGCAGCCAAGCCTGAACAACGTGAAGCCCCCCTTTGATTTCATCGGGTCGACCTGCCGGGCCATGGCGGTGACGCCCGAGGCGATCACGCAGCTGACCCCGCGCCAGTTGGCTCGCATCTTCTCTGCTCCGATGGCCCTGATGGGACAGAAATGGGAGGATGCCGCAGGGCCGGATGGATGGGCCGAGGAAGACGGCTACTGGATCACCCCGCAAAACCTGTCGGCCCGGCTGCGCTGGGCTCTCGCGGCGCCGCAGCGATTGACCTCGGCACTTCCCGATCCGCGCGCCTTCGCCACGGGCGGTCTTGGTCGCTTTGCCGATGGAAAAGTTCTTTTTGCAGCGGGGGCTGCCGAAACCCAGGCCGAGGCGATCGGCCTTGTGCTATGCGCCCCGGCGTTTCAGCGTCGTTAGAGCAGGAGAGTTGAGCATGGATCCGTCCCGCCGGAGTTTTCTGACCCGCAGCGCTGCGCTGGGCTGCTGTCTTGCCGCCAGCCCGCTGATGACGCCGGTCAGCTTTGCCTCCGCCCCCTGGGAGGGGCGGCTGGTGGTGATTATCCTGCGTGGCGGCATGGATGCGCTGGATGTGGTGCAACCCTATGGCGATCCCGCATATGCGGCCCTGCGTCAGAAACTGCGCGGCGGGCCGCAGCATGGCGGGCTGGATCTTGACGGGTTTTATGCCCTGCATCCGGCCCTGGCGCCGCTGATGCCGCTGTGGCGGGCAGAGGAGCTGGGCTTTGTGCACGCGGTCTCGACACCCTATCGGGACAAGCGGAGCCATTTTGACGGCCAGGATCTCTTGGAGGCGGGCACGCCTGGGCTGGGAGACCGGCGCGATGGCTGGCTCAACCGTCTGTTGCAGGTGCAGCCCGGCGTCGAGGCCCGCACGGCCTTTGCCATCGGGCAGGGAGAGTTGAAGCTGTTGCAGGGGGCCGCGCCGGTTGCCGATTGGTCGCCGGATGCCTCCCTGCTGATCAGCGCCCAGGCCGAGCGTCTGGCCGGGTTGTTGATGGAGGACGATCCGCTGTTCCACGCGGCCCTGTCAGAGGCGCTGGACCTGTCCCGCGCAACGGTTGCGTTGCCTTCGGACGATTTGGGGACCTTGGATGCCCCTCAGATGGAGGTGATGGCGGGCATGCCCGCAGCGGCACCGGGGCAGGCTGATGTGAGAAAGGCCCATGTGAAAATCGCCGCCTATGCCGCCGAGCAACTGCGCGCCGACACCCGGATCGCCGCCTTTTCGATCAATGGCTGGGACACCCACAACCGGCAGGCGGCCACCCTGAACTCTGCCTTGGGACGGCTGTCCGATACTCTGCTGGAACTGAAGGCCGGGGTGGGGGCACAGGTCTGGGCAAAGACCGCGGTCATTGCCATGACGGAATTTGGTCGCACGGCGCGCGAGAACGGGACGGGCGGAACCGATCACGGAACCGGCGGCGCAATGGTGATGGCAGGTGGTGCGATCCGTGGCGGCAAGGTCTATGGCCGCTGGCCTGGGCTGGCAGAGGCAGATCTCTATGACCGGCGCGATCTGATGCCCACGGGCGATGTGCGCGCGGCGGCGGCCTGGATGCTGCGGGGGCTCACGGGCGTCAATCAGCCGGAGCTGGAACGGGTGATCTTCCCGGGGCTGGAGATGGGCGCAAACCCTGGCTTTCTGCGGTAGGCACCCGGTTTGACCTAGCGGTCACTCCGGTAGAACACAATCGCCTCATGGGTGCTGCGCTCGCGGTTCTGGCGGATTTCCCGTGCGGCCTGGCGGGCCTGGAGATAGAGAACGATGGCCAGGGTGGCCAGGGCGATCAGAATGACTTCGAGCATGTCAGATGGCGATCTTCCGTTCCAGGCGCTCCTGCACCATTCCGGCAAGCACGGCGGTTTCTGCCCCGACGGGCAGCCCGTTCAGGCGGGATTTGGCAAGATTGGCCGCGGCCGTGGCCAGCGGGCCATCGCCGGCGCTGCGGGCAACGCCGCTGACGAACTGGGCCAGGTAATCCAGGGTCTTGCCCTCGTGATCCTCGTTCAGCACATCCGCCGCATGGGCCATGTCATCGCGGAAGGCCAGAAGATCCGGTTCGATCGTTTCATCTGACAGGTCCTGCAGGCCCGCAGGCTGGCGCTCAGCGGGCAGGCGCGACAGGATGGCGTGCTGGAAGGCCGCCAAAGAGGTGATCGGCTTGGCCAGGAAGCCATCGGCCCCGGCTTCGAGCGCGGCTTCCGCGTTGTTCTCATCGCCTGAAATCGCAAGGATGACCGAAACGCGCGGGGTGACGCGGCTGATTTCGGAAATGAGTTCGGTGCCGGAACCATCGGGAAGGCCGACATCGGCGATCACCACCGAGGGGCGGTATTCCTTCAGGTGCCGCCGTGCCGATTTGAGGCAATCCGCGCGGCGGATGCGGGCACCGCTGCGCAGGCACAACAGGCGCAGCGCTTCGCATGCAAAGCGGCTGTCCTCGACCACCAGGATGGTCAGGCCAAGAAGCGGGCGCCGTTTCGTCGGCAAACGGTGGGCGGCAGCAAACAGTTCCGAATCGTCCATTACTCATACTCCTTGCGGGATACGAGCTGACGCTATGGATTTGAGGCTAATTACAAGTTAACGCCCGAGCATAGATCCGGCACAGATCCGGCGCGCGCCGTTGCGGGCAGGTCGTTGCGTCAGGATTGGGTCAATCGCAGGAGCCGTGCGCAATGGCGCACTTGCCCCGCCCCGGCCTCTGGCCTTAAGGAGGGGAAACAGGATGTCAGAGGAGAAGACCAGCCATGATCGGTCGATTGAACCACGTAGCCATTGCCGTACCGGACCTTGAGGCCGCCTCGGCCCAGTATCGCGATGCTTTGGGTGCCAAGGTCGGCGCACCGCAGGACGAGCCGGATCATGGCGTGACGGTCGTGTTCATCGAATTGCCGAACACGAAGATCGAGCTGCTCTATCCCTTGGGGGAGAACTCTCCGATCAATGGGTTCCTGGAAAAGAACCCCTCGGGCGGCATTCACCATGTCTGCTATGAGGTCGAGGATATCCTGGCCGCCCGCGATCATCTGAAGGCGCAGGGCGCGCGGGTCCTGGGATCGGGTGAGCCGAAGATCGGCGCCCATGGCAAGCCGGTGCTGTTCCTGCACCCCAAGGATTTCAACGGCTGCCTGGTGGAACTGGAGCAGGTTTGATCCTATCTGTTGCCAGCGCCAGGATCGGCGCGGGCCATTGGGAGTGAAGGTGCCATGGGAATTACATCCGGTCTGGTTCTCTATGCGGTGATCTGGTTCATGACCTTTCTGATCGTGATCCCGATCCGGGTAGAGACCCAAGGCGACAGGGGAGAGATTGTCCCCGGCACCCATGCGGGGGCGCCTGAAAACCACTATCTGAAGCAGAAGGCCTGGATCACCACCCTGGCCGCCTGCGTGATCTGGGCAATCGTGGCCGGGATCATCCTTTCTGGTGCAATCAGCGTCAATGATTTCGACTGGTTCGACCGGTTGCCCGATCCCAGCTGATATTTGGACCGGCTGATATCTGGAAATGGGTGCAGGCAGTGGGGGAAAGCAGGCAGTGGGGCAAGGCGTGCTCCCGCCCGTCGTTCGCCTTTCTAAAAAAGACGTCCTCCCCTTGGGCCCGGCGCCGCGCAGAGCGCGGCGCCGGGCCCAAGGCCGCCAAGGCGTGACAGCCGAAGGCTGTGCGCCTGCGGGCGCGGGAGATCTGCGCCTTTAGCCGCGGCCTTTCAGGGCGTGGAAGATATGCGTGAAGGTTGCCGCGCCCAGGATGGGGATCACCAGGTTTACCAGCGGTACGGTCAGCGGCATGGCCATCAATGTCCCGGCCAGCCAGATCGTTCCCAAATGCTGGCGCCGCATCCGGCGTGCCTCCGGCATTCCGACGCGCCGCGCTGCGACCAGGGTGAAATACTCGCGTCCCAGGAAAAACCCATTGAGCGCCCAGAAGATGAACACCGCGATCGGCGTGAACAGGAAATAGAGCGCGAGGGCCAGCAGGTTGGCCAGGATCAGTACGCCCAGGAAATTGACCGTATCCCGAAGCCCCTCCCAGATCGTCGGGTCATTCGCCGGGGGCAGCGTCGGGAAATGCCGGTCCTCGACCGCCTGCGCGACCTCGTCCAGGAACATCGAGGTGATCGCCGAGGCCACCGGTACCATCAGGAAGATCGACAAGACCAGCATCAGGAAGACCGAGCCGATGGACAGGATATCGTCCAGCCAGGTCACTTCACCGAGCACCGGCAGGGTGACTTCCGGGCCGACAAGCCACTGGATGGCAAAGAAGAACAGGATATAGGCCGCAACCAGCAGGGCCAGCGTCAGCCCGATGCCGAGAAACAGGACCCGGCGGAACCTGGGATCCCCGGTCTGGGCCAGGGTCTTGAAGAATGCGTCGAAAATCATGTGCTGATCCAGCTTGTGATGCGATCCAGATCCGGGCGCGGGCGTTCGGGGGGCGTAGCGCCTTCGGTGGCAATGTGGATCAACCCGGCGATGCGCTCGTTTGGTGCAAGATCAAAAGCCTCTTCGCAGAATTGACGCTCGTGGCTGACCCAGCCAGAGAGCCAGTTCGCGCCCCAGCCAGCGGCCAGGGCCGCATTCAGCAGCGCAAGGCAGACCGCACCGGCAGAATAGGTCTGCTCGATCGCTGGGATCTTGGGGCTTTCGGTCTGCACTTCGATCACGGCCACGGCCAGTTGGCCCAGTTCGAACTGGCTGCGCCCCTTGGCGATATCCTCAGGCGATTTGCCAAGGCGCTCACCGGCCTGTGTGGTGAGATCGGCAAGGCGCGCCATGGCGCGCTGTTCGATGACGATGAACCGCCAGGGTTCAAGCTTGCCATGGTCGGGCGTGCGCGCGGCAGCGGTCAGCAGCGTCATCAGCTCATCGCGGCCTGGCACCGGGGCGATCAGCGTCTTTGCGGGCCGCGAACGGCGGGTCAGCAGGAAGTCCAGAGCGGCGTCATTGCGATCGGGCATATGTGAAACCTTTTTACATTGGTGCTGTATATGTTGGCTGGCCAAGCTATTTCAAGAGGTTCGGAGCTGGGCGGCGGTAGAATACGGCACGCAGGCGCCGCGGTGCGCTGCAAGAACGCGTCCTGTGGCAGCCGTCGTGGCCCGTGTCCTTGGCCTGTGTGCATGGCTCCTGTTCGGGGCGAGATTAGTCGGCTTTGGACCAGGTGACAAAGCGGTTTTGGACCAGGCCACCCCGTCACCAGCGCCGCTGTGGCACATCCCCGAACTGGCACAGGGGTTGGCCCGGGATGTGATCCGGTCTTAGCGCCTTCGGTGAGGCTGGGCCTGTCAACTCCAGAAAGCCGGTGGCACCGGAGGTCTGCATATGGGTGGTTATTCCCAGGTCAGCCTTTGCCCACTCAGGCAGGCATGGAGAGCGCCCGGCGGAACAAGATCCAGCTCCTGAAAGAACGACAGATAATCCATGTGCCCGATGTATTCTGCGATCCTGTCGCCCTGGAACCGGACCAGCAGGCAATCAAACCCCTCGATGGCCTTGCCCGTGATCAAGCATTCCGACCGGATGTGAAGCCGCAGGGTCAGCCAGTCTCCCTGTTCGACCTTATGCGTCACCTCAAAGGTGCTTGGGCCGACAAGTCCTTTCACGACAGAAGAGAATTCGGCCCATTCCTGCATCGGGACCGTGACACCGCCGGTCACCGGGCCACAAAAGCTGGCCTCTGGCGCGATGTAGTCTTCCATCTGGAGGCGCTGCTCGCCGTCAAAGGCGGCCCGCAGGAATTGGAGCAGGTGTGTTTCCTTGTCGAAGGTACTGGAAACCGTGTGCAACTTAGTCATGTGGAACACCAAAATCGATAAACTGTTTGTATTGTGAACAGGTTGGCTGTCTCTGTACAGGGACTTCTTCATCCCGAGACGCAAGTGAAAATCGGAAAAACCCTGGCAGGGCAAAGGGTGCAATGCCGTGGCGGAGCCTTCTGCCCGGTTCGTAGATCAGGGCAGAAGGAGGCAGATGCATGTGTCGGATGTCTATGCCGGTCCGGCCTTCTCTTCCGGGACCAGGCGGTAAACCCCTTCCGGCAGGTCCAAGGCGGCGGCCAGATCCCGCAACTGGTTGTAGGAAAGGGTAATTTTCTCAACGCGATCGGTCCGGGCGTCGTATTGTTCGACGGTGACGCATTCGGCAAAGGCGTTGATGGTGACATCCTCGGTCAGAGGGGCGTCGCCCTCGTCCACCAGGGTCACGATGGTTGAGTCGAATTCATGCTCGATCGTAAACATGCTCGGATGTTGCCACTGCGGCAGGCGCATTGGCAAGCGTTTGCATGGGCAGGGGAAATATGATGCTGTCATGGGGCATAGGGGCGAGGGGCACACTGGAAATGCAGGCCCGCAGCCTTTAGATCCATGCCGTGCGCTACGTGGCGCGCAATGTCACGATGACGAAAGAACGAAGGATAGGCCGATGCGCCGCGTTTTGATTGCTTGCGCCCTTGTGGCACTCAGCGCCTGTGCGGTGCAGGTACCGCCCTCGAGCGAGGATCGCCCTGTCCCGCCCGGTGGCGTGACTGAGTACCGGCCTGGCGGAGTGGACATGGCCAGCTTCAGGGCCGTGGTCGCGCGGGTGGAACCGGTTGCAGAGCGGATTTGCCGGACGGAAACCCAAGGGATGAACTGCGATTTTGCAATCGGTATCGATCCCAACCCGAAGGCCGCTCCCAATGCCTATCAGAGCCTGGCCCGTTCGGGGCGGCCGGTGATCACCTTTACCCAATCCATGCTGGGGCAGCTCGGCAATGCGGATGAGCTGGCATTTGTCATGGCCCATGAGACGGCCCACCATATCGAGGGCCACCTGGCACGCCAGCAACAGAACGCTGCGGCGGGATCGGTGCTGCTGGCCGGTCTGGCAACGCTCGCGGGGGGCACTGCGGCGGATGTGTCCAATGCGCAGGACCTGGGCGCCATCGTCGGCGCGCGCAGCTACTCCAAGGCGTTCGAACTGGAGGCGGACCGGCTGGGGACGATCATCACCCACAAGTCGGGCTATCGGCCCAGCGTCGGGGTGCAGTTCTTCTCCCGCTTGCCGGATCCGGGCGACATGTTTCTTGGCAGCCATCCGGCCAATCCAGACCGGGTCCGGGTGGTGCAGGATACCATCAGTCGGTACGGGCTGAACTGACCATGGGGCATGCAGACAGCGACAGGGTACCCGCGCTGAGCAGGCTGGGCGTGGTGCTGACAGACCGCGGGTCGCGCTATGCGGTCAGCGGTGCCGCTGTCACATCGCGGGCCGAGGTGGACCGGGTGCTGGCAGAGTTGAAGACGGACCGCGCCTATGCCAAGGCCACTCATAACACCTGGGCGGCGATCCTGCCGACGGGGGGCTTGAAGGCCGATGATGGCGAAAGCGGTGCCGGCATGGTGATCCTGCGGATGATGGAGCGCCAAGGGGTGAGCGACCATGTGATCATCGTGACCCGCTGGTACGGCGGCAAGAAGCTGGGCGGAGACCGGTTTCGCCGGGTGCAGGATGCGGTGCGTGCCTATCTGGACGCCCAACCGCCCGCTTGACCTGCATCAATGTCTCCTCGCGGCCCCGTGCTACCCTTGCGCCTGAAACGGATCCTGGAGAACGCGCTATGGACGAACGGGAGGCGGCGCCGCACCGCGCATTGAAAACCCATGCGGCCCTCTTTGATGACATGGGGCAGGCGGTTGGATTGGACCTGCAGGAAGAGGCCATTGCCGGGCGGCTGAATTTCGATGAGATCGCCGAGGCGGTCTTGCGCTGTACCCGCTGCGCTCATCCAGAAACCTGTCAGGATTGGCTGCGCTCCGCGCAGCCGGGCGTCGTGGCGGGCGATACTCCGGATTATTGCCGCAACCGGGATCTGCTGGGGTTCCTGCGCGAGCCGTCTCAATGAGGGCGGTGCGGGAGACGGGCGGCCGTTTGAGCAAGGATTGGGAGGTTTGATCATGCAGCCCTTGGGTGAGGCCCTGTTTCATCTTCGATTGCTCGGTTTGATGGCGAAGACAACCGATGTGGATCTTGTCGAAGCCTTTGCCGCAGGTCAGATCAGCGAAGAGGACTGGGCGGAGATGATCAACCAGTGCCGGGCCTGTGGCTGCGTCGAGAAATGCCAGCGATGGCTCGCGGCACATGATCACGCCGAAGCCGCTCCGGAGGGATGCAACAATGCGGACAGGCTGCAGCAGTTGCACGCGAAGAAAGAACCTGTCGGCGGCTGAACGGGTAACGATCTGACACGGCGCCAGGATCGCGATCTGATCCGGAGGTCGCCATGGAAGGGGAACTCCCGCGCCCGCGCGTGCCCTGGCTGCGCCAGGACCCGCTGGCGGCCTTGGGCGCGGCGCCGCTGTCGCGGCGCGGCAGGCGCAAAGGACGGGGCATGGGTCAAATCATCCATTCCAAAAGCCCGGTGCGCGTATTATATGCGCTGCCATGACCAGCAATCCGCCAGATCTTCGCCCCGACCTTGCCCCGAAAGCCCAGTTCGGTGACTCGCCCCGCGCGGGCCAGCCGACCCTTGGGATGGTTTCGCTCGGCTGCCCCAAGGCATTGGTGGACAGCGAACGGATCCTCACCCGCCTGCGCGCCGAAGGATACGGCATCAGCGCCGATTACGCAGGCGCCGATGCGGTGATCGTCAACACCTGCGGTTTCCTGGACAGCGCCAAGGCCGAAAGCCTGGAGGCCATCGGTGAAGCACTGAAGGAAAACGGCAAGGTCATCGTCACCGGCTGTCTGGGCGCCGAGCCGGAGTATATTCGCGACCATCATCCGCGCATCCTCGCCGTCACCGGCCCGCACCAGTACGAACAGGTGCTGGATGCCGTGCACGCCGCCGTGCCGCCCAGCCCCGATCCATTTGTTGACCTCTTGCCCGCCACCGGCGTTAGCCTCACCCCGCGCCATTTCAGCTATCTGAAGATCTCGGAAGGCTGCAATCACAAGTGCAAGTTCTGCATCATCCCCGACATGCGCGGGCGGCTCGCCTCGCGCCCGGCCCATGCGGTGCTGCGCGAAGCGGAGAAGCTGGTCGATGCAGGCGTGCGCGAACTTCTGGTGATCAGCCAGGATACCTCGGCCTATGGGCTGGACCGAAAGTATGATGTGAACCCCTGGAAAGGCGGAGCAATCCGCAGCCATATCACCGACCTGTCCCGCGCGCTGGGCGAACTGGCACCGGCCTCGGAGCTGTGGGTGCGGCTGCACTATGTCTACCCATACCCCCATGTGCGCGAGCTGATCCCGCTGATGGCGGACCCGGACAATGCGCTGCTGCCCTATCTGGATATCCCCTTCCAGCACGCCCACCCGGATGTGCTGAAACGCATGGCGCGTCCCGCAGCAGCGGCCAAGACACTGGACGAAATCCGCGCCTGGCGCGACACCTGCCCGGAGATCACCCTGCGCTCGACCTTTATCGTCGGCCACCCGGGAGAGACCGAGGCCGAGTTCCAGCACCTCTTGGACTGGATGGACGAGGCACAGCTCGACCGGGTGGGCTGCTTCAAGTACGAAAACGTCGCCGGAGCGCGCTCCAACGATCTGCCGGATCACGTGCCCGAAGAGGTGAAGCAGGAACGCTGGGAGCGCTTCATGGAAAAGGCGCAAGCCATTTCCGAGGCCAAGCTGGCGGCCAAGGTCGGGCAGATCTGCCAGGTCATCGTGGACGACATCGACGAAGACGGCATCGCCACCTGCCGCACCAAGGCCGACGCGCCTGAGATTGACGGCAACCTGTTCATCGACGAGGGCACCGAAGGCTTGACCGTCGGTGATCTGGTCACCGTCGAGGTGGACGAGGCCGGGGAGTATGACCTTTGGGGGGCGTTGGTGGCGGGTTAGCCGTCAGCCTTCCTGTGCTTCCATCTCTGCCTCATCTTCAAGGCTCTGAAGGTCGACTTCCGGTTGGGGCACCTTGATCTTTGGAGCAGGTTTCCGCCAAGCTACCAAATTCTGGCCGATGTCGCGGTAGAATGCCGGTACGATCTGTTCCAGCTCGGCAATGAAGTTGGTTTGCTGAATGAATTTGGCACCCAATCTCTTGGCTCGGTAGAGGTGGAAGCTGACCACTTGCAGGCCATTCTTATCTTTTTCGCAAAGATCAGGAGATGCAATTAGGTCGGTAATGGGAAACTGAGTGTCTTCGCTGCGCCCTGGCCACTTCATGCGTACGAATACCTCATCCACATTTTCCACTTTTATTTGCCGCAGCAGCCAGTTCAATCGTGCCTTCGCTGATTTCTTGTCTTCGGGAGCCCTGAGTGTCATGCCGACTTCTATTGTTCTGCGGTTCATGTCGGCGACGACGTCCAGCGGGGCAGCGGCGTCGGGAACGTCAAAGGTCGCGCTGAGCTGTTGTATTTCCCTGAGAAGCTGTAGTTCGTCTTTGTGACGGAGGGATGGATCGCTCACATGTTTACGGCTTAGCTTTTGCGATACAGCTGTGTCGGTATGGCGACTAAGGATAAGCGCCAAGTCCTTTGTTTCCTGGTGCCAGGCGTCGAGCACGGCGGTTGCTTCAGAAGATCGGGCTAAGATTTTTCCACCGGCAGACACATGTCTGTTCAACTCGCTCCATTCGGGTGGCATCCGGTCAAACCCTTTTACGCCCGCACTGTCATGCGTGAGGAACCGCTTGAGTTCGTTCAAAAGAATACGCTGATCGGTGTCAGCAACTGAATCATTGCTGAGCAACAGATCTGCGACGGTTAGGATATACATCCAGGACCAGTGAAAGACCGGGACTTTCGAGCGGCTTTTTCGCACCTCCTCCAATGGGTGATTAGAAGGAACCGTGGCGAACTGATTGGAAATTGTAACCACGCAGTCAATCTGGCATTCTTTGGCGATTGCTCGGTATTTCTCGATCTGCTCGACGGTCAAGGGCGTATTGCCAACCTTGGTTTCGACCATTGCCCGCCATTCCTTCGCACCGTTATTAAGGACGATGAGGCCATCAGGTCTGTCTTTTGCTTTCTCGGTTTGAGATCGAAATACGACCTCGGTAAACGTTTCAATTCTGGAACGCTTACCAACGCGTTGTCCAAGCGATGAAAGCAATTCTGCGCCCAACTCTTCGACTTTTGACACGCAGGCCAGAACAATTGATGTCGTACGCCCTTCTTTGGATGTATTCGATAGAACCGGAAACAGGCGCGCTGCTTCGCCATGCAATAAATAATCAGGTTTTTCCATAACATTCCTCCACTCACTTAAATCGTGCATTGTTGTGGATTAAAATCAATCAAAAGTTTAAATCGGGATTTGACTCTAAGTCGGTCCGGGCACCGTTTGGTGACATATGCGTGCACAGTCGATTATGAGCAGCTTCGTTTGTTGTGACCTGTCCTACCTCTCTATTGCACCATTCCCGGCGCTCTGTATCCTTGGGGCAATTGGCAGGGGAGGGCGCTATGCGGCTGATCATTCGGGTTCTTTCGGCAATCATCCTGACGCTGGCGCTGCTCATCGGGGTGGTTTTGATGCTGCCCGGAGAGCGGGTGGCGACGCTGGCGGCGCAGCAGCTGGAGGCGCAGACCGGGCGCAAGCTGGAATTTCAGGGCGAGGTGGGCTTTACCCTCTGGCCGGTGCTGGGGATCAGGACCGAAGGGGTGACGCTGTCCAATGCCGATTGGGCCGGGCCTGCGCCGATGCTGGAGGCCGCGCGGATGTCTATCGGCATTTCCGCAGTGGATCTGTTGCAGGGAAACGTGCGGGTCACCGAGATCACCGCGCTGTTGCCGCAGCTGAACCTCGCGACCCGCGCCGATGGCACCGGCAACTGGGTTATGACACCGAATGAGGGGGCTGAAGCGGCTGCGCCCACGTCGCAGGAGAGCTCTCTGCCGGTGCAGATCGAAAAGCTCACCCTGACCGGGGCATCATTGCGCTATGCGCCTCATGGCAGCGCGCCGGTCGAGATGAAGGCGATTGACCTCGCCCTGCACTGGCCCGACCCAAGCGGCACGGTGAACATGGATCTGACCCTGCGCCCGGCCGATGTGCCGGTCGAGATTGCGGGTGAGATCGGAACATTCGCGGACTTCCTTGCGGGGAAGGTGTCCTCGGTGGGGGCCACGGTCAAGGCGCCGGGCGGCGTGTTGCGCTTTGATGGCCGCGCCGGGATCGATGGCGCGGGCAGCGGTCGGGTCACGCTGAAGACCTCTGACAGCGGCGGTTTCATTGCCGCGCTGGGGGGCGGGCAGATCGAGGTGCCCAAGGGGGCGGGCAGGTCTGCCGTTGTCGGTGCCGATGCCACCTATACGCCGGATGGCCGTCTTGCCCTGCGCGATCTGGCGCTGGATCTGGACGGCAACCGGATCCAGGGGGCTGTCGACCTTGTCATGAAGGAGGTGCCGGAGGTGACCGCGCAGCTCACGGCGGGGGCCTTGTCCTTTCCGGGGTTTGGATCTGCCGGTGCGGGCAGCGGCCAAGGTGCGGCAAGCGAGGGCTGGCCGAAGGATCGCATTGATGTCTCGGCGCTTTCTGCGTTGAATGGCACGGCGGTTCTGACCTTCAAGAGCCTGTCGGCTGCGGGCTATTCCTTGGGTGAAAGCAAGCTGACGCTGAACGTGGATCGGGCGCGGGCCGTCCTGAAGGCGCAGCCCGCCGCCCTGTTCGGCGGGCAGGTGACGGGCCAGATGGTCGCCAACAATCGCAATGGCCTGTCGGTGGGCGGCAAGCTTTCGTTCAACGGTATCCAGCTGGAGCAGGCGCTGGGGCAGACCGCAGGCTATACCCGCCTGCATGGCGCTGCGCTTGGCGAGTTGGAATTTCTGGGCGTTGGCAATTCGGTCGATGCCATCATGCGCTCGCTCAGCGGCAAGGGCTGGCTTGAGGTCGGCAAGGGCTTCTTCACCGGCTTCGATCTGGAAGGCTTGATGCGCGCGGGCCGGGGCAATGGTGGCAGCACCGTCTTCGAGCATCTGACCGGCAGCTTCACGATGCAGAATGGCAACCTGCAAAACCCCGATCTTCTGATCACCATCAAGGGGCTCAGGGCCGATGGCAAGGGCCGGATCGGCCTTGGTGCGCGGGATCTCGACTATCGCTTCACGCCCACATTGCAGGGGGCTGATGGCGGCGTGGGCCTGTCGATCCCGGTGGCCATCACCGGCCCCTGGAGCGCGCCCAGGATCCGCCCCGATCTGGAAGAGGCCCTGCGCCCCAAGATCGAAGAGGTCGAGGAACAGGCCAGGGAGCGGGTGCGTGAAAAGCTGAGCGAAGAGCTGGATACGGAAATCGCCCCCGATGCGGATCTGAACGAGGTGATCAAGGACCGGATCGAACAGGAGGCGAAAGAGCAGCTCTTGCGTCTGCTGCAGGGGAACTAGGCCGGGATTCTTTGAACTTGGCCGCGCCACGAGAAAACGCGCCCACCGAAGGTGGGCGCGCCGGTCGACTGGCGCAAGCCAGGCGAAATACCTAATGGGTCGTCCGGTCAGATTGTCTGATCGTAGTCCCCGACCAGAGGCTCGGTGCGGATCACCGCGTCAATATCGGCAAAGATCGCCCGCATTTCCGCTTCGCTTTCGCTGCTTTCGCAGACCACCACCAGGTTCGGCGTATTCGACGAAGCGCGCACCAGCCCCCAGGAGCCATTGTCGAGGATCACCCGGGCGCCATTGACGGTCACCACCTCCTTGATGGCGCGGCCTGCGATGGTTTCACCGGCGTCGGCCTTGGCCACCAGTTTCTCCACCAGACGCTCCAGCACCGTGTATTTCTCGGTATCGGCGCAATAGGGCGACATGGTCGGGGTCGACCAGGTCTTGGGCAGGGCCTTCCTGAGGTCCGACATCTTCATGTCGGGGTTGCGGTCCATCAGCTTGCAGATCTCCACGGCGACGCGCATGCCGCAGTCATAGCCGCGCCCCACCGGTTCGGCGAGGAAGTAATGGCCGGATTTCTCAAACCCCGCCAGGGCGCCGATTTCCTTCACCCGCCGCTTCATGTGGCTGTGGCCGGTCTTCCAGTAGTCGGCGGTGACGCCGTTCTTTTTCAGCTCGGGGTCCGAGGCAAACAGCCCTGTGGATTTCACATCGGCCACGAAGGTTGCGTTGGGGTAGATCTTGGACAGGTCGCGCGCCATGATGACGCCCACCTTGTCGGCAAAGATTTCCTCGCCCTCGTCATCCACCACGCCGCAGCGGTCGCCGTCACCGTCAAACCCGAGGGCAAAATCCGCGCCCGAGGCTTTGACCGTGTCCGACATGTCATGCAGCATTTCCATGGCTTCGGGGTTGGGGTTGTAGTTGGGGAAGGTGTAATCAAGCTCATTGTGGCTTGGGACAACCTCGACACCGATCCGCTCGAACAGCTCCGGCCCAAAGGCGGAGGCGGTGCCATTGCCGGTGGCGCAGACCACCTTCAGCTTGCGGGACATCTTGAAGTCGCCCACCAGGTCGTCGAGGTAGGCTTCCTTGACGCCATCGACGAATTCATAGGATCCGCCCGGTCGCGCAACGCCCTCGCCGTTCAGCACGATGTCGCGCAGCTCGGACATCTCATCGGGGCCATGGGTCAGCGGGCGGTCAAAGCCCATCTTGACCCCGGTCCAGCCGTTGGGGTTGTGGCTGGCGGTAACCATGGCGACGGCGGGCACATCCAGGTGGAACTGCGCGAAATAGGCCATCGGAGACACCGCGGGGCCAATGTCCTTGACCTGGATGCCTGCCTGCATGAGGCCCAGGATCAGCGCCTGTTTGATGGCCAGGGAGTAGTCACGGTAGTCGTTGCCCACTGCGATGACCGGATCAATGCCACGCTTGTGCATCTGGGTGCCAAGGCCAAGGCCAAGCGCGGTCATGCCCGGAAGGTTGATTTCCTCGGGGTATTTCCAGCGCGCGTCATACTCGCGAAAGCCGGTGGGCGTGATCATCGGATCGCGCAGGAAGGACCAGGTGTTTGGGGTAACCGGTGAGATTGGTTTCGTCATCTATAATCCCTTTTCGGGGTCAAATCGCAATTGGGTTGGCTTTTGCCACTTGGTCGAAGGCCATCAGGGTTTCAACCAGCTTTGGCATCTCTGAAAGATAGATCATATTCGGCCCATCACAGGGCGCGTTGTCCGGATCTTCGTGGGTTTCGGTGAAAACTGCGGCAATTCCGGTGGCAACTGCCGCCCGCGCAAGCACGGGTGCAAACTCGCGCTGACCACCCGATGCTCCGCCAAGGCCGCCCGGCTGGGCCACGGCATGGGTCGCATCCATCACAACCGGATAGCCCGTGCGCGCCATTTCCGGCAGGGACTGCATGTCCACGACCAGCCGATTGTAGCCGAAGGTCACGCCGCGCTCTGTCAGAAGGATGCGCTCGTTGCCGGTGCTTTCGATCTTCGCCACCACATTGGGCATGTCCCAGGGGGCAAGGAACTGGCCCTTTTTCACATTGATCGCGGCACCGGTCTTGCCCGCCGCCAGCAGGAGCGCTGTTTGACGGCACAGGAAGGCCGGGATCTGCATGATGTCCACCACCGCGGCCACGGGATCACACTGTTCCTTTTCGTGGATATCGGTGATGACCGGCACGCCGATCTCTTTCTTGACCGACTCCAGAACCTTCAGCCCTTGGTCCAGGCCCAAGGCGGGTTTCGCATTGAGCGAGGTGCGGTTGGCCTTGTCGAAGGAGCCCTTGAACACATATTGGGCGCCTGCTTTGTCGCAGGCCTCCTTCAGCGTTCCTGCGATCATCTGCGCGTGATCTGCGGATTCCAGCTGGCAGGGGCCGGCAATCACTGTCAGCGGACAGTCATTGCCGATGGTCAGCCCGGCGATGTCGATATGTTTCATGGCGTTAAGAGGATACCTGTTCCCGGAGAATGGATGCTGTGAGCGAACACATCAGGTAGATACCGGAAAAGATCAGGAAAGCCAAAATCGTATTTTCGAACTTACGCGGATAAGAGGGTTCCTGGCTCGGGACCGGCTCCACCGCAGTGGTCAGATAGCGCACCTGTCGGTTGGCCTCCATGCGGGTGGTTTCCACTTGCTGCAAGGCCGATTGCAGCATCAGGTCGCGGGTCGCCAGATCGGCCTGGGCCATCTGGATCTGCACGCTGAGGCTGGCAAGCGAGTTTTCGCCGGCCGAGGCATCGGTCATCCGGTCATTCAGTCGCTGGATCAGTGCCTCAAGCCGGGCGATATCCGCCTCGGCGCCATCGACCTTGGCCCGGTTCGGGCGGGCGTTGTCCAGAAGCGCGGCCAGTTCGAGCTGCTTTTCCTGCAATTGCACCTCGAAGGTGGAGATCTGTGAGCGCAGCGACATGATCACGCCTTCGGGGTCAAGCACGGCGCCCTTCTGCTGCAGGCGGACAAGGTGTTCCTGTGCTTCGCGGCGCTGGACCTCGGCGAGCTCCAGCGCGGCTTCGGCCTCGCCCACCTGATCGGCGCGCTTCTGTTCAGAGAGGTGATTGACCTTTTCCTGTGCATAGGAGATCAGCCGACGCGAGAATTCTGCCGAAACCTCGGGATCGGCGGCGGTCACTTCCATGCGGATCACGCCCTCGGTGGGATCATAGCCGATTTTGATGTTGCGCGCGTAGGTCTTGTAGGCTTCCTCGTTGGTCGGCGCGGGATCCAGACGCTGGATCGGATCGATCCAGTCTTGCGTGAAATGCGATTTGAACCCGACCTCGTCATCCAGCCGCAGCATGGCTTCCTTGGATTGCAGATAGCTTTGCACTGCGATGGAATCCTGGCTGGTGGCAAACTGGGTGCCACTCAGCAATCCGCCAAGCCCGCTGCCACCGGCGCTATCGGCCTTGAGCACGAGGAATTCGGATTTCGCCGCATACATGGGCGTGGCAACCTTGTAGAAATAATACCCGGTGATCAGCGTCGGCAGCATCACGAAGAAGGCCAGCCGTGCCACCAGAAGCCCCAGCTTGCGGCGCCGCCGCCGGGCGATATCGCGCTGGATTTCCTGGATTTCGCGATTGCGCCGCTCGGCCGGGCTCAATTCGGTGGAGGGCAGGGTGGTCTTGGTCGCAGGCACCGTCTGCGGCAGCTGGATCGCCCCTGGCGTCGGGGTGCCTTCGGGGCGTGCGGTGTTCTGCGGGACAACCAGTTCCAGCATGTTGGAGCGTTTGAACGGGTCGATCCCCTTCAGCCGCAGAAGGCGCACCGCGTCGAAATCCGATGTGACCGGCAGATTGTGCTGCTGTGCCACGCGCCGGGCCATGCGCAACTGACGACCCGTCAGCCCCTCGCGGCGGATCTCGTCGATATCGGTGGAGGTCTTCACCTCGCGCGGGGTGCTGACCTGTCCCGAGAGCGCCGCCCCCGAGCCTGCCTGCCCAGAACTTGCCTGCCCTGACGCAGCCTGTCCTGGCTCTGTCTTGCCCGGGGCACCTTGCGCGTTTGCGGCAGCCGCGCGGGCCGAGGCGCTGGCGGCTTCGGCGCTGCTGCCGGGGCCTGGGGCCTCAACCGGACGGGCCGCGGCGCTGGCACCTGTTTCAGTGCTGGTGCGGCGGATCCGGAACTTCTTAGCCTTGGGTTTCGTAGTCATAGAGCTGCTTCGCTTCTTCCAAGGTTTCAAACATGTGCAGTTTCCCGTCCAGCAGCACCGCGGCGGAGCGGGCGAACTTTTCCAGCGTCTTGGGCTGGTGGGAAACAATCACGATGGTGGTGGTCTGCAGCCGTTCCTGCAGGATCGAACCGGCCTTGCGGTTGAATTCCACATCGGTGGTGCTGGGCATGCCCTCGTCGATCAGGTAGATATCGAAGTCCAGCGCCAGCATCAAAGAAAAGCTGAACCGCGCCCGCATCCCCGAGGAATAGGTGCCCAGCGGCTGATCGAAATACTCCTTCAACCCGCAGAGCCACCGGCAGTAGGCCTCCACGTAATCGGGATCCAAGCCATAAAGCTTGGCGATATAGCGGCTGTTTTCCATCCCCGAAAGGCGGCTGATGACCCCGCCCATGAAGCCCAGCGGAAAGGAGATCTTGCAACCGCGCCGGATCTCACCCTCATCCGGTTTTTCCAGGCCTGCCATCATGTTGATCAGGGTGGTCTTGCCGGTGCCATTGGGGGCCAGGATACCCATGGATTTGCCAAGCTCCACCCGGAAGGAGACCCGGTCGAGGATCACCTTGCGCTGTTTGCCCGTCCAGAAGGACTTGCTGACATTTTCAAACTCAAGCATGCGCGTTCCGGTCTTGCCTGTCTGGTCCGTTCTCCGGGCTCTTTCCATCCTTGGGCGTCGGACGGGGCCGACTGCGGTGATTTGCCCGGCGCCACAGGCGTCGAGCGGGGTATGCGTGGACCAGGGTGTCTTGCGTCCAACAGATTTGATCCTGCCGGGAATACCTGATCTATATTAACGACCTACGCGTCGATTTGGGCTTTGTTATGTCAAATTGTGACATATTTCAGCAGTGAAGCGTTAACCTTCCTCGAGAAACCCTTCTGACGATGGGTCGTGAAGCAGGACGGTGCGGCAGCCAGCAGGGGGCGGATTTTTGCAAACTATACCCATATTGTTTCCAAATAGGAAACGGTGATGGTTGCTGTCGGACCAGCGAAAAAGACCCTGGAGGCCGAGATTGCCGCCTGTAGCTTGTGTGCGGAGCGGTTTGCGGGCACGGCCACGCAGCATGCGCCGCGTCCGGTGGTCTGGTTTCGACCCTCGGCCAGGATCCTGATCGCCGGGCAGGCGCCGGGGTTAAGGGTGCATGAAAGCGGCCGCCCCTTTACCGATCCGTCGGGAGATCGCTTGCGGCAGTGGCTGGGGATGAGCGCGGCGCAGTTCTACGATCTGGAGCGGGTCGCCATCGTGCCCATGGCCTTTTGTTTTCCGGGATATAGCGCGCAGAAAGCCGATCTGCCGCCGCCGCCCCTCTGTGCCGACACCTGGCGCGCCAGGGTGCTGGAGGCTTTGCCAAAGGTGGAGCTCACGGTGCTGGTTGGCGGCTATGCGCAGGCCTATCATTTCGAGGACAAGATGAACGTGTCCGACCGGGTCGCGGCCTGGCGCGCATATGCGCCGCAGATCTTTCCCTTGCCTCATCCCTCCTGGCGCAATACCGCATGGCTGAAACGCCACCCGTGGTTTGAGGCCGAATTGCTGCCGGTCTTGCGGACCCGGATCAAGGAGCTTTTGTGATGACGACGCCCACCCCTTTGGATCAGGCCCACGCGCAGATGGAGGCAGACCCGGCATCGGATGCCGCGCGCCTGCGCTTTTACGAACGGCTGTCGGATTGCGAGCTGTTCCTGATGCTGGAAAAGGAGGTCGAGGGGGACAAGCTGGAGCCTGCCCTGTTCGACACGCCCGAGGGGCGGTTCGTGCTGGTTTTCGACCGCGAAGAACGGCTGGCGGATTTTGCGGGGCGCGCCGTGCCTTACGCGGCGCTGTCGGGGCGGGGCATTGTGGGGATGCTGGCAGGGCAGGGGATCGGGCTGGGGGTCAACCTGGAGGTTGCGCCCTCTGCCATGCTGATCCCGGACGAGGCCATCACCTGGCTGGCGGGTACCTTGGAGCACGCTCCGGATCAGGTCGAGGCGGCGGTGGAGGTTTTTGAGCCGCCAGTCGGGCTGCCGGAGGTGTTGCTGAGCGCCCTGGATGGCAAGCTGGCAACGGCTGCGGGGCTGGCCGGATCGGCCTATCTTGTCTCGGTGCGCTACAAGGGCGGCGGGCAGGGGCATCTCTTGGGCTTCGTCGATGCCAAGGACGCGGCGCGCGGCGCCCTGGCCAAGGCGGTGAGCGAGGCGCTGACCTTTTCGGGGATCGAGGCCGGTGCGCTGGATGTGGGATTCTTTGCTGGGTCAGACACGGTGGCGGCCAGCCTGGCAAAGGTGGGCTTGCGGTTCGATCTGCCCGAGCCGGAGGCGCCGCAGGTCTACACGCCAATCGCGCCCGGCAGCGACCCCGAGAAGCCGCCCCGCCTGAAATAGGGCCGCCCCCCCCTGAGAGAGAAACCAGAAACAGAGGCGGGCAGCTCCCGCCCGTCAAGCAGCACCCGAATGGGTGCCCCTTTCCCGTTGGGCCTAGCGCCGCGCCTTGGCGCGGCGCTGTTGCTCTCCGGCGCGGCCCGGGTCCGACATCGGGCCGGGAAAATGTGAAGTCTAAAGGAAATATCAATTCTGTGCGGTCATGGTCGGGGCTGACCACTTGATCGAACCAGAAGGTTTTCATGATCCACTCTGCCCGCGCCCTGGCTTTTGCCCTGTTGTCGCTTGCCCTTACTGCCACGCAGATTTCCGCGGCGGACAGGTTCTCGATTGTCAGCCAGCAGTTCTTTCAGACAGGCGCTTCGGTTGCGCGACCGATGCTGACGGTTCCGGTCAAGGCCGAGGTCCAGCCCGGACCGGGGGCCGAGGCCCGTGCCAAGCCGGATCTGGAGGCGGAGATGGAAGCGGTCCAGGCCAACCTTGCCAGCGTGTTCATAGGGCGCAGCGGCAACAGCCTGTTTCGCACCCTGCCGCGGGCCGTTGTCGGCGGCAATGCGGTGCAAAGGCTGATGACGCTGATTGCCGGCGCCGAGGCGGGCAAGGCGCAATATGATGCCGTGCAGTATGCGGCAACCATCAAGCCGCCGAAACGCCCCACACAGATGACCATCGGCGAGATCTACAAGTGGATCGACGAAACGCCCGGGCAGCAGCATGCCATCGGACGCTATCAGTTCATTCCGGCCACCCTGCGGCGGTTGGTCAAACATGTGGGGGCCAGCCGATCGGATCGGTTCTCACCACTTCTGCAAGACCGCCTGGCGCATCAGCTCCTGGAGGAAGCGGGCCTGAGCGAAACCCTGGCGGGGGAGATGAACCGCCATGCCTTCATGCACAATCTGTCAAAGATCTGGGCGGGGCTGCCGACGTCGAGCGGGAAGTCCTATTATCACGGGCTGGCGGGCAACAAGGCGGTGCTGAGCTGGGCCAAGTTCGACGAGGAAATGGCGCGGCTGTTTCCGGGCTGAGACCCGCGCGGAACTCATCCGCTGTACTGGTCGGCTGGCACCGGCGCATAGAGGCGCCGCATGATCACGGCCGTCAGATACATCGGCACCTGGTAACACCCCAGAAAGATCAGCAGTTGATCGGTGGTGCTTGCGGGCAGGGCGATCAGGAACAGGGCAAAGTTGCGATTGCCCGCAACAATCGCATAGGGCACCGCAACCTGCATGTGGCCCTGCCACCGCAGCAGGCGGTAGGTTGCGAGCTGCAAGCCCAAGTTTGCCACCAGCACAAGGGCCATCCATTTGGCAACGAGCATCGGCGCGCTCTGCAGCGCAGGACCAAGGGCCGACATCAGCCCGACGACGATCACCGCAAGCGCAAGGGTCGTCAGCCCGTCGAGCGCTTGTACTTGATCCGGGCGCAGATCCGGCAGGGTCGCGCGCCGCAGGACCCAAGCCGCCGCCACCGTCACCCCGATGGCGCCGGTCAGGCGCAGGGCGGCCCAGATCACCTCTTGCAGCCCACCAAGGCTCGGCGCCAGCAGGAACACCGGAATGATGGTCAGCGGCATCAGGGCGGTTCCCAGCACCAGCACGCGAAAGGCCGGTTCCGGTGCATGTCCCAGCAGAAGGGTGATATTGGGGCTGCCGGTCACCGAAGGCGCGCTCAGCATCAACAGGATGGCAATGGCGGCGGGCGTCGTCTCTATCCCGATGAGCCAGAACAGCAACAGAGCCGCCAGCGGCAGCGCCAGTTGCAGGACCAAAACGGCGCGCAGGGAGGAGAGCCCGTCGGCAAGCCCTCCCAAGGCCGCCCGCGCACCGATGCGAAAGGCGGTCAGGAACAGAAGCAGGGCGACCAGCTGCGGGATCCAGGGCCGCAGGAGCCGGGCCAGATCGGGCAGCAGCAGCCCGGCCAATAGGCCCAGAACCAAGGCGGCCCGGCCATGCCGGGCCACGAAGGCAAGCAATGTCAGCATGCCGTCAGACCATCAACCCGACGGCGCTGCGCGGATGTTTTCGGGCAGCCAGGTAGCCAGTTCCGGCCAGGCCACGAGGATTACCACCATCACCAGCATCAGCCCGACCATCGGGATGGCGGTCTTGGCGATGTAGGAGATCTCGTGCCGGGTCATGCCCTGCAGCACGAAGAGGTTGAAGCCGATGGGCGGTGTCACCTGCGCCATTTCGACGACCACCACGATGAAGATCCCGAACCAGATCACATCGATCCCGGCCTGGCGGATCATCGGCTCGACAATGGCCATGGTGAGAACGACCGAGGAAATCCCGTCGAGGAACATCCCCAGCACCACGTAGAAGAGCGTCAGCGCCACGATCAGCACCAGGGGCGACAGGTTCATCTCGTCGATCCAGCCCGCCAATGCCCGCGGCAGGCCGGTAAAGCCCATGGCCAGCGACAGGAAGGAGGCGCCCATCAGGATCAGCGCGATCATCGCCGAGGTGCGTGTCGCGCCCATCAAGGAGGCGGTGAAGGTGCTCCAGTTCAGCGAGCCCTGCGCAAGCGCCAGCGTCATCGAGCCCAGGACCCCCACAGCGGCAGCCTCGGTCGCGGTGGCGTAACCGAGGTACATCGAGCCGATCACAGTGGCGACCAGCAGCAGGACAGGGATCAGAAAGCGGCTTTCGGCCAGCATCTGCCCGAAGGTCATGCTGGGTTCTTCCTGTGGGCGTTCGCCCTTGGACAGGAAATGCCAGCCGATGATATAGGCCATGAACAACCCGGCCAGCACCAGGCCCGGCAAGATGCCCGCCATGAACAGCTTGGTGATCGATTCATTGATCGACACCCCGTAGACGATCAGCGTCAGCGAAGGCGGGATCATCAGGCCCAGCGTGGCCGCGCCCGCAAGGGTGCCGATGATCATGAACTCAGGGTAGCCGCGTTTGCGCAGCTCGGGGATCGACATCTTGCCCACGGTGGTCAGCGTTGCAGCGGAAGACCCCGATACGGCGGCAAAGATGGTGCAGCCCGCGATATTGGTGTGCAATAGCCCCCCCGGCAGCCAGCGCATCCAGGGTGCAAGGCCGCGGAACATGTCTTCGGACAGGCGCGTTCGATAGAGGATCTCTCCCATCCAGATGAACAGCGGCAGGGCGGTCAGCGTCCAGCTGGAGGCGCCGGTCCAGATCGTGGTGATCATCGCGTCGCCTGCCGGGCGCGAGGTGAACAGCTCCATCCCCACCCAGGCGACCCCCATCAGCGCAAGGCCGATCCAGACCGAACTGCCCAGAAGCGTGAAAAGGACAAAGAGAAAGATGATGGTGGCGTAGATCTCGCTCATTCGACGGCCTCCGAAATGATGCTGGCACGGCGGGTGATCAACAGGCGGCACAGGTAGTCCCAAAGGGCCAAAGCCAGCAGCACGGTGCCAATCGACATCGGCAGCTGCGGCAGCCACATCGGCGTATAGATCCAGTCGGAACCGGTGTTGGCCCAGAGGTCTCCCCATTTCGTGGGGGCGGTTGCGAACATGGCAAAGAAAGAGAGCAGCCATTCGGGCACGAAATCCTGCCCCTGGGTGCGGTCGTTCAGCATCTTGGAAAAGATGTTGGTCTTGATCGCGTAGCGGGCGAAATAGGTCGCTGTAAGAGCGCCGATCCACATGGCAAATGCATCCAGCACCAGGCCGACGCGGGGGCTGATGTTGAGGAAGATCGATACCCGGATATGCGCGCCCCGTGTCAGCGCATGGGCCAGCGCCAGGAACGACGTGGCCGCCATCGCATAACCCGCATATTCGGTTGAGCCGGGAAAGGTCAGGTTGCTCCAACGGGCGATCATCTGCGCCACGATCAGCAAGAGGATCAGCAGCATGAACCCCGCCGCCACGACGCCGGAGCCCAGATAGATCTTGTCACTCACCCGTTGCAGCGGGCGCAAGATGCGCCCCATGGGGCCGGGGGCCAGCAGGCAGGCCAGCGCCAGAAGGCTCGGAAGAACAAAAAGCCACAGCCACAAAGGCAGGCCCAGAAATGGTTGCCAGTCGCGCAAGATCGACACCCCCATTGATTGGATGAAGACAGTGATCGGATCAAGAAAGTGATCGGATGAAGAAAGCTGAGGGAATGCACGGCCCCACCCGCAAGCGGCAGGCGGGGCCGTTCAGATCGCTTCGAGCGATCAGTTGCCGTTATAGGCGTCCAGGATCGCCTTGCCGTCATCGCCGACAGAGGCCAGCCATTCCTCGGTCATCTTGGCGCCGATCTCTTTCAGCTCGCCCAGGAACTCGGGGCCGGCGTCAGTCACGGCCATGCCGTTGGCCGTCAGCTGTTCAAAGTACCAGTTGGCCAGTTCCTCGGATTTGGCGGCGCAGGCGGCACCGGTCTCATCGGCGGCCTTCTGGATCGCGGCCTGGGTTTCGCCGCTCAGACCTTCCCAGATCTGCTTGTTCACCATCACGTAGTTGCGCGGCAGCCAGGCGTTGACCTTGTAGTAGTGGGTCAGGTGTTCCCAGACCTTGCGGTCATAGCCGGTGGAGCCCGAGGAAATGAAGGATTCCGCAACCCCCGTTGCCAGAGCCTGGCTCAGCTCGGCGGCTTCGATCTGCACCGGAATCATGCCCAGCTCTTCGGCAAAGGTGGCGGTGGCCGTGTTGTAGGAGCGGAATTTCACCCCCTGGGTATCGGCCGAGGATCCGACCTCTTTCTTGAAGTAGAAGCCCTGACCGGGCCAGGGGCAGGTGTACAGCGCGACAAGGTTGAGGTCCGCCAGTTGCGCGTTCACCTTGTCCTTGGCAGCATGCCAGAGTTTTTCGTTCTCGGCATAGCTGGTGGCCACGAAGGGCAGGTTGTCCCAGCCCAGGAGCGGCGCCTCATTGGCATGGGCAGACATGAAGCGCTCACCAATCGGGGCCTGGCCGGTCTGCACCGCGCGCTTGATCTCGCCGCCCTTGAAGAGCGAGCCGCCGGGATGGACGGTGATATCGATCTCGCCGCCGGTATAGTCGCGCACCTTGTCGGCAAAGACGACGCCCATCTCCGAATGGAAGTTGGTCGCCGCATAGGCCATCGGCATGTCCCATTTTTCAGCCGCGACGGCCGCGGCCGAAAGGGCCAGGGCAGATACGGAATAGGCAACTGTCTTTGTAAATTTCGCGATCATGACTGATCTCCCTGTTTTGGTTGGTTTTTGTTTTCTTATGGTTTTGGCGCCTCAGGCGAACCGGTTCGGCTCATAGGGGCGCATGTCGATATTATTGGGCCTGCCTGCAATCATGTCGGCCACCATGCGCCCGGTCTTGGCGCCGCCGGTGAGGCCCACATGGTGATGACCAAAGGCCGCGAAGACACCGGTTTTACCCACTTCGCCGATCAACGGCAGGCTGTCCGACGGGGCCGGGCGGTATCCCAGCCATTCCTCTTCGCTCTCCGCGATCATCTGCGGGAAGCATTCCTTGACCTTGCGTCGCAAGAGCGCCAGCGGTGCCTTGGATTTGACCTCGCTGAGGCCGCCGAATTCAACCACGCCTGCACAGCGTAGCCCCTGATCCATCGCTGTCGCAACGAATTTCCCCGAGGTCAGCATCATCGGGCTGTTCGGCGTCTGGCTCGGGTTCTTGAAGACGATGTGATAGCCCCGCTCGGCCTCCAGCGGCACATTGAGGCCCAGTTTCTGCATCAAGGGCTTGGACCAGACGCCGGTGGCCAGCACCGCCTCGTTACATGTGATGCGACCCTGATCGGTGTCGACAGCACTGATGCGTCCGCCGGAAAGATCGAAATCCTTCACTTCGGCCCGCATGAACCGCCCGCCCATCTCCTGCAACAGGTTCACCAGGTCGCGCACGTAGTTGCCGGGGTTGAGGATATAGCCGTGGTTCTTCATCACCGCGAGCAGCTGCATGTCGGGGGCCAGGATCGGCTCCCTTTCCTGCACGGCCGCGCCTTCCACCAGTTCGGGGATGAAACCGGCCTCGCGGCGCAGCTCCCAGACGTATTTGTCCGCCTCAAATGCTGCGCGGTCACTGTAGGCAAAGCAATAGTCGCTTTCCTGCACCCATTTTGCCGCAGGCGTTCCTGCGGTCAGCGCCTGATGCTGTTCGACGCTGTCGCCGATCACATGGCTCAGCCCCTTGGCGATCCTGCGGGTGTCGCCGTCATTGGCGTTGGACAGGTATTTTATCAGCCAGGGCACCAGTTTGGGCCCATAAGACCAGCGCATGAACAGCGGGAAATCGGGGTCCATCAGGTATTTCGGTCCCTTGGGGATCAGCCCCGGTGTGGTCACCGGGACGATGGCGCAGCTCGCCAGAATGCAGCCGTTGCCATAGGAGGCGCCCATGCCGGGCTCCCCCTTGTCCAGGAGTGTGACCTCATGTCCGGCGCGGCGCAGCCAGATGGCGGTGGCGGCGCCCACGATGCCGGCGCCGATCACGACCGTATGCGGCGCACTCATGCGCGGGGGCCTTTAGGGAGGGTGGAAATAGTCATGGAGTATAGGGTCTTCTCAGGTGAATTTGCCCAACCATGCACGGCGCTATTCATCATTTCAAATACTAAGATGTGGCTTGATCATAAGAAAAAGTGATATGCCTGCGGAATGAACCTCAGATTTCGCCAGCTTCAGGCCTTTCACGCGGTGATCGAGACCGGCACCGTTACCGGCGCTGCGACCAGCCTCGGGATTTCGCAGCCCGGCATCTCCAACCTCTTGAACCAGCTGGAGCGCCAGACCGGGATCAAGCTCTTCGAACGGGTCCGGGGGCGGCTGACCGCCACGCCCGAGGCGACGCTCCTGTTTCGTGAAATCGACACGGTGGTGCGGGGGTTCGATCATGTGACCCAGGCGGTGATCGATCTGCAGAACAAACAGGCCGGGCAGCTGCAGGTGGCCTCGCAGCATTCGATGTCCTTTGGCTTCATGCCGCGCCTCATTGCCGAGTTCGCCCGCGAGAGGCCGGATCTGTCGATCTCCTTCCAGTCGCAGTATTCCTCCAAGATCCAGGAATGGGTGCTCTCGGGTCTGTTCGAGATCGGGATCTGCGAAATGCCGCTCCTGTATGACGCGCTGGATGTGCACCCCGTGACCGTGGAATGCCGCATTGCCATGCCTGAAGGCAGCCCACTTGCCCGCCACGATGTGCTGACGCCCGAACTCTTGGACGGCGAGCCGTTTATCGTGATGGGGCCGGATCACATGACCCATCGCCGCACGCGGGAGGCCTTCGTGCAGGCGGGCGTGCCGCTGAAGGCCAGGATCCACGCACATCTGTTCAAGAACCTGCTCAGTTTCGTCAAGGAAGGCATGGGGGTCGCCATCATCGATCCCTTCATCCTGGATTTCGACAAGGAGGGCGGCTTTGTCTCCCGTCCCTTCCAGCCCGCGGTGATGATGGAGATGGCGGTGATCACCTCCAGCGCCCGGCCACTGTCGGCGATCGGGCAGGAGTTCCTGGTGCTGCTCAACCAGGCCCTGGCGCCCTATACCTCGGGGCAAACGGGCTGAGGGCGCGGAAAAGGGCATGCGGGGGCTTGGCTCCCGTCCGCCGTGCCGTCATGCTCTGGCGGGCGTGCTGAGGACAGGAGCGGTGGATGCAACAGGGCGGAAAGACGGTCTATGGCGCGGCGGTGGGCATCCTGATGCTGGAAACCCGGTTTCCCCGCATCCATGGTGACATGGGCAATGCCGCGACCTGGGATTTTCCGGTGCAATATCGCGTCGTCGATGGGGCCACGCCGGACCGTGTCGTGCGGGGTGATCCGCAGGCGTTGACCGAACGCTTTATTGCAGCCGGGCGCGACCTTATCCGTGCGGGCTGTGACGGGATCACCACCACCTGCGGATTTCTGTCCCTGATCCAGGAGGACGTTAAGGCCGGGCTGGGCGTGCCGGTGGCGACCTCTTCCTTGATGCAGGTACCGATGGTGCAGGCCTTGCTGCCTGCGGGGAAACGCTGCGGGGTGATCACCATCTCGGAGCAGGCGCTCAGCCCTGCGCACCTGACGGCCGCCGGTGCCGCACCCGATACCCCTGTTGTGGGAACGGACGGCGGGCGGGCTATGACGCGTGATATCCTGGGGAATGCGCCCCAGATCGATTTCGAGGCCTGCCGTCTGGATATGATCGATTCGGGCAGGGCGATGGTCACGCGGCACCCGGATGTGGGCGCGATCGTTCTGGAATGCACCAATATGGCGCCCTATGCGCGCGACTTGCGGCAGGTCACCGGCCTGCCTGTCTATTCGATCTACAGTTTCATCACCTGGTTTCAGGCGGGCCTGTTGCCGCGCCGCTTCCCGTTGGAGCTCGACGATCCGCGCTGGTAGCGCAGCCCCGCGCCAGCCCGTCATTATCCTGCGTCGGATGGTCCCCTGTCTGGCGCCCGGCGCTTTTGGCAGGGTGGGGGAATAGCCACCGGGAGGGCCGCCATTGAAACCGTTTATGATGAGTCTCGTGCTGACCGCTGTTCCGATCATGTCTGTCGCGGATGTGCTGGAGCGGCAGCAGGTCACCGAGGATGTCTGGGCCCTGGTTGGCCCGCACAGCCAGCGCAACGCCGAGAACCTCGGTAATAATGCTACCTTCGGCGTGGTGGTGACGCGCGAAGGGGTTGTGCTGATGGATCCCGGCGGATCCTGGAAAGGCGCGGCGATGATCGACGCCGCCATCGATCAGATCACCGATCAGCCGGTTACTCATGTGATCGACACCGGCGGGCAGGATCACCGCTGGCTGGGCAATGCATACTGGCAGGCCCAGGGCGCGGTGGTGATCGCCTCGGATGCGGCCGTAGCGGATCACAAGGACCGTCAGTCCATGCAGATGACGATGCTCTCGCAGCTTCTGGGCGATGAGCTGGCCGGGACCGAGCCGAGCTATGCCGATGTGACCTTCGACAGCGATCATGAGTTTTCCCTTGGCGGGCTGACCTTCCAGATCATGCACCGCGGCCAGGCCCATACGCCGGGCGACAGTTTCGTCTGGCTGCAAGAGCGGGACGTGATGTTCACCGGCGATATCGTCTATGTTGAGCGCATTCTTGGCGTCGGACCGCAGTCCAATGCCAAAAGCTGGATCGAGGCCTTTGATGCCATGGCCGCCTTTGAACCCGCCCATCTGGTGCCGGGTCATGGCCGCGCCACCACGCTGGAGCGCGCCCGCGCCGATACCTACGACTACCTTATGAACCTGCGTGCCCGGATCGGAGAGCTGATCGAAGAGGGCGGCGATATCATGGAAGCGCCTGAGATCGACCAGTCCGCCTTTGCGGGGCTCGCGCAGTTCGACAGCCTGGCCGGGCGCAATGCGCAAACCGTCTATGAACAGATGGAGTGGGAATAGCCCCGCACGCCAGGATTTGATGTTCGACCCTGCCGCCTCCGTTTCGGGGGCGGTTTTTTATCAGCCATCGTCATGGGGGTGTTACAAAAGCTTCACTGTATCAATCTTCGTATTTCGAATATTCATGAAGTATGGAAAAAGTGATTCCCTCCCGCCTCACCACCCTGGGCCATCCGCAGCGACTGGCCCTGTTTCGGCTGCTGATGCGCCGCTACCCGGATCGTCTGCCCGCCGGTGAAATCGCCGAGGTGCTGGATCTGAAGGCCAGCACATTGTCGGCCTATCTGGCTTCGCTGATGCAGGCGGGGCTGGTGACCCAGCACCGCGTGGGGACATCGCTGCTTTACATGATCAACATGGCAGCGGTGCGACAGACCTTCGACTATCTCTTTCTGGATTGTTGCCGCGGTCGCCCCGAGATCTGCGCCTCGGCTTCCTTTGCCGAACCTGCAGGCAAAGTCGAGACGGCGCATGAGAAATACAATGTGCTATTTATCTGCACGGGCAATTCCGCGCGCTCGATCTTTGCTGAAAGCCTGTTGCGGGATCTCGCGCCGGGGCGCTTCACTGTCTATTCCGCCGGAACGCGCCCGCAATCGGAGCTGAATCCCTTTGCACTGGAGGTGTTGAACTCCAAGGGCCATGACACCGCGCATCTGCGGGCCAAGAATACCGCTGAGTTCACGGGGGCAGATGCCCCCCGGATGGATTTTGTCTTTACCGTCTGCGATCAGGCCGCCAACGAGGAATGCCCGGCCTGGGATGGTCAGCCGATCAGCGGCCATTGGGGGATGCCGGACCCGGTAAAGGCCGATGGCACCGATGCAGAGAAAAGCCTCGCCTTCCAGCAGGCCTATGGCGCGTTGAAACACCGGATCGAGGCCTTTGCCGCCCTTCCCATTGAAACGCTGGACCGCATCGCGCTGCAACGGGCGGTGGATGGGATCGCCAGCCAAAATCAGGATACTGTCAAATGACCACCTATGCTGTAAACGGCCTTGGCCGGATCGGAAAACTCGCCCTGAAACCGCTGCTCGATCAGGGCGCCCATATCGCCTGGATCAACGACGCGGTGGGGGATCCGGAAATGCACGCGCATCTGTTGGAATTTGATACGGTGCATGGGCGCTGGGAGGCGGAGTTCTCCCATGATGCAGAGAGCGTCACGATCAACGACATGCGCCTGCCCTTCATCGGCACCTCGGATCTGAACGATCTGCCGCTGGAGGGTGTCGATGTGGTGATCGACTGCACCGGCGTCTTCAAGTCCGAGGCCAAGCTTGCCCCCTATTTCGAGGCGGGCGTGAAAAAGGTCGTGGTCTCGGCCCCCGTGAAGGACGGCGATGCGGCCAATATCGTCTATGGCGTCAATGAGGGCACCTATGATCCCGCGCGCCACCGCATCGTGACGGCGGCGAGCTGCACCACCAACTGTCTTGCGCCGGTGGTCAAGGTAATCCACGAAAATCTGGGCATCCGTCACGGATCGATCACCACGATCCATGATGTGACCAACACCCAGACCATCGTCGACCGCCCCGCCAAGGATCTGCGCCGGGCGCGCTCGGCGCTGAATTCGCTGATCCCCACCACCACCGGCAGCGCCACGGCGATCACTCTGATCTACCCGGAACTGACCGGGCGTCTGAACGGCCATGCGGTGCGGGTGCCGCTCTTGAATGCCTCGCTCACCGACTGTGTGTTCGAGGTGGAGCGCGAAACCAGCGTTGAAGAGGTCAACGCCCTGTTCAAGGCGGCTGCCGAGGGAGAGCTGGAAGGGATCCTGGGCTATGAGACCCGCCCGCTGGTCTCGACCGATTACACAAACGACCGGCGCTCCTCGATCATTGATGCGCCGTCCACGATGGTGGTGAACGGCACTCAGGTGAAGATCTACGCCTGGTATGACAATGAAATGGGCTACGCTTGGCGCCTGGTCGATGTGGCTCTGATGGTCGGAGCCTCGCTGTGAGCCAGCGCCCCGAGGGCCTTTCGGCCTATATGGCGGTGACGGCGGCCTATTGGGCCTTCATGCTCACCGATGGGGCGCTCAGGATGCTGGTGCTCTTGCATTTTCACACGTTGGGGTTTTCCCCGGTGCAGCTGGCCTATCTCTTTGTTCTTTATGAGATCGCGGGGATGGTCACGAACCTGTCGGCGGGCTGGATCGCGGCGCGGTTTGGGCTGGCTGCAACGCTTTATGCCGGGCTTGCCTTGCAGATCCTGGCCCTGGGGGCGCTGACGCAGCTGGATCCCAGCTGGTCCATCGGCGCCTCGGTCGTCTTCGTGATGTGCGTGCAGGGGATTTCCGGCGTCGCCAAGGATCTGGCCAAGATGTCGTCGAAATCTGCGGTAAAGCTCTTGGCGCCATCGGCAAACGGCGGTTTGTTCCGCTGGGTGGCGGTGCTGACCGGATCGAAGAACGCGGTGAAGGGGCTCGGCTTCCTGCTGGGCGCGGCGCTTTTGGCAACGCTTGGCTTTTCCTGGGCGATCATCGCCATGGCCGTGGTGCTGGCGCTTGTCCTTGTCGCTATCGTTGCGCTGATGCCGCCGGGGCTGCCGACCGGGCGCAAGGGCGCGAAGTTTTCCGAGGTCTTCTCCAAATCGGCCAATGTGAACTGGCTGTCGGCGGCACGGGTGTTCCTGTTCGGTGCACGCGACGTCTGGTTCGTGGTGGGCATTCCGATCTATTTCTACGCGGTCTTGTCGGATGGGTCGGAGGCGGGCAACCGCGCGGCCTTCTTCATGATCGGCAGCTTCATGGCGGTCTGGATCATCCTTTACGGCGCGGTGCAGGCGGCGGCGCCCTGGCTGCTTGGGGCTGCGAAACGCCCCGAGGGCGCGCTGATCCGCGCCGCGCGCGGCTGGGCGCTGGCGCTGTGTCTGGTGCCTGCGGCCCTTGCGTTTGCGGTTTGGCTGGCCGGTGCACCTGAAACCTGGCTGACCGTGGTGCTGATCCTTGGCCTCATGGCATTTGGTGCGCTTTTTGCAGTGAACTCCTCCCTGCATTCCTACCTGATCCTCGCCTTCACACGGGCCGAGCGGGTGACGATGGATGTCGGCTTCTACTACATGGCCAATGCGGGCGGGCGCCTTCTTGGCACGCTTCTGTCGGGGCTCACCTACCAGATCGGCGGCCTCGCGCTTGTTCTGGGCACCGCGGCGCTTATGGTGGGGCTGTCGGCGATTGCCGCGGGCAAGTTGCATGTTGAAGGGGCAGAGGCCACGGCATGAGTATCTTTGAACGCTATCTGACCCTTTGGGTGGCGCTGGCCATGGTGGCGGGCATCCTGATCGGCAATGCGGCGCCCGCCCTGGTGCAGATGATCGCGGCGGCGGAAGTCGCGCGGGTGAACCTGGTGGTTGCGGTGCTGATCTGGGCGATGGTCTATCCGATGATGGTCGGGGTGGATCCTGCCGCCCTGAAGACGGCCGTCAAACAGCCAAAGGGGCTGGGCATTACCCTGGTGGTCAATTGGCTGATCAAGCCCTTCTCGATGGCGGCCTTGGGCGTGTTGTTCTTCGAAGGCCTCTTTGCTGATCTCCTGTCACCCGAGGATGCGCAGCAGTACATTGCCGGGCTGATCCTTTTGGGGGCTGCCCCCTGTACCGCCATGGTCTTTGTCTGGTCGCAGCTGACGCGCGGGGACGAGAACTACACGTTGCTGCAGGTCTCGGTGAACGATGTGGTGATGGTCTTTGTCTTTGCCCCGCTCGTGGCCTTCCTGCTTGGGGTCACCGATATCGAGGTGCCCTGGGAGACGCTGGTTCTGTCCGTGCTCCTGTTTGTCCTGCTGCCGCTTCTGGCCGGGATCTGGACCCGACGCAGGCTGGGGAGCGCGGCGCAGGTCAAGGCCTTTCAGGCGCGGGTGAAGCCCTGGTCGGTGGTTGGTCTGATTGCCACCGTTGCGATTCTCTTTGGTCTTCAGGGCCAGGTGATTCTGGACCGGCCTCAGGTGATTGCCCTGATCGCGGTGCCGATCCTGGTGCAATCCTACGGGATCTTCGCGGTCGCCTATGGCGCGGCCTTTGCGCTGAAGGTGCCCCATCGCATCGCCGCCCCTTGTGCCCTGATCGGGACATCGAATTTCTTCGAGCTGGCCGTGGCCGTTGCGATTTCTCTGTTTGGACTGAACTCCGGCGCGGCCCTGGCCACGGTCGTTGGGGTTCTGGTCGAGGTGCCGGTGATGCTGTCGCTGGTGGGCTTTGCCAACCGCACCCGGAGCGGATTTCCCGGCAGGTGATCCGCCAGGAGCGGGTTGACGACAAAGCAGAAGCATCGCTACCCTTCGCGCCGACATTCGCTTTCTGCAGCCAGAGTGCGGGGAAGGTGTGCCAAGATCTGCTTGGGCGTCTTCGCGGCAGAGCCTGTTTTGCTCGGCTTCCTGTGATTTCAACCTCGTGCACGAACAGCGATTTGTCGCAGGTTCCGTTGGCCTGCGACGCTGTAGGGGTGTCTTGTTTTGGGGCGAGATACGATGTTCGACTGCGGATTTGCCCAGTCGTTTTTTGCATATGTTGGGCGTTTGTTAACAAAGAGGCCTCAATAGTGGGTTATGGTAGAGAGAGGGGCCAAGATATGCATGGTCTGATCAACAGGGCGATTCAGGCTTTTGTGACCAGCACCTATGGCGCGGACCGTTGGAAAGAGGTGATGGACCTTGCGGGGCTTGGCTTTCGCGAGTTCGAGGCCATGCTCACCTATACGGATGAGCAATCCAACAAGATGCTGCAGGCCATGGAGCAGGTGCTTGCGCGCCCTCTGCCGGAAATGCTGGAGGATATGGGCACCTTCCTGGTCTCCAATCCTCAGGTTGAAGCGCTGCGTCGGCTGTTGCGGTTTGGCGGCGTGAACTACGTTGAATTCTTGCATTCCCTTGATGATCTGCCGGGGCGCGCGCGCCTTGCCGTTTCCGATCTGTACCTGCCGGGGCTGGAGTTATTTGAACAGGCGCCGGGTCAATTCGAACTGGTATGCCAGCCCGGTCTTCCGGGCTATGCCAATGTCATGATGGGCGTTCTGCGGGCGATGGCCGACGATTACGGCGATCTTGTCATCCTGGAGGCCAGCGGCAGCCAGGATGGGGCAGATGTGATTTCAATTACCCTTGTGGAGCGGGAGTTTGCCGAGGGGCGAAGCTTTGATCTGGGGGCCCATTCGCTATGATGACAGACGAACAGCTCGCGGCCATCGCAGATCATATCTGTCCGATGTTCGCGATTGTCGATGGCAAGGGCCGGATCATGCGGGTCGGCCCCACTTTGCGAAAACTGCGGCCTGACCTGAAATGGGAAGGGCGGCGGTTCTTCCGCGTTTTCGACCTGTCGCGCCCGCGCCGCGTCCGTTCGATGGAGGATCTGGTCAATACGGCTGGATCCAAGCTGCATCTGCATTTCCGCGATACCCCGCAGACCAGCCTCAAGGGCGTTCTTGTGCCGCTGCCCGACGGGCGGGGGGCCATCATCAACCTGTCATTCGGAATTTCCGTGCTGGAGGCGGTGCGGGATTACGATCTGACCAGCGCCGATTTTTCGCCCACCGATCTGACCATCGAAATGCTCTATCTGGTGGAGGCGAAATCGGCCGCGATGGAGGCGTCGCGACAGTTGAACCTGCGTCTGCAGGGCGCCAAGATCGCCGCCGAGGAACAGGCCTTTACCGACACGCTGACCGGTTTGAAGAACCGCCGTGCGATGGATCACATTCTGGAGCGGCTGATCACCAGCGGTCGCGACTTTGCCCTGATGCATCTGGATCTCGATTACTTCAAGCAGGTCAATGACACTCTGGGCCATGCGGCTGGCGATGCGGTGCTGCAACATGTGGCGCGGGTCATGGTCGACTGCACCCGGCAATCGGATACGGTTGCCCGCGTTGGCGGCGATGAATTCGTTCTGATCTTCAACGATCTGCGCGACGAGCGGCAGCTGCAAGCCCTGGCCGAGCGGTTGATCCGGGAGATCGAGGTTCCCATTCCCTTTGGGGGCAAGGAATGCAAGATCTCTGCCAGCGCAGGGACCACCCTGTCGATCTGGCATGATGGAACCGTATCGGCGGCAAGGATCCTCAACGAATCCGATGCGGCCCTCTATGCGGCCAAGGGCGCGGGCCGGGCGCAGCACTGTTTCTACCAAAAGGGCATGGAACAGGATGTCCTGGAGCAGCACTCCTAGGCGCAGGCAGCTCTCCTGATCTCAATCTCCCGCATCTTTGCCGGGCGGCCTTCGTTCTGTCCGAGCGCTGTCGTGCCGTGGCGTGGTGGCCGTGTGTGTTTGAGTCGGGCCGTGCGGCCGGGACTCCTGTCCGTGACGCGGGCTCCGCCGTCGAAGAGTGAGCCTGCCAAGTCTGCGCGGCATCAATCATAGTATTTTCAATACATTAGCCTGCCTCAAATGCGGCTTGGCAAAATCTAGTTATGTGCTATATCTATATTCAAATAGATATGCGGAATAACGATGATGGTTGTTATTCAAGTGGGAGGGCATCATGCGTATCAATGGGCAAGTGGCTTTGGTCACGGGCGGCGGCAGCGGTCTGGGTGCTGCCACGGCGCGGCATCTGGCGGGTAAGGGGGCCAAGGTTGCCATCCTCGATTTCGACAGTGAACGGGCGGAGGCTGTCGCGGCCGAGATCGGTGGCATCGCGCTGCATGTGGACGTGAGCGATGAGGCCGCCGTCGGGGCGGCGGTGGACAGTGCCGTTCAGCAGCTGGGCAGCGCGCCCCGCATCGCAGTCAACTGCGCCGGGGTCGGCATGGCGGCGCGCATCGTCGGCCGCGAGGGCAAGCTTTCCTTCGATGTCTTTGAAAAGACGCTGCGGGTGAACCTGTTTGGTACCTACAATGTGATGAGCCACGCCGCCCGCCGCATGGCGGAGCTGGAGCCGCTGGAAGATGGCGAGCGCGGCGTGATCATCAACACCGCGTCGGTCGCCTATGAGGACGGCCAGCTGGGGCAGGCGGCCTATGCGGCTTCCAAGGGGGCGATTGCCTCGATGTGCCTGCCCGCCGCGCGCGAGTTTGCCCAAAGCGGCATTCGTGTCGTGGCCATCGCGCCGGGCCTGTTCCAGACCCCGATGATGGAAGGTCTGCCGCCCGAGGTCTCCGCCAAGATCACCGCCAATATCCCGTTTCCCGCCCGGCTTGGCGCGCCCGAGGAATATGCGCTTCTGGCCGAGCAGATCGTCACCAACCCCTTCCTCAACGGAACAACTATCCGGCTGGACGGCGCCGTGCGCCTGCCGCCGCGCTGAAGGACTCCTCCCCAATGAGCGACCCCATCCTGAAGATCGAGATCGAAGACAGCATTGCCACCCTGGTGATGAACCGCCCGGACAAGCGCAACGCCATGTGCGAAGAGCTGCTGGAGGCGCTGGACGCCTTCTTCTCGGCGCCGCCAAAGGAGGTGCGCGTGGTGATCCTGACCGGCACCGCAGGGCATTTCTGCTCTGGCTTGGATCTGTCTGAACATGTGCACCGTTCGGCCGAGGAGAACCTTTATCACTCGCGCCAGTGGCATGGGGTAATGGAGAAGATCCAGTTCGGCGGGCTGGCGGTCGTCTCGGCCATGTTTGGCGCGGTGATCGGTGGCGGGCTGGAGCTGGCCAGTTCCACCCATGTGCGCATTGCCGAGCCTTCGACAATCTTCCAGCTGCCCGAGGGGCGGCGCGGGATCTTCGTGGGGGGCGGTGCCACCGCGCGGGTGGGGCGCCTGTTGGGCGCGGACCGGATGACCGAGATGATGTTGACGGGCCGCAAATATGACGCCGAAACCGGCGTCGCACTGGGCCTTGCGCATTACGCCGTGGGCGAGGGCGAGGCGATGGGGTTGGCGCGCACGCTGGCCGGAAAGATCGCCCGCAACGCGCCCCTGTCCAACTACCTGATGATCCAGTCCATCGCGCGTATCACGGATATGTCGCAGGCGGATGGATTGTTCACGGAGTCGCTCGCAGCGGCCCTGTCGCAGACCACGCCCGATGCCGAGGAGGGCCTGCGCGCCTTCCTTGAAAAGCGCGCGCCAAAGTTCAGGTGACCAGATGAAGAAAGCTGTATCCGATCGTGATCTGCAGCCCAAGGGCGCGGAGGTCAGTGATGCCACCCTGCGCGGCTTTATCGGCTATCACATGAAGCGCGCCTTCAACGTGCTGCAGGCGGATCTCACCCAAACGCTGAAACCCTTCGAGCTGCGCATGCTGACCTACACGGCGCTGACACTGATCGTGGACAATCCCGGCCTGCGCCAATCGCAGCTGGCCGATGCCATGGATGTGGAGCGGCCCAATCTGGTGATCGTCATTGATGAACTCGAGCGGCGCGATCTGATCGTGCGCGACCGGGTGCCGACCGACCGGCGCGCCTATGCGCTGCGGGTGACGCTGGCCGGGCGGCAGCTTTATGAAAAAGCCTTTGCCGCGATGAGGGACCACGAAAAACGGATGCTTGAAGGCTTGGATGCCGAGACCCGCAACACGGTGGTTGCGGCCCTTGAAGTGATCCAGAAACACCAGGCGAAAGGATGAGTGATGAAACGGACCTCTAGCTTTCTACCCCATGCGGTGAACCGCGAAGACCGGGCGGATGGCAGCATCCTGCTGCGCTCGGACTATGACCTGGGTCCGGTGACGGATCGCACCGGGGACTGGCTGCACCACTGGGCGGATGAAGCCCCGACCCGCGTGTTTCTGGCCGAACGCAGCGGTGCGGGCTGGCGCGAGGAAAGCTACGCTGCGACCCTGCAGCAGGTGCGCGCCATTGCGGCCTCCCTGCTGGCGCGGGGCATGGGGGCGGAGACGCCGATCCTGATCATGTCCGGCAACGGCGTCGATCACGGGCTTCTGTCACTGGGCGCGCAATATGCCGGTGTGCCCACCGTGCCCGTGGCCGAGCAGTATTCGCTGATCCATGGTGCCCACGGGCGGCTGCGTCACGCCATCGAACTGGTGCGCCCCAAGATGGCCTATGTGGTCGATGCCGATCAGTATGGCGAGGCGCTCAAGCTGGACGCACTTGAGGGCGTCGAGATCGTCGCCACCCGCACTGGCGGCGCCAATGTCACGCCTTTCGCGGAACTCTTGAAGGGGGATGCGGGCGTCGATGTGGATGCGGGCTTTGCCAAGGTGACGCCCGATACCGTTGCCAAGATCCTGATGACCAGCGGCTCCACCTCCAATCCCAAGGGGGTGCTGACCACCCAGCGGATGATGTGCGTGAACCAAGCCCAGCTGGCCGACAGCCTGCCGTTCCTGCGCGCGCGCGCGCCGCGTATCGTGGATTGGCTGCCCTGGAACCATGTCTTTGGCGGATCGCATAACTTCAACATGATGCTGGCCAATGGCGGCAGCTTCTACATCGACGACGGCAAGCCGGTGAAGGGCCTCTTTGACCGCACCGTTGAAAACCTGTCGATGGTGACCGGCAGCCTGGTGTTCAACGTGCCCATGGGCTTTGCCATGCTGCTGGAGGCGCTGGAAAAGGACGCGGGCCTGCGTCAGCGGTTCTTTGAGGATCTGGACATGATCTTCTACGCGGGCGCCTCCCTGCCGCAGGAGGTCTGGACCGGCTTTGAATCCATGGCGATGGAGATCAAGGGCGAGGTGCCGCTGATGACCTCCTCCTGGGGGCTGACCGAAACCGCGCCTGCCACGATGATCCAGCAGGAGCCGACCGAAAGCTCGGGCGTGGTGGGGGTGCCGATGACCGGTGTGACCCTGAAGCTGATCCCGGACGATGACATGCGCTGCGAGATGCGCGTCAAGGGGCCGAACGTGATGCCCGGCTATTTCGAGGATCCGGAAAAGACCGCCGACGCCTTTGACGACGAAGGTTATTTCATCACCGGCGATGCCATGGTGTTTGTCGACAAGGGCGACATCAACAAGGGGATGCGTTTTGACGGCCGCATCTCCGAGGACTTCAAGCTGCTGACCGGCACTTGGGTGCGGGCGGCGGGTCTTCGGATCGAGATGCTTTCGACCCTGGCGCCGCTGGCCGCTGATCTGGTGGTCACCGGGCAGGACCGGGATGAGATCGGCGTGATGATCTTCCCCAACACGGAAGCCATCGAGGCGGCGGGCTACACCCTGGAGGAAGACGGTGGCGCCTTGGTCTGTCCGCAGCTGCTGTCCGAGATCCATCACCGGCTGAACGAACGCGCCGGGCGGATTTCCGGATCCTCCACCCGGGTGGCGCGGGCCATCGTGCTGGCCGAACCGCCCTCCCTCACCGATGCCGAGATCACCGCCAAGGGCAACCTCAACTTCCGCAAGGTGCTGACGCGCCGCGCTAATCTGCTGGAGCGGCTTTATGACGACGCCGCCAGCGGTACTGCGAAACTCTGACAGGAACAAAGACAATGGTAGATTTTTCCAAGGTCCGTGCGATCGACTTTCACACCCACGCCGAAGAACCCTGCGGTTGCCATGCCGATGACGGCTATGATGAGCTGCAGGCCACCATGGCCAACTATTTTGGCGCGCCCTGGCAGCATCCGCCCACCGTGCCGGAAACAGCTGCCCACTATCGCAAGCAGAACATCGCCGCCGTGATCTTCCCGGTCGATGCCGAGCGCGAGACCGGCTATCGCCGCTACAAGAACGAAGAAGTCGCGGAACTGGCGGCCGAAAATGACGATGTGCTGATCCCCTTTGCCAGCATCGACCCGCATAAGGGCAAGATGGGCGCCCGCGAGGCGCGCCGCCTGATCAAGGATTTCGGCATCAAGGGGTTCAAGTTCCACCCCACCATGCAGGGGTTCTATGCCAATGACCGCATGGCCTATGATCTATATGAAGCCATCGCCGAAGAGGGCGGGATTGCCCTGTTTCACACCGGTCAGACCGGCGTCGGCAGCGGGATGCCCGGCGGCAATGGCATGCGGCTGAAGTATTCCAACCCGATGTATATGGACGATGTGGCGGTGGACTTCCCCGAGATGAAGATCATCCTCGCGCACCCCTCCTTCCCCTGGCAGGAAGAGGCGCTGTCGGTGGCCCAGCACAAGCCCAACGTCTATATCGATCTCTCCGGCTGGTCGCCCAAGTACTTCCCTGAAATCCTTGTGAAATACTGCAACTCGATCCTTAAGAAGAAGGTGCTGTTCGGGTCTGACTGGCCGATGATCACGCCGGAACGCTGGCTGGCGGATTTCGAGAAGATCGCGATCAAGGACCACCTGCGCGAAGACATCATCAAGGGCAACGCCATGCGTCTGCTCGGGGTCGAGTAAGATGGAGATCCCCGCACCCAAGCTACGCCATGCCTTCCGCCTGCGGGTTGAGCTTGGCCCGCCGATGGAACTGGGGCAGGGGCGTGCGGGCGTGCGGCGGATCATACCGATCATCGGGGGCAGGGCGCTTGGCCCCGATCTGACCGGCGAGGTGCTTAACCTCGGTGCCGACTGGCAGACCATCTATGCCGACGGGGCCGCCCATCTTGATACGCGCTATGCGGTCAAGACCGAGGACGGCGCGGTGATCGAGATCGTCAACGTGGGCAGCCGCCATGGCCCGGCGGAGGTGATCGCGCGCCTGGCCAGGGGCGAGGACGTGGATCCCGCCAGCTACTACATGCGCACGGCGGCGCGGCTGGAAACCGGTGATGACCGCTATGCCTGGGTCAATCACATGCTGTTTGTCTGTTCCGGCATCCGGCGCGCCTCGGCCGTGGAAATCGACTATTTTGCAGTGGAGTAAGCCGTGAAGCCGTTTGTTGCACCGGTTGAGGATATCCTGTTCACCCTGAACCATGTGGCAGGCGCCAGGGATCTGCCCGATTGGGATGCGGAATTCGCATCGGAGATTGCAGGGCATTTCGCCGCCTTTGCCGAAGGTGAGATCGCGCCGCTGGATGAACCCGGTGATCTTGAGGGATGCACCCTGACGGATGGCCGCGTGACGATGCCCGCCGGGTTCAAGAAACTCTACGCCTCCTATGCCGAACAGGGCTGGCCGGGGCTGACCATCCCCGAAGAGTTCGGTGGTCAGGGCATGGGGGCGATGATGCTGGCGATCACGTCGGAGATTTTTTCCGGCGCCAACCATTCCATGCAGATGGTCACCGGGCTGGTCCCCGGCGCCGCGCGCACCCTGTTGCGGTTCGGCAGCGAAGACCAGCAGGCGTGCTACCTGCCGTCGCTTGCCTCGGGTGAAACACTGGCCACCATGTGCCTGACCGAGCCCGGCGCGGGATCGGACCTGTCGCGCGTGCGCTGCCGCGCGACCCCCGATGGAGGCGGCTGGCAGATCACCGGCGAGAAGATCTTTATCTCCGGCGGCGATCAGGACATGAGCGACAAGATCCTGCATCTGGTGCTGGCGCGGACCTCTGACAATGGCATCAAGGGGCTGTCGCTGTTCCTCTGTCCCTGCACCCGCGCGGATGGCAGTCGCAATGGTGTCACCGTCACCCGGATCGAGGAAAAGATGGGCCTGCATGCCTCGCCCACTTGCCAGCTGGCCTTTGACGGCGCCGAGGCAGAGCTGATCGGTGCCGAGGGGCAGGGGCTGATGGCGATGTTCACGATGATGAACCACGCGCGTTCCGATGTGGCGCTGCAGGGTGTGGCCCATGCGGCCCGCGCCTATGATGTGGCTGGATCTTACGCGGCGGAGCGTCAGCAGGGGCGCGGTGCGGAGGGGCAGACGGTCACCCTGGATGGTCACGCCGACGTGCGCCGCATGCTGGATGAGATCGACGCCGCTGCCCTTGGCGCCCGCGCCATTG
This sequence comes from Phaeobacter sp. QD34_24, assembly GCF_028890115.1. GTDB lineage: Bacteria > Pseudomonadota > Alphaproteobacteria > Rhodobacterales > Rhodobacteraceae > Phycobacter. Next base: position 110,879 of record NZ_JARCJD010000014.1, read on the forward strand.
CACATCTGGCCTTTGTCACCATGGAGCGGGGCGACACCCCCGATCTGGTGGAGTTCCTGACGCCGCTTGCAAAGGTCAGCGGCACCGAGGCCGGGATTCGCGGCGCCGAGCAGGGCATTCAGGTGCTGGGCGGCTATGGCTACCTGCGCGAATACCGGCTGGAACAGACCTACAGGGACGCGCGGATCTGCGCGATCTACGAGGGGGCCAACGGCATTCACGAACGGATGCTGGCCACGCGGCTGCTGGGCGCGGCGCCCGCCGATGCCTTTGCGGCATTTCTGGCAGGGGAAGGCCATCCGGAGGTCGCAGAGGCATTGGCCGATTGGCAAGAGGCGCGGCAGGTCCTGCTGAACCAGGACGACCCGACTCCCTTTGCCCATGCGTTTTACCTGCTGACGCGGGATACGCTTTTGACAGCGCTGTGGCACCGGATGGTGGCGCAGGCCGCAGCGCATCCGCAGCCAGAGCGGATTTCCCGTGTTGCTGCAGTTCAATTGGCGGAAATTGCTGCCTGGCGCCCGGCGCGTTTGACGCAGCTGCGGGCGATCGGCTCAGGGTCGGCGTAAACCGCGCCCAAAGGCTCAGAAAAAGACGTCGTCCAGATCGTCGCTGTCTGCCTCAGCTTCGGCAGGCGTTGTGATCTGTTGTCCGGCATTCGGGTAGAGTGCGGCGTGAACCGCACGCTCATCATCCATGCTATAGGTGTCCCAGATCTCCGCAAGCACCGTTTCGTCGGGCGCCTGTGCAGGCGGCATGTCCTCAAGCGACGCGGCCATGTCACCCAGTTGATCGGATACCTCCAACACCTCCTGCATCGATTGAGTGGCATCCTGGACCAGTTCCAACAGCCGTGCGGTGACGTCTGCCGCCTGGGTGCGCAGCTGGTCCAGCTGGTCCAGCCGGTGTTGCCCCAGTTCGATCTCGCTTTCATAGGCGGTGATGGCCTGATCCAGCGCGGTGCCGGTGCTGATCAGATCATCGACGCCGAACTTCGAGTTTTCCGCCAGGGTTTGCAGCTCTTTTTGGCTGCCCTGTACCGCCGCAAGACATTTGGCAGCGGTTGCGCGCACTTCAAAGGAAAGAGTTGCCATCGCATGACGGGCCTCTTCCGATCTTGAGGCCAGCAGCGAAGAGTTCATGGCGGAATAGGCCACCGATTTGGTGCTGCTTTCCAGGCGGTTAAAGCTCTGGTTGGCGGCTTCAATGGTCCCGGGCAGGGTATCGGCATCCTTGGCCGTGGAATTCAGGGCATCGCGGATTTCAGCGAATTGCCGCACGATGAAACGGGCGGTTTCCCGGCGTGTATCGAGACTGTCTTCGATGGAGCGGGCAATGGCGCCGGCCGAGTAGATTTCAGCCCCCTTGCGCCAGATCTCCGAGAGCGCCTGCATCGCCGTCGACACCTCCTCGGCGACCCCGGTAACATCGCCTGCGATGCTGCGGGCATGGGCTGCGGCCAGCGCCTCGACGTTCTGGCCGTCGCGGTTCAATATCTGCGCCAGGTGATCCAGGCGCTGCGCCAGACGGTCGGAAAACTGCACAGCGGTCACAAAAACCTTCATCTGCTGATTGCTGCGCTGCACCAGCGCATCTGCCGCCTCGGCAATGGCGGTTGCAGCCTGGCGTTCATCCGTATGCAAACGGCTGATCTCTTCGGCCCGCGCGCTGACGATCTGCATCAGGCGGCTGACCAGGGCCAGCCCATCCCGACAACTGGCCAGGCTTGTGCCCTCGCGGTCTTCGAGTTCAGCCAGGGTCGATAGGACAGATTCCGAGGCATCGCGAATGACAAGCGCGATTCGCGCCAGGTCATCCACATATTCGACAAAGGCAGATGTGCCGTAGGAGGCCGCGGTCGTCTTTGTCAGGGTCGCCACAACCGAAAGCGTCTGACCATGGCGATTGATGTCCGAAAGCTGCCGTTCAACCTCGGCATTGCAGGCATGCGTTTCGCTGGCCGCATGAGCGGTGCAAAAAACGTCCAGGGCGCGATGCATGGCTTGAATGCTGGTGCACAGGGCTTGCAAGGGATCCTTGCCACTGTCCTGCTCGCCTGCCGCCAATTCTGCAAAGCGGCCGAGGTCGGCCAGGGCTGTGGTCTGCAGATCCCGAACCGCTGACAGGCATTCAATCAACCGCGAGAACGCTTTGTTGCCATCGTGAGACAGTCGAATCGCAACGGTCGAGCATTCCGTGAATACATCCATAGAGAGCGATTTTGTTTTACGATCTTTTTGCGGAAGTTGCATGATTTTACTTTATTTTTGCGATGTGAGGATCTTTATATCTCAGCCTGACATTCTTTTGTGAATTTGAGGTAAAGCCGCCTTCTGAATTAGGTGATTATAAAAAATCCCATTAATTGAAATTTCACACTGATACTGCACTTTGGTGGTGAAAACAATCTGAGGGTAAGTTCTTGAGATGAGTGTTCCCGCGGAATTCAATCTGGCACATGATCTTGATGCGCATTCTGCAAAGGCGGAGCAAACGCTGCTGTTGGAGGCGATCGGAGCCTGTCGGGATCAAGAATTACTTATTGAAATCAAAGGGGAAAGCGCCAGTCAGGTGTCCCTTCAAATTCTGTTTGCCGGAATTGAAGAGATGCGCAAGCGCAGTCTGTCATATGTGTTGGGGCCAATCGCGTCGCAATTCGCGACACGGTCGAATGTAAAGAGGAATGAGGGTGAGGAATGACAAAAACCATTCTGGCAATTGATGATAGTAAGGCCGTTCGCGATATGGTGGCATTTACTCTGGAGCCTCAGGGTTTCAGGGTTGTTTCCGCCGAAAATGGCGCCGATGGGCTGCAAAAGCTGAGATCGGAGCGGCCAGCATTGGTTATTACCGATCTAAACATGCCGGTCATGAATGGGATCGATTTCATCTCTAACGCGCGGCGTGACGCCGCCGGAACCGGCGTTCCGATCGTGATGCTGACCACCGAATCCTCGCCCGAAATGAAGGCCAAGGGAAAGGCCGCCGGTGCAACCGGATGGATCAACAAGCCGTTCGATACCGACAAGCTGATCGCGGTCACGAGAAAGCTGCTGGGATAAGGCGATGATCGAACAGGCGACCGAAGCATTTGTTCTTGAGGCGCGGGAATTGCTGGCCGAGCTTGAGGACTCGTTTCTGGAACTGGAAGACGATGTCACCTCGGCCAGGATCGACGAGATCTTCCGGGCGCTGCATACGGTCAAGGGATCGGGCAGCATGTTCGGCTATACGGCCCTGTCCCGCTTTACCCATCACTTCGAAAACGCCTATGACCTGGTGCGCGACGGGGCGTTGCAGGTGGAACGGGATCTGATCGATCTGTCGCTTGCGGCGCGGGATCTCATGGTGTCGTTCCTGGATCTGGGCGGCGACGGACCAGAGGCGGAGGCACTGCTTGTCTCGCCAGAGGTCTCTGCCATTGTGGAGCGGCTGTCAAACCTGACCGGGACGTCCGAGGAGAGTATCGAGGCCCCGGGTAAGGTCGAGGCAGATGCGGGCGAAACTGCGGCACCAGCGCCGACAGGGGTGCAGACCTTCCTGATCCGCTTCACGCCGGCACAGGATGCGCTGCGCAATGGCATGCGGCCCGATCTGTTGATGCGGGAGCTTGCCGATCTCGGCAAGATCCAGGTGTCGCTGGACGTTTCGGCGGTGCCGCGCTTGACCGAACTCGATCCGACAGAGGCAGTGCTGGGCTGGATCGTGGAGCTGGAAACCGCCGAAGGGCGCGAGGCGGTGGAAGATGTGTTCATCTTTGCCGATGACGCGGATCTTTCGATCACCGAAATGACGCCCGAAATCTCGGTTGAGGAAACCCTGGCGACAGAACCCCCGGCGACAGACAGTGCCGAGCCCGCGGTGGCGCAGGTCCCGGCTGCTGCGGCCCCGGCGCCCTCGCAGGCCGCAGCCCAACCCAAACCCGAACCGAAGGCAAAGCTGCCGACAGCTGCCAAATCCGAGAGCATCCGCGTCACCTCCTCCCGGCTGGACGACATGATGGATGCGCTGGGGGAATTGGTGATTGCGCAGGCACGTCTGGAGGCGGTGTCGGAGGAGATTTCCGATCCGACTCTGGAAACCGTGGTGGAAGATGTGCAGCGCCTGGTGATGGGGTTGCGCGACGCCACCCTTTCCATCCGCATGCTGCCGATTGAATCCGTATTTGGAAAGTTTCGCCGCGTGGTGCGGGATCTGTCAGCCGATCTTGGCAAGGATATTCGCCTGATCACCGAAGGTGGTGAAACCGAGATCGACAAGAACGTCATCGACCGCATCAGCGAACCCTTGGTGCATATGATCCGAAACTCTGTCGATCATGGGCTTGAGACCGCTGAAGACCGCCAGGCTCAGGGGAAAACCCCGCAGGGCTCTCTCTGGCTTTCGGCCTGTCAGGAGGGCGGCGAGATCCTCGTTTCGATCGAGGACAATGGCAAAGGTCTGGATGCAGAGGCGATCCGGGCCCGCGCCATCGAGCGGGAGTTGATCGATCCCGAGGCCGAACTCAGCGAACAGGACCTGCACCATTTGATTTTTGAACCCGGTTTCTCCACGGCCAAGGTGGTGTCCTCGGTGTCGGGGCGCGGTGTGGGCATGGATGCGGTGAAAACCACCATCGATGCGCTGGGAGGCAGTATCCATGTGCTGTCCCGCGCAGGGCAAGGCACCCGTATCACCCTGCGGCTGCCGGTGACCATGGCGATCATCGACGGGCTGCGGGTGCGACTGGGAGAGTCGGTCTACGTGATCCCGCTCTCGGCGGTCGAGGAATGCGTCGAGATGGATGAAGCCGAAAGCAAACGCGACAGTGGCCGCTCCCTGCTGCAGATCCGCGATGAAATGGTGCCCTATCTGGAGCTGGACGCGCTGTTCGGTCAGACCGCCAAACCGGATGCCGGGCGCCGCGTGGTGGTGGTCCGGGTCGATGGCATGCGGGCGGGCCTGGTGGTGGACGATATCCTGGGACAAAGCCAGACCGTCATCAAGGGGCTGAGCGCCTATCACAAGGACATCCCCGGTCTGGGCGGCGCGACCATCCTGGGCGATGGCCGCGTGGCCCTGATCATCGATGTGGCCACCCTGATCAGATGGGCCGAGACCCGCCGTGATCAGGGCCCCAGAAAGGCGGCATGAGCGATGCAGACAGATGATATGACACAAGAGACCTCTAACACCGGAATGCTGCTGATCTTCCGCCTCGACGGAGAGGCCTTTGCGATCTCCGTCACTTGGGTGCATGAGATCCTCGATCCGCAGCGCGCCACGCCGGTGCCCAACGCAGGCCCCTTTGCGCCCGGGTTGATAAATGTCCGTGGCGCGGTGGTGCCGGTGATCGATATCCGCCACCGGCTGGGGCTTGCCCCGGGCGCGTCCGAGGACGATGGGCGGATGATCGTCTTCGAACATCCGATCGAATGCACACCGCAAAAACTGGCGTTCTGCGCCGACAGCGTGGAGCAGGTCATCGAATACGACCGCTCCTCAATGGAGCAGGTTCCGCAGCTTGGGGCCGCCTGGCCTCAGGCCTATCTGCGTGGCGCCATCCGCGACAACGGCGAACTTGTGATCCTACTTGAAACCGAAACGACTTTTGCGCCGGCCGCCGACCGTTCCGTGGCCGCCTGAACTCTGGAGACAATGGCATGAAGTTGACTATCAAAAAGAAATTGATCGGTGCTTTTGCCACCGTTCTGATCCTTATGAGTGGCCTGGCCTGGATTTCGATCACCCGTCTTGCAGGGTCGCATTCGGATCTTGAGCATCTGGTCAGCGTGACCTCGAAAAGCGCGCTGATCGCGGCAGAGATGGAAGCGGAATTCCTGGAAATCGAGGCGCTGCAGGCGGAAATGCTGCTGGCACGGGACGCAGAAGAGCTGGACGCCTCTGAGCATCACCTCAAGGAGGTTGTCGAGACCCTGCATGGCCATCGTGTGACCTTGGGAGAGATCGCGGATCAACAGGTGCAGGGGCAGCTTCAGGAGTTTGATGCGGAACTGGCGCGCTACCTCGCTCTGGAAAAGGAAATCTCGGCCCTTCTGCATGCCAACAGCAATGGGCGCGCGCTGGAGGTTTCGCAGGGCGAAGGTCATGATGCATATGTGCATTTTCAGGACAGTCAGGCCCGCTTTGCCGGTGGGGTAAGCGACCTGACGGGGGGCAGCACGTCTATTGCGCGGATGGCAGGCATCGTGGCTGCGGCCAAGATCGCCGAGAAGAACGCCCTGCTCGAAGCGGACCCCAAGAAACGCCAGGCTTACATTGAACTGGCCGAGACAAAGATGGCGGAAGCAGGATCGATCCTTGAAACCCTGCAGCGCAGCTATCGGCAGGCGGACAATGGCGCCCTCTCCGATTTGGCAAAGGCGTTGGCAGATGTCGAACGCACAAGTGGCCAAGCCCTTGCCTTGGTGCGTGAGGATACCAACGCAGAGGCTGCAGAGCTGTTTGCGGGTCCGACCGCAGAGGTCATTGGCGCCGCCAAGGCCATCCTGGGTGAGATCGTCGAACATAATATCGGTGCCATGCAGGAAGAAACAAATGTGTCGGCCGCGCATTACACCACGGCTCGCACCACGCTGCTGACGGGGGCCGCAGTTGCCATCGTGGTGGGACTTGCCGCCGCGATACTCTTGTCCGTGTCCATAGGGCGTGGGCTGGCCCGGGCGACCGCACTGGTGCGCAAGGTGGCAGCGGGGGATCGCCGGATCGATACCTCCAACACGTCGAAGGATGAGATCGGCGACCTGATGAACGAGATGAAGGCGATGAACGATGCGCTCTGCGGCATGGCCACGGTGGCGGAACGGATTGCCGATGGCGACCTGACGGTGAATGTCACCCGCCGTTCTGACTACGATGGTCTTGGCATTGCGCTGGAAAAGATGATCGAGAAACTGCGCGAAGTCATGGAAGGGGCGACAATCAGCTCTGCGGCTGTTGCCGATGGCAGCATCGCCATGAGCGCGACCTCCGAACAGCTTAGCCAGGGGTCGACCGAACAGGCCGCCGCGGCCGAGGAAGCCAGCGCCGCGATGGAGCAGATGACCGGCAATATCCGTCAGACCGCGGACAACGCGGCCCAGACCGAAAAGATCGCCGTTCAATCCTCCAAGGAGGCTGCCGAAAGCGGTGAAGCCGTGGCCGAAGCGGTGGTTGCAATGAAAACCATCGCCGAGAAGATCAACATCATCCAGGAAATCGCCCGCCAGACGGATCTGCTGGCCCTGAACGCTGCGGTCGAGGCGGCCCGTGCCGGCAGCCATGGCAAGGGCTTTGCGGTGGTGGCCTCCGAGGTGCGCAAGCTGGCCGAACGCAGCCAGCAGGCCGCCGCCGAGATTGGCGACCTGTCCGGGCGTACGGTTGAAGTCAGCGAACGCGCCGGAGACATGCTGCAGGCGCTTCTGCCCAGCATCCAGCGGACCTCGGATCTGGTGCAGGAAATCTCGGCCGCGACCCGCGAACAGAACGTGGGCGCCGATCAGATCAACCTGGCCATTCGCGAATTGGACACGGTCATCCAGCAGAATGCGGCGTCGGCGACCGAAGCGGCGTCGGTCTCTCAGTCGCTGGCGACACAATCGGACCAGCTGCGCGGCCTGATCTCCTATTTCGATCTGGGTACGGCCTCAGCAGGCGCTTCGGCGCAACGCAGGCCAGCCCCCGAAAAGGCGGCACAGCCCAGCCCCGCAGCCAAACCGGCCCCGGTGCGCGTGGCGCCCAAGGCCGAAGAGGGCGGCTTTGCGCTGGACCTTGGCCCGGAGGAACTCTCGGATGCTGAATTCGAGCGTCATCAGGCGGCCTCCTGAGCCATGACAGGGGGGCAGCTGATGAGAGCCGAGACACTCAGGGGCGACCAGCCGTCCGGCGGTGGCTCCTGGGAGATGGAAGCGTCAGAAGAGGCGGCACAGGCCACCTATCTGATGTTCCGGCTTGGCGCGCGGATCTTCGCAGTGGATGTGCGCTCGGTGCGCGAGGTTCTGGTGGTTTGCGAAATCCTGCCGCTGCCAAAGGCGCCGCCGGATGTCGTGGGGGTCATTGACCTCAGGAACCAGGGCATCGCCATCGTGGATTTGGCGGCGCGGCTGGGAATGATGCCCGAGATCAGCCATGACGCCAGGATCATCGTCTTCGAAGTGGACGATGGCGGCAGCGCCTTGTCGATTGGCGTGGTTGCCGATCAGGTGCTGCGCGTCCGCGAGGTGCCGGACGAGGACATCGAACCGGTGGCAAAGACCGGTGCGGATTGGCAGGGCGACGGGGTTGACGGTGTCATTCGCACCCAGGACGGGATCGCGTTGATCCTGCAGATCGAACAGTTCCTGGTCACGACCGACAAGGTTGGCGACTTTGATTTTGGGTAATCATCGGGCGCTTTGTTCCGGGCCTGCCGGGCCGGATGCAAGCGCTGATCTTGCGAGTATGGGACCTTGGACATGAACCTGGCTGCACCCCCCATTCACAGCCCTATGGTCGAGCCGAGCGCCGACCAGTGCCGCATCCTGGTGGAGCGGGCCTTTGCGGCTTCGGGGGTCAAGATCAATCCGGGTAAGACCGAGTTCATCCACCTGCGCGTGTCCCGGCGCCTGAATGCCCTGGGGCTGGACGGCTATGACGCCTATATGGATCTTCTCGATGCCGACACTGCGGGCAGCGAACTGCGCTGCCTTGTGGAGGCGCTGACCACCCATACCACCAGCTTTTTCCGCGAGCGTCACCAATATGACTGGCTGGTCCGCGAGGGCCTGGAGCGGATCGGTGAACGCGGCGCGGGGTTTGAGCGTCCGCTGACGGTCTGGAGCGCGGCCTGTTCGACCGGCGCCGAGCTGTGGTCGGCGGCCATGGTGCTGGAGGATGCGGCCCGCAGCCCCGGTGGCCTCAGGAAATACCAGTTGATCGGGACCGATATCTCCCGCCCGGTGTTGAAGAAAGCCAAGGGCGCGACCTATTCCGCGATCGAGATCGAGGGCGTCGCCCCGGCACAGCGCCAGCGATACCTGATGCGGTCCCGCACCGCGACGGATCTGGAGCGGCGGCCCTACTACCGGATCGTTCCGGAGTTGCGTGAGCGGGCGACGTTCGAATGGGCCAATCTCAGCAACTTGGTCGGCGTTCGCGATTTTGGAGCGGATATTGCCTTTCTTCGCAATGTGCTGATCTACTTTCCCGAAGATGTGCAGGAGCGTGTCCTGTCCGCCGTGGTGGGGCGCTTGCGGCCCGGGGGGATCTTGTTCACCGGCCATGCCGAGGCGGTCTCTCCCCGCGCGGGCCTGCGCTCCATCGGGCCTTCAATCTACGAAAAGGTGTGAGCATGGGACTTGAACGTCGGCGTGGCCCGTGGAAGGTTCTTGTGGTCGATGACAGCGCCGTGGTGCGCCAGGCCATGCAGACAATCCTGGATGCAGACCCCGATCTGGAGGTCATCGGCGTGGCCTCGGATCCTCTGGTTGCAGCAGAGCGCATCAGGCGGCAGGTGCCCGATGTGATCACCCTGGACGTCGAGATGCCGCGCATGGATGGCATCACCTTCCTGCGGCGCCTGATGGCTCAGAAACCGATCCCGGTCGTGATCTGCTCGACCCTGGTGACCGACCGTTCAGAGACGCTGGCCCAGGCCTTGGATGCAGGTGCCGTTGATATCGTCCTGAAGCCGGAACTGGGGATCCGCGAGTTCTTCGAGGAGGCCTGCACCACCCTATGCGATACGGTCAAGGCCGCCGCCCAGGCGCGGTTGCAGATCGTGCGCAGGCCGAAGACCCAGAAGAAACTGAGCGCAGATGCCATGCTGGCGCCCCCGGTCAAGGCGATGGCCCGTACCACCGAAAAGGTCATCGCGATTGGCGCCTCCACCGGCGGCACAGAGGCGTTGCGGGTGGTGCTGGAAAGCCTGCCGATCGATTGCCCGCCGACGCTGGTGGTGCAGCACATGCCCGAGACCTTTACCGCGGCCTTTGCCCGCCGGTTGGACAGTGTCTGCGATGTGACCGTCCGTGAAGCGCGCAGCGGCGATCGCATGCTGCGGGGCCATGTGTTGATCGCGCCTGGAAATCACCACACGCTGCTGACGCGCAGCGGGGCGAATTACGGGGTTGAGGTCAAGGATGGCCCGCTGGTGTCGCGCCACAGGCCGTCGGTTGACGTGATGTTCCGCTCGGTTGCGCAATATGCCGGCAAGAACGCGGTGGGTGTCATCATGACGGGAATGGGCGATGACGGGGCCAAGGGCCTGCTGGAGATGCGCGAGGCGGGCGCCCGCACATTAGGACAAAGCGAAGAAAGCTGCGTGGTCTACGGCATGCCCAAGGAGGCGATGAAGGCCGGAGGGGTGGAGGAAGAGGTGCATCTGGACCGCATCGCCGCTGCCATCCGGCGGCTCTCTGCCGCCTGATAAGGCCAGGCATGGCAGCCCCGAGGAGAGGCTGTGTGGAAACTGGCTGGTGTTGCCCAGCTTTCCCCGAGTTTGGGTCTTGGAGCGTGA
>NZ_JARCJD010000015.1 GCF_028890115.1 Phaeobacter sp. QD34_24
CAGGTGCCCAAAGGTCTTCCTGTCAGCCATCGCACTCGCAGCGCTCGTCATTTACTGGCTATGAGTCCTGACCCTAAGACCTTTGAACAACTGCTTTACGGGACAGCGTCGGCCCTCAAGCGGTCAACAATGGTTTCGCAGTGGCGTATTGACGCCAAATAATAAACAATGGGTGATCCCGCCCAATGCATGAGCAGGATCAGGATGCGTTCTTATACGTCCAGCAGAATGTCGCCGTAGGATTCGCGCAGCTTGTTCTTCAGAACCTTTCCGGTGCCGCCCAGAGGCAGGTCATTGGTGAAGACCACCTTGTCCGGAATCTGCCAGCTGGCCACCTTGCCCTCATAATGGGCCAGCAGCTCTTCCTCGCTGAGACTGTCGTCATCGCGCACCGCGATCACCACCGGGCGTTCATCCCATTTGGGATGCCGCGCCGCGATGGCCGCGGCCTGTGCGACCTTGGGGTGCGACATGGCGATGTCTTCCAGCTCCACCGTCGAGATCCATTCGCCACCGGACTTGATGATGTCCTTGGAGCGGTCGCGGATGATCATGTAGCCATCGGCATCGATGGTGGCGACATCGCCGGTATCGAACCAGCCATCCATGGTCAGCGCGCTGCTGTCATGGCCAAAGTAGGTATCGATGATCCAGTGACCGCGAATCTGCAATTCGCCCTGGGTCTCGCCATCCTCGGGCAGGCGCTTGCCTGTTTCGTCGACGATGCGCAGCTCAACACCGTAAGGAGGGCGCCCCTGTCCTTCGCGGATCTTGCCCTTCTCCTCGATGGTCAGGTCATCATGCTTCTGCAGAAGGTTGTTGAGCGTACCCAGCGGGCTGGTCTCGGTCATGCCCCAGGCATGGATCAGCTCGACGCCATACTTGTCGCGGAAGGTGGGGATCATCACCGTCGGCAGGGCCGAGCCGCCGACCACCGTGCGTTTCAGGCTTTCCGCCTTGCTGCCGGTCTTGGCCAAAGCCTGCAACAGGCCCATCCAGATGGTCGGCACGCCCAGCGCCAGGCTGACGCGCTCGCCGTCGATCAGCTTGACCAGGCTCTCGCCATCCAGGTTCGGCCCCGGCAGCACCAGCTTGGCCCCAACAGCCGCCGCGATATAGGGCACGCCCCAGGCATTGACGTGGAACATCGGCACCACTGCCATCACCGTATCACGGGCCGAGATCGCCAGCCCGTCCGGCTGGTTGCCACCCAATGAGTGCAGCACCGTGGTGCGGTGGGTGTATTGCACGCCCTTGGGGTTGCCGGTGGTACCGGAGGTGTAGCACAGGCTGGAAGGCGTGTTCTCGTCCAGCTCGGGCCAGCTGTTGTCATCGCCTTCGGCGGCCAACAATTCGTCGTAGAACAGGATACCCGGCACCGCCTCGGCGGCGGCCTCATCCCGCGGTCCCATCAGCACGATGTGCTTCAGCGTGGTCAGATGCTCTTTCAGCTTGCCCACCGCAGGCACGAAGGTGGCGTCGATGAACAGCACCTGATCGTCGGCGTGATTGATGATGTAGATCAGCTGTTCCGGCTTCAGGCGCGGGTTGATCGTGTGGCAGATCATGCCCCCCCCAGAGACGCCAAAGTAGATCTCAAGGTGGCGGCGGTTGTTCCAGGCGATGGTGCCGCAACGCTCCCCTTCCTTGATGCCAAGGCGTTTCAGGGCAGCCGACAGTTTGCGGGCGTTTGCCTCGATCTCTCCCCAGTTGGAATGCACCACCTCGCCGGAGGTTTCCACCGAGGTCACGGTGGTGTTGCCGTGGTAGCGGCCCGCATGTTCGATCAGTGAGCTGATCGTCAGCGGTTTGTGCATCATCTTGCCAAGCATTTCGCTTTGCTCCTCCAAATATCACTCAGCGGCCAGGGCCGCGCGGTTGCGGATCATGTCCGCGGCTTTCTCTGCGATCATGATGGTCGGCGCGTTGGTATTGCCGCCGATCAGCCGGGGCATGATCGAAGCATCCACAACACGCAGCCCCTCCATGCCACGCACTTTCAATTCCGGATCGACGACCGCCATTTCGTCCTGCCCCATCCTGCAGGTTCCCACCGGATGATAGATCGTATCCGACCGGGCGCGGATGTGCTGCTCCAACGCTGCGTCATCCGGCTCTTCTTTGATGAATAGCTCCTTGTGGATGTAGCCCTGCAGGGGCGGTGTTTGCATGATCTGCCGGGTCTTGCGGATGCCCTTGATCATCACCGCCAGATCCTCGGGGTCGGACAGGAACTGCGGATCGATCCGGGGCGGCGCCAGGGGATCCCCCGAGGTCAGCCCCACAGAGCCGCGCGATTTCGGACGCAGCACACAGATGTGACAGCTGAAGCCATGGCCCATGTGCAGCCTGCGCGCGTGATCGTCGACGATGGAAATGACGAAATGCAGCTGCACATCGGCGCGCTCCTGCGAAGGGTCGGTTTTTAGAAACGCCGCCCCTTCGGCAAAGGGGGTCGCCAGCATGCCCTTGCCGGTCTTGCGCCAGTCATTGATGTGTTTCAAGAGGTTGACACTGCCGGGCAGCGAGATCCCGAAATTGTCCCGGTCCTTGCTTTTGTAGGCGAGGGTGAAATCGAGGTGGTCCTGCAGGTTCTGCCCGACACCCGGCAATTCATGCACCATGCCAATGCCATGCGGGGTGATGTCCTCGGGGCGCCCCACGCCCGACAGTTGCAGCAGTTGCGGCGAGTTGAAGGCGCCACCGCACAAGATCACCTCGCGCCGGGCATTCACTGTCTCGTCCTGCCCCCCCTTGCGGTAGGCCACACCGGTAGCGCGCTTGCCCTGGAACAGAACCTTGGTGGCATGGGCGCCGGTGATCACCGTGAGGTTACTGCGCTCCATCACCGGATGCAGATATGCGGCGGCAGCCGAGCAACGTTCGCCGTTCTTCGTCGCCTCGTGGAACTGGGTCACCTGGTACAGGCCGATCCCCTCGTTGTCGCCGGAATTGAAATCCTCGACCTCGCGGATCTGCAGCGCCTTGCCTGCCTCGACAAAGGCGCGGCTGATGGGACGCGGCGATTTCTGGTCGCTGACCTGCAGGGGGCCGCTGCCCCCATGGGCATCATCCGCGCCACGTTCGTTGTTCTCGGCGCGCTGGAAATAGGGCAGCACGTTCTGCCAGGCCCAGCCGGGACAGCCAAGCGACGCCCATTCGTCGTAATCCCCTGCATGACCCCGAATATAGAGCATGGCATTGATCGCGCTGGAGCCACCCAGGGCCTTGCCGCGCGGCTGGTAGCCCTTGCGCCCGTTCAATCCCGGCTGCGGTACGGTCTCATACGCCCAGTTGTTGATCTTGGGCCGCCCCGGCAGCATGGCAACCACCGCTGCAGGCGCGCGCACCAGGATGCTGTCGCCGCGCCCGCCCGCCTCCAGCAGGCAGACACTGATATTCGGATCTTCGCTCAGCCGTGAGGCCAGCGTCGATCCCGCCGATCCCCCTCCAACAATGACGTAATCAAATTGCATCGCTTCCCCTCCCAAGGCTGCGTCTGTTCCAAGCTGAGCGCAGGAGGGGGGCCCTGTCCATCATTTCTTCGCGTAAGACAGTCCGGACAGGGCGTTGAGGGCTGGCTTCCCTATCCTTCTTCGCGCGCGCCGGTCACCGGGCGAGCCGATGTGGCATAGCGCTCTGAGGCCTCATAGTAGTCGTCAAATCCGATCCGGCGGCGCAGCTCCATGAAATCCATCAGGTTGCTGCGCGGCTGGCCCGCCTTCATCTCTGCCAGCGTCTGCACCATCGCCTGCATGGCCGAGGCCATCAGCGACAGCGGATAGGCGGCAATGCGATAGCCGATCTCCTGCAAGGCTTCGGGCGGCAGGTCAGGGGTTTCGCCGCCCTCGACAGTATTGGCCATGTTGGGCGCATCCGTGGCGGCGCAGACCTCGCGCATCTCCGCTTCCGATCGGGGGGCCTCGACAAAGATGATGTCGGCACCCAGCTCGCGGAACTTCTGTGCGCGGGTCAGCGCCTCACCCAGCCCGTGGTCATGGCGGGCATCGGTGCGCGCCAGGATCAGGATGTCCTGGCCTTCATTGCGCGCATCCACCGCGGCGCGGATGCGGTCAAAGGCTTCCTCCCGGCCCACCACGGCCTTGCCCGGCGTATGGCCGCAGCGTTTGGGCGCCAGCTGGTCCTCGATCATCACCGCAGCGCAGCCCGCATTCGCCATGCCCTGCACGGTGCGGCGCACGTTCATCGCATTGCCATAGCCGGTGTCACCATCGGCAATCAGCGGCATGGTGATGGCTCCGGCGATATTGCGGGCCTGATCCAGCACCTCACCATAGCTCATCAGACCCAGATCGGGCGCGCCGATACGCGCGGCGGAGGCTCCAAAGCCGGTCATGAAGGTCAGGTCGAACCCGGCCTGCTCGATCAGCTTGGCCGAAAGCGCATCATAGGCGCAGGGCATGGTGTGCAGGCGGGGTTGCGCCAGAAGGGCGCGCAGTTTGTCGGCAGGGGTCGTCATGTCGCTCACAGTTTGAAGGGAATATAGAGGGCAAGATCCGGCATCAGATAGAGCAGGATCACGCATAGGAACATCAGCAGAAGGAAGGGAATGGCGCCGCGCGCCACATCTCCAAGCGTGGCCCGCGCCACCGCCTGGATCACGTAGAGGTTCAGACCCACGGGCGGAGTGATCAGGGCCGCTTCGACCATGACCACCATGAAGACGCCGAACCAGATCGGATCAAAGCCCAGCGCCATGGCCGCGGGCAGTAGCACCGGCGTCATGATCAGCACCATCGACAGTGCCTCCAGCACCAGCCCCATGACCACCAGGATCGCAGCGACAAGCAGCACGAACATCACCGGGCTGGAGACCGCATCCGAGATGAAACCACTGATCTCCTGCGGGATGCGATAAAGGGTGATCGCCTTGCCGAAGACCTTGGCCCCCGCGATGATCAGCAGGATGGCAACGGTGGTGGCCATGCTGTCCATCGCCGCCTCCCAGAAGGCCTTCCAGGTCAGGGTGCGCAGGATGACGGCGGTGATCACAACGGCAAAGGCAAATCCAATGGCGGCGGCTTCGGTCGGAGTGAAGGCGCCGGAATAGATCCCCGCCACAACAACGGCCGCAAGCGCCATCGAGGGCAGCGCACGCAGGCTGGCGGCGCGGCGCTCGGCTCCGCTGGCTTTTTCACTGCGACCCATGCCCTTCATCGAGGCGTAAATCATCGAATAGCCGGAAAAGAGCACCAGGAGCGCAAGACCGGGGCCAACACCCGCAAGGAACAGCGCGATCACCGATTCCTCGGTGACAAAGCCGTAGACGATCATCGGGATCGAGGGCGGGATCAGGATGCCCAGCGTGCCCCCCGCAGCCAGCAGCCCGTAGACAAAGCGCTTCTCGTAGCCGCGGTTGATCATCTCGGGGATGGCCACGGTACCGATGGTGGCGGCCGTCGCCACAGAGGAGCCGGAAATCGCCGCGAACAGTCCGCAGGAAATTACCGTCGCCACCGCAAGCCCGCCGGGCCAATGCCCGACCCAGGCCTGCACCGCCGCGTATAGGTCACGGCCAACGCCGCCTTTCAGCAGCACGTTGGACATCAACAGGAACAGGGGCACCGCGAGCAGAATGAACCCGTCCAGCGTAGACAAAACCGCCTGCGGTGCCATCAGCGGAGAAAAACCGCCAAAGATCAGCAACGACAGGCCAAGCCCGCCCAGGGCAAAGGCCACCGGCACACCGATCAGCAGCAGACCGAACAGGGCGATAAGAATCAGGAAAACGGTCATCAGTCGTGCTCTCCCTCAGCCACGATCTGCCCCTGCAGGGCGCGAAGGGTCTCGATCACGGCCTGGATCAACAGGATGGCAAATCCGAAGGGCAGCGACAGTTCCACAAACCACATAGGCATATCCAGCATGGTGCCGGTGGTGCGGCCACGGACAAAGCTGTCATGGAAGATCTCGTAGCCGTAAAACAGCAAGATGGCCGAGAAGACAGCGACCGCGGCCATGGCAAAGACATCCGCCGCCAGCCGAGGCCCGCGCGGCAGGTTGGCGATCACGGCGGTGATGCGGATATGGCGCCGCTCCCGCAGGCACCAGGGCGCTGCGATCAGTGATCCCCAGATCAGGCAGAACTGGCTCAGCTCCGCTGCCCAGATGGTGGGCCGCACAAAGAAATAGCGGGCCAGCACCTCATAGGTGAGCATGATCCCGGAAAGAACGAAAAGCGCCGCCGCCACAAGGGCCAGCGCGGTCACGAACCTGGCAAAAACGTCCATGGAATGTCCCGAAGAATAGAAGCGGACCAGCCCCCGCATTCAAGGGCTGGTCCGGGATGGTCAGGTTCAGAAGTTTTCGGCAGCAGACAGGATCTGCGCGCCCAGCTCTCCGGCCTTGGCGCGGAAACCGTCATAGACGGGGGCTGCAGCGGCCTTCCAGGCGGCGATTTCTTCATCCGTGGGCGTGTAGATGGTCATGCCCGCCTTTTCCGCTTCGGCATAGGCGGCAGCTTCGATCGCGGACATCTCGTCCCGCACGGAAATCTCGGCCTTGCGCGCGGCATCCGCCATGATCTTCTGATGCTCTGCCGACAGGCCATTCCACCAGTCGGTATTGGCCACGACGAGGAATTCGATATCGGCGTGGTTGGTGACGGTGATGGTGTCCATGACCTCCCACAGTTTGCGCGATTTCACACCCGATACGCCGGTCATGCCGATGTCGACGGTGCCACGCTGGTAGGCGAGATACTGCTCGGACCCCGAGATCAGGGTCGGCGCACCACCGGTTGCAGTCACGAAGTCACCCAGCGTCTTACCAAAGACACGGGCCTTCTTGCCTTCCATGTCGGTCGGTGTCTTCACCGGGCCACCCTGCGACAGCATGATCGCACCGCCATAGGCCTGCCACCACAGAACCGTCGCACCTGTGTCGGCGATGGCGGCATCGATCGGCGCGCGCACCGGGCTGCCGGGCTCAACCGCCTTGCGGACCTTGTCCTCGGAGTTGAACAGGAACGGCATGTAGAAGACATCCACCGCCGGGATATCGCCCACATAACGCGTCAGCGAGGCGACGCCCATCTCGATGGCGCCCGATCCCACGGCGGCGGGCACTTCCTTGTCCTTGTACAGCTGCGCCGAGTCGTAGATCTCAACCGCGATATCCCCGCCCGAGGCTTTCTCCACCTCTTCCTTGAACATCAGAAGGTTCTGGCCAAGGTGGCTTTTGAGCGGCAGCTGCAAAGAGATACGGGCCGTCACATCAGCCGCAAAGGCGGGCAGTGCAGTGCACAGCGCCAGCGCGGCGCCTGTCAGCGTCGAAGTCAGTTTCATAAGTTTTCCTCCCTTAATAAAATCATGTTCCATCAAGGGCTTACCCCTGGTCAAGGGAAATGGCAGCAACAATATGAGTGCGCTATTCGAACCCGGTAATCTGTATGTAATTCAAATGTTTATGGATTTATGAGCCGCGAAAAAAGATCGCTGTCGGCCCTTGGGTCTTCCCGGCTTTGGCAAAGATCCAGCAGCAGAATCGACTGAATGCGCCCCTGCGCCGCGCCTGAGGCGCGGCGCAGGGCCCAACGGGAGAGGATCATCCAACGGATGGTCTGATCCGGGCGGGAGAGCCCCGGCCCGGGCTCTATCCCAACACGGCCTTCACGGCCCGGGCGGTGGCAGCGACCACTGTGTCGGCCTCCGCGCGGCTCAGGCAGAAGGGTGGCGCGAAGCCCAGGATATCACCCTGCGGCATGGCGCGGGCAATGACCTTGTCCTGCTCCAACAGCTTGGCCGCGATCTGCGGACCGATCTTGTCGGCGGCGTCAAAGAAGCTGCGGCTGCCGCGATCCTTCACGAACTCCACCGCGCACAGCATGCCCTCACCGCGAATGTCGCCCACCTGGGCATGATCGCCCAGCGCATCCTTCATCGACTGATTGAGATAAGCGCCCACGCTGCCTGCATTCTCCACCAGGTTCAGCTCATCGATCAGCTTGAGGTTGGCCACCCCCGCCGCAGCGCCGATGGGGTGGGCGGAATAGGTCCAGCCATGGCCGATGGGGCCGTTTTCATCGGTGCCCTGCTCCAGCACCTTCCAGACCTTGTCAGACACGATCGAGCCTGACAGCGGCGCATAGGCCGAGGTCAGCCCCTTGGCGATGGTGATGATATCCGCCTCGATCCCGTAGTGATCACTGCCGAACATGGTGCCGAGACGGCCAAATCCGGTGACCACCTCGTCGGCGACCAAGAGGATGTCGTGCTTCTTCAGCACGCCCTGGATCGCCTGCCAGTATCCGGCCGGGGGCGGCACGATGCCCCCCGTTCCCAGCACCGGCTCGCCGATGAAGGCCGCGATGGTGTCGGCGCCTTCGCGCTCGATCAGCGCCTCCAGCTCGGCGACGCAATGGGCGACGAACTGTTCCTCGGACTGGCTCTGATCCGCGCGGCGGAAATAGTAGGGCGCCTCGGTGTGCACCACCTGCGCCAGCGGCAGATCGAATTTCTTGTGAAACAGCTCCAGCCCCGTCAGCGATCCCGTCACCAGCCCCGAACCATGATAGCCCCGCCAGCGCGAGATGATCTTCTTCTTCTCGGGCCGACCCAGGATGTTGTTGTAATACCAGATCAGCTTGACGTTGGTTTCATTGGCGTCCGAACCACCAAGGCCGAAATAGACCTTGGACATATTGGCGGGCGCACGGTCCAGGATCATCTTCGACAGGGTGATCGACGCCTCGGTGCCATGGCCGACGTAGGAATGGTAATAGGCCAGCTCCCGCGCCTGTTCACCGATGGCCTCGGCGATCTCCTGGCGGCCATAGCCGACGTTCACACAGTAGAGCCCGGCAAAGGCATCCAGCAGCTTGGTGCCATCGCGATCCTCGATATGGACGCCGCTGGCGGTCTTGATCACGCGGGTCGGGCTTTCGCCACGCGCGTGCTGCGCCAGATGGGTGGAGGGGTGAAAGAAATTGTCGCGGTCCCACTGGTCCAGTTGGTCGTTCTTCAGCATGTCATGTCCTTGATCGGCAGCCCAATACGTCAGGCTGCACTTTCTAGGCTCTTGCCAGAAACGGGAACTGATCTTCAGCAGGATGGCAGAAAAATCTCTGCCGGATCACCCCCCCAGCAGAAGATCCAGCGGTGGCGCGGTGGGGCCCTTGACGGGCTTGGTCACCACATAGGTGAAATAGCGCGACAGGCCGATACGCGCCTCCAGCATGGCATCGATCAGCGCCTGATAGGCCTCGATATCGCGGGTCACCACCTGCAACAGATAGTCAAAGCCCCCGCCCAGCGCCCAGCAGCCGGTGATCTCGTCATATCGCTGTATCGCCGTTTCGAATGTCTGAAAACTGGCCGCCGTGTGATCGGCGATTTCCGCCGCCACGAAAACGGTGACATGCGGAGCCAGTTTGCGCAGGTTGATGCGGGCGCCATAGCCTTCAATCAGACCCGCCTGTTCCAGCTTGCGCAGCCGGTCCCAGCAGGGGGTTGCGGACAGGCCGATGCGTTCGGCCAGGGCCGCTTTGGTAATGCGCCCTTCCTGCGACAGCACCCGCAGGATGGCGATATCCCGGTCATCAAGACGTATCATGCAACAGGGCGTATCACGGGCAGAGGGACTGGAAAAGCACTAGAGCCGCACCCGCTCCGCGGCCTTCCCGCCGCTGCCGACAAGGTGCAGGTTTTCAGCCACAACCCAAGATGTGCACAACATTACGGCACCCACCCGCCAAATACCCCTGAACTGCCAAAAATTGGGGGTCGTTTTGGGAAAACCCCGTGTCGCGAATAGATCCGAAGCGGAAGATGTATTCATCTACGCTTCACTTACCGCTTTTCGCCATTGATTGATCAGAGATCGCCATGCCACTGGAACACGCTCCCTTCTCGCAGGCCGAATACGCCCGCCGCATCGACAAGACCCGCAAGGCCATGGAGGCGGCCGGGATCGAGGTTCTCTTTGTCACCGACCCCTCGAACCAGGCCTGGCTGACCGGCTATGACGGCTGGTCCTTCTATGTACACCAGGGGGTGATCCTGGGCCTGGATGGCGATCCGATCTGGTGGGGGCGCACCATGGATGCCTTTGGCGCCCTGCGCACCGTCTGGATGGAAGAGAAAAGCGTCATCGGCTATGATGATCGCTATATCCAGTCCACCACCTGCCACCCGATGGAGGATCTGGCCGCCCATCTGACCCGCCTCGGCCATGGCATGGCCCGCATCGGGGTCGAGATGGAGAACTACTACTACTCGGCCAAGGCCCATGCGGTGCTAGAGCAGAGCCTGCCCGATGCGCAACTGCAGGACGCCACTGCTCTGGTGAACTGGCAGCGCGGGGTGAAATCGGATGAGGAGCTCACCTTCATCCGCCGCGCCGCCCGCATTACCGAAAGCATCGTCAACCTCGCTATCACCCGCGCCCGCCCGGGCCTGCGCAAGAACGAGCTGGTGGGCGATATCCTGCAGGCCGGCACCTACGGTGTGGGTGACGACTGGGGCGATTATCCCGCCATCGTGCCGCTGACGCCCTCCGGCCTGGATGCCACTGCGGCGCATCTCACCTGGGATGGGCGCCCGATGCAAAGCGGCGAAGCGACCTTCTTTGAGCTCTCAGGCTGCTACCGCCGCTATCACGCGCCGCTCTGCCGCACGGTCCATCTGGGCCAGCCGCCACAGGCGATGCTGGATGCCTCTGCAGCGCTGAACGAAGGGATCGAGGCAGGTCTTGCCGCAGCCAAGGCCGGAAACCGTGCCTGCGACATTGCAAATGCCCTCAATGGCGCGCTGAAGAAAGCCGGGATCGATCGCAACGGCCGCTGTGGCTACCCCATCGGCCTCAGCTACCCGCCGGACTGGGGCGAGCGGACGATCTCGATCCGCGACACCGATGAAACCATGCTGGAACCCGGCATGACCTTCCACTTCATGCCCGGCCTGTGGATGGACGACTGGGGGCTGGAGACCACCGAAACCATCCTGATCCGCGACAGCGGCCCGGCCGAGGCGCTCTGTAATGTGGAGCGCAAGCTCTTCATCAAGGACGAGGGCTGAATGACCTTCCTGCCCCGAACGACAGACCTCCTGGGAGAGCTCATCGCACTGCCGACGGTCTCGGCTGACAGCAACCTGGCGATGATCTCCCTGCTGGCGGACCGCCTCGATAGCGCAGGCGCAACGGTACACATCTGGACGGATGAGAGCGGCACCAAGGCCAACCTCTTTGCCACCATCGGGCCGGAGCGGGACGGCGGCATCGTGCTGTCGGGCCATTCGGATGTGGTGCCGGTGACCGATCAGGACTGGACCAGCGATCCCTTCCAGATGGTGGAACGGGACGGTCGGCTATACGGACGCGGCACCTGCGACATGAAGGGGTTCATTGCCGCCGCCACGGCGATGGCGCCGCACTATGCCGACCTGAACCCTTCCCGCCCGATCCATTTCGCCTTCACCTATGACGAGGAGGTCGGCTGTTTCGGGGCGCAGGCCCTGGCCCAGTCGCTGAAGGAACGCGGCCTGCGCCCCGGCGTCTGTATCGTCGGGGAGCCGACGATGATGCGCATCATCGAAGGGCACAAAGGCTGCTATGAATACTCCACCCATTTCACCGGGCTGGAGGGGCACGGGTCCGGCCCGGACCTTGGCGTCAACGCGGTGGAATACGCAGCCCGCTATGTTGCGCGCCTGTTGGAGCTGAAGGACGCCCTGCGCGCCCGCGCGCCCGAAGGCAGCCGATTCGAGCCGCCCTGGACCACCATCAACACCGGTGCGCTGGTGGGCGGGCACGCCCATAACGTGATCCCCGGCAAGGCGCGGGTGGATTGGGAAATGCGCCCGGTACAGAAATCCGATGCCGATTTCGTCAAGGAGGATCTGGAGCGCCTGTGCACCCACGCCCTGCTGCCGCAGATGCGCGCCATCTGTCCCGGGGCCGATATCGTGACCGAGGTGATCGGCGAAGTGGACGGGCTGGAACCGGCATCTGAGAACGAGGCCCGCGAGATCCTTCAGGAGCTGACCGGCGCCAACGGGGCCGATCTGGTGGCCTTTGGCACCGAGGCGGGGATCTTCCAAGGGTTGGGCATGAATGTCGCTGTCTGCGGACCGGGATCGATCGAACAGGCGCACAAACCGGATGAATATGTCTCGCTCGACCAGCTGTCCCAATGTCTTGGGCTGCTGGAAGGCCTGTCCACCAAACTGATCTGATCCGCACCTCCAAGGGCGCGATGCCCCCATAGGCCCACAGCCGCCAGCCAAAGGAGGGCTGACGCATGACAACAGCCCAGGGAAGCGCCCGCGACCGGTTCGAACTGATGCACCGGGAGATCCGGGATCGCATCTGCCTCTTGGACTATGCGCCCGGCACCCGCCTTTCAGAGATCGAACTGGCCGAGGAATTCGGCGTCAGCCGCACGCCCCTGCGCCGGGTTCTGGCCCGGCTTGAGGACGAAGGGTTGGTGCAATCCGTTCATGGCGTCGGCACCTTCGTGACGGATGTGAACCTGGATGCCCTGGCGCAGACCTACCAGCTGAGAATGGAGCTGGCCGGCATGATGGGCCATGTGATGCCCCTGCCCCCTGATGATACGCTATTGACTGAATTTCGCGCGCTTTCTGCCCGCTCGAAATCCCTGCTCCAGACGCCCGCAGCCCGCGATTTTGCCCAGCTGATCACCGATTTCTTTCGCGCCACGCTGAAACTCACTAGCAACATGCAACTGCGGCTCATCTCGGAACGGCTTTACTATCAGACCGCCCGGATCTGGCTGACCTCGGTGTCGGAATCGGTGATCGATCTGGAGGAGGAGATGCGCATCTTCGATGGGGAACTTGATACATTGATCGGCGCCCTGGAGACCCGAGACCTGCGGGCCGCCGCCCTGTTGCAACAGGCCCATATCTCGATGAGCTATGCGCGCATGTCCGCAGCGGGCTGACAGGCATAAACCGCATATTAGGCTCCATGCGCTCCAGTGCCGGACAACAGGAGCAATCGCCCCTTGGCTTGTCACAGTTGAGTTCGCCGCCTTTAGCGCTTATCTCGGCAGCAGGCGGGCCGCGCGGGCCGACCAGACAAAGGATATCTCCATTGGCCAATCATCTTTACAAGAACGATCTGCCGGACGGGCTGGATCTGGGGCCCGTCGTGGCCATCGATTGTGAAACCATGGGGCTGAACCCTCATCGGGACCGGCTTTGCGTCATTCAGATGTCGGGCGGTGACGGCAATGCCCATATCGTGCAGATCGAAAAGGGCCAGAGCGAGGCCCCGAACCTCTGCCGGATGCTGGAAGATCACGACGTGCTGAAGCTGTTCCATTTCGGACGCTTCGACATCGCTGCCATGTACCATGCCTTTGGCGCCCTGGCCGCACCGGTCTATTGCACCAAGATCGCCAGCCGCCTGGTACGCACCTACACGGATCGCCACGGGTTGCGGAATATCTGCCAGGAGCTGATCGGTGTCGATATCTCCAAGCAGCAGCAGATGAGCGACTGGGGCGCCGAAACCCTGACCGAGGCGCAGCTGGACTACGCCGCATCGGATGTGCTGCACCTGCACCGCCTGCGGGACGAGCTGAACAAGCGCCTGGCCCGCGAAGGGCGCACCAAGATGGCCCAGGCCTGTTTCGATTTCCTGCCGATGCGCGCGCGCCTCGATCTGGAAGGCTGGCCCGAAACCGATATCTTTGCGCACTCATGACCGAGACAGAACAGCTCCTCGCCACCGCACGGCAGGTGGTCACCGACGAGGCCCGCGCACTGGATGCCCTGGCCGAAGGGTTTGATGATCGCTTTGCCGATGCGGTGCGCCTGATCCTTGAGGCCAAGGGGCGGGTGATCGTCAGCGGCATCGGCAAGTCCGGCCATATCGGCCGCAAGATCGCCGCAACGCTTGCCAGTACAGGCACCCCCGCCCATTTCGTGCACCCGGCCGAAGCCAGCCATGGTGATCTGGGCATGCTCTCCAAGGGGGATGTGGTGCTGGCGATCTCCAACTCTGGCGAGGCGCCGGAACTGGCCGATCTTCTGCTGTTCACCCGCCGGTTCGAGATCCCGCTGATCGGCCTGTCCAGCAGGCCCGGCAGCACCTTGATGACACAGGCCGATGTGCACCTGCAGATCCCCGCCCTGGGCGAGGCCTGCGGATACGGTATCGTACCGTCGATCTCCACCACGCTGACCCTGGCCATGGGCGATGCGCTGGCGATCGCCATCATGAAATATCGCGATTTCCGGCCCGAGAATTTCCGCGACTTCCACCCCGGCGGCAAACTGGGCGCGCGCCTCTCGAAGGTGCGTGACCTGATGCATGAAGGCAGTGCCCTGCCGCTGGTTCAGGACGCAACGCCCATGTCCGATGCGCTGATCGAAATCAGCCAGAAGGGCTTTGGTGTCGTGGGCGTCACCAGCGCGGATGGCGCCCTTGCGGGTATCATCACCGATGGCGACCTGCGCCGCCACATGGAGGGGCTGCTGGATCACAAGGCCGCCGACGTCATGACCAAGGCGCCCACCACCATCGGCCCGGACGCCCTGGCCGAAGAGGCGGTTGCGATCATGAACGCGCGCAAGATCACCTGTCTCTTCGTGGTGGATACTAGACAGGGACCACAGGCGCAGGGTCTTTTGCACATTCACGACTGCCTGCGTGCAGGCCTCGGCTAAGGCGGAGGGGGACGACGGAATGGACCGCTATTCGCGCATGGTCGCTTACCTGAAGGTGCTTTTGCCCCTGACGGCGCTGGCGCTGCTGTCCACCCTGTTCCTGATCTCGCGCGGGATCGATACCGATGCGGTCATCCCCTTTGCCCAGAAGGAAATCGAAGAGCGCATGCGCGGCCAGCAGATTACCGGCCCGTTCTTTTCCGGCACCACCGCGGACGGCGATGAGATCATGGTGACGGCAAGCGTCGCGCGGCCCGGCAGCTCTTCTGGGAATGGGGCGATGGCCAGCGATCTGGAGGCGGTGATCCGGATGGCGCAGGGCGGGCGAATGACATTGGTCGCGGAGACCGGCACCATTCACCCCGGTCAGGACATGGCCCGGTTCACCGGCAATGTGCGACTGACCTCGGTAGACGAGCTGGTGGTGGAAACCGAAGAGCTGGAAACCTCGCTCAGCAGCCTGCGGGTGCAAAGCCCCGGTGCGGTGCGGGCGACAGGCCCCATGGGGACCCTGACCGCCGGGCAGATGCTGATCACTGCTCAATCCGAAGGCGCACCTGTTCAAATGCTATTCAAAAATAGAGTCAAGCTGGTATACGATCCTAGTAGCGAAGAAAGATAGCCCGTGTTCAAATTACCCGCCTTGATGATTTTGGTGGTCTGCGCCCTTGCTGCGCAGGCTCCTGTCGCCAGTGCCCAAAGCGGCACCATCGCATTTGGCGCGGTCAAGACCGACCCCAAGGAGCAGGTCGAGGTCACGGCGGACGCTCTGGCGGTCAACCAGGCAGATGGATCGGCTGAATTCAGTGGCAATGTCCTGATCATCCAGGGTGTCATGCGCCTGTCGGCGGACCGGGTTCTGGTCATCTACAAGACCGACGCGGCCGGCAAGCGCGGCATCGACCAGCTGGAAGCAACCGGTAACGTGCTTCTGGTCAGCGGCCCCGACGCCGCCGAGGCAGAACGGGCGAAATACACCATCGACAGCGGCACGATCGTAATGAGCGGCAATGTCCTTCTCAGCCAGGGGGACAGCACGCTGACCTCCAACCGGATGGAAGTGAACCTGACCACGGGTACCGCCAGCATGGCCGGACGCGTCAAGACCATCCTCAACCCGGATGGCAACGACTGATGGCGGCCAAACCCGATCTGAAAGTGACGGAAGGCTCCTCGGGCCTCAGAATCGAACATCTGCGCAAGAGCTATCGCAAGAAGGTGGTGATCCGCGATGTCTCCATGCGGCTGGACCGCGGAGAGGTCGTCGCCCTTCTGGGGCCGAACGGATCCGGCAAGACCACCAGTTTCTACGCCATCGCGGGCCTTGTGTTTCCCGAGGCGGGCACCGTCACCATCGACGGACAGAACGTCACCACCCTGCCCATGTACCGCCGGGCGCGCCTTGGCATCGGCTACCTGCCGCAGGAAATGTCCATCTTCCGGGGCCTCTCGGTCGAAGACAATATTTCAGCGGTTCTGGATATCTCCGAACAGCATGACCACAAGCGGCGCGAGCGGCTGGAGGAACTGCTGTCGGACTTCTCCATCGAACATCTGCGCCGCGCCCCGGCCCTGGCGCTGTCGGGCGGCGAACGGCGCCGGGTGGAAATCGCCCGCTGCCTGGCCGCCAATCCGAAATATCTGCTTCTGGATGAACCCTTTGCCGGGGTCGATCCCATTTCCGTCGGCGATATCCGGCACCTGGTTGCGGATCTGAAGAAACGTGGCATCGGGGTTCTGATCACCGACCACAACGTGCGCGAAACCCTGGAGATCGTGGACCGTGCCTATATCCTGCATGACGGGCAGGTGCTGATGTCGGGCACCCCGGCCGAGGTGGTGGAAAACGAAAACGTGCGCCGCGTCTACCTGGGCGAAAACTTCCGCATTTCCTGATCACGGCATCGGGGCGGGCATCGGCCTTTTCCCGCCTGTTTGCTTTTCCTTCACCTTGTATTTCGCTTCTTCATTGACTCTCCCGGCCAGTTGGCATGGAATCGAGATATGGCAAATGTGCAGTTCGATGCAGTCCGTAAGTTGGCCTTGGCGACAAGGTCCGGTCGGCTGCTTCTGACTGATTTGCCTAATCCCCTCATTCGCAGCTGACGACCCTCCATCGGGCCTGCGCCCGGTGGCGTTGCGAATGGGCATTATTGTGAAGGAGATCACATGCGTTACAAAATCAGCGGACAACAGATCGATATCGGCGAAGCCCTGCAGTCTCATGTCAAGGATGAGCTGGGAGCAGCCGTCGCGAAATACGCAGAGCGCCCCACGGACGCCAATGTGGTCTTTTCCCGCTCTGCGCATGAATATGTCTGCGAAGCCACAGTCCACCTGTCCACCGGTCTCACGGCACAGGCCAAGGCCCATGCTACTGAAATCTATGCGGCTTTTGATGGCTGCTGCGCCAAGATGGAAAAACAGCTGC
Source organism: Phaeobacter sp. QD34_24 (assembly GCF_028890115.1). Lineage (GTDB taxonomy): Bacteria > Pseudomonadota > Alphaproteobacteria > Rhodobacterales > Rhodobacteraceae > Phycobacter. Next base: position 17,089 of record NZ_JARCJD010000015.1, read on the forward strand.
GGCGCTACAAGCGGCGGCTGAAGGACCACCACCGCGAACGCAGCGAACCGGTTGAACTCCTGGGCGCCAGCTCTTATATCCTCGCCTCTGACGAAGCGGAGACCGGGACCGAACCCGACTCACTGCAGCCAATCATCGTGGCCGAGATGGAAACCAAGATCCCATCGCTGTCGGTCGGGGAGGCGGTGATGCAGATGGAACTGGCCGGGGCGCCTGTTCTGGTGTTCCGCAATGAAGGCAAAGACGGGTTGAACGTGGTCTACCGCAGGGACGATGGCAACATCGGTTGGATCGATCCCTAAATCGTAGGCCCAGCGGCACGCCAAATCCGGCGGCCGAGCGGAGCAGATGACAGAGATGCAGATTTCCAACATCCTCAAACCGGAGGCGGTCCGCGTGATCGGCGCCGCCTCCAGCAAGAAGCGTCTGTTCCAGGAAATCGCAGAAGTCGGGCAGCTTGCCTATCGTCTGAATGCGCAGCCGACGGTTGACGCGCTGCTGGATCGCGAAAGCCTTGGCCCAACGGGGGTAGGACACGGCGTTGCCCTGCCCCACGCACGGCTGGATGGCCTGACCGAGGTCTGCGGCGTCTTCGTCACCTTGGAGAAGCCGCTCGATTTCGGCTCTGTTGACCGGCAACCGGTCGATATTGCATTCGCCCTTTTCGCGCCCGAGGATGCGGGCGTTGAACATCTGAAGGCGCTGGCGCTGGTCTCGCGCACCCTGCGTGAACAGTCCTTCTGCACAAAGCTGCGCGCCAATAGCGATCCCGCGACGCTTTACACCATTCTAACCGAGAACCAGCCGGTACAGGCGGCCTGATCAGAGCGGCTATTTGCCCTTCTGTATCCAGGGACCAAAGCCGAAGGTCAGGTAATCCCGCTGATAGAGCCTGGAAATACGGTCTTCCAGGTCGACATCATAGATGGCCTCCACCCCGTAGGGCTCTGGCCCTGGTCCAGAGGGCACCGCCGGTACCGTCTCACAGCCCAATCGCCGCGCCAAAGCAGGAAGCTCTGACGTCAGTTCCTCTTCCCGCAGGATCAGATCCGGTGCGCCCAGCTCGGCAAATCCTGAAATCGCCTGCGACTGGCTGGCCCATTCGGCATCGACCCGGATCGAGGTCTGCCCGGCCAGATTGGTTTTCACAAAGCTGACGAAAGCCTCAAACGCGGCCCGATGATCGTCGCGCGTATAGCTCTCATCGGGGCCATCCTGCGGCAGCGGCACCTTGAAGCGGCGGCGCAGGGTCTCGCGGATCGCGCCGTAGCTCTCGGCATGCCTGTTCAGGATCCGATGGCAGAAGACCCGATGCAGACGCTCCACCGGATGACGCAGCACGGTGAAGCTGCGGAAGCCCTTGTTGCGGTTCTTCCACTGGCGCAGCTGTTTCTGGTTCATGCCCGAAATCAGCTCGTCCTGCGCGACACTGTCCAGCGCCGCCATCCACTCCGTCACCTCTGCCTCTGGCCCGCCCCGCACCGGCAGGTACAGTAGCGGCGACTTGGCAGCCGCGATGTAGCCCGGCACCACTGGCCCCCGGCGTGGTTCGAAATTCGGGGTGCGGGACAGGTTGAACAGGTCCATCTCTGCCGTGGCAAGTGTCACATCCTCGGGGTTTGAAACCTTGGACAGGGTCGGCGCCGGGTTCTGGCGTTTGAGACTGTCATCCAGGGCCTCTAGGCGCGCCGGAACCCCCAGCCATTTGGCCAGGCCGTTCATCACCTCCAGGCTTTGCAGATCCTCGTAGTCCACATAAAAGGCGGTCTGGCCGCTGTGTTGCAACCGGTTGAGCAACATTACCTGAAAGGCCTGCAACGTCCCCACATGGCGTGCAAACTCAATGGCATCGAATTCCGCCAGCGCCTCGCGGCGGCGGGTGATATTGGTGAGCTTCCATTGCCCGGTTTCACGGGCGATCTTGTGCGATACGTAGCTGTCCAGCGGGTTGCGGGTCAGGATGATCTTGGCGCAGCGCGGATCCTCCAGCGCGAGATCCAGAATGCGCGGATCGTGATTGTGGAAATAGCGAAAGCCCGCCAGCATATCGGGCTGCGCGCGAATCCGCTCGATCAGCCCGGCAGGATCCGCCTCGCGCATCTCCTGGGTCATGCCCAGCACCTCGGTCCGGTTCGGGTAGCCGATGAAATGCGGATTGAAGGCCTCTCCGTGGCAGACCACGCCCTCAAGCGCATTGAGGTTCGCCTCCAGAAAGTTGGAGCCGGTCCGCATTTCGGCAAAGACGATGAAGTAATCAAAGGGATCTTGCATGGTCAGCTATCGCACCAAATAGGGTCTGCGGGGCGGTTTTGGCATGGTCACCGGTTCCTGTTCCACCGGGAAATCTCCCATCAGGTAGGGATGCATGCCCTGGTTCTTCAGATTTTGCAGGAACTGTCCAAACCCTTCCAGGTCCACCATGCTTGGCACCTCGTTCAAGTGACCCGGCGTCTTGGCCCCCATTTCTTCGAGAATGGTCTGCAGGGGCTCCATCGGCGCCTCGACGAATTCCGCCATGGTCCAGATCCGCACGCGGGCCTTGGTGCTGCGCTCCCTCAGCATCTTGAGCTGCCCGGCCTCGATCCGCTGCAATCGCGCCGCGATGCGTCGCAGTTCGGAAAAACTGCGCTTTGAGCGCGACAGCGGTACCGCCCAGGCGCCGCTGATCACCGAGACCTGCGCATTGGGATCGGTAGCGATGAGCCGCGCGATCTTCTGATGATCTGCGGGACCGAACTGAAACCCCTGGCGCTCCCCACGGGTGTTCCAGATCAGGTTGGTCAGAAAACTCTGCGGATTGTAGTTTCGCAGCCGCGCGGAATCGCTGAGCGCGCCATTGAGCATGGTCTCACCGCCCGCAAATTCGGCCCGCTCGGGCGCAAACAGGTGCCCATGCACCCGCGCCCCCGTCATACGGGCCAGCCAGCCGTCAAAATCCTCAAACAGTTCGGCAAAGCCCTGGAACACCGAATAGGGGCTGGCGGTTACCGCATTTATCGCGGTTTGGCCCGGATAGCGGCTTTGCATATAGAGCCCTTCGCGCCCCCGCGTGCGCCGTTCCACCGCCTTTGCAAAAACCCGGTCGATCTTGACCGGGTTCGGCTCTACTCCGGTCATCGCATCGCCTCTTTCGCTCAGAAAGGTCTGATAGAGCCGCTCTGCGCTTGGCCAGATCTTGCGGGCAACAAAGCAATCCGAACGGCGCAGAAGTTGCAGATGGTCATCGTAGAAGATGTGCGGCTTGCCCTCGAAATCGAACTTGGACAGCGTCAGGGAGCGGCTTTCGATCTTCGCCGAATGCTGTCGCGCCAGGGTTTGGTAGTAGCTTTCGTCAGGAATCCAGACCTTCTGGAAATAGCGATCATGGGTGATCCGCTCCGGGTCTTCGAGGATGGCCGACAGCGTCTTGCGGGTCAGACACCACCACTGGCTGCCCATATGGGGCACCAGGCCCGGCGGGATACGCCGCTTGATCCCAAGCTTGCGCTGCAGGGTCACATAGCGATCAAACAAATACCGGTGACGCTTCCAGGAAAAGGGAAACCGAAGGGTGAACCGCTCCACGTCCAACCCGCCCACGATCCAGGGCACATCGGCGGTGGTGGCGCTTTCGATGAAATCGGTCTCGGGCCGGGCCGCCAGATAGTCGACCAGATCCTGCACCGGGCGCAGCGGCAGGCACGATCCGGACGCAAGGTAGACATGGCGTACACCGGGGTGCTGGTGCAACATCTGTTCAGAGGCCGATTGCGAAGCCGCAACGATGCCCCAGGTCCCCCATTCGCACCGGTGACGCGTGGAAAAGCTGATCAGTTGGTCCTGTGCCAGCCCATCGCGAAATCCCCTGTAGGCCGCCTGTGGCACCTTGCGGTCCACATGGATCACCACCGGGCATCCCCCCGCAGCCCAATGCCGGGCAACCTGCGCGGCCCGATCCAGCGCGGTATGCACCAGCATGACAATGCCGACGGTGCCGCTGTTCAGATCCTGCTGACCCGGAGCCGGTGACGCGCTCATGCCCAATTCCCCTTGGACATGAGGCCCAGAATCTCAAGCTGGCGCCAGTTGATGTATCGCTCGCTCCACTTGCACCACAATTCCGGGTGGTTGTCCAAAGCCTCGGCATAGGCCTTGTATTCGGCCGATTGCGCATAGTGCTGGTTGCGGGACATCTCCTCTCGGGCCTTGGTGCCGAAGGTATCGAGAAACTTGGTATGCAAGAGGGCACCGCAGGCCTTCTCTCCGCCGCCCGTTTCATAGACCCGGTTCAGCCCGCGCGGCAGCAGGGCATGGGTGGAGCTGACATAGGCATAGCGGCGATCCCATTTGACCAGCGGGATCTTGTTGAGAGCCGGTGCCTTCTTCGGCGTGTCGGCAAAGAACAGCCGCGCCCGAGGCCCGCCCTGGATCCACAGGTTTCCGTAGGTCGGGTTCTTGCTGATGGTATAGTTGCCGCTGTCGAACCAGTTCGCGATCTCCAGGGGGTCCTGACCCACCTGATAGACCGCATCGGACACCCGCCCCTTGGGATAGACATCCACCAGCATCGCCGAAAAGCTGCGGATGGCGGAATTGTCCAGCCAGTCGGTCAGCGCCCGAATGGGGCGCGTGTCGCAGAACGGGTAGATGAACAGCTCATCCGGATCGACCACCAATACCCAGTGACCATGGGCATAGCGGCGCTTGAGATAGTTCATCCAGTCGATCCCGAAACCGGCGTGCCTGTAGCTTGCCTCGGTCCGCCAGAGCGACACATCCGACATGCCGCGCAGATACTCTGCCGTGCCATCCTGCGAACCGTTGTCCACGAACAGGAAGTGATCGACACCCAGGTTGCGATAGTACTCCAGGAAGTAAGGCAGGCGGATCTGTTCGTTGCGCATGGTCGAGACCAGGAGGATATCCTGCGGGCGGATCGCCTTGGTATTGTCCTGAACCGCAGTCAGCTCACGGGATTTCCTGAGCGCCCGGATCAATCTGCGTTTTCGCCGCAGACGCATTCGGTAAGACTGCCAAAGACCCACGTTTACTCCTTGCACGCCTTCAAACCTGATCCGGCTGCCGCCGATCTCATTAGCTGCACGCAATATGTCACGCGGCCAAGCTATTAACAACGCATTTAGAAACAGTTACGCGCCAATGCCAATAGCAGCACAGCGGCCGGCAGCGCCGCTCACCAATCTGGCGCCTGCATCAGCCCAAGGTCGCTCAGCTGCTCTGGGCCTTTGTATTTCAAGGACTTCTCAACCCAAAGATCTGGCGCAGCGGTCAGGTGATCATAGTAATGATCAAAATCGGCGGGGGTATGGAAATGCTGCTGCCTCTGCTTTTCCGTTGCCGATTTGGGAACAATCTCCGGCAGGAATTTCGTATGCAAGAGAACGCCCGAAGGCTGCGCCCCGCCGGGGCCGTCATAAAGACCATTCAACGCGGGCGGCAATGCCCCATGGGTAGAGTTCACATAGGCATAGCGGCGGCTCCAGCGGATCAGCGGGATCTTGTTCAAGGTGGGCGAGCGGCGCGGATCGGACGCAAAGAACACCCGCTCCCGCGCGCCGCCCTGCAGCCAGAGATTGCCCATGGGAAGCTGGCGCACCGCGCGATAGGGGGCAGGATCGAACCACTGCAACACCTCCAAAGGATCCTGCCCGGCTGTGTAGCTTGCCTCATCCAGCGGCCCGTGCGGGTAAAGATCCAGCATCATCGCGCCAAAGCCTCTGCGCCCCTGCCGATCCAAGAGATCTGTCAGTGCCTTCAGATCATGCGAGGCAATGCCGCTATAGGTCAGCAGCTCATCCGCATCCACGGTCAGGCACCAGTGATCGTGACCATGGGTCATCAAGAGATATGTCAGCCAATCAAGTCCGAACCGCGACGCCTTGTATCCTGCCTCCGTCTGCCACAGAGAGACATCCTCCTGCCGCAGCAGCATCTCTGTGCTGCCGTCATCGCTGCCGTTGTCGATGATCAGGAAGTGGTTGATGCCAAGGCGACGGTAGTAGTCCAGAAAATAGGGCAGCCGAGTCGCTTCGTTGCGCAGCACAACAAAAGCCAGGATGTCACCGGAGGCTATCCGGCCACTCCTGTCCGCAAGAGGCTTCAACTGGTGACGCGACCGCCAGGACCGCCACAGCAACCGCCGCCTCTTCCAGCGCAGACGATAGCCCGCGCGCCAGCCGATCCTTGGCATCTCGGCAACGGCGCGGGAGGCCTCCATATCAGGCCTCGTAATGGCCGGTCTGGTGCCACTTCCAGGCATCGGCGATCATCACCTCCAGGCTGGAGCGCTCCGGCGTCCAGCCCAGATCGGTGATCGCGCGGGTGGAGCCCGAGACCAGCTTGGTGCAATCCCCTGCCCGGCGCGGCCCCTCGGTGCAGGGCACCTTGCGACCCGTCACCTCTTCGGCCTTGTCCATCACTTCGCGCACGGAAAATCCGCTGCCGGTGCCCAGGTTGAAGATCTGGCTGCCCTTGCCGTCCTTGAGCCACTTCAGACCCAGAACATGGGCATCCACCAGATCGCAGACATGCACGTAGTCGCGGATGCAGGTGCCATCGGGGGTGTCGTAATCGGTGCCGAAGATGGTCAGCGCATCGCGTTTGCCGTCGATCGCATCCAGCACCAGCGGCACCAGGTGGGTTTCGGGTCGATGGAACTCGCCCACCTCAGCCTCGGGGTCGGCACCCGCCACGTTGAAATAGCGGAAGATCACCGAGCGCAGCCCGTGGGCGGCGCCGAAGTCCTTCAGGATATCCTCCACCGCACGCTTGCTGGCGCCATAGGCATTGAGCGGCAGCTGCGGCGTGTTCTCGTCCAGCACCACATTGTCATGCTCGCCATAGGTGGCGCAGGTCGAGGAGAAGACAAAATCAAGGCATCCGGCGGCCACAGCCGCCTCGATCAGATTGAGCGATCCACCGGTGTTGTTGGCCCAGTAGCGGCCCGGCTGGCTCATCGCCTCCCCCACCTGGCTGAGGGCCGCAAAATGCATCACCGCAACCGGCTGGTATTTGGCAAAGACCTCGTCCAGACGGGCACGATCCGCCAGATCGCCCTTCTCGAAGGGGCCGAATTTGACGGCATCCTGCCAACCCGTGATCAGATTGTCGTAGGTGACAGGGGTGAACCCTGCCGCCTTCAGTGCCTTGCAGGCATGCGAGCCGATATAGCCGGCACCGCCGGTCACCAATACATTTGCCACGTTCACTGCACCCTCGTGTTGATGTTTCACGCTTTCGCCAGCACTGCCGCTGGGCGCAGAGATGTTACTCGGCAGCCCGCCCGACCTGAGCGATCTCGCTGATATACTGCATCAGCTCGTCGCGCAAATCATCGCGTGCGAGCGCGAAAGAGACCGTGGCCTGCAGGAAACCGGCCTTGGAACCGCAGTCAAAGCGCTGGCCCTGGAAGCGGTAGCCGTAGACCGGCACGTCCTGCTCGATGTCCTGGGCAATCGCATCCGTCAGCTGGATCTCGCCGCCCGCGCCCTGCTTCATCTTGTTGAGATTGCGCAGCACCGACGGCTCCAGGATATAGCGGCCGATCACCGCCAGGTTCGAGGGCGCCTCGCCCAGGGCCGGTTTCTCCACCATGCCGCGGGCCTCGACCACGGCGCCCATGTCCTCTTTCACGTCCAGAACACCATAGGCGCTTGCCTTTTCCGGCGCGACTTCCATCGCCGCCACCATATTGCCGCCGGTCTCCTCATAGGCTTCGACCATCTGCTTGAGACAGGGCCGCTCGGCCGCGATCACATCGTCCGGCAGGATCACCGCAAAGGGTTCATTGGCAATCAGGCGCCGCGCGCACCAGACCGCATGACCGAGGCCAAGCGCCTGATGCTGGCGGATATAGGCGATGGCGCCGCTGTCCATATTGGTGTGCTTCAGCGCCTCGAGCAGCTCGGTCTTGCCCTTCTTGCGCAGCTCCTGCTCCAGCACCGGAGAGTGGTCGAAATAGTCTTCCAGGGCGCCCTTGCCGCGCGAGGTGACGAAGATGAATTCCTTGATCCCCGCCGCCCGGGCCTCGTCGATGGCGTATTGCACCAGAGGCCGGTCCACCAGGGTCATGATCTCCTTGGGCACCGACTTGGTCGCCGGCAGAAACCGCGTCCCAAGCCCCGCTACAGGGAAAATCGCCTTCGTAACTTTCTTGCGCATGGTCGTCTCTCAATATCCTATTCTTTGGGCCACAAGTCCAAACTCGTCAAAATCTCGGCTCAGTTCCGCTCGACCTCGGCTCAGAAACCTATTTCACTTTCGCGACAGAAAACCATCAATAAAAGGGTTTTTCATGGCATTCCGACTCATTTCTCAGGCGACACCCATTCTGGCCATCATCTCTTCTATCCGCGGCACATCCTCAGGATTGTTCAGTTCCCAGAATTCACGCCCCCGTGCCGCCACTTCAACGCACAGCACCTTGCGACCGTTTTCCAGGAACCGCAGCTGTTCCAGCCCTTCGAGTGTTTCCAGCGGCCCCGTCTGCCAATCAGGATAGGCAGCCAGAGCATCGGGACGATAGGCATAGACCCCGACATGGTGGAAAACGGGCGTGTTTTCGCCGTCAGAATAGGCATTTGCACAAAAAGGCAGCACTTCCTTCGAGAAATACAGCGCACTCCGATCCGCCGCAAAGACCGCAGTGGTTCCGCCAACCCGCCCCGCCCGTCGGTCCGCCAGCAGGCTGTTCAGCGTCGCACCGTCGCAGCGCAGCACCGGTGTGGCCAATCCCATCTGCGGGGCGGCGCGCAAGCCCTCGACCAGATCCTCGACGAACCAATGGGGCGTCAGGGGCGCGTCGCCCTGCAGGTTGACGACGACGTCATAGCCGCCGCCAAGCGCCGCATGGGCCTCGGCGCAGCGCTCGGTGCCGTTGGCACAGCTTTCCGAGGTCATCACCACCTCGGCACCAAAGCCTTCTGCTGCGATGCGGATCCTGTCGTCATCGGTTGCCACCACCACACGGTCAACTCCGGACACCGCACAAGCGGCGCGCCAGGATCGTTCGATCAGGGTGCGGCGCTCACCGGTGGCGCCGGTCAGTTCCACAAGCGGCTTGCCCGGATATCGGGTCGATGCATATCGGGCAGGGATGACGATCAGGACGGACATCAGGCCTCTTTCAGTTCAACGCCAGGTGCATAGGCAATAAAGAACGGGTTTGCGTAGCCGTCTTTGCCATAGATCAACGGAGTATGATCGTCGAACCGCACCACCTTGCCGCCTGCACCGCTCAGAACCGCATGGCCCGCAGCCGTATCCCACTCCATGGTGCGACCCACGCGCGGGTAAAGGTCCGCTTCTCCGGTGGCCACCAGGCAGAACTTGAGCGAGGAGCCTGCGCTCTTCATGTCCTTGACGCTGTACTTGTTGATATAGTCGTCGGTTGCCTGATCGCGATGCGATTTCGAAGCCACGACCATCAGCGCGGCATTGTCGCTGTCGGCCACCCGGATCGGAGCGGTCTCACCGATGGTTTCGGGAGCGAATGCGCCGGTCTCTTCGACGCTGGAGCCATCGGCCAGGGTGAAGAACATGCGGGCCTTGGCAGGCGCATAGACGACGCCGCGTGTCGGCACGCCCTTTTCCACCAGGGCGATGTTCACCGTGAAATCACCACGCCGGTGAATGAACTCCTTGGTGCCATCCAGAGGGTCCACGATCAGGAAGGTGTCGCCCTGCTCCTTGTGAGAGGCGCTTTGCTCTTCGGTGACCAGCATCACATCGGGAAAGGCCGCGCGCAAACCAGCCGAGATCAGGGCATCCGCAGCCTCATCCGCTTCGGTTACAGGGCTGTCATCAGATTTCACCTTCACGTCGAAATCATCGGAATTGTAGATTTCCATGATCTTGTTGCCGGCCTCGATGGCCAGGCGGCGGATCACGGGAACAAGCTCTTCATAGGTCAAATGGCGTCTCCCGAGCCAAGGGTTAATTGAAAATTTGCCTGTGGCCCCTTATGATGTTTTCCGCATGGAACGGCAAGAAGTCCATACCAATATCCCAGAGCTACATCCCGATACCCCCAGGCGCAGCACACCATCAGTAACATGTTCCAGCTTCGAACGCAGAGATCGCCCTTTTCCGGCATCATCGCCTTGAGCGAAGTGGTGTTTCACAGCACCGTGCGCAGCGTGCGGTCGAAACACAACAACGCCTTTATCGCGCTGGGTCTCAACATCCTGCAGGCGGTCCTGTTCGTTGCCGCCTTCTATTTCATGTTTGCGGTGATGGGATTGCGCGGCTCCGCGATCCGCGGCGACTTTCTGCTTTATGTGATGTCGGGGATCTTCCTCTTCATGACCCATGCCAAGACGGTTGGTGCCGTTGCCGGCGCCGAAGGGCCAAGCAGCCCGATGATGCAACATGCGCCGATGAATACGATGGTGGCCATCCTATCGGCGGCGCTTGGCTCGCTCTATGTCCAGACGCTGTCGCTGCTGATCATCCTCTTCGTCTATCACGTCGCCTTTACCCCCGTGCATATCGAGGATCCGATTGGCGCCTATGGCATGGTCTTGCTCGCCTGGTTTACCGGCGCGTCCGTGGGGCTGTTGTTTCTCGTGATGAAGCCCTGGGCGCCCAGCGTGGTTGGGATCATCAGCACGGTCTATCAGCGGGCCAATATGATTGCCTCGGGCAAGATGTTCCTGGCCAACACCCTGCCCAGCTTCATGCTGGCGATGTTCGACTGGAACCCGCTGTTTCACTGCATCGATCAATCGCGCGGCTTTGTCTTCATCAACTACAACCCCCATTACAGCAATTGGGAGTATGCCGCCTGGGTGGGGCTGGTCTTGGTGATGCTGGGCCTGATGGGCGATTTCTACACCCGGCGCCGCGCATCGATCAGCTGGAACGCACGCCGCTAGGCGCATCAGTATCAGGACCTGAGCCCAGGCTCAGGTCACCACCCGCAGGGTCAGGTTGAGCCGCCCACCTTTTGGCAAAAGCCGGGAGGACTTGAAGCGGATCCGGTCCACGCCGTGATAGGCGAGGCGCGCTTCACCCCCCATCACCACCACATCGCCGGAGCTGAGCCAGACCGAATCCGTCTTGCCGCCGCGCCCGGTGCCGCCCAGGCGCAACAGCCCGTCATCGCCCAAGGAGATCGAGACCACCGGATAGGAGAAATCCGCCTCGTCCTTGTCCTGATGCAGGCCCATCCTGGCGCCTTCCCCGTAGTAGTTGACCAGGCAGCAATCGGGCAGGCGCTCCAGCCCGGTCAGATCGCCCCAGATCGACAGGATCGGATCCGGGATCGCGGGCCAGTCCTGGCCGCGCGGATGCTGCTTCTCGTAGCGATAGCCCTCGGCATCGGAGTACCAGCCATAGGCGCCGGCCGAGGTCATCCGCACGGACATCTGCCCACCAGACGGCACCTTCGGAGAGAACAGCGGCGCCGCCTTCAGAATCGGGCGCAGCGCCTCGATCAACTCGCGCTGCCGGGCGGGGTCCAGATAGGATTTGTAAATCTCGAATCCGCGCAGGCGCAACTTGCTCATCGCCGTTATCTCATCCTTAACCACACCCCTTGCAAAAAAGCGCATTGAATCGTCTTTCTCGACGCGTTCTGGCGGTTGCAGGGGCAAAATCTGCTCCCTATATACGCCCTGACGCCGAGAGATGCAGACCTCTCGGCACCGAAATCGGGGGCTGGATGCCAAAACGGGTCCGGTCTTCGGGAAATCGCCTTGAAAAGAAAAGGGATCGAAAATGAGCAAAGTTATCGGGATCGACCTCGGGACCACCAACTCCTGCGTCGCCATCATGGACGGCTCGCAGCCCCGCGTCATCGAAAACGCCGAAGGTGCGCGCACCACGCCCTCCATCGTGGCCTTCACCGATGAAGAGCGCCTGGTCGGCCAACCCGCCAAGCGTCAGGCCGTCACCAACCCGGACAACACCATCTTTGGCGTCAAGCGCCTGATCGGTCGCCGGTTCGACGATGCCGACCTGGCAAAAGACAAGAAAAACCTGCCGTTCAACGTGATCAACGGCGGCAATGGCGATGCATGGGTCGAAGCCAAGGGTGAGAAATACTCCCCGAGCCAGATTTCGGCCTTCATCCTCGGCAAGATGAAAGAGACCGCGGAGTCCTACCTCGGTGAGGAAGTGACCCAGGCCGTCATCACCGTGCCTGCCTATTTCAACGACGCCCAGCGTCAGGCCACCAAGGACGCGGGCAAGATCGCGGGCCTGGAAGTGCTGCGCATCATCAACGAGCCGACCGCCGCCGCGCTGGCCTATGGTCTCGACAAGGAAGACACCCAGACCATCGCGGTTTATGACCTTGGTGGTGGTACCTTCGACGTGACCATCCTGGAAATCGACGACGGCCTGTTTGAAGTGAAATCCACCAACGGTGACACCTTCCTCGGTGGTGAAGACTTCGACATGCGCATCGTCAACTACCTGGCGGACGAGTTCAAGAAAGAGCACGGCGTCGACCTGACCAAGGACAAGATGGCCCTGCAGCGCCTGAAAGAGGCGGCTGAAAAGGCGAAGATCGAACTGTCCTCCAGCTCGCAGACCGAAATCAACCAGCCGTTCATCTCGATGGATCCTTCCTCGGGCCAGCCGCTGCACATGGTCATGAAACTGACCCGCGCCAAGCTGGAATCGCTGGTGGGTGACCTGATCAAGGCCTCGATGAAGCCCTGCCAGGCAGCTCTGAAAGACGCCGGCCTGTCCGCGTCCGACATCGATGAGGTGGTTCTGGTCGGCGGTATGACCCGCATGCCCAAAGTCATCGAAGAGGTGACCAAGTTCTTCGGCAAGGAACCCCACAAGGGTGTGAACCCGGACGAAGTGGTTGCCATGGGCGCCGCCATCCAGGCCGGTGTTCTGCAGGGTGACGTGAAAGACGTGGTTCTGCTGGACGTGACCCCGCTGTCCTTGGGTATCGAAACCCTGGGCGGTGTCTTCACCCGTCTGATCGACCGCAACACCACCATCCCGACGAAAAAGTCCCAGGTCTTCTCGACCGCCGAGGACAACCAGAACGCCGTGACCATTCGCGTGTTCCAGGGTGAGCGTGAGATGGCGGCCGACAACAAGATGCTGGGTCAGTTCAACCTCGAGGAAATCCCGCCCGCACCGCGCGGCATGCCTCAGATCGAGGTGACCTTCGACATCGACGCCAACGGCATCGTTTCGGTCGGCGCCAAGGACAAGGCGACCGGCAAGGAGCAGACCATCACCATCCAGGCATCCGGCGGTCTGTCGGACGAGGATATCGAACAGATGGTCAAGGACGCCGAGGAGAACGCCGAGGCGGACAAGGAACGCCGCGAGCTGATCGAAGCCAAGAACCAGGCCGAAAGCCTCATCCACTCGACCGAGAAATCGCTCGAGGAGCACGGCGACAAGGTCGACCCCTCCACCGTCGAAGTGATCGAACTGGCGGTTGCGGCGCTGAAGGATGACCTGGAAAGCGACAAGGCCAACGCCGAAAAGATCAAGGTCGGCATCCAGAACGTCACCGAAGCGGCGATGAAACTGGGCGAGGCGATCTACAAGGCACAAGCCGAAGAGGCTGACGACGAACCCGCCGCCGCCGATGAGGCTGCTGCCTCTGGGGACGACGACATCGTTGATGCCGAATTCGAAGACCTGGACGACGACAAGCGTTAAGGCCTGATACTCAGGCTTGACCACGGGCCGGTCCGCATCCCGGGCTGGCCCGTTTTTCGTTGAGGCAGAAGGAATACACCGATGTCAAAACGTGACTACTACGACATTCTTGACGTTCCGAAAGGCGCCAGCGCCGACGAGATCAAGAAGGGCTATCGCAAGAAGGCGAAGGAGTTGCACCCGGACCGCAATGCCGACAACCCGGATGCAGAAGCCCAGTTCAAAGAGGCCAACGAGGCCTATGAAGTCCTGAAGGACCCCGAGAAGAAAGCCGCCTATGACCGCTTTGGCCATGCCGCCTTTGAAAACGGCATGGGTGGTGGTGGCGGCGGGCCGCGCGGCGGTCATCCCGGCGGCGGCGATTTCTCCTCTGCCTTCTCGGATGTCTTCGACGATCTCTTTGGCGACTTCATGGGTGGGCGCGGCCAGGCTGGCGGACGTCAGCGCGCATCGCGCGGCGCGGATCTGCGCTACAACCTGCGTGTCAACCTGGAAGAAGCCTTCACCGGCCTGCACAAGACCATCAAGGTGCCGACCTCGGTCGCCTGTACCTCCTGTGACGGTTCCGGCGCCGAAGGCGGGGTTGAACCCACCACCTGCCCGACCTGTTCCGGCATGGGCAAGGTGCGTGCGCAGCAGGGCTTTTTCACCGTCGAACGCACCTGTCCGACCTGTTCGGGCCTGGGCCAGATCATCAAGAACCCCTGCAAGACCTGCCACGGTCATGGCCGCGTCGAAAAGGACCGCTCGCTGTCGGTGAACATCCCGGCAGGGGTCGAGACCGGCACCCGCATCCGCCTGGCCGGTGAAGGCGAGGCGGGCCTGCGCGGTGGGCCTCCGGGCGATCTCTACATCTTTGTGGAGGTGGCACCGCACGATCTGTTCGAACGCGACGGCAACAACCTCTATTGCCGGGTTCCGGTCTCCATGGCCAAGGCCGCCTTGGGCGGTGCCATCGAGGTGCCGACCATCGACGGCGGTCGCGGCCGCGTGCAGATCCCCGAAGGCAGCCAGTCCGGCCGACAGATGCGCCTGCGCGGCAAGGGCATGCCCGCCCTGCGCGGCGGCGCGCCCGGGGACATGTTCATCGAACTGGCGGTGGAAACACCCGTGAACCTCACCGCACGCCAGAAGGAACTGCTGCGCGAGTTCGAAGACCTGTCGGAAGAGAACACCAACCCGGAATCCCGGAGTTTCTTCTCCTCGGTCAAAAGCTTCTGGGACGGGATGAAGGGCTAGGCGCCTTGCATGGCTTTTTCGGAATACTATCGCAAAAACGCCCCTCATCGGGGCGTTTTTTCTTTCTTAACCAAATCCAGCCGCCATTTGATAGGGATGAGTTAGCCTTGATATCGCCAACCTGGTGATCATGGGGGACGATCATGGGGAAAGCAGGCGCATCCCGGAACGAGACCTTGCCGCTGTTTGATTGCAGTGACGAGGCACGCGCCGCCCTGCTGCCCGCAGGCCGCCTGCCCTCCTACATCAAGGATCATCGCGCCCGGCTGCGCAAACGCTTCATTGACGGCGGCGCGGCGGCGATGCCGGATTATGAGCTGCTGGAACTGGTGCTGTTCCGCTCCATCCCCCGCAAGGATGTGAAACCGCTGGCGCGCAGGCTGATGGATACCTTCGGCGACTTCAACCGTGTCGTGACCGCACCGACCGAGCGCTTGTTGCAGGTCAAGGGGATCGGCGAAGCGGTGATCACCGATCTCAAGGTGATAGAGGCCGCGGCGCATCGCATGGCGCGGGCGCGGATCATGCAGCGTCATGTGCTCTCGGGTTGGGATGCGCTGCTGGACTATTGCCATACCACCATGTCCCATTCCGAGGTGGAACAGTTCCGCGTCTTGTTCCTTGATCGCAAGAACGTGCTGATCGCGGATGAAGAACAGGCGCGGGGTACGGTGGACCATGTGCCGGTCTATCCCCGCGAAGTGGCCAAACGCGCGCTGGAGATGAACGCCAGCGCGGTGATCCTGGTGCACAATCACCCCTCAGGCGATCCCACTCCTTCGGAAAGTGATATCTCCATGACCGCAAGCGTGGCGGCTGCGCTCACTGTCTTGGGGATCGCGCTGCATGACCATCTGATCATCGGCAAATCCAGCGAGCTCAGCTTTCGCAGCCACGGCTATCTTTGATCCAAATTTGGCAAACGTGGCTCTCCCAGCCGCCGCAGGTGGCCTGTCTACGCCATGCCCCCTTGACGGAGTTGGGCGTAGCGCCGCGCGATGCGCGGCGCTACGCCCAAGGGTTTTCGATGCATCTGTGATGCGGCGACAAACGCGCGGGAGCGCTCCACTCCATCGGCAGCAAAGCGCCCTGTACTGCCCAGTCAGCGCACCCAGACCTCGACCCGGCGGTTGGCTTCGCGCCCCCAGGCACTATCGTCGCAGGCCATTGGCAAGGCTTCGCCAAAGGCTGCCACTTCAATTTCCACCCGATCCAGGTTCGCGGTCTCTGCCGCGGCAATCACCGCATCGCGAACGGATTTGGCCCGCTTCAAGGCGATCTGGCGGTTCATAGCCGCCGGGCCGTCGCCATCCGAGAAGCCGACGAATAGCAGGCGGCTGGCATCATGGACCCCGGCCTCCAGCGCCCGGCTCAATTGCTCGATATTGCTGCGCGACTGGGCATCGGGCCGGGTCGAACCGGGCTCGAACCGAAAGGAGGTGGTCAATCGCGTGAAGCCGCGCAAGGTCTTGACCAGGCGCTGCAGCTCTTCAAGATCGACCTCCGGCCCCGCCGCCTGGATGGCATTGGCGATCCGGTCCCCCTGCACGGCCAGAGCAATGCGCTCCGGTGCCTGATCCACGAACCCCGCCCGACGGATCACGATCTGCGCCCCCGGGCCACGCACATAGTTGAGGAAATCCCGCGCCACTTTCGGCAGGCGGCGTTCCGGAAGGTACAGGAACATCGGAGAGGTCAGCGGGTAATCCTCGGTCTTGATCGATCGCCGCGTTGCCCGCAGGGAAAACCCGCAAGTCCCGGTGAGCGTCAGCGCCCGCGCCGTGCCGGTATTGGCAAAGCTGCCGATTCCAATGGCGAAGGGATCGGTGGCAACCACCCGCACAAGGGTACTGTGGCGATCATGTCGACGCAGACCCGGCGCAAGCGCGGCCTCTACCGGCGCCATCAGCTTGTCCTCAAATGCCTGCACCAGCCCCGATCCCGCGACCGGCAGATGCAGGGAGATCGGCGCATCCGCACCGCCAAGCGCCGACCAATTGCTGATCTCTCCTGAAAAGACCGACACCAGCTGCGGCAGAGAGATGCTTTGCACCGGGTTCTCTGGCGAGACCAGCGGCACCATGGCATCCAGCGCCAGAACCCGGCTGCGGGCCGGGCCGGTCATATCCCCCATGCCCGCTTCGCGCGCCCGCTCGCGCTCTGAGGCACGGATCTCACGCAGGGCCATGACGATATCCGCCTCATCGGCAAGAAGATCCGCAAAGCCTTCATCGGTATTGCTGACGAAGAAGCTGAACCGCGCCACCGGGCGCCCGGCACCGCGCATCAGAACATATTCGAAGTTGCCCTCTGGCAAGGCATCGCGCCGGGTCTGGTAACCATTGCGCAGGGCAAAGCCCTCAATCAGCGCAGGCAGCAGAACCTCTGCCATGCTGGATGAACCGGACAAGGAGATCTCGGCCACGAAATCCGACAGGCTGGGACAGCCCGGACCATCGCAGGTGACCCCGGATCCATCGACGGTCAGCTCTCCGAACTTCGTGTCCACGCGGTAGTATTCGCCGTCAAATCCCAGCAGGTTGCCAGTGATTTCCACCGCACCATCGGGAGAGGACAGGGTCACATCCTGCGCAAAAAGTGGCAGGGCGGTGCCGGACAGAAGAAGTGCGGCGCAGATCGCCGCACGCAAGAAAGCCATGAGAAATCCTGAAACAGTCGCAGATCAGTTGGCGGCGATTTTCAGGTTTTCCAGCAGATTATTCAACACCAGAAAGTCACCCTCGGCGGTGCAATCGGGCATTGCAAGGGTCAGATCCCGTGTGCGCAGCCGTTGATCGTCGCTCGCCGTGCCCAGTGTCAGTACCTGCGCCTCGATATCGCGTCCGCAATTGATCGCGGTGATCTCGGTTTCCACGCTCAGATCGACCGTGCTGCCCTGCTCCGATCCGCGGGCTAGGCTGTAGACCTCGGCCAGGCGCGGCGCGAGTTGATCCGCGTCGCCAAGGCGCAGCATCCGGCCCTGACCGGCCTCCGGATCGGAACCATGCCAGACGTGACCGGCTGCACCATATTCGGCACCGTTTTCGCGGGCGTGGATCTCAAAGCCGCTGTTGCCGCTCCACTGCAGCACGACACGGTCCACCTCGGCCAGATCGGGCACAGGCACCGCGGCGACCTCTGCCTTGCCACCTTCGGGTTCAAGGATGAAAACAGCGGTGGATGCCAGCGCCGGAACCATCTGACGCCAAGCGCCTGCCTCATCCAGGGCCGTGGTGAACATCATGCCATGGTGATGCACCGTCAACCGCGCACCGGCCTGACAGGGGGCCGAGACGGCGATATCGACCATGGCGCCGGGGCGCGCAAGGGCGGTCACCGCAAGCGCACAATCCTCTGCGGCGGCCAGCGTGGCCGGGCCCGGGGTTTCGCCCTGCAGATCCTGAGCCTCGGCACGCGGCACCGAGGTCAGCGTGATATTCTCGATCTTGAAAGCGCCGCTTTCAGGTTCCGCCGGGATCTGCAGAGCCTGTGCCCCCGATGCAGCCACATCGACAGAAGCGGATTGTCCGGGCGCATCCAACGACCGGGGCGGGGCTGACTGCTGCATGAAGAAGCCAATCCCCAAGGCGCAGACCATGGTCGCGCCACTCAATATCAATACTCGCTTGTCCATCGTCACAGGCTCCACCCCCAGAATAGGTTAAGGAACTGTAACAAGCAAAAGGCGGCCAGTTTGTGGCCGCCCGCAGGTGAGATTCAGGCAAAATAAAGAGAATTTTAACGTCTGCGTCCGACCGAAAAGACCCGGTCGGACGCCTGTGATTTCATCTCGCCAAGCTGCCGGATTTCCCGGTCAGGACAGGCGCCCGTGGCAATGTTTGAACTTCTTGCCGGAGCCGCAGGGGCATTTGTCGTTGCGCGACGGGTTGCCCCAGGTCGCGGGGTCATTCTCGACAAAACCGGGCAGGGGATCCTCAACCGGTTCTCCACCTCCACCGGCAGCAGGAGCGTCACCCGCCGCAGCGGCGGCCATCTGCTGCATCGCGGCCTGACGTGCGGCCATCTCCATCATCATCTGGCGCTGCTCTTCCTCGTTCATCGGGCGCACGCGGCTCAGCTGTTTGGTGACATCTTCGCGCAACGAATCCAGCATGGTCTCAAACAGCTGGAAGCTTTCGTTCTTGTATTCATTGAGCGGATCGCGCTGCGCATAGCCGCGGAAGCCCACGACCGAGCGCAGGTGCTCCAGCGTCAGAAGGTGTTCGCGCCACTTGGCGTCGATGGTCTGCAGCAGTACCTGCTTTTCGATCTGGCGCATGTTCTCGGGGCCGAAGGCCTCGGTCTTTTCTGCCATCATCGCATCGCTGGCATCTTCCAGCCGTTCGCGGATCTGTTCGTCGTCCACACCTTCTTCGGCGGCCCAATCGGCAACCGGCGCATCGATGGAGAGCCCTTCGGCGACAGCGGCCTGCAGGCCTTCGGTGTCCCACTGATCGGCATAGGTCTTGGGCGGCATATAGGTGTCGATCAGATCGGAGATCACCTCGTGGCGCATGTCCTGCACGATTTCCGACAGGTCTTCGGCCGCCATGATCTCGCGGCGCTGGCCAAAGATCACCTTGCGCTGATCGTTCATCACATCGTCGAACTTCAGCACGTTCTTGCGCATGTCGAAGTTGCGGCCCTCGA
The DNA here is from genome assembly GCF_028890115.1 of Phaeobacter sp. QD34_24. GTDB lineage: Bacteria > Pseudomonadota > Alphaproteobacteria > Rhodobacterales > Rhodobacteraceae > Phycobacter. Next base: position 36,616 of record NZ_JARCJD010000015.1, read on the forward strand.
CCTTGGCCTGGGCGCGTTCCAGCGATTTGTTCACCCAAGGGTGAATGATTGCCTCGCCTTCCTTCATGCCGAGCGAGGACAGAACCTTGTCGAGCCGCTCGGAGCCGAAGATGCGCATCAGGTCGTCTTCGAGGCTGAGGTAGAATCGGGTGCGACCCGGATCGCCCTGACGGCCGGAACGGCCACGCAGCTGGTTGTCGATCCGGCGGCTTTCGTGCCGTTCTGAGGCCATCACGAACAGCCCCCCCGCATCAAGCACCTTCTGTTTCTCTTCCGCGTGCTTGGCTTCTTCCTCGGCGCGCAGGGCGACGGGATCGGCCTCGGGATTGGCTTCCAGCGCCTCCATCACTTTCATCTCGACGTTGCCGCCCAGCTGAATGTCGGTGCCGCGACCGGCCATGTTGGTGGCGATGGTCACCGCACCCAGGCGGCCCGCATCAGCCACGATCTGCGCTTCCTGCTCGTGATGGCGGGCGTTGAGAACGTTATGTTCGATGCCTTCCTGTTTCAGAAGCTGGCTCAGGAGTTCGGATTTCTCGATCGAGGTGGTGCCCAGAAGAACCGGCTGGCCCTTGGCGTGGGCTTTCTTGGTTTCCTCGATCATGGCGCGGTATTTCTCGGCGGCGGTCCGGTAGACCTGATCGTCCTCATCCACCCGGGCGATGGGCCTGTTGGTGGGAACCTCGACCACGCCCAGACCGTAGATCTCGGCAAATTCCTCGGCCTCTGTCATGGCGGTGCCGGTCATGCCGGACAGGCGGTCATAAAGGCGGAAGTAGTTCTGGAAGGTAACCGAGGCCAGAGTGGTGTTCTCGGGCTGGATCTGCACCTCTTCCTTGGCTTCGATTGCCTGGTGCAGACCTTCGGACAGGCGGCGGCCCGCCATCATCCGGCCGGTGAATTCGTCGATCAGCACCACCTCGCCATCGCGCACGATGTAATCCTTGTCGCGCTGGAACAGCTTGTGCGCGCGCAGGGCCTGGTTGACGTGGTGCACCACGGTGGTGCTTTCGGGATCGTAGAGCGAAGCACCCTCGTCCAGCAGACCGTGTTCGATCAGCTTCTGCTCAAGATACTCGTTGCCCTCTTCGGTGAAGGTCACACCGCGGGTCTTCTCGTCCAGCTCAAAATGCTCGTCGCTCAGGAGCGGAATCACCTTGTCGATGGTCGAGTAGAGCTCCGAGCGATCCTCGGCCGGGCCGGAGATGATCAGCGGCGTGCGGGCCTCGTCGATCAGGATCGAGTCGACCTCGTCGACGATGGCAAAGTTGTGCTGCTTCTGGAACACCTGGTCCAGGCTCGGCTTCATGTTGTCGCGCAGGTAGTCAAAGCCAAGTTCGTTGTTGGTGGCATAGGTCACGTCGGACTGGTAGGCCGCCATCTTCTGATCGTCGGGCTGGCCGGACCAGATCACGCCGGTGGTCATGCCCAGCTGTTCGAAGACCTTGCCCATCCATTCGCTGTCGCGCTTGGCCAGGTATTCGTTCACGGTGACCACATGCACGCCCTTGCCGGTCAGCGCATTGAGGTAGGCGGGGAAGGTCGCAACCAATGTCTTGCCTTCACCCGTCTTCATCTCGGCGATATTGCCCTGATGCAGGAAGACACCGCCCATCAGCTGGGTGTCAAAGGCCCGCAGGCCCAGAGCACGACGCGCCCCTTCGCGCACGTTGGCAAAGGCTTCGGGCAACAGTGCATCCAGGGGTTCACCGTCCAGCGCGCGCTTGCGCAGCTCTGCGGTCTTCTCGATGAGGCCCTCATCGCTGAGCTTCTCGAACTCGGGTTCCAGCGCGTTGATCTGTGCGATCAGCGGCCGCGTCGCCTTGACTTTTCGGTCGTTCGGTGTGCCGAAAATCTTTTTGGCGAGTGTTCCGATACCCAGCATGTGCTCTCCAACAGTCCTGTCATGGCTTCCGTTCTCAGGCAGGCTTGCCCGCCCTGCCCGCAACCCATAAACAAAGGTGGAAACGACGGTGCTGCCCAATAGCCCCTAGGCGATGTAAGCGGCAGCCATTTAAGTGTCAACGCCGCGCCATGCTGCGGCCCGGGAATAGGAAGAATTCAATGCTGAAAGGTCTCACTTTTCTGCGAGGCGCCGCGACGGTGGCCCTGATGGCCCTGGCCGCACCCGCGCTCGCGGCACCCCATGCCAATACGGTGGTGGCTTCGGTCAATGGCGAAGAGATCACCCTGGGCCATATGATCATGGCGCGCGAGAACCTGCCGCAGCAGTACAAGCAACTGCCCGACGAGGTGCTCTACAACGCGATTCTCGATCAGCTGATCCAGCAGACCGCGCTGAAACAGCAGCTCAATGGCGAGGTGCCCCATTATGTGCAGCTCTCGGTCGAGAACGAATCCCGCGCCCTTCTGGCCGCCGATGTGATCGAAACCGTGATGGCGAACGCCGCGGGTGAAGAAGCGCTGCGCGCCGCCTATGACCGCAAGTATTCCACCGGCAACGGCGGCGATGAATTCCACGCCGCGCATATCCTGCTGGAAACCGAGGAAGAAGCGCGCGAAATCAAGGAAGAGCTAGACGACGGCGCCGATTTCGCCACCATGGCCAAGGCGCATTCCACCGGCCCCTCCGGCCCCAGTGGCGGCGATCTGGGCTGGTTTGGCCTTGGCAGCATGGTCCCCGAATTCGAAGAGGCGCTGCTGGCCATGCGCTCGGGGCAGATCTCCAACCCGGTACAGACTCAATTCGGCTGGCACGTGATTCTGCTACGCGAACGGCGCAAATCCGCCGCCCCCAGCTTTGACGAGGTGCGCGGCGAGTTGGAACAGGAACTGCGCACCCGCGCGGTCGAGGATCGCGTCAACGATTTGACCGCAGCCGCCAACATCCAACGCCCGGAAATCGAAGACCTGGACGTGTCGATCATCAAAGATCTCAGCCTGGTAAGGAACTGATCCAATGGCAAAATCCATGCCCGTCTCACCGCTTGCTCCGGCGGCATTTCCCGATCTGCCCCTGGTCAAGGGCGTGCGTTTTGCCACCGCCGCGGCAGGCGTCAAATACAAGGACCGCACCGATGTGATGCTGGCCGTTTTGGATCCGGGTGCGGCGGTTGCGGGCGTCTTCACCCGCTCCAAAACGCGGTCCGCACCGGTGCGGGACTGTCAGGCAAAGCTGGGCGGAGATACCGCAGGCGCTGCCGCCATTCTGGTCAACTCCGGCAACTCAAACGCCTTTACCGGCCACTATGGGCAGACTTCGGTGGCCGAAATCGTCGCCTCGGTCAGCCAGATCACCGGCGCGCCCCAATCGCGTGTCTTTACCGCATCGACCGGTGTCATCGGCGAACCGCTGCCGCATGAGCGGATCGTGGCAAAGATCGCAGAGCTGAACGACGGGCTGGACGAAAGCGCGGTGGAACGCGCTGCCGCCGCCATCATGACCACCGACACCTTTGCCAAGGGCGCCGGTGCCACGGTCACCATCAACGGAAAGACCGTGAACATCGCCGGAATCGCCAAAGGCTCCGGCATGATTGCCCCCGATATGGCCACCATGCTGGTCTATATCTTCACCGATGCCCAGGTCGAACAAGCCGCCCTGCAGGCGCAGCTGGCAGAGATCTGCAACAGCAGCTTCAACTGCATCACCGTGGACAGCGACACATCGACCTCGGACAGCCTGATGCTCTGCGCCACGGGGGCCTCTGGCGTGGACGCCACCGGCAACGCGGAATTCGCGCAGGCGCTGGAAGCCGTGATGATGGATCTGGCCCACCAGGTGGTGCGCGATGGCGAAGGCGCCACCAAGTTTGTCGAAATCCAGATCACCGGGGCCGTTTCCGATGCCGAGGCCAAGGTGCACGGCATGGCGATTGCCAACTCTCCGCTGGTCAAGACCGCCATCGCGGGTGAAGATCCGAACTGGGGACGCGTGGTGATGGCAATCGGCAAATCCGGTGCCGAGGCCGACCGGGACCGCCTGTCGATCTCCTTCGGCGATGTGCTGGTGGCCGAAAAGGGCTGGGTGGCCTCCTCCTACAAGGAAGAAGACGGTGCGGCCCAGATGAAGCAGGACGAGATCACCATCAAGGTCGATCTTGGCCTGGGGGACGGCTCCGCGACCGTCTGGACCTGCGATCTGACCCATCAGTACATCACCATCAACGCGGATTACCGGTCATGAAAACCATCCTCGTCTCAGCGGTCGCGCTGATCGACGTTGAAGGGCGGATCCTGCTGGCGCAGCGCCCTGAAGGCAAATCCATGGCCGGCCTGTGGGAATTTCCCGGTGGCAAGGTCGAAGCCGGGGAAACGCCGGAGGTAGCCCTGATCCGCGAGCTGGAAGAGGAACTGGGGATCAACACCTGGGCCTCTTGCCTGGCGCCCCTGACCTTTGCCAGCCACAGCTATGATGACTTCCATCTGCTGATGCCGCTGTTTGCCTGCCGCAAATGGGAGGGCATTCCCCAGGCCCGCGAAGGCCAGGTGCTGAAATGGGCGCGGCCGCAGGAGTTGCGCGACTATCCGATGCCGCCAGCAGACATTCCCCTGATCCCGATCCTGCGGGACTGGTTGTAAGGGGAACCACCGCAACACTTGCGACATGTCACGTTTTGATACCTGATCTTGGGTGATTTTACGATAGAAACACTAGCATTGGTGGGTTTCGCAGATGTTTGGCAATAGTTTGTTAACCAATTTGTCAAAAAATGGTCACACTATCGCGCAGTGAACCTCTCTCAACGTCTCCCTGAAGAAGGACCAGGGCTGCAACGGACCTGAATTTGGCAGAACCATCCTGGTCCGGGGCAGTTTCATACAGGCACATCACTTCCTACCGTGGCGGGGCAATATTATTCAGCCCCCCGGTTTCCTCCACGTCCACGGCACTACGAAGACCAACCACTCACGAGAAAGAGGGCAGCCTATCGGCTGCCCTCGACTCGTTTGAAAGGGGCGCTTTCACGGCAGGGACGCCGCCGCCCTTCGCCATCGCTGCAAAACCCGGGAAGCCCCCCTCCTGCCACATGAAAAAGCCCCGGACCATAGGTCCGGGGCTTTCTCTATCAGGTTGAACGCGTCGGGCGCGATCAGTCGAGCTGGCGGGCGACTTCCTGACGCTCGAAAATCTCGATGACATCGCCTGCGCGGATATCTTCGTAGTTCTCGAAGGCCATGCCGCATTCCTGACCGGACTGAACCTCGGACACTTCGTCCTTGAAACGCTTCAGCGTCTTCAGCGTGCCTTCGTGGATCACCACGTTGTCACGCAGCAGGCGCACACCGGCCGAGCGGCGGGCAACACCTTCGGTGACCAGACAGCCGGCGACCTTGCCGACGTTGGAAACCTTGAAGACGTCCTTGATCGTGGCGTAACCGATGAAGTTTTCCTTGATCTCGGCCGACAGCAGGCCAGAGGCCGCCGCCTTCACATCGTCCACCAGGTCATAGATCACCGAGTAATAGCGGATCTCCACGCCCTTCTGGTTGGCGGTATTGCGGGCCGAGGCATTGGCACGCACGTTGAAGCCAAAGACCGGCGCACCGGAGGCTTCGGCGAGGCCGATATCGGTTTCGGTGATGGCGCCGACGCCCGAGTGCAGCACGCGCACACGCACCTCGTCGTTGCCGATCTTCTCCATCGCCTGCACGATCGCCTCGGCAGACCCCTGCACGTCAGCCTTCACCAGGATCGGCAGCTCGGATACGTTCTCGTCTTCCTTGGCCTTGGCCATCAGCTGTTCCAGCGTGGTCGCGGCACCGGCGGCAGCGCGCTTGTCCTTGGCGGCCTGCTCACGGTAGGCGGCGATCTCGCGCGCCTGGGCTTCGGTCTCGGTCACGTTCAGCACATCGCCCGCTTCGGGGGTACCATTGAGACCGAGAACCTCGACCGGAACCGAGGGGCCGGCTTCCTTGACGCGATCACCCTTGTCGTTGATCAGCGCACGGACCTTACCGTATTGCTCTCCCACGACGAAGATATCGCCCTGGCGCAGGGTGCCGTTCTGAACCAGAACGGTGGCAACCGGGCCACGGCCCACATCCAGCTGCGCCTCGATCACGGCACCTTGGGCGGCGCGGTCGGGGTTGGCCTTCAGTTCCAGGATTTCCGCCTGCAGCGCGATGGCTTCGAGCAGCTCGTCCAGACCCTGGCCGGTATGGGCAGAGACTTCCACGTCCTGCACTTCACCGGACATGGCTTCCACGATCACCTCGTGCTGCAGCAGTTCGGCGCGCACCTTGTTGGCGTCGGCTGCCGGTTTGTCGATCTTGTTGATCGCCACGATCATCGGCACTTCGGCGGCCTTGGCGTGGTTGATCGCCTCGATGGTCTGCGGCATGACCGAGTCATCGGCTGCCACAACCAGAACAACGATATCCGTCACCTGGGCACCGCGCGAGCGCATCGAGGTAAAGGCCGCGTGGCCCGGTGTGTCGAGGAAGGTCAGCGTGGTGCCGCCCTCGGTCTTCACCTGATAGGCACCGATGTGCTGGGTGATGCCGCCGGCCTCGCCTGCCACGACGCGCGCATCGCGGATCGCATCCAGCAGCGAGGTCTTGCCGTGGTCGACGTGGCCCATGATGGTGATCACCGGCGGACGCGGCTGCAGGTCCTCTTCCTTGTCTTCGACCTCCTTGATGACGTCCTCGACGTCGGAGTCGGACACACGGACAACCTTGTGGCCAAATTCTTCGATGATCAGTTCAGCTGTGTCAGCGTCGATGGACTGGTTCTGCGTGACCATCATGCCCATCTGCATGAGCGATTTCACAACATCGCCAACACGTTCCGCCATGCGGTTCGCCAGTTCGGAGACCACGATGGTTTCCGGCAGCTGAACGTCGCGGATCACCTTTTCACGCTCGACCGAGCCACCCATCGCCTTCTGACGCGCACGCTCCTGCTTGCGCTTCATCGCGGCCATGGAGCGTTGACGCCCGCCTTCGCCAGTGGCCTGGCCCAGGGTCAGCTTGCCCGAACGGCGGCCTTCGTCGCGGCCCTTGCCGCCACGGCCGCGCTCTTCGCGCTCGCGGTCCGCTTTGCGCGGCGCGGGCTGAACGCCACCCTTGGGCGCACCACGACCGGCACCGGCGCCTGCGGGTTTCGCCTTGGCCGGTTCCTCGGCAGGTGCGGCAGCAGCACGCTTGGCCGCTTCTTCGGCTTCGCGGCGCTTGCGCTCTTCCTCTTCGGCCTTTTGACGGGCTTTTTCCTCGGCTTCGCGCTGTTCGCGTTCCTTGGCTTCCTGTTCGGCGCGGCGGCGCTCACGCTCTTCGGCGCGGGCCTTTTCCTCGGCCTCGCGCTGCGCGGCCTCTTCGGCCTCGCGGGCCTTGGCGGCCTGCAGCGCCTTCAGGCGGCGGGCCATTTCCGCATCAGTGATGCCAGCAGGGCGACGCGAACCATCGGTCGCAGGAGAGGAACCGCTGCCCCCCTTACCCGCACCCGGCTTGGGAACCACAACGCGCTTGCGCTTGGTTTCCACCACGACATTCTTGGTCCGCCCATGGCTGAAGCTCTGTTTCACGTTCCCAGGCCGGGAACCGCCACGCAAACCCAACGTCTTTTTGCCGTCACTATCGCTCATAAAGCTCTTTATCCTTCCGTGCGGCCCTTGCCGCCCACCATTTCGCGCAAACCCTGCAATCGTTGCGCTTCCTCTACAACACGTTTGCTGAGTCCACCAGAGGCAAGCGCCGCATGTATCACAGTTTGACGCCCAAATGCCATCCCCAGCTCATCCGCAGAGAGGCAACCGATGTATTTTCCCCGGTGGGGCGTACTCAGTTTCGATTTACCGCGCCCGGATCCATCGGACGCCTGAATCAGAACGGATGCCTCTTCCTTTAGCAGCCAATCCTTGACTTTTTCATAGCCGCCGACTGCATCGCCCGACTTGCGCGCCAGGCTGATCAGATCGACGAGACGACGCAGAACCTGACGCTCCACCTCGTCCACCAGCCCTTCGGGAACCTGCACCTGGGCCTTGAACCCACGGGCGAAGAGCTTCTTCTTGACCGCCGTTCCTAGGGCGGCGCGGCTCGCCGTCACGTAAACGCCACGACCGGGCAGTTTACCCAGCACATCGGCAACCACCTGACCATCCGGACCCAGCACAAAGCGGATGAGACCCTGTTTCGGTTGGATCTCACCTGTTGCAATGCACTTGCGCTCCGGACCGTCCGAGCGGTCTTTTGCGGCGCCTCCACGAGCCATTCAGTCTCTCCTTTTCAGAAAGCCGCCGGGATCAGGCCCCGGCGCCCTCCTCTTCGGATTCCTCGCCTTCGACGTCTTCTTCAGAGACTTCCGGCTCCAGCTCGGCGGGGTCCACCCAGCCCAAGAGAACGCGGGCGGTCATCACCATATCCTGGGCTTCTTCCAGCGACATGCCGAAGGGTTCCAGGATACCGTCGTCCTTGATGCGCTCGCCGCCATCGGTGGTCCAGCCACCGGCCAGTTCCCAGTCGGCGCAGGTGGCAAAGTCCTCAAGCGACAGGATGCCATCCTTGGCCAGCGCCTCCACCATCTGGGGTGTGAGACCATCAAAGTCAATGAGGCTGTCCTCGGCGCCCAATGCACGGGCGGCATCGATGGCGGCCTTGGCCTGTGCTTCAAGGTAGTCGCGGGCGCGGGCCTGCAGCTCCTCGGCGGTGCCTTCGTCGACACCATCGATGACCAAGAGTTCGTCCAGCTCGACGTAGCCGACCTCTTCGAGGTTGGTGAAGCCTTCGGAGACGAGCAACTGGGCAAAGAACTCGTCCAGATCCAGGGTTTCCATGAACAGCGCAGTGCGGGCCTCGAATTCCTTCTGGCGGCGCGCCGATTCCTCTTCCTCGGTCATGATGTCGATGTCGAGACCGGTCAGCTGCGACGCCAGGCGCACGTTCTGACCGCGGCGGCCGATGGCAAGGCTCAGCTGTTCCTCGGGGACGACGACCTCGATCTTGCCGGCCTCTTCGTCCAGAACCACCTTGGTGACTTCTGCGGGCTGCAGCGCGTTCACCAGGAAAGTCGGCTGGTCTTCGTTCCACGGGATGATGTCGATCTTTTCACCCTGCAGCTCGTTCACCACGGCCTGCACACGGCTGCCGCGCATACCGACACAGGCGCCGACGGGGTCGATGGAACCATCATAGGAAATCACGGCGATCTTGGCGCGCGAACCGGGATCCCGGGCCACGGCCTTGATCTCGATGATGCCGTCATAGATTTCCGGCACTTCCATCTTGAACAGCTCGGCCATGAATTCCGGCGCGGTGCGGCTGAGGAAGATCTGCGGGCCGCGCGGCTCGCGGCGCACGTCCTTGATGTAGCAGCGGATGCGGTCGTTCGGGCGGTAGCTTTCGCGGCCGATCTTTTCGTTGCGGCGCAGAATCGCTTCGCCCGCACCCACATCGACGATGACGTTGCCGAATTCCTCGCGCTTGACGAGACCGTTGATGATGGAGCCCGCGCGGTCCTTGAATTCCTCGTACTGGCGGTCACGCTCTGCTTCGCGCACCTTCTGCAGGATCACCTGCTTGGCCGACTGTGCCGCGATACGGCCCATTTCCACCGGCGGAACCTCTTCCACATAGGTGTCGCCCACCGCTGGGTTTTCCATGTACTGCTTGGCCTGCTCGACGGTCATCTCGGCCTGGTAGTTCTCCAGGTCCTCATCCGCAACGACCGAACGCACGCGGGTGAAGGTCGCCTTGCCGGTCTTGCGGTCGATGGACACGCGGATGTCCATCTCGCTGCCGTAGCGGCTCTTGGCCGCCCTGGCGAGGCTTTCTTCCATGGCTTCGACCACCAGGCCGGGGTCGATCATTTTTTCGCGCGCCACGGCTTCGGCGGTTTGCAACAGCTCAAGCTGGTTTGCAGAGGTGATGGCCATTACTTGTTCTCCTCTTCGGACCCTTCGGTCACCTCGCCCTCAAGGGGCGTATCTTCGATAACGTCGTCAAAAGCATCTTCGTTCAGCGTGCCGGCGGCCTTGCGCTGGCGCAGCATTTCCTTGATCAGATCGTCGGTCAGCACCAGCTTGGCATCGCTCAGCCAGTCGAATTTCAGACCGATGGTCACGGTTTCGCCGTGTTCCTCGATATTGATCAGAACCTCGTCATCCTCGATCCCGGCCAACTCCCCCTTGAAGCGGCGGCGTCCGTCGATCAGCTCGGCGGTTTCCAGCTTGGCTTCGTAGCCTTCGAACATGTCGAAGTCCTTGAGGCGCGTCAGGGGGCGGTCGATGCCAGGGCTGGAAACCTCCAGCGCATAGGCATCCAGGATCGGGTCTTCGACATCCAGCACGGCGCTGACCGCATTCGAGATCTCGGCGCAATCATCCACCTCGATGCCACCATCGGGCTTGTCGGCCATGATCTGCAGGGTCGTCGTCTTGCCGGACATCAGCCGGATGCGGACCAGCTCATAGCCCATATCCTCGATCACCGGGGTGATGATCTCGGCAAGGCGGCGGTCAATCGCGGCTTTGGCAATCAGGTCGTTGGTCATTCGGCTTCCAGCTGTCTTTCAGACACAAAAAAACGGGCGCGCGGCCCGTTGAAATTTCCGGTGGAGCTTTGGACCAGAGCCCAACGCGCCGCTGTTGTGCAAGGCATATACGCGTGATGGGGCGAATCTGCAAGGAGAAGTTCAGAAACCGCCCAGCGCCCGGCTCAGATCCGCCACCAGCGTTCGGCAATCCGGCCGTCATCCAGGGCTGTGCGGCTGCCAACGGTGCGGGGAATGCCCACGTCAGAGCGCGCCGCCAGCGCCATGTCGCTGGCCGAGGGATGATACAGGAAGCCGCCCTTTTCGATCAGCCCTTCGGGTGCGGGCAGGGCCGCCACATCCACATAGCCATCGCGCAGGGCCTCGGCGCGCACCGCGGCGTCGGGGATCACGATCACCTCGATGCTTTCTACCCAGCCCGCCTGGCCGGTCTTGTAATGGTCCGCAACCTTGGCGGCACGGAAGTGCCGTCCGTCCTGCGCGCGTTCCACCCGGTAGCAGCCAGTGCCCACCGCCTGCGCCAGCGGCAGATCGCGCTGCCCCGCCGGGGCAATCACCAGTTCGGGATTGGCCAGCAGGTAAGGCAGATGCGGGTTTGCGGCCTGCAGCTGGATCTCGATCCGGTGGTCAGCGATCTGCTGCACCAGCGCAACCTCGGCGCCGTCGATGCCGCGTCCACTCAGCGAGGCGACCACATCAGCAGCCGTCATGGCCGCGTCATCATGAAACCGCACGTCGCTGCGCAGATCGAAGGACCAGCTGCGGGCATCCTCGCTGCTGTGCCAGCTCTCGGCCAACTCGGCCCGCAAGACACCATCCGGCGCGATCTCGGTCAGCGTATCGAACACCGCCCCGCGCGCCACCTGCTCCATCAGCCCATCCTGACGCGGCACCGCCAGACGCAGCACGCCACCCGACCGGGGCGCCGCCGCCAGCGAGGTTCCCGTGGCCGCCAGCAAAGCGGCAGCCGCACCAGAGGTGAACAGCGCGCGGCGGTCGATACGGGTCATGGCAACAGCTCCTCGGCAATCCGGTCCATCGTGCGCACCAGTTCGGCGCTGATTCCCGGCTCTGACAAGGCATGCCCTGCATTGCGGATCATTTTCAACTCTGCATTTGGCCACAGTTCGTTCAGGCGCCAGGCCGAGGTCGGCGGGCAGATCATGTCATAACGTCCCTGAACGATGACCCCGGGGATATGCGAAATCCGCCCCATATTGGCGAGGATCTGACCGTCGAAATCCAGGAAGCCGCCATTGATGAAATAGTGATTCTCCAGCCGGGCAAAGGCGCGGGCGTAATCGCCGGGGCTTTCGCCGCCATGGCCGTTGGAATGGACCGAGGCCAGCGCGTTCTCCCAAGCCGACCAGGCCCGGCCAAAGCGGATCTCCTCGCTCACGTCGCCAGAGAACAGCCGTCTGTTATAGGCCGCGATCATGTCGCCGCGTTCCGCATCCGGGATCAGCGAGACGAAGCGCTGCCAAGTTTCCGGCCAGAACCGACCCGCGCCACCGCCATAGAACCAGTCCAGCTCACCTTTGGTCATCAGGAAGACGCCGCGCAGAATCATCCGCTGTACCCGGTCCGGGTGGGTCTGCGCATAGATCAGCGCCAGCGTCGCGCCCCAGCTGCCGCCGAACAACAGCCATGTGTCGATCTCCAGCGCGCGCCGGATCTCTTCCATATCGGCCACCAGATGCCAGGTCGTGTTGTTCTCGCAAGAGGCATGCGGGCGCGAGCGGCCACAGCCGCGCTGATCAAAGAGAATCACCCGGTAGACCTTGGGATCGAAATAGCGCCGCATCGCCGGGCTGCTGCCGCCACCCGGCCCGCCGTGGCAAACCACCACGGGGATGCCATCGGGGTTGCCGGATTGCTCTACATAGATGCTGTGACCCTGCCCAACATCCAGCATACGCTGGTCGAAGGCATCGACCGGAGGAAAAAGATACTGCACTGCGCGCTTTTGGTCCGAGTATTTGTCCATTACTGACCTAACTAGTCTTATCGGTACAAAAGAACACACGGAGACAGGAATGCAAGCGCCTCAGTCCACGGTAGATCCGTCCGAAATCGCCAAATTCGAAGCAATGGCCGCGGAATGGTGGGATCCGAATGGCAAGTTCAAGCCGCTCCATATGCTCAATCCCTGCCGCCTGGACTATATCACCAGCCAGATCGCGGGCGAATTTGGCCGGGACTTGACGCAGCCGGACCCCTTCAAGGGGCTACGGTTGCTGGACATCGGCTGTGGCGGCGGGCTGTTGTCGGAACCCATGGCGCGATTGGGGGCCGAGGTGGTGGGCGCCGATGCCGCCGCCGGGAACCTGCCGGTGGCCCGCATTCACGCCGAACAATCCGGTCTTGAGATCGATTATCGCCACACCACAGCCGAGGCGCTTGCCGAGGCGGGCGAACAGTTCGACGTGGTCCTGAACATGGAAGTGGTGGAACATGTGGCCGACCCCTTGAGCTATCTGACGGCCACGCAAGAGCTGCTGAAACCGGGCGGCCTGCAGATCTGTTCGACCATCAACCGCAATCCCAAAAGCTACATGATGGCGATCTTCGGCGCCGAGGTGGTGATGCGCTGGTTGCCACGCGGCACCCATGAATGGCACAAGTTCATCACCCCGGACGAATTGTTCGACCTCCTGCGCAAGGCAGGGCTGGATCCGGTGGACCGCAAGGGGTTCGTCTTCAACCCGGTCACCTGGGGCTGGTCGATTTCCCCGCGGGATCTGTCGGTCAACTACGTCACCGCCAGCGTGAAACCCGGCTAAAGCTCAGAAAAGAATGGCCCCAGAACCCCAATCCTATACGAAAGGATAGGTCTCTATCCTTTTACGTGCCTTGGCCCGCATGGCTGAATGACGTATTCACTGACCGTTCGGTTGGATTTATCAACCGGCGCCGGGCACAGGCCCAGAACCGAGTGAATGCTGTCCCGTAGGTTTTTCGACGTTTCCTGCAAAGACGCGTCACCACTCACGGACCCGGACGGGATGAATAGAGAAAGGGACGCCTTAGCTGAGGCGTCCCTTTTTTCTGGCGCAGCAGTGCTCACTAACGTCTTGTCATCCTAGACCGTTGCCTACGCGATCTAAGACAATGCCATAGGACAGCGCAGGGCCAGGATATCACCAATCGCCAATCCTGAGTTTGATGCTGCGGAAATATCGACCGCGGCGAAACGCGACGCAAAACTATCACTCCTAAATGATTGCAAAGTTGTCCCACCAGCCGGCCACCTCGTTTCACGATCCACGCCTTCGTCATCCCGTGTCTTGAACAAAAACTGGACTTGAACGCCATTTCGCACGCCACGGGTATTGACTGCTACCTTCACTCCAATCACGCAGATGTCTTCATCAAAGCCAATCGAAATTGTGGACATCTCTTCCCCGTCACCGGTCACTGAATTCTTAGCCGTTCTCGGCCGCAACACCTTCGCAGATATGGTCACTCCATCGAAGAACGCGCTCTCTCGTTCAAGATTTGCAGCGGAATAGAAACCCCTTGCAACCAGCGCCTCCTCAAAAGGAATGTGAAGGTAGTTTGTCTCGGAAACACCTTCGGCGGATACAATTGACGCTGCAACAAATGGAGCGCCGACAATAGCCGACAACAATAGCAGAAGCGTTTTGACAAGCTGCAAGACGAATGATCTCCAATGACTTCACATGAACGGTTCATTGTTTTCGGTATCGAACCTACCCTTTCGACCCCCAGCCGAAAATCATCAAGAACACTGAGACGCAGAGTATTCACGGTTATAGCGCCCGCGCTGTGGTGATCGCTTTCCAACACGATCCCACATCGCACTCTTTTCTGGAACACATGGCCCTAGGCTCAGGACCCATTGATCCTACGCCAATGCGCCGATCAATCGTCTTCCAGCTTGGCGCGCAGCTCTCTCAGGATCGGAAGGGCGGCACGGACGCGGTCGCCACCCAGTTCTTCCACCACTTCGGAGATCACCGGCACGATGCTGGCTAAAGCCGCATCGCGGGCTTGACGACCGGCGGGGCTGATCGCCACCATCTTGCGGCGGGCATCGTCCCAGTCGGGGCGGATGTGCACATATCCCGCCACTTCAAGCTTGTTCAGCGTATTTGTCATGGCGCCGCGGGTGACGTGGAAGGCCTTGGCCAATTGTGCAGGCGACCGCTCCAGCCCGGCACGCGCCAGATGGTTCAGCACCGAGAAATGCGACAGTTCCATTCCCTTGGGCAAGGCCTTGCCCAGCCGTGACTTGGCCAGTTGTTCGGCCATCAGGATTTCGCTGAACAGCGAAACGGCCAGGGCATGTGATTCTTCCATCAGGGTCCGTCGAACTCTCGGTCATGGGTGAGCGCAGGAACACGTTTGCGTGCTTGTGCCACTTTTCCCATGTCGAGATCAACGCAGACAATCCCCGGATCGGTACCCGCATCGGCCAGGATCTCTCCCCAGGGCGCCACGATCAAAGAATGCCCATATGTGCGGCGTGCGGCCCCCCGGCTGGCCTTGTGAGTGCCGGTCTGGGCAGGCGCCAGAACATAACAGCCCGTCTCGATCGCGCGGGCTTGCAGAAGCGCGTGCCAATGGGCCGCGCCGGTCACATGCGAAAACGCCGCCGGAGCGGTCAGGATCTGAGCCCCGCCCTTTGCCAGCGCCCGGTGAAGATGGGGAAAGCGCACATCGTAGCAGATGGTCATCCCGATCCTGGCAAAAGGCGTATCCGCCACAACCGCGCGGGTGCCGGGACGGTAGCCATCGGATTCGCGGTAGGTTTCCTCGGGCGTCATCTCCACATCAAACATGTGGATCTTGTCATAACGCGCGGTGATCTCTCCCTCCGGCGAGATCAGGAACTGGCGATTGGCAAATCGCCCGTCCGCATCATGAGTCTTCACGCCAAGCGAGCCGATCAGCAGCCAGACCCCAAGCTTTGCGGCTTCATCCCGCAGGGCGGCAAGGGTCGGATCGTCTTCCTCGTGGCACAGAATAGCCTTCTGATGGCTGCGGCTGGTCGACAGGCAATTGGTGACCTCGGGGGTCAATATGAACCCCGCCCCTTTTGCCACGGCGTCCCCCATCATCCGCCGCACCGTGTCGAGGTTTTCGGCGGGATCGTCGCTTGATGTCATCTGCAGCAGCGCGGCGCGCATGGGGCGGGTCTCCTGGGTCAGTCGGCCAGAAGCGCGTCCAGTTTACCGGCCTGCTCCAGCGCATAAAGATCGTCACAGCCGCCCACATGGGTCTCTCCGATGAAGATCTGCGGCACGGTGCGGCCCCCGTTTGCACGCTGGATCATCTCGGGTTTGCGGCCGGGGTTCATCATAACGTCGACCTCGGAAAAGGTCACACCCTTCTGTTTCAAAAGCCGTTTTGCAGCGTGGCAAAAGCCGCACAGGGGCGAGGTGTAGATTTCCACCGGTTTCATAGAGGTCTCCAAAACATTCCGATTTTCGCGTTTGTCGGCGATATGGGGACGCAATGCAATCATTGCCACCCGGCAAACCGCTGCGATCACGCACGCGTGACGCGGGCCAGAACCACGACGCGCACCTCGGAAGCCCCGGCGCGCAGACAGGCATCCGTGCAGGCCGACAGGGTCGCCCCGGATGTCATCACATCATCCACCAGAAGAACGCAGCGCCCCCTGACCTGTGCATTGTGGCGCGCGGGCAGCTGGATCGCCTCGGCCAGCAGTTCAAAGCGTTCGGTGCGAGACCTGCCGTCCAAGGAGGGAGTCTTGCGCCCCCGGCGCAGAAGATCCGGCCAGTACTCCAGGCCTGTCCGGTTTGCCAGCGCCTCTGCCAGAAGGGCGGATTGATTGTAACGGCGTTTCAACAGACGGCGCCAATGCAACGGCACCGGGCAGACCAGCGGGTTGTCCCGCAACAGCGGCAAGGCCGCCCGCGCCATCCAACCCGCAGCATGCGCGGCGATATCCATCCGATCCCCGTGTTTCAGCGCCAGCACCAGCTCGCGGGCCTTGCCGCCGTAGATCAGCGCAGATCGTCCCTGGCTCCAGGGCCGCGGATGGACCATGCAGTCGTCGCATTCGACCCGAAACCCATCGCATTCCCCTGGCAGCGGCACCCCGCAGCCCTCGCAGACGGTGCCAGAGGTGAACTCCGTATCGCTCCAGCAGGATCCACACAGGCCCGGTTCCTGATCGACCAGCGTTCCGCAGCCCAGACACTGCGGCGGATAGACCAGTGAAACAGCGGTTTGAAACCGCGCATGCAACATATAAGTATCCCCCCATGACGCACACTCCCACCGCACAGCCGAAGCTGTTTGACAGGAAGGCATTGGCAGCAAATCGAGCCCGGCGGCAGCTAGGGGCCCTGTTCCTGCACGAAATGGCCAGGAACGAGATCGAGGATCGGCTCGACATGGTTAACAGAGTCTTTACGGCTCCCGCCATAGTGACTCCTTTTGCGGAGCTTTGGGAGGACGATCGGCCCGGCCCCCTGTCCGGCGCGAAGCTGGTCCCCGACGACGATGTGCTGGATCTTGAACCCGGCGCGCATGATGTTGTCATCCATTCCATGGGCTTACACTGGGCCAACGATCCGGTGGGTCAGTTGATCCAATGCCGCCGCGCCCTGAAGGAAGACGGGCTTTTGCTGACCGTTCTTTTGGGCGGGCAGACCCTGCAAGAGCTACGCGTGGCCCTCGCCGGAGCCGAATCAGAGGTTCTGGGCGGCCTGTCACCGCGAATCGCCCCGATGGGCGAGGTGCGCGATCTGGGCGCCCTGTTGCAACGCGCAGGCTTTGCCCTGCCGGTGGCCGATGTGGTGCCGCTGACGGCAGAATACCGGGACCTCAGGCACCTGATGCACGAGCTGCGCGCCATGGGAGAAGGCAACGCGCTGGAAGCCCGCCTGCGCCGCCCCGTCCCGCGTCGCCTGTTCAGCCGCGCCGAAGAGATCTACCGCGACCACTTTGAAACTGACGAAGGCCGCCTGCCCGCCAGTTTCGAGCTGATCTGCCTCACCGGCTGGTCCCCCTCCGAGAGCCAGCAGAAACCCCTGCGCCCCGGATCGGCCCAGATGCGGCTTGCCGATGCCTTGCGGGTGCCGGAAACGAAACTGCCCGACTAGCCCGGACCGGGCGCCTGATAGAAAAACACTCTGGCTACGTAAATGTGATCCGATTGGTCTTTGCCTGCGTATGCCCTTATTGTTCCACCGCACCAAAAGATGCCAACCGCACAGGACACCGAAATGCTGGATTCGACCTCGACCGCCAAATGCCCCGTCCACGCCTCTGCCGACCACCCCAAGGTGATGCCGCAGAAGGTGGGGATCCTGCTGGCGAACCTCGGCACGCCGGACGATTACAGCTACTGGCCCATGCGCCGCTACCTAAGCGAGTTCCTGTCGGACAAGCGGGTGATCGACTACCCCGCCTGGAAGTGGCAGCCGCTGCTGCAGCTCATCATCCTGACAAAACGCCCGTTCAGCTCGGGCGAGGCGTATAAATCCATCTGGAACCATGACAAGGGCGAAAGCCCGCTGATGACCATCACCAAGGAGCAGACCGCCAAGATGGCATCGGTGATGGCGGACCGTTACGGCGATCAGGTCATGGTCGATTTCTGCATGCGCTATGGCAACCCCTCCACCAAGTCCAAGGTGCAGGAAATGGTGAAGGCCGGCTGCCAGAAGATCCTGTTCGTGCCGCTTTATCCGCAATATGCAGGCGCAACCTCGGGCACCGCGAATGACCAGTTCTTCCGTGCCCTGATGGAAGAGACCTGGCAACCCGCCGCCCGCACCATCCCCGCCTATTTCGACGAGCCCGCCTATATCGATGCGCTGGCGCGTTCCGTCGAAGAGGCCTATGCCAAGGCCGAAAAACGCCCGGATATCCTGGTGGTTTCCTACCACGGGATGCCGAAACGCTATCTGATGCAGGGCGATCCCTACCACTGCCAGTGCCAGAAAACGACGCGCCTCCTGAAGGAGCGCCTGGGCTGGGCGGACACCGAGATCACGACGACCTTCCAGTCGGTCTTTGGACCCGAGGAGTGGCTGAAACCCTATACCGTCGACCACGTCGCGACGCTCGCCAAGGAAGGCAAGAAGAACATCGCCGTAATCGCCCCAGCCTTTTCTGCCGACTGCATCGAAACGCTGGAAGAGATCAACGAGGAGATCAAGGAAAGCTTCGAAGAGGCTGGCGGCGAAGACTTCCTCTATATCCCCTGCCTGAACGATGATGATGACCACATCGCGGCACTTGCCGGTGTGATCGAACAGAACTTGAAAGGCTGGCTGGACTAACCTCCCCTCCCCGGTCCAAATAGGATCCAAAATCAGGGTTGCCGCCAAAGCGGCGGATCGGGGAGAGTTCATGACCAAAGGACATTGGGCAGCCGCCTTGGCGGCGCATTGGGGGATCGAGGCGGAGCTGACGCGCCTTGATGGGGAATACGATCTGAACTTCCTGGCCCGCACAGCGGATGGGACCGGCTATATCGTCAAGGCGATGCGTCCGGGCTGCGCGGAACAGCTCGTCGATCTGCAGGTGCAGGCGCTTGATCATATCGCAAGCGTTGCACCGGATCTGCCCTGCCCCCGTGTGATCCGCAGCGGCAATGGCGCCGCGATGCTGCCCATTGCCGATGAAAGCGGCGCCGAGCGACTGCTCTGGGTGATCAACGAACTGCCCGGTCGCTGCTATGCCAAGGCCGCGCCCAAAAGCGCTGCCCTGATCCACGAGGTGGGAGAGGTTCTGGGCCGCACGGACAAGGCCCTGGCGGATTTCCAACACAGCGGTCTTGAACGCGATTTCAAATGGAACCTGATGCAGGCGGGCTGGATTGCCGACGATCTGGACTGCATCACCGAACCTGTTCGCCGCGCCCTGCTGGATGAGATCAACGCCAGCTTTTCCGATCTGCACCCAGCCCTATCCGTGCTTCCGATGCAGGCGATCCACAATGATGCCAATGACTACAACATCATCGTCGCCGGAAGCCTGAGTGAACCGCGCCGGGTCTCGGGCCTGATTGACCTTGGCGATATGTGCCGTGCGCCGCGCATCTGCGATCTGGCGATTGCGGCGGCCTATATCGTGCTGGATCACCCCGAACCCGAGGCCGCTTTGGCTGCGCTGGTTTCCGGCTATCACGCCGCCTATCCACTGACCCCGGCAGAGGTCGATATGATCTGGCCGCTCTTGCGGATGCGGCTGGCGGTTTCGGTGGTGAACTCCACCCTTATGGCGGCCGAGAACCCTGACGATCCTTATGTAACCATCTCGCAGGCGCCTGCCTGGCGGTTCCTCGAAGGCCATGACCTGAACGCCAAGCTGGTCAACGCCCGCCTGCGCGCCGCCTGTGGTCTTCCGGTGGTCGACGGCGCCGACCGGGTTCTTGAATGGCTTGATGCCGAACGTGGCAATTTCGCCCCTCTGATGGGCACGGATCTGGCGGATGCCCCCATGGGGTCGCTCTCTGTCGAGAATTCCACCTGGCCGCAAAACCCATTCGACATGCCGCTGGAGGAAGCCGCCCGCGTGGGCGAGGAATACGGCAGCGGCATCTGGTTGGGCTATTACAACGAACCGCGGCTGATCTACACTGCACCTGCCTTCCGCAAGGGGCGCTGGAAGGCCAGCAACCGGCGCACGGTGCATCTGGGGGTCGATGGCTTTGCGCCTGCGGGGGAACCGCTTTATGCGCCATTGGCGGGTGAGGTCTTCATCGTCGAGAACCGCGCGCATCATCTGGATTACGGCGGCACCATCATCCTGCGCCATGAAACCCCGGCGGGGGATGCCTTCTATACCCTTTACGGCCACCTGGATCCGGAGTGCTGCGACCGGCTGAAACCCGGTGACCACGTGGCCAAGGGTGAAGCCTTCTGCCGCCTTGGCGATGCCACCCAGAACGGCGGCTGGGCGCCGCATGTGCATTTCCAGCTGGCGATGACCACCGATGGGATCGAGGCCGACTGGCCCGGTGTGGGGGATCCAGATGAAATGTACCTCTGGCACGCGATCTGCCCCAACCCGGCAGCGCTGATGAACCTGCCCGACGGCAAGACCTGCTATCAGCCAACAGATAAAGCGGAAGTCCTGAAAGGGCGCCGCGCGCATTTTGGCGGCAACCTCAGCCTCACCTATTCCGATCCGGTGATGCTGCTGCGCGGCTGGAAGCATCATCTATTCGACGAATGGGGCAGGCCGTACCTTGATGCCTATAACAACGTGCCCCACGTCGGCCACGCCCATCCGCGCATTCAGGCGGTGGCGGCGGATCAGCTGAAGCGGATGAACTCCAACACCCGCTACCTGCACCCCGCGCAGGTCGCCTTTGCCGAAAAGATCCTGTCGAAACTGCCCGCGCCCTTCGAGGTCTGCTTCTTCGTCAACTCCGGCACCGAGGCGAACGAGCTGGCCCTGCGGCTGGCGCGCGCCCATAGCGGCGCCAAGGGGATGGTGACGCCGGATCATGGCTATCACGGCAATACCACCGGCGCGGTTGATATCTCGGCCTATAAGTTCAACGCGCCGGGCGGCGTCGGCCCGTCAGACTGGGTGGAGCTGGTCGAGGTCGCCGACGACTATCGCGGCAGCTTCAAACGCGACGACCCGGATCGCGCGCAGAAGTTCGCGGATCTGGTGGACCCGGCGATCAAGCGCCTGCAGGACAAGGGCCACGGGCTGGCCGGGTTCATCGCCGAAACCTTCCCCTCGGTCGGCGGTCAGATCATCCCGCCCAAGGGATACCTGCCAGCGGTCTATGAAAAGATCCGCGCCGCCGGTGGCGTCTGCATTGCCGATGAGGTGCAGACCGGTCTGGGGCGCCTTGGCGATTATTACTTCGGCTTTGAACACCAGGGGGCGTTGCCCGATATCGTGGTCATGGGCAAACCCATTGGCAACGGGCACCCCCTGGGCGTGCTGGTCACCAGTCGCGCCATTGCGGACAGCTTTGCCAAGGGGCCCGAGTTCTTCTCCACCTTCGGCGGCTCCACCCTGTCCTGCCGCATCGGCAAGGAGGTGCTGGATATCGTCGATGACGAAGCACTGCAGCAGAACGCCAAGCTGATGGGCGAGCGCCTGCTGGCCGGTCTGAAAGCACTGGAAGAAAAACATCCCTGCGTCGGGGATGTGCGCGGCATGGGGCTGTTCCTGGGGGTCGAGCTGATCGAGGCAGATGGCAGTGAAGCCAGCGCGATCTGTTCCTACGTCAAGAATCGGATGCGCGATCAGCGGATCCTGATCGGCAGCGAAGGCCCAAAGGACAACATCCTGAAGATCCGCCCGCCTCTGACCATCGACGCCGAGGACGTGGAGATGCTTCTTCACAGCCTGGACCTGATTCTGGACGAGGTTGCGCTGTCCTAAAGGGATCTGCGCCGGGTAGGGGACAAATAAAAAAGGCGGTGGAAACCCACCGCCTTTTTAAATCTTGTAAGAAGCAATTAGTTGCTTGCGACAGCTGCGCCAACCAGAAGCAGCAGCAGCAGCGGCAGCAGGACGCCGGAAGACGAGCTTTCGGCCTGCTCAACGATCACCGGTGCTTCGATGACGGGCTCTGCCAGGTTGCCGGCAGAAGCAGTGGAAGCAGCAGCGGTCAGAGCAGCAGCGATAACGAGTTTTTTCATGTTAACCTCCAGAATTCGCGCCAAGCATACCTATGCCCAACGCACCCAAGACATATCTCGTATTTTTTTCTAAACAGCTAACCTCTGGGAATGCAAATGCTTGTTTCCACAGGACGCCGCGCAGGTGCAGAAATGTCGTCAAATAAGCAACACTTGGGTGCCCACCTTGGTCATTTCGAACAGTTGAGCGATGTGCTCGTTGTAAAGACCGATGCAGCCATTGGACGACTTGCGGCCAATCTTGCGCGTATCGTGGGTGCCGTGAATGCGGTAAAACTTCCAGCTCAGGTACAAGGCATGTGAGCCCAGCGGGTTGTCCGGGCCGGGCGGGATGTACTTGGGCCATTCGGGATTTCGCTTGAGCATGTTCGGCGTTGGCGCCCAGCTGGGGCCATCGACCTTGCGAATGACCTGGGTACGGCCGCGGCGGGTCAGATCGTCGGACAGGGGTACGGAGGAGGGAAACAGCCGATAGACCGATTCATCTTCGGACCAATAGTGCAAAGCGCGGCTGTCGATATCGACGAGAATCGCCCCCTTGCGCAGATTGTCGAAATAGGGCCGCCAGTCCTTGGCCCGGAAAGAAGAGATATTGCGCTTGACCGGGGGTTCGGGCTCTGGCGGCGGGCGCAGGGGATCATAGGCAACCTCCTGATCTTCCGCCTTCTCCTCTGCCAGGGCCGGAGACGACAGCAGCGCGGCCGAACCGGCCAGAAATGCGCGCCGGGATGGGTTATCAAACAGATGACTCATGGAATTCTATCCTGCACAGAACATCAAAACTTGCGCCATAATATGGCTGGAAAGCCTCAGTCGCAAATCAAACCAGCGGATCGGGGCACCGAATGCCGCGCTCAGGTTTGCACCCATGCCACAGGAGCGCTAAGTGACATGGCACTGTGACTTTGAGCGAGAAGCATGATGACGCGCGTATTTCTGATCCTGGCCGCTGCCCTAGTGACACTTGCCGCCGCCTGTACTCCGGTCCCGCAAAGCGGAGAAGGCGGAAGTGGACAGATCTACCGCATCCGCAACGCCGACAAGGTGCAGGTTCGCATGCTCGATTCGATCAATGCCCTGCGGCAGGCCGCCTCTGCCGCGCCGGTCCAGTTGAACGCCCAGTTGAACGCCGCCGCCGCGACACATTCCCGCGACATGTCCGTGCAGAATCGCCCCTGGCATTTCGGGTCGGATGGATCCTCGCCCCTGGACCGGGTGGCGCGCACGGGATATCCCGGCACGCTTCTGGGAGAGGCGATTTCAGAAACCTATGAGAACGAGCTGCAGACCCTGACCGCCTGGATGGAAGACCGTGGCACACGGGCGGTGATTCTGGATCCCAAGGCCACCAACATGGGCTTTTCCTGGTTCCAGGAGTCCAATGGCAAGCTGTGGTGGACGCTGGTGATGGGCAACTGACAGGCCTTCACCCAGACCCCCTACCCCAAGGCCATGCCGAATAGGCGTCAGGGCCGCAAGGAAATCAGCGTGCCGGTCTGCACCATGGCATAGACCTCTTCGATCTCGTGATTCTTCACCGCGATGCATCCCGCGGTCCAGTCCCTTACCCGTTCGGCCCGCTTGCGGTCCTTGCGGTCGTTTGGCTCTCCGTGAATGAAGATCTCGCCGCCCGGCTTTTTCCCCAGTGACTGGGCATGGGCCATATCGGCCCTGTTCGGATAAGATATGCCCACCGACAGATGGAAACTGCTGTTGGGATTGCGGCGGTCGATCAGGTAGGTGCCTTCGGGCGTTTTACCGTCGCCCTCGATCTGCTTTGGGCCTTCCGGGGCAAAACCCAGATCCACCTCATATTCGCGCAGCACCTCTTCATTGTTCAGAAGGTACATCCTGCGCGCGCCCTTGTTGACCACGATCGAGGTCACTTCCGGCCCATTATAGGTTTTGAACTTGCTGTCGGTCTGACTGCATCCCGCCAAAGCGAAGGTAGATGCCGCCCCAAGGCCAAATTGACGCCTGTCCATGTCCGATTCCGCTCTTATGCCTGCCTGCGTCGAAAATAACCCGATTCACGGCCTTGGCAAAATCACTTATTTGCATGCCGGTCTGCGGAGGTTTCCGTCAGCCGCCGTTCGATCGCCTCCAACCGGGACAGCACCTCGTCCCGATA
Organism: Phaeobacter sp. QD34_24; assembly: GCF_028890115.1. Lineage (GTDB taxonomy): Bacteria > Pseudomonadota > Alphaproteobacteria > Rhodobacterales > Rhodobacteraceae > Phycobacter. The sequence goes on from NZ_JARCJD010000015.1 coordinate 60,818, forward strand.
GGCGTCGGTGCGCACGTTGTCTTCTTCCGCATGGGCATCCTGCATCGAGTTGACAATGAGACCGACCAGAAGGTTCACCACCGCAAAGGTGGTAACCATGATGAAGGGCACGAAGAAGGCCCAGGCGTAGGGGTAGACCTCCATCACCGGGCGCACGATCCCCATCGACCAGCTTTCCAGCGTCATGATCTGGAACAGGGAATAGGCGCTTTGGCCAAGGTTGCCGAACCATTCCGGGAAGCTGTCTCCGAACAGTTTCGTCGCCATCACCGCGCCGATGTAGAAGATAATCGCCATCAGAAGGAAGACCGACCCCATCCCCGGCAGGGCGGTGATAAAGCCTTCGACCACCCGGCGCAGGCGCGGCGCGACCGAAATCACCCGCAAGACCCGCAGGATCCTGAGCGCCCGCAAGACAGAGACACCCTGCGCCGACGGGATCAGCGCAATGCCGACGATCACGAAATCAAAGATGTTCCAGCCGCTGAGGAAAAACCGATGCCGCGCCACGATCAGCTTGGCCAGGATCTCGGCCACAAAGATCGACAGGCAGATCTTGTCGATCAGCAGAATCAGCGCACCCACCCGCTCCATGATCGCCGGAGAGGTCTCCATGCCCAGCGTCACGGCATTGATCAGGATGACCGCCGTGATGAACCGGCTGAAACGAGCGCTGTCGAGGATCTTGCGAAGGGTATCCATTGCGGTGGTCACTCCACGTGCATTTGCTATTCAGGAATTGAGGGTGAAGCTGGCGGCCAGCTCCGTATGGGCGGACCAGCGGAACTGATCCACAACCTGCACCCAGTTCAGCCGATATCCGGCCTCCACCAGCGCCTTGGCATCGCGCGCAAAGGTCACCGGATTGCAGGACACATAGGCGATCACCGGCGTTCTGGCCTTGGCCAGTTCTGCCACCTGCGCCTCACCGCCCGCGCGGGGCGGGTCGATCACCGCGGCCTCGAAATGGGCTCCAAAGGGGTTGAGATCTTCCGGCAATAGCGGGTTTCGGAACAGATCCCGCACCTCGCTGGTGACCTTCTTCAGCCCCTGCGCCCGTCGCCAGCCCGCATCCAGTGCCGCGATCATCTCGCGCTCGCCCTCGACCGCATGCACCTCGGCCTCCTTGGCAAGCGGCAGCGAAAAGGTGCCACAGCCTGCAAAAAGATCGACGATGCGTTTGGCCCCCTTGGTGATTTCCTGCACAGCCGCCAACAGGGCTGCCTCGCCATCCCTGGTCGCCTGTAGAAACGATCCCGGCGGCGGGCAGACGCGCGCCATGCCAAAGGCCTGCACCGGGGGCTGTTCCATCGCGACCTGTTCGTCTTCCCAGGTGAGGCGCGCAACGCCGTTCTGCCCGGCAATGCGCGCCAGCTCCACCCGCAGGGGGCCATCCAGCGGCTTGCCATCGCGCACCATCACATCAAGACCCACCTCGGAGGTGGTCAGCGTCACCGACAGGGGCGTCTTGCGGCTGGCCCCGGCAAGGGCAAGCTCCTCGGCCAGGGGGATCGCGCGGATCAGCGCAGGATCCAGCAGGTGACAGTCGGGGATCGGGGTGATCACGTCGGATGCGCGGCCATGAAAGCCCGCCATCGCGCCCTTCTTGGTGCGGCGCACGGTCAGGGTGGCGCGGCGGCGGCTCTGGGCAGGCGAGGTATGGATGGGGCGGAAGTCGGCCTCCAGCCCCTGCGCCTTCAGCGCGTTTCGAACCACCTCGACCTTCCAACCCGCGACGAAGCCATCGCTTGCGTGCTGCAACTGGCAGCCACCGCAGGATTTGTAGTGGCGGCAGGGCGCCTGCACGCGCGCCTCGGACGGGGTTTCGATACGGATGTCGGTCAGCTGGCTGCCGCTGGCAACACCGCTGATGACCTCACCCGGCAGGGTGCGGGGGGCAAAAAGCGGGCCTTCGGCGACCCCGTCCCCCTGCGCACCAAGGCGCAGGATCGTAGCTGTGGTTCTGGCTGCGTCTGTCATGGGGCCTAGATAGACTGCGCCTGCCCTTTGCAAAAGGGACAAACCACGCGAAACTTTCGCAGGGCCGCACTATTCCGCAGCCTGCGTGGCCTCATCGTCATCGGTGCCGATAAAGCCACCGGACTGGCGCGCCCAGAACTGCGCGTAACGCCCGCCCAGCGCCAGAAGCTCCTCATGGCTGCCGGTCTCGACCATCTCGCCCTGTTCCATGACGATGATCCGGTCCATCTCGCTGAGGGTGGACAGGCGGTGCGCGATGGCCAGCACCGTCTTGCCGTCCATCACCCGTTCCAGCGCGGTCTGGATCGCAGCTTCGACCTCGGAATCCAGCGCCGATGTCGCCTCGTCCAGCACCAGGATCGGCGCGTCTTTCAGAATGGCGCGGGCCAGGGCAATCCGCTGGCGCTGCCCGCCCGAGAGCTTCACGCCCCGCTCGCCCAGATGCGCGTCATAGCCCGAGCGCCCCTGCCCATCGGCCAGATCCTGGATGAACTCATGCGCCTCGGCCTTTTTCGCGGCGGCGATCAGCTCTGCCTCGCTGGCATCCGGGCGTCCATAGAGGATGTTTTCGCGGGCCGAGCGGTTGAACATCGCCGTTTCCTGCGTGACCATGCCGATCTGACGGCGCAAGGAGTCCTGCGTGACATGGGCCACGTCCTGCCCGTCGATCAGCACGCGGCCGCCTTCGGGGTCGTAAAGGCGCAGAAGCAGCGACACCAGCGTGGATTTCCCCGCTCCCGATGCGCCGACGATGCCCAGTTTCTCACCGGGGTGGATGGTCAGGTCGATCCCGCGCACGCCGCCAATGTCACGGCCATAGGAGAAGCTGACATCATCGAATTGCACCTGCCCTTCGCCAACGGTGAGATCGCGGGCCCCCTCCGTATCGGTGATCCGGTCGAACCGCGCCAGCGTCTTGATGCCGTTTTCGACCTCGCCCACGTTGGCGTAGATCCCCATCAGGGCAAAGCTGAGCCAGCCGGTCATCTGCGCCAGGCGAATGGCGATGGTGCCCGCGGCGACGATATCACCCTCGGTGGCCTGCCCCGCCTGCCACAGCATCAACGAGGCGCCGATCATCATCACCGGCAGCACCCCGGCGCAGCCCATCAGGAAGAACCGGAAGCTGGCCGACAGGGTGCCCAGATGCAGCCGCGCCTCGCGGTAGTTCGCCATGGCGCCCTTGGCGCTTTCCTCCTCGTTGTCGGCATGGGCAAACAGTTTCACCGTCTTGATATTGGTGATGGTGTCGACCACCTGCCCCGAGACCATCGCCCGCGCGCCCGCCATCTTGCCCGAGCGTTTGCGGACACGCGGCAGAAAGTAGCGGATCAGCGCGAAATACCCGATGAGCCAGAGTGCAAACAGCAGGGTGATCCGCCAGTCGATCGACCCCAGCAGGACAAAGGTAGAGGCAAGGGCCGCCAGGCCGAAGATCACCACGTTGATGCCTTCGACCGCGACATTGGTCATGGCATTGGCGGTCTGCATCTGCTTCTGGGCAATGCGGCCTGCAAAATCATCGTCGAAATAGCTGACCGATTGCCCCAGCACCCAGGTGTTGAGCCGCGACAGGATCAAGGGAGAGATGAAGGGCTGCACCAGCACCGCATTGGCAAAGGCACCCAGCCCAAGGATCGCCGGGCGGAACAGCAGGAAGAAGGCGACAAAGGCGATGACCACCGGCATGTGCTGGGTGAAGAACGCTGCCGGTCCCGCCTCTACCGCTGTATCGATGATATAGCCCAGCAGGAAGGCGTTGAGCGTATCCATGCCCCCCGCCAGCACCGACAGGATCACGAAAACTCCCAGCACCGGCCAGGCCCCCGCCAGCGCCCAGCGCGTGAACCCCATCAGCGTGGAGGGCGGCGGGCCAGAGGCCGGGCGGAAGGGATCAAGCCGCCGGTCGAGAAAGGATTTCAGCATTGCTCTGTCGCCTCTGCATTGAGGAACCCGCCCGATTGGCGCGCCCAGAACTGAGCATATAGGCCGCCCTTTTGCAAAAGCGCGTCATGGCTGCCTTCTTCGACGATGTGACCCTGATCCAGCACCAGAATGCGGTCCATCTGGGCGATGGTGGACAGCCGGTGGGCAATGGCGATCACGGTCTTCCCTTCCATCATCCCATACAGGGTTTCCTGGATGGCGGCCTCCACTTCGGAATCCAGCGCCGATGTCGCCTCGTCCAGCAGAAGGATCGGTGCGTCCTTCAGGATCACCCGCGCCAGGGTGATCCGCTGCCGCTGGCCACCCGAGAGTTTCACGCCACGTTCCCCCACATGGGCATCATAGCCCCTGCGGCCCTGCGGATCCTCAAGATCGAGGATGAACTCATGCGCCTGAGCCTGACGGGCGGCGGCGATCATCTCGTCCTCGCTGGCATCCGGGCGCCCATAGAGAAGGTTATCCCGCACCGAACGATGTAAGAGCGCGCTGTCCTGCTGCACCATGCCGATATGGCTGCGCACACTATCCTGCGTCACTGCGGCAATGTCCTGACCGTCGATCAGGATCTGCCCCTTGTCCGGGTCATAGAACCGCAGCAAGAGCTTCACCAAGGTCGATTTGCCCGCGCCGGACCGTCCGATCAGGCCAATCTTTTCGCCGGGGTGGATGGTCAGGTTGATGGCCTCCAGCCCGCCCGCCTCGCGCCCGTAGTGATGCGACAGATCATTCAGCTCGATCTCGCCCTTGGTCAGTTGCAAGGGCGCTGCATCCGGGCGGTCCACCAGGGCAATCGGCTGGGCAATGGTGCGCATGCCCTCAGCCACCACGCCAAGCTGACGGAAGAAGGAGGTCAGCGCCCACATGATCCAGCCGGTCATCGCATTGAGCCGCAAGGTCAGCGCCGTGGCCGCCGCCACCGCCCCGACCGAAGCCGAACCCTGCATCCACAACAGGAAGGCCCAGCCGACAACGCCCACGATCAACAGCCCGTTCAGCGTGACCAGAACGCCGTCCATCACGGTGAAGATGCGCATCTCCACCTGGAAGGTGCGGCGTGTTTCCTCGATGGCCTCTTTGGCATAAGACAGCTCACGGCTGTCATGGGCGAACATCTTGACCGAATGGATGTTGGAATAGCTGTCCACCACCCGCCCCGTGACGGTGGAGCGCGCATCCGAGGCGGCCTCGCTCGCCGGGCCGACACGCAGGATCGTCCAGCGCACCAACAGGCCATACAGGACGAACCAGATCGCCAGCGGCAGCATCAGGCGCACATCCGCCGCCATCAGCATGACCCCCGCCCCCACCAGATAGGCCAGCGAAAAGGTGATGGCGTCAAACACCTGGAACACCACTTCGCCCGCCGCCGGAGGCGTCTGCATGATCCGGTTGGCGATACGGCCGGCAAAGTCATTCTCGAACCAGCTGACAGACTGGCGCAGCACATGGCGATGCGCCCGCCAGCGGATCAGCGTGCCGAAATTGGGCAGGATGCTGTTGTTCAGCAGCAGCACGTCCAACAGCTGCAGGACGGGTCTCAGCAACAGGATGAAAAGGGCAACGGTGATCAGCTCGGTTCCGTGATCCTGCCAGACCTGCGCCGGTGATCCCCCCAGAAGATCGACAATCCGGCCCATGTAGTAGATCAGCCCAATCTCGATCGAGGCGACCACAACCGACATCAGGCCAGTCAGCACAAACACGGTTTTGAAGGGCCGCGCATAGTCACGCAGGAACGGCCACAGACGGGTCGGAGGCGCATCCCGTTCAGGATAGTCGCAATAGGGATCAATGAGGTTTTCGAAGAAACGAAACATGGCGGGTGCTCCAATCGCTTGAGCAAATTCAGAATGCAATACATGCGTCAGATGGGTGCCGTACGACCCCTGACAAACGGGCGGTATCGGCGTTAGCTGTACCAGATCCCGTAATACATGAGCATTCCTCCCGGTGCCTTTCGTTCGGGCATAGGGATAGCGGTGCAGATCGGTTTTGTCACCCCTGCAATGTCTCAAAATGTGACTGGGATGCCTTCAGTGTCCCGAAAGAGCCAGAAGCTGGGCGCGATCCAGGACAAACCCCGAGGCGATCCAGGCCACCTTCAGCCGCTTCAATTCGGCGCCCAGCGCAGCACCGCTCAGGCCCGGCATAAGGTCGCCCGCCACCACCGGGAAGCTCTGCGCGGCACCATGCTCTGCCTCTTCCAGCGCCTTTGGCGCCAGGGGCTGCTCCATAAAGGCCGCGCGCAGGATCAACGCATCGCGCCCCTGTTCTGCCCCCAATTGATAGCCCAGTTCTCCTGGCCCCTTGGTGCCGCTTGCCGCCTCGTAAAGACGGTCCAGCCTGCGCGCCTGCTCCTTGCTGAGCCGCAAGGGATCCTGCAGATCCAAACCTGCGCTGATGCTGGCCAAACGCCGGATCGGATCGGATGCCAGCCCAGCCTGCCCTTCCAGATGGAGGAGCGGTGCCAGCGCGCGGTCCTCCGCCCCCGGCAGGATCTGCGCCAAGACCCCCGTCTGCCGCATCACCGCAATCGCGGGTGCCGGGTCAGGCGCGGCAAGGAGTTTCAGCAGTTCCGCCCCCACGCGCTCCCGAGAGAGCCGTTCCAGCCCATCCAGATTGGCCGCAATCGCCGCCAGTGCATCCGGGTCAAAGCCCGCCGCCTGATCGCCATACCAGGCATGAAAGCGGAAATACCGCAGCGAGCGCAGGTAATCCTCGCGGATACGATCTTCGGCTGTGCCAATAAATCGGATGCGCCGCGTCTCAAGATCCGGCATGCCGCCCAGGGGATCGACGATACTACCATCGGGACGGGCATAAAGCGCATTGACGGTGAAATCGCGCCGTGCGGCGTCTTCGGCGATATCGGTCGCAAAGGCCACGACCGCGCGGCGACCATCGGTGGCCACATCCTTGCGGAAGGTGGTGACCTCATGCGGGATGCCGCCTTGGATCAGGGTCACGGTGCCATGATCAATCCCGGTCGGCACCGCGCGGATCCCGGCCTTTTTCGCCAGTTCCAGCACCACTTCGGGCGTTGCATCCGTTGCAATGTCGATGTCCGAAACCGGAGCCCCCAGCAGCGCATTGCGCACACAGCCCCCCACGAAGAATGCCTCTGCCCCCTCGGCCGTCAGAGCGGCACAGACCGCTTGGGTCTCAGGTGCGGTCAGCCAGTCTTCGGTGATCCGCATCACGTCCCCATCCGATCCGCAAACTGGCGCAGCATCCGGGCCGTGGCTCCCCAGATGTAATAGGGGCCAAAGGGCACCGTGTAATAGCGCCTGTGTGTCCCCATCCAGCGGCGGGATTCAACGATGTAGTTCCTCGGATCAAGCACATGGGTGAGGGGCACCGAGAAGACCTCGTCCACCTCGCCCGCCTCGGGGCGGATCTCAAACCCCGAACGCAGGATGGCAACCACAGGTGTTACCTGGAAACTGGTCACCGTTTCATGGGTGGGCAGATGGCCGATCACCTCGGGCAGGTCCTGGGGCAGGCCGATCTCTTCCCAGGCTTCGCGCAGGGCGGCATGAGTCACATCCCGGTCGCCCTCATCCACCTTGCCGCCGGGAAAGGCGATCTGCCCCGGATGGTGCTTCAGGGCAGAGGAGCGTTTCGTCAGGATCACGCGCGGCTCGACTCCCGCCAGCGAGATGGGAACCAGCACCCCCGCAGGACGCAGTTTGCGCCCCGGCGGCAGGGTGAAATCGGGGTTGAGATCGAAGTCCGAAGAGCCATCCCCCGGCCCCACCTCAACGGCACGGCGGAGGCGGTCTGTCAGCTCCTCGGGAGTGTCATACATCTGTGGGCCTGTTCAGTTTTGCAGCACTAGGATGGCGGGTTCTCGGCGTCAAAACCCAGCGTCTTTGGGTCCAGATCGTAATGGGCGCCGCAGAATTGGCAATCCGCCGTGACGCGACCTTCCTCGGTGGTCATCTTTTCCAGATCCTTGGCCGAGTAGATCGACAGGCTGTTGCGCACGCGCTCCTCGGAACAGGTGCAGCCGAATTGCACCTGCTGCGCATCAAAGACCCGCGGGCCTTCCTCGTGGAACAGACGCACCAGCAGATCAGTCGGCGTCACGCTCGGGCCGATCAGCTCCAGATCCTCGACCGTCTCCAAGAGCATGTTGACGCGATTCCAGTTCTCCTGCGTGTCACCAGAAACCAGATCATCGGCGTTCAGGATATCGCCGCGCCCCTGCAGTTCGGCTGCAAAGGGCGATGCCTTGGGCATATGCTGCAGCATCACCCCGCCCGCGCGCCAGTGCTCGGACACGCCCGGCTCGGAAGACTTGCCAAAGCTGAGGCTGAACCGCGTCGGCAACTGTTCGGACTGGGCAAAATAGGCCTCGGCGCAGGCACAAAGCGATCCGCCCGCCAGCGGGGTGATCCCCTGGTAGGGCTGCATGTTCTGGCCCTGGTCGATCATGATGGCAAAATAGCCCTCGCCCACCTGATCAAAGGGCAGACCCGGCGTGAGCCGCGCCGCATCATAGCTGGCGTAGGCGCGGATCTTGGCAGGCTCTCCCTCGGCCTGGGGCGCATAGTAGTCGGTCGCGATCATGCGCACGGCGCCCTTGGACTGCACCTGCAGCGACAGCTTCCACTGCAGCTTGATCGTCTGACCGATCAGCGCGGTCAGCAAGGCCATCTCGGCCACCAGCGCCTCGACCTGGGGCGGGTAGTCGTGCTGCTTCAGAATGCCATCAAGCACACCATCAAGACGCGCCACGCGGCCCCGCATGTCGGAGGCATCAAGCTGGAAGGGCAGGACCGTATCGTCCCACGCGATTTTCGAACCAAGTGTCATGGGGTTTCCTTACACGCCGGAGGTTGGCATATCGAGCCTATATAGGGTTTTCCCATTTGGAGTGAAGGGGGCGCAAGTGATCAGGCGTTTTGGTGAGCCGCCAGAGACCGGGCGGGACTACAGGATCAGGCCGGGGATCTACGCACTGTTGCCGCGGGACGGTAAGTTGCTGTTGACCTGCCAGATGGATCCGGAGCCGGACATCCAACTGCCGGGCGGCGGCATTGATCCGGGCGAGGCCCCCATTCCCGCCCTGCACCGCGAGGTTTTCGAGGAAACCGGCTGGAGCATCGGTCGTCCCCGCAGGCTCGGCGCCTTTCGCCGCTTCGTCTTTATGCCGGAATACGATCTCTGGGCGGAAAAACTGTGCCAGATCTACATGGCCCGCCCCCTGCGTCGGTTGGGCCCCCCGAAAGAACCGGGTCACGAAGCACTGTGGATGACGGGGCAAGAGGCGATGAAACACCTCGGCAACCCCGGTGATCGGCATTTTGCAGCCCGGTTCTGTGGCTGAACACCGATCACGGCACGTCCATCGTAGCGCCCGAAATACGGCAGCCGGTGCCCTCCCGCGCCCGACCTGATCGGCCCCTGGGGCCTCGGGTCGAGGCTTGGGCCCGGCAGCGCGCAAGCGCGCTGCGCGCGTGACAGATTGATCCCTGTGCACAGCAGAGCAACCGCTGCACGCGACGGCGTGCAGCCCGGCCCAACAAGAGCTGGTGATCTGTGATCATCGCGCGATTGGCGGGAGTGCGACCGGGCAGCAGTTGCGGCCGTCCGGATACATCATGGATGTGAGGCGAGTGGCGTGGGATGAATGGATCCTGCGCCTAGGGGCCTTCGTATTCGAACAGGGTCGCGGAGACGTCATCTTCCAGCCCATGCTCCTGCGACAGGATCTGGGTCAGGTTCCAGTAGAGATCGTCCAGGAATTCCTTGCCGCTTTGGCTGCCGTCGCATTTCTTGATCAACTCAAGCAGCCCCTCGGCCTCCAGCATCTCGCCATTCTCCAGGCGTGCCTCGGTGAACCCGTCGGAGTAAAGCAGCAGACGGTCGCCCTTTTCCAGGACCAGCTCTTCCTGCGTATAGCCAATATCGGGCACCAAGCCGACGGGCACACCGCCCTTGCCAATGAATTCCGCGGTGCCGTCCTTGCGCAGGAGCAGCGGGTGCGGATGCCCGGCCTGCACCATCTTCAACACGCCGCTGCGCAGATCGACGATGCAATAGGCCATGGTGAAGTATTCTTCGATACCGGTATCCGCGATCAGACGCGCGTTCAGCAGGCTGGCGACCTCTTCCGGTTGTCGCAGGGCATAAAACCGGTTGAACCGCTTTTCCATGCCGACATTCTGATCGAAATAGGTCGAAGAGAGATACCCGCCAAGACGCGCGGTCATCATTGCCGAGGTGATGCCGTGGCCCGACACATCGATGGAATAAAAGCCGATTCGGTTCACACCCGGGCAGAACATACCCACAAGATCGCCACCGATATGGCCACAGGGTTTGAGCAGCAGGCTGACCGTCGAGGAGCCAAAGCTTTTCGAGAGTTCCGGTACAAGTGATTCCTGGATCTTCCGCGCCTGGATCAGATCCTTGTCGATCGCATCATAGACCCGCTGCAATTCGCCCAGGGTTTCCGAGACGATGCGGTTCTTCTCTGACAGCTCCCGCTGCATGCGCAGGATTCGCTCTCCGGCCGAGATCCGCGCGCGCAGCTCATCCGAACTGACCGGTTTGGTCAGGAAGTCATCGGCGCCCGCATCCAGCCCTTCGGCCACCTCGTTCTTTTCGCTCTTCGAGGTCAGAAGGATAAAATAGCTATAGTTTTCAGTCGATTGCCTGCGGAACTCGCGACAGAACTCGATGCCGTTCATCCCCGGCATCATCCAGTCGCTGAGGATCAGATCGGGCGGATCCTGCAAGCAGATCTCCATAGCCTCTTCGCCGCCCTCAGCCTCTAGGACGTCAAATCCCCACTTCTTCAGGGACGCCACAAGGATTCGACGCTGCAGCCGACTGTCATCGACAACCAGAACACGGTTGATCGAACCGCTCATGGCGTTTTCCTCATGGTCCACTGGACTGTCTGGCAACAACTATCGATACCTCATACACTAGCAACGAATAGGCCCGCAATGGGCGCAGTATCCGGCCAGTTCTTTAACGGCGCGTGAAATCTAAAATTCGATCCACGCAATCTTTCATCCAAAATTTACTGGTTGGACCTTATGAAATACTTACCAAGGAAAAAGAAGCGGGAACTTTTGCCATGATCAACTGGCCGCGCGTCAAGGAGCTTCGCGAGGAAGTCGGCGCAGAAGACTTTGATGAAGTTGTCGAACTGTTCCTGGAAGAGGTGGAAGGCGTGATCAGCAAGCTGCGCACGAACGACCGCAGCGCCCTGGAACAGGATCTGCACTTTCTCAAGGGCAGCGCCATGAACCTCGGCTTTGATGACTTCTCGAGCCTCTGCATGACGGGCGAGCGTCAATCGGCCGAGGGCGCCGCCGCTTCCGTGGATCTGGCGGCCGTCGTCACCTCCTATGAACAGTCCAAGGCAGATTTCCTGTCGAAACTGCCGGCCCTGGCCTGACACCCAGGCCTGCCGACAGACCGGCAACCGTCAGATTAGAAACTGAGCCAGGGTCTCGTCACTGGTGATATCCGTGTAGGTCATGCCTGCCGCATCCAGGCGGGCAAAGAGCGCCGAGAAATTCTCCGGCCGTTTCGTCTCGATCCCGATCAGCACCGAGCCGAAGTTGCGCGCCGATTTCTTCAGATACTCGAACCGGGCGATGTCATCCTCGGGGCCAAGGATATTGAGGAATTCCTTCAGTGCGCCGGGCCGCTGGGGCAGGCGCAGCAGGAAGTATTTCTTGATCCCCGAATAGCGCAGCGCGCGTTCCTTGACCTCTGGCAGGCGCTCGAAATCGAAATTGCCGCCCGAGGTGACGCAAACCACGCTTTTGCCGCGGATCCAGGAGCGCACATCATTGAGCGCCTCCACCGCCAGCGCACCGGCGGGTTCCAGCACGATGCCCTCGACGTTCAGCATCTCGATGATGGTGGAGCAGATCCGGTCCTCTGAAATGGTGATCACATCCGGCAGCGGGATGTGTTTCAACAGATCAAAAGGCTGCGCCCCGATGGTGCCCACCGCCGCGCCATCAACGAAGGTATCGACCTTATCAAGCGCCACCGGATGCCCGGCCGCGATGGCTGCGCGCAGACAGGCGCCGCCGTTGGGCTCGACAAACAGGCAATGCACCGCATCGCCAAAGAAGGTCGCAACGCCCGAGGACATACCACCCCCGCCCACCGGCAGAATCACATGGTCCGGCGTGCCGCCAAACTGCTCCTCGATCTCCACCGCGATGGAGGCCTGACCTTCAATCACATCCGTATCGTCAAAGGGCGACAGGAAATGCCCGCCCTCGCGCGCGCACCACTCCTGCGCGGCGGCCAGCGTATCATCGAAGTAGTCGCCGGTCAGATGCACCTCGATATTGTCACCGCCGAACATGCGGGTTTTCTGGATCTTCTGCTGCGGGGTGGTGACCGGCATGAAGATCACACCGCGTTTGTCCATGTGCTTGCACATGAAGGCGACGCCCTGCGCGTGGTTCCCAGCTGAGGCGCAGACGAACAGCGCCTGATCGGGCTGCTTGCGCATGGCGTTCAAGGCACCGCGGATCTTGTAGGAGCGGACCGGGCTCAGGTCCTCGCGTTTGAGGTAGATATCCGCCTCGAAGCGTTCGGAGAGGTGGACATTGCGCTGCAGGGGTGTTGCGGGAAACACCTCGCGCATGGCCGCCTCGGCGGCGCGGGCGGCATCTTTGAACCGGGTCTGAAAATCGCTCATACCCTTTCAGTGACCCAAGCCCGCCCCCAAGGCAAGGGGCAGGCGCAAAGCATGCAAAAGAATACCGGAAATCAGATCTCACGGCTTTCTACCGCGACGCCGTAGATCGTGGTCAGGATGCTGATACCCGCCATCGTGGCGGCCCATTGCACCACACCAAGCGTCAAAATGCCGATCAACGCACTTACTTGCATCACAATGAACACAGCAGCTGCGCCGCCCACCACCATGAAGATGATCAATAAAATGGCCGCCCACAAAACAGAAACGGAAATAGGGGCGGTCGCATTCCAGGCTGTTTTTGGACCAATTCGTTGGCCCAAGGCCGCCGCTGGCAACATCGGTGACAAACGATAAAAGATCCAAAGGAAGGCAATAAACAGGACAATCATGAGAACGGGCATAAATACCGTGGATGTGCCACCCAGAAGGGCAATCAGGAACCCAAGGCAAAATCCGAGGGAAAATCCGACCACAAAGAGCGCTATGGTTATGAACAGAAAGACAAGAAAATAGCTCACCATCTGCCGCCCGTGGAACGTCGGGACAATCCCTCCCCTCTCCTCAAGAAGCACGAATCTGTGCCAGGCGACAGCAACCCAGAGCCCCGCGATCCCGGTCGCCAGTTGCAGCAGAATATTCGGGGAAGCTTGCGCGTTCGGATTGAGCACGTCGCCCGCTGCAATATCCGCTCCGCCCATCACCATGCTAATGACCATCATCACGATCAGCGGCGAAGAGATGCGCACCGCATCCTTCAGGTTATGGTTCAGCAAGAACACGGAATGTGAAAATATCTTCCAGCCGGTCACGGGGTAATCTCTCCTGTAAATAGTCGTCCCAGCGTTATTGCACGTTTTGCGGGCGGCAAGACAAGGAAAACCCGGCGAACCTTGCCCTTGCCCGCAAAACCCGTTACGCCGCAGACGTTCTGATCAAGAGGAAAACCCATGTCCGCGCCCAAGAAAGTTGTGCTGGCCTACTCTGGCGGCCTTGATACGTCGATCATCCTGAAATGGCTGCAGACCGAATATGGCTGCGAGGTGGTGACCTTTACCGCCGATCTGGGCCAGGGCGAAGAGCTGGAGCCCGCCCGCAAGAAGGCCGAGATGCTGGGCATCAAGCCGGAAAACATCTACATCGAAGACGTGCGCGAAGAGTTCGTGAAGGACTTCGTCTTCCCGATGTTCCGCGCCAATGCTCTGTATGAGGGCGAGTACCTTCTGGGCACCTCGATTGCACGTCCGCTGATCTCGAAACGTCTGGTGGAAATCGCCGCTGAAACCGGCGCGGATGCCGTGGCCCATGGCGCCACCGGCAAGGGTAACGACCAGGTGCGGTTTGAACTGGCCGCCTATGCGCTGAACCCCGATATCAAGGTGATCGCCCCCTGGCGGGAATGGGACCTGACCTCGCGCACGCGCCTGTTGGAGTTTGCCGAGAAGAACCAGATTCCGATCGCCAAGGACAAGCGCGGCGAAGCGCCCTTCTCGGTCGATGCGAACCTTTTGCACACCTCCTCCGAGGGCAAGGTGCTGGAAGATCCCGCCGAACAGGCGCCCGATTACGTCTACCAGCGCACCGTCAGCCCCGAGGATGCGCCGGATACGCCGGAAGTGATCACCATCGGATTCGAGCAGGGCGATGCTGTCTCGATCAACGGCGAGGCGATGAGCCCGGCCACCATCCTGACCGCGCTGAACGAATACGGCCGCAAGCACGGCATCGGCCGCCTCGACTTCGTGGAAAACCGGTTCGTCGGCATGAAGTCCCGCGGCATCTACGAAACCCCCGGCGGCACCATCCTCTTGGCCGCGCACCGCGGCATCGAGCAGATCACCCTCGACAGCGGCGCAGGCCACCTGAAGGATTCGATCATGCCGCGCTATGCCGAGCTGATCTACAACGGCTTCTGGTACAGCCCCGAGCGTGAAATGCTGCAGGCGCTGATCGACAAGAGCCAGGAACATGTCACCGGCACCGTGACCCTGAAGCTTTACAAAGGGTCGGCCTTTGTTGTGGCGCGCGATTCCGAGCATTCGCTTTACTCCGAGGCCCATGTGACCTTTGAAGAGGACGCCGGCGCCTACAACCAGGAAGACGCGGCGGGCTTTATCCAGCTCAACGCCCTGCGCCTGAAGCTGCTGGCCGCGCGTGAGCGCCGCCTGAAGAAGTGAGCGACGACTACGACATAGACGGCGACTTCGAGGATGACTTCGAAGAAGAGCTGGAGATGTTCGTCGAAGCCCAGGACACGGTCTGGTCCGATGTCCTGAGCGAACTTTCCGCGGGTAAAAAGACGAGCCACTGGATGTGGTTCGTCTTCCCGCAACTGGCCGAACTTGGCAAATCCCACATGGCGCAACTGTACGGGATCGAGGATCTGTCCGAGGCCAAGGCCTACCTGGGCCACGAGGTTCTCAGCGCGCGTCTTCTGGAGGTTGCCCGGCTGATGCTGTCGCACGCAGATCAGGACGCCGCCGCGATCCTTGGCAAGGTGGACGCGAAGAAACTGCGCTCCTCCATAACGCTGTTTGCCGCCGTGCCGGATGCGCCGGGGGACTTCAAACAGGTGATCGACACCTTCTATGGCGGCAGCCCCTGCCCGCTCACGATTGAGGCACTCAGCCA
Organism: Phaeobacter sp. QD34_24; assembly: GCF_028890115.1. Taxonomy (GTDB): domain Bacteria; phylum Pseudomonadota; class Alphaproteobacteria; order Rhodobacterales; family Rhodobacteraceae; genus Phycobacter. The sequence continues at coordinate 76,062 of NZ_JARCJD010000015.1, forward strand.
GGCCTGAGGCCCCCCTCCCCCTTGGTCATGCTTGCCCGGCGCATCCCCCTTGCTTAACCCGAAGGTCAAGCAAGAGGAGATCCCCCGATGGCCCTTCAAGACATCGCCGCCGGTATCCAGTCCGGCCTGTCCGGCAAAAGCTTTGACGGCTCGCTGAAATTCGACTGCGGCGAGGACGGCGTCATCGTTCTGGCCGATGGCACGGCAACCACCGAAGACAGCGAAACAGACTGCACCCTGCGCCTGTCGCAGGAGAACCTGAAGAAGCTGCTGACCGGCAAGCTGAACCCGATGACCGCCGTGATGATGGGCAAGATCAAGATCACCGGCGACATGGGCGTGGCGATGAAACTGGGCAAGCTGATCGGCTGACCAGCCTGCCACGGTTTTCGGTTCAGATCTTCACTGCCTTCAACTGCTCGTAATAGGGCATCGCCGCCTCCAACACCGGTTGCAGATGATCGGGCACCTCGGGCAGATCGCCCTCGGGGCCAGCAAATCCGGTCGAGGTCCAGACCGCGCCGTACCAGACCGCAGCCCAGACACCGTCGTCCTTGTGGCCCCCCTTGGGCCAGGACAGCATCTTGGGCGAATAGGGCAGATCGATCGCCTCGCACATCTGTTCCAGCTTTTCGCCCGGGTTCTGGCGAATGTCGTAGCTATCGACCACCACCGGCGACTGGCCCCAGCTGCGGCAAAGGTCATAAAGCTCGGCCTGCTGACGGAAGCCGATATCGTCCAGCGTCGGGTTCTCGCGTTTCGCCGCATAAGAGGCGATAACCCGCGCCGGGTGACGGATCAGGAAGACATTGGTCACCTCCCGCATCCAGTCACGCGGCATGCCGGGGATCATGTGCTGGCTCATGTGTTTCTGGTAGTAGACCGGTTTCGCCGCAGGGATGTCGCCCAACAGCATATCGGCCACCGCTGCCGGATCCTGGTTCTGGCTCTCCAGGATCTCCTCGCGCATGGGATGATCGAGGCCCGTCATCTTCAGATAGGCCGCATAGAACGGCTCATCCACCACCGCGCAATCGCCCCGGTTTCCAAAGGCATACATCATCGCCGTCGACAGGTTCCGCGGCCCCGACCACATTGCAATCCGCATCAGGCGCACTCCTTTTCGATCAATGCCTTGTAAAGCGCGCGGATCCGTTTGGTCATCGGACCCATCTCGCCCGTGCCGATCTGGCGCCCGTCAATCATGCCAACCGGAGTCTGCGCCCCGAAGGTGCCGGTCAGAAACGCCTCATCCGCACCATAGGTGTCCACCAGCGAGTAGTTGCGCTCAAACACCGGGATATCATTGGCGCGGCACAGATCGATCACCTTCTGCCGGGTGATGCCGTTCATGCAGTAGTCCCCGGTCGAGGTCCAAACCTCCCCGCCGCGCACGATAAAGAAGTTGCAGGCGTTGGTGGTGTTCACAAAGCCATTCACATCCAGCATCAGCCCCTCGTCCGCGCCTGCCTTTTCGGCGGCGATACAGGCGAGGATGCAGTTCAGTTTCGAATGGGAGTTCAGCTTGGGATCCTGGCTCATCGGCAGACCCCGGATATGCGGCACCGTGGCCAGATTGATCGGACGCGGCAGGTTGGGGCGGGAATGCTCCATGATGATCACCATAGTCGGCCCCTGCTGCGACAGGCTCGGGTGCTGGAAGGGCCGCGTTTTCGGGCCGCGCGTCACCATCAGCCGGGCGTGGGCGTCCGTGGTCATGCCATTGGCCTTTTGCGTGTCCAGCACCGCCTGTTTCACGCCTTTCTTCGTCAGGCCAATGTCCAGATCGATGGCCTTGGCCGCCTCGAACAGACGGTTGAGGTGCTCGTCGATGAAGGCCCAGGTGCCGTTATACAGGCGCAAGCCTTCCCAGACGCCATCGCCCAGCATGAAACCGCTGTCATAGACGCTGACGGTGGCCTCGGCCTTGGGCACGATCTTCCCGTTCAGATAGATGAGGATCTCTTCGTTGCGCTGGTCTTCTTCCGCCTGATGGGTGCTCATTTTTTCAGTCATCGGACCCTCCTTTTGCGGCACGCTAGCCAGATTGGATCCAATTTCCAAGCGGTAACTTGCGCTCACCTGTGCGTGACATTTGATGACAGCCGGTTGAGCAAAAATGAGGCAGCCGTCAGGGTGTTTGCAAAACGGAGGCACCGATGAAGACATTGCATCACATCAAACAGGTTTCCCTGGCCATCCTCATCCTGACGGCGGGCCTGTTGCGCGGCCATGAAGCCCATGCCGCAAGCCCCCAGGTGCTGACCGTTGCGGGCGGCTGCTTCTGGTGCGTCGAAAGCGATTTCGAATCCGTACCCGGCGTGGTCGAGGCGGTCTCGGGCTATGCTGGTGGCAGCACGAAGAACCCCACCTACAAGGAGGTCACCCGCGGCGGCACCGGCCATTACGAGGCGGTCCAGATCCATTTTGACCCCGCCAAAGTCAGCCGCGCGACGCTGCTGGATATGTTCTTCCGCTCGGTCGATCCCACGGATGCAGGCGGGCAGTTCTGTGATCGTGGCGACAGCTATCGCACCGCCGTTTTCGTGAAGGGCGGCGATGAACGGAGCCTCGCGGAACAGGCAAAGGCCAAGGCACAACGTGAGCTGGGACAGGCCGTGGTGACACCGATCCTGGATGCCGGTCCCTTCTACGCGGCCGAAGACTACCATCAGGACTATTACAAGGGTGACAGCCTGGTCTTTACCCGCTTTGGCCCCAAACGGCAGGCCGCAGCCTACAAACGCTACCGCCAGGCCTGCGGACGCGATGCCCGTGTGCGGCAGCTCTGGGGAGATGCAGCCCCCTTTGCCAGCCATCCGTAAGCTGCATCCGCATGCACTCAGGCCGATTGAATAACATGATTTCAACTAAAGTTTTCCAGACAAAACCCCTGTCAAAACGGGGTTTTTACGTGGTTTTCCGCCTCATGCAGAGATTCAATTAACCCGAATTCGGCACCTTTGGATCCGTCCGGTTTTAAAAGGTGCAGACTAAATGTGGAGTTCCGGCCTCGTTGAGTTCCTCTTGGTGATGAGTGCAGTGGCAGTTCTGTCATCGCTGGCCCGTGCCGCACGTCCGGACCATACCCCCGCCAGAGTGACACGCAGTACGCGGCTGCACCCCCTCTTGCAACGCTCCCGCAAGACCTCAAAGCCTTACAAGCTGTTGGGGTAGGTGGGTATGATGTCCTTCAAACCCAAAACCCTGCGAAGGCAGATATTGCTGGGCGTTCTGGTCCCGGTATTTCTGATTCTGGCCGTTGGGTTGCTATTTGAAAGCTACGATCACCGCGAACACCTGACCGACAGCATGAACAGGCGGGCGGATCTGTTGGCACGCCTGGCGGCAACCGCAATGTCGCAACCTCTGTCGGAGTTTGACATACCCAGGGTGGAAGAAGCGCTGCAACAGCTTGCACACACGGGGCAGGTGGGTATCGCACAGGTGACCTGGCCGAACGGCGAAGACATCACGACGATCATCGCGCCGGACTACGTGCCAAATGCCGACGACGTGGTAAACACCCATACGATTACCCTTGTTCGCAATGGCCATGCAGAGGTTCTTGGCTATCTGCATCTCACTCTGCCCATAGAAACCATTACCGACCAGCTGATGGAGGCAACGCTCCATCACGCGCTGATCTCGGCCATCGTGTTTGTGCTGGTCACTGGCAGCGCCATTTTTGCCCTGTCCCGGATCTCTAAACCCCTGACCACCATTGGCCGCGCGATCGTCGATCTGCGCAATGGTCGATTGGATACCCGCATCCCCCACCAGCACCGCACGGACGAAATCGGGATGCTGGCACAGGCGCTGGAACAGATGCGGCGCAGCGAGATCGAAATGGAGGATCTTCGCGCGCAAAGCACCGAGACCGACCGACGGGAACGCAAAAGGATCCACCGCGCCCTGAAATCCACGCGCGACGGGGTCATCCTGACGGACGAAACCGGCAATGTCGTCTTCTCCAACGCCAATGCCGGTATCTTCTTTGCCGACGCCCGCGAGGGGGAGCGGCTGAACTTCCGATCCTGGCTCCCCGAGGAGGTGGCCGAACAGATCGAAGAACGAGTCGCCGCCGGGCAGGACTTTGCCGCGGAAGCCTGTGTGACCCATTTCAACAGCGGCGAGGAGCTGAACCTGCTGGTGCGCGGTGGTCCCATCCGCGACGAAGACGGGCTTTACCTGGGAACACTGCTGCTTGCGACCGACCACAGCGATCAGGCGCGACAGGCGGCACGGGTGAAATACCTGGCCGAACATGACAGCCTGACCGGGCTTGCCAACCGGCGCCTGCTGGAGCAGACCCTGGCAGACTGGCTGGATACCGGCGCGCAGGTCTCGCTCCTGTTGGCGGATCTGGATCACTTCAAGACCATCAACGACACTCTGGGTCATCCCACCGGGGATGCCCTGCTGAAAGTGGTCGCGGATAAATTCCAGGCCAGCAGCAGCAGTACCAACGCTCTGGCCGCGCGACTGGGCGGCGACGAATTCGCCATTGTCGTCAAAGGTGCAGACAGCGAAGACCGGCTGACCAATATCGCCAATTCCCTCGTCTATGACCTGTCCAAACCGCTGACCGTCAGCGGCAACGTCCTGCACACCGGCATGAGCGCAGGCATCGCCACCCTGGCCGGGCACGATGCCCGCGCCGCCGATGGGATTCGCTGTGCCGATCTGGCGCTTTACGAGGCCAAGAACAGCGGCCGCGGCCGGGTCGAGATCTTCCACAGGGATCTGGAAACCGCCATCAAGCGCAAGGCACTGTTGGAGCGCGAGTTGCGCGCGGCCCTGAAGGAAGACGGCATTCGCCCGGTTTTCCAGGTACAGACCTGCCTGAAAACCGGTGAAATCGTGGGGTTTGAAACCCTGGCACGCTGGCACCACCGGCACCTTGGCAGCATCTCTCCGGGCGAGTTCATCCCGGTTGCCGAGGAATGCGGTCTCATCCGCGAGCTGACCTATCAGATCATGACCCATGCCTTCCGCGCAGCGGCACGCTGGCATGACCTGGGCTTCAAGGGCCGGGTCGCGGTCAACCTGTCGCCAAAACTGTTCGGCTCGCAGGTGGATGAATTCGTCAACGATTGCCTCTATGAAACCGGTTGCCCCGCAAGCGCGGTAGAGGCCGAGATCACCGAAACCGTGGTTCTGTCCAGCGGCCAGTCCGCCCTGCGTGAAATCGAAGCCCTGCAACGGCTTGGCATCACCGTCGCCCTTGATGATTTTGGCATGGGCTATTCATCGCTCAGCTACCTGCAGAAATTCCCGGTGAACAAGATCAAAGTGGACGCGGCCTTTGTCTCGAAGCTGCCCGAGTCGGATGAAACCAAGGCCATTGTCGTGGCCATCGCCGAGCTGGGTCATGCCCTGGGCATGAGCGTCACAGGAGAGGGCGCTGAGACCGAAGAGCACCGTACCCTGCTGCAGGAATGCAATGTCGACTACCTGCAAGGCTACTTTGACGGCCCGCCCCTGGCCGAGCGCGCCGCGACCGCGCGGCTGTTTCCGGGCGCAGGGCTGCACCTGCAGATATCGGGCTGATCCGCAGGTCATCACCGGGTGATCATCACGCGATTGCCGTGCAGATCTATGTGATCTGATGTGACGGATGGCCCGGGCGGTATTTCCCTGAGACTTCCTGACCCTGATTCAAGGCCAAGGACCAGATTTCCGCCTCTTTGAGGTCGGAACACGTTGCCAGACGCAAAAAATCCGCTATCACCAGCCGGATCGTTTTTTGACCTCCCCGTCTGAACAGGCCCGTGTGAACAGGCCAGTCTGGACGGACCCGGCTCAACAGGAAGGAGTCCGCCTGTGAAATCTGCCACAGCGGATCAAAGCTTGGCCCCTTCGCCTCTCGGGGCCCTGGTGGAGTTGAAGGGCGTGACCCTGACCGCAGGCGCCAGACACGTCTTGCAGGATATCTCTTTTTCAGCAGCGGAGCCGCGGGTCGGGATCGTCGGGCGAAATGGATCCGGAAAGACCACGCTGGCGCGGGTCATCAGCGGCCTCGTCGCCCCCGACCAGGGCACTGCGCGCATTGAAGGCACGGATGTTTTCCGAGACCGCAAGGCCGCGCTTGGTCTTGTCGGCATCCTGTTTCAGAACCCGGATCGGCAGATCATCTTTCCCACCGTGGAAGAAGAGCTTGGATTTGGGCTGCGGCAGATGGGTCTCGACAAGGCAGATGCCGATGACCGCGTCAGCCAGATCCTTGCACGGTTCGGAAAATCCCATTGGGCAAAGGCGCCGACGCATCTGCTGTCACAGGGGCAGAAACAGCTGGTCTGCCTGATGGCGATCCTGTCCATGGCGCCGCGTGTCATCATCCTGGACGAACCTTTTGCGGGGCTGGACATTTCCACCCGCATGCAGCTGCAGAGAAGCCTAGACAGGGTGGATGCGCAGCTGTTTCACATATCGCACGACCCGCAGCACCTGGAAAGTTACGACAGGGTGCTCTGGATCGAGGCCGGCCAACTTAAGGCCGATGGCCCGGCACCGGAGGTGCTGCCCGCCTTTACCAGCCAGATGACCAAATGGGGGACGCAGGATGATCTCTCTGACCTCCCCGCTTGAAACCTGGGCCCATCGGGTTCCGGTCGGCTGGAAACTTGCCGCGCTCTCTGGCGCGACCCTCATGCTGTTCTCGCTGCAGTCGATCATCCTGCAGGTCGCCGCGCTGACCCTGGCCTTGATGCTTTATCTCAGTGCAGGTTCTCTGTTTGCGCGCAGCGGGCTGAAGACCCTGCGCATCCTCTGGCCCTTCTTCGCCGTTATCGTGGTATGGCACCTAATCGAAGGCACACCTCAGAAAGGTCTGATGATCGCCCTGCGCCTTGCCAATACGGTGGCGCTGGCCAACTTCGTCACCATGACCAGCCGCCTGTCGGACATGATCGATGTAGCCGCCTGGCTGCTGACCCCGTTTCGGCACATCGGGCTGAAGACCCGCGCCCTGGAGATCGCAATCGCGCTGGTCATCCGGTTTACCCCGCTGCTGGGTCGGCGCGGCGCGCAACTGATCGAGGCCTGGCGGGCCAGATCGGCGCGCCACCCGTCCTGGCGCATTGCCCTGCCTATGACCGTTCTGGCGCTGGATGACGCCGATCACGTTGCCGAAGCGCTGAAGGCACGGGGCGGCATTCACTGACATTCCCGCCTTGGCACAGTGACCGAGGCGCAAGAAAGGATCACAACACCATGGAACGTTCCGTTGCCTATATCGCTCTTTTTGCAGCGCTGACCGCCGCATTGGGTCTTGTCCCGCAGATTACCCTCGCCTTTGGGGTGCCGGTCACCGCGCAAAGCCTTGGCATCATGCTGTGCGGCACGGTTCTGGGCGCCCGCCGCGGGTTTCTTGCGGTGCTGCTGTTCCTGCTGCTGGTGGCTCTGGGCCTGCCGCTGTTGTCCGGCGGGCGCGGCGGCCTTGGCGTCTTTGCCTCGCCCACCGCGGGCTTCCTGTTTGGCTTTCCGGTCGCGGCCTTTGTCACCGGCCTGATCATGGAGCGCATGCGGTCGCTGCCGCTGCTGCCCATCGCCATCCTGGCATCGCTCCTGGGAGGGATCCTTGTGCTCTATCTGTTCGGAGTGAGCGGCATGGCCATCACGCTCGACAAATCCTTCACCGAAGCCGCCGCCCTGATCCTGATCTTTATCCCCGGTGACATCCTGAAAGCGGTGATTGCCGGTGTCCTGACAGCCGGTCTGGCCCGTGCCCGCCCAGGCAGCCTTCTGTCGCGCCCGGCCTGACCGATCCATCACAGCACACGGAGCGGGCTTTGCCGCCTGTTCCGTGTCGCGCCCGGGGGCCGCGCGACGGATCAAACCTGGGCGCGGCTCTCATCCCCTGTTTCAGATCCATATCTGCTGAAGTCCCGCCTGCGAGGGGTGATTTCAGACCTGCAGACTGTCGCTGAACGCGGCACTTTGTCCCCGATTTGCGCGCGACCATAAAGTCTTTGCAAAGGTTTCGATTCGATACTTACGCAGACGCGAACGGAACAGAGGCACTACAATTATGAATGGTGGAGCTCCCACTGGCGCAAAGACGCGCTTCCTTTCAATCGCCAATATGCGCATGAAGACAAAGGTCATGCTGGTTGCAGCCGGACCCTTGATCCTGACATTGTCGATCGGCGTGATCGCCAGCCTGAATCTCCATCGCATGGCTGACACGGACCGCTGGGTCACTCATGCCCATCACGTCCTGTCCGAAGCCGATACGGTTGTCTCCGCCGCGGTTGACATGGAAACCGGCATGCGCGGCTATCTTCTGGCCGGGCAGGCAGAGTTTCTGGCCCCCTATGAAACCGGCAGCACCGTCGCCCATGACACCCTGGCCAGGCTCCAGGACACCGTGAGCGACAACCCCGCGCAGGTCGCCCGCCTGAAAGAGGCTGAAGCGGTCTTGACCGAGTGGCAGGCCAAGATTGCCGAAACGCAGATCCAGCTGCGCCGCGATATCGGCGATGCGCCCACCATGAACGACATGGCTGCAGAAGTGAAAAAGGGCGCCGGGAAAGCCTATTTCGACAGGTTCCGAGAGTTGATCTCCAGCTTCATCGCCTTCGAAGAGGACTTGCTGGTAGACCGGTCGCGCGCCTTTGCGGATCTTACCAGCTTTGGCGATGTCAGCGGCAGTGCCGCCAATGATGCCATGAAATGGGTCGATCACACCCATCGGGTCATTGCCACGGCCAAAGATATCCTTGCCGCAGCCGTGGATATGGAAACCGGCATGCGCGGCTTCCTCCTGGCCGGGGATGAGGCCTTCATGACCCCCTTGAACACGGGCGCCGAGACATTCGACCGACTGGTCGCAGAGCTGTCCGAAACCGTCAAGGACGACCCGGAACAGGTCGCGCGTCTGGCGCAAATCAGCACGATCATCACCGAGTGGCGCGCAAATGCCGTTGCGCCAATCATCGACCTGCGCCGCGACATCGGGGACGCCAAGACCATGGATGACATGGCCGATCTGATCGGCGAGGCCCGCGGCAAGGTCTTTTTCGATCAGTTCCGCGCCATCATGGAAGACTTCATGGCCGTCGAAGAAGAGCTGATGGCAGAGCGCGAGGCCGCGAAGGCCGAGACATCCGCCATGACCGAAACCATGATCCTGGGCGCCGTGGCCACAGCCGTTATCGTCGGCGGTCTTCTGGCCTGGCTGATCGGCTCGAACATTGCTGCGGCTATCGTCTCTCTGACCCGCGCCATGACCGGCCTGGCGGATGGCGACAACACCGTGGAAATCTCCGGCAAGCGCCGCGGCGATGAAGTTGGCCAGATGGCCCGGTCGCTGGACATTTTCCGCCAGAAGCTGATCCGCGAAAAGGAACTGGAAGCGGAGCAGAAGAAACGCGACGCGGAACAGGGTGTGGTTGTCACCAAGCTGACCGAGCGCCTGTCGTTGCTGGCTCAGGGGGATCTGACCATCACCATCGACAGTGCCTTCCCTGAAGACTACGAACAGCTGCGGCTCGATTTCAACAAGACGGTCGAGAACCTCAACGGTACCGTTTCTCAGGTGGTCGAGTCCGCCGCCAGCATCCGCAATGGCGCGGCCGAGATCAGCCAGTCCTCGGACGACCTGTCGCACCGCACCGAAAGCCAGGCCGCAACCCTGGAGGAAACCGCCGCCGCCCTCGATGAGCTGACCGCAAGCGTGAAATCCGCCGCCGAAGGTGCGCGCAGCGTCGAGAACATCATGGACGAGGCCAAGCAGGAAGCCGAAAACAGCGGCACCGTGGTGCAAAGCGCGGTCTCGGCGATGACCGAGATCGAGCAGTCCTCGACCCATATCGCCCAGATCATCGGCGTGATCGACGACATCGCCTTCCAGACCAACCTCCTGGCGCTGAACGCCGGGGTCGAGGCTGCCCGAGCAGGCGAAGCAGGCCGTGGTTTTGCGGTGGTGGCCTCCGAAGTGCGCGCCCTGGCGCAGCGCTCCTCGGATGCGGCGATGGAGATCAAGACGCTGATCAGCGATTCCTCGCGCCAGGTGGAGCGCGGTGTGGATCTGGTCGGCAAGGCGGGCGAGGCGCTCAATAGCATCGTCGAGCGGGTGAACCATATCTCGAAACTGGTGACCGACATTGCCGAGGGCGCGGTGGAGCAGTCCACCGGCCTGGGCGAGATCAACACCGGCGTGGTGCAGCTGGACCAGGTGACCCAGCAGAACGCGGCGATGGTGGAACAGGCGACGGCGGCGGGTCACATGCTGAACAGCGACGCGACCAAACTGGCCGAGCTGGTGGCCCACTTCAAGATCTCGGGCGGTGGCGGCATCACGCAGCTGAGCGCGCCGAAAGCCGCCCCGAGCGCCCCGACGGCCCATGGCGACGACGACTGGGATTTCAGCGACGTCACCCCGGCCGCCGCAACCGGCACCGACGGCAATGCCGCCTTGGACAAGTGGCAGGATTTCTGATCCGGCGATACGTCCGACGCAAAGCAAGAGGGCGACCTTCGGGTCGTCTTCTGTCGTTCAAGCTGAGGGGAATGGTGCCCAGGAGAGGACTCGAACCTCCACGTCCATACGGACACTAGCACCTGAAGCTAGCGCGTCTACCAATTCCGCCACCTGGGCAGGTGTCGTGAAGCGGCGTATACGCATCGGCGGCAGGGGCGTCAAACGGATTCTTGCACCCATAGGTCGCGATGGCTCAGGATCGGCCTGACTGGGTCCTGCCACGCAGGGCAGATCGGTCAAACACCCGGTTGAATGGCTGTCATTTATGATGAAACTGCGGTTCGAGTCGAGATTTGCGCCTTGTTTGAAATGATCCGGGCCGCTAGATCGGATCTGGAGCAACTGTAGGAGCCAAAAGATGTCCAAGCTGGTTACGATCTATGGCGGATCCGGTTTTGTCGGTCGCTACATTGCGCGCCGCATGGCCAAGGAAGGCTGGCGCGTGCGCGTGGCGGTGCGCCGTCCCAATGAAGCGATGCACGTAAAGCCCTACGGGGTGCCGGGGCAGGTCGAACCGGTTTTCTGCAACATTCGCGATGATGCCTCTGTCGCTGCGGTCATGCAGGGCGCGGATGCGGTGGTGAACTGCGTCGGCGTGCTGAACGAGCTGGGCAAGAACACCTTTGACGCGGTTCAGGCCGAAGGCGCCGGGCGCATCGCACGGATCGCAGCCGACCAGGGTGTGGATCAGCTGGTGCATCTGTCGGCCATCGGTGCCGATGCCGAAAGCGACAGCGATTACGCCCGCAGCAAGGCCGAAGGCGAAGCAGCCGTGCAGGCGGCCTTCCCGTCCGCGGTGATCCTGCGCCCCTCGATCATCTTTGGCACCGAGGATCAGTTCTTCAACCGCTTTGCCGGGATGACCCGCCTGTCGCCGATCCTGCCGATCGCTGGCGGCGCAACCCGCTTCCAGCCGGTCTATGTGGACGATGTGGCACGGGCCGCGGTCGCCGGTGTTCTGGGCCAGGCCGAACCGGGCGTCTACGAGCTGGGCGGCCCCGAGGTGAAGACATTTGCCGAATTGATGCAGGACATGCTGCAGGTGATCCACCGCCGCCGTATCGTCCTGTCGCTGCCGCGTTTCGTGGCCGGGATCGTGGCGCTTGGCTTTGACATCCTGCAGTTCGTGAGCTTCCAGCTGATCGAGAACAAGGTGCTGACCCGCGATCAGCTGAAGAACCTCGGCCGTGACAATGTGGTCTCTGACGGTGCCAAGGGCTTTGCCGATCTGGGGATCAAACCGTCGCTGATGGGGCCGGTCCTGCCGGATTACCTGTGGAAATTCCGCCCCTCTGGCCAATATGACGAGATGACCGCCTCGGCCCGCAACCTGCGGGGCGACGCCTGAGGTCCGGCATGGATCACGGCAGGTAAAAAGACGAAGATAGATGGGCGCGGAGTTTCGGCTCCGCGCTTTTTCTTTCTCCGCATGCGGACGTGATCGCCTGGATCCGGGACGGCTGTTTGCGTCGCCCCGGCTGTCTGGCCTGTGATCAGAAGGTCATGGAGTAGCCGATCCAGAACCTCCGCCCTTCATCGGCGACCGGAATGAGCTGCCCAGTCAGGGGGTTGGTGCGCACGGATGTGCCGGTCGGGTTCAGCTGGTCGGTGTTGAACAGGTTGTCCACGGCAAAGCTGAATTCCCCCGGGCCGATGTTCTTGGCCATGCGGAGGTTCACGCGGGTGGTCTCCTCCAGTACCTGAACACCGGGCTTGCCGCGTTCGCCGGTATAGACCACCTCACCGGCAAGGCGCAGGCCGTTGGCAAAGATGTAGTCGCCATAGAGCGTGGCCTTGATCGGAGCGCCGATCCGGTTGTTCGGCAGCCAACTGTCGGTGCTGCCATCACCCGTGGTATCGGTGCGCCCTTCAGTGAAGGAGGCGGCGATCCCGAGGTTCAGCGCATCATTGACCGCGAAATCGGCAATGGCCTCGGCACCCCAGGTCTCTTCCCGTTGCTGGGTGATGGTATTGGTGGCGGAGTCGAAGACGGTGCCCTCGTCGGATTCGGCATAAAAGGCCGAGGCCTCGATCTGGAAGCGGTTGCCGCTGTGGCGCAGGCCCAGTTCAAAGGTATCCACGATCTGCGCATCCGGCCCGATCGAGGCAAAGGACACGGTCTGCCCCGGCAGGAAGGGGTTCGCCGCCATGGCGCGGCGGGTGAAGGCGCCCACATCCGGGAGCGAGAAGCCCTGCGAGAAACCGGCGAATAGGCTGGTGGCCGGGGTCAGGTGGTAGACAGCGCCCAGGTTGAACACCACGGCGTCATACTCGAAATCGCCTCCGACGACAGTGACGGCAGGCAGCACGGCCGGGCCGCCCGCGGTCAGCTGCACCGCATCCGGGCGGGTGAAATTGTCGACGCTGAGGTCAAAACGTTCATAGCGCAGCCCGCCGGAGAGTTCGAAATCGCCCAGCTCTGCGTCGACCTGGGCAAACAGGGCGACGCTGTTCTGGGTCATCGGTGCGATCACGTCCTGACCGTCCAGCAGGGTCTGGCGGACATCGTCGCGGCCCAGATCCAGTCCCCAGGTGAGCTGGGTTCCGGCGCCGATCTGCGACCGGACGGTCGAGCGCAGACCATAGGTTTCGGTGTTGAGCTGGCTTTGTGCCAGCGGGTTCTGCGCGGGGTTGACTGTGCTCACCGGGTAATAGAGCGGGTTGGCGATGCCTGCGGGCACAAAGGCGGCCTGACGGCTGTTGTCGGTGGCATAGGCCTGCACTTCCAACTCACCGATGGCCAGGGCAGAGTTCTGGTACTTCAGCGTCAGCGCATTGGTTTCATCCTTTACGGGCGCACCGCTATAGGGCTGCGTCGTGTCGACGCTGACCGGGTTGGTCAGGTAGTTGGAGAAGAACTCCGGCGTCTGCTCGTAGCGGTTCACATCCAGGCTCAGGTCAAAGCGATGGGCATCGACGGTATAGTCGGCGGCAATGCCCAGGGCGTAGTTCCGGTTGTTGTCACCGCCGCCCTGGCCCACCAGCGGGTCAGAGGGCAACTGGCGCCCTGCGCCGTCGTAACGGTCTCCCATGCCCTTGGTGTTGAGTTCCAGCCGCAGGCCCAGGTTATCAAGGCGCCGGTCATGGGCCAGGAACAGCTCATATCCAAGGCTGCCCGAAGGATCCTCATCCTGGGCCGACAGGCGGGTGATCACCTGGGTCTGGTTCACGTCGCCCGCCTGTTTGGTGACGATATTGATGGTACCGCCGGTGGCACCATTGCCGAACTGGGCGTTGGATCCCTTGATGATCTCGATCCGCTCGACCGAGTTGGGGTTGATCAGGGCCAACTCGCGGTCAAAGCCACGCAGCTCGCTGGTGCGGGCCACGCCGTTGATCAGGATCTGGATGTTGCGGCCGCGCAGGGTCTGGCTGGCGCCAGAAACCGTCCCGTTGGAGACCGACAGGCCCGGGACCAGGTCCGACAGCAGCTTTTCCAGGGTGTCGCTGGTGGCGATCCGGTCCTCCAGATCGGCGCTGGTGATGACCTGGACCGTGCCGGGAATGGCCGAGGCTTCGGAGTTGCTGCGATACGCCGTCACCACGATCGGGTCCAATACGACCACCGATCCATCGGCCTCCTGGGCTGCCAGCGGTGCCGCAGCAAAAAGGGTGGTCAGCGCACTGCCAGCCAGCAGCAGGTTATTCGTTCTCATTGACGTTTCCTTTGGTTGGTGTCCTCCGGAGTGGCTGGCCGATCAGGCTGGCTTGTGCAGCTTGGTGCGCTCCGGGTGTGATTTTGCGAGAAGAACCAGCGCTGCCATGCCGGTGACGAGCGACAGGGCGCAGGCCGTCCAGAACACGAGCGCATATCCCAGGGCCTGTGCCATCACCCCGGCCGCCATCGACCCGGTCATATAGACCAGCAGGTTTGCGCTGGAGAGAATGGTGAAATCGGTCCCGGCCTGGGACAGGGAGGAGACCCGCATGAAGGCGGTGTAAAGCCCGGTGATCTCCATATAGCGACAAAAGGTATTGGCCATGGATAGGGCGACCAGCACCTCATGCGGCATCCCCTGCATGGCAGCCAGGGCAAAAAGGGCAAAGATCAGGGTGCGCAGCGCAACCAGCATGGCAAAGAACAGGCCCAAGCCCCAGCGATTGATGACCAGCATGCCAAGGCCGGCACCCACCAGCCCGACCACAGCCGCCGAGCCGCCGGAAATCAGGCCGATCAGCGACAGGGAAAACCCGGCATCCACCAGGAAGCTCTGCTCCAGCGCCTTGATCAGCCCTTCGGGCAGGCGAAAGATCAGGGCAAACCCCAGGGCCGCCCAGGCACCGGGGCGGGCAAAGAAGCGGCGCAGCCGGGGGCGCTGCTGCTGTTGGGCAAGATCGGTGTCGATCCTGCGTCCCAGATGTTCGGGGACGGTCAGAAAGGCGGTGACGGCAATCATCGAACATATGCCTGCGGTCAGGACGGCCGTCTGCCAGCCTGCAAGTTCATACAGGACCAACGTGCCGGAGCCGCCGAAAAGAACCCCTGCGGCCACGGCGCTGCTTTGGATGGCATTGCCGCCCGATTGCGCCTGCGGCGGCAGATGTTCGACCGCGTAGCCGTCTGAGGCGATATCCTGCGTGGCCGAGGCCAGTGACATCACGAACAGAAGCGGAAAGAACAACCCGATATCGGCAATCGGATCCAACAGGGCCAGGCGCGCGACCACGGCAAGAATTGTCAGCTGGGCCGCCAGGATCACCCCCTTGCGGCCAATTCGCGGATGTTGCGACAGCCGGTCGATCCAGGGCGCCCAGAACGCCTTGACCACCCAGGGCAGCATCAGAATGCCGAGGCCCCCGATCACCGACAAGTCAGCGCCGCGTGCCCGCAGAATGGGCGGCAGGGCTGCGGCCACCAGGTAAAGCGGAATGGCCTGCGCCACATAGAGCCCGGTCAGCGCCGCATAGACCCGCGCAACGGGTTTGTGGCGCTGCGCGCCGCTGCCGCGCAGATCCGTCCTGGTTTCCAACATGCCTGTTTGCCTTGCGTCCAATATTCGAAATCAGGCTGATACTAGAGTGATTTAATCAGGAACTTCAACTAAAATGAGCATATGCTCACAAAAACGAAAACATTCATTAAATACAATAATATAATTACACGCTCCCAGCGGCCTAGGGCTGGATCTTGAATGACAGAGGGGTGGTGGAATCAAATCGGCTCGTCACGGGCCTGCCGGTGATGGCACTGTCAGACGAGGCGAGGAGAGATCACAAGTCTAGGACAGCTCTTGGTAATCAAAGGCCAGCAGCAGCAATTTGCGGCACCATCCGCGGACCTGCTCCTGGTTTCCGGAAGTGACCGTTTGCGCCAGGACCTGCAGGCAGGCAATGGCGGTCTGATTTTGCAGCAGGGCCAGATCGTCGGCAAGTTCCGCGGGCGGAAAACAGCCCAGCTTGGTCTGCATTGCCTTGATCCGCTCTACGATCTGCCGCAGGTGCGATTGCTCCAGATCCGCCAGCTCGGGAGAGCTGCCCATGGCGCGGCGCAATTGCCAATGTCCCGGAGAGTTGATCTCGGCCGATCCCGAAAGCGCGTCCAGGATCGCGTCCACGCATTTCTCTTTGGGGTCTCCTGCCTCCATCCGCAGGGTTGCGGCATCCAGGGCATCCAGTGTTTGCACCAGCCAGCGCTGAAACAGCTCGTAGAAAATCGCCTCCTTGTTCGGGAAGAACTGGTAGAGGCTGCCGATGCTGATGCCCGCGCGTTTGGCGATTGCATTGGTGGTGATCTTGTCGGCGGATCCTTCCGAAAGCATGGTCAGCGCCGTATCCAGGATCTTTTCGACTTTGACACGGGAGCGGCGCTGTTTGGCCTCCTTGCGCGGGGAAACTGTTGTCTCGCAGGCGGGGGCAATGGTGTCACTGGCGGTGGTCATGAGATCCAAGCTACGTGTCTTTCCGGCGTCAGCGACCTTAGCAGAGAAAATCCAAGAGCTCCACGATAGAGCACGATATGCCCGGTCTGGCCGCAGGCCTGCACGGAATCCGGCTCTGCATTGCCCATGGGCCTTGGCCGGCGCGGGGACGATGTTTTTCCTCTCGGCAGCGGTGGCGGAATGGGGTATCGCCGATATGAGATCGGCATCCGGAACGGGGGAGCGCATTTGACATCTGATCTGTCGTCAAGCCTTTGGCACGATACTTGCCGGGAGCAGGTCTCTGCCCCTCCTTTGAGCGAAGACGTGAGCGCCGATTTGGTGGTCATCGGTGGCGGCTACACGGGCTGTTCCGCCGCGCTGGAGGCGGCGGCCATGGGCGCCGAGGTCAGGCTGATCGAGGCAGGCAGCTTCGGCGGGGGCGGGTCGGGTCGCAATGTGGGTCTGGCCAATGCCGGGCTTTGGCTGCCGCCCGAGGATATCAACGCCGAAATCGGTGAAGCGGGTGGGCGGCGCCTGTCGGCTCTTTTGGCGGCAGCGCCGGATATGGTCTACGGGCTGATCGAAAAGTATCAGATCGCCTGTGAGCCGGTCCAAAAGGGCACCCTGCATTGTGCCCATGCGCCATCGGGCATGAAGGATCTGGAGCGCCGTTTCGCGCAGCTGACCGCCATCGGTGCGCCGGTGCGTCTGCTCGATGCCGAGGAGGCGCAGGCGCGGGTGGGATCGCAGCGGGTCTACGGGGCGCTGTTCGATCCGCGCGCAGGCACCATCCAGCCGCTCTCCTATGCGCGCGGTCTGGCGCGCGCGGCCTCTGCCGCAGGGGCGAGGCTCCATTGTGATACACCTGCCCTCAGTGCGACGCGAAGCGGAGATAGCTGGCAGATCACCACGCCACAGGGGCGGATCCGCGCGCGTCATATGATCCTGGCCACCAATGGCTATGCGCTGCAGATCGAGGGGCTGCAAACGCCGGATGTGATCCCGGTGCATTACTTCCAGGCGACGACCGATCCATTGCCGGATGCAGTCCTGGCGCGGATCTTGCCGGGGCTGGAAGGGTGCTGGGATTCGGCGCTGGTGATGTCCTCCTGGCGGCGCGATCAGGCGGGGCGTTTGATTATCGGTGCCATGGGGGCCCTGGATCACATCGGCAAGGGCATTCACCTGAACTGGTTACGGCGCAAGCTTGATAGCCTGTTTCCGGACCTTGCCGACACGCCCCTGCGACAGACCTGGTTTGGCCGTATCGCCATGACCACCGAGCACCTGCCAAAGATCCAAGCGCTGGACGGCGGGTATGCCTGTTTCGGCTATTCGGGGCGTGGGATCGGGCCGGGCACCCTGTTCGGGGCCCGTATGGCGCAGGCCTTGGTGTCGGGGGACGATAGCTGTCTCCCCGTGCGTCCGGTTCAGAGTCATAGCCTGCCCTTTGCCGGGCTACGGCAAGCCTATTACGAGACCGGCGCCACCCTGACCCATCTGGTCAAGGATCGGGTCTGAAAGGAAACAGGCCAGAGCATCTCTGACCTGTTTCATGTCCTGGCTTATTTGCAGCTGGCCATCGCATTGCCCAGGCCGGTGATCAGATCCGTGTAAAAGGTCGGCCCCAGCGGGATCTTGGTTCCGATCGGATCGATCACCACGGTCTTGGCGCCGGTGCTATCCAGAACAGTGGCGACCAGTCCCGGGTTGAATTGCGGCTCTGAGAAGACGCAGGTCACGCCATGGTCTGCCACCGCGTCCCGGATTTCCGCAATCCGCGCCGGGCTGGGATCCGATGCATCGCCTAAGGAAATCGCTCCCGCCGAGGACAGTCCGAAGCTGTGCTCGAAATACTGATAGGCGTCGTGGAACACGATAAAGTTCTGTGTGCGGAAGGGCTCAAGCGTTGCATTCACCTGCTGCACCGCCGCTTCGATCTCGGCCTTGCCTGCATCAGCGTTGCCCCGGTAGGCGTCGGCGTTGTCCGGGTCCAGCTCGGCCAGTTCCTCGGCAATCACCGTCAGCCAGGCCTGGGCGTTCGCCGGTGCCAGCCAGATGTGGGGATCGGTGCCGTCGTGGGAATGCCCCTCGTGATCGTCATGACCGGCGTGATCATCATGCTTTTGATGATCATGGTCGTCGTGCCCGTCATGATCCGCGTGGTCATCGTGGCCGTGCTCGTCTTCATGCGCGTGATGATCATCGTGATCGTCATGGGTTTCGTGGTCGTCGTCGTGATGCTCTTCATGATCATCACCGTGGTCGTGCTGTTCGAAGGTCGCGCCGCTGCGGAACTCCAGCTTCAGGGTTCCTTTGGCCTCAAGCAGCTCGATCACATGAGCATCCGAGGCAAGTGTTTCCAGCGGGCCTTCCAGCCAGGGTGTCAGGGCTTCACCCACCCAGACCACCAGATCCGCCTGATCCAGCGCCTGCGCCTCGGAGGGGCGCATGGAGTAGCCATGGGGCGAGGCGCCGGGCTGCACCACCAAATCCGGTTCGCCGACGCCCTGCATCACGCGCGCCACCAGCCCATGCACAGGCGCGATATCGGTCGCAACCCGAGGAACATCCGCCAAGGCCATGCTGCCACCGAACACGAGCGGAAGCGCCGCTGCGTATGATTTGCCTTTCATTCCCACAGTCCTCTTGCTGGAAATATGTAATCATATAACATCACGTGGCTTGATAAGCGTCATAACATTACATATCAAGTGCAAAACGACGCCCTGCAATCCAGCCCGCGCGGAGACGGTCCCGATGGAAACGATCGGTTTTGAAACCCATGATCACAGCAGTTGTATCCACGACTGCATTGCCACCGTGGATGCGGATTGCAAGGCGCGGGGGTTGCAGTTCACACCGGTGCGCCGCCGGGTGCTGGAAATCCTGTTGCAGGAGCATCGCGCGCTGGGCGCCTATGAAATCCTGGATCGCCTGCGCGAAGAGGGGCTGGGTTCGCAGCCGCCGGTGGCTTACCGGGCACTGGATTTCCTCGTGAAGAACCGCTTTGCCCATAAGATCGAACGCCTGAACGCCTTTATTGCCTGCACCCATCCCGGCGACAAACACGCGCCCATTTTCATGATCTGCCGGATCTGCAACGCCGTGGCCGAGGTGCACACCGATCCGACCCAGGGCCAGTTGGGCGATGCGGCACGGGCGGCCGGCTTTGTGATCGAGCGTACGGTGGTCGAAGCTGAAGGCATCTGCCCCAAGTGCCAGAAGGCAGAGGCTGCATGAGCCTTGTGGCGCTGAAGGGCCTGTCGGTGCAATACGGCGGCAATACGGTCCTGTCCAATGTGAACTTCTGCATCGAACCGGGCGAGATCGTGACCGTGGTCGGCCCCAATGGATCGGGCAAGTCAACGCTGTTGCGCAGCATCATCGGTGCCTTGAAGCCCAGCCGGGGCGATGTCACCCGCGCGCCGGGCCTGCGCATCGGATACGTGCCGCAAAAGCTGCATATCGATGCCACCCTGCCGCTGACCGTGCGCCGGTTTCTGAGCCTGCCGAACCGGGTCAGCGACGCCCGTGCCGACGCTGCCCTGCATCAGGCGGGCGCTGGACCCTTGGCAAAGCGGCAGATGTCGGGCCTGTCCGGTGGCCAGTTCCAACGCGTGCTGCTGGCGCGTGCCTTGCTCAGCGATCCGCAACTCTTGATCCTGGATGAGGCGACGCAAGGTCTGGATCAGCCGGGCTCTGCCGCCTTCTATCAACAAATCGCCGAAGTGCGCGCCGAACTGGGCTGTGCGGTGCTGATGGTCAGCCATGAATTGCACGTGGTGATGGCCGCCTCGGACCGGGTGATCTGTCTCAATGGTCATATCTGCTGCGAGGGTGAGCCCGAGCATGTCGCCTCGGCGCCCGAATATCGGGCCCTGTTCGGAACCGGAACGCAGGGCGCGCTTGCGTTGTACCGGCACGAGCACAATCACACCCACGATCATGGCCCGGACTGCGATCACGATCACGGTCCTGCCCAGAAGGACAGGGCGTCATGATGAGCCTCCTCGACAGTTTCCTGATCCGCGCGGCGCTGGCCGGGATCGGTGTTGCCCTGGCCGCGGCACCCTTGGGCTGTTTCGTGGTCTGGCGCCGCATGGCCTATTTCGGCGATGCCACTGCCCATGCCTCGATCCTGGGGGTGGCGCTGGCACTGTCCTTTGACACCTCGATCTTTGCGGGCGTTCTGGTCACTTCGCTGGTGATGGCAACCACGGTTTCGACGCTCAGCAACCGCGGCTATGCCATGGATACGCTGTTGGGGGTGCTGGCGCATTCTTCGCTGGCCTTCGGCCTGGTGGCAGTCTCCTTCCTGCAAGGGGTGCGGGTCGATCTGATGGCCTATCTCTTTGGCGATATCCTGGCGGTGGGCCGGGTCGATCTGGCGGTGATCTGGGGCGGCGCGGCACTGGTTCTGCTGCTCTTGTGGGCGCGCTGGTCGGCGCTGCTGACGGCAACGCTGAACCCGGATCTTGCCTATGCGGCCGGCATTGATCCGAAACGAGAGCAGATGGTGCTGACCATCGCACTGGCCCTTGTGGTGGCTGTCGCGATCAAGGTGGTCGGGGTTTTGCTGATCGCGGCGCTTTTGCTGATCCCCGCGGCCACGGCGCGTCCCTTTGCTTCCACGCCCGAACGCATGGCGCTGATCGCCGCCTGCATCGGAGGTCTGTCTGCCCTCGGAGGGCTGCAGCTGGCCTTCACCTTTGACACGCCGACCGGACCGACGATTGTCTGCCTGGCGGCGGTGCTCTTTGCCGCCTCCAGCCTGGGGGATGTGTTGCGGCGGACGGCCTCGCGCGGATAAGGGTCATTGCGCTGGAACAAATGATTTTTTGTTGCCATTGGGCACACCTTTGGTCTTAGTCATGCCATGGATCCGCAGCTTGACCCGAAACAGACCACTCGGCTGATTGCCACGCTGAAGGCGGGGATCTCCGAGATGCCGCCGAAACTGGCGACGGCGGCGAAATACATCATCGACAACCCCGGCGATTTTGCGCTCGACCCTGTCCGTGTGACGGCCCAGAAGGCCGGGATCAGCGCCAACACCTTGGTGCGGCTGGCCGAATTCCTTGGCTTTGACAGTTTCGAGGCGCTGCGCAGCCCCTTTCGTGCCGACCTTGTCACCGGGCAGGAGGCGGGCCTTGGCGAAGACTGGCTGACCCAGATGCAGAGTTCAGGCGCGCCCGCCGCCGCGCTGCAGGCGCGCGCCGCGCGCAATGAAATCAATATCGTCGCGCGCTCTTTGCGCCTTATGACGCCCGAACGCACCGCTGCCATCGTCAAGACCCTGACCGGGGCGCGCAGATGCTATGTGACGGCAACGCGCGCCTCTTATGCCTTGGCGCATTATTTTCACTACGTGGGGCGCATGGCACTGCCGGATCTTGATCTTGTGCCGCGCCACATGGGCTCGGCCATCGATGATCTGATCGATCTGTCGGACCAGGACTGCCTGATCGCGATCACCTTTGCGCCCTATTCATCCGGCACCATCCAGGCGCTCCGCATGGCGGCAGAGCGCAAGGCCAAGGTGGTGCTGATCTCGGATAGCGAAGTCATTGCACCCGGCATTCACGCCGATCACGTGCTGGCGGTCTCCTCCAACTCGATCCATGCCTTTGGCGCCTATGGCGGCGCCATGGCAGTGCTGGAGTGTCTTCTGACCCACCTGATCGAGGCGGGTGGCGAGGAGGCGCGCCGCCGCATCGAATCATACGAAGACCTGCGCCAGGACAGCGGCGCCTATTGGAGCGCGAAACTGCCCCGCGCGCGGCGTTAGGGCGCGAGTATCTCGATCATCGACGGGCCGCCATCCCCCGGCATTGCCTTCAGCGCCGCGGCCACCAGCGCGGGGTCTGGGCCGACCGCCCGATGGGGGATGCCAAAGGATCTGGCCGTGACGGCGAAATCCGGCGGGGTCGGATCGCAGCCCACCACCGTGACGCCGACATCCTGCATCGAGGTGGCAATTTCGCGGTAGCCGTGGTTGTTCCAGATCACGAAGGTGACCGGCAGGCGCTCTTCCACCGCCACCATGATTTCCGGCAGGGTGAACTGGGCGCCACCATCGCCAAGGATCGAGAGGACCCGCTGCCCCGCTGCGCCGATTGCGGCGCCGATGGCCGCGGGGATGCCATAGCCAAGCGCGCCATATCCGGTCGCCGCATTGAACCAGCCACCGGGGCGGTCGTGATCGTAGTAGAGGTTGCCCGCATAGATCGGCTGGGTGGAGTCCCCGACCATGATCGACCCCGGCAGCGCATCGCGCATGGCGTTCAGGATTTCGACCTGCGCGCGGTAGTCCGGGCCGAGTTCCTCTATCGCCGCCACGCGGGTCTTGGCCGCGCGATCTGCGCCGCCTGTCTCAGCGCTCCCGTCAGGAAGGGCCGCAAGCAGAGCATCGGTAAAGACCCCTGCCGCGCAGTGAACGGCGATGTCCGCCGGATGGCGCGCCAGTTGCTGCGCACAGAGATCGACACGGATCAGATGGGCCATCTTCGGCATGCTGCCGGTGGCGTACATATCGTAGTCCGTGGGCCCCAGTTCAGTGCCAAGGGCCAGCACCACGTCGGCCTCTGCGATCAGGGCGCGGGTTGCTGACAGGCTGGGGCTGGCCGGAACCGACAGGGGATGGGCATGGAGCAATCCGCGCGCATTGACCGTTTGCACCACAGGCGCGTTCAGCCGTTCCGCAAGGGTGCGCAGTCCCTCGCCAGCTTCCCTGGCACCGCCGCCGACAAGGATCAGCGGGCGCTGTGCCTCTTGCAGCTGCTCTGCCGCTTGGGTGACAAGATCGGGGTCGGGACGGTTCTGTTGAGAGCGGGTCGGCGCGGCCACTTCATCGGCCGCCAGTCCGGCGACATCCAGCGGGATCTGGATATGGGTCGGCCCGGGGCGTCCTGTTGAAAATGGCTCAAAAACCTTGTTTAGAGCCGTATTCAGCGCCTTTGGATCGTCCAGATGCTCAGACACCAACGCCACGGTCGAGGCCAGAGCGTGCTGGTCGGGCAGCTCGTGCAGGTGGCCCATCCCCCGGCCCAGCGAAGGGCGTGCATTGACACCCGAAACGACCAGCATCGGCACCGAATCCGCCCGCGCCTGCGCCATCGGAGTCAGCGTGTTGGTCAGCCCCGGCCCCGTGATGACAAAGGCAACACCGGGCTTGCCCGTGACGCGGGCATAGCCATCGGCCATGAAGCCTGCGCCCTGTTCATGGCGCGGCGTGACATGGCGCAGCCCCGAGGCTGCCAGTCCCCGGTAAAGCTCCACCGTGTGAACGCCCGGTATCCCGAAGACGCAGGTTACCCCGCGCGCCTTCAGACCGGCGACCAGCTGTTCGCCAAGGGTGCTAGTGTGATGGGTGCTCATGCGACGGCCTGTTTGGCGGCTTGCGCATGGGCAATGATGCGGGCAATCGCGCTGTCAAAGCGGTCATCCTCGATGGTGAGCGCCACCCGCACCCAGGCGTTCAGGCGCTCCCCGAAGGAGGCACCCGGCATCACGGCCACCCCGCCGTTTTGCAACAGATCCAGGGCATAGGTCTCTCCGTCCTGTCCCAGGGCCGAGACATCGATCATTGCGAACATGCCGGCCTCGGGGCGGTGCACACGCAGCGCGGTTTGCGCATGCAGCTGATCCGCCAGACGCGCGGCCCGCGCCGCGAAACGCGCCGCCATGCCCGGTGCCACCGGCGATCCTTCGCGGATTGCCTGTTCCGTCATATCGGCAATGAAGGGCTGGTTGCCGAACAGCATGGTCTCGGCAAAGGGCAACAGCGCATCGCAGAAGGCCTTGGAGGCCACGCACCAGCCGCTGCGAAAACCGGGGGCGGCATGGGATTTCGACAGCGAGGACACCGCGATCACACGATCGGCGATCTCCTCATGTGCCAGGGGCGAGGTGAACGTGGCGCCTTCGAAGACCAGATCGGCATAGACCTCGTCCGAGATGATCCAGAGGTCATGCTTCAGGGCCAGCGCGCCAATGGCGGCAATATCGTCACGCGTCAGGATCGACCCGGTGGGATTGTGCGGCGTGGTCAGCAGGATTGCGCGGCTCTTCGGGGTGATGCGGGCGGCAATGTCTTCGGCCTGCATGCGAAACCCATGCTCGGGGCGCAGGGGAACGGGCACCATATCGGCGCCGGTGGCGCGAATGACGCCTTCATAGGTGGCATACATGGGATCGCCCACCAGCACCTCGTCGCCGTGCTGCGCGACACCGGCCATGACCGCAAAAAGCGCGGTCTGGGTGCCGGGAAAACACATGATATTGTCCGGCTCAAACCGGCGCCCCATGCGGGAGGTGTAATTCTCCGCCAAAGCGCTGCGCAGGTTGATCTCACCGCGCCCGTCGGAATAGCCGGTCCGGCCTGTCTGCATGGCCTGGGTGGCCGTATCCAGCAGGGATTGAGGCACCGGCACGTCCGGCTCTCCGATGGTCATCTCGATCACATCGGTGCCTGCCTCGGCCAGCGCCCGCGCCTTGAAATGCACGTCCCATTTGGCGCCACCCAGCCCGGCCAGGCGGGTCATCACATCGGTTGTCTTCATGGTCATTCCATCTGTTCCTGAGCAATGCTGTGCAAATTCAATCCGGTTATGGCGCCGACCGAGGTCAGGCCGATCCGCGGCAGC
The DNA here is from genome assembly GCF_028890115.1 of Phaeobacter sp. QD34_24. Lineage (GTDB taxonomy): Bacteria > Pseudomonadota > Alphaproteobacteria > Rhodobacterales > Rhodobacteraceae > Phycobacter. The sequence goes on from NZ_JARCJD010000015.1 coordinate 101,057, forward strand.
TCTCCGGGTTCAAAGGCCTCGGGCAGGGCGCCGCCTTCCAGCCACAGCCCGTCGATCACCGCGTTCGCGGCGATGGCATGTCGGCGCAGCGTCGCAGCGTCGATCGGGGTGCCAGCCTCCCGCAGGGCATCCGCGATCAGCGCCTCAAGCCGGTCGCGAAAATCCGTGTAGGTCTTGGCATGGATCCTGTGCATGTCCGGATCCTGTTGCACGGTGTTGAGAAACCCGGCCCAGAGCGCGACCGAACGGGCATCGACCACTGGCGGCGTCAGCGAGGCCGTGACAAAGGCCGCCAGCCGTTCAAGCGCCGAGCCGCCATTGCGATTGGCAAGCCTTGCGGCCAATTCGGTCAGGCCGGTCATGTGGTGGTCATAGGCGGCACTGATCAGCTCTTCCTTGGAGCTGAAATAGTGCCGGATCAGACCCTGTGTCACATCGGCGCGCTCGGCGATGGCCCGTACCGTTGCCCCGCGCAGGCCCTTGTCGGCCACCAGATCCAGGGTGGCTTCGATCAGGGCGGTCTTGCGGGCTTCAGGCGCCTCGCGGGTGAATTTGCGGCGGTCTTCGCTCATGGCTCTCTGGCAGGAAGTAATTATACGTCTGTATAAATACCATTGCCCGGGCGCAATGCAAGGCCAATGAATGGCGCTGGTGCAGGCTTTGCCCAAGCCGCAGCGGTCTTTCCGCCGGGCAGGCAAAGGGGGCGATCGCCAAGGGTCAGGGAGCACGCGCCCGACAACATGAGCGTTCCTCATAAAGTATAGAAGATAAATTCAGTGGTATGCATGTTTCCGCTCCCCTACATAGGCGGTTCAACCGATGACGGGATTGCGTACCCATGCTCCATTTCTCCTTGCCCGAAGATCCTTGCCTTGCCGAATTGCGCGCGCTTGCCGCCGAGCGCATCCTGATCCTGGATGGGGCGATGGGCACGATGATCCAGACCCTGCACATGACCGAGGAAGATTTCACCGGTAACGGTCACATCCACGGGCCGGGGTGTCGCCATCACTACCACCCGGATCACCCGCAGAAAGGCAACAACGACCTGCTGGTTCTGACCCAGCCCCAGGCGGTGGAGGATATCCAGTTCACCTTTGCCATGGCCGGGGCGGATATACTCGAGACCAACACGTTTTCCTCCACCTCGATCGCCCAGGCCGATTACGGGCTGGAGGCGGCGGTGCATGACCTCAACGTCGCCGGTGCCCAGGTTGCGCGGCGGGCAGCGGATCGCGCTCAGGCCGAAGACGGGCGCCGCCGTTTCGTGGCCGGCGCCGTGGGACCGACCAACCGCACCGCCAGCATCAGCCCCGATGTGAACGATCCCGGATACCGTGCCACCAGTTTTGACGAGCTGCGCCAGGCCTATGGCGCGCAGATCGACGGGTTGATCGAGGGCGGCTCCGACCTGATCCTGATCGAGACGATCTTTGATACGCTCAATGCCAAGGCCGCGATCTTTGCGGCCTATGAAAGCTTTGCCAAGGTCGGGCGGCGCCTGCCGATCATGATTTCGGGCACCATTACGGACGCCTCGGGGCGCACCTTGTCGGGGCAGACCCCGACCGCTTTCTGGCATTCGGTGTCCCATGCGCGGCCCTTTACCGTGGGCCTCAACTGTGCCCTGGGGGCCGCGGCCATGCGCCCGCACCTGGCTGAACTTGCAGGCGTGGCAAACTGCCTGATCTGCGCCTATCCAAACGCCGGGCTGCCCAATGCCTTTGGCCAATATGACGAAACTCCGGACCAGACCGCCGCGCAGGTGGCGGACTTCGCCCGCGAGGGGCTGGTGAACGTCGTAGGCGGCTGCTGTGGCACCACCCCCGACCACATTCGCGCGATTGCCGAGGCGGTCGCCCCCTTCGATCCACGGAAGGTCTCCGCATGACCCGCTATCTGTGCCTGTCTGGCCTCGAACCCTTTGTCCTGACCCCTGACATTCCCTTCGTGAACGTCGGCGAGCGGACCAATGTCACCGGCTCGGCCCGCTTTCGCAAGCTGATCGTCAACCGTGACTATGCCACCGCCCTGGATGTGGCCCGCGATCAGGTCGAGAACGGCGCCCAGATCATCGACATCAACATGGATGAGGGGCTGATCGATTCCAAACAGGCGATGATCGAGTTCCTGAACCTTGTCGCCTCGGAGCCCGATATCGCCCGGGTGCCGATCATGATCGACAGCTCCAAATGGGAGGTGATCGAGGCCGGCCTGCAATGCGTGCAGGGCAAATCGGTGGTCAACTCCATCAGCCTGAAAGAAGGCGAAGAGGCCTTCCGCCATCACGCGGGCCTGTGCCTGGCTTATGGTGCGGCTGTGGTGGTCATGGCCTTTGACGAACAGGGTCAGGCCGACACGTTCGAACGCAAGACCGAGATCTGCGCCCGCGCCTATCGCATCCTGGTCGACGAAGTGGGCTTCCCGCCCGAGGATATCATCTTTGATCCCAATGTCTTTGCCGTGGCGACGGGGATCGAGGAGCATGACAATTACGGCGTCGACTTCATCGAGGCGACCCGCTGGATCCGCGCCAACCTGCCCCATGCCCATGTTTCGGGCGGGGTGTCCAACCTGTCCTTCAGCTTCCGCGGCAACGAACCCGTGCGCGAGGCGATGCATGCGGTGTTCCTTTATCATGCGATCAAGGTCGGCATGGATATGGGCATCGTCAACGCCGGGCAGCTGGCGGTCTATGACCAGATCGATCCCGAATTGCGCGAGGCCTGCGAGGACGTGGTGCTGAACCGCCAGCCGAAATCGGGCGGCACCGCCACCGAACGCCTGCTGGAGGTTGCCGAACGCTTCCGGGGCGGCGCCCGCGAGGAAAAGCAGCGCGATCTGGCCTGGCGCGACTGGCCGGTGGAAAAGCGGCTGGAACATGCGCTGGTCAATGGCATTACCGAATTCATCGAAGAAGACACCGAAGCCGCCCGGCAGATGGCGGAACGCCCCCTGCATGTGATCGAGGGCCCGCTGATGGCCGGGATGAACGTGGTGGGCGATCTCTTTGGCGCGGGCAAGATGTTCCTGCCGCAGGTGGTGAAATCCGCGCGCGTGATGAAACAGGCGGTGGCGGTTCTGCTGCCTTACATGGAAGAGGAAAAGCGCCAGAATGGCGGCGAGGGGCGGCAGTCGGCGGGCAAGGTGCTGATGGCGACGGTCAAGGGTGATGTGCATGACATCGGCAAGAACATCGTCGGCGTCGTTCTGGCCTGCAACAACTACGAAATCGTCGATCTGGGCGTGATGGTGCCGCCGCAGAAGATCCTGGAAGTCGCCCGCGAGGAAAAGGTCGATGCGATCGGTCTGTCCGGCCTGATCACCCCGTCCTTGGATGAAATGGTGCATCTCGCCTCCGAGATGGAGCGGGAGGGGTTCGATATTCCCCTGCTGATTGGCGGCGCCACCACGTCGAAGGTGCATACCGCCGTGAAGATCGCGCCGAACTACTCCGGCCCTGCGGTCTATGTGCTGGACGCCAGCCGCGCCGTGGGTGTGGTCGGTAATCTCCTGTCCGAAACCAATAAGGCAGATTACGTCGCGGGCCTTCGCGAGGAATACGCTGAAGTGGCCGAGCGGCACGAAAGGGCCGAACGCGCCAAGGAACGCTTGCCGTTGGCCACCGCGCGGGCCAATCCGGCGCAGATCGACTGGTCCGGCTATTCCGTTCCTGCCCCTTCCTTCACCGGCCATCGCGTGATCGAAGATTGGGATCTTGCCGAAATCGCTCGTTATATCGACTGGACGCCGTTCTTCCGCACCTGGGAGCTGAAGGGCGTCTACCCAAAGATCCTGGAAGACGAAAAACAGGGCGAGGCGGCGCGCGGGCTTTTTGCCGATGCGCAGGAGATGCTGAAGCGGATCATCGCGGAACGCTGGTTCGCGCCGCGCGCCGTGGTGGGATTCTGGCCCGCCAATGCCACGGGCGACGACATCCGCCTTTACGAGGGGGAGGACAGATCTGAGGTTCTCGCCACGCTGCACACGCTGCGCCAGCAACACGCCAAACGCGCAGGCAGGCCCAATGTGGCGCTGTCGGATTTTGTCGCGCCCGAAGGCACGGTGCCCGATTATGTCGGCGGCTTTGTCGTGACCGCAGGCCCCGAAGAGGCAGAGATCGCCGCGCGGTTCGAGCGTGAGAATGACAATTACGCCTCGATCATGGTCAAGGCGCTTGCCGACCGGTTTGCCGAGGCGATGGCCGAGATGCTGCACGAAAGGGTGCGGCGCGAGCTGTGGGCCTATGCGCCGGAGGAAGGGTTTGATCCGCAGGAGCTGATCGGCGAGCCTTACCGTGGTATCCGCCCGGCCCCCGGCTATCCGGCGCAGCCGGACCACACCGAGAAGCTGACCCTGTTCCGCCTGCTGGATGCCGAGGCAACAACCGGTGTGGAGCTGACCGAAAGCATGGCGATGTGGCCGGGTTCCTCCGTTTCGGGTCTCTATATCGGCCATCCCGACAGCTATTATTTCGGCGTTGCCAAGGTCGAGCGCGATCAGGTGGCCGATTATGCCGCCCGCAAGGGGCTGGAGATGGCAGAGGCAGAGCGCTGGCTGGCGCCGATCCTGAACTATGTGCCGAAGGCTGGGAAATCAGTGGCGGCCGAGTAATAGCTCTCAAGACGCGGCGGCAGGGCCGCCGACATCGCCGGGTGCGATGGCCACCGATTTCACCACGGCGTAGCAACTGCCGCCCTCCTGCAGGTCCAGTGCCTGCGCCGAGCGTTTGGTGACGCGTGCCAAAATGCGCCCGGCCGGCGTTGCCAAAGACACCATGGCGCCGGGGCCTTCGCCGGTGCGGATCTGCTCGATGGTGCCGGGCAGGATGTTCAGCGCCGAAAGGCCAGTGGGTTTCTGCCGCGACAGGATCACCTCATGGGCGGCGATGCGGACCCGGACCCGTTCGCCCGGCGCCTGAGGGATCCTTGGAAGGAACAGCGCAATGCCGCCTGCGTCCAGCTCGCTGAGGCCATCGGCGTGATGGGCGGTGACGCGGGTTTCCAGCAAGGCGCCGACCGCGCGCACGCCTGCAGGCATCACCGTGGGATCGCTCAGGATCTCGGCGGCGGGTCCCTGTTTCACCGTCTTGCCGTCCTGCAGCACCACGACCGTGGTGGCCAGGCGGGCCACTTCCGCGGCCGAGTGGCTGACATAAAGCACCGGCACGCCGGTCTCATCCCGGAGCCGTTCGAAGTAGGGCAGGATCTCGGCCTTGCGGGCCTCGTCCAGCGCGGCCAGAGGTTCATCCGCCAGGATCATGTCCGGCGCGGACAGGAGCGCCCGGCCAATGGCAACCCGTTGCTTTTCCCCGCCCGACAGCCCGCCGGGGCGCCGATCCAGTAGCGGCCCGATCCCCAGCATGTCGACAATCCGCTCCAACTCGGCGCGGGGGGCGTTGCGGGGGGCGAACCAGCGGCCAAACAGCAGGTTCTGCCGCACGGTCAGATGGGGAAACAGTCGGCCCTCCTGAAAGACATAGCCAATCCGGCGGCGGTTCGGGGGCAGGCAGACGCCGTTTTTGGTATCGCAGAGAACCCGGTGCTTCAGCGCCACGCGACCCGCATCCGGGCGCAGCAGGCCTGCGACCGCATTGACCACCGTCGTCTTGCCCGAACCGGAGCGACCGAAGAGCACGGTGATGCCCGGTGGCGCCTCAAAGGCCACATCCAGGTTAAATCCATCCCGTGCGTGTTTCACCTCGACCGACAGCATCATGCCCCTCCGATCCGTTTGGCGGCCTTGCGGGCCAGCAGCTCGGACAGGAGAAGGGCTGCCATGGCAATGGCGATGGAGATCAGCACCAGCCGGGTCGCAGGACCTTCTCCGCCAGGAGTCTGGAGGAAGGCGTAGATCGCCGATGGCAGCGTCTGGGTCTGGCCCGGAATGTTCGACACAAAGGTGATGGTGGCGCCAAATTCCCCCATCGCCTTGGCAAAGGCGAGGATGGCACCGGCGATCAGCCCCGGCAGGATCAGGGGCAGGGTCACGGTCAGAAACACCCAAAGACGCGATGCGCCGAGGGTGGCCGCGGCCTGCTCCAGCTTGGGATCAACCGCCTCGATCGACAGCCGGATGGCGCGCACCATCAGGGGAAATCCCATGATTGCAGCGGCGAGGGCGGCGCCGGTCCAGCGAAAGGCCAGCACAATCCCGAAATCCTGCAACAGCCCGCCGACCGGGCCCTGGGTGCCAAAGGTCAGAAGCAGCAGATATCCGGTCACCACCGGCGGCAGGATCAGCGGCAGATGCACCAGGCCGTTGAGCAGCTGCTTGCCGGGGAAGGCCCAGCGTGCCAGTGCAAAGGCGATCAGTAGGGCAAGGGGCAATGCGATCAGCGTGGCCCAGAAGGAGACCCTCAGCGACAGGGCGACCGCTTGCCATTCTTCCGGACCAAGCCCCTCCATCCCGGCGTCAGTCCACTAGGGTGGAAAACCCCTGTTCCGCCAGAAGGGCCTGCGCGGCGGGGGTTTTCAGGTAATCAAGAAACGACAGCGCTGCGGGGTTTCCCCCCGGAGCGATGGCGGCGGCGGGGTAGATGATCTTGGGATGGCTGTCTTTGGGAAAGGTGGCGATCACGCTGACCGCATCGCTGGCTCTTGCGTCTGTTGCGTAGACAATGCCAAGCGGGGCCTCTCCGGTAGCCACCAGTGCCAGCGCGGCCCGGACGTTGTCGGTCTGGGCCACCTGTGCGGCCACATCTCCCCATAAACCCAGGGATGTCAGCGCAGCCTTGCCATAGATCCCGGCGGGGACCGCCTCGGTCAGCGCCATGGCCAGCCGCCCGTCCCCAAGGGCTGCGACCAGGTCAAAATCCGGCGACAGGGTGATCGGGGGCTGCGTTCCATGGGCGATCAGAACCAGCCTGTTGCCGGTCAGATCAAAACGCGTTTTCGGCAGGATCCGCCCCTTGGCCTCCAGATGGTCCATCCAGGCGGGATTGGCCGAGATATAGACATCCGCCGGCGCGCCGCGTTCGATCTGACGGGCCAGAACCGAGGATCCCGCCAGCGAAAGAACCACCCGGTCGCCCGCGGCGGTTTCAAACTCCGAGGCAATGCGCTGCACGGCGTTGGTCAGGCTGGCCGGGGCAAAGACGGTCACCTGCCCGGCCTGCACGATGGTGGGGAAAAGGGCTGCCAGACAATATCCCAGCATGGCAGCCAGAAACCGGCGGCGAATGCGGGACAGGATCATGGGCGGCCTCGCGGATCTGTTGCGTGTCCATCCGGGGTACCCCTGCCCCCGGAGCGGAGCAAGGACTAATTCTCGTTTCACGCGTGCGCAACCAGTGTCAAAACTCTCCAGTTCCACCACAGGCAAAGACCGACAGCGCAGGGCGGCCGGTCCAGGTGTTGTGTCGACTTCAAGGCGTTTTGGACGCCCGCATGTATTGTCAGAACAGGGTCAGATCGCCTGCGCCAGCGGGGGCTGCTGCGGGTGCCGGTGTCGGTGCCGCGCGGGCTGCCGCCACTTCCTGCTCGCCCAGACGGCGATCATTTGCCACCCGTGTCTGCTGCGCGCTGCCGCTGGTGGGATGAAACCGCACCCGGCGGGCAGAGGTGCCGCCAACGCTGGAGGAGATGCAGGGAATGCCTTCATCCTTCAGAAACTGCTGCACGAATTGCGCGTTCGAGGCGCCAATGTCCGAGAGATTCACCGACATCTTGGCGCCACCAAAGACCTTGGCCTTCAGATTGCGACGCTCGGCGCCCTTTTTCATGATTCCGTTGATCAGAAGCTCCATGGCGTGGATGCCATAGCGCGCGCTTACAGCACCGCCATTGGCATTGGCAAGCAGGAAATGATTCATTCCACCCACACCATTTTCCGCATCATAAATGCAAGCTGCAATACAGGATCCCAGAACGGTCGAGAATACGACCGAGGGATCTTTGGACACACGGTATTCCCCCTGCAGGATCGTAACCGAGGTGGTGTTAGCGAATACTGAGGTCACAGCAGTGGTCTCCTTGTTAAAATACCTGCTCAGGCTTTGGCGGCCTGAAGAACGGCTCCGGCCATGCGAGCAAGCGATACTTGTTTTTCTGCGGCCCCAGTTTCCCACGCAACTCTTGGCATTCCATAAACGACCGAGGATTTTTCATCCTGTGCAAAAGTTCTTGCACCCGCATTGCGCAATGCCAAAAGTCCTTTTGCGCCGTCCTGGCCCATGCCGGTCAGGATTGTTGCAACCACATCCTTTCCATATGGCACTGCAGATGTGAACAAAGCGTCAACGGAGGGCGTGTGGCCGGAAATTGGCGGTCCGTCCTTCATGCGCAGACGGATAGGTTTGCGGGGGGACAGACCCATATGCCGTGATTGACCGGCAGCCACATAGACGTGACCCGGCTGTATCTGCACCCCGTCCTCTGCCGCGACAACCTTTGCCGCACAGATGCGATCCAGCAGGGATACCAGGCCGGGGCCGAAATTCTTGCCGGTGTGTTGTACGATCAGCGTGGGCGGACAATCCTGGCTGAAACCGACCAGAACGCTACGCAGCGCTTCAACACCGCCGGTGGAAGAGCCAATCAGGATGAGCTTCTTGAAGTCCCGTACCGCAGGGGCCGGTCTGGCTGCGGGGGATCGGCTCGGAGCGCCGCGCCGCGGCGCCTTGACCATCATGTCGTAGTATTGTGCGAAATCGCGCGGGCTGTCGGCCTTTGTCAGTTCGAAAATCCCGGCGCCAACGTTCAGAAGCGGGGAGGACGTGCGCGCAGGCGTGGCGCCGGGGCTGTCCATGACCGAGACCCAGCGCGTATCGACCGCGGAAAACAATGCAAGCATCATTTCGAATTCGGGAAGCCGGGTGAAGCCGTCTTCCACAAAGGCAAACGTAGGCTGTGCCGCCTCGGCCTGATTGCATGCCATCATCAGGTTGTTGGCCAAAAGAACCTTCATCCCGGGATAGGCGGATTCCATGTGGCTCTGCAAAGACCTGGCAAATGTTCGATCAGTTGTGATGATGAGAAGATTCTGAGACGTCAATGCTGCACCCAGTTACGTTTGTCCGGCTTTCACCGAATAGTTTCACAATAATCGGGGCGCAGGAGAGCGCCCCGGAGAGTTGGTCGTTAAAAATCCTGCCATTTGTCCAGGGCCGCGTTGCCGTCGGTGCCGGTTGCGGCGGCCGGGGTGACCTCGCTGAAATCCCAGTCGTCGCCATGGGCCGTCGGGGCACTCGGGGCGGCTTTCGGGGCGCTCAGCTGCGTGATGCCGCCGCCGCCCGAGATCTTGAAGTGAGCCACCAGCTCGGCCAGCTTGGTCGCGTCGCTGTTCAGCATGTGACCCGCTGCCGTCGCCTGCTCCACCATCGCCGCGTTCTGCTGGGTCACCTGATCCAGCTGCACCACGCCGGTGTTGATCTCGCCCAGACCGGTGGATTGCTCCACCGCGCCCTCGGCAATGTCGGTCACCAGTTTCGAGATATGGTTCACCCGCTCGACGATGCTGTTCAGCGCCTCACCCGCCTTGCCGACCAGATCGACGCCGCGCTCCACCTGGCGGGAGGAATCGCTGATCAGCGTCTTGATCTCCATCGCCGCATCCGAGGAGCGCTGCGCCAGGGCGCGCACTTCGGAGGCCACGACCGCAAAGCCACGGCCTGCTTCGCCTGCTCGGGCAGCCTCGACCCCGGCGTTCAGGGCCAGGAGGTTGGTCTGGAAGGCGATGTCGTCGATCACGCCGATGATCTGGGCGATATGGGTCGAGGACTGCTCGATCTCGGTCATCGCCGAGACCGCGCTTTGCACCACGGTGCCGCTGTTCTCGGCCTCCTGCTTGGCCTCGTCCATGATGTTCTCGACGCTGCGCGCACCTTCGGCGGCGGATTTCACGCTTGCGGTCAGCTCATCGAGAGCGGCGGCGGTCTCTTCCAGGGTTGCGGCCTGGCTTTCGGTGCGATGCGAGAGGTCGTCCGAGGACTGGCTGATCTCGGCGGCGCCATTGCGGATGCTGGCGGCGGATTCGACCACCTGCGAGACGGTAGCACTGAGATTTTCCACCGTCTTGTTGAAGTCGGAGCGCAGCTGTTCGTGTTCGCCGCTAAACGGTTCAGTGATCGTCTGGGAGAAATCGCCCTGCGCCAGGCGCAGCAGGCCGGAGCTGAGTTGTTCCACGACGCGCTCTTGTTCCTGCTGCTGAGTCGCGCGCTCTTCCTGGGCGCTGCGGGCATGGCGCAGGTCTTCCTGCATGGAGACCAGAGTTTTGCCGATTTTGCCGATTTCATCGCTGCGCTTGGCTTCGGTGACTTCGGTGCTGAGATTGCCGGAGGCGACTGATTCCATGTTTATGCTGATGCGATCCAGGGGCCGGGTAATGGTGCGCGCAAAGAGCCAGCCCAGCACCGACAGACCAGCGGCACAGGCCACCGACACCAGCAGCAAGAAGGTCATGGAGCGATTCACCGGTGCCATCAGTTCGGCGCGATCCTGTTCGATCACGATCGCCATATCCGCGCCCATCATGTGGAACGGTTCGGAGAAGGCCGCGACCTCCTGACCATCGTGGCCCTCAACGGAGGGGTAGAAGGCGCTGACGCCATTCAACGCTGCGGTGATGAAGTCGTGGGCGGGAACCGGATCAAGGGTCTGGTGTCCGCCTTCGAAACGGGAGGAGGAGCGTGTCAGCATGTCTGGGCCGACCAGGTAGGCCTCGACGCTTTCGCCGACACCGCGCGAATCGTTCATGAACGCATTGATCATACCGACGGGGATCTGCAGGATCAGAACGCCGACCATCTGGCCCGAGTTGGACACCAGCTGCGTCCCCACAAAGGCCGCGGGTACATTGCCGCTGGGCGCATAGGGGGCGAAATCCGAGAACATCACCTGCCCCGGTTCCGCGTCAACAATTCGGCGGTACAGATCGCCGATGCCAGATTCCTTGTAGGGACCGTCGAAGAGGTTGGTGGCGTAATCGTCTTCCTTGTAGACCGTGTAGATGATGTTCCCGGTCAGGTTCACCAGGAAGGCATCATAATAGCCCTTGGCGGTCAGCAAGGTGCGGAAGGCCGGGTGAAACTTCGCATGATGAATGTTGTAGGGAATCGTCGCCTTGGCACGATCCAGCAGGTGGCGTTCGCCAAGCGGGTTCGGGTTGTTGTCGATATAGGCGTCACGCACCGTGGTCGCAGCGTCATCGCCGAGGTTGGCCCAGGCGCCGGACAGGCGCTGCAAGGCGGTTTCGGTCGACGGCATGGCGGCGAGCGTCAAGAGATCGGCCTCAATCCCCCGCATCAGGGCCTCAACGGCGGTTTCACGGCCTGCCACGAGTGATTCGAAGTGTTCTTCGGCTTGCTGGGCTGCGCTGTTGCGCGCTGTCAACGTGCTGATCGTGACAATCACCGCTGCCATAAAGGCGCCGAATGCAACAACAAACAATGGGAGCTTGTGGGCAATCTTCATGGTACTGAGAGCCTTCCAATCTGTGTGTTTCCGAGAGGTCCGGCTGGGACCGGGTTAGGATCGATGAATGCCCACAAGGGGTTAATTTGCCGCTTAAATTGGCGGTGCTCCTTCAAATTTTAGAAACGTGCCGCGCCTCACGCGGTCTGGCATCGCTGTCTGGATCCGATCTGGGTGCGGCGCTCGGGCGTGCATTCGGGCGCGTATATGGATTCAAACTGTGTGGCGGCCCGCGCCCGGGGGTCGCGATGGGAATCGGGCGCATAAAATTTTCCGGAATTGGCGGGCTCAAGAGCGGGGCGGAGTAGGTCAAAACGGCGTTCTGCCAGGCCTCCGGCAATCAATTATTAAGTCCCCGGCCCTAAGAATGGCCCTATCGAACTCTAACATGTGACCGACAACGGGGGTGCGACTCGCGGAAGATGACCACGGAAACGCAAAAACACCTTTTGGAATTGCCAAATGCCTTCGCGGAACTTGATCCGCTGATTGCATTTCTGCGCGGGGCGCGCACCTCAGCGGTTGAAGTCGACTGCACTGGGGTGGTCGCGATGCCGTCGCGCTGCCTGCAACTCCTACTTAGTGCTGAACAGCAATGGCGCTCGGAAGAGCTGGGCTTTGCGGTCACAAACATCAGTGAATCGTGCCGAAAGTCTCTGTCGCTTTTGGGTTTAGAGTCCAACCGGTTTGAAGACGAGGTAACAGCATGAAAACCAAAGTTCTTGCAATTGACGATTCCCGGACAATTCGGAATCTGCTTGCGGCCACCCTGGAAGAGGCCGGTTTTGAATACCACTGCGCGGTGGATGGCCGCGAGGGCGTGGATATGTATCCCGATGTTGCCCCCGATGTGGTGATCACCGACATCAACATGCCCAACCTGGACGGTTTCGGCGTGATCGAAGAGCTGCGCGGCGAGGGTATCAACTCCAAGGTGCCGATCCTCGTGCTGACCACCGAAAGCGCTGCCGAGATGAAGGCGCGCGCTCGCAATGCCGGTGCCACCGGCTGGATCACCAAGCCCTTTGACGATGCATCGCTGATCTTTGCGCTCAAGCGAGTGACTGGAGCTGCGGCATAAGATGTCGGGGTCGATTCAAGATACCTTCTTCGAGGAGTGCGAAGAGCTCCTTGAGGCAACGGATGAGGGTCTGACTGCCATCGAGGGTGGCAATCACGATCCGGAGGTGGTCAATGCCGTCTTCCGTGCCGTCCACTCGATCAAGGGTGGCGCCGGGGCATTTGGCCTGGACGAGTTGGTGGCGTTTGCCCATAGGTTTGAGACCGTTTTCGACGAGGTGCGGGCCAACCGCCTGGAGCTTGAACAGAAGCTGGTTCAGCTTCTGCTGCGGTCCAGTGATCACCTGTGTGATCTGGTGGCCACCGCCCGCGATGGCGGCGAAACCGACGAAGCGCATCACAACATGCTGATCGCGGCGCTGGATGAGTATATTCCCGAAGAGGAAGAAGATCTCACCTTCGAGCCGATGGGCCTGGGTGGTGGTGGTTTTGCCCCCGCGGCAATCGATTTGCCCACCGCGCCGACCGAGGAAACCTATCGGATCCGGTTCCATCCCATGAAAGAGATGTATGGAACCGGGAACGAGCCGTTCTTCCTGTTTCAGGCGCTCAAGGAACTGGGTGATCTCGAGATCAAGCTGGACGACACCGAGCTGCCGGGATTTGACGCGATCGACGTCGCCGAAAGCTACCTGGCCTGGGATCTGGTCCTGACCACGACTGAGCCGCGCGACAAGGTCGAGGCCGTCTTCGAATTCGTCGAGGGCCTGTGCGAGTTGTCGATCGAAGGGGATGGCGACGCCGAGGCAGATGCGGCAGCGCTTGCCGCCTTGGAAGCTGCATTCGGTGCGGCTCCGTCCGTCGAGGACGGGGAGGCTGCGCCTGCCCCTTTTGAACAACCGGCCCCCGCTCAGGCGCCAGAGGCAGAGTCTGCACCCGCAGCTGCCCCTGTAGCTGACGCAGCTCCTGCTCCGAAAGCCGATACCGCAAAATCGGAGCAGCGCGGGGGGCCCAAGCCAACCCTGCGCGTGGAACTCGAACGGGTGGACCGGCTGATCAACGCGGTTGGCGAGCTGATCATCAACCATTCGATGCTGGCGCAGCAGATTGCCAACCTCGATGTGGCCGATATGCGCGATGTGGAGACCGAGCTGGAAGGGTTCAAGAACCTGGCCCGGGATATCCAGGAAGGCGTCATGTCGATCCGCGCACAACCGGTGAAGCCGCTGTTCCAGCGGATGGCCCGGATTGTCCGCGAAGCCTCCAGCGCGACCGGCAAGACCTGTAAGCTTGTCACCGAGGGTGAAAACACCGAGGTCGACAAGACGGTGATCGAACGCCTGTCCGATCCGTTGACGCATATCCTGCGTAACGCGGTGGACCACGGCATCGAAAAGCCTGAGGACCGCGAGAGTGGTGGCAAGAACAAGGTCGGCGAAATCCGCCTGTCTGCCTCGCATCGCTCCGGCAGTGTCTGCATCGAGATCAAGGACGACGGGGCCGGTGTGAACCGCCCGCGCGTCAAACAGATCGCCATCGACAAGGGCCTGATTCCTGAAAATGCCGAGCTGACCGATAGCGAGATCGACAACCTGTTGTTCCTGCCCGGTTTCTCGACCGCCAAGGAGGTCTCGAACCTCTCTGGTCGCGGCGTGGGTATGGATGTGGTGAAGAACGCGGTCACCGGTCTTGGTGGACGTATCAACATCACCTCGACCCCCGGCAAGGGATCGACCTTTACCATCATCCTGCCGCTGACGCTGGCGGTTATGGATGGCATGGTGGTCTCGGTCGCAGATCAGACCATGGTGGTTCCGATCACCTCGATCGTGGAAACGATGCGCGGCAGTGACGACATGATCAACAACCTCGGCGCCGATGGCACCCTGTTGTCGATCCGTGGGAACTTCGTGCCGATCTGCGATGTCGCGGGTGCCTTGGGTCTGGAAAAGAAGGATGACCAACCGCCCGGCGTCTACCTGCTGGTGGAAACGGAAACAGGTCAGCGCAGCGCGCTGGCAGTGGACGACATCCATGACCAGCGCCAGGTGGTCATCAAGAGCCTGGATGGGGTCTGTGGGGAGATTGCCGGTGTGGCAGCCGCCACGATCCTCGGAGATGGCAAGATCGCCATGATCCTCGATCCGGAAAGCATTATTGCGGCCTCGCCCTCGGCAGCCGCCTTTGACACCGAGCGGAGAATGAACAATGCAGTCGCAAGTTGAAGTCAAGCACGGCGATCAGGAAGTGAAACACGCCCAATTCAGTGAGTTCGTGAGCTTCACTGTGGCGGGCCAGGCTTTCTGTCTCAAAATCACTCAGATCCGTGAAATCCGTCGCTGGTCGCCGGTCACGATCCTGCCGCATGCCCCATCCGACGTGCTGGGTGTCATGAACCTGCGCGGTGCCGTGATCCCGATCTACGACCTGTCCGCACGTTTCGGTCTGCATCAGACCGAAGCCAGCGAACGCAACGTTGTGATCGTCGTCGCGGTTGGCGGCAAGCCGGTTGGCCTTCTGGCGGAATCGGTTTCGGAAATCATCTCGATCAATCCGGATGATATCCAGGACACGCCGCCGGTCGATAGCCGCTACACCATGGAGTACATCCAGGGTATCATTTCCCACGATGAGACCATGGTGCGGATCATCAACCTGGATGCGGTTATCTCGGTCCCTGAACAGGTGATGATGTGAACGCAAGAACCCCGATAGATCCTAAGGCAGATGCCTTCAGCCTGACTGATCAGGATTTTGAAGCCATCGCCCAATTTGCCTACAAGCATTTTGGGCTGTCCATGTCGAGCAGCAAGAAACCCTTGGTTTCTGCTCGGCTGGCACGGCGCCTGCGCCAGCAGAACGTCGTGAACTTCAAGGACTATCTTGCCCGTTTGAACGGTCCGAATTCCGAGTCAGAGCGCAGCAGCCTGCTGTCGCTGCTGACGACGAACGTGACCCAGTTCTTCCGGGAACCGCATCACTTTGAAACGATGCGCAAGGATGTGCTTCCGGGGCTGATAAAGAAGGCGCGGGAAGGCGGTCGGGTCCGAATTTGGTCTGCGGGATGCTCCAAAGGTCCGGAACCCTATACCCTGGCGATGATCATTCATGACATGTGCCCGGATGTGAACCGCCTGAACTTCAAGATCCTGGGCACCGATATCGATCCCGTCGTCGTTCAAGCGGCCACGGCAGCCAAGTATCCGGCCGAAGAATTCGCGCAGATTCCTGCGGAATACCGCAAGCTGGTACCGAAACTTGATGCGGATGGGCGCCTGCCCGAAAGCATCCGGTCGATGGTGACTCTGGGCGTTCTGAACCTGATCGAACCGTTTCCATTTAAGGGAAAGTTCGATGTAATCTTCTGTCGAAATGTGGCCATCTACTTTGATACACCGACGCAGCAGAAGGTCTGGCAGGCGTTTCAACGATCACTGGAGCCGGGAGGCTACCTGTTCATCGGGCACTCCGAACGGATGTCCGGACCTGCTGCCAAACATATGAAGACGGCAGGGATCACCACATACATTCATACGCCATCGGGTGGGGATGCCCGATAGTCGGAGCAGTAAAGAGAAACACGAGGAAAAAACATGAGCTTGAAAGACAATCTGCGCGTCATGGTTGTGGACGATATGTCGACAAGCCGGGGGATCTTGACCCAGTCCTTGGACGAGATGGGCATCAAGAACTACATGGTAGAGAACAACGGCCAGTCCGCGTTCCAGAAGATCACCAAAACGCCGGTGCACCTGGTGCTGTCGGATTACAACATGCCAGGCATGGACGGTCTGGGTCTTCTGCAGGCGGTGCGCGGGCATCAGGTCACACAGCGTGTCGGTTTTATCCTGGTGACGGGCAAGCCGACTCCTGAGATCATCGAGGTCGGCAAGAAGCTGGGTCTGAACAACATCATCCGGAAACCGTTCACGGTTGCGACCATGAAGCAGGCCATCGAACAAGTGGTTGGGCGTTTGTAAGATGCAGCATCCCGACAAAGCCCTACGAGATCTCTGCGCCATTTCCTCATGGGAAATGCAGCAGCTCAAAGCCAAGATTGAAGAGTTAGAAGACGTTGCGTTGACGGTCCTGGAACGTGGCACCCGCCCGACCAGCAAAGAGCTGCAGTCCCTGCAGGATTTCGATTTGGTGATCCAGACCCTTGCTGGATTGTCGGGATTTTACGACCGCGTTCAAAAGCAGGTGGATGAGGCTGGGCCGGCCGACCTGCCGACCGCTGCCAAGGGGGTGACCCTGGAACGGCTGCGGGACCGGCTGCTGTCGCCCAGCGGCCTGCAAGACGCCTGATCTTTATCGCCGCCCTCTGGGCGGCGTTTTCCTTTCGGCCGGAACAGTCAGGAAGGGAAGGGCGCAGCGCTCCCCTGTGTCAATCTTCTTCAATCGGCTCCGAACAGATCTCTTGTGAAGACCTTGTCGGCGACATCGCGGATCTCGTCACTCATCCGGTTTGCGACGATCACATCCGCCTCGGCCTTGAAGGCGGCAAGGTCGCGCACGACCGGCGAATGGAAGAAATGCTCTTCTTCCAGCACCGGTTCGTAGACGATGACCTTGATCCCCTTGGCCTTGAGCCGCTTCATGATGCCCTGGATGGAGGATTGGCGGAAATTGTCGCTGCCTGCCTTCATC
>NZ_JARCJD010000016.1 GCF_028890115.1 Phaeobacter sp. QD34_24
AGATCAGACATGTTACCGCTCGATTTTCGAACCGTGAATCACGCCGCTGGACGGAAATCAATGGGTCCTGACCCTAAAAAAGATGTTTACGGCTCGTAAACCGGCGTGGCTTTTGCGCGGCATTCCCAATGAAATATGGCAAGTTCGCCAGATTCTGGGCCCATTGGGCTGGATCTGAAAGGCGATTTGACCGAGTCTTTCCCGCAAAAGAGCAGCATCAAAACCGGGTTCACAGGCCGACCCATGTTCAAATCATGTCTATATGCCGCCGTAGCGGCGGCGATTCCCCTGTTGCTGACCGGGCCGACGGGGGCCGAGCAGCTCCCGAAGCCCTTTCCGGAGTTCGAGGCCAAGCGGGTCAAGCCGCCAAAGCCCGGCACCGGGCAGCGCATCACGGTTCAGATCACCCCGCCGGTGGTGCAGCCGCAAACTGCGGCAGAGGGCACACCGGGCGCATCACCCGAACAGCCCGTCGGGCGGTATTCCTGGTTCTGGCAGCAGGTCGCGCCGGATCTGGGCGCCACCACGGGGGCGGCCCGGCTGGAACGGGCGCTTGGGGTGCTGAGTTCCAGCGAAGGCAGTTCCATCGCCGCACCGCGCCTGCAGACCCTGCAAGAGATTGTCGCCAGCCAGGGGGTGCCGATCCTCATGGCGAGCCTTGAAGCGCGCGTCTCTCCGGCGCTGACCCTGGCGGTGATCGCGGTGGAAAGCGAAGGCCGGGTGGATGCGCTGAGTTCCGCCGGGGCGCAGGGGTTGATGCAACTGATGCCGGACACCGCCAGCCGCTTTGGCGTCAGCGATGCCTTTGCAGCCCAGCAGAACATTGCGGGCGGCGTGAAATATCTCGATTGGCTGCTACAGGAGTTCAAGGGCGATGCGATCCTGGCTCTGGCTGGCTACAATGCGGGGGAGGGCGCCGTGCATGATCACGCCGGGGTGCCCCCCTTTGCCGAAACGCGTGACTATGTGCCAAAGGTGCTGGCGGCCTATCGGGTGGCCCGCAACCTGTGCATGACACCGCCCGAGCTGATCACCGACGGCTGCGTCTTCCGCCGGGTGGAGTAGGCTCGCGCGTCCGCCTGTCAGCCTTGCGGAAGATGCAGGGTGAGCAGCCCGCGGGCGGCCTCCTTGGCGTCTGCGGCCGGATCCCCGGCCAATCCGCCGCCCCGCGCCATCACCGCTGACACGATTGCCCCTTCCTTCAGCAGCAACAGCTGACGCGCCAGTTTGACCGGCTCTGCCGCTCCGGCAGCCTTGGCAATGCTTGCGAAGTGATCCTGCAGGATCTGCTTGTGCGCCGCGGATTGGGCGTGGATCGGGTGGTTGACCTCCTGGAACTCGGCACTGGCCTTGATGAACATGCAGCCGCGGAATTCTGGCTTCTCGAACCATTCCGACAGGGCGTCAAACATCGCCAGCAGCTGGCCTTCGGGCGTATCCGAAAGCTCCTCGATCCGGCGATACAGCCAGTGGCGGAAGTTCTCGTCCCGCAGGCGCAGCACCGCGAGGATCAGTTCTTCCTTGGTGCGGAAGTGCTTGTACATGGAGGTCTTCGACACGCCCGTTTCAGCCACCAGCATATCCATGCCAGTCGCGTGAAAGCCGTTTCGGTAAAACACGGTCAGGGCCTTTCGGACCAGCTCGTCTCGCTTGTTTGGGCGCATGATTCGTCTCTTTCTGTACTGATCTGTACATAAAATGCACCCATGGGGAAAGCAACTGCGACACAATAAAGTGAAGCATTTCAGGCGATTGAGGGTGGAATCAGGAAAACTGATCACAGCCGATCACAAAATGTGATTTGCAAAACAGTACTGATCGGTACAGCTTGGTGGAAAGTTAACAGATCGGTACACCTAAGCCCAAGGATGGAGGCCCCAATGAGACGATTGTTCCAACCCATGCGCTCCCCATTTGGTCCTTTTGCGCTGACGGCCGCCATTGCGGCGGCCCAGCTGACACCGGCAGGTGGCTTTGAATACGCGGAACCACTGACCCGCACCGGCTTTGCCCAGGTGATCCATTTCGCCCGGACATCCGCCGCCCGGCCCGGTGGCGCACAGACCATGGCGGTTACCATGCCCGAGGGGGCCGCCATGCGGGTGGGCGCCCCGTAAGCGGCGGCCACCCGACCCACCCCGGCCCGGGCGCATCTGACCTCCCCCCACGCGCGCTCCCGGACCGGGGTGGCAAATCCTTCCCTCCTCCGACCCTCAAGAAAGGACTTCCTTCATGTCCCGTCCCCCTGTGCCTCCCTTCGACAAAGCCAGTGCCATCCAAAAGGTGCGCCTTGCCGAAGATGGCTGGAACACCCGCGATCCGCAGACCGTGGCGCCGGCCTATACCGATGACTGCCCCTGGCGGAACCGGGCCGATTTCGCCATCGGCCAGGACGAGATCCGCGCGCTGTTGACCCGCAAGTGGTCGCGCGAGTTGAACTACCGGCTGATAAAGGAGCTCTGGGCCTATACCGAAAACCGCATAGCCGTGCGCTTTGCCTATGAATGGCAGGATGACAGCGGCCAGTGGTATCGCTCTTACGGCAACGAGAACTGGGAGTTCGCCGCAGACGGTCGCATGCAGCGGCGTATCGCCTCGATCAACGATCTGCCGATCCGGCAAGAGGATCGCCTGTTCCACTGGCCGCTGGGCCGCCGCCCCGACGATCATCCCGGCCTGTCGGAGCTCGGTCTCTGATCCATTTTCCCAACCTCAAAAAAGCGAGTGCAACCATGCCCCGTGCCTTTGCAGAAATTGCCTTTACCCCCGCCGTGCGCGCCCATCAGGAGCGCATGGGCTCGGCCCGGTCCTATGGTCGGCTGCTGGATATTCCCGAACGTTCAGGCGACCGGATCGGCGTTGCCGAGGCCGCCTTTATCGCCGATCGCGATGGCTTCTATCAGGCGACGGTGTCGGAAACCGGCTGGCCCTATGTGCAGTTCCGGGGCGGGCCGCGCGGCTTTCTCAAGGTGCTGGACGACAAGACAATCGCCTATGCCGATTTAAGCGGCAACAAGCAGTATGTCTCGCTTGGCAACCTCACGGAAAACGCCCGCATCTCGATGATCCTGATGGATTACCCGAACCAGCGGCGGCTCAAGATCTGGGGCACGGTTGAGGTGGTCGAAGGCGCCGAAGCGACGGATGGCCTGTTCCCTTCGGGCGCCGATGCCACCCCGGAGCGGGCCATCCTGATCCGCGTCGAGGCATTTGACTGGAACTGCCCCCGCCATATCCCCGAGCGGCTGACGCTGGAGGAGCTGGAACCCCACCTGGCCCCCCTGCGCACGCAGCTTGCGGAGCTCAAGGCCGAGAACGCGCGCCTGAAGGCAGGTCAGCCCGCCTGAGGCTGTTCTCGGAACACCCACCACACCCAGAAAGGAATACAGACATGAAACACCATCCGACACATGCGTTGAACGCGGTCTTCGTGGCCGGTGCGATAGCGGTCTCTGCCCTGCCGGGAATGGGACAGGCCAATACCATGCCGGAGGTGAGTTTTTCCGCCGCGCAGATCGAAGGGCTGAACATCGCCTACCGCGAGGCCGGTGACCCCGCGAACCCCACGGTCCTGCTGCTGCATGGCTTTCCGACCTCTTCGCATATGTTCCGCGAGCTGATCCCGGTGCTGGCCGAGCAATACCATGTGATCGCGCCCGACTACCCCGGTTTCGGCGCCTCGGATATGCCGGATGCGGCGGAGTATGAATACAGTTTCGCCAATACCGCCGAACTGATGACGGCGCTGCTGGATGAAAAGGGGGTCGGGGACTATGCCGTCTATCTGATGGATTACGGCGCCCCGGTGGGGTACCGGATGTTCGCCGAGCACCCCGAGCGCGTGACAGGTTTCATCATCCAGAACGGCAACGCCTACGCGGAGGGCCTGCGCGAGTTCTGGGATCCGATGAAGGCCTATTGGGCCGATCCCAGCGCGGAAAACGGCGATGCCCTGCGCGGCTTCCTGACCCTGGATGCCACCAAGTGGCAGTTCACCCACGGGGTGCAGGATCCCTCCACCATCAGCCCGGACAACTTCTGGCACGTGCAATATCTCCTGGACCGTCCAGGCAATCAGGAGGTGCAGCTGGAGATGTTCCTCGACTACGGCACCAATGTGGGGGAATACCCCAAATGGCAGGCGCTGTTCCGCGAGCACCAGCCGCCCGCGCTGCTGGTCTGGGGCGCCAATGACTACATCTTCCCGGCGGAAGGGGCGCATCCTTACAAACGCGACCTCACGGATCTGGAATTTCACCTGCTGGATACCGGTCACTTCGCCCTGGAAGAATACGGCGATGAGATCGCAGGCTGGATGCTGACCTTCCTGGACCGGATCAACGACTGACCCATGGCGGGGTACCGGAACCATCTCCGGTGCCCCCCTTCACCATTTCAATAAAGGAGACAATTCATGGCAGAGACCCTGACAGTCGACCGGGTAGCGGCATTCTCGAACGGTGCCCAAGGCGGCAATCCCGCCGGTGTGGTGATCGCCGACCAGATGCCGAGCGCGGCCGAGATGCAGCGTATCGCCGCCGAGGTCGGCTATTCCGAGACCGCCTTTGCCGCGCCATCCGGCGATCACGGCGGCGCCTGGCGGGTGCGCTATTTTGCCCCCAGCACCGAGGTCGCTTTTTGCGGCCATGCCACCATCGCGCTGGGCGCGCGGCTGGCGGCGCGGTTTGGCGGCGGGACCTATCCGCTGGTGCTGAACGACGGCACCATCTCGGTCGAGAGCGATGCGACGGGGGATCTCTCCCGTGCCGCGCTGATGTCGCCCCCGACCAAGAGCGGGCCCGCATCGGCAGAGCTGCTGCAGGCGGCCCTGGCGCTGTTCGACCTTGCACCGGCTGATCTGGACCCGGCGCTGGCTCCGGCGGTTGCCAATGCAGGCAATGATCACCTGGTGCTGGCGCTTGCGGACCGCGCGCGGCTGGCCGCGATGACATATGATCTGAAGGAGGGGGCTGCTCTGATGCAGGCCCATGGGCTGACCACCATCAACCTGATCTGGGCTGAAACCCCGCGCCTGTTCCACAGCCGCAACGCCTTTGCCATCGGCGGCGTGCTGGAGGATCCCGCCACCGGCGCGGCGGCGGCAGCGCTCGCGGGCTATCTGCGCGACGCAGGCTGGCCTCACGGCGGCGCCATCGACATCGTTCAGGGAGAGGACATGGGCGCCAAATCGCTGTTGCGGGCCGAGATTTCGGATGAACCCGGCGCCAGCATCCGGGTGTCCGGAACCGCCAGGGTCATCTAGTCACTCAGGGGGGGCAGGTCCAGGCCAGCGCCCCCTGTGCGCCTGCGGCGGCAGTTTCACCTTGTGCGGGTCCCTGCGTTTCGCTTTTGTGAGCCCACTATGTTTTGGCGCGCCTCTTACATCAGCCTGTTTCTGCTCATCGCCGCACCACTGGGCGCCCATTCCCCCTATTACACCCAAGTGGAGCCGCTGCAGCCGGATGGCAGCGGCTTTGCATTGAAGCTTCTGAATGGTGATGGGGTCGTCGGCTCTGATCCTGTGCGGGCTGTCATAGTAGACGAGGCGGGCCATGCCCGTGCCATTTCGCCGTTGGGGGTGAGCCTGCACATTTCCTGCCTTCGGGGGGAGGGGACGCGGCGATGTGTTGTATATGATGGGATCTCTGCTGAGGTCTTTGAACCGGATCCCGGAACATGGGAGACGCGCCCGGTCATCGAGCAGGACGGCAAACCCATGCCCACTGCCTACCCTGAGCATATGGGGCAGAGCTTTGGTTTCCTTGTCAGATCCGCCACATGGGCAGAGATCCTGTTGTTTGAGGCGAGCAAGATCATATCGAGCCCAATCTCGGCGTGTCTGGCCCTGCTCTGGTGGACCGCGATTGCCTCGCTGCTGACATTTACATTCTGGCGCATCGGCCGTCCGGACTTCCGGGGCGCAGCAACAGTCCTATGGGCGGTGCTGCGCTTGGCTGCGGCGGCTGGCCTGTTTTCCGCCACGGTCAAGGCCTGGGGCTGGGCGCCATATTCGCCTTACTATGCCGCGTTCTTTGCAATGTCAGGAGCGCTGTGTGCCCTGGTCCTGACCCGTCCCAGACAGCATGCACCAGAGGGCGAGCACCCCATCCGGGAATGACGGAGCGACAGAAAAGGCCCGCCGGATGCATCGGGCGGGCCTTTTCAAATTCAGCTGCGTGGCTGCGATCAGTTGACGATGGTCGCTTCGGTCGCGGCGCGCAGCTCTTCTTCGGTGACGCCATCGGCCAGCTCAACGATTTTCAGGCCACCCTCGACCACGTCGAGCACGCCCAGACCGGTGATGATGCGGTCCACAACGCCCTTGCCGGTCAGCGGCAGGGTGCAGGCCTTCAGAACCTTGCTGTCGCCGTGCTTGTTGGTGTGGTCCATGACCACGACCACGCGGCCAACGCCTGCGACCAGGTCCATGGCGCCGCCCATGCCCTTGACCAGCTTGCCGGGGATCATCCAGTTTGCCAGGTCGCCGTTCTCGGCCACTTCCATCGCGCCCAGGATCGCCATGGCGATCTTGCCGCCGCGGATCATCGCGAAGCTTTGCGCGCTATCGAAATAGGCGGTCTGCGGCAGTTCGGTGATGGTCTGCTTGCCGGCGTTGATCAGGTCGGGATCCTCTTCGCCCTCGATGGGGAAGGGGCCCATGCCCAGCATGCCGTTCTCGGATTGCAGCGTCACCTCGACGCCCTCGGGGATGTAGTTGGAAACCAGCGTCGGGATGCCGATGCCGAGGTTCACATACCAGCCGTCCTGCAGTTCCTGTGCCGCGCGGGCGGCCATCTGATTGCGGTCCCAAGCCATTATGCGGTCTCCTTCTTGCGAACGGTGCGCTGCTCGATGCGCTTTTCATGCTCGCCCTTGATGATGCGGTGCACGTAGATGCCGGGCAGGTGGATGTGATCGGGGTCAAGGCTGCCGGTGGGCACGATTTCCTCGACCTCGACCACGCAGACCTTGCCGCAGGTGGCGGCGGGCACGTTGAAGTTGCGCGCGGTCTTGCGGAACACCAGGTTGCCGGTCTCATCCGCTTTCCAGGCCTTCACGATGGCCAGGTCGGCAAAGAGCCCCTCTTCCATGATGTAGTCTTCCATGGCGCCGTCAGGGCCGGTGGGGAATTGCTTCTCCAGCTTGCCCTCGGCGATCACGGTGCCGACACCGGTCTTGGTGAAGAAGCCAGGAATGCCCGCACCGCCTGCACGCATGCGCTCGGCCAGGGTGCCTTGCGGGTTGAATTCCAGCTCCAGCTCTCCAGAGAGGTACTGGCGCATGAATTCGGCGTTTTCCCCCACGTAGGAGGAGATCATCTTCTTCACCTGCTTGGTCTGCAACAGGATGCCGATGCCGAAATCGTCGACGCCAGCGTTGTTGGAGGCAAAGGTCAGATCCTTGGTGCCTGCGTCCTTGATTGCGTCCAGCAGAAGCTCTGGAATGCCGCAGAGGCCGAAGCCGCCCGAGGCGATGAACATGCCGTCATGAAGCAGCCCGTCAAGCGCTTCGGCGGCGTTGGAGTAGACTTTTTTCACGGAGTTCTCCCTAAACTGCCAATTGGCAGGGTTCTGCGCCTCGGACCGGGCAGAGTCAAGAATACGGAGAGAAACGCGTATTTCTACGGAGACCTGTTCTGCACGAGAGGGCGCCGGACGGGGAGAGGGAGCGCTCCCGCGCCCTTGCAGCCCGTTGGCAGTGCCAATGCCCCCCGCAGGCTTGGGCCTGGCGCCGCTGGCGCGGCGTGGACGTGGGGCAACGGGCATGCCACCGGAGCCACCGCGCCGCGCCAGCGGCGCCGGGCCCAACGGAGAGGGGACATTCCCTGAATGTGCACCGAACCGGCGGGAGCCGCCCGCTGCTGTCCTTCAGGGTCCTGGCCGCTGGGGAGACGCCCGCCTTAGCTGGCGTCGGAGGCCTTTTTCGTGGTTTTCTTCGCCGCCGCCTTCTTGGTCGCGGTCTTCTTTGCGGCAGTTTTCTTGGCCGGGGCCTTCTTCTTGGTCTTCCCGGCCTTCTCGGTGATCAGCTGAACCGCCATCTCCATGGTGACATTGGCAGGTTCCACGTCCTTGGGCAGGGTGGCGTTCACCTTCTCCCATTTCACATAAGGCCCGTAGCGTCCGTCCATGATGCTGACCGCACCGCCGCTCTCGGGATGTTCGCCGAGTTCCTTCAGCGCCTTGGCTGCGGCGCGGCGGCCACGTCCGGGGTTGGCGCGCTTTTCGGCCAGCATTTCCACCGCGCGGTTCATGCCGATCTCGAAGACGTCCAGCGTCTCCTTGAGGTTCACATAGACCGGCTTTTCCTCGTCCGGGCGCTGGTGCGCGATATAGGGGCCAAAGCGACCCAGGTTCGACTGGATTGCGCCGCCATCCGGGTGCTGGCCGATTTCTCGGGGCAGGGTCAGCAGGGTAACCGCCTGTTCCAGGGTGATCTCATTGGGGCCCCAGCCGGGCAGGAAATCCCGCCCCTGTTTCGGAAGCGAAGACCGGGGCGGCTTCTTGTTCTCAGGCGTCGCCTCGCCGCGCTGCACATAAGGCCCGAACCGCCCGGACTTCAGGTGGATCTCATCGCCATCATCCTCACCCAGGATCCGCTCGTACCCTTCGGCACCCTCGCCGGAAATCGGTCGGGTGTAGTTGCATTCCGGGTAGTTTCCGCAGCCCACGAAGCCGCCGGTGCGCGAGGTCTTGAGATGCAGCTGGCCCGCGCCGCACTTGGGGCAGATGCGCGGATCGGTGCCATCCTCACGCGGCGGATAAAGCTGCGGTGCCAGGGCATCGTCCAGCACATCCAGCACCTCGGTGATCCGCAGATCGGAGGTTTCTGCAATCGCAGCCGAGAAATCGCGCCAGAACTTGCCCAGGAGATCCTTGTAATCGGCGTCCCCGGCGCTGACGTCATCCAGCTGTTCCTCCAGCGCGGCGGTGAAATCATATTCCACATAGCGCTTGAAGAAGTTCAGCAGGAAGATGGTGACGATCCGCCCCTTGTCCTCGGGGAAGAGACGGTTCTTCTCCTTGCGGACATACTCGCGGTCCTGGATCGTGGTGATCACGCTGGCATAGGTCGAGGGGCGGCCGATGCCCAGCTCTTCCATCTTCTTGACCAGGGTGGCCTCGGTATAGCGCGGCGGCGGCTGGGTGTGGTGCTGCAGGCCCAGGACGGCGGCATTGTCCGACAGGATCGCGGCGTCCTTGCCTGCCTTTTCGGCCTGCGCCGCCAGCGAGGAGGCAAAGCTGATGCCTTCGCCGTTCATGATCTGCGGCAGGCGTTTGTCGTCCTCGTCCACCACATCGTCGCGGCCCTCTTCGTAGACGCGCATGAAACCGTCGAACAGCACCACTTGCCCCGTGGCGCGCAGCACCACCTGGCCATCGTTCGAGCCGATATCCACGGTGGTGCGCTCCATCCGGGCGCCTTCCATCTGGCAAGAGATCGTGCGCTTCCAGATCAGATCATAGAGCTTGCGCTGATCCTCTTCGCTGACCTTCAGGCTCTTGGCGTCGCGGCTCATATCCGTGGGGCGGATACATTCATGCGCTTCCTGAGCGTTCTTGGCCTTGTTCTTGTAGATGCGGGGCGATGCGGGCACGTAGTCCGCGCCATAGCGGGTTTCGATCTCGGCGCGGGCGGCCTGCACCGCTTCGGGCGCCATGTCGATCCCATCGGTTCGCATATAGGTGATGTATCCCGCCTCATAGAGCCGCTGTGCCGCATTCATGCACTGGCGTGCACCCATGCCGAACTTGCGGCTGGCCTCCTGCTGCAGGGTGGAGGTCATGAAAGGCGCCGAAGGGTTGCGGGAGGCGGGCTTTGCCTCGACCGATTTCACCACCAGATTGCGGCTGGCCACCGCCTGCACCGCCAGTTCGGCGGCGGTGGAATTGGCGAGGTCGTATTTGTCGAGCTTGTCGCCGCCCAGAACCGTGAGGCGCGCCTCGAACTCCTGGCCGCGCGGGGTGGCAAGCTGCGCCTTCACCGACCAGTATTCACGCGGATTGAAGGCTTCGATCTCCATTTCGCGTTCGACGATCAGGCGCAGGCAGACCGATTGCACCCGGCCGGCAGACCGCGCACCGGGCAGCTTGCGCCACAGAACGGGGGACAGGTTGAAGCCCACGAGGTAATCCAGCGCGCGGCGGGCCAGGTAGGCCTCCACCAGCGGCATGTCGACCTGGCGGGGATGTTTCATCGCCTCGGCCACGGCCTCCTTGGTGATCGCGTTGAATGTGACGCGGCTGACCGGCGTGTCCTTCTTGATCGAGCGGCGCTTGGTCAGCGCCTCCTGCAGGTGCCAGCTGATTGCCTCTCCTTCGCGATCGGGGTCGGTCGCGAGAATCAGTGCGTTGTCTTCCTTCAGCGCGTCGGCAATGGCCTTGACGTGCTTGCGGCTGTCGGCTCCGACCTCCCATTTCATGTCGAAGTCATGTTCGGTGTCGACCGATCCGTCCTTGGGCGGCAGGTCGCGCACGTGACCGTAGGAGGCAAGAACGGTGTAGTCAGAACCCAGGTATTTGTTGATCGTTTTTGCTTTGGCTGGGGATTCGACGACTACGACTGGCATGAAAATTCGGGACCTCTTGAAGGGCGGATACTTCGCGCTCTATGGCGGGGCAAGATGTGGCGTGCAAGGGGAGAATGTCAATGCGCGGGCTTTGGACGCGGTGTCTGCGCTGACTTTGCCGCGCTTTGCATCGCTTTTGCCCGGGATCGGTGGCGGCGGTCTCACGCGGCATTCAGTCCCCCTTGCCGCCGGGTGGGCGGGAGAGCATGCCGCCGGGATGGCGGTCGATCTCTCCGTCCAGTTCCAGTTCCGTCAGCACCGACGACAGGTCTTTCGGTGCGACCGCCAGTTCATGAAGCAGTTGATCCTCCGGAGTGGGGGAGGGGCCGAGCCGGGCCAGGACCTGCTGGTGCAGGGCGGCGGTTTCACGCAGGTTGCGACGCTCGGGTGGCGGTGGCGGCAGATCGGCCAGGGATTCGCGCGGGGATTTCCGGGGGCATTGCGCGCTGGCTG
This sequence comes from Phaeobacter sp. QD34_24, assembly GCF_028890115.1. Classification (GTDB taxonomy): domain Bacteria; phylum Pseudomonadota; class Alphaproteobacteria; order Rhodobacterales; family Rhodobacteraceae; genus Phycobacter. Next base: position 11,021 of record NZ_JARCJD010000016.1, read on the forward strand.
TCCGCTGCGGGGGGCGGGCGTCCGGGCTGTCCATCGGGGGCAGGGCGGAGATCACGTCCTCGGCGTTGCGCACCAGCTGGGCGCCATCGCGGATCAGCATGTTGCAGCCCGAGGCGCGGGCATCAAAGGGGTGCCCCGGCACAGCCAGCACCTCGCGCCCCATATCCAGCGCATCGCGGGCGGTGATCAGGCTGCCGGATTTGGCGGCAGCCTCCACCACAACCACGGCCTGGGCAAGACCGGCAATGATCCGGTTGCGTTTCGGGAAATGCCGCGCCTGGGGCGCCAGCCCCATGGGCTGCTCGGACAACATCAGCCCCTGGCGATAGATGTCCTGGCCAAGTCGGGTGTTTTCCGACGGGTAGATCACATCCACCCCACCGGCCAGCACCGAGACGGTGCCACCGCTGAGTGCGGCCTGATGGGCGGCGGTGTCCACGCCCCGGGCCAGGCCGGAAACCACCACATAGCCGCGCGCCGCCAGATCATGCGCCAGCGCCCGCGCCATGCGCGTCCCCAGCGAGGAGGCATTGCGGGCGCCGACGATGGCGATCATCGGTCGTTTGAGAAGGTCGAGATTGCCGATCGCCCAAAGGGCAGGCGGGGCATCTTTCAATTGCGCGAGGAGGGCGGGATAGTCGGGATCCCCAAAGCACAAAAGCCGCGCTTTGGCGGCTTTTGCGGCTTTCATTTCGGCGTTTACCGCGTCGGCAGGGCATGTTTCATACCCCTTTTGGCCAGCGGAACGTGCCATTTTAGGCAACGCTTCCAGCGCATTCTGCGCTGAACCGTGTTCAGAGAGCAGCCGGTAGAATGTAGCCGGTCCAACCCGTCTGGAGCGCAAAAGGCGAAGCCACGAACGCCGGAGATCTTCCGTGGTGGGTGGGAGTGGGGGGTGAGTGGAAGAATGTGCTTCTTCAGTCATCCATAACTCCGCCTGTTTGCATCCTTAGAATTAACCTTGTCGGGTTAACAGGTGGTGAATACGTTCAAATTTTCCAATGTTTTTCGCAGAAATTCTGTAAGTCATTGTTTTTGTGCGGTGAGTTTTTGAGGTCGCCCTGTGGAAGCCCCTGCAGCCCGGCGCGATCAGGAGCCTATTGCGATACAGTACAGTAAAAAAACGGACCAATGGGTCCGTTTTGTGTTCAGTTGCAGGTGATTCCGCCGGAAATTAACCAGCAGATCTTTACCTAAATCGCGGCGCCGCCGACCGTAAGGCCACCCATCAGGACCGAAGGCTGGCCGACGCCCACAGGCACCCACTGGCCTGCCTTGCCGCAGTTGCCCATGCCCGGATCCAGCTCCATGTCATTGCCGAGCGCGCGGATCTGCTTCAGAGCGGTGGCGCCGTCTCCGATCAATGTGGCGCCCTTCACCGGGGCACCGACCTTGCCATTCTGGACACGGTAGGCCTCGGTGCAGGAAAAGACGAACTTGCCATTGGTGATGTCCACCTGTCCGCCACCAAAGCCGACGGCCCAGATCCCGTCTTTCATGCCCGCGACCAGATCCGCGGGATCGGTATCGCCCCCCATCATATATGTGTTGGTCATCCGTGGCATGGGGGCATGGGCATAGCTTTGCCGCCGCCCGTTGCCGGTGGCCTCAACTCCCATCAGCCGGGCGTTCTGCCGGTCCTGCATGAAGCCGACCAGGATGCCGTCCTCGATCAGGGTGGTTTTCTGGCTGGGGGTGCCTTCGTCATCGACGGTGATCGAGCCGCGCCGGTCCGGGATGGTGCCATCATCCAGCACGGTGACACCGGGAGCGGCGATGCGCTGCCCCATCAGTCCTGCAAAGGCCGAGCTGCCCTTGCGGTTGAAGTCGCCTTCCAGCCCGTGGCCGATCGCCTCGTGCAGAAGAATGCCAGGCCAGCCCGGGCCCAGGACAACCTCCATCTCCCCGGCAGGGGCCGGGATGGCGTCCAGATTGACCAGGGCGATTCGCAAGGCCTCGCGCGCCTTGTCCTGCCAGCTGGCCGGATCGATCAGCCCATCAAGGCCGACGCGCCCGCCGCCGCCAACGGATCCGCTTTCGCGGCGCCCGTTCTGTTCCACGATGACCGAGACGTTGAGCCGCGTCATCGGACGCACATCGCGCACCCGCACCCCGTCGGCGCGCAGGATCTCCACCTCCTGCAGGGAGGCTGCCAGGGTGGCAGAGACCTGCACCACACGGGAATCCAGCCCGCGGGCAAAGGCGTCGATCTCGCGCAGGGTCTCCACCTTGACCGGAAAGGGCAGGGCCCCGATCGGATCCGCGTCGGTATAAAGCTTCTTGTTGGTCGCGACGGGAGGATCGGCATAGGTGCCGCCCCCATCGCCTACCGCAAGGCGCGCGGTCTCTGCGGCGCGGCTCAGGGCCGGGATCGAGACATCGGTGGAATGGGCATAGCCCGCCACCTCGCCATTGACGGCGCGCAGTCCGAAGCCTTCGGAGGCATCATAGCTGGCGCTGCGCAGGCGGCCATCGTCAAAGACCAGCGCCTCGGACTTGCGCCGTTCGACAAAGATCTCTCCATCGTCGGCGCCCTTGGTCGCGCTCTGCAGGATGGCGAGCGCCTCATCCTCGGGGAGGCTGGTCTCAAATGGGCGATAGGCCGTGGTTTCCATGTCTCATTCCTCTTCGGCGGGCCGACTTTTTTTGATCTAAATCAAGAAAGCGACGCTTTGCCGCTCGGCTACCTCTTTATCTGTACGCCCGAATATGATTTTAAGCTGCGTCAAAGACAACGGGTCCGGTGCGTTTTGTGGAATCAAGGATTTCATATAATGTCGCCGGTAGCAGCAACAACGCGATCAAACGATCAGGACATGACATGAAGAATGCTTTGATGCTTTCGGGCCTTTTTGCTGGCCTCTTTAGCCTTCCAGCCACAGCGCAAGAAGGTCTGGAAACCATTGGCAAGCCGACCAACGGTGGCCTGGGATTCCAGCCGGCCGCGACAGAACTGGCGGAAGGTATCCACAAGCTGGACGGTATCATCCTGGTGATCATCACCGCCGTCTGCATCCTGGTGGGGCTGTTGCTGCTTTACGCCATCGTGCGTTTCAACAAGCGGGCCAACCCTGAATCGGCCTCCTTCACCCACAACACCCCGATCGAAATTGCCTGGACGGTGATTCCGATCCTGATTCTAGTCTTCATTGGCTCCTTCTCGCTGCCGGAACTGTTCCGCCAGCAGGAGATCCCGGAAGGGGACGTGACCATCAAGGTGACCGGCTACCAGTGGTACTGGGGCTATGAATATGTCGACCACGAGTTCGGCTTTGAAAGCTTCTTGCTGCCGAAAGAAGAGCTGGCAGACTACGGCTACAATGAAGATGAATACCTGCTGGCAACCGATACCGCTGTTGTCGTGCCGGTGGGCAAGACCGTCGTGATGCAGGTGACCGCGGCCGACGTGATCCACTCCTGGGCGATGCCCGCCTTCGGCGTGAAGCAGGATGGCGTTCCGGGCCGCCTGGCCGAACTGTGGTTCAAGGCCGAAAAGGAAGGCATCTACTTCGGTCAGTGCTCCGAGCTCTGCGGCAAGGACCACGCCTATATGCCGATCACCGTCAAAGTGGTCAGCCAGGAAGCCTATGACGAATGGCTGCAGGGCGCGATCGAGGAATATGCGGGCCTTCCGCAGTCCTACCAGGTCGCCTCCAACTGATCTGATCCGGGGCCGCATGGCGGCCCCTCACATGGGCGCTTCCCATATCGGTGGCGCCCATCGCACCATCTGAAACCCAACGAGGATGCGCCCCGTGCCGCATCCCCTGATGGCCAAAGAGACTGACATGAGCGACGCAAGCATCAATGCCAGAAACATCCGCGAAGACGAGCCGAGCTTTGGCGATTATTTCGCCCTGCTGAAGCCGCGCGTGATGTCCTTGGTGGTCTTTACCGCCCTTGTGGGGCTGCTTGCAGCGCCGGTCGGCGTGCATCCCGTGATCGGTTTTGCCGCGATCCTGTTCATCGCCATCGGCGGCGGCGCTTCCGGTGCGCTCAACATGTGGTGGGACGCGGATATCGACCAGGTGATGAAACGCACCAAGTCGCGTCCCATTCCCGCGGGCAAGGTCGAGGCGGGTGAGGCGCTGAGCCTCGGTCTGGCGCTCTCGGGTCTCTCCTGCATCATGCTGGGGCTGGCGACCAACCTCTTTGCAGGTGCCTTTCTGGCCTTCACCATCTTCTTTTACGTCGTCATCTACACCATGTGGCTGAAGCGGGCGACGCCGCAGAACATCGTGATCGGCGGTGCCGCCGGGGCCTTCCCGCCGGTCATTGGCTGGGTCGCGGCCACCGGCACCATGTCGGTCGAGCCCTGGCTGATGTTCGCGCTGACCTTCATGTGGACGCCGCCGCACTTCTGGGCGCTGGCGCTGTTCATGCGGTCGGATTATGACGATGCCGGCGTGCCGATGCTGACCGTGACTCATGGTCGCCGGGCCACCCGCATCCATATCCTGGTTTACACCGTGCTTCTGGCGATCCTGGCCGTGGGCACGGCCTTCTCGGGCATCGGTGGTCCGATCTACCTGGCCGTGGCCGCGGTGTTGAATGCCCTATTCCTGCATGGCGCCTGGAAGATCTTCCGCCGCGACGAAGACGACAGCGAAGCGGATAATTTCAAGGTCGAACGGTCTTTCTTCAAGCTTTCCCTGCTTTACCTGTTCCTGCACTTCGGCGCGATCCTCGTCGAGGCTCTGCTGAAACCCTATGGGCTGGGAGGCTGGTAAGATGGCCATTCGCAAGGAACACGATCTGCACAAGCGGCGCCTGGGGCGCAACATGGGCGTTGGCCTGCTTCTGGGCGGCTTTGTTGTCCTGGTGCTGGCGCTGACCATGGTCAAGGTGACCTCCAAAGGGTTCAAGTTCCCCCAGGCGCAGACAGCACCACAGGCGGAGCAGAACTGATGGCGATCCAAGGTCCGCAGAAAACCGTTCTTCAGCTTGTCGGCGTGGTTGTCTTCATGGGCGGCCTGGCCTGGGCTTCGGTGCCGTTCTACGACTGGTTTTGCCGGGTAACCGGCTTTGGCGGCGTCACGGGCGTGGCCGAGCAGGGATCGGACACCATCCTTGATAAGACCATAACCGTGCGCTTTGACGCCTCCAAGGAGCGCGACATGCCCTGGCAGTTCAAGCCGGTCGCGCGCGAAATGGAGATCCGGATCGGAGAGACCGGCCTTGCCTTCTACGAGGCCTATAATCCGACCGACAAACCGGTTGCCGGCCAGGCGTCCTATAATGTGACGCCCTATTCCGCCGGCGCCTTCTTTGAGAAAATCGCCTGTTTCTGCTTTGAGGAACAGGTGCTGCAACCGGGGGAGCGGGTGCAGATGCCCGTGACCTTCTTTGTGGATCCGGAAATCGTTGAGGACCGGGACGGAAAGTTCGTGCATACGATCACGCTTTCCTACACATTCTATGAAATCGATCTGCCCGAGGGCTATGCCGCTCTCGACACCGGTGATAAAGCCGGGGCAGGCACAACCACGAACTAGGCACGAACTAGGCCGCTAGGTGAGGGACACTTAAATGGCGCACGCTAAAAACCACGACTATCATATTCTGCCACCGTCGATCTGGCCTTTGCTGGGATCTGTGGGCGGCTTTGCAATGCTGTTCGGCGCGGTGCTTTGGATGCATGACATCACGCCTTACCTGTTCTGGGGCGGTCTGGCCCTGGTGCTTTATGTCATGTTTGCCTGGTGGTCCGAAGTGGTCGCCGAAAGCCGTCAGGGCGATCACACCCCGGTGGTGCGCATCGGCCTGCGCTACGGTTTCATCCTCTTCGTGATGTCCGAGGTGATGTTCTTCTTCGCCTGGTTCTGGTCGTTCTTCAAACACGCCATGTACCCGATGGAAGAATATGTCGGCACCTCCTATGTGCAGCCCGACATCTACCCGGTTGACGCCTTCCACCTGCCGCTGATCAACACGCTGGTGCTGCTGCTCTCGGGCTGTGCCGTGACCTGGGCGCACCACGCGCTGGTCCACAACAACGACCGCAAGGCGCTGGTGCAGGGCCTGTCCATCGGTATCGTTCTCGGCATCTTCTTCACCTTCCTGCAGGGCTACGAATATGCGCACCTGCTGCACGAAGGCTGGGAATTCGGCGCCGATGAGTTCTACTCGAACTTCTTCATGGCCACCGGTTTCCACGGCTTCCACGTGATCATCGGCACCATCTTCCTGACCGTCTGCCTGATCCGCGCGCTGAAGGGTGATTTCACCCCCGAGCAGCACGTCGGTTTCGAGGCCGCAGCCTGGTACTGGCACTTCGTGGACGTTGTCTGGCTGTTCCTCTTCGTGGCGGTCTACGTCTGGGGCACCGCGGGCCTGGCCCACTAACCACAGTCCCCGGCTTCCGGGAATTGTAACAGGTACAGGTTTGTGGTTCCAAATTCCGCAGACAGATCGTAAGACACGCAGCGCGCGGGGGCTTCTCCCGCGCGCTTTTCATTGGCGATGAGGACGCGCAATGCGGCGGTTTATCTTTCTATCCCTGGTGGGCGGGCTGGGCCTTGCCGTGCTGCTGTCGCTGGGAACCTGGCAGCTGCAGCGCATGACCTGGAAGAAAGACCTCCTGCAGACCATCGACGCCCGTATCGCGGCGGCGCCGGTTCCCTTGCCGTCCGCCCCGCGTGAAGACCAGGACCGCTACCGGGCCGTCACTGTCCGTGGCGAGATCGAGGAGCGGGAACTGCATGTGTTCTGGGTGACCAAGGCTGCAACGACCGGCTACCGGATCATCTCTGCGCTGGTCACCGAGGACGGGCGGCGCGTTCTTCTGGATCGCGGCTTCGTTCCCGCCGCCGACAAGAATAATCCCCGTGCCGCTGGCGCCACTGCGATCACCGGTAACCTCCTGTGGCCCGACGAAGGCGATTGGACCACCCCCGCGCCTGAACTGGACGCCAATATCTTTTATGCCCGCGATGTCGCCCTGATGGCAAAGCAACTGTACACGGAACCGGTTCTGGTCGTCGCCCGCACGGCTACTCCAGAGGCGGCTGTGACGCCGCAGCCGGTCACGACGGCGGGCATTCCAAACAACCACTTGCAATATGCACTCACCTGGTTTTCGCTGGCCGCCATCTGGGCCGCGATGACCGCCTATTTCCTGAGGCGCAGCCGCGCCAAACCCGAAGGCTGAAGCGATGAAATACATCTCCACCCGGGGCCAAGCGCCCGAACTGACGTTCGAAGAGGCGATGCTGACCGGCCTCGCCCGTGATGGCGGTCTGTATGTGCCGGCCGAGATCCCGCAGATGAGCCCTGACGAGATCGCCGCCCTGTCGGGTCTCTCTTACGAGGAAACCGCCTTTCGCGTGATGCGTCCCTTCCTGGGCGATTGCTTCACCGATGAAGAGTTCCGCGAGATCATTGCCAAGGCATACGAGGGTTTCGGCCATGCCGCCCGCGCGCCGCTGAAACAGCTGGCCCCCAATCACTTCCTGTTGGAGCTGTTCCACGGGCCCACATTGGCGTTCAAGGATTTCGCCATGCAGCTGATCGGTCAGCTGTTCGAGGTGGCCCTGAAGCGGCGCGGCGAAAGCGTGACCATCGTGGGGGCGACCTCGGGCGATACCGGATCGGCGGCGATCGAGGCCTTCCGGGGCCTGGATGCGGTCAATGTCTTTATCCTTTATCCCCATGGCCGTGTCAGCGAGGTGCAGCGCCGTCAGATGACCACCCCTGCGGACAGCAATGTGCATGCGCTGGCGGTGGAAGGTGACTTTGACGATTGCCAGGCGCGCGTGAAGGACATGTTCAACGATTTCGGCTTCCGCGACGGGGTGAAACTGGCCGGTGTGAATTCGATCAACTTTGCCCGCGTGCTGGCGCAGGTGGTCTATTACTTCTCCTCCGCCGTGTCGCTCGGCGCGCCGCATCGCAAGATCAGCTACACCGTGCCCACCGGCAACTTTGGCGACATCTTCGCGGGCTATATCGCCAAGCAGATGGGCCTGCCGATCGACCAGCTGGTGGTGGCCACCAACCAGAACGACATCCTGCATCGCTGCCTGTCCGGCGAAGGCTACTACAAGGGCGACACCATCCCCTCGATCAGCCCGTCGATGGACATTCAGGTCTCGTCGAACTTCGAGCGCGCCCTGTTCTATGCTTATGATCAGGATGGCGCAGCCGTGGGCCAGCTGATGGATGAGTTGAAAAACGGCGGCTTTGACGTCTCCCAGGGCGCGATGCAGGCGCTGCGGGAAACCTATGTGTCGGGCCGCGCCTCGGAAGAGGAAACCATGGCCACCATCAAATCCGAAGTCGCGGCCTCGGGCGAATTGCTCTGCCCCCATGGTGCGGTGGGTGTGAAGGTTGCAAACGAGCTGCGCGCCTCCGATATCCCCATGGTGACCCTGGCAACGGCACATCCGGCGAAATTCCCCGCCGCCGTGGAAGAGGCCAGCGGCATCCACCCGCCGCTGCCGCCCCGCATGGCGGATCTCTATGAGCGGGACGAACGCGTCACCCGCATCGACAACGATCTGGCCGCCCTTGAGGCGCATATCCGAAAGACCATCGCGCATTGACAGTTCAGCAGCACACACTTCCCAACGGCTTCCGCATCGTTTCGGAACATATGCCGGGGCTGGAATCCGCCTCTATCGGGATCTGGGTCACCGCCGGTGGGCGCCATGAGCGCCCCGAGCAGAACGGCATCGCCCATTTCCTGGAGCATATGGCCTTCAAGGGCACCGAGCGCCGTACGGCGCTGCAGATCGCCGAGGCGGTCGAGGATGTGGGCGGTTACATCAACGCCTACACCAGCCGCGAGGTCACGGCCTATTACGCCCGGGTGCTGAAGGACGATGTGCCGCTGGCGCTGGATGTGATCGGCGATATCCTCTTGAACCCTGTGTTCGACCTGCATGAGATCGAGGTGGAGCGCAGCGTGATCCTGCAGGAGATCGGTCAGGCGCTGGATACGCCCGACGATGTGATCTTTGACTGGCTGCAGGAGGAAAGCTACCGCGATCAGGCGCTGGGGCGCACGATCCTGGGCCCGGCGGAGCGTATCCGGGCCTTCTCCCGCGATGACCTGCAAAGTTTTGTGGGGCAGCACTATGGTCCCGGCCAGATGATCCTCTCTGCGGCTGGCGCCGTGGATCACGATGCCCTGGTCCGTCTGGCTGAGGCGCAGTTCGGCCATATGGTAGCCCGTCCGCTGCTGCAGCCGGATCTGGCGCGGTTCACAGGCGGTGAAGCGCGGCGCGACAAGGATCTTGAGCAGGCGCATTTCGCACTCGCCTTTGAGAGCCCCGGCTACAAGGATGACGAGATCTACACGGCGCAGATCTATGCCAGCGCCATGGGGGGCGGCATGTCCTCGCGCCTGTTTCAGGAGGTGCGCGAAAAACGCGGGCTGTGCTACACGATCTTTGCCCAGGCCGGCGCCTATGCGGATACCGGCTCCACGACGATCTATGCGGGCACCTCGGGCGACCAACTGGGCGAGCTGGCGCATATCACCATCGACGAGATGAAGCGCGCCGCCGAGGACATGAGCGAGGCGGAAGTCGCCCGCGCCCGTGCGCAGATGAAGGCGGGCATGCTGATGGGGCTGGAAAGCCCCTCGAACCGGGCCGAGCGTCTGGCGCGGCTGGTACAGATCTGGGGCAAGGTGCCCTCCCTTGAAGATACCGTGGCCCGCATTGATGCGGTCACCGTTGCGGATGTCCGCCAGATGGCGGAACAGCTGGCCGTGCAGGCCCCTGCGGCGCTGGCGCTTTACGGGCCGGTCGCAGAGGCGCCGGGGCTGGGGGATCTGCAGGAGAGGCGTGCCGCCTGATGCTGCTGCTTTCCCGTCGCAAGGTCCGGCTCGAAACCGAACGGCTCACGCTCAGGCCGCCGGTGCATGGCGATTTCCAGACCTGGGCGGCGCTGCGCCTGCAGAGCAAGGAATACCTGACCCCCTGGGAACCGGTCTGGGCGCCGGATCATCTCAGTCGCAAGGCCTTCACCAACCGGGTCTATTGGGCGCAGCGGGCGGTGTCCTCCGGAACGGCGCTGCCGCTGTTTCTGATCCGTCGTGAGGATCAGGAATTGGTCGGGGCGATCACGCTGGACAATATCCGCCGCGGCCCGGCCCAGGCGGGGACGCTTGGCTACTGGACGGGGCAGTCCTTTGCGCGCCAGGGCTACATGGCAGAGGCGATCGGGGCCGTCGTGCATTATGCCTTTGGCAAGCTCGAACTCAGCCGGATCGAGGCCGCCTGCCTGCCGGAAAATGTCGCCTCGCGTGGGCTGCTGGAACGGTCCGGCTTCAAATACGAAGGCGTTGCGCAATCATACCTTCAGATCAACGGGCGCTGGCGGACGCATGTGCTCTATGCCAGCCTGCGCCATGATCGCCGTGGCAAGACCCAGGTCGGCCAGGCCTGACGGCAGCCTTATCTCGCTCCGCTGGCGTGGCGCTCCCGCCCCCGCAGGTGCCCCGGCTGCGCCGGAAACCCCTTGGCGGCCTTGGGCATGGCACCGTGCAGGGCACGGTGCAGCGCCGCGCAGATGCGCGGCGCCGGGCCCAACCGGGGAGAGGCATTCCATGAATGTCGCGACCTGGGCGGGAGGGTTTTGCCTCCTGTTCGGGATCTATTGCGCTGAATTTATGATAGACCGGCTGACAGAAGGGTTTCTTGCGCTACTGTTGTGTCATGCGCCGACTGTCTGTTCACCTCCTTGCGATGTCCTTTGCCCTGCTCTTTACGATGCCTGCGGCGTCTCAAGAGCATCGCGCCAGCCATTGCATCGCCCTGGCGGAGGCGGCGCCGGGCATCCGCTACCTCCACAAGGCCAGTTGGCGGGCGCCGGTGCCGGAGTATTCGGTGCGTATCCGATATCTCGCCCATGCCAGCTTCCTGATCCAGACCGAAGGCGGGTTGAGCGCGGTGACCGATTTCACCGGCTTCACCGGATCGGCCGATTTCATGCCCGATGTGGTCACCATGAACCATGCCCAGGAAACCCATTGGACCGCCCATCCCGACCCCGCGATCCCGCATGTCCTGAAGGGCTGGGGAGAGTTCGGAGAGGGGATCGATCATCACCTCGACCTGGGCGAGATGCTGGTGCGCAACGTTCCGACGGATATCCGCTCCCCTTACAGTGACGGGGTAGAGGTGGCCGGGAACTCGATCTTCGTCTTTGAGGTCGCGGGCCTGTGCATCGGCCACCTTGGCCATCTGCACCACATGCCGACGCCCGAGCAATTCGCCGCGCTGGGGCGTCTTGACGTGGTGATGGCGGCCGTGGATGGCGGCATGACCCTTGCGCTGCCCGAAATGGTGGAGGTCCTGCGCCGCCTGCGGTCCTCGGTCATCCTGCCGATGCATTGGTTCACCGACTTTTCGCTGGAGCGTTTCCTGATCCAGATCGGCAATCAGGCCGGGGGAGAGTTCGACGTGGTGCAGGAGGGCGCGGCGGATATCACTGTCTCGTTGCGCAGCCTGCCGGACCGCCCGACAATCCACGTGCTGCGCCCCGCTTACCTCCGCAAGGAGGAATAGCCCCTCTTGCCTTGGGCGCCGGGATTGGACATGCAGGAGGTATGACACTGAATGCCGCCACTCCCGACTTCGCCGCTCGTCTTGCAACCCTTGTGCCGGACGGCGTGCTGTGCGCGGCCGAGCCACGCTACCTGGAAGAGCCGCGCGGGCGGTATCAGGGGCAGGCCGGGCTGCTGGCACTGCCCCGCAATAGCGAAGAGGTCGCCACCCTGATCCGCGCCGCCAATGCGGCACGGGTGCCCGTGGTGCCCTATGGCGGTGGCACGGGGCTGGTCGGGGGGCAGGTCATGGCCGAGGGCCCGGCGCCGCTGCTCTTGTCGCTGGAGAAGATGACGGCGATCCGCGCGGTCTATCCGGAGGAAAACGTCCTGATCGCCGAGGCCGGTGCGATCCTGGCGGATGTTCAGGCGGCGGCGGCAGAGGCCGGGCGCCTGTTCCCGCTGTCGCTGGCGGCTGAGGGCTCGGCCCGGATCGGCGGCAACCTTGCCACCAATGCGGGCGGGGTCAATGTGCTGCGCTATGGCAATGCCCGCGATCTGTGCCTTGGCCTTGAGGCGGTTCTTCCCAGTGGCGAGATCTGGCATGGGCTGTCCCGCCTGCGAAAAGACAATACCGGCTATGATCTGCGTAACCTGTTGATCGGCTCCGAAGGGACGCTGGGGGTGATCACCGCGGCCTCCCTTAAACTGTCGCCAATCCCGGCCGGGCGTGGCACGGCTCTTTTCGTGGTGCCGTCCCCGCAGGCGGCGATTTCGCTATTGTCCCTGGCGCGCGATGCCGTGGGAGAGGGGATCAGCGCCTTTGAGCTGATGCATCGCCAGGGATTGGAGTTCCTGGCCGAGACCCTGCCACAGGTGCGCCAGCCCTTTGCAACAGCCCCTGAATGGTGCGTGCTGATCGAACTGGGCCTTGCGCGCGGGCTCAATTCCGAGGTGGCCCTGGCCGACCTGTTCGAGGCGGCAGTGGAGGCGGATCTGACCTTGGATGGGGTGATTGCCCAATCCGAGGCGCAGCGCGATGCGCTATGGGCCGTGCGCGAAATGATCCCCGAGGCAAACCGGCTGATCGGCGCGATCTCCAGCCATGATATCTCGGTGCCGATCTCGGCCATTCCCGATTTCATCCGGCGCGGCGGCGGGGCCATTGCGCAGCTGGGGGACGGGGACATGCGGATCAACTGCTTTGGGCATCTGGGCGATGGCAACCTGCATTACAATGTCTTCCCGGCGGCTGGAAAGGCGCGCAAGGATTATGAACCGCTGTACGACAAGGTGAAACGCAGGGTGCATGATCTGGTGCATGACTTCGGGGGCTCGGTCAGCGCCGAGCATGGGATCGGCCGGTTGAAGGTCAGCGATCTGGAACGCTATGGCGATCCGGTGAAATTGGAAATGATGCGGACGATCAAACAGGCTTTGGACCCGCATGGGATCATGAACCCCGGTGCGGTGCTGCGGCAGGGGGGGTAGCGCTCCCGCGCCCGCGGGATCTGGCTGGGCCAGACCCCGGGCGGCCTTGGGCCCGGCAGCGGGCGGTGCCCGCTGTGTGCGGGTTGCCATGGCGGTGCGAGGCGTCAGGCCGCGGTAGGTGTTGCGGAGGGTCGCTCTGTACGGCTGCGCATCAAAAGCCAACCGATGATCAGGATATTCAGCCCGTTCCAGGCGATACCGTTGACAAAGGCCATCTGGTAGCTGCCGGTGACGTCATAGATCCAGCCGGACATCCATCCCCCCAGCGCCATGCCGAGGATGGTCATCATCATCACGAAACCGACCCGGGCGCCTGCCTCTTTCGGGGGCATGTATTCCCGTACGATCAGGGCATAGCTGGGCACGATGCCGCCCTGGGCGAGCCCAAAAAGCGCGCTCACCAGGTAGAGCGGTACCATCCCGTCAAACGGTAGGTAGAAGAACAGGGCGATACATTGCAGCACCGATCCGATCAGCAGGATGGCAACGCCGCCCAGACGATCGGCCGCAAGCCCCGAGATGATCCGGCTGACCACGCCGCCCAGGAGCATCAGCGACAGCATTTCGGCCCCCACGGCCGGGCCATATCCCAGCCCCACGCAATAGGCGACAATATGCACCTGTGGCATCGACATCGCCACGCAGCAGCCGATCCCGGCAAGCCCCAGAAGCCATTGCAGGCTGCGCGCCGACAGGCCCGCGCTGCGCGCCTTGAGCGCCGAGGCCGCATCAGAGGCGGCATAGGCCTCTGCCGGGACCCGGCGCCGCAGCAGCAGCGCAAGCGGGATCACCACGGTAACGGTAATCGCAGCGAGGGCAAGATAGACCATGCGCCAGCCGCTGGTCTCCAGCAGGCCTGCCAGCAGCGTCGGCCAGAGCGCACCGGAGAGGTAATTGCCGCTGGCCACCAGCGCCACGGCAATGCCGCGCCGCCGCAGGAACCAGTGGGAGATATCAGCGATCAGCGGCCCAAAGCCGACGGCGGTTCCAAGACCCAGCAAAAGATGCGTCAGGGACAGGAGCGCCATGCTGGGCGCAAGGGTCGACAGCACATAGCCGGATGCCGTGGCGCAGACCGCTCCGATCAGGGAGAGGGTGATGCCAAAGCGATCCACCAGCCGTCCGATCGCCAGGTTGCCAAGGGCAAAGCCCACCATGGTCAGCGTGTAGGGCATCGAGGAGGCGGCGCGCCCGGCGCCAAATTCCGCCTCGACCGCGGGCATGATCACGATGATGGCCCACATGCCCACATTGGCCACGGTTGCAATGGCCAGGGTCACCAGCAGGCGAAGCCAGGAATAGCGGCTGTCGAGGATATCGGAAGTCGTCATGTCGGCACGCTAGGGCGCGGACCGAGGGGCTGCAACAGAATTCGCCGGCCCCTGTCCGGGGCAGGAGCCGACTAATCTGCGCGGGCGTTACTTGGGCAGGATCACCTTGTCGATCACATGGATCACGCCGTTGCCTGCTTCGATATCGGCGGTGACCACGCTGGCGTCATTGACCATCACGCCCTTGTCCAGGTCGATCATGATAGCGCCGCCCTGAACGGTGGCCGCGCTCATGTCATCGGAAAGGTCGGTGGACATCACCTTGCCCGGTACCACGTGGTAAGTGAGGATCGAGATCAGCTGGTCCTTGTTCTCGGGCTTCAGCAGCTCTTCCACTGTGCCTTCGGGCAGGGCGGCAAAGGCGGCATCGGTGGGGGCGAAGACGGTGAAGGGGCCCTCGCCCTTCAGGGTGTCAACCAGACCCGCGGCCTGAACCGCGGCAACCAGGGTGTTGAAACCGCCGACGCCGACGGCGGTATCGACGATATCCTTGGCCTGGCCGCTGGCAAATGCCGCTCCGGTCATGAACAGGGTTGCGGCGGCTGTCGTCATCATCTTGCGGAACATCTGGGTTTCCTCTCTGTTTCGATTGCAAGACGCCCGTCACAGGCATCACGGTCACTACGGCAAAGACGGAAACCCGGATGTGGCGAAATTCAGCCGCCGGGGCTTTGACAAAAAGGCCGCCGGAACTAAGCCCGGCGACCTTTTGATTTCCAGTAAAGTCAATGTGATCGCTGCGTGAGGATCCTGTTATCGAAGCGGCTGATCCGCGGCGTCAGTCGCCCTCGAACTCGCAGAGCACATGGACATCCATCCCCATGTCTTCGAGCTTCTTGCGCCCGCCCAGATCGGGCAGGTCGACGACAAAGCTGCAAGAGACGATTTCACCGCCCAGGCGCTCGATCAGCTTGATGCCGGCCCCTGCGGTGCCGCCGGTGGCCAGAAGATCATCGACCACCAGAACCTTTTCACCGGGCTGGATGGCATCGTCGTGGATCTCGACGATCGCCTCGCCGTATTCCAGCTGGTATTCCTCGCTGATGGTGGTGCCGGGCAGCTTGCCCTTCTTGCGGATCGGCACGAAACCGACGCTCAGCTGGTGTGCGATGGCGCCGCCCAGGATGAAGCCGCGCGCCTCCAGGCCGACCACCTTGTCGATCTGCTCGCCCGCATAGGGGTGCAGCATCTGGTCGATGGCCATGCGAAAGCCGCGCGGATCGGCAAAGAGCGTGGTCACATCGCGGAACATGATCCCCTCGTGCGGGAAATCGACGATGGTGCGGATGTAGTCCTTGACGGCGGTCTTCTTGGGCATGGATGGCTCCTGCTTGCGGGGGCGGTTGGCGTTTGCTCATGGCGTTTGGATCGCAAAGGCGACCGGGGCCGCTCCGGGGTTTGGCCGAAGCGCGCCCGCCATGCAAGGGAAACCTTGGGGTGTCGTTCGGGATCAGACTGCCGGGCGCCGCAGCAGGGCGGTGAACAGCCCCATGCCGACCAGGGCCGCCCCGCCTGTACGGGTCAGCGCACGGATCGCGGCAGGTTTCGCGATCCAGTCGCGCATGTGCCCGGCCAGCAGCGCATAGGCCAGTGCGTTGAGCGCGGCCAGGGTCACGAAGGTGGCGATCAGGATCGAGAACTGCGGCAAGAGCGGCTCACTTGGGCGCATGAACTGCGGCACGAAGGCGATGAAGAAGGCGATGGACTTCGGGTTGAGCGCGGTCACCAGCGCCGCATGGCCAAAGACGCCGCGCGTTTCTTCCTTGGCGGTGCTGTCCAGCACGGTGAGGCCACCGGTGGGGGCGCTACGCCAGAGCTTCACCCCCATCCAGATCAGATAGGCGGCCCCCACCCATTTCAGCACCGAAAACAGCGTCGCCGAGGTCAGCACCAGCGCCCCAAGCCCCAGCAGCGAGGCGGTCATGGCGATGAAATCGCCAAGCGCGACGCCAAGTGCGGTCGCCACAGCCACCTGTCGGCCACGGGAGAGCGCATAGCTCAGCACCAAGAGGATGGTGGGGCCGGGGATCAGCAGCAGCGCCACGGATGCGGCCACAAAGGCAAGCCAGAGGTTCAGATCCATCGTCGTCTCCTGTGTTGTTCGGGGGCCTTGACCTCAGGGTCAGGCGTTCAGAACGCGCCCGGCGACGGCGTCCAGCTTTGACAAGAGCGCCGGGTCGCGTTTTTCGGGGGCGGTCATGATGGCAAACTCCAGCGCCCGGTCGCAGCCATGCGGGCAGGGCGTGCGCTCGGCGCCGAGGATCCCCGGCAGGCGGCGCACCAATTCGCGGCCATTGTTCGAATTGCCCTGAAGGGTTGCCAGAATCGCACTGATGTCCACCGCGCCGTGATCTGGGTGCCAGCTGTCATAGTCGGTGACCATGGCGATGGAGGCGTAACACAGCTCTGCCTCGCGGGCGAGCTTGGCCTCGGGCATGTTGGTCATGCCGATGACGTCGCAGCCCCAGCTTTCGCGGTACATCTTGCTTTCCGCGACAGAGGAAAACTGCGGTCCCTCCATGCACAGGTAGGTGCCGCCCCGGTGCACCTTGATGCCCGCATCGCGCGCGGCAGCCTCGGCGGCGTCGCTCAGGCGGTCACAGGTGGGGTGGGCGACGCTCACATGGGCGACGCAGCCGGTGCCGAAGAAGGATTTTTCGCGGGCAAAGGTGCGGTCGATGAACTGGTCCACGATGACGAAATCGCCTGGCGCCATCTCTTCGCGAAACGATCCGCAGGCAGAAACGGAAAACACATCCGTGACCCCAAGCCGTTTCAGCGCGTCGATATTGGCGCGGTAGGGCACTTCGGTCGGGGAATGCACGTGACCGCGCCCGTGGCGGGGCAGGAAAGCCATTTTTACGCCGTCCAGCGTACCTGTCAGGATCTGGTCCGAGGGGGCGCCCCAGGGCGTTTCCACATTGACCCATTCGGCCCCGTCAAGCCCGTCGATGTCATAGATGCCCGAGCCGCCGATCACGGCGATCATGGTCTGTTTCGAAGTCTCTGCGCTCACCTCTGGGTCTCCCGCTGGAATACTGACTGGAATATTGGCGTTGCCTTGTTGTGCCGCCGGGCCGATGCGTTGGCAAGAGGGGCATCCTGTTGACGCGGTCATTGCAGGCCGATGGTTTTCGCGGCGATGCCCCCATAGGCGATGGGCAAACTGCGGGCAGGGAAAAGGGCAACACGGCGGA
Organism: Phaeobacter sp. QD34_24; assembly: GCF_028890115.1. Classification (GTDB taxonomy): domain Bacteria; phylum Pseudomonadota; class Alphaproteobacteria; order Rhodobacterales; family Rhodobacteraceae; genus Phycobacter. The sequence goes on from NZ_JARCJD010000016.1 coordinate 28,534, forward strand.
GAAGGCCCGCAAACCTTGTGTCACGGGGCGATTTGGTCTAGGGGCGGGTCAGCACAGTGACCTCCTCCAATCACAGGTATTCTTGATGAAACGCGCCGCCATGGCCCTTTTGGCCAATCGTATCTCTCCGCCCAACCTTTCGATCATGCAGGACGAGGGCTGGTCCGTGGGCCGGGTGCGGACCGAGCTTCTATCGGGGCTGACCGTGGCGCTCGCCCTGGTGCCCGAGGCGGTGGCCTTTGCCTTTGTCGCGGGCGTGCACCCGCTGGTCGGCCTTTATGCGGCCTTCATGGTCGGTCTGATCACGGCGGTGATCGGCGGGCGGCCCGGCATGATCTCTGGCGCCACGGGGGCGCTGGCGGTGGTGATGGTGGCTCTGGTGGCCGAGCATGGAGTCGAATACCTCTTTGCCACGGTAATCCTTATGGGGATCCTGCAGGTCATTGCCGGGGTGATGCATTGGGGCAAGTTCATCCGCCTGGTGCCGCATCCGGTGATGCTGGGTTTCGTGAACGGTCTGGCCATCGTGATCTTCCTGGCGCAGCTGACGCAGTTCAAGGTGCCGGGCACGGGCGGGGCCGAATGGCTGAGCGGCATGTCCTTGTACCTGATGCTGGGTCTTGTGGGTCTGACCATGCTAATCATCTGGGGCACGCCGAAGATCACCAGCGTCATCCCGGCGCCGCTGGCGGGGATCGGTATCGTGGCGATCCTGGTGATTGCGCTCGGCCTTGATGTGCCGCGCGTCGGCGACATGGCCTCGATCGAGGGCGGCCTGCCGAGTTTCCACAACCCCTTCGGCACCGGCGAGGGGCTATATGGCACCATGCTGGCGCCCTTCACCTTCGAGACCTTCCAGATCATCCTGCCCTATGCGGTGATCCTGGCCGCCATCGGGTTGATCGAAAGCCTGCTGACCTTGAACCTGGTGGGAGAGATCACCGGCAAGCGCGGCGGTGCCAGCCAGGAGTGTATCGCGCAAGGCACGTCCAATATCGTGACCGGCTTCTTTGGCGGCATGGGCGGCTGCGCCATGATCGGCCAGTCGATGATCAACGTGAAATCGGGGGGGCGCACCCGCATCGCCGGGATCGCCGCCGCGCTGTTCCTGCTGCTGTTCATCGTCGTGGCCTCGCCGCTGATCGAACAGATCCCGCTGGCCGCCCTGGTGGGCGTGATGTTCATGGTGGTGATCGGCACCTTTGCCTGGAACAGCTTCAAGGTGATGACCAAGGTGCCGCTGACGGATGCCTTTGTGATCGTGCTGGTGACCGTTGTGACCGTGATGAGCGACCTTGCCGTTGCCGTGGTCGTCGGTGTCATTGTTTCGGCGCTGGCCTATGCCTGGAACAACGCCCGCCGCATCCACGCGCGCACCCGCGATTCTGTCAGCGACAAGGGCGCCAAGGTCTATGAGATCGAGGGACCGCTGTTCTTTGGCTCCACCGACGGGTTTATCGAGCTGTTCGATGTGGCGGGCGACCCCGACCGCGTGATCGTCGATTTCGCCAACAGCCGCGTGGTGGACCAATCCGCCCTGCAGGCGATCGAGGCGCTGGCGGCCAAATATGAGGAGGCGGGCAAGACCATCGTGTTGCGTCACCTCAGCCGCGATTGTCACCAGCTTCTGTCCAAGGCGGGTCACCTGATGGTCGATAGTGATGATGACCCGGAATACGCATTGGCGGTGGATTATTCGGTCAAGACGGGGGTTTTGGGCGGGCACTGAGTGCAGCCATAGTTCTGTATCGAGGGCCTGTGGATGCAGATCCACAGGCCCTTGTTATTGGAAGATCATCTCGGGCTCACCAAAGCAGCAGCATCAGATCCCCCCTCGCGCTGCCCGTCTGGCACAAGGCCTGCCCGGCGTGACAAGCAAAATGGCCGTATCCACGCCCCCTGATATGGGGCGCGGAGCCTCGGCAATTTGGCTTGCACTTGACCCGGCCTTGCGCCCTTGGGTCTGCGTCGAGGGTGGCTCCGAAGCAGCAGCTTGGGCGCGGCTCAGTCCGGGGCGAGGCTTTCGAGCATGTCGAGATCGCCAGAGGTCAGCGCAGGTTCGGCGCGCAGGATCAGGTCGACCGGCCAGTCCCACCATTTCAGCGCCAGCAGCCGCGCGATCTGGGGCTTGGAAAAGCGGAACCGTTCGGCGCGACCCGGATTGCCGGTGACGATGCCATAGGCGGGCACCGTGCCACGCACCACGGCGCCCGCGCCGATGATGGCGCCATCGCCGATGCGGGCACCAGGCAGGATCATTGCGCCATAGCCGATCCAGACATCGTTGCCGATCACCGTATCGCGGGTATCGGGCTGAAACCCGGCCATCTGATCAGGATCAAAGACCGGGAAGGGGTAGCAGGAGAGCCCCTCCTGCCCGTGATTGGCCGAAGAGGTGATGAAGCGTGCGCCATGGGCGATCTGGCAGAAGCGCCCGATCACAAGCCTCTCGCGCGCGCCGGGAAATAGATAGGGCGCCAGATGCGCTGCCCAGTCCTGTGGTGGGTCGAAATCCGAGGCATAGCTGTAGGCGCCGACTTGAAAGTTCGGATGGTCCACCGCCTGTTTCAGCATCACGGTGCCCGCGTGGGGGCTGCCGTCGGGCAGGATGATCGGGTGGCGCAGGCCGGGATCGGGCAGGGGCATGGTCCAGTCGCCTCAATCGTCGGGGCGCGCCAGCGAGAAGACCTCTGTCACGCGGGAGTAATCGCGGTAGCCAAGGCGCGCGAGCGGCTCGAAGGTGGTGACATCGAACAGCCCGTCCTTCAGGCAATCGTCGCGCAGGTGCACGCCGGTCACCTCGCCAAAGGCGACGCGGTTGGAGACGCCGGGCAGGTCGACGATCTTGGTGAGCTTGCATTCCAGCGCCGCAGGGGCATCTGCAATCCGGGCGCAGTTGATGGTCTCGCATTCAACCGCTGTGAGGCCCGCATGAGCGAACTCATCCACCTCTTTGCCCAGGGTCTGCGAGCTGGCGTTCATCGCATCGCGCATGGCGTAGGCGACGATATTGACGCAGAAGACGCCGGTTTCCTCGATATTGGCCATGCTGTCCTTGGTGTTCGCCTGGTCGTCCTTGCTGCCTGTCGAGGCGAACATCACCTGGGGCGGTGTGTAGGCGACGCCGTTGAAGAAGGAATAGGGCGCCAGGTTGTTCACGCCGTCGCCCGAGCGGGACGAGATCCAGCCGATCGGGCGCGGGGTGATCACAGCGTTGAACGGGTTGTGGGGCAGGCCGTGGCCGTCTTCGGGGCGGTAGAACATGCGCATCTCCAAGTGTTTGCTCAATGCTTAGGCCCGTGTTAGGGCGATTTCCACCCCTCTTGGGACGATTTCGCGGAGGCGTGAGTGGCGTGATCGAATTGAAACCGGAGCAGCCCGACGACCGCTGGGAGGTCGAGGCCCTATACGATCTGTGCTTTGCGCCGGGGCGCGAGGCGCTGTCCTCCTATCGTTTGCGCGATGGGGTGGCGCCGGTTTCGGGATTGAGCCTGGTGGCGCGGGATGAGCAGGGCATCCTGGCCGGTGCAATCCGGTTCTGGCCGGTGCATGTCGGGGCGGCGGATGCGCTATTGCTGGGGCCGGTTGCGGTACACCCCACGCATCAGGGCGAGGGGCTGGGGGGCTCGCTGATCCGCGACAGCCTGGCGCGGGCGGTCGAGAGCGGCTGGAAGCGGGTCATGCTGGTGGGCGATGCGCCCTATTACAGCCGGTTCGGGTTTGAAAAACTGGCAGGCGTCGTGATGCCGCCGCCGACCAACCCCGAACGGGTGCTTGGCCTGGCCCTGTCAGAAGGGGGCTGGGATGGTATCCGTGGGGATGTGACCCGATGGCACCGCAATTGTGCGTGAATGTGCAAAGCCCGCTTCAATAGCGCCCCGGTTATCTGCTATCACAGGGTCAGGAAGGGGCGATGCCCCGCACATCAGGTGTTGACCCATTGAACCAATCGGCGCTCTCTGCTGTCTCAAAGACGCAGACGGATACCGCGACACAGGTCGCAGCCCTGTGTTTTCGCATCACCAGGACCGGAAAGCCGCGGATCCTGATGATCACCTCGCGTGGAACCGGGCGCTGGATCCTGCCCAAGGGCTGGCCCATCCCGGGACGCAGCCTGGCCCAATCCGCCGCGATCGAGGCTTGGGAAGAGGCGGGCGCGCGGGGCGTGCCGCTGGATCAGTGCCTGGGCGAATACGCCTATGAAAAGTGGCGGCGTGAATTGACACCTCTGCCCTGTGTGGTGCGTGTCTATCCGGTGCTTGTCACCGGGTTGCAGGACAATTTCCCGGAGCAGGCGGAACGGCAACGGGCCTGGAAGTCCCCGCGCAAGGCCGCCGCGCTGGTGCAGGAAAAGGGATTGCAGGGGATTTTGGCCGGGTTCGATCCGCTGACACTTGGCTCGGATCTTTTCAACTCTTGAAGTTTGGGCACCGCAACACCTATTGGGCAGGAGCAGCAACGGGATAACAGATGATACGTTACAGCCTGAAATGCGCCGAAGGCCACAGCTTTGACAGCTGGTTCCAGTCCGCCGCCGCCTATGACAAATTGGCCGTCGCCGGGCTGGTCTCCTGTGCGGTCTGTGGCTCGGAGAAGGTGGAAAAGGCCATCATGGCGCCGCGCGTGCGCCCCGGCCGCAAGGCGGTCTCCTCGGTCGGCGAGGCCGAGAGCCCAGATGCGGCGCAGCCCTCGGACAGCCACGAACCGGCGGCCCCGGCCCAGACGCAAGGCGCCCTGAGCGCGCCGGCCAGCGAAATGGAAAAGGCGATCCAGGAGCTGCGCAAGAAGGTCGAGGAGAACTCCGACTACGTGGGCAAGGATTTTGTATCGCAGGCACGGGCGATGCATCTGGGCGATGCCCCGGCCCGTGCGATCCATGGCGAGGCGCGCCCGGAAGAGGCCAAATCGCTGATTGAAGACGGGGTGCCGGTGCTGCCTTTGCCGTTCGGCCCCGCGCGAAAGACGAATTGAAGGAATCCATCCATGCATGCAGTTGTCACCGGGGCAAGCCGGGGTATCGGGCGGGAGTTGGTCACGCGGCTGACGCAAGCCGGGCATGAGGTCACCGGCACCTCCCGCGATCATTCCTCCGGCGTGCGGCTGGATGTCTGCGATCCCGGTCAGCAGGCGCGTTTTGCCGCGCAGCTTGGCGACAAGCCGATCGATCTTCTGGTCTGCAATGCCGGTGTCTACCTCGACAAGGGGATGGCCCTGGAGGAATACACCGCCGAGGTTTGGGCCAAGAGCCTGGCGGTCAATGTCACCGGCGTATTCCTGACGGTACAGGCGCTGTTGCCGAACCTGCGTCTGTCCAAGGTGCCGAAGATCGCGATCATCTCCTCGCAGATGGCGAGCCATGCCCGCGCCCCGGGGGGCAGCTATGCCTATCGCGCCTCCAAGGCGGCGGCGCTCAATATCGGGCGCAACCTGGCCAGTGACCTGCGGCCCGAGGGCATCGCGGTCGGGATCTACCACCCCGGCTGGGTGCGCACCGACATGGGCGGCAGCGAAGGCGAGATTTCGGTTGAGGAGTCCGTGACCGGTCTCCTGCATGAATTCGATGTGCTGGATATCGAAACCACCGGGTGTTTCCATACCTGGGATGGGCGTATCCACGCCTTCTGAGGCGCTTTTGTCTCAGACTGCCAAAGGACAAAGGCCGGAGCAGATCTGCTCCGGCCTTTCTTGATGGTCAGGGGTGGCATGCCAGAGGACGGCATGCAAAGGGAGGGCGGCGGCCCTCAGTCCCAGCAGCTGACCAGGACGGTCATGCCGGTGGCATGGCGCACCAGGGCTTCGTTCGAGAGCGCGCTGCCATCCCCCGCCTGTTCGGAAGCCTTGACGCCTGCCGCGAGCAGGGCTTCGCGCAGGGTCGCGGCGGAGAGGCCAAAGCTGACGCCCTCGGGCAGGACGCGCCCCTGGATCTGATGCGGCAGCAGCATGCCCAGTACCGCGCCAGAGGCATCCAGGACCGGCCCGCCGACATCGCCCGGCTGGGCGCTCAGATCCAGGCGGATGACGCCGCTGTCGCCATCCAGGCTCTTGAGGTCAGCCAGGGTGCCAAAGGTCAGGCTGGGAGCGCCCAGGACCCCTTCGTAGGAAAAGCCCGAAGCGGCGACGTCGGATTTCAGACGCGGGGATTGGGTGATGAAGCCGGCCACGGCGATGGGGGCCAGCTTATCGACGGGCTCGAGGATCGCCAGGCCGGTTGCCGGGTCATTGACCGCAACCGTGGCCTGATACCCGTGATCGAGGGTAATCCGGCTGCAGCCCGCGACCACATCCGAGGTGGTCACGACGGCGCCGTTCTGTCCCACGAAGAAGCCCGAGCGCGACAGGCGCGGTTTGCGTACCTCGAGACCGGCCAGCAAATCCACGCTCTGTGCCAGATCGCTGCCCGCGGCATCGTCCAATACCCCGTCGATCCGGGTGAAACTGTCCTGCATCGCGGCCAGAACACGGGCGCGGCGGGCATCGTCCCCAGCGGGCCAGATCAGGGTAAAGCCCTTGATCTCGCCGTTTTTCAGGCTGGCTTCGGTGTGGGAGACGATCCGGCCATTGCGTCCTTCGATGGTGAAACTGTCGCTGCCGCGTTCACGCGGGCCCTCCAGCGGGACGACTTCCAGCGTCTGCATGATGTCATAAAGGCCGAACAGGGTGTTCTTGTCGCCGCGCTGGCTGATCAAGAGCACGCGCACTCCAAGGTCGCCACTGCTGTCATATTGGGCAAAGGGCGATTCATAGCGGGCAAAGGCAACTTCGCCAGCGGGAATTTGCATGGTAATGCCCGCACCGGTATCCATGACCTCGGCCATGCCGACGGAAATCAGCGGCGCATTGTAATCGTCGAGCAGCAGCTTGCGCTGGGCGGTGGTCAGAACGCCGGTGGGCTCAAACCCCTTGTAGACCTGCCAGTCGGACATGGATTGGCGGGTGCCCCGGCCAAAGGAGCCATCGATGGCCGCGGTGTAGAAACCGGCGGCCTTGAGGGCGACTTGCAGCTCCATTTTCTCGTCGCGGGACAGGGCCTGTTCGCTGCGGCGCGCCTGTGCGGGCGTCTCATCCGGGAGGGTCACCTGCGGTTGCGGTGCGCTGACGGCGGGGTCTGCGGCCTGCGCCGTGACCGGGGCCACCGCCGTTGCCTGATCGCGCGCACCAACCGGGTAGAACTGGTTGCGCAGATTGGCCTGGAAGGCGATGAAACTGTCGCGCGGGATCTGTCTTTCGGTGCGGTAGACCTGCAGGACCCGTTCCGCATCGGCGCGCGAATAGGGGCCGAGCACGATACCGTACCATCCTGCGCCAAGGGTGAACCCGGCCACATCCGGCAGGCGGGCGGCATAGGACTGTGCTTCCTGTTGGGCCTCGGCAAGCGAGGGGCGCGCGGCGATCTGAATCCAGACGCTTTCCTGACCGGCCTGTTGCGCCTGCGCCGGGGCAACCAGATAAAATGCAATTGTATTGAGCGCCAGCAGCAGGGCGGTGAGTATTCTTTTCATTGCAGGACCTCTATCCCGATGGGGTAAAATGTTGGAGCGCAGATAAACATTTTGCCGGGACAAATGAAACTCCCGGGAGGGGGGAATTCATCGCTTGATGCAGCAATCCATCACCTTTGATCCAATCCGAGGCACAAGGTCCGCCTGTGCCGGACATGCGGCACGACTAGCCGTTGACCATGGGCGGGGGCTTGCATAGGAAGAACACCGCATTTGCTGTCCTATCGAGATGTCCCAGAGAGGGATCTGACATGACCCAGACCACCAGCGGCGCTGCCGCCTCTTCCGCTCCTGCGGGCGCCCCGCGCTCTTTCCAGGAGATCATCCTGCGGCTTCAGGCCTATTGGGCATCCAAGGGCTGCGCCATCATGCAGCCCTATGACATGGAAGTGGGCGCGGGCACCTTTCACCCGGCCACGACCCTGCGCTCGCTGGGTTCGGCGCCCTGGGCCGCCGCCTATGTGCAGCCCTCGCGCCGCCCGACCGACGGGCGCTATGGTGAGAACCCGAACCGCTTGCAGCACTATTACCAGTATCAGGTGCTGATCAAACCGAGCCCGCCGAACCTGCAAGAGCTGTATCTTGGCAGCCTCGAAGCCATTGGCATCGACATGGAGCTGCACGACATCCGTTTCGTCGAGGACGACTGGGAAAGCCCGACCCTGGGTGCCTGGGGACTGGGCTGGGAGGTCTGGTGCGACGGTATGGAAGTCAGCCAGTTCACCTATTTCCAGCAGGTGGGCGGCCATGACTGCGCCCCGGTCTCCGGCGAGCTGACCTACGGGCTGGAACGTCTGGCGATGTATGTGCTGGGCATCGATCACGTGATGGACATGCCCTTCAACGATCCGGATGCGCCGATCCCGCTGACCTATGGCGATGTCTTCAAGCAGACCGAAGAGGAATACGCGCGCTGGAACTTCGATGTCGCCAACACCGAGGTGCTGCTGCGCCACTTTGAAGAGGCCGAACAGGAATGCACCCAGATCCTGTCGCAGGAGCATATCGATCCCAAGACTGGCAAGCGCATCATCATGGCGCACCCGGCCTATGACCAGTGCATCAAGGCCAGCCATATCTTCAACCTGCTGGATGCGCGCGGGGTGATTTCCGTCACCGAGCGTCAGGCCTATATCGGTCGTGTGCGGGCGCTGGCCAAGCAATGCGCCGACGCATTCGTGCAAACCGAAGCGGGCGGCCAGGCCGCCTGAGGGGGATAGATGCCATGCTGGGCAAGGTTCTTGCAATCATCCTGGGGATCTCGGCGCTGGTCGCCGGGGCCTCCATGTACTACCTGCAGGTCTATGGGTTCTACGAGGATGTGACGCTGCAGCCGGGGCGCGATGTGGTGCTGACACCGCTGGACGGCTCGGATCCGCGCCCGATCGCCTATGAGGGTTTTCAGGCGATCGATGCCGACAGCTCTCCGATCCGCTATAGGGCTTGTTTCACAACCCGTCTGACGCCGCAGGATCTGGCCCGGGAATACACCCTCTCCCAGCTGACCGCGCCGCGCAATGCGCCGGGCTGGTTCGACTGTTTCGATGCCGCTGCCCTGGGCGCCGCCTTGCAGGATGGCTCGGCAACCGCCTTCCTTTCGGTCAAGAACATCTCTTACGGGGTGGATCGGATCGTGGCGATCACCGACCAGGGCCAGGGCTTTGCCTGGCACGAGCTGAACAATTGCGGCAAGCAGACCTATGATGGCAGCGCCATCGTCACCGAAGCCTGCCCCGAACGGGATTGATGAAAAACCTGTCAGCCCGCCACCCGTTACTGTACTGACCGACTGAAGACTGTCTTGCGCCCCCCCAACCACACTGCGCAACTACCCCAGAGGACCTGGAATGCCCGACCTGCTGATTGAACTGTTTTCCGAGGAAATCCCGGCCCGCATGCAGGCGCGTGCGGCGGAGGATCTGAAAAAGCGGATGACCGACGGTCTGGTCGAGGCCGGTCTCACCTATGCGGCGGCCCATGCCCTGTCGACACCGCGCCGCCTGACCCTGGCGCTGGAGGGCCTGCTGGCCGAAAGCCCCACCATCCGGGAAGAGCGCAAAGGCCCCAAGGTCGGCGCGCCGGACAAGGCGGTCGAGGGCTTCCTGCGCGGTGCCGGGATTTCCCGCGATCAGCTGGAAGAGCGCGACACGCCCAAGGGCGCCGTCTACTTTGCCATGATCGAAAAGCCGGGCCGCCCGGCGGCGGAGATCATCGCCGAGGTTCTGGAAACAACGATCCGCAATTTCCCCTGGCCGAAATCCATGCGCTGGGGGGCTGGATCCTTGCGCTGGGTGCGTCCCTTGCAATCGATCCTCTGCATCCTGTCGGATGAAGCGGGCGCCGAAGTCGTGCCCTTTGAAATCGATGGCCTGACGGCAGGCGACACCACGCAAGGCCATCGCTTCATGGCGCCGGGTGCCTTTGTGGTCAGCTCATTCGAGGATTACAGTGTCAAGCTGAAGCGTGCCCATGTGATCCTGGATCCGGCGGAACGCGCCGATGCGATCTGGCATGACGCCACCAACCAGGCCTTTGCCGCAGGGCTTGAAGTGGTCGAGGACAAGGGCCTTCTGGCCGAGGTCGCGGGCCTGGTGGAATGGCCGGTGGTGCTGATGGGCAAGATCGATGACGATTTCCTGGGCCTGCCGCCCGAGGTGCTGCAGACCTCGATGAAGGAGCATCAGAAGTTCTTCTCGGTGCGCAATCCCAAGACAGGACGGATCGAAGGCTTCATCACCGTTGCCAACCGCGAGACCGCCGATCACGGCGCCACCATTCTGGCAGGCAACCAGAAGGTGCTGTCGGCGCGTCTGGCCGATGCGAAGTTCTTCTGGGAGAACGACCTGCGCATCGCCAAGGCGGGCATGAGCAGCTGGACCGAGGCGCTGGCGAATGTGACCTTCCACAACAAGCTGGGCACCCAGGCCGAGCGGATCGAACGTATCGCCGCGCTGGCGCGCGAGCTGGCGCCGGTGATGGGCGCCGATGCGGATCTGGCCGAGCAGGCCGCGCGTGTGGCCAAGGCGGATCTCTCGTCCGAAATGGTCTATGAGTTCCCCGAGCTGCAGGGCCTGATGGGCCGCTACTACGCCGAGGCCGCTGGTCTGCCGCAGGACGTTGCGAACGCCTGCCAGCAGCATTACTCGCCGCTCGGGCCCTCGGACGATGTGCCGACCGAGGCGCTTTCGGTCGTGGTCGCCCTGGCCGACAAGCTGGACACGCTGACCGGCTTCTGGGCCATCGACGAAAAACCGACCGGTTCGAAGGATCCCTTTGCGCTGCGCCGTGCCGCGCTGGGGGTGATCCGTCTGGTGTTGGAAAACGATATCCGCACGCCCTTGGATCAGCATATCGATGCGCATCTGCTGCGGCACGAGCTGGCGCAGAACGGTGATGATGCGGTGTCGGCAGGGCTGATGAAGGACATGATCGAGGAGATTGCCGACCACGGTGTCTTTGGCTCGGCCGTGCGTACGGTTCTGGATGCCTTCGATGGGGATCTGCCCAAGCATATGGAAGAGCTGAAGGAGAGCCTGCCGGATGTGTCGCGCGATCTCCTGGGCTTCTTCCATGACCGCCTGAAGGTCTTCCTGCGCGATCAGGGCATCCGTCACGATGTGATCGACGCCTGTATCGCCATGGCAGGCAATGACGATCTGACCCTGCTGGTGAAACGCGCCCGCGCGCTGGAGGCCTTCCTGACGACCGAAGACGGGGAAAACCTGCTGCAGGGCTTCAAGCGCGCCAACAACATCCTGTCCCAGGCCGAGGAAAAGGACGGGGTGGAGTATTCCTTTGGGGCCGACAAGAAATTCGCCGAGGACGAGAGCGAAAACGCGCTGTTCGATGCGCTGGAACTGGGCGAGGGGGCGATCTCCTCGGCCATCGAGGCCGAGGATTTCGCGGCCGCCATGGGCGGCATGGCCGCATTGCGGCAACCGATCGACGCCTTCTTCGAGGCGGTGCAGGTCAACTCCGACAACGAGATCGTGCGTCGCAACCGGCTGAACCTGCTGGGCCAGATTCGCAAGGTCTGCGGCCAGGTGGCGGATCTGACCCGGCTGGAGGGCTGAGCCCGGCGCATCGCGCCAAGGCAGTGAGATGAAACGCCGCGTCCCGAGCGCGGCGTTTTTTCTTGGAATGACGGCGCGCCGCCGCTTCCCCCTTGCAGGAGCGCCAAGGGGGCTTATGCTGCAGGGCGCGGCAGGTGCCGCAGTGCAGAAAGTTCAGGATAGACCATGCCCGATGCGCCCCTGGCCACGCTGATCACCCCGGCAGCTCCGATTGCAACCTCCAGTCATGGCGGGCGGGCCAAGTGCCTGCAGCGGCTGGTGCGGCTGGATCTGCCGGTACCGCGCACGGTCGCGCTCTCCTTTGATGCGGTGCATGAAATCGCCAGTGGCGACATGCCGGATATCGACAAGATCCTGGCGAGTTTTCCCGCCGATGCGCTGCTCTGCGTGCGCCCCTCCTCCGAGGATCCCGATTGGGGCGGTCCCGGTGCGATCCTCAATATCGGTATGAACCAGGATCGCTGCAAGGAACTTTGCGCGCGCCTGGGCGAGGAGGCGGCCGCGGGTTTGTACCTGCGTTTCGTGCAATCCTACGCCGTGCATGTGGCGCGGCTTGACCCGGATGCCTTTGACGATGTGGAGGATGGCGGCCCTGACGCCCTGCGCGAAACGCTGCAGGCCTATGAGGCGGAAACCGACGAACCTTTCCCGCAGGATCCGGCCGAGCAACTGGCGGCGGTGCTGCGCTCCATGGCACGCGCCTGGGAGGGGACCTCGGCGCGGCTGTTGCGACAGGCCAAGGGAGCCCCGGCCGATGCGGGGCTTGGCCTAGTGGTACAGGAGATGATCCCCGGCCTGGGACAGGGCGAATGCGGATCCGGCGTTTTGCAACTGGTGGAGCCAAAGACCGGCAAGCCGCAGTTGACCGGGCGCTACCTGAGCCAGTCTCAGGGACGCGAGGCGCTGGGCGATGGCGCCGGGGCCTTGTTCCTGGAAAAGGACGCGCGCGGTCCCTCGCTGGAGGAACTGGCGCCGACGGCCTTTGCGGAGCTCAAAACCCATGCCCAGCTGATGCGGCGGCGCCTGCGCGAAGAGATGCAGGTGGAATTCGTGATCCAGGACGATACCGTTCATATTCTGGATGGGGTGCGGGTGGCGCGCTCGGCCCAGGCGGCGGTGCGCATTGCCGTGGCGCTGGCGCAGGATGGGATCATCCCTGCGCATGAGGCGGTGATGCGGGTCGATGCCCATGCCATGAACGAGCTGTTGCACAGGCAGGTGGCCCCGGACGCAAAGCGGGACGTGATCGGTTCGGGGATCGCCGCCAGCCCCGGCGCGGCCACTGGCGCCCTGGTCTTTACCGCCGCCGAGGCCCAGGCCAGCGCGGCGCGGGGCGAGCCCTGCATCCTGGTGCGGCGCGAAACCTCTCCCGAAGATGTGCGCGGCATGCATGCGGCGGTTGGTGTTCTGACCGAACGGGGCGGCATGACCAGCCATGCGGCGGTGATCGGACGCGGTTTGGGCGTGCCCTGTATCGTCGGTGCCTCGAACATGAAATTCCCTCCGAAAATCAAGAAACTGATTGCCCAGGACGGTCGGGTCTTCTCGGCGGGCGATCTGGTGACCATCGATGGCAGCAGCGGCCAGGTTCTGGCCGGAGAGCCGGAAATGCTGGAGGCGGCACAGGACGATGCCTTCCAGACCCTGTTGACCTGGGCGGACGAGGCGCGGGACATGGGCATTCGCGCCAATGCGGACACACCTGCCGACGCCCAGACCGCCCGCAATTTCAAGGCCGAGGGCATCGGGCTGTGCCGCACCGAGCACATGTTCTTCGATCCGGGCCGCCTGACCATGATGCGCGAGATGATCTTCGCCGAAACCTCGGCCGGGCGCGCGGCGGTTCTGGCGCGGCTCTTGCCGATGCAGCGCAAGGATTTCCGGGAGTTGTTCCGCATCATGGAGGGGCTGCCGGTCTGTATCCGCCTGTTTGATCCGCCCTTGCATGAATTCCTTCCCACCACGACCTCGGGTCAGCGTGAACTCTCCGAGGCGCTGGGTATTCCGGTCAGCGATGTCACCCGGCGGGTCGAGGAGATGGAAGAATACAACCCCATGCTGGGCCTGCGCGGCGTGCGGCTGGGGGTGACCGTGCCGGAAATCTACGATATGCAGGCCCGCGCCATCTTCGAGGCCACGCTGGAAGCCTCGAAGGAGGGCGCGCCGGTGGTGCCCGAGATCATGATCCCGCTGGTTTCGGCCAAGCGCGAGGTCGAGCTGGTCAAGGCGCGCATAGATGCGGTGGCCTCGGCGGTCAGCGCCGAGCGTGGGCAAAGGTTCGATTACCGTCTTGGTGTCATGGTCGAAACGCCGCGCGCCGCCCTCAGGGCCGAAGAGATTGCACCGCACACGGCCTTCCTCAGCTTCGGGACCAACGACCTCACCCAGATGACCTACGGTCTGTCGCGTGACGATGCCGGGCGGTTCATGTCCAACTACGTGCAGCAGGGGGTCTTTCCCGAGGATCCATTCCATGTGCTGGACGTGGATGGCGTGGGAGAGCTCCTGAAACTGGGGGTGCAACGGGGGCGAGCAGGGCGGGCCGATATCACGCTTTCGATCTGCGGCGAACATGGTGGCAACCCCGAATCGATTGCCTTTTGCCGGGAGGCGGGCTTTGACTACGTGTCCTGTTCGCCGTTCCGGGTTCCGGTCGTGCGCCTGGCCGCAGCTCAGCTGGCGATTGGTGAAAAGATCGGAAAAGCCGCTCCAACCTACGCAAAAATTTAACGAATTCCTCGTTTATCGACGCCCAAGAGGCGACACCTCTAGGCCGGTTGCCGCCGTAGGGGCTGGACCAATCTTCCGTATAGGTGGACGATAGGCTCAGTATCCGTTAAGTGCTGCGACCGCGCATTCTGGGGAGGCCGCGCGCAAGCTGACAAACGAGGATCTGTAGATGAAACTCCTGACGCTGGCTGCCACTCTGGCTGCCCTGACGGTCACAACACCCGTCGCCCAGGCCGAGACCGGGCTGAATTCCCTGTTCAAACGCGAGCAATCCGCCCTGAATACCGTTCCCGAACGCCGGTTGAGCGGCTTGTTCGGCTTCAAACGCAGACAGTCCGACGCATCGGCGAAAGACGTTAAGTTTACCCGCGACTGGCTGGATGCCCAGCCCAAGGCAAAGGGCGGTGAGCAATTCGCCTGCCTGGCCGAGGCGCTCTACTTCGAAGCGCGTGGCGAGACCGTCAAGGGGCAGTTCGCCGTGGCCGAAGTGATCCGCAACCGGGTCAATGCGGGCCAGTTTCCCGGCAGCTACTGCGGGGTGATCAACCAGGGCACCGGGCGCCGCTACCAGTGCCAGTTCACCTATACCTGCGATGGTCGTGAAGAAGTCATCCACGAACAACGCGCCTATGAGCGGGTCGCCAAGGTGGCACGCCTGGTTCTGGACGGGGTGGATACCGGCCTGACCGAGGGGGCGACCTATTATCACACCACCGCTGTGCGCCCGCGCTGGAGCAACCACTTTACCAAGACCGCGCGGATCGGGGTGCATCTGTTCTACCGCGACGACCGCTATCGCACCGCGTCGAACGATTAACCGCATCTGATACCGGCACGCGACCCGAAAGGCGTTTTCGCGTGCTGGTGCGGCGCAAGCGGGCCTGATATGGACGGAGCAGCAAAGGTAAGGGTGTAACACCGACCCTGTTACACCGCCAGACAAAGGCCCGCAGCCATGCCCTCAGAGATCCGTCTCGCTTTTGAACACCCCTCGGAACGCTCCATCGCGACAGCACCCGGTGGCCCGCTGGACAGGATCTCCCTGCGCGACCATCTGGTCGAGGTTGAGATCGGCGCCTTTCAGGCCGAGCGCGGTACGACGCAACGGATCTGCTTCAACGTGGTGGTGGAGGTGGCACCGCTGCCTGCGGATCTGGATGACGACGTGGATCGGATCCTGTCTTACGACAAGGTGACCGAGGCGATCGCCTACGAACTGGCGGCGGAACGGCTGAACCTGCTGGAAACGCTTGCGGAACGGGTGGCTGAGCGGATCCTGTTGGAGCCGCAGGCGATCCGGGCCTTCGTGCGGATCGAAAAGCTGGACCGTGGCCCCGGCGCGCTGGGGGTGGAGATCGTGCGCTCCAAGGACCAGGTCAGCCATGTGGTCGCGGCGGAAGAGGTGCTGCATCCGCGCCTGATGTATCTTTCGAATGCGGCCATCGACAGCGACAACCTGACCGGCTGGATCGATCAGATGGAGTGCCGCCAGCGCCCGCTGATCCTCTGTGTCGGGGCGCATGACCTGGAGGTGCCGCAGACCGGTCACAAGATGACCCAGCGCCGGATCGACCTGCTTGCGATTGAACAGAACGCCTGGCGCCTTGCGGCCAGGGATCATCGCTGCAAGGTGGTCGCGACCCGGACCGAGCTGGACTGGGCGATGAAGAATGGTCAGATCTGCGTCTGGGCGCCCTCCAAGATCGTGCTGGACGCGGTGGATGGGCCCTCTGCCGCGCCGTCGGATGCGGTTGCGCTGGCCGCCTGGTTCGCGGCAACATTCGAGGCGGAAGAGATGATCGTGATCGGTGCAGAGCTGCCTGCAGAACGGCAGGTCACCTTGCGCGCCGTGGATGTGGAGCAAGACAGGCTTTGATGTATTACCGCCCCATTGTGCAGCACGGTGAAACCCGCCCCGAGGGTGCTGTGCCGCTGGCGGGCAGGTCTTCCTTGTGGTTTTCCGACGTCGAGCTTCTGAGCCGCGATGGCCCGCCGCGCCTGATGCCGGCCGGGTTGATCCCGGAAGAGGTGCGCCACCGCCTGAGCTTTCGCCGCGCCGCCATTGCCGGGCTGGACATGACGCAGCCGCAGGTCATGGGCATTCTCAATGTGACGCCCGACAGTTTTTCCGACGGTGGCCGCCATGCCGGTGCAGAGGCCGCCTGTGCTGCCGCCATGCGTATGGTGGAAGACGGCGCCAGCATCATCGACGTGGGCGGTGAATCCACACGGCCCGGCGCAGATTTCATCCCCGAAGAAGAAGAGATCGCCCGCACGGTGCCTGCGATCGAGGCGATCCGCGCGGCCTCCGCGGTGGCGATCTCCATCGACACCCGCAAGGCCCAGGTCGCGGTGGAAACGCTGGAGGCGGGGGCGGGGCTGATCAACGATGTATCCGGCTTCACCTTCGATGCCGCCCTGGCACCGGTGGCGGCGCAGGCGGGGGTGCCGGTCTGCGTGATGCATGCCCAGGGCGACCCCGCCACCATGCAGGCGGATCCCAGCTACGACAACGTCCTGCTGGATGTCTATGATTTCCTCGCCCAGCAGGTGGACCGGCTGGAGGCGATTGGTGTCCTGCGCGATCGGATCGTGGTGGATCCGGGTATCGGTTTCGGCAAGACGATGGAGCATAACCTGACGCTTCTGCGCGGGCTCAGCCTGTTTCACGGGCTGGGCTGTCCGATCCTTCTGGGCGTGTCGCGTAAGGGTTTCATCGGCAAGATCGGCGGCGCGGCGCAGGCGGATCAGCGCGCGCCCGGGTCGATCGCTGTTGGCCTTGCCGGGCTGGCGCAGGGCGTTCAGATCCTGCGGGTGCATGATGTCGCCGAAACCGTGCAGGCCGTGCGGCTGTGGCAGGCGGTGCGCTAGGCGCGGGAAAAGAGCCGTCTCAGGGCACCCCACTGGCTGATGCAGAGGCCGCTGAGGATCAGTGCCATCGCCAAGAGCAGGGAGGCGGGCAGGGCCTCGCCCAGGAACACCGCGCCGATGAGCACGGACCAGACCGGCACCTGGTAATTGGTCAGCGTCATGAAGGTGGGGCCGGCCTCGCGCACGACGATGACCCTCAGGAAATTGGCCGCCGCCGTTGGGATCAGGCCCAGAAACGCGATGATCGCAAGGGTCTGACCGTCGGGCATGACCGGCGGACCTTCAAGGATCCAGGCGGTCGGCACGATGATGACGCTGCCGATCACCAAGAGGATCGCGGCAAGACCCACCGGATCTACCGGTGGCAGGCGGCGGGTGAGGATCGAACTGACCGCATAGCAGGCGGCTGCGGAGAGGCAGGCGAGGCGGCCCAGGAACTCGAGCTCGGAATTGCTGCTTTCAAAGGCCTTGCTGCCGATGAGCAGGGCAACACCGACAAAGCCGATCACAAAGCCGATCAGCCGCCGCAGGATCATGCGCTCTCCGGGGACAAAGACATGCGCCAGGGGCAGAACAAACAGCGGGATGGCCGCCATGCTGAGACCGGTGAACCCGGCCGAGACATATTGTTGCCCCCAGTTGATCAGCATGAAGGGCAGCGCCGAGCTGGCAATCCCGATGAACAGCACGGCGGGCCAGTTGCTGCGCTCCCTAAACAGCCTGTCGCCGCGCCAGGCCCAAATCGCACACAGCAAAACTGCGGCAAAGCCAATGCGGCCCGCCGCCAGCCAGAAGGGGGTAATGCCGTCCAGGGCCACTTTGATCAGGGGGAAGGTGCCGCCCCAGACCAGCCCGAGGGTGGCAATCATCGCCCAGTATTTTCCCATCCGCTCTGGCATTGTGCTATGTCCTTCCTAGCCTGCAAGTGACCCTTCAGCGGAGCAAGGTCAATTGGAAAGGTGTCGCCCGCGGTCGAAAGGGCGCTGTCAGCTGATTTGTCGGCGGGTCGGGACGCGGCTCAGCAGCAGGCCGCCGAGGATCAGCAACAGCGCGGCAAACAGCTGCGGTGGCAGGGTCTCGTTCAGCAGCAGGGCGCCAAACAGCACCGACCAGATCGGCACCTGGTAGTTCACCGTGGACAGGAAGGCCGGTCCGGCGCTGCGGGCGATCTGCACCAGCAGGACCTGGGCCAGCGCAGTGGGCAGCAGGCCGAGGTAGAGAATGGCCAGGGCCGGTCGGGTCTCTGGCATCTGTGGCAGGCCTTCCCACAGCAGCGCGGCTGGCACGATCATCGCGGCGGCACAGATCAGGGCGGCGGCAGAGAGCGAGAGCATGTTCACGGAAGGGGCAAGTCGGGTTATGATGGAGCCGATCGCGTAGCACAGCGCGGCGCCAAGGCAGGCAAGGCGGGCAAGGGATTCGAAATCACTTCCGGCACTGGTCAGCGCCTCCAGCCCGATCAGCACCAGAACGCCCGCAAACCCGGTCAGAAACCCGATGCTGCGGCGCAGGGTCATGGTTTCACCGGGCACCAGAACATGCGCCAAGGGCAGCACGAAGAGCGGCACCACCGCCATGCAGACCCCGGCAAAACCGCTGGCCACATAGGTCTGCCCCCAACTGAGGAGGGCAAAGGGCACCGCGTTGCTGAACATCCCCATGCCCAGGGCCGAGAGCCAGATCAGCCGTCCGTTGCGGGTGTGCAGTGGCGGCAGGCGCAGGCCCATCAGGCGCAGGATTGCCAACAGGCTGAACGCACCGATTGCGATCCGCACGGCCGCAAGCGTCAAGGGGCCGACCCCGTGCAGGGCGACCGAGACCGCCATGAAGGAGCCGCCCCAGATCATGCCGAGGAACAGGAGCTTGATCCAATTTACGGCGCTGGGCGTCTCTGGCATCGGCGATCTCCAACAGAAGAAAGGGCGCCCCGATCTTCTGGGACGCCCGTGCAGAGGAATAAGGCGGCGGGCCAGGCCCGCCAAGCCGCAAATGGCGCCTTAGTTCTTTTCTTTGTCGACCAGCTTGCCGGCCGAGATCCAGGGCATCATGTCGCGCAGTTTCTTGCCGACCTGCTCGATCTGGTGCTCGTCGTTGTGACGACGCGCTGCCTTGATGGTGGGCTGGCCCACGGCGTTCTCCAGCATGAAGTCGCGCACGAACTTGCCGGTCTGGATGTCCGACAGGGTTTCCTTCATCGCCTTCTTGGTCTGCTCGTAGGGCAGGATGCGCGGGCCGGTGACATACTGGCCATACTCGGCGGTGTTGGAGATCGAGTAGTCCATGTTGGCAATGCCGCCTTCATAGATCAGGTCCACGATCAGCTTGGTTTCGTGCAGACACTCGAAATAGGCCATTTCGGGCGCGTAGCCTGCTTCAACCAGGGTCTCAAAGCCGCAGCGGATCAGCTCGACGATGCCGCCACACAGAACCGCCTGCTCACCGAAGAGGTCGGTTTCGCATTCTTCCCGGAAGTTGGTCTCGATGATGCCCGAGCGGCCGCCACCGATGGCGGAGCAATAGGACAGGCCGATTTCCAGCGCCTTGCCGGTTGCGTCGGTGTCAACGGCCACCAGGCAGGGCACGCCGCCGCCTTTGGTGTATTCGCCGCGCACGGTGTGGCCGGGGCCTTTGGGGGCCATCATGATGACGTCGACGCCTTCTTTGGGCTCGATCAGGCCGAAGTGCACGTTCAGGCCGTGGGCGAATGCAATCGCGGCACCGGGCTTGATGTTGTCGTGGACGTATTTCTTATAGGTCTCTGCCTGCAATTCGTCGGGCATGGTGAACATGATGACGTCGCACCAGGCTGCCGCTTCGGCAATACCCATCACCTGCAGACCTTCGGCTTCGGCTTTCTTGGCCGAGGCAGAGCCTTCACGCAGGGCAACGACAAGGTTCTTGGCGCCGCTGTCGCGCAGGTTCAGGGCGTGGGCGTGGCCTTGCGAGCCGTAGCCCAGGATCGCCACTTTCTTGTCCTTGATCAGGTTCACATCGCAGTCGCGGTCATAGTAAACGCGCATGTCAAAATCCTCCGGTTGACGTTTGAAGGTGAGCATAAGGCGGCGACCGGGAATTACGATGGAGATTGGCGCATTGTTTGCTGAATAATTGCAATAGTCATTCGCATATTAGTGAGATAATGAAGAATTCATGCTTGATGATCTAGACCGGCGCATTCTGCGCCACATGCAAAGCGAGCCGGAGCAATCGATTCCGGACCTGGCCGATCGGCTGGGGCTGACCTCCTCGCGCCTGTCGCGGCGGCTGGAGAAGCTGCGCGAGGCGGGCGTGATCCTCGGTCAGCGGGCGGTGATCGACTGGCGCGCGCTGGGTTATGCGGTTGAGGTCTCGCTCAGGGTGACACTGGACAAGACCAACCCGCGCGCCTTTGACGAGTTCATCGAGGCCGCGCGCCAGATCCCCGAGGTGCTGGAGATCCAGACCTTCCTTGGCCAGGTCGATGTGCGCCTTTCGGTGATTGCCCGCGATATGCCGCATTATCAGCAGATCTACCGCGCCCAGATCCTGACCCTGCCGCATATGACGGATATCGAGGCGCTGATGCATGTGGCGCGGATCAAGTCGAATGACAGCCTGCCGCTATGAACCGTGCTGATCTGGACGACATGGATTTCGCCATCCTGCGCGCCCTGGCTCAGGATGCCACCCGATCCGCCGGGGCGCTGGGGCGCGAGCTTGGCCTCAGTCAGCCCGCCACCTGGCGCCGCATCCGCCGTTTGCAGGAGGCGGGCATTCTGGCAGGCCGCCGGCTGGATCTGGACAGCAAGGCGCTGGGTTTTGGCGTGACGGTGTTTCTGGGCATCAAGCTGGCCACAAAGGGGCGGGTCAGCCTGGAGGATTTCGAACGCGCCGTCTCGGCCATCCCCGAGGTGCAGACCGTGGAGCATGTCTTGGGCATGTACGACTACCGCCTGCGGGTCACAGCGCGTGACATCGCCGATTTCGAACGGGTCTTGCGCCGCCGGATCATGACCCTGCCGGGCGTGGGCAACGTGGACGCCAATGTGCTCCTGTCCGAGGAACGGCGGCCCGGGCCGATCTGAACGACCGGGCCTAATGCGTAAGAAGCGTTGCCTCGTGTTGGCGCAGGCAAGGACGCGCGGCTATGGGCGATGACGGGAGTGCCAGGGCGTCGCGTCCGGCAAGCGGGTGCAGCTTGGCAGGATCAGGCAGCAGGCTTTCGCAGGGGACGCCATTGGCGAACAGGATCTCGTGCCGGGCCAGCATCAGGTGATGATAGTGCACCAGGCCGGTATCCCACTGGTTGACCCCGCTCTGATGGGTCAGGAACTTGGCCGCAACCATGCATTCCGAGGTGCCAAACAGCAATTCCGCCGCATGGGAGCGCCGAAGCAGCTTGTGATTGGGTGATAGCGTCAGCGACGCATGATTGCACAGAGCCCCCTTTTCAAAGGTGACGGGGGCATTGCTCCCTGTCCCGATGACACTGCGGCATCCCGCCCAAAGCACCGGTTGTGCGCCATTGTCCAGGGTGAGGACCTTATCCCCGGGCCTGATGGTTTCAATCGGACGCTCCCCGACCGGGGTGGCGATCAGGGTGCCCCGGGCAAAGCAGACCGGCGGAGCTGCGAAAGCCGGGCCAAGATAGTCACCGACATAGAACAACCCGTCTCCGGTTTCGTGGCTATCCGCCGTGTCGCTGTCGTAGTTGAGGTCGATGTCCTGCACATGATCGAGGGTAACGGGAGCGCCGCCGTTTGTGCCGATATCCGTTTCGGGAGCTACCGTAAGGGTGCTGCCGATCCAGGTGCCGCCATCTACGGGCTGAAGAACATTGGCGTTGAACTTCAGGTAGCCATCGCCCAATCCGCTGAGATCCGACTGCACCGTTGCAGTCTGGCCCGGATTCTGCGGTGCGTAGTTGTATTTCACCAGCGTGTTGTCGCCAGTATCCAGCCAAGTCTGGTAGTCCTGAACACTGTCAAACACCGTCAGGTCAGACACTGCGCTGCCGTTGCCGATCTGCCCATCCGCCGTCATGTTCTGGACGGAAATCACGACAACGTCATCGGCTTCGAAGATCTGCGTTCCGCCGGAAATGGTCGCTTCACCCAGACCGTTGGAACCGCCGGAACTGTTGGTGCTGATGCCGACGCCTTCGGCGACATCTGAGCCAAGAACCGTAAAAATTCCAGTCGACACGGCAGGCGAACCTTTTAACGCAAAATCAGGCGGACCCGCTGACTATGCCTGATAGTTTCGAACAATTGATTAAAAGGTCGCTGCCTGATTGGCTATGCTGCGACGATCAGCTGACAATATGGGCGGCGGATTGGGGCCGATTGGAAACAGGTGCGCATGGTTTCCAGCCGATGTTCCACTCATGCGCTCTGTGATCCGGTTGCATATGGCGCGATATAGTCTGCAAAGGCTTTCGCCCCTGTATGCCAAAGTAGACTTTGCCAAAGGCAAAGCCGGGCGTTAGCGATAGACCGCGTGACAGAAGGAGGATCACCGATGGCATTGCTCGATACCGTGGACCCGCAGGGGCTCGAAGAATTCTCGGTGGTTTTCACCGACCGTTCGCTCAACCATATGTCCAAGACCTTCCAGCAGGTGATGCGGGATATCAGCGACATGCTGAAAGAGGTCTATAGTGCCGAAGCCGTCGCCCTAGTGCCCGGTGGCGGCACCTTCGCGATGGAGGCGGTCGCCCGCCAGTTCGCCCGCGGCGCAAACGCGCTGGTGGTGCGCAATGGCTGGTTCTCCTATCGCTGGAGCCAGATTTTTGAGACCGGCGGCTTTACCGCCTCGACCACGGTGATGAAGGCGCGCCAGACCGGCAACAGCGCGCCCGCACCCTTTGCCCCGGCCCCGATCGAGGATGTGGTCGCCGCCATTCGCGAGCAGAAACCCGATATCGTCTTTGCGCCCCATGTGGAAACCGCGGCCGGGGTGATCCTGCCCGATGATTACGTCACTGCCATGGCTGCCGCCGCCCATGAGGTTGGGGCGCTGATGGTTCTGGATTGCATCGCTTCGGGCTGTGCCTGGGTCGATATGAAGGCCACGGGCGTCGATGTGTTGATCTCGGCCCCGCAAAAGGGCTGGAGCGCCTCTCCCTCTGCAGGCCTGGTGATGTTCTCCGAGGCCGCGCTGAAGCGGCTGGAGGACACCACATCGGATAGCTTCGCCATCAACCTGAAACAGTGGCGCATGATCATGAAGGCCTATGAGGACGGCGGCCATGCCTATCATGCCACCATGCCGACGGACGCCCTGCGCGCCTTCCGCGATACCATGCTGGAAACCCGCGACTATGGCTTTGACCGGTTGCGGGATGCGCAATGGCAGCTGGGTGATGGGGTGCGTGCCTATCTCAAGGGCAAGGGCATCACCTCTGTGGCTGCCGATGGGTTCGGCGCGCCGGGGGTTGTGGTGAGCTATACCAGTGACCCCGAAATCCAGAACGGCAAGAAATTCGCAGCTCTTGGCATGCAGATTGCCGCCGGTGTGCCGCTGCAATGCGATGAGCCCGAAGGCTTCAGCACCTTCCGTCTGGGGCTGTTCGGTCTGGATAAGCTCTATGACGTGGAGGCCACGCTGAAGCGTCTGACCGGGGTTCTGGATCAGGTGCTCTGAACGAACACCAAGGTCAGCCTGCCGGGCATCACTTCGGCAGGCTGGCCACCGTTGCCCGGATGAACTCTTCACACAAGGCCGGTTGAGTGATCGGCAGCATATGCCCAAGGCCGGGCTCGATCCGGCACCTGAGGCCATAGGCCTCCATTCTGCGGCCCTGTTCTTCGGCATTCAGCACGGTGTCGTCGGCGCCGAACAGCACGCCACCCGGCGTGCGCAGATCGCGGGCATAGCGGCGGGCCTGTTCCGTGATTGCCTGATCGATCATGGTTGCATCGGCGGAGGCTGTTATGAAGCTTTGCGGTCGCAGCCCCAGCACGCCGCCCGCGCGGTCGAGAAAATCGTCAGGGCAGGCCTCGGGCGCGAAGATCTGCGTCAGCATCGTCTCGGCGGTGCGTTTTGCGGCCGGGATCGCCACCGTGTTCGCCATCAGGCGCCGCATCATCGGCGAATTCACGATCAGCCCCTTGAAGACATCGGGACCTCCCGCAACGGAATGCGTCACGGGCGCAAGCAGGGCCAGGCCGCGTACTTTCTCCGGCGCGGCCAGCGCCATGGCAAGGGAGACGGCCCCGCCCAGGGAATGACCGACAAGAACCGGACCCTTGATCCCCTTGGCATCCAGCAGGTTCTGGATCATCTCCGCCTGTGCGGGCAGGCGCGCGAGCGTGTCGCTGTTGCGTGTGGAGTATCCGCAGCCGGGGCGATCCAGCGCAATCACGCGGAAATCCGTCGCCAGCCGATGGGCCAGGGCATAGGTGAAATGTTGCAGCTGCCCGGCCAGCCCGTGGATCAGCACCAGCGGCTGGGCATCTGGTTGTCCCATCTCTACGTAATGCAGCCTGCCGTGAGGGGTCTGGTGAAACTGGCCGACAGGGGGCACCAGGGCTTCGGCCTCTCGCGCCATGCGGCGGGTGCTGAGATGGGTCGCTCCCAACAGGGCGGCAGGCAGGGCAAGGGCTGCAAGGGAGATCGCGTTAAGGACCGGCATTGAAATATCCTTTGGTAACAAACTAAGCGTGAGCGAGAAATCAGGGGGCTGCGTTCAAATCGGAAAGACCGGGCGCGGGCAGCGCGTCCAGCAGGTCGAAGACCTGGCGTCGGCAGCTGGGGCCACGCCAGGTTTTGGGATGGAACAGGGTCGGCAGCCCCGGATGGCGCAGCACGATGCGCCGCCAGCGGTGCACGATCAGCGTACGCAGGGTGGCGATCTGGGCGGGGTCCAGATCGGCGGGCGGAGGGCTGATGCCCTTCAGTGCCGTATCAAGCGTTTCGCAGGCCTGTTGCAGATCGGACGGGAACAGGCGGTCCTTCAGCCAGCCCGGCACCGAGATGTCGGAGACTTCGATGGCCAGAAGATCATCGAGGTTGCAGGGGATCCTGCCATGACCAAGGGCGGTATGCCGGTTGACGGCCACATAGTTGGGCAGCAACAGCACATCGTCCAGCGTTTCCTGTCCGGCGCCCTCTTCCGAGATCAGGAGGTGCCAGTCGGTCGGCGCGGGCGGGTTGCGTTCATAGATGCGCGGGGTCACGGCGGCGGATTGGCTGCGCCCGAACCCGGTCAGGTAGTGCACCGATGCCCGCCCCGAGCGGGTGCTTTCGATCCAGCCGTCCTTGCGCAAGCGGTGCAGGGCCACGCGGATCGCCTCGGGTTTGATCCCCATCGGCGTGATGATCCGTGTCAGCGCGCCGCCGCTGATCTGATCGCCTTCCTTCTGCGCCAGATCGCCGAACAGCGAGACGATGATGGACCAGACCCGCAGGTTCTGCGGATCGTTCAATTGCGCGACGCTGGCGTCAAACCACGGGTTTTGCTCTGTGCTCATGCACAAAGAATAGAATGCCCGGGCCAGATAGGCCAGCCCGGGCAGATTTGTCGTTTGTTTGTCGCCGATTATCAGAAGGCGTTCATGGTCAGAAGCTCGTATTCCGCCACCAGGTCATTGTCCTGGTTGGTCAGGGTCACGTGCCAGCGGACCTCGCCGTATTCCTCGTTGCGGGGGGTCTTCTTCTTCACGGTGAGGCGCACCTTGATGCTGTCTCCGGCCGAGACCGGCTTCATGAAGCGCAACCCGTCAAGGCCGGTATTGGCCAGGACCGGACCTTCGTCCGGCTGCACGAAGAGGCCCGCGGCAAAGGACAACAGCAGGTAGCCATGCGCCACACGGCCCGGGAAGAACGGGTTCCGCTTGGCGGCGGCATCATCCATATGGGCATAGAAGGTATCGCCGGTGAAATGGGCGAAATGTTCGATATCTTCAAGCGTGACGGTGCGCGGATCGGTGTGAAGGGTCTCTCCGATCGACAATTCACCATATTTGCGGGTGAAGGGATGCGCGGGGCCGGTGATTTCGGCCGCACCCGGCACCCATTTTTCGCCAATTGCCGACAGGATGTCGGGGCTGCCCTGGATCGCGGTGCGCTGCATGTAGTGTTTGACGCCACGCACGCCGCCCATTTCCTCACCGCCGCCCGCGCGACCGGGGCCACCATGCACCATATGCGGCAGCGGGGAGCCGTGACCGGTGGATTCCTTCATCGAGTCGCGGTTGTTGAAGTAAAGACGCCCGTGGAAGGCACCGGCGCCAAGCGCCACCTGACGCGCCACTGCCGGATCATGGGTGATGACCGAAGCCACCAGCGAGCCCTGACCGCGGTTGGCGATCTCGATGGCGTGCTCCAGATCGCGGTAGCCCATGACGGTGGAGACAGGGCCGAAGGCCTCGGTGTCATGCACGCGCTGGGCGGTATCGGGGTTTTCACAGTGAAACAGTATTGGCGGCACAAAGGCGCCCTGGTCCGCATCGGCGCCTTCCACGGTGAAATTCTCGGGGTCGCCAAAGACACGTTTGGCTTCGGTGCCGATCAGGGCGGCCTTTTCAAGAACGTCGCGTTTCTGGCTGTTCGAGACCAGCGCGCCCATGCGGGTGGTCTCCAGGCGCGGATCGCCGATCACCACTTTCGACAGACGTGCCGAAAGCGCTTCGATCACCGCCTGCACCTGTGCCTCGGGGGCGATGATGCGGCGCACGGCGGTACATTTCTGCCCGGCCTTGGCGGTCATCTCGCGGGAGACTTCCTTGATGAAGAGGTCGAATTCCGGCGTGCCCGGCACCGCATCCGGCCCCAGGATCGAGGCGTTGAGGCTGTCCTGCTCGGCCACGAAACGCACCGAGTTTTCCAGGATGGCGGGGGTGTTGCGCAATTTCAGCGCGGTGTCGGCCGAACCGGTGAAGCTGACCACATCCTGGCAGCCGAGACGGTCCAGCATGTCACCGATGCCGCCGGACACAAGCTGCAGCGCGCCTTCGGGCAGGATGCCGCTGTCGAGCATGATCTTCACCGCCAGCTCGGTCACATAGCAGGTCGCGGTCGCCGGTTTCACAATCGAGGGCACACCGGCCAGCAGGGTGGGGGCCAGTTTTTCCAGCATCCCCCAGACCGGGAAGTTGAAGGCATTGATATGGACCGCAACCCCTTGCAGCGGCGTGCAGATATGCTGGCCGAGGAAGCTGCCGGTGCGGCTCAGATGCTCAATCTCGCCATCCAGATAGACATGGCCATCGGGCATTTCGCGGCGGCCCTTGGAGGCGAAGACGAACATGGTGCCGATGCCGCCGTCGATGTCGATCATGTGATCCGACTGCATGGCGCCGGTGTTGAAGGACAGATCGTAAAGCGCGTCCTTGTGCTTGCCCAGTTCCGTGGCCAGCGCCTTCAGCATGCGGGCACGGTCGTGGAAGGTCAGCTTGCGCAGGGCCGGGCCGCCCACGTTGCGCGCATGATCCAGCATCGCCTGCACATCAAGGTCATCATTGCCTGCCGTGGCGATGACGGCACCGGTGACGGCGCTGGCGATATTGCGCGCGCCGGGCCCGGGTTTCACCCATTCCCCTGCCGCGTAGCTGGAAATCTCAAGAAGGCTCATTGCTCTCTCCCTAGGTTGCCCTGCCGCGCCATAACAATCCGAGGACGGCGCGCGGGGCCTGATTGAATTGCGATATATATTGACCGTCCGGTCGGTTTATGCAAGAAAATTGTCCAAGAGGTCGCTCACCTGGTGTTTTTGGCAAGAAAGCAGCGGTGTAGCGGAGGGAATGCAATGGGGGAGCGGGACATGACCGACTCGATTCTGGTGGCAGATCACGGGACCTGGGTGGAAATCACCCTCAATCGCCCGGACCGCCTGAACAGCTTCAACGATGAAATGCACTATGCCTTGCGCGCCGCATTGGAGGCTGCCCGCGATGGTGGCGCCCGTGCGGTTCTGCTGACCGGCGCTGGCCGCGGCTTTTGCGCCGGGCAGGATCTGGGCGACCGCGATCCGCGCAAGATGGATGGCCCGCCGGACCTCGGCAACACCGTGCGCACCTTCTATGCGCCGCTGGTGCGGCTGATCCGCTCGCTGGAGTTCCCGGTGATCTGCGCCGTCAATGGCGTCGCTGCCGGGGCAGGGGCCAATATCGCGTTGGCCTGTGACGTGGTTCTGGCTGCCGAAAGCGCCAAGTTCATCCAGTCCTTCTCGAAAGTGGGTCTGATCCCGGATACCGGGGGCAGTTGGCATCTGCCGCGTCTGCTGGGCGAAGCCCGCGCCAAGGGGCTCGCCTTCACCGCCGAGCCGCTGCCCGCGAAAAAGGCCGAGGATTGGGGGCTGATCTGGAAGGCGCTGCCCGATGAGGAACTGATGACAGAGGCCCGCGCCATGGCCGAGAAGTTCGGCAATGGTCCGACCTTGGGCATGGGCCTGACCAAGAAATGCATCCAGGCCGCAGCCGTGGACACGCTGACCGACCATCTGGAGATGGAAGCGGACGCGATGAAAACCTGCGGCGAAAGCGCCGATTATGCCGAGGGCGTTGCCTCTTTCCTGGAAAAACGCCAGCCGGTCTTCAAGGGCAAATGAGCATGACACCCAAAGAACGCGCCGAGAAATCCAGCGCTGCCATGTGGGCCAGCGACAACGCGTCGAAATGGGCCGGGATGGAGATTGTCGAGGTCGACGAAGGCCGCGCCGTGCTGCAATTGACGGTGGAGGCGCATCATTGCAACGGCCATGGCATCTGCCATGGGGGCGTCACCTTCATACTGGCCGACAGCGCCTTTGCCTTTGCCTGCAACAGCCGCAACCAGTCGACCGTCGCGCAGAGCAACGCCATTACCTATACCGCGCCGGGCCGCCTGGGCGACCGGCTGACCGCCGATGCGCGCGAGGTCTCCCTGACCGGGCGCAGCGGTATTTATGATGTGACCGTAAGAAATCAGGATGACCTGGTGATCGCAGAGTTTCGGGGCCAGTCCCGCGCGATCAAGGGCCATCTGTTCGAAGAGTAGGTGAGGAATACGCCATGAAAGACCTGACCCCCAACAAGAGCGATCTCGACGCCATCGAAATCGCCTCCATCGACGAAATCCGCAGCCTGCAGCTGGAGCGCCTGAAGTGGTCGCTGCGCCATGCCTATGACAACGTGCCGATGTACAAGCAGCGGTTCGACGAGGCGGGCGTGCATCCCGACGACCTGCAGCAGCTGTCGGATCTTGCGAAGTTTCCCTTCACCTACAAGAACGACCTGCGCGACAACTACCCGTTCGGCCTGTTTGCCGTGCCGCGCGAAGAGATCATCCGCCTGCATGCTTCCTCGGGCACCACCGGGAAGCCGACCGTCGTGGGCTACACCAAGAATGACATCGACAATTGGGCCGATCTGGTCGCGCGGAGCTTGCGCGCTGCCGGTCTGCGCAAGGGCGACATGGTGCATAACGCCTATGGCTATGGGCTGTTCACCGGCGGTCTGGGTGCGCACTACGGGATCGAACGCCTTGGCGCCACCGTCGTGCCGATGTCTGGCGGGCAGACCGAGAAACAGGTGGGCCTGATCACCGATTTCCAGCCCGATGGCATCATGGTGACGCCATCCTATATGCTGAATATCCTCGAGCAGTACCACAAGGTCGGCCTCGACCCGCGTGAAAGCTCGCTGCAGGTGGGTGTCTTTGGTGCCGAACCCTGGACCGATGCCATGCGCCGTGAGGTCGAAGAGGCCTTTGACATGCACGCGGTCGATATCTACGGGCTCAGCGAAATCATGGGGCCGGGTGTGGCCAGCGAATGCGTGGAAACCAAGGACGGCCCGGTGATCTGGGAAGACCACTTCCTGCCCGAGATCATCGACCCCGTTACCGGTGAAGTGCTGCCCGATGGCGAAATGGGCGAGCTGGTCTTTACCACGCTCACCAAGGAAGGCCTGCCGATGGTGCGCTACCGCACCCGCGATCTGACCCGCCTGCTGCCCGGCACCTCCCGCACCATGCGGCGGATGGAGAAGATCACCGGCCGCAGCGACGACATGATCATCCTGCGCGGCGTCAATGTCTTCCCCAGCCAGATCGAAGAGCAGCTGATGGCCACCGGCGGTCTTGCACCGCATTATCAGATCGAGCTCTATAAATCCGGCCGCATGGATGCGATGCGCGTCTATGTGGAAGCCAACCCGGATGCCACCGACGAGCTGTCCAAGACCGCCGCGGCCCGGATGCTGACCAAGCGGATCAAGGATATGGTCGGCGTCTCCACCGAGATCATCGTCGGTGAACCCGGCGAGGTCGAGCGGAGCCAGGGAAAGGCCAAGCGCGTCGTCGACAACCGCGACAAGGGGTAAGATATCCGTGGCCCGCACGATTGCAAAAGACCATGACCAGAAACGCACGCAGATCCTGAAATCTGCAGCGAAGGTGTTTGCCGAAGCCGGGTATGACCGCGCCTCGATGACCCAGCTGGCGCGCGATTGCGGGATCTCAAAGGCCAATATCTACCACTATTACGACAGCAAGGATGCCGTGCTTTTCGGCCTCCTTGAAACCTATCTGAGCGATCTGCGGGACAGGGTCTGCGAGTTGGATCTTACGGGCCTTGAACCAGAGGCGCGCCTGCGCCGCATCGTGGCCGAGGTCCTGCTGGCCTATCAGGGCGCCGATCACGAACACCAGGTGCAGATTAGCGCCATGTCGGCCCTGCCGGAAGAACAGCAAAAACTGCTGCGGGGCTACCAGCGGGAACTTGTCACCTTCATGAGCGATGCGATCAGCGCCGTCGCGCCGCAGGTGTTTGAGGGCGACCCGGCAAAATTGCGCGCGGCCACCATGTCCGTCTTTGGCATGCTGAACTGGTACTACATGTGGAATTCCGGTGCCGGATCCGAGGCCCGCGAAGGCTATGCCGATATGGTCGCAACGCTCACGCTGAATGGCGTGAGGGGCCTGTAGCCAAGGTATCGTCTCTTGATCTGACAGAGGCGCGTTCAGAACCCCAGCTGAGCCTCAGCCAACGAAAAAGGCCGCCCGGAAAAGGGCGGCCTTACGTGATTCGGGAAGCAACAGCGCCGTCATCATTCTTTTATTTCGGTTTGTGCAAGGCAGGCGCCTGGCGAACAACCTCAGAGCAGTTGCAGGGATCCTGCGGACTGCTTGCCGTCGCGGCCGGTTTCCAGCTCATAGGAAACTTTCTGGTTGTCGTTCAAACCGTTGAGGCCCGAGCGTTCAACCGCAGAGATGTGCACGAACACATCTTTTCCACCGGCTTCGGGCTCGATGAAGCCGTAGCCTTTTGTTGCGTTGAACCATTTTACGGTGCCGTTGGCCATCCGATATCTCCAAGTAGACAGCCCCCGCAACGTGCGAGGGCTTGGCAGATACCTATCACAGGGAGCTCGGTCCGACCATGCCAATAATATCATAGGTTTTGCGCAGGATCGGCGCGGTGATCTCGCGGGCACGTTCGGCGCCGCGGGCAAGGATCTTGTCGATCTCGTCCTGATGCTGCATCAGGCGCGCCATCTCGGTGGTGATCGGGGCCATCTTGGCCACGGCGAGATCCGCCAGCATCGGCTTGAACTCGGAGAATTGCTTGCCGCCCACATCTGCCAGTACCTGATCCACCGACTGTTCCGCCATGGCGGCGTAGATATTGACCAGATTGCGGGCCTCGGGACGCTCTTCCAGACCCTTCGCCTCGGAGGGCAGGGCATCCGGGTCGGTCTTGGCCTTGCGGATCTTCTTGGCAATCGCATCGGCGTCATCGGTCAGGTTGATGCGGCTGGCATCCGAAGGATCCGATTTCGACATCTTCTTGGTGCCGTCACGCAGCGACATCACGCGGGTTCCGGCGCCTTCGATGACCGGCTCGGTCTCGGGGAAGAAGTTCACGCCATAGTCGTGGTTGAACTTGATCGCGATATCGCGGGTCAGTTCGAGGTGCTGTTTCTGATCCTCACCCACCGGCACATGGGTGGCGTGATAGACCAGGATGTCCGCCGCCATCAGCGCCGGATAGGCAAAGAGCCCAAGCGATGCGTTCTGGGCGTTCTTGCCCGCCTTGTCCTTCCACTGGGTCATGCGCTGCATCCAGCCCATGCGGGCGACGCAGTTGAACACCCAGGCCAGTTGCGCATGTTCGGGCACCTGGCTCTGGTTGATCAGGATGGATTGTTCGGGATCCAGCCCCGCCGCGATAAAGCCCGCGCAGAGTTCGCGGGTGGATTTCTTCAGATCCGCAGGGTCCTGCCAGACGGTGATCGCGTGCAGGTCCACCATGCAGTAGATGGTCTCCACATCCTTGGCCTGCCAGTCGACAAAACGCTTGAGCGCGCCCAGATAGTTGCCAAGGTGCAGGTTGCCCGAAGGCTGGATGCCGGAAAAGACACGCGGCGTGAAGGTGGTCTCGCTCATCGAGAAACTCCCGTCTGGAAATAGGGCCTGCGGTGGCTTAACCATGGGCGCAACGGTCGTCAACAGCCCGTCCCCCTGCGCGGGGCAACACGGGCGCGTGAAACGGCTGGCGCAGGCAAAGAGGCATCAAGACATGAGCAGCAGCGAAAACCACTCTCCCGTCAATCCGCTTCCCCCCGTGGTGGTGGCGCTGGTGCTGCTGATCATGGGGATCGAGGCGGCCTTTTCCCTGGGCACACGAGGGATCGTTGGCGGACCCACGGCGGTGGGCTGGCGGCTGGAGGCGTTTCAGTCCTACGCTTTCTCGGCCGAGATATTCTGGTGGATGTGGGAGACCGGGCAATGGCCGGTGGAGCACCTGATGCGCTTTGTCTCCTTTGCCTTTGTGCATGGCAGTTTCA
The DNA here is from genome assembly GCF_028890115.1 of Phaeobacter sp. QD34_24. Classification (GTDB taxonomy): domain Bacteria; phylum Pseudomonadota; class Alphaproteobacteria; order Rhodobacterales; family Rhodobacteraceae; genus Phycobacter. The sequence goes on from NZ_JARCJD010000016.1 coordinate 61,456, forward strand.
CCCATGCGCTGTTCGTCTGCGTCTTCGTGCTGGCCATGGGCAGGATGGTCGGAGAGGTCTTTGGCGATCTGGCGATGATCGTGATCTTCGTCCTCTCGGCCATTGGCGGCGCCCTTGGCTATGCGGTCTTTGCAGGCGGGCAGGTGCCGCTGATTGGCGGCTTCCCGGCGGTCTACGGGCTGATCGGGGCCTTTACCTACATCCTGTGGCGGCAGTTGTCGCTGGTGGGGGCACAGCAAAGCCGGGCCTTTTCGCTGATTGCCTTCCTGATGGGGGTGCAGCTGTTGTTCGCGCTGCTGTTTGGCGGCCAGCCGGATTGGATCGCGGATCTTGCGGGCTTTGCCACCGGGTTCTTCCTGTCCTTCTTCCTGGCACCGGGCGGCTGGGCGCGGTTTCGAAACAACATCCGCCACGACTGAGGCGCAAACGGCGCGCTCCCGCCCGGATCGCGGCATGACACATGCCTTATCCCGTTGGGCGGGGCGCCGTGCTGCCGCACGGCGCGGGCGCGTCACTCAGACCTGCGGTTCCGGCTCAGGGCCTGTTTGAATTCCGACAGGTGGAAGGCGCCCAGAGCCTGACCGGCGCCGAAGTAGATCACGGCCCCCAGGATGATCAGCCCCAGAAGTGACAGGTAGCGCCAGCTGGGCAGGTAGAACAGCCAGGCGAACTGCTGGCTGCCAAGGTGCAGGATCGCGCCCATCAGCACCGAGACGGCGAGGATCCGCCAGACCCGCCGGAAGAACCGTGCATCAAACCGCGCGCTATCGCCCATGCGGCGCCCGGCCCCGAGCCACAGCAGCGCCACCATGGCCCAGCCCGCCACCGAAGCCGCGATGGCGGGCGAGATCCAGCCCGCCAGGGGTTTCAGCCCGACGGCCAGCGCTGCGTTGATCACCATGGCAGCAAGCGCGAAATGAAACGGGGTGCGGGTGTCCTGGCGGGCAAAGTACAGCGGTTGCAGCACCTTTTGCAGCACGAAGGCGGGCAGGCCCGCGCCATAGATCGCTACCGCAAGGGCGATGGCGGCGACATCCTCGGGGCCTGTGGCGCCGCGCTCATAAAGCACGGAGACCAGCGGCACCGGCACCGCGATAAAGGCGGCGGCAGAGGGCAGGGTCAAGAGCAGAGAGAACTCTCCCGCCCGCGACAGGCCTTCGCGGGCGCCCGTATCATCGCCCGCGCGCAGGCGCCGGGTCAGATCGGGCAGCAGCACGATGCCGACGGCAATGCCGACCACCCCAAGCGGCAGCTGATAGAGCCGGTCCGCGATAAAGAGCCAGCTGACGGCGTTTTCGATGTCCGAGGCGACCAGCTGCCCCACCACCAGGTTGACCTGGGTGACGCCCATGGCAAGGGCGGCGGGCAGGGCGACGCGCATCAGGGTCCTCATGGCGGGGGTGACGCGGGGCAGGCCGGGGCGGATGCGGATGCCCGCGCGCTCGGTCGCGATCCAGACCAGCGCCAGCTGCCCGATCCCGGCCACGGGGATGGTCCAGACCAGCCAGGTGATCACCGCCTGGCCCAGGACGGCCCCGGCAATCATCGCCGAACAGGCGAAGATATTGAGCAATACGGGGGCAGCAGCCGCGGCGGCAAAGCGACCGGTGGCATTCAGAACGCCCGAAAACAGCGCCGCCAGCGACATGAACAGGATATAGGGAAAGACGATATGCCCATAGCCCACGGCCAGATCGAAGCGCGCATCGCCGGTGAACCCTTCCGCCGTCAGCCAGACCAGAGCGGGCATGAAGACCATACCAAGCCCGGTCAGCGCCAGCACCGCGGCAGCCAAGAGGTTGAAGGCCTGCTGGGCGAAACCGGCGGCGTCCTCTTCCCCTTCCAGCCGATCTGCAAACTGCGGGACGAAGGCGGCGTTGAAGGCGCCCTCGGCAAAGAAGCGGCGGAACATATTGGGCAGGCGAAAGGCCGCCACAAAGGCATCCAGCACCGGACCGGGGCCGATATAGGCGGCGATCAGGATCTCACGCAGAAAGCCCAAGATCCGGCTGGCCAGCGTCCAGAACCCGACCGTCAGGAAGCCGGACAGAAGCTTGATCGGCTTCATGAACCGGCCCGTTCGGCCCCGGCCGAAATGGCGTCACGCAGCTTGCGCTCCAGCGTCTTCTGCTTTGATTCAGCATGGTATTTCAGGCCGAACATGTCCTTGACGTAGAAGGTATCGACCACCTGCTCGCCATAGGTGGCGATCACTGCATTGGCGATATAGACGTTGGCATCCGCCAGGGTGCGGGCCAGATCGTAAAGCAGGCCAGCCCGGTCGCGGGTGTCCACCTCGATGATGGTGTAGATTTCCGATCCTTCGTTATCAAAGGTAATATGGGTCGGGACGTTGAAGGCCTTTTCGCGCTTCTTGATCTTGTCGCGCGACACCAGGGCCTCGCGGGCGATCACCTCTCCTTTCAGGGTTTTCAGGATCATCTGGGTGAGGCGCGGCAGGCGCGAGGCCTCATAGGGGTGGCCCTCGGCATCCTGGATCCAGAAGGCATCGGTCACATAGCCGTCCTTGGTGGTGTAGGAGCGCGCATCGACCACATTGGCGCCGACCAGCGCCAGGGCGCCGACCATACGCGCAAAGATACCGGGATGATCGGCCATGGCAAAACAGGCGCGGGTGGCATCGCGGTATTCATCCGGGTGTAGTCGGATGACGACCTCGCCAGGATTGCCCGAGGCCTCCAGTTCCTGCAGCATTTCGGCGAAATCCACATGGGCGGTGACATGCAGCCCCTGCCAGTAAGGCGGGTAGTGCCGTCCGGTTTCGCGTTTGAGATCGGCCTTGCTCCACTTCGGCAGCGCCTCGCGCAGGGCCTTCTTGGCGGCGGTGCCGCGATGTTCGCGGTTGAGCGCCTCCATGCCATCCTCAAGCGCGCGGCGGGTCTGGTTGTACAGCGAACGCAGCAGTGCGGCCTTCCAGTTGTTCCAGGTGTCCGGGCCGACGCCGCGAATATCACACACGGTCAGCAGCAGCAGCAGATCCAGCCGTTTCACCGATTGCACCGCCTTGGCAAAGCCGCGCACGGTGCGCGGATCGGCGATATCGCGTTTCTGCGCCATGTCCGACATCAGCAGGTGATAGCGGACTAGCCATTCCACCGTTTCGCTGTCGGATTTGTTCAGCCCCAGGCGCGGTGCCACCTTGCGGGCGATCTGCGCGCCCAGGATCGAATGGTCCTGCTCCTGCCCCTTGCCGATATCATGCAGCAACATGGCAATTATCAGCACCTTGCGGTTGATGCCTTGGCGCAGCACTTCGGAGGAGACCGGCAATTCGTCTTCCAGCTCGCCCCGCTCGATCGAGGCATAGTTGGAGATCACCTGGATGGTGTGTTCGTCCACCGTGTAGGAATGGTACATGTTGAACTGCATCATCGCCACGATGGGCTCGAACTCGGGCAGAAATGCCGAGAGCACGCCCAATTCGTTCATCCGGCGCAGGGCGCGTTCGGGATTGCCGTGTTTCAGCAGCAGATCCAGGAAGATGCGGTTGGCTTCCTTGTCTGCCCGCATCTCATCGTCGATCAGATCGAGATTGGCGGTGACCAGGCGCATGGCGTCGGGGTGGATCAACATGCCGGTGCGCAGGCCTTCCTCGAAGATCCGAAGCAGGTTCAGCTTGTCCTCGAGGAAGACGTCGGGATCCTCGATGTCCAACCGGTTGTGCACCATCTTGTAGCCGGGCTTGATCCGCGGGCGGCGGCGAAAGATCCGCTCCAGCAGAGGTTCGCTCTTTTGTTGGCTGGCTTCCAGTTTGGTCAGGAAGATGCGGGTGATGTCCCCCACATGGGTGGCGGTGCGGAAATAATCCTGCATGAAGATCTCGACCGCGCGGCGTCCGGCCTTGTCCTTGTAACCCATGCGGTCTGCCACCTCGACCTGCAGATCGAAGGTCAGCTGTTCGGTGGCACGATTTGTCACCAGGTGCAGATGCGAGCGTACCGCCCAGAGGAAATTCTCGGCCTCGGAAAAGAACTCGAACTCATCCTCGTTGAACAGGCCAAGCGGGACCAGTTCGGCCACGTCCTGCACCTGGTAGAGGTACTTGGAGATCCAGAACAGCGATTGCAGATCGCGCAATCCGCCCTTGCCCTCCTTGACGTTGGGTTCGACCATGTAGCGCTCACCCTGTTTCAGGTGGCGCTCGTCCCGTTCCGCCAGTTTCGCCTCGACGAATTCGCGGGCATCCTTTGAGAACAGATCGCTGCGCAAGCGGCGATCCAATTCATCCGCAAGATCCGCATCCCCCGAGAGGAACCGGTGTTCCAGCATGGCCGTGCGGATGGTGTAATCTTCGGAGCCCAGGCGGATGCAATCCTTGATGGTACGGCTGGAGTGACCCACCTTCAGGCGCAGGTCCCATAGCATGTAGAGCATGGATTCGATGACGCTCTCGGCCCAGGCGGTGATCTTGTAGGGCGTCAGAAACAGCAGATCCACATCCGAGAAGGGCGCCATCTCGGCCCGCCCGTAGCCGCCCACGGCCATCACCGCGATCCGTTCGCCACTGGTCGGGGTGGCAAGCGGATGCAGGTGTTGGGTGGCCACGTGGAATGCGGTTGTGACCAACCCATCCGTCAGGTGGCTGTAGGACTGGGTCAGCGCGCGCGCCGAGAAGGGCGCCGCGGCAAAGGCGTCGGCAATGGCGGCGCGCCCGGCCTTGTTGGCGTCGCGCAACAGGCGCACCACCTCTGCACGCAGGGGGGCGGCCTCCATCGTTTGGGCGGCCTCTGCGATCTGCTGGCGGATCAAGCGCGCGTCGAAAATCCGATCCGTTGGGCAGATCAGCGGGGTCTTGACCGGAGGCAGGAGGCTGTCTTGGGGCTGGGCCGGATCAGAATCCTGCGCCGGAGAAGTTGCTGGGAGCTGGGTCAATGACGACCACCTTCTTGTCTTGGATTGTTGCCACGGCAAGGCCGCGTTCATTGGTGCCATCGGGGCGCAGCCGGAAAATGCCGCCGGTGCCTTGGAAACCCGCGGATTGGGTCAGGGCCGCACCGGTGAGCGCATCGCTCTTGCCTGCGCTGACCAGGGCGCCGATGGCCGCGATCCCGTCATAGGCGAGCCCGCCGATCGGATGCGGCGCACCGCCATAGGCGGCGCTGTAGCGCGACACGAACTGCTGCGATTTCGCAGGATCGGGCAGGGCGAACCAGCCGCCCTGGACACCGGGCATCTCCAGCGTCTGGCTGGGGATATCCCAGCGGGTCAGGCCGATATACTGGAAGCTTTCCTTGTCGAGCCCCGACTCGGGCAGCAATTGCGACAACAAGGGCAGCGCGCCTGCGGTGGTCGCGGTCATGAAGATGGCATTGGCGCCGTTATTGCGGGCGGTGTCGCGGATCGGACCGATGGCGTCGATCACGCCCTTCTGGGACAATTCATAGCCGATGGTGCCTGCAATAGTTGCCCCCGATCGCCCGGCCGCGGCCTGGATGGCGCTGCTTCCGGCCCGGCCTGCGGCATCATTGCCGCCGACGATCACGATGTTCCCGCGCCCCTGGCGCACGGCATAGGTGGTCAGGCGCTGGGCGGTATTGGCAAAGGTTGAGCCCAGGATAAAGACATTGCCGCCGGCGATGGCGGTGTTGTTGGAAAAGGCTAGAACGTTCACGTTGCGCTTGGCGGCAGCCACACCGGCGGCATTGGCGGCCTCGGCGTAAACCGGCCCCAGCAGGATGCGTGCCCCTTCGTTGATGGCCTGTGTGGCGGCATTTGCCGCCGTCGCCGGATCGCCTGCGGTATCATAGACACGCAGGTCCACCTGCACGCCCTTCAGGTCTCCCATCGCCAACCGGGCCGCATTCTCAAGGCTTTGCGCCAGAACCGCATCGCCGGACTGCGCCGATCCCTTTGGCACCAGAAGGGCGACGGGAACCGGTTTGGAGGTGTTGATCGACGGGCCGCCGCCGGTGGTGACCGGATTACAGGCGGCAAGGGCAAATGCGGAAACTGCGGTGACGGCGGCCAATGCCGCCTTGCGGGCCTGTTTGAAAACGGCGAACATAATAAACCTCTAAACTCCCCTGTTCCGGCGGCGGGCGCCGTGTTGGTGGCCTGACGTGCGGCTTGGGGGGATCATAAACGACCAAAAAGGCGGGTCCAGCGTGAATCACCAGATCGTCAAATTGTTGCCGGGGCTGCACTTTGTGGCCACGCCCATCGGCACCGCCCGTGACATTACATTGCGGGCGCTTGATGTGCTGGCCTCGGCCGATGTGATCGCTGCAGAAGATACGCGCTCCTTGCGCAAACTGATGGAGATTCACGGGGTGCCGCTGAACGGGCGCCAGATCATCGCCTATCACGACCACAGCGGCGCAGGCGCCCGCGCGCGGCTGATGCAGGCCATGGCCGATGGGCAATCGGTCGCCTATGCCTCGGAAGCAGGCATGCCGCTGATTGCCGATCCGGGCTATGACCTCAGCCGCGCGGCCGCCGAAGCCGGGCACAAGGTCACCGTAGCGCCGGGGCCGTCCGCTGCCCTTGCCGCGCTGACTTTGGCGGGGCTGCCCACGGATGCCTTCTTCTTTGCAGGCTTTCTGCCCAATGCCAGCGGCGCGCGGCGCAAGCGCCTGGAAGATCTGCGAAACGTCCCCGGTACGCTGATCTTCTACGAATCGCCCAAGCGCATCGCGGCCTCGGTTGCCGATATGGCGGCGGTTCTGGGGGATCGCCCGGCGGCGCTGTGTCGCGAGCTGACCAAGAAGTTCGAAGAGGTGCGGCGGGGCAGCCTCAGCGTCCTTGTCCAAGGGCTGGAAGACAGCCCGGTGAAGGGCGAGATCGTCATGCTGGTGGATCGCGCGCGCGCAGAAGAGGTGAGCGAAGCCAGCCTAGAGGAAGACCTGCGCGCCGCCCTGAAAGACAATTCGGTCAAGGATGCAGCCTCCATCGTGGCCGAAACCCACGGGCTGCCGCGGCGCAAGGTTTATCAACTGGCTCTCGCGATGGCCAAGGACGCGGGCTAAGGCCTTGGCGGGGCGGCAGCATCAGGGCCAGCGTGCACACCTGGCCGGACAGGCCGCCGAGGAGGCCGCCGCCCGCGCCTATGAGGCGCGCGGCTACCAGGTGGCAAAGCGCCGCTGGCGTGGCCCCGGTGGCGAGATTGACCTGATCCTGCGCAAAGGCGCGCTGGTGGTCTTTGCCGAGGTCAAGCACAGCGCCACATTTGAAGGTGCCGCCGCGCGGATTACCCCTGCGCAGATGCAGCGCATCATGGCCAGTGCCGCGCAGTTCCTGGATGGGGAACCGCAGTGTCAGCTGACCGAGACGCGCCTGGATGCCGTACTTGTGAACGGGGAAGGCGCCGTGGAAATCCTCGAAAACGCCTTTGGGCAGGGCTAGGCGGGCCGTGCTCTATTGATCCTTGGGGCGTGCTGGGCCATCTATTCGTCGAAACAAGAGGGATGCACTTCATGAAAATCGCCTTCCAGATGGACCCGATCATGGGCGTCAACATCAATGCCGACAGCAGCTTCCGCCTAGCCGAAGAGGCGCAGGCGCGCGGGCATACCCTGTTCTACTACAGCCCCGATCACCTCGCCTATCAGGAAGGGCGCATCACCGCGCGCGGATATGACATGACGGTGCAGCGCGTGGCAGGTGCCCCGGCGGTGCTGGGCGAAGAGCGTGAAGTGGATCTGGCGGATTTCGACGTGGTCTGGCTGCGCCAGGATCCGCCGTTTGACATGCATTACATCACCTCGACCCATCTGCTGGACCGGCTGAAGGGGCAGGCGCTGGTGGTCAATGATCCCTTCTGGGTGCGCAACTACCCGGAAAAACTGCTGGTTCTGGATTTCCCCGAGCTGACGCCGCCCACGGCGATCGCCCGCGACCTTGATACCATCAAGGCCTTCAAGGCCAAGCACGGTGACGTCATCCTGAAGCCGCTTTACGGCAACGGCGGCGCCGGGGTGTTCCGGCTTGATGCCAATGATCGCAACCTCACCTCCTTGCATGAACTCTTTACCGGCTTCAGCCGCGAGCCGCTGATCGTGCAGAAGTTCCTGCCCGACGTCAGCAATGGCGATAAGCGTGTGATCCTCGTGGATGGCGAGGCCGTGGGCGCCATCAATCGCGTGCCCGCCGCTGGCGAGACGCGCTCGAACATGCATGTGGGCGGGCGCCCCGAGAAGATCGGCCTCACCGAGCGCGATCTTGAGATCTGCGCTACCATCGGCCCGCTTCTGAAGGAAAAGGGCCAGATCTTTGTCGGCATCGATGTGATCGGCGACTACCTGACCGAGATCAACGTGACCTCGCCCACCGGTATCCAGGAGCTGGAGCGTTTTGATGGCGTGAATATCGCCGAGAAGGTCTGGCAGGCGATCGAAGCCAAGCTGTAAGACATTTCGGCTGGCGTCCTATTGCGCCAGCCGCAACTCATTGTGCCAGCCGGAACCCCAGCGCCTCTGCCACATGGGGGCGGAGGATGTTCGGTTCTCCTTCCAGATCGGCAATGGTGCGTGCCACCCGCAGTACCCGGTGATAGCCGCGCGCGGTCAGGGAAAACCGGTCGGCGGCCTTGTGCAGCAGCGCGCGGCTTTCGGTATCGAGCGTGGCAATCTCTTCCAAAAGCGCGCCTTCGGCATCGGCATTCAGGCGGACCTCGGGCTGATCCTTGAACCTCTCCTCTTGCAGATCGCGCGCAGCGGCAACGCGCTGGGCAACTTCGGCGGAGCCTTCGGCAGTGGTGGGCAGATCCAGATCGCTATAGGGCACCGGTGGCACCTCGATGCGCAGATCGAACCGGTCCATCAGCGGGCCGGATATGCGGCCCATGTAATCCTCGGCGCAGATCGGCGCGCGGGAACAGGCGCGGGACGGATCGGCCAGATGACCGCATTTGCAGGGGTTGGCGGCGGCCACCAGCATGAAGCGGCTGGGGTATTTCACATGGGCATTGGCGCGGGCCACCATGACTTCGCCAGTCTCCAGGGGCTGGCGCAGGGTTTCCAGAACGGGCCTGGAGAATTCCGGCAGTTCGTCCAGAAACAACACGCCATTGTGGGCCAGGCTGATCTCGCCCGGCTGGGCGCGCCGTCCGCCGCCGACGATGGCGGCCATCGACGCGGTATGGTGTGGTTCGCGAAAGGGACGGCTGCGGTTGATGCCGCCATCCTCGATCAAGCCGCAAAGGGATTGGATCATCGAGGTTTCCAATGCCTCAGCCGGGGTCAGCGGCGGCAGGATTGTCGGCAGGCGCGCCGCCAGCATGGATTTCCCCGATCCCGGCGGGCCGATCATCAACAGGTGATGCCGCCCGGCGGCGGCGATCTCCAGCGCGCGTTTGGCGCGTTCCTGTCCTTTGACGTCGCGCAGATCGCGGGCACCAAGGGCATCTGTGACCTCACCCGCGACGGCCTCGGCCAGGGGCATCTTGCCGGTGAAATGGCGCACTACATCCAGAAGGCTGCTGGCGCCGATGACCCGCGCGGCATCGACCCAGGCGGCCTCGGCCCCCGAGGCCTTGGGGCAGAGCAGCAGCCGGTCTTCGCTGGCGGCAGTCATGGCGGCGGGCAGGGCGCCCACGACGGGGATCAGCGTACCGTCAAGGGAGAGTTCGCCAAGCGCGATGGTCTCGCTCGCGGCCTCTGCAGGGATCACTTCGATGGCCGCCAGAAGCGCCAGCGCGATGGGCAGATCGAAATGACTGCCCTCCTTTGGCAGATCGGCAGGCGAGAGGTTCACCGTGATCCGTTTCGACGGCAGTGCGATCGACATCGCCGCAAAGGCCGAGCGCACCCTTTCGCGCGCTTCGCTCACCGCCTTGTCCGGCAGTCCGACGATGGAAAAGGCGGGCAGGCCCGGTACCACGGCGCATTGCACCTCCACCGGGCGGGCCTCCACCCCCTGAAAGGCAACCGTATAGGCCCGCGAAATCATGCCGCTCTATCCCCCTGAAACTGCCGATGAAAACCATAGCGAGCGGGGGATCGGAGTCGTTAGATAAACACGTTATGAGTGTGTTTTTGACGGTGTTTTCGCGGTGCTTGGGGCTGTGCGCTAGCTCAGGGTCCAATCGCGCCGGGGCAGGTCCAAGGCGTAGGGTTCGGGATCATATGTGACCTCTCGCGCCTGTTCCTGCCAGCGCAAGACGGCGGGATCCGACAGCAGCGCGCGGCAATAGGCGCGGGTTTCGGCCGCTACCGGCAGGTCATAGCCGACGATCCGCGCCGCCACCGGCGTGTAGAAGACATCGGCAAGGCTGTAATCGCCAAAGAGCCAGCCTTCGCTTGCGCCCGAGATATTACGGGCGTGGGCGAACAGGGCCTCGATCCGGGCCAGGTCCTTGAGCACGGCGTCAGAGGGGGCAAAGCCCTCCCAGATATGGCTCAGCTGCATGGCGCAATCGCCGCGCAGGGCGGAAAAGCCGCAGGCCATTTCAGCCACCAGCCAGCGCGCGGTGGCGCGGGCTGCCGGATCCTTGGGCCAAAGCCCAGCCTCCGGGTGGCGCTCGGCCAGGGTTTCGGCCATGGCAATGCTTTCGCCGATCACGATGCCTTCGGGGGTGCGCAGGGTCGGCACCAGCCGCGCAGGGGCCAGATCCGCGAGATCAGCCGCCATGGTTCCGGAATAGAGCCCCACCATATGCACCACATGGGGGAGCGAGAATTTTTCGAGCATGAGCCAGCCGCGCAAGGACCAGCTGGAATACATGCGGTCACCAATAAAAAGATCATATGTCATGGGGGCAGGCTACCTTGATCGGGCGCGGTCCCAAATCGATTGTTTGTGCGCCAGGCCATCACGGAAGGTGATTGATCCGCTTGGTCTGCCAGCCGTTCGGCGCGCAGTGGATCTCGGTCAGGGAAAGGTTGTCGATCCGGTGAGAGAAAGCCTCTTCCGCCGTCAGCCGCTCTGCGCGCTGGATCTGGGTCAGGATCTGGCCGAAATGGCCGACGACGATCAGGTCGCGGCCCTGATGTGAGGCGATCAACCCGTCGATGGCGCGATTCACGCGGGCACAGACCTCGTTCCAGCTTTCGCCGCCGGGCGGGCGCACATCGCCGGGGCTTTCCCAATAGGCACGGATGCGCGCGGGGTCTTCGGCGTCTATGTCCTTCCAAGTGCGCAATTCCCAGGCGCCAAAGTGGATCTCCCGCAGGTCGGGCAGGTGATCGAGGCGCCTGCGCCCCCGTGCGATGGCGCTGGCGGTATCGGCAGCGCGGGAGAGATCGGATGAGACCACCAGTGCCTCATCGGGGAGGGCAGAGGACAGGCGATCCAGCGCTGCCCTATCCGACAGATCGGCGGGCAGATCGGACCAGCCGACCATGGATTTTGCATGGGTGGGGCCGTGGCGCACAAGGAATAGCCGGGTCATGGCAGGCTGCCTTTCAGAACCAGCGGCAGACCGGCGGTGACCTGCACAACGGTATCGGCGCGCGCGGCCAGCGCGATATTGAGCCGTCCTTGCGCCTCGCGAAAGCGCCGCGCCAGTGCATTTTCCGGCACGATGCCGAGGCCGGTTTCATTGGAGACGATCACCAGCTCCGCCGGGCAGGCATCGATGGCTTGCAGCAGGTTCTGTGTTTCCGCCTCAAGGTCATGCTCTGCCAGGAGGTGATTGGTCAACCACATGGTGGCGCAGTCCATCAGGCAGATCGCGTCCGCAGGCAGATCCGGCAATACCCTGCTGGCCTCCAAGGGTTCCTCATGGGTGGTCCAGCCGCTGCCGCGCTGCGCCAGATGTTTCGTGACCTTCGCGCGCATTTCCTGATCAAGTATTTGTGAAGTGGCCCAGTAAACCCTTGGCTTGTCAGCGGATATGCAGATGTTTTCGGCGAATGCGGACTTCCCCGATGCGGCCCCGCCGAGAATGAGTGTGACAGCTGCTGACAAGTCTCTTAACCTGATCCCTGATGGTTTTGGGGATTTGGGTATCTGCTGATCCTTCCTGAGACAAGTGCGAAGACCATGGATGGCCAGCTGTCGGATCAAGCACTGTCGCTGCGGCCTGGGCCTGTCAGTCGACCTGCCAGTCGAGCCGCCGCGTTGGGGGCGGCAGATTTGCTTTCGCCCAGAATGATCCGGTTCCGCCTTCGCCGCGTAGTACAGAGTATAATGTTTCGAGGGGAGTATCATGGCACTTGACACGACCACTGAAAACCCGCTGCCGCGGAAGGCCATGAAGGCCGAGCTCTTGGATGCTGAAACGGAGCTGAAACTTGCCTATGCCTGGCGCGACAACCGGGATGAGCAAGCGCTGCATCGCCTGATCCACGCCTATATGCGGCTGGCGATCTCGATGGCGGCCAAGTTTAAACGTTACGGCGCCCCGATGAATGATCTCATCCAGGAGGCGGGCGTCGGCCTGATGAAGGCTGCGGACAAGTTCGATCCCGACCGCGGTGTGCGGTTTTCGACCTATGCGGTCTGGTGGATCAAGGCCTCGATCCAGGACTATGTGATGCGCAACTGGTCGATGGTGCGCACAGGCTCCACCTCTTCGCAAAAGTCGCTGTTCTTCAACATGCGCCGGGTGCAGGCGCAGCTGGAACGTGAAGCCAGCGCTGCCGGTGTGGAGTTGGACAGGCATCAGCTCAACCAGCAGATCGCGGCGGAAATCGGTGTGCCCCTGCGCGATGTGGAAATGATGGATGGACGCCTGTCCGGATCGGATTTCTCGCTGAACGCGCTGCAGTCCTCGGATGACGAGGGGCGCGAATGGATCGAGGCGCTGGAGGATGACAGCGCCCAGGCCGCCGAACTGGTGGAGGAGGAACACGACCGCCGCCAATTGCGGGCCTGGCTGGTCGAGGCGCTGCAGGCGCTCAACGACCGGGAGCGCTTCATCATCACCGAACGGAAACTGCGCGAGGAGCCGCGCACCCTGGAAAGCCTTGGGCTGGAACTGAACCTGTCCAAGGAGCGTGTGCGTCAGCTGGAGGCCGCCGCGTTTCAAAAGATGCGAAAGACCCTTGAAGGGCGCTCGCGGGAGGTGCACAACTTCCTCTCATGAGAAAGTTGATTCTTTTTGTCGGAAAGGCCGTCGCCGTGAGCGCGATGGCACTTTTTGCAGCGATCCCTGCCACTGCTCCGGTGCAGGCTGGGTCAGAAACGCCCGTTGCCGAAACGGCTGAGGCCGCAGCGGGTCAGTTGCGTGGCGCCGATGTGGTCATCCTTGGCGAGGTGCATGACAACCCAGGGCATCACCTCAATCAGGCACAGATCCTGTCCAGCCTCGCGCCCTCGGCCGTGGTCTGGGAGATGATCACCCAGGAACAGGCAGAGCGTCTGACGCCAGAGATCCTGGGCAATGCCTCGGACACAGCCTCCACCCTGAATTGGGAGACCTCCGGCTGGCCGGAGTTTGACCTCTATGCTCCGATCTTTGCCGCTGCGGTTTCCAACCGCCACTACGGTGCCTTGGTGCCCCGGGCCGAGGCGCGCGCGGCGCTGGAGCAGGGTGTTGCCAACTATTTTGGCGCGCGCGCCGGGGACTTCGGCCTCGATCAACCCTTGCCAGAGGCGGAGCAATCCGCACGCGAGGCGGACCAGATGGCCAATCATTGCAATGCCATGCCCGAAGAGATGCTGCCGGTGCTGGTGGATTTCCAGCGCCTGCGCGATGCAGCCCTTGCCGAAGCGGCCGATCGCGCCCTGAGCGAAACCGGAGGGCCGGTGGTTGTGATCACCGGCAATGGCCATGCGCGGCTGGATCGGGGGCTGGCGGTCTACCTGAAACACGCCCGCCCAGAGGCGCGTATCGTCAGCCTCGGCCAAAGCGAGGGCGGCGCGATCAGTGGCGATTTCGATCTGCTTCTGGACAGCCCCGGCGTTGACCGCCCGGACCCCTGCCTGGCCTTCAAGAAGGACTGAGCCGAAAACCGTTTCACACTTGGCGCGGCGCGCAGTAAGGTCGGCGCCGCAACTGTGCGCCCATGGATGGGCCGGGAACGGGTAAATGCTGGCTGGCAAACATATTCTACTGATCATCGGCGGCGGGATCGCGGCCTATAAGGCGCTGGAGCTGATCCGCCGACTGCAGGAAAAGGGGGCAAGCGTGGCCCCGGTCCTGACCCGCGCGGGCGAGGAATTCGTGACGCCCCTGTCCGTTTCGGCCCTGGCCGGGGCGCCGGTCCATCGGGATCTGTTCGATCTGACTTCCGAGGCAGAGATGGGCCATATCCAGCTGTCGCGCAGCGCCGATCTGGTGGTCGTGGCGCCTGCCACCGCCGATCTGATGGCAAAGATGGCCCAAGGGCTGGCCAACGATCTGGCCTCCACCCTGTTGCTGGCGACCGATACGCCGGTGCTGGTCGCGCCCGCGATGAACGTGCGCATGTGGAAACACCCGGCCACCCAACGCAATATCGAGGTGTTGAAGGGAGACGGGATCTATTTTGTCGGCCCCAACGAGGGCGGCATGGCGTGCGGTGAATTCGGCCCCGGTCGTATGGCCGAACCCGAGGAGATCGTCGCGGCCATTGCCGCGCAGTTCCGCCAAGGGCCGCTCAGCGGCAAGCGGATCGTGGTGACCTCTGGTCCGACCCATGAGCCGATCGACCCGGTGCGCTATATCGCCAACCGTTCCTCCGGGGCGCAGGGGACTGCGGTGGCCCGTGCTCTGAGCGAGTTGGGCGCGGAGGTGGTGTTCATCACGGGCCCGGCAACGGTCCGGCCCCCCAAGGGGGTGGATGTGGTGCCCGTCGAAAGCGCACTGGAAATGCAGGCCGCCGTCGAGGCTGCCCTGCCGGCCGATGCCGCCGTCTTTGCCGCTGCAGTGGCGGATTGGCGGGTGGCGAGTGCTTCGGACCGCAAGCTCAAGAAATCGAAGGACGGGTTGCCGACGCTGGAGTTCGCCGAAAACCCGGACATCCTGAAAACCGTATCGCATATGCCGCAGGGGCGCCCGGGCCTGGTGGTGGGATTTGCCGCCGAAACCAATGACGTGCTGGACAACGCCACCGCGAAACGCCTGCGCAAGGGCTGCGACTGGATCGTGGCCAATGACGTGTCCCCTGCGACCGGCATCATGGGCGGCAGCGAGAATGCCGTCACCCTGATTTCGGAAGACGGTGCCGAGGACTGGCCGCGCATGGGCAAGGACGAGGTCGCGCGCAAGCTGGCGCGGCGGATCGCCTCCGCTCTGACAGACTGAGCGCCCTGCTTTGAGATCCCCGATATATCCGACAAGGAGCCGAAATGGTCACGATCCTCATTCGCCGTGAGCCCGATGCAGATGCCGATCTGCCGCTGCCCTCCTATGAAACCTCAGGTGCGGCGGGTGCCGATCTGCGGGCCGATCTGCCGGAGCGGGGCAGTATCGTGCTGGAGCCGGGCGCGCGTGCGCTGGTGCCCACGGGCCTGCGGGTGGAAATCCCTGACGGCTACGAGATACAGATCCGGCCGCGCTCGGGCTTGGCGTTGAAACACGGGATCACCCTGCCAAATACGCCGGGCACCATCGACAGCGATTATCGCGGGCCTTTGGGAGTGATTGTCCTAAATGCCGGGCAAGAGCGGTTCGAGATCGCCCATGGCGACCGGATTGCGCAGATGGTGGTGGCACCGGTGCTGCAGGCGCGCTTCGAATTGGTCGATGCGCTGAGCGAGACGACGCGCGGTAGCGGCGGTTTTGGATCAACAGGGAGGAGCTGATGGTCCTTGTCTTGGGCCTTGCGGGACTGATCTGGTGGTGCGGGCGCCTCATGGGGATGCAGCGGGCGCTGCGTCTGGCGCTGCTTTTGGTGCTGTTTGGCGCCGTGTTGCTGCTGCAGCTGACCCTGCCAGAGGGCAACGGCCTGCGCGCGGCCACTGGCGGGTCGGCGCGGTCCTGGCTGCTTCTGGGCGGTGTCGCGCTGATGATCGGCGCCTACAGCTGGGGGGTTGCGTGGCTTCGGCAACGGGCCGATGGGCAAGATGAGGAGACATCGCAAGGGGATGCCAATCCCAAACCGGGGCGGTTTTCCGAGACCGAGCTCAACCGCTATGCCCGCCATATCGTCCTGCGCGAATTGGGCGGGCCGGGGCAGAAGAAGCTGAAGAACGCCAGGGTGCTGGTGGTCGGGGCAGGGGGGCTGGGCGCGCCCGCGCTGCAATACCTGGCGGCGGCAGGTGTGGGCACCATCGGGGTCATCGATGACGATGTGGTGGAAAACGCCAACCTCCAGCGTCAGGTCATCCACCGGGACGAAGACATCGGCGTCCCCAAGGTGTTTTCGGCAGAGCGCACGATGGTGGCGCAGAACCCGTTTGTGACCGTGCACCCCTATCATCGCCGCCTGACCGAGGAGATCGCCTCCGATCTTTTTGCAGACTATGACATCATCCTTGATGGCACCGATAATTTCGAAAGCCGGTATCTCTCGAACCGCACCGCCGTGGCGCTGGGCAAACCGCTGATCTCGGGAGCCTTGTCGCAGTGGGAGGGGCAGCTTTCGGTGTTCCATCCCAAGACAGGCGGCCCCTGTTACCAGTGCATCTTCCCCGAGGCCCCGGCACCGGGGCTTGCGCCCAGCTGTTCAGAGGCCGGCGTGATCGGCCCCCTGCCGGGCGTCGTCGGCGCGATGATGGCGGTGGAGACGATCAAGCAGATCACCGGCGCCGGAGAGGTGCTGCGCGGCTCCATGCTGATCTACGATGCCCTTTATGGCGAAAGCCGCCGCATCGGTCTGAAACAGCGCCAGGATTGCCCGATCTGCGCAGGCAAGGATGGCTGATTGGGCTGCCGCCGCCCGGTTTTCTGCGCTTTTGATTGAATGATCCGGGGGATTGCGCGCGGCCCCTCTGGACGCTGCCGGGGTGCAGGCATAGCTTCTGATCCAAAGGAGGCCTTGCCCATGACCAACCCGCTTTTGTCCCGCTGGGACACACCCTTCGAGATCGCGCCCTTCGACAGCATTTCGGACGAGGATTTTGCCCCTGCGCTGGAAGAGGCCCTTGCCGCGCACAACGCACAGATCGAGGCGATCGCAAACAATCCTGAGCCGCCCACATTCGCCAATGTGATCGAGGCGCTGGAGGCGCCCTGCCGCCCGATGGAGCAGGTCCTGTCGGTTTTTTACACCGTGGCCGGTGCCGACAGTAACTCCAAGCGGCAAGAGCTGCAGCGGGCGTTTTCCCCGAAACTGGCGGCACATTACTCGGCCATCACCGCGAACAAGGCGCTTTATGCGCGGGTGAAGGCGGTCTGGGACCAGCGCGAGGATCTGGACCTTTCGGACGAACAGCAGCGGGTGTTGATGCTGACCCATCGCGGCTTCGTGCGCGGCGGTGCGGCGCTGGAAGGCGCGGACGACGCCCGCATGCAGGAGATCAAGGGGCGCCTGGCCACCCTTGGCACGGAGTTCACCCAGAACCTGTTGGCGGATGAACGCGAGTGGTTCATGGAACTTTCGGAGGAAGATCTGGAAGGTCTACCGGAATTCGCCGTTGCCGCGGCCCTCGCTGCGGGCAAGGAAAAGGGCGTGAAAGGACCGGTCGTCACCACGTCGCGGTCGATCATCACGCCGTTTTTGAAATTCTCCCCCCGCCGGGATCTGCGCGAAAAGGCGTTTCAGGCCTGGGCTGCGCGCGGTGCCAATGGCGGCGAGACGGACAACCGGGCCATCGCGGCAGAGATCCTGTCGTTGCGCGAAGAACGCGCCAAGCTCTTGGGCTATGAGAATTTCGCCGCCTACAAGCTGGAAACCGAAATGGCCAAGACGCCGGAGGCGGTGCGTGGCCTTTTGATGGATGTCTGGGGGCCTGCCAAG
Organism: Phaeobacter sp. QD34_24; assembly: GCF_028890115.1. Taxonomy (GTDB): domain Bacteria; phylum Pseudomonadota; class Alphaproteobacteria; order Rhodobacterales; family Rhodobacteraceae; genus Phycobacter. Next base: position 79,179 of record NZ_JARCJD010000016.1, read on the forward strand.
GCGCGTGCGGATCAGGATGCCGCGGTACTGACCGAGATGATGCAGGGGGATGGGATCAATGGCGATCTGGAACCCTGGGACTGGCATTACTATTCCGAGAAACGCCGCAAGATCGAACATGATCTGGATGAGGCGGAGCTGAAACCCTACCTGCAACTGGACCGGATGATCGAAGCGTCATTCGCCTGCGCCAACCGCCTGTTCGGGCTGGAGTTCGCGCCGCTTGACGTGCCGCTTTATCATCCCGATTGCCGCGCCTGGGAGGTCACGCGGAACGGCGAACATGTGGCGGTCTTCATCGGCGATTACTTCGCGCGGGGATCGAAACGCTCCGGCGCCTGGTGCTCGGCCATGCGCAGCCAGGCGAAGTTCCCGGAAAAACAGGCGCCCGTGGTGATCAACGTCTGCAATTTCGCCAAGGGGGAGCCTGCGCTTCTGTCCTATGACGATGCGCGTACCCTGTTCCACGAATTCGGCCATGCGCTGCATCAGATGTTGTCGGATGTGACCTATGAAAGCATTTCCGGCACGTCCGTGGCGCGCGATTTCGTGGAACTGCCCTCGCAACTCTATGAGCACTGGCTGGAAGTGCCCGAGGTCTTAAGCGAATTCGCCACCCATGCGGAAACCGGCGAGGCGATGCCCAAGGAGATGCTCGACAAGGTTCTGGGTGCCGCCACTTACGACATGGGTTTTCAGACGGTGGAGTACGTGGCCTCGGCTCTCGTTGATCTGGCCTTCCACGATGGCGCGGCCCCGGCCGATCCGATGGCCAGGCAGGCCGAGGTTCTGGCAGAGATCGGCATGCCCCATGCGATCATCATGCGCCACGCGACACCGCATTTCGCCCATGTGTTCTCGGGTGATGGCTACAGCTCGGGCTATTACAGCTACATGTGGTCCGAGGTGATGGATGCCGATGCCTTTGCCGCCTTTGAAGAAGCTGGGGGGGCCTTTGATCCCGAGCGGGCCAAGGCGTTGGAGGAACATATCCTGTCCTCGGGCGGCTCCAAGGACCCGGCAGAACTATACACCGCCTTCCGGGGACGCCTGCCCGGGGTGGATGCCCTGCTGAAAGGCCGGGGTCTGGCCGCCAAGTAAGGCTTCTGCGCCGGGGGCTTCCCCGGCGCAACGCGTTCAATAGCCGAGGTCTCGGTTCACGAGATTGAGGAACGGTTCGCCCGCCTCGCCGCGCCGGATGTTTTCTGCAATCGCCTCGGAGGCGGTGCTGGCACGGGTCTCTGCCGCGATATGCGGTGTGACGGTGACGTTTGGATGCGCCCAATAGGGATCATCGGCGGGCAGGGGCTCCACCCGGAAGACATCCAGCGTGGCATGACCCACCTGACCAGTGTCGAGCGCGGCCAATAGGGCGGCATCGTCGATCAGCGGACCACGGCCCGGATTGATGATCCGCGCGCCCTTGGGCAGCAGGGAGAGGGTCTCTGCATTCAGGATATTTGTTGTCGCGGGCGTATCCGGCAACAGAAGCACCACGATCTCTGCCGTTGCCAGCGCCTGTTTCAGCCCGTCGTCGCCGTGCAGGCAGGTGATCCCGTCGATCTCCTTGGGCGAGCGCGACCAGCCGGTGACCGGGAAACCGATCCGGGCAAGGCTTTGCGCGCAGGCGCTTCCCAGGGCGCCAAGGCCGAGCAGGGTCACGGGGCGTTCAAAGGCCAGTGGCGGCACGATGGGCTCCCACCGATCCTGCACAGTGATCGAGCGGTCGATACCCAGATGATAGCGCAGAACGTGGCCCGTGACCCATTCCGCCATCCCCGCCGTCAGGCCGGGATCCACCATCCGGCACAGCGGCATGGTCAGGGTCTGGTTGCCGGTGATCTTTTCCACGCCCGCCCAGAGGTTCAGCACCGCCTTGCAGCGGGTATAGGGGGTAAAGTCCTGCAGGTCGGAATTGGGCGCATAGACCACGTAATCCACCTGATCGGGAGCGTGATCCAGGCGCAAGTCCACCTCCAGCCCGGCCTTGTCGAAGGCGGTCTTCAGCGGTTCGCGGTAAGTCTCCCAACGGGCGGGAAGGGCGGCGAATTGCACGTTGATCATGTGGCGAACACTCCGGCCATATCGGCAAAGCCCTTGATCTCGATCGGGTTGCCCGCAGGATCATGAAAGAACATGGTGCTCTGCTCTCCGGGCTGGCCTTCGAAACGGGTGGTGGGGGCGATGGTGAAATCAATGCCTTCGGCCAGCAGCCGGTCGGCCAGTGCGCGCCACTCTTCCTGTGGCAGGATCACGCCCAGATGCGGCATCGGCACCATGTGATCGCCGACCTTGCCGGTGTTGGCGGTGGCAAAGACCGGGCCAAGGTGCAGCGAGATCTGATGCCCGAAGAAGTTGAAATCGACCCAGGTATCGGTGCTGCGCCCCTCTTGGCAACCCAGGGTGCCGCCATAAAAGGCGCGGGCCTTTTGCAGATCGTCAACGTGATAGGCGAGGTGAAAGATGCTCATGGGGCAATGTCCTTGATTGGCCGGATTAACGGGGGCGGTGGATATTGGCGCTTTGCACCAGGCCAAAGGCCGCCAGCAGCACCAGCATGGCCGATCCGCCATAAGAGACCAGCGGCAGCGGAACGCCAACGACCGGGGCCAGCCCCATCACCATCGACATGTTCACCGCAAAGAACAGGAAAAACGTGATGGCGATGCCCAAGGTCACCAGCGATGAGAACCGATCTCGGGCGGCAAGGGCGGTTGCAACGCAGAAGATGATGATCAGCACATAGAGGCTGAGAAGGGTAAAACCGCCGATGAAGCCGAATTCCTCGGCCAGGGTGGTGAAGATGAAATCGGTGTGTTTTTCCGGCAGGAAGTTCAGCCGTGACTGGGTGCCTTGCATGTAGCCGCGCCCTGACCAGCCGCCCGATCCCAGGGCGATCTTGGACTGGGTGATGTGATAGCCCGCTCCCAGCGGATCCTGGGAGGGGTCCAGGAAGGTGTCGATGCGGCGGAACTGGTAGTCCTTGATCAGCTGCCATTCCGTGCCACGGCTCTGGAAGACGGCGGTGAGCAGACCAACGGCGGCGGCAATCACGGCGGCGAAATAGGCCCAGTGCACACCGGCCAGGAACATCACGCCGCCCCCCGCTGCCATCAACAGGATCGAGGTGCCAAGGTCCGGCTGACGCAGCACCAGGAAGGTGGGGATCAGGATCATCAGGACCGGCACCGCCACCCAGAACAGGCGCGAGGTCTTTTCGGCCGGAAGCCAGTCGTAATAGGCGGCGAGCAGCATCACCAGGGTGATCTTCATCAATTCGGATGGCTGCAGGCGCATGAAGCCAAGATCGATCCAGCGCTGCGCCCCCATGCCGACGGTGCCGAAGAACTCCACCGCCAAGAGCAGCACCAGCGACATCACATAGGCCAGCGCCGAGATATTGCGCCAGAACCAGATCGGTACCATGGCCACCACCACCATGACGACCATGCCCAGGGCAAAGCGTTTTGCCTGCGGCTCGGCCCAGGGGGAAAAGGATCCTCCGGCCACCGAATAGAGCATCAGGAAGCCAACCCCCGCGACCGAGGCCAGGAGCAGGGTCAGCGGCCAGTTCAGGTACAGGATCTTGCGCAGCCCCGTGGGGGTGGATTTGGCGTGATGTTCAAGATAGCTCATGCGCGGTCATTGCCCTCCGCGTCCTGGCGCTGCAGGCGCTCGCGCTCCAGCCGTTCCTGTTGCGCCTTGATCCGGCTGCGGTCTCCCTTCGGGTAGGCCGCAAGCGGGGGCGTGCCGCCATAAAGCGCCTGTAGCAGCACATCGCGGGCAATCGGGGCCGCAGCGGTGGAGCCGCCGCCGCCATGTTCCACGACCACAGAGACCGCGAAGCGCGGGTTGTCAAAGGGGGCATAGGCCACGTAAAGCGCATGATCGCGTCGCTCCCAGGGCAGATCCTCGTTGCGGATGACCCCTGCGGCCCGTTCGGCGGCGGTGATGTTGCGCACCTGGCTGGTGCCGCTTTTTCCCGCCATGCGCATGTCTTCGGCAATGATCCGAGAGCGATAGCCGGTGCCCCGCCGGTCGTTGCTGACCGAGAACATGCCCTTGCGGACGCTGCGCAGGTGGTTCTCATTGAGGCCAAGCGGTTCCGCCTCATTGCCTGACTGGTCGATACCATCAAGCGATTTCAGCAGCCGCGGCGTGATATTGCGGCCGGAGGCGATCCGCGCCGTCATCACCGCCAGCTGCATGGGCGAGGCCAGCATGTAGCCCTGCCCGATCGAGGCGTTCGCCGTGTCACCGATCAGCCAGTCCTGCCCATGAACCCGCTGTTTCCAGTCGCGGTTCGGCGCCAGCCCGCTTGCCACGGCGGACATCGGCAGATCGTGGCGCACCCCCAGGCCCAGGCGGTTGGCCATGGCGGAAATCTTGTCGATCCCCACCTTCATGGCCACATCGTAGTAATAGACATCGCAGGACTGCTTGAGCGAGGTGTTGAGATCCACATGTCCGTGGCCTGCGCGTTTCCAGCAGTGGAATTTGCGTCCCGAGACCTCCAGGTGACCGGGGCAATAGACGGTATCGTTGGGACCGATCACACCGTCTTCGAGTGCGGCCAGGGCGGTCACCATCTTGAAGGTGGAGCCGGGCGGATAGGTGCCCTGAACCGCCTTGTTGGCCAGCGGGCGATAGGGGTCTTCGGTCAGCATGCGGTAGTCGCCAACCGAAATGCCGCGCACGAATAGGTTTGGATCGAAACTGGGTGAAGAGGCGATGGCATGCACATCGCCATTGCGGCAATCGACGATCACGGCGGCGGCGCTTTCCTTGCCCAGACGCGCCTGAACATAGCTCTGCAGGGTGGCATCCACCGTCAGCTGCATATCCGCGCCGGGTTCTCCTTCGCGCCGGTCGAGCTCGCGCATGACCCGGCCGGTGGCATTGACCTCGACCCGTTTGGCGCCTGCCTTGCCGCGCAGGGCATCTTCGCTCTTGGCTTCGAAGCCGACCTTGCCGATCTGGAAACGCGGGATGCGCAGGATCGGTTCAGGCGACTCGATCTTGCTGAGATCATAGTCCGATACCGGCCCCACATAGCCTACCACATGGGCAAAGGCATCGCCCTGCGGGTAATAGCGGGTCAGGCCCACCTCGGGTGTGATCCCCGGCAGGGCAGGGGCGTTGACCGCCACTTTCGAGACATCCTCCCAGCCGATCTGATCGGCGAGCGTCACCGGCAGGAAGGGCGGAGAGCGGCGCATCTCGGCCAGGGCTCGTTCCAGGTCTTCCGGGTCCAGCGGGATCAGCCGCGACAGATCCGCAATCACCTGCCCCACGTCGCCTGCGTCCTCGGGCACGATGGTGATGCGGTAAGACGGGGAATTCTGCGCCAGCGTGATCCCGTTACGGTCAAAAATCTCGCCTCTGGCCGGGGGAAGCAGGCGGATGTTGATGCGGTTCTCCTCGGCCAGCAGGCGGAACTGATCGGCCTGATCGACCTGAAGATAGCGCATGCGTGCCGCCAAGCCGCCGGCAAAGGCCAGCTGGAGCCCGCCCAGCAGCAGCGTCCGGCGCGTCAGCTTGCGGTGGGTGAATTCCAGCTCTCTCGGGTTGCGTCTCATCAGCGGCTACCCAGGACTTCGGCCTCGGCCGGTGACAGTTTGCGCACCCCAAGCAGCTGTTGGCTGAACAGGACAACCAATGGGTAGACGGCAATGGTCAGCACCGCCTGGATCAGGGTCAGCCCCAATGGCGCCTGCGCGACGGCGAGAATGGCCAGGATGGCGCGGTTCAGGACCACGATGCCAGAGATCACCATGGCCACGGCCAGCCATTCGGCGGCAAAGGCGGTTTCCGGGTGTGGCAGGACCCGGGATTTCAGGAATTCGCAGCCCAGCACCACCAGCAGGGCGAACAGGCCCGGCGGGCGCTGAAACAGCATATCCGCCATCAGCATGGTCGCGCCCAGCAGCAGCACCGGAACAAAATCCGGGCGCCGCAACGACCAAGCCAGGGCCAGCGCCAGCAGCAGATCCGGTGGCGCCCAGCGGCTGGGCAGCGTGTCCAGGGGCAGCAAGTGGAAGAACAAGAGCACAAGTGCCAAGGCCGGAAAGGCCATCCGCATCAACCAGATCCGCCCGGGCGAGGTGCTAGCCATTGCCGCCTCCCTCTTGGCTGGAGAGGGATTGCGGAGCCGGGTCGCCGGAGCGCTCTGGCAGAAGCGCCGCATCCGGGGGCGGCACCACCAGGGCGCCGGGTTCCGTGATCGCCTCAGCGCCCTGGTGGCGCAGAACCCGCAGGAACTCGAGCCGCTCATAGTCAGCAGAAAGGCGCACGCGCTTGCGCCCGGCGCGATCCGCCGCGACCTGTCCGATCAGCAGCCCAGGCGGAAAGACCGATCCATCGCCAGAGGTGATGACCCGATCACCGGCGCGCACCAGATCGGGGTTTTCCAGGAAGTCGATCACCGGTGCGGCGGTGTTGTCGCCGGTCACCAGTGCGGTCTGCCCCGAGGGCTGGATCACCGCGGGCACGGCGCTGGCCGCATCGGTCAGCAGGATCACGCGGGCGGTGTCCTGGCCGGTACCGGAAATGCGCCCCACCAAGCCGATACCATCCATGGCCGCCCAGCCATCCTGGATGCCGTCGCGGGCGCCGATATTGAGGATCACCGACTGGCGGAAGGGGGATCCGCTGTCCGCCATCACCACGCCGGTGATATAGGTGAGCTTGGGATCAAGGCGCACGTTGTTGAGGTCCAGAAGCCGGGCGTTTTCCTGCTCCAATTGCAGGGCGGCCTCTTTCCAGGCCCGCATCTGGCGCAGTTCTGAGCGCAGCTCGCGGTTCTGCTCGGACAGGCGCTGATAGCTTTGGAAATCCCGGACCAGGTTGATCGCACCGGTCACCGGCACCATGGCCCAATCCATGCTGGGCACCACGGTGTCGACCAGCTGGGCACGGAACCGTTCCACCCGCGGGCTGTCGATCCGCCAGACCAGGAAAATGGCCGCAAGGCACAGGCAGACCAGCCCGATCAGCAGACGGCGCAGCGGGCCGGAAAAATCTTCGCGCTGTGACCGGTCCTTGGCCAAGGGGTTCCTTTCGGGCTTGGCTCACCCCGCTATAGGGGGTGGCGCCTCAGCTGTCGTAATCGATGGCGTGGCGCAGCTGTTTTTCGAACTCCAGCGCCTTGCCGGTGCCAAGGGCCACGCAGTTCAGGCTTTCGTCGGCGATGGAGACGGCAAGGCCGGTCTGTTCGCGCAGGGCCAGATCCAGATCGCCCAGCAGCGCGCCGCCGCCGGTCAGCATGACGCCCCGGTCGACGATATCGGCGGCCAGATCCGGCGGCGTGGTTTCCAGCGCGGTCATCACGGAATCGCAGATCTGCTGCACCGGTTCCGCCAGCGCCTCGGCCACCTGGGCCTGGCTGATCTCGATTTCCTTCGGCACACCGTTCAGCAGGTCGCGGCCGCGGATCTGCATCGACTGGCCACGGCCATCGTCGGGCATGCGGGCGGTGCCGATGGAGGTCTTGATGCGTTCGGCGGTGGATTCGCCGATCAGAAGGTTCTGCTGGCGACGCAGGTAGGAGATGATGGCCTCGTCCATGCGGTCGCCGCCGACGCGGACCGAGCGCGCATAGACGATGTCACCCAGCGACAGCACCGCCACCTCGGTGGTGCCACCGCCGATGTCCACGACCATGTTGCCGGTCGGATCGGTGATCGGCATGCCGGCGCCAATGGCTGCCGCGATGGGTTCAGCGATGAGACCCGCACGCCGCGCACCGGCCGACAGCACCGACTGGCGAATGGCGCGTTTTTCCACCGGGGTCGCGCCATGGGGCACGCAGACGATGATCTTGGGTTTCGAGAAGGTCGAGCGCTTGTGCACCTTGCGGATGAAGTGCTTGATCATTTCCTCGGCGGTGTCGAAGTCGGCGATCACCCCTTCGCGCATCGGGCGGATCGCCTCGATCGAGCCGGGCGTCCGGCCCAGCATCAGCTTGGCGTCCTCACCCACGGCCAGCACCTTTTTGACGCCATCCTTGACGTGATAGGCCACCACCGAGGGTTCGGACAGGATCACGCCGCGGCCCTTGACATAGACCAGCGTGTTCGCAGTGCCGAGGTCGATGGCCATGTCCGAGGTGAACAGACCGCCTAGATTTCCAAAGAGCGCCATAAAGAAGGGATCCTGTAAGTTCTGCTGTGTTGCCTGCGACTCTGCTGCTGTCACACACATGAGAACTTATAAGCAGCGCAGCGCCGCCGCGAAAGGGCCGATTGCGGACAACTAGCGCCTTTCCGCCTGTGAAACATAGGGTTTGATCCCGGCAGCTCCCGGGCGGGCCGTGGCGAAGTACAGTGCGGTTTTTTCTTTCGCTGCGATGCGATGGGCGCTAGGAGCAGTGCCATGCTCTCCTATCAACATATCTACCATGCCGGGAACCTGGCGGACGTTCAGAAACACGCGCTGCTGGCCTGGATGCTGGCCTATCTGACGCGCAAGGATAAACCGCTCAGCTATATCGAAACCCATGCCGGGCGGGGCCTCTATGAGCTGCTCTCGCCCGAGGCGCTCAAGACCGGTGAAGCGGCGGCGGGGATCACACGGGTTCTGGAGGCAGAGGCGCTGGCCGAGGATCACCCCTTGAGCCAGGCCATCGCCGAGTGCCGTGCGCGGTTTGGCGAGACAAGCTATCCCGGGTCGCCGCTGGTGGCGGCGGCGCTGTTGCGGGAGATGGACAGCCTGCATTTGGCGGAACTGCACCCGCAGGAATGCGCGGCCCTGCGGCAGGCGCTGAGGCCCTGGCGGGCCAAGGTGCACCAGCAGGACGGGTTCGAACTGGCCCTGTCGCTGGCGCCGCCGACGCCGCGCCGGGGTCTGTTGCTGATCGATCCACCCTATGAGGTGAAGGCCGACTACGCCCGTATTCCCGGCATCATCGGCAAGATCCATCGCAATTGGAACGTGGGCGTGATCGCGCTGTGGTACCCGATCCTGACCGATGGCACCCACAAAAAGATGCTGGCCGCGCTGGAGGCGCAAGAGTTGCCCGGCGTCTTGCGCCACGAGGTACTGTTCCCGCCCGCGCGCGAAGGGCACCGGATGGTGGGGTCGGGGATGTTCGTGGTGAATGCCCCCTTCGGCATCGCAGAGGAAGCCGGGCGCATTTCCAAGTTATTTGAAGAATTGAACCGGGGGTGATCCCAGGCTCTGGCGGGGGGAGGCTCCCGCCCCCTGTTCGACCATCAAAGATGGTCGAACAGGCGTTGGGCCCGGCGCCGCGCCTTGCGGCACGGCGCCGGATCGTTTCGACGCTCAGGTCGCGTCCTTGTAGGAGATCTCGCGCGTATCGGCGCCTTCGCCGACCTTGCCACGGCGCACGATCAGACGGTTCAAGGCATTGATATAGGCCTTGGCCGAGGCCACCACGGTATCGGTATTGGCGGACTGGCCGGTGGCGATATTGCCGTCTTCCTCCAGCCGCACGGACACCGTGGCCTGGGCATCGGTGCCTTCGGTCACCGCGTGGACTTGATAGAGCTGCAGATGCGCGGAATTCGGATAGAGCTTGCGCACCGCCTTGAAGGTCGCATCGACCGGGCCGTCGCCGGATGCGGTGGCGCTGACGTCCTTGCCGTCGATCTCCATCTCCAGCGTCGCCTCGGCCGGGCCGCCGGTGCCGCAGATCACCTTCATCGACACAAGCTGCAGATAGTCGTTCTCCGCATCCTCGCCCGAGCGCATCAGCGCCACGATATCGTCGTCAAAGACCTCTTTCTTGCGGTCGGCCAGCTCCTTGAAGCGCACGAAGAGATCCTTCAGCTGGTTGTCGCCGACCTCATAGCCAAGCTGGCCCAGCTTGTCGCGCAGCGCCGCGCGGCCCGAGTGTTTGCCCAGGGGAAGCGAGGTGCCCGAGAGACCCACATCCTCGGGGCGCATGATCTCGAAGGTCTCCTTGTTCTTGAGCATGCCGTCCTGATGGATGCCGCTTTCATGGGCAAAGGCGTTCTTGCCGACGATGGCCTTGTTGAACTGCACCGGAAAGCCAGAGACGGTCGAGACCCGGCGGGAGATATGCATGATCTTGGTGGTGTCGATCTTGGTGTGCCAGGGCATGATGTCGTTGCGCACCTTCAGGGCCATCACGACCTCTTCCAGCGCGGTATTGCCCGCCCGCTCGCCCAGACCGTTGATGGTGCATTCGATCTGCCGTGCACCGCCTTCGACGGCGGCCAGGGCGTTGGCGGTCGCCATGCCAAGGTCATTGTGGCAATGGGTGGCAAAGATCACCTCATCCGCGCCGGGCACGGTGTCGATCAGGCGGCGGATCAGATCGGCGCTTTCCAGCGGCGCGGTGTAACCCACCGTATCGGGGATGTTGATGGTGGTGGCACCGGCCTTGATGGCGATCTCGATCACCCGGCAGAGGTAGTCCCACTCGGTGCGTGTCGCATCCATCGGCGACCATTGCACGTCATCCACCAGGTTGCGCGCATGGGTCACCGTTTCGTGGATGCGCTCGGCCATCTCGTCCATGGTGAGGTTGGGGATGGCGCGGTGCAACGGCGAGGTGCCGATGAAGGTGTGGATGCGGGGTTTGGCCGCCTTGCGCACGGCTTCGGCGCAGCGGTCGATATCCTTGAAGTTGGCACGCGCCAGACCGCAGATCACGGCGTTCTTCGAGCGTTCGGCAATCTCGCTCACCGCCTTGAAATCGCCTTCGGAGGCGATCGGGAAACCGGCTTCGATGATGTCCACACCCATGTCGTCCAAGAGCCCGGCAATCTCGAGCTTTTCATCATGGGTCATGGTGGCGCCGGGGCTTTGCTCGCCGTCGCGCAGGGTGGTGTCAAAGATCAATACGCGATCTTTTTCGAGTGCGTTCGTCATGTCGGTAGCTTTCTTAAAACTCTGTCCTGGATCCATTCGATTGGCGCGCAAACCTCCTCCTCTGAGCGGGCGCGCCGAATGGCACGCTCAGAGGCGGGTTAGGATCAGTAGGTCGCGCAGAGCCGCACCGCAAATGGCGGTGGCCGGGCCTTGGATGTCTGCGCGTGCTGTCATGGGGGAACCTTATACAGAGCGCAGGGCGAATGGAAAGAGCGAAAATAGTTCAGCCTTCTTGACCCTTTAGCGGCGGGCTTTCCATTGGGGTGCTGCAGAATTGATCGGAGGGGATTTCCCCCTAAGTGAGGCGGGAAGTCACAGAGGAAGATGGTGATGGCGCGGCTCATTCTCATTCTTGGCGATCAGTTGAGTGAGACCCTTTCTGCATTGCAGGCGGGCGACAAGGCGCGCGACACGGTGGTGATGGCCGAGGTGACCGAAGAGGGTGCCTATGTGCGCCATCATCCCAAGAAGATCGCGCTGATCCTGGCCGCGATGCGCAAGTTCGCGAGCCATTTGCAGGATCAGGGCTGGGGGGTTGCCTACACCCGGCTTGATGACGCGAAGAACACAGGAACAATCGCGGGGGAACTGTTGCGTCGGGCGGCGCAGACCGGTGCGGATGAGGTAATCGCCACGACGCCGGGGGAATGGCGGCTGATCCGCGAATTGCAATCGCTGCCGTTGAAGGTCAGCCTGAGGCCGGACACGCGGTTCATCGCCACGCGCGCCGATTTTGCCGACTGGGCCGAGGGGCGCAAGCAGTTGCGCATGGAGTATTTCTACCGCGAGATGCGGCGCAAGACCGGGCTGCTGATGGAGGGGGGCAAACCTGTGGGCGGCAAATGGAACTTTGATCAGGAAAACCGCAAGGCACCGCCAAAGGAGATCACCTGCGCCGACCCGATGCAGTTCACCCCCGACGCCGAGACCGAAGCGGTGCTGGATCTTGTCGCGCGACGCTTTGGCGATCATTTCGGGGATCTGCGCCCGTTTCACTTCGCGGTGACGCGGGCCGACGCGCGGCGGGCGCTGCAGCAGTTCATCCGCGAAGGTCTGCCGCTGTTCGGGAATTATCAGGACGCCATGCTGCGGGGGCAGAAATGGCTCTATCATTCGGTGCTGTCGCCCTATCTGAACATCGGCCTGCTGCTGCCCCTGGAGGTCTGCCGCGCTGCGGAAGACGCCTGGAAGGCGGGCGATGTGCCGATCAACGCCGCAGAAGGCTTCATCCGACAGATCCTGGGCTGGCGGGAGTTCGTGCGGGGGATCTATTTCGTGCAAGGGGAGGACTACCCAAGCCGCAATGCGCTGGACCATCGCCGCGCGCTGCCGCCGCTTTACTGGGGGGCGGAAACAGAGATGCGCTGTCTGTCAGAGGCTGTCGCGCAGACGCGGGAAGAGGCCTATGCCCATCACATCCAGCGCCTGATGGTCACGGGCAATTTCGCGCTTCTGGCCGGGATCAACCCCACCGAGGTGCATGAATGGTATCTCGCCGTCTATGCCGATGCCTTTGAGTGGGTGGAGGCGCCCAATACCGTGGGCATGAGCCAGTTTGCCGATGGCGGCATCGTCGGATCGAAACCCTATGTCTCTAGCGGGGCCTATATCAACCGCATGTCCGACTACTGCAAATCCTGCGCCTACAAGGTGAGCCAGAAGCTGGGGGAGGGCGCCTGCCCCTTCAACCTGCTCTATTGGCATTTCCTGGCGCGCCACCGGGAGCGGTTTGAGGGTAATCCGCGCATGGGCAACATGTACCGCACCTGGGATCGGATGGAGGATGGCAGGCGCGCGCGCATCATCGCGCAAGCCGAGGATTTCCTGACCCGAATGGAGGCGGGGGATCGCGTCTAGCCCGCCATCCCCCGGCGGCAAGCCCCGGCTACAACGGGATCCGGATCAGTTGTCGTCGCTCGCCGCGTCGGAGGCATTTCTGTCATTGACCAGGGCTCCATTGTCCCAGGCACCGCTGGTTTCCTGGCCGGTGGCATAGCGCATGGTGCCGGGTCCCTGGCGTTTGCCATTGACGAAACTGCCCTCATAGACATCGCCATTGGCATAGGTTGCCACGCCCTGACCGGTGATCTTGCCTTCCTGCCAGTCGCCCTCGTAGACGAAGCCGCCGGGCATTTCGATGCGACCGGTGCCATGGCGCTGGCTGTTGGCAAATTCGCCGGTGTAGACAGAGCCATCCGCATAGGTGACCTTGGCCGCCCCGTGGCGCTGGCCGTCCTGCCATTCGCCTTCGTAGCGGTAGCCGCTTTCGTAGGTCATCACACCCTGACCATGGTTGCGGGCGTTCTTGAAGCTGCCGGTATAGACAACGCCATTGGGGTAGGTGGCAGTACCTTGCCCTTCGATCACCCCCGCGATCCAACCGCCCTCATAGGTGGAGCCATCCGGATAGGTGATCTTGCCGGTGCCATCGGCCAGGTCATCGCGGAACTGACCTTCATAGACCGAGCCATCGGGGTAGGTGACCCGGCCCATGCCCTCGATCTGGCCTGCCAGCCATTCGCCCTCGTAGACATAGCCATCGGTCTTGGTGAAGGTGCCAGTGCCGTGGCGCAGATCGTCCAGGAACTCCCCCACATAGACATCGCCATTGGCATGGGTCTGTTTGCCCGTGCCCTGCCTGCGGCCGTTTTCCAGCGGGCCTTCGTAGATGTCGCCATTGGGCTGGGTCAGCTTGCCCTGCCCATGCATCTGGTTATTGGCCCAGTCGCCTTCGTAGATCAGCCCGTCCGGCATGGTCAGGATGCCGGTGCCATCCAGTTGGCCGTCGACAATGCCGCCCTCATAGGTTGCCCCATCGGGGTAGCGGATCCTGCCGGTGCCTTCCTTGCTGCCTTCGATCCAGTCACCGGCGTATTCATAGCCGCCCGGGTTCTGCATCACGCCCTGGCCATGGTGCTGGCCGTTGACGAAGGTGCCCTCATAACGCGCGCCATTGGCATAGATGGCAACGCCCTGACCATTGATCAGACCGTCGACCCATTCCCCTTCATAAGTGCCACCATCGGCGAAGGTGATCTTGCCCAGACCTTCGGGCTTGCCCTTGGCGAATTCGCCTTCGTAGACGGCGCCATTGGGGTAGCGTGCCACCCCCTGGCCACGGATCTCGCCATCGACCCATTCGCCTGAATAGCTGTAGCCGCTGGGCAGCGTGTATGTCCCGGTGCCGTGCTGCAAGCCGCCGCGAAAGGTGCCCTCGTAGACGCCGCCGATTTCATCCTGGGTGGTGAGAACCTGGCCCTCCTGGGCCTGAACGCTGCTGCCAAGCCCGGCAGAGCCCAGGGCCAAAGCGGTCGAAAATGCGAATGCGGTGCCGAAACGGGTCATGAAACCTCTGCCTGCCCTTCAATTCTGCCCTGGCCAGATGGGTCCGGGGCGCGGTGTCAGTCGGCGCAAGGCGCCTGCTCTCATAGCATCTCTGCTTGGAAACTATGCGACACTCCGCCCTGTCGCAATGTCTTTTGAGCGCCCCGCTCTTTCCCTTGGCCCCGGATCTGATAAACGGCAGGTAACAGACTTTGCGAAGGGCGCGATCACCATGGCAGACCGGTTCCGTATCACTTTGGCGCAGCTGAACCCCACGGTGGGCGACATTCCGGGCAATGCGGCCAAGGCCCGCGCGGCCTGGGAGGAAGGCAAGAAAGCCGCCGCCCAGCTGGTGGCCCTGCCCGAGATGTTCCTGACCGGTTACAACTCTCAGGACCTGGTGATGAAGCCCGCCTTCCATCGCGCCGCCATGGCCGCCGCCGAACAGCTGGCGGTGGACTGCGCCGATGGTCCGGCGCTGGCGGTGGGGGCGCCCTGGGCCGAGGGCGGCAAGCTCTACAATGCCTATCTGATCCTGAAGGAGGGGCGGATCGCCTCGCGCATCCTGAAACATCACCTGCCCAATGAAACCGTCTTTGATGAGGTGCGCGTCTTCGACGCCGGGCCGATTGGTGGACCCTATGCCATCGATGACACCCGTATCGGCAGCCCCGTCTGCGAGGATGGCTGGCACGAGGATGTCGCCGAAACCCTGGCTGAAACCGGGGCCGAGTTCCTGCTGATCCCCAATGGCTCGCCCTATTTCCGGGGCAAGATGGAGGTGCGCTACAACATGATGGTGGCGCGCTGCATCGAGACGGAGCTGCCGGTAATCTACCTCAACATGGTGGGCGGGCAGGACGATCAGGTCTTTGACGGTGCCAGTTTCGTGCTGAACCCCGGCGGGGCGCTGGCCCTGCAGATGCCGACCTTTGACGAGGCCCTTACCCAGCTGGATCTGGAACGCACCCCCGAGGGCTGGCGCGCGGTGGAGGGCGAAAAGGCGCATCTGCCCGACGAATGGGAGCAGGATTACCGCGCCATGGTCGAGAGCTTGCGCGACTACATGCGCAAGACCGGCTTCAAGAAAGCGCTCTTGGGGCTGTCGGGCGGGGTGGATTCCGCCATCGTCGCCACCATTGCGGTGGATGCTCTGGGGGCTGAAAACGTGCGCTGTGTGATGCTGCCCTCGGAATACACCAGCACGGAATCGCTGGAGGATGCCGAGGCCGTCGCCAAGGCGCTGGGCGTGCGCTACGACTACGTGCCGATCAGCGAGGGCCGCGCGGCGATCACCAACACGCTGGCACCGCTGTTCGAAGGGCGTGACGCAGATATCACCGAGGAAAACATCCAGTCCCGCCTGCGCGGGTTGTTGCTGATGGCGATGTCCAACAAGTTTGGCGAGATGCTTTTGACCACCGGCAACAAGTCCGAGGTCGCCGTGGGCTATGCCACCATCTATGGCGACATGAACGGTGGCTATAACCCGATCAAGGATCTCTACAAGACCCGAGTCTTTGAGACCTGCCGCTGGCGCAATGCCAATCACCGGCCCTGGATGATGGGACCGGCGGGCGAGGTGATCCGCCCCAATGTGATCGACAAGCCGCCATCAGCCGAGCTGCGCGAGGACCAGAAGGACAGCGACAGCCTGCCCGACTACCCCGAGCTGGACGCGCTGCTCACGATCCTGGTGGACGAGGAGGGTTCGATCGCCGATTGCGTCGCTGCGGGGTTCGATCGCGATGTGGCGAAACGGGTGGAGCATCTGATTTATATCAGCGAATACAAGCGCTTCCAGTCGGCTCCAGGGACGCGGTTGACGCCGCGCGCCTTCTGGCTGGATCGGCGCTATCCGATCGCAAACGGCTGGCGCGATCCCAGCTGACGGGGCGGCTGACGCCAAAAAACCACAGCTGGGCCCTTGTGCGCAGCAGAGCCATTTTGACCTATGGACCGCGCCCGGGCGGCACGGCATTAACCGATCCATGCCTGGACCTAAGCTGCCCCATTTCCAAGCTGATCTTGCCCTGCCCAAACGCGTTGATGCGGTCGTCATCGGCGGGGGAATCATCGGCGCCACCACCGCTCTTGAACTGGCCGAGCGGGGGTATTCCGTGCTTCTGTGCGAAAAGGGGCAGATCGGTGCCGAGCAAAGCTCGCGCAACTGGGGCTGGGTGCGCATGTCCCAGCGCGACCCGCGTGAATTGCCTCTGATGGCCAAGGCGCATGAGATCTGGGAGGGGCTGGAGGAACGTACCGGCCACCCCACGGGCTATACCCGCGCAGGTATCCTGTTCACCGCCGAAACGGAGAAGGCCGCCGCGGATCTGGAAGCCTGGGCGCAGCATATGGTTCCCTTCGATGCGCCGACCCGGATGGTACGGGGGCGGCAGTTGGCCGAGTCGATGCCGGGGCATCAGACCGGCACGATTGCGGCGCTTCACACGCCGCTGGATGGCCGGGCTGAACCGCAACTGGCCACTCATGCGATTGCCAGCGCGGCGCGGGCGGCAGGCGCCAAGGTGATGACCGAATGCGCGGTGCGCAGCGTTGAGGTCGAGGCCGGGAAGGTCAGCGGCGTGATGACCGAGCGCGGACGGGTCGAATGTTCCGCCGTGGTGGTCGCGGGCGGGGCCTGGTCGCGGCTGTTCCTCGGCAATGCGGGCGTCTGGCTGCCGCAACTGAAGGTGCTGAACTCGGTCCTGCGCACCTCCTCCGTGCAGGACGGCCCCGAGGTTGCCATGTGGGCCAAGGGATTTGCCCTGCGCAAAAGGGAAGATGGCGGCTATTCGATTGCCGATGGCACGGAAAACGTGGTGGATCTGGTGCCCGACAGTTTCCGGCTGGGTTTGAAGTTTCTGCCAGCCTTCCTTGAGGAATGGCGCTCGCTCCGCTTCCGCCTGTCGGATCGCTGGCGCATCGAGGCGGGTCAGGACCGGCGCTGGCTGCCGGACCAGCGCACGCCGTTCGAGCTGTGCCGGGTGCTGGATCCCGAACCCTCGCAAAAGGCGATCCGCAATTGCTGGGCCGCGGCACAAAAGGCGTTTCCGGTCCTGCAGGGCGCCGATGTGGTGCAAAGCTGGGGCGGCATGATCGATGTCACGCCCGATGCCATCCCGGTGATTTCCCAGGTGGACGATCTGCCGGGGCTGTTCGTCTCCACCGGTTATTCCGGTCACGGCTTTGGCATTGGTCCTGCCGCCGGGCGGCTGACGGCGGATCTGGTGACCGGGGATGCGCCCATCGTCGATCCGCGCCCCTTTGCGCTGGACCGTTTTACCAAAAAGGCGCGGGCCGTTCCTCCCGCGCCATAGCCGACCTGCGCCAAACCCAAGCCTGTGAAGCTCAGCCCATCATCTGATAGCTGACCGGCACAAAGCGGAAGCCCTGGTCACGGGTTTCAACGAAACCGGCAGCCGGGAAGGGCATGTGATAGCCAATCATCGGCACGCGGGTCGACGCCAGCATATCCAGCACCTTGCGGCGCGAGGCAGTGGCGGCTTCCTTGTCCATGTCGAACCGCACTTCCCATTCGGGATGGGCAAAGGACCAGACATAGTGATTGGCAAGATCCGCCGTCAGCACCAGCTGCTGGCCGCCACTGTCCAGCATGTAGGTCATATGGCCGGGGGTGTGGCCAAAGGCGGCCATGGCGGAAATGCCCGAGGCAACCTCGCCGCCGTCCTCGATAAAGGACATTTTCTCGGCCATCGGGGTGACCTTCTGGGCAACCAGATCGCCGACCCGGTTGCCGGCATCCATCTTGGCCCAGAAATCATATTCGGTGCGCCCGGTCACATAGCGGGCATTGGCAAAGGTCGCGGCGCCATCCGTGGTCATGCCGCCGATATGGTCGGGGTGCATATGGGTCAGCACGACCACATCGATCTGATCCGGGGTGACGCCCGCTTCGGCCAGTGCCTTCTGGATGCCGCCCTGGCCGAGACCGGTATCGAACAGCACTTTTTCCTTGCCGGTGTCGACCAAAGTGGGCGTGAAGAAGAACTGTGCCATGTCGGCCGGGATGAAGTTCTGCGCCGAAACCTGGGCAAACTCCTCGTCCGTGGCGCCACCGCCAAAAATCGCCTTGGCGCCGTCGCGGGGCAGGCTGCCGTCCAGCAGGGTGGTAACGGTGAACTCGCCCAGCTTGAAGCTGCGGCTATGGCTGGCCGGGGCCTTGGCACCGTGCCCATCGGCAAGGGCCGGGGCTGCAGAGGCGGCAAGGGGCAGGGCGGCAGCGCCTGTCAGGGCCGCGCGGCGGGAAAGAGTGATGGTCATTTGAATTTCCTCTCTGTCGGCAGTTGGTCTTGGTTTTGGTGTCTCGTTCTGCAGAGTTAGGGCGCCCGCTGGGGTTGCAAGGTCTTGCCGAAGTCAGATCACGGAAACGTGAGGCAAGCCCGCCGATCGGTGAGCCGCGCCGCCTGTCGCGCCCTTCGGGAAACTGGACAAAACGCCGCTTCTGTGAGATGGGGCTGATCAACAGGAGACCTTTGATGACCACCACCCGTTTTGCTCCCTCGCCGACAGGCTATATCCACGTCGGCAACCTGCGCACCGCGCTGATGAATTACCTGATCGCCCGCAAGGCGGGCGGCACCTTTATTCTGCGCATTGATGATACCGACCCAGAGCGGTCGAAGGAAGAATATGTTGATGCGATCAAGCAGGATCTGGAGTGGCTGGGTCTGGAGTGGGACCGGGTGGAGCGCCAGTCCGAAAGGCTGGACCGTTATCACGCGGCGGCCGACAAGCTGCGCGAGATCGGTCGTTTCTACGAAGCGTTTGAAACGCCCACGGAACTGGACCTCAAGCGTAAGAAGCAGCTGAATATGGGCAAACCGCCGGTCTATGACCGCGCTGCCCTGGCCCTGTCCGAGGATGAAAAGGCGGCCCTGCGCGCCGAGCGCGGCGATGGCGTGTGGCGCTTCAAGCTGGATCACGCGCGCATCGAATGGGCCGATGGTATCCTGGGCGATATCTCGATCGATGCCGCCTCGGTGTCGGATCCGGTGCTGATCCGCGGCGATGGTCAGTTCCTGTACACGCTCGCCTCGGTGGTAGACGACACGGAATTCGGCGTCACCCATGTGGTGCGCGGATCGGATCACGTGACCAATACCGCCACCCAGATCCAGATCATCGAGGCGCTGGGCGGCTCGGTTCCCGAATTTGCCCACCATTCGCTGCTGACCGGCCCCCAGGGCGAGGCGCTGTCCAAACGGCTTGGCACGCTGGCCTTGCGCGATCTGCGCGAGCAGGGTGTGCAGCCGATGGCCTTGCTCAGCCTGATGGCGCGTCTGGGCTCTTCCGATCCGGTGGAACTGCGCTCTGACATGGCTGAGCTGATCGAGGGCTTCGATATCAACCGCTTTGGGGCGGCGCCTACGAAGTTCGACGTGCAGGATCTGTTCCCGCTGACCGCACGTTACCTGCAGAGCCTGCCCCTGGATGCGGTGCAGGCGCAGGTGGATGCGCTTGGCGTTCCGGCGGAAAAACAGGCCGCCTTCTGGGATATGGCGAAGGAGAATATCACCACGCTCAAGGATCTTGAGGGCTGGTGGACCCTGTGCCGCGATGGTGCCGAGCCGCTGATCGCCGACGAGGACAAGGATTTCATCGCAGAGGCGATGGCCCTGCTGCCCGATGGCCCTTATGACGCGAATACCTGGGGAACCTGGACCTCTGCGGTGAAAGAGGCCACGGGCCGCAAGGGCAAATCCCTGTTCATGCCATTGCGCCACGCTGTCACCGGCATGGAGCGCGGCCCCGACATGAGCGCGCTTCTTGCGCTGATGGAAACGGTGCGCGCCAAGGGCTGATCGCGCCTTTTCCCGTGATTTAGGTGATGTTTTGAAGGGGAGCCGCCGGCTCCCCTTTTGCATCTGTGCCAGCGTCACGTTCCTGTCAATGAACTGCGTTACTGCTTCGGCCAAGGCACACTGGCTTGGGCACGCAGCATGAAATACCGCAGCATTTTCCTTTCCGACATTCACCTGGGCACGCCCGGTTGCCAGGCAGAGCTGCTGTTGGATTTCCTGAGCCGCCATGAGGCGGATAGCTACTATCTGGTTGGCGACATCATCGATGCCTGGCGCATCCGCCGCAAAGGCTTCCTGTGGCCGCAGGCGCATAACGACGTGGTGCAGGCGATCCTGTCCAAGGCGCATGACGGCGCCAGCATCTACCTGATCCCGGGCAATCACGACGAATTCCTGCGCTCCTACCTTGGCACCCATTTCGGTGGCATCGAGGTGGTACAGACGGCCGATTTCACCGCCGCAAACGGCAAACGCTACCTGGTGACCCATGGTGACCAGTTCGATTCCGTTGTGGTCAACGCCAAGTGGCTCGCCCATCTTGGCGACCGGGCCTATGATTTCATGCTTTGGCTCAATACCCGGATCAACCGGCTGCGCCACCTGTGGGGCGGGCAATACTGGTCGCTTTCGAAATGGGCCAAGCACCAGGTCAAACAGGCGGTCAACTTCATCAGCGAATATGAAAACGTCCTCACCGCCGAGGCGCGGCGGGGCGGCTATGACGGGGTGATCTGCGGTCATATCCACAGCGCCGCCATTCGCGACATCGGCGAGATCTCCTACGTCAACACCGGAGATTGGGTCGAAAGCTGCACCGCCGTGGTCGAGATGGAGGACGGTCGCCTGGCCCTGATCGACTGGGAGCGGAGCGCGCGCCGCGCCCGCCATCGCACCCGTCGGGCCCGCCGCAAGGACAGACAGTTGCAAGACGCATGAAAAGGCCAATCTGATGACACAAACCGCACAGGCCCGGCTCGATGCCGCCGTGCTGCAAGACAGCGATGCCACCACGGGCTGGCTGGAACGGCTATTCTCCCGGCTGTTCCTGGGGCTGGTCTATCCGCAGATCTGGGAAGATCCGGTTGTGGATATGGAGGCGCTGCAGATCGCACCGGGCGACAATCTGGTCTGCATCGCCTCGGGCAGCTGTAACCTGATGTCCTATCTGACCGCGGGCCCTGCCTCGGTTGCAGCGGTTGATCTTTCCCCGGCACATATCGCCTTGGGGCGGCTCAAGCTGGCGGCGGCGCGCAGCCTGCCGGATCATGCGGCCTTCTATCAGTTCTTCGCGCGCGCCGACATGGCCAGCAATGGGGCGCTCTATGAGCGCTATATTCGCGCCGAGCTGGATCCCGAAACCCGCGCCTATTGGGAGGCGCGCCAGCCCATCCGCCGCCGGATCTCCCTGTTCCAGAGAGGCTTTTACCGTCACGGGCTGTTGGGCCGCTTCCTGGGCGCCGTGCATCTGGTTGCCGGCCTGGGCGGGGTGAATTTCACCCCGCTGCTGGCCGCCCGGACGCTGGAAGAACAGCAGGCCTATTTTGACCAGCACATTGCGCCCCTGTTCGACATGTGGCTGGTGCGCTGGCTGGCGGGCTACCGCGCGGCGTTGTTTGGTCTCGGCATTCCGCCCGCGCAATATGACAAGCTGGCCCGGGATGGCGGCGGCGATGTGTTGCCGGTTCTGCGCGAGCGGGTGCGCAAGCTGATGTGTGATTTTCCGATCCGGGAGAATTACTTTGCCTGGCAAGCCTTTGCCCGCTGCTATGATCCAGCCCCTGATGGCGCGCTGCCTCCCTATCTGCAGGCCCGCAACTTCACCGCCCTGTCCGAATATGCCGAACGGGGGCAGATCACCAACCGCTCACTCACCGACTACCTGCAAGGGGAGCGGGCGCGCTCCAAACAGGGGTTCGTGCTGCTGGATGCTCAGGACTGGATGAACGACGTGCAGCTCAATGTCCTATGGGCCGAGATTACCCGTACCGCCGCCCCGGGCGCGCGGGTCATTTTCCGCACCGGTGGCACCACCGATATCCTGCCGGGGCGGGTCAGGCCGGATCTCATGAACCACTGGGCCTATGACAAAGACGCTTCGGCGCGCGGAACCGAACGGGATCGCTCGGCCATCTATGGCGCCTTCCACGTCTACCGCTACAAGGGATAAGCCGATGCTGGAGCGCAGGTCCGACACCCATGCCAAGCTGATGGACGACACCTACCGCCATCAACGCGTGATCTATGATCTCACGCGCAAATACTACCTGTTCGGGCGGGACAGGCTGATCGCGGAGCTGGCCCCCGCAGATGGATCGCATGTGCTTGAAATCGCCTGTGGCACCGGGCGCAATCTGCAGGTGGCCGCGCGCAGATATCCGGACTGCAGCTTCTACGGGCTGGATATCTCCTCGCAGATGCTGCTCTCGGCGCGGGCCAAGCTGGGGCAGGAGGTGCGCTTGGCCGAGGCCGACGCCTGCACATTTGATGGCGCTGCGCTGTTCCAGCGCCAGGGCTTTGACCGGATCTTCATCTCCTACGGGGTGTCAATGATCCCGGATTGGGAGGCGGCCTTGCGCAGGGCCGCGGCGCATCTGGCTCCGGGCGGAGAACTGCATGTGGTTGACTTTGCAGATCAAAACGGCTGGCCCCGCTGGTTTGGAGTGATGCTGGGGCATTGGCTGGCTCGGTTCCACGTGCATCCGCGCATGTATCTGCAGCGCGCCCTGCAAAAACTGGCCGCAGAAATCTCCGGTTCGACCGAGTTCCACCAGCTCTATCGGGGTTATGCGCAATACGGGGTACTGCGTCGCCCCGATTGAGGCGTGGCTATGGACCGGCTGCAATCCGGGACATGCCGGTGCTGTCGATCATGTCGTCAAACAGGCGACACTCCCTGGCGCTGAGCGGCTGGTGGCGTGGATAGATCGGGGCTGCGCGGTCATCCAGCAGCGGCGCCTCCCAGCCGTCGGTGGTGGCAATGAAGTCCCTCACACCCGCCTCTCCAAAGACGTTCAGATAGCCTTGCAACACCACATCGAGATAGCTCAACAGGATCGGGTGGCGGGCGCTGCCGGGATTTTGTCGCGCGGCAGGCACCGCATAGACCGAGATTTCCGGCGTCCCTGCGAGATCATGATCCACGGCATCCGAGGCCAGGATGCGGTCATAGGCATATTCCCGTTGATCCAGAGCCTGCCAGTCGGCATCGGGAACGGCGGCGATCAATCCGTCGATTGCGCTGTCCGGCGCGGGCGTGGCGGTCAGAAAGGCCACCTCGCGCAGATCCGTATGCGCCCAGGTCCGGCGCCAGCCCGACAGCCGCGCGGGCCGCGGATCGCCGTAGTCATGGGTGGCCGTGTTCACGAGGCTGCCGTAGCCAAAGAAGTAGGGGGCGGTCATGGGCGCCGGAAGCCTCCTGTTGCCAATTGATCCAAATCAAACCGGAAGGCGATGGATTGTATAGTATTATCTGCATGTTTTGGGGGATGCAAAACCATGCGAATTACCAAGAGGACGAATATTGCCGTCCGGTTGCTGATGTACTGCGCGGCAAATGCCGACAGGCTGGTGACAAAATCTGAAATTGCAGATTGCTGCAACATTTCCGAAAACCATCTTGCCCAGGTGATCAACCAGCTCAGCCAGCTTGGCTATCTGCATACGCAACGAGGCCGCAATGGCGGCATGAGCCTGGGGCGCAGCGCTGACGAGATCCGCATCGGCGATATCTTTCGCGAGGTGGAAGGCAATCTGCCGATGGTCGAATGTTTTGCCGATGCCGACAACACCTGTCCGCTGATCAATGCCTGCCGCCTGAAAGAGGCACTGTCGCAAGCGGCGCGGGCCTTTTACGCCTCCCTCGATGATATCTCCCTGGCCTCCCTGGTCTGCGACAACCCCGCCTTGTTGCGCATCCTGCAACCGGTGACCTGCACGCGCTGACCTCTGCCGTCTTGCGCCATGCCCATCAATCCCGTGCCCTGAGGATGCGGGCCGGGCGTGCCGCCAGCGGGCGCAGGGCAAAGGCCAGCCCCGCCAGCAGCGTGGTCAGGATGCCGCCGCCCACCACCGCCAGCGCGTTGGGCCAGATGATGCTGTAGCTGGTTTCAAACACGTATGAATTCACCGCCCAGGCGCCTGCGATCCCCGCCAGCAGAGCCACCATTCCGGCGCCAGCGCCCAGAATGATGGATCTGAGCGCAAAGCTGCTCAGGATCTGGCTGCGCGGGGCGCCTAGCGTCTTGAGCAAGGCCGCCTCATAGCGGCGCGCGGGTTCACCGGCGGCAGCCGTGCCCAGCAGCACCAGGAATCCGGTCAGCAGCGTCGCCGCCGCACCGTAGGAGGTGGCCGCCGCCAGTTGCCGCAGGATGTCCGAAACCCGGTCCACCGCATCGCGCACCCGGATGGCGGTGATATTGGGCATCTCCTGCGCCAGATCCCGCAGGATCTGCGCTTCGGCCTGGGCCTCGGCATAGACGGTGGCGATATAGCTGTGCGGCGCTGCGGCCAGGGCGCTTTCGTTCATGGCGATGACAAAGCCCATGCCGGCGGTCGAGAAATCCACCGAGCGAAAGCTGGTCACGGTCGCGGTGATATCGCGGCCCAGCACGTTCACGGTCATGGTGTCGCCGATGGCGATCCCCAACTCTCCGGCCTCTTCTTCGGCGAGGCTGATCTGCGGCGGGCCGCTGTAATCCTCGCCCCACCATTTGCCTGCAGTGACCTGGGTGTTCGCGGGCTTGGCGCCTGCGTAGGTGAGGCCACGGTCACCGCGTACAACCCAGTGATCTCCGGCCACCTCGCGGGCGGGGCGTCCATTGATTTGTGTGACGATACCACGCAGCATCGGCGCGCTTTCGATACGGCTGACGGCGGGATCACCTTCGACCCGGTCCAGGAACGCGGGCATCTGATCGCGCTGAATATCAACGAAAAAATAGGAGGGCGCCGCATCGGGCAGGGTGCCGGTGATGGCCCGGCGCATATTGCCGTCGATCTGGCCGATGGCGGCCAGAACAGTCAGCCCCAGTCCGAGGGCCAGCACTGCCGGAACCGCGCCATCCCGTGAGGTGCCGATCGCCGCCAGGGCCCACCGCAGGGCAGGGCGGCCACGCGCAACGCGGGCACCGCGCCGCGCCAGAAGGCCAAGGACCAGCGCCGCCAGCATCAGCACCACAAGCGCAGCACCCAGCCCGCCGGCAGTCCAGAGCGTCAGCTCAACCGAGCCGCTGAACAGGGCCGCCGCACCAATCAGCAGGGCCAGCGCAACTGCAGTGGCCAGCAGGTAACGCGGGGCGGGCAGGCGGTTTCCTCCGGCAAAGGCATCGCGGAACAGGGCGGCGGCGCGGATCCGTTCGGCCCGGGCAAGCGGCCAAAGCGCAAAGATGAAGGCGGTCAGAAGGCCATAAAGCGCCGCCTCGGCCAGGGCGCCGGGATAGACGGAGAAGATCGCCGGAAAGGGCAGCTGCGCCGCAATCAGCGGGCCGACCAGCACGGGGCCAAAGCCGCCAATCGCCATGCCCATGGCAATGCCCAGAAGCGCCAGAACGCCGATCTGCAGGAAATAGGTGAGGAAGATCACCTGCCGCTCGGCGCCAAGGGTGCGGAGGGTTGCGATGGTTTCGGTCTTGCCCGCCAGAAAGGCGCGCACGGCGGCAGAGACACCGACGCCACCCACGGCCAGGCCAGAGAGACCCACCAGCACCAGGAAACCGCCCAGACGCTCTACAAACGAGGTAATGCCGGGGGCGCCATTGCGGGCGTCTTTCCAGCGCATGCCGGATTCGGAGAATTCGGCCTCGGCGGCGGTTTGCAGGGCGGCCAGGTTGGCGCCCTCGGGCAGATCCAGCCGGTATTTCGAGGAATAGAGCGTGCCAGGCTCCAACAGACCCGAGTTCGACAGCGCCTGTGTCGCCACGATGGTGCGCGGGCCAAGGGTAAAGCCCGAGGCCGCCGCGTCCGGCTCGGTTTCGATCAGGGCCATCAGGCGCAGATCCTGGGTCCCAAGGCGGAAGCTGTCGCCGGGTGTCAGCCCCAGCCGATCCGCCAGAACCCGCTCCATCAGGCCGCCGGGCAGCCCATCCGAGCCTGCAAGGGCGCTGTCCAGCGCGATGTCGGGAGAGAGCCGCAGGACTCCGGTCAGCGGATAAAGGCCATCGACCGCCTTCACCTGCGTCAGCGCGCGTTCATCGCCAACCACGGCCATGGACCGGAAATCCGCCACCTCTGACACGCGGTCGGCGATGGTCTCCATCCAGGCGCGCTCTGCGTCATTGGCAAAGCGGTAGGTGAAGGACATCTCCGCATCGCCCCCCAGCATGGTCGCGCCTTCGCGCGCCAGCCCGGCCTCAATCGAGGCACGGATCGAACCGATGGCGGCAATCACTCCAACGCCAAGCGCCAGGCAGGCCAGGAAGATGCGAAACCCCTTGAGGCCGCCGCGCAGCTCGCGCAGGGCAAAGCGCCAGGCAAGCGCCAGGTCATTGGCAAGGCTCATTCGGCGGCCTCATGGGCGGTCTGGTCTTCCATCAGGCGGCCATCGCGCAGGCGCACGACGCGATCGCAACGCGCCGCCAGTTCCGGGGCATGGGTCACCATCACCAGCGTCGCGCCATAGCGGTCGCGCAGGCCAAACAGCAGGTCCATCACTGCAGCACCGTTGGATTCGTCGAGATTGCCCGTCGGCTCATCCGCCAGCAGGATCGCGGGACGCGGCGCCAGGGCGCGGGCCAGGGCAACGCGCTGCTGCTCGCCCCCCGACAGCTGCGCCGGGTAGTGGCCGGACCTGTGGCCCAGCCCCACCGCATCGAGTTCCGCCTGGGCTCGGTCAAAGGCGTCTGCCTCTCCGGCCAGCTCCAGCGGGGTTGCCACATTCTCCAGCGCAGTCATGGCCGGGATCAGGTGAAAGTTCTGGAACACCACCCCCATATGGGCGCGGCGGAAGCGGGCGAGCGCGTCCTCGTTCATCGCGGTCAGATCCTGACCAAGCGCATGTATGGTGCCGCCGGTTGCCTGTTCCAGCCCGCCCATCAGCATCAGCAACGAAGACTTCCCCGACCCGGAAGCGCCGATCAGACCCAGGGTCTCTCCCTTTTGCACATCCAGCGTGATGTCCTGAAGAATACGGACCGGGCCGGTATTGCCATTCAGGGTCAAAGACGCATCTGATAGATGCAGGACGGGACGGGTGTGATCTGTCATGAAGCCGGGCCTGTTGGAAATGTTACTTGGGATATGGAGCGATTGCAGCGATGCGCAAGGTATGGGCGGGAATTGGAGTTCTGATCGGCGTTTCTATGCTCTGGAGCTCAGCTTTGAGCGCAGATCCTGTGCGGATCACGGCGCTGGGCGACAGTCTGGTGCAGGGCTACGGGCTGCACCAGGAGGATGGCTTCGTACCACAGCTGGAGGCCTGGCTGCGCGACAACGGCGCTGAGGTGGAGATCGCAAATGCGGGCGTCTCGGGGGATACCTCGGCAGGTGGGGCAGCCCGGATCGACTGGACCCTGGCGGATAATCCCGACGGGTTGATCGTGCTTCTGGGGGGCAACGACCTGCTGCGGGGGCTGTCGGCAGAAGAGATGAAATCCAACCTCGCCAAGATCCTGTCGGCGGCGCGGGCGCAGGGGGTCGAGGTTCTCTTGGTCGGGATGCGGGCGCCGAACAACTACGGACCCGATTACCGGACGGCGTTTGACGCGGTATATCCGGCCTTGGCGGCGGAATACGGCGCGCTTTTGCACCCCGATGCCTTTGCCGGGATATTCGAGCAGGTGGGCGGCGATCCGGCTGAGGCGCAGCAATTCATGCAGGACGATGATATCCACCCCAACGAAGAGGGCGTCCGGCTCAATGTCGCAGCCCTGGGGCCGCGCGCGCTGGACCTGGTGAACCGTCTGGCGGACTGACCTATTGGGGTGCTGCCGTGACCCGCGGTCGTGCACAAGGAAAGAGGCAGCTCCTCAGCAGGAGCCGCCGGAAACACACGCCGGGGGTAGGGAAGTCCCCGATCTCAGAGCAGCTGGAGATCCACCGCGGATTCGCGGCCATCGCGGCCCGGCTGCAGCTCGTAGGAAACTTTTTGGTTGTCGGCGAGGCCGGTCAGCCCGGACCGCTCGACAGCGGAAATGTGAACAAATACGTCTTTTCCACCCGCATCAGGGGCAATAAAGCCATAGCCTTTGGTTGTGTTGAACCATTTGACGGTGCCTGTGGCCATCGTCTGTACTCCTAAAGTCTAGTCTCAGTCTAACCGTCGATGCGGTCAGGCGGCCGCAGTAGCAGATGGTCACGACCGTGCCTGTGAGGGGTACAGTAATGTCATTCGCGTAACGTCGCGGTAACAGAATTGGCCATGCGACCCGCATCGCGCAAGGAAAACGCGCCCGGCGCCATAGAAGCATGCGGCCTTGTGTGGCGAAAATACGCCTGTCCGGTCTGTCCGACCCTAAAGAACCGTCACGACGGTGCCCACGGGCACCCGTTCATAGAGATCGACCACATGTTCGTTGCGCAGGCGGATGCAGCCATTGGAGACCGAGCTGCCGATGGTATCCGGCTTGTTGGTGCCGTGGATGCGGAAATAGGTATCGACGCCGTTCTGGAACAGATACAGCGCCCGCGCGCCCAGCGGGTTTTCCGGTCCGCCCGGCTGGATATACTTGTTGCCGGCAAAGCGGCCATAGGTGCGCGGGCTGCGTTCGATCATCTCGTCCGTGGGGCGCCAGCTGGGCCATTCCCGCTTGGCGCCGATCACGGCACTGCCGGTGAACTCCAGCCCGGCCCGGCCAACACCAACGCCATAGCGCACCGCCTTGCGTGGTTCGGTCACGTAGTAAAGGTAGTAAGAGCGCGGCAGCACCAGGATCTGCCCAGGTTCGAATTCCTTGCGGATCCGGACCATCTGCGGGGTGGGATCGAAGTCTTCCTGTGCAGCGCCAACTCCGGGAAGGGCAGCGGCAGCGGCGGAAGTCGCCAGAAACAGGCGGCGTGAAATCATATCGGCCTCGTTCGCAAAATGCGTCTTTCAACATCAGTGTGATCGGGTGCAGAACCCCCGTCAATGGGGCGATGGGGTCAGGCCGCCTGGACGTGTTCACAATGCCATGATCAGGCATGGCGCGCCTGCGCACGGCCCTCTTGTGTCGCGCCCTGACGGTCTTATATGAAATCCAGAATGTGTTTCGCAGGCCCGTCGCCTGCCCCAAATTGGAGTGCCTTGCCATGGGAGCGAAAACCCTGACCTGCCTGTCCTGCGGCCAGCTCAACCGGGTGCCTGAGGAAAAACTGACGGCGGGGGCCAAATGCGGCACCTGCGGTGAGGCGCTGTTGCCCAAGGCGCCGATGGATATCGACCCGGCGATCCTGCAAAAGGCCGCCAAGAACGACGATCTGCCGCTGGTGGTGGATTTCTGGGCACCCTGGTGCGGCCCCTGCCGGATGATGGCGCCGGAATTCTCCAAGGCCTCGGAAAAGCTGAAGGGGCAGGCGCGCCTGGTCAAGCTGAACACGCAGGATCACCAATCCACCGGTGCGCGCTACCAGATCCGCGGTATCCCCACTATGGTGGCATTCGAGCGCGGTCGTGAAAGCAAGCGCCAGTCGGGCGCCTTGCGGGAAGGTCAGATCGTGGGATGGGTCAAAAGCCCGGCGTAATCGGCTTGGATCAGGCCTCGACCGGGGTGTCCTCATAAGCCGCCTGCGCCGCGTCCGAGGGGCGCAGGACCATCGCCAGGATGACAAGCAGGGCGGTCGCCACGCCGACACCGGAATAGACCAGCAGGCTCATCAGGACCGAAAGGTCCAGCACCACAAGGCTGTAGATCGCCGAAAAGAACCCGGTGAGTGTTCCCAGCATGATACCAGCCATGTCGTTGCCTCCTGTCTGACGTGTCGGACGTCAGGGGAGGATACCCCAGGCCCGTTCATCCACTACAGGCATTTATCCTTAAGATTTTGTTTAAATCTGGATGGTCCTGCGGCGAAGGCGTGGAAAGATTGGGGTTTGGTGGGACGTTTCGCGCAACGCAACGGTCCGCGCCTGACCTTCCCGTCACGCCAATTGCCTGCTTTCAGCACTGGAAGACGCATTCACAGTTTTGAAAAGCCAGGATTTTTCTAATCCACAGGCCTTTCGGTGAGAAGGGAGTCTTTCCATTCACCGTAGTTTACTGATGCACCTTCAACCAACCAGTCCGTGCGTCCATTTCGTGATGTGCCAAACAAGAAAACTGAAGCCGCGCTCGGGCTGGAGAATGCAATGTCATCCACAAGAACGAAGTTATGACTGCCGTTTCGCTTGATTTTCCCTGCAGTCATTTGCTGGACACGTAGGGATTTCAGTTTTTCATGAAATGAGACCGACTCGTTCAGATCTCCCTGAGATCCGGCAATCAGGACAAATTCTCCATCGATTTCTTTTGCTGTCGCCGAGATACCCTTCTTTTCGTGACGAAGAGTGAATGTTGGGTTGTTTTCCGTGGAATCACTTGAAGGCGATGTCGGCAATGAAGAAGCTCTTCTGAAGAAATCGACACCAACTACGGGCAGCACCAGTTGGAGTTCATCCAAAAAAGACTCCATATCGGAAATATCGGCTTCAGGAAGTCTATCAAAACTGGGGTCCGTCTTGTTTGCGACGTTGGATTTTTTCGCCTCTTTTAATAGTGTGATCAGGCGCCCCTCAAGATATTTTACGTGTGCTTTGGTGAGGTTCAGATCCTTGTTTGTGACAGCAACAAAACGCTCCCAATATGACTTGCTCTCGTCTCGAGAATGACTAGGGTCAGGACTCATAGCCAGTAAATGACGAGCGCTGCGAGTGCGATGGCTGACAGGAAGACCTTTGGGCACCTG